>NZ_JAHDJU010000003.1:0-841832 GCF_018531185.1 Bowmanella yangjiangensis
CTATTTACTCCTTTTATTTGCTGGTAACAAACAAAAGTCAGTATCTAGCATGAGCACTCTACGGGCACAGCCCCGACTGGACGATCACCACCTCCATAGGAGGTGGTTTAAGACTGACAATAAAAAAACGGGCCATGAGGCCCGCTTCTAGTACTCGATAGCGTTGAAGGCTTAGCGAATAACCTCAATGCCACCCATATATGGGCGCAGCACATCAGGGATTTCCACACTGCCATCGGCCTGCTGATAGTTTTCCAAAATGGCAACTAAAGTCCGTCCTACCGCCAAACCAGAGCCATTTAAGGTGTGCAGCAGTTCGGGCTTGCCGGTTTCCGGGTTACGATAGCGTGCCTGCATACGGCGCGCTTGGAAATCCAGCATATTGGAGCAAGAAGAAATCTCTCTGTAGGTATTTTGCGCGGGTAGCCATACTTCCAGATCGTACGTCTTGCATGAACCAAAGCCCATATCACCGGTACAAAGCAGCATCTTACGGTATGGCAAACCCAGTAAACGCAGGACCTTCTCGGCATGTTCGGTAAGCTCTTCCAGTGCCTCGAAAGACTCCTCCGGCTTAACCAACTGCACTAACTCAACCTTATCAAACTGATGCTGGCGAATCAGACCACGGGTGTCACGCCCATAGGAGCCAGCCTCACTGCGAAAACAAGGTGTATGAGCCGTCATCTTCAGTGGCAGTTGTTCTGCCGGGAAAATCTCATCTCGTCCCAGGTTGGTGAGCGGTACCTCTGCGGTAGGGATCAGGCTCAAACCCTGCCCTTCTTCAGTAGCAGGCTTGGTATGAAATAGATCCTCGCCAAACTTAGGCAATTGGCCGGTACCAAACAAGCTATCGGCGTTGACCAGATAAGGTACGTACATTTCCTGATAACCATGTTCACTGGTATGCAGGTCCAGCATAAACTGCGTTAACGCACGATGCAGACGGGCAATCTTGCCGCGCATAACCACAAAACGCGCGCCACTGAGCTTAACCCCAGCTTCAAAATCCAGGCCTTTGTCCAACGCCGTGGCTACATCAACGTGATCTTTTATGTCGAAATCGAACTGGCGTGGCGTACCCCAACGGCTGATTTCTTTGTTCTCTTCTTCATCGCGACCGACTGGCACAGATTCATGTGGCAGATTAGGCAGCGCCTGAGACAATTGACTGATTTCCTCTAACAGCGCATCCAGTTCAGTTTTCGCACTGTCCAGCTCGTCACCCAGCTTGCCCACTTCAGCCAGTAAGGGGGCTATATCTTCACCAGCGGCTTTGGCTTTACCTATATTTTTGGAGCGCACATTGCGCTCATTCTGCAATTCCTGCGTACGGATCTGCAGATCTTTGCGTTTTTCTTCAAGGGATTTAAAGGTCGCCACATCCAGGGTAAAGCCGCGGGTGGCAAGGCGCTGTGCGGTTGTCTCGATATCGCTGCGCAAAAAATTCGGGTCTAACATGCTGTGTGATTAACCTTTGTTTATGATCAACTTGATACCCAACCATGCAGCCAACAGGCAACACAGCAGGTTTAACAAAATATTGCCCACGGCTTTCATCCATGCACCTTGTTGCATAAGCAATAAGGTATCCAGGGAAAACGTGGAAAATGTGGTCAGGGCGCCAATAAAACCAATGCTCAAAAAGGTCCGCCAAGGGTGGCCTGCCACATACTCGCTCTCGATAAGACCATACACAACGCCTAGCATCAAGGAGCCGAGAATATTGACCGCCAGTGTACCAAAGGGAAACCCTTTACCAAACCACTGCAAAGCCAGTTGCGAAATAAAATAGCGTAAACAGGCGCCCATAGCGCCGCCCGCGGCAATAGTCGCATATAAAGCAAAACTGTTACTTATAACGTTGCTGCTCACTTTGCTCATCCTGTTCGCGCAAATAATCCAATTTGGCACGAATTTGCTTCTCCAGACCGCGCTCATTAGGCAGATAATAGCGCTGATTTGCAAGCTCCGGTGGCAGATAAGATTCACCAGCGGCATAGGCCCCCGGCTCATTATGGGCATAACGGTATTCACTGCCATAGCCCTGCTCTTTCATCAGTTTGGTTGGGGCATTGCGAAGATGGTGAGGCACCTCAAAATTAGCCAGCTCTCTGGCGTCTCTGCGAGCCTGTTTATAGGCCATATACAGGGCGTTACTCTTGGCCGCGCAGGCACAATACACCAGCGCCTGGGCAATGGCGCGCTCTCCTTCGGCCGGGCCAACCCGATGAAAGATATCCCAGGCGTTCAGACAGACCTGTAACGCCCTAGGATCAGCATTACCAATATCCTCGGACGCTATTGCCAGCAAACGTCTGGCCGCCACTAATGGATCGCAACCCGCTTCCAGCATTCGTGCATACCAATACAATGCCCCATCTGGTGACGAGCCTCTTACGGATTTATGTAAGGCAGACAACATGTCGTAAAACTGATCCCCGCCCTTATCAAAGGCGGCCACCTTACCGCCTACCGCTTCACGCACTGTATCGACGCTCACCAACCCCTGCTCGGCAAAATCAGCCGCCAGCTCCAGGTAATTAAGCAAACGTCTGCCATCGCCATCAGCCAGTTGAGTTAACAACTGTTGTGCATCGTCAGCCAAGGTAATGCCAGCGTAACGGCTATCCTGCATAGCCCGAGACAACATCTGCGTTAAGTCTTCTGCTTCCAGTTTCTTAAGCAGATACACTCTGGCTCTGGACAGCAAGGCGCCATTAAGTTCAAAAGACGGGTTTTCGGTCGTCGCGCCGATAAAAATGACGGTACCGTCTTCAATATGGGGTAAGAAAGCATCCTGCTGGCTCTTATTAAAGCGGTGTACCTCATCAACGAACAATAAGGTTTTTTTGCCTCGCGCCTGGGCCTGGTGCCGGGCATTATCAATAGCCTGACGTATCTCCTTTACCCCTGAGGTCACCGCAGAGATGCGCTCTACATGGGCATCACAATAATTGGCGATCAGTTCAGCCAGGGTGGTTTTTCCCGTGCCAGGTGGGCCCCAGAGGATCATGGAATGGGCTTTGCCCTGCTCGATAGCGCGGCGCAGCGGCTTTCCTTCCCCCAGAATATGCTGCTGGCCGGCGTAGTCTTCCAGGCGCTTTGGCCGCATCAACGCGGCCAGTGGCTGGTAAGGATTGTCCTGGCCAAAGTCCAGCTCTTGGGTCATGGTTTTGGCAAACTTCCGGTCTGTACCTGGCGCTGGTCATCCAGCTCAAATCCCTCGGGAAGGGTAAAGATAAACAACGCGTCCGGTAAGCCCTTGTTTTGCTGGATATCGGAAAAATCCAGAGTACTGGTTTGTTGCTGTCTGTCCAGCAGGCTAAGGGAAACCAAAGTTTGTCCTTCAAACCTCAAAGTGAGGGTCTCAATCTGGCTGTCTTCGCTGTGACTACGTATCTGGTAGCTGGTCCCCTCTGCTGTCACACTAAAATCCTGCCAATGCTGACTATCTGGCTGTGCCAGTAAAATCAGCGGATTGTCGGCCACTGTTGCCTGTTGGTCCATAGCGATAGCCTGTTCCACAAAGGGGTCAACATGCCAAACCGTCTGACCATCGGCGATCAACAAACTCTCATCTGGCGAAAACAGTTCCCAGCGTAATTTATTCGGCTGCAGCAGTTGCAGCTTGCCTGTGGCTTCCTGCACCTGCTGTCCTTGACCATCAACAACCTGCTGAGAAAAATTGGCCTGAAAACTTTGCAGTTCATGGAGCCTGCTTTTCAGACTATCCGCGGCATCATTGGCCAGTACAGGAAACGCCAAAACACATAAGCTGCTTAGAAAAATTTTCTTCATACACACTTCTTGAGTAATTCACACAGTCACATTGTGACAAGCTAAACTGACCATTGCCTGAACAACAGCTGTCGCTGCATCAAACTGGTGGCGGTGCCAACACTTCACGGTTGCCGTTATGGCCTTGTGCGCTCACCACGCCGCACATTTCCATCTGCTCGACAATTCGGGCTGCACGGTTGTAGCCAATTCTGAACTGGCGCTGCACGCTGGATACTGAGGCACGACGACTTTGGGTAACAAAGGCCACCGCTTCGTCATACAAGGGATCGGATTCGGCATCATCACCTTCCGCCTGCTCTCCGGGCAGCAGCACTTCAGCGCTACCCTCTCCGCTTAATATTTCATCGATATAATTTGGCTTGCCACGTTTCTGCCAGTCTGCCACCACCGCATGGACTTCGTGATCATCCACAAAGGCACCATGTACCCGGGTCGGCACGCCGGTACCTGGTGGCAAATACAGCATATCCCCTTGTCCTAACAAGGCTTCGGCGCCCTGCTGGTCCAGGATAGTTCGTGAATCGATCTTAGATGACACCTGAAAGGCAATACGGGTGGGAATGTTGGCTTTAATAAGACCGGTAATAACATCTACTGACGGACGCTGCGTGGCCAGCACTAAGTGGATACCGGCTGCCCTCGCCTTTTGGGCAATACGGGCAATCAGCTCTTCTACTTTCTTGCCGACAATCATCATCATATCGGCAAATTCATCCACCACCACCACAATACTGGGCAACTTCTCCAGATCCGGCGCTTCGGGATCCATACTCTGTTCAGGTTTCCACAGTGGGTCTTTAATCGGCTCGCCAGCCTCTATAGCGTCTGCAATTTTGGCGTTATAGCCTTTAAGGTTACGCACGCCCAGCGCAGACATCAAACGATAACGACGCTCCATTTCCCCCACACACCAACGCAGGGCATTGGCCGCCTCTTTCATGTCCGTAACCACTTCGGCGAGCAAATGCGGAATACCTTCGTAGACCGATAGCTCCAACATTTTCGGGTCGATCATAATCAACCGCACATCTTCCGGGCTGGACTTGTACAACAATGACAAAATCATCACGTTGACGCCCACCGACTTACCCGAACCTGTCGTACCGGCCACCAGTAAGTGCGGCATTTTGGCCAGATCCACCACCACAGGTTTGCCGGCGATGTCTTTACCCAGCACCATGGTCAGGTTAGAGGCAGAGTTTTGGAAAACGTCGCATTCAATAACTTCGGACAAACGCACCATTTCACGGTGCTTGTTCGGCAGTTCCAGACCAATCACGGATTTACCTGGGATCACCTCCACCACCCGCACCGAAATAGCAGATAATGCTCTGGCCAGGTCTTTGGAAAGTGAAGAAATTTTGGCAACTTTTACACCCGGAGCCAAATCCAGCTCAAAACGGGTAATCACTGGTCCTGGGTATACCCCCACCACTTTGGCTTCGATATTGAAGTCCAGCAACTTGGCTTCCACCAAACGCGATGCAGCTTCTAATTCTTCCGGGGAAATAGGGTTTTTTACTTTGTCAGGACGATCCAGCAGATTAAACGATGGACGCTCCCCTTCCACCGCATACTCTTCTTCCAATTCAGCCAGGGTTTTAGGTTTGTCTTTCGCCGGCTTAGGTTTTACAACGGGTGCGGGTGTTGGCGCAGCTCTTACCGGCTCCGGTTCATCAAAGAAAGCGACATCATCAAAGCTTGGTTCGTCATCCATCGTGAATACCGGCTCGATAACAGGTTCCCTTCTGGATACCGGTTCAACCACGGGTTCCTGACGAGAAGCCATTGGGGATTCAGCAATATCTTCTGGTTCAGGCGCTGTCGCCTTAGTCCGTTTAGGCAAGCTGGGAACTTGCATATCCTGAAGCATTGCAGGCAGTCGGCCCAACCAGCGTAAACCACTGATGGCCCAGTCACCAATATGATCAACCAGAGCCAACCAGGACAACCCGGTCATCAGGGTCAGACCTGTACACAAAAAGCACAGTAACAGCAGCGTGGTGCCAGCCAGATTAAAATAAGGTAACAGGCGGCCACTGATGGCATCACCCACAAAACCACCGGCGGAGAATACGTATACATCGTCTGCATTGAGGCTGAACAGCGCTGTCGCGCCGATAATAGACAAAATACCGCCAATTAAACGAAGGCCAATGGTCAGGTAATCCAACTCCAACAAATCTTTGGTTTGTTGGAATAAAAACCATCCGAGTAAGGCAATACCAAATGGAAATGCGTAGGCAATGTAACCAAAACTATTGAGGAGAATGTCCGCAAACCAGGCACCGATAGGGCCGGCTGCATTTTGCACGTCTTCACGAAAGCCAGCCTGACTCCAGCTAGGGTCGGCAGGGTCAAAAGAGGCCAGAGCGAGCAACAGGTACAGCGCAAACATGCTGCACACTATCATGCCCACTTCCATAATCCGTTGGATACCAGAGAGTCGCGCCATAATCATCTAATTGTTATATTCAAAATGCCACTGCAAACAACCTGCAAAGATACCAGCCACGTTAGCAAAATCCTAGCGCAGCGGCACATAAACCCTGTTTTTATTGCCAGTATTTTGGTTGTTGCACAAATCTTGTTCTAGGTGTCGCTAATCGCCAACATCAGGAGGGATTATTTAAGATTAATTTTCAAGGTGCCGGTATGTTTCACTTCTTCCATCACCACGTAAGTACGAGATTCACTCACACCAGGCAAGCCAAGTAAGGTGTCACCTAGCAATTTACGGTAGCTGGACATATCTGCGACCCTGGCTTTAAGCAGGAAGTCGAAATCACCGGCGACCAGATGACATTCCTGAATATCGTCAAGTTTGCGAACTGCAGCAGAAAATTCTGCGAAGATATCTGAAGAAGTCTTGGTTAAGGTTATCTCAACAAAGACTAGCATGGCCGCACCCAGTTTGGCCGGATCGACCTTAGCATGATAGCCTGTTATATAACCTTGCTGCTCCAAACGTCTTACCCGCTCTAGGCAGGGCGTGGCACTTAAGCCAACACGACGAGACAACTCAACGTTCGAAAGACGGCCGTCTTTTTGCAGCTCCACCAGGATATTCCGGTCGATACGGTCAAGGTGTTTAGGGGTTTTCACCAGCATACAAAGTTCCGATAAAATGCCTTTTCTCAGGATTATATGCCGCAATTAACAATTTTTCAGCATACTCTTCTGCAAATCTTTTCATATACTTCACAACCCCATTTTCCTGTGAAGGTTGAATAGAACATGTTGATCGGTGTACCTAAAGAAATAAAAAATCATGAATACCGTGTAGGACTGACCCCTGCTGCAGTAAAAGAATTTGTTACTCATGGCCACAATGTGGTTGTGCAAAAGGACGCGGGCAGCGCCATTGGTTTCACTGATGACCAATACATCGCCGCTGGCGCCAGCATCAGCGACAATGCCGAGAGCATTTTCGACAAAGCTGAAATGATTGTTAAGGTTAAAGAGCCGCAGCCCAATGAGTGTAAAATGCTCAGCAAAGGACAAACCCTTTATACCTACCTGCACCTTGCGCCCGATCCAACACAGACAGAACTACTTATCGCCTCTGGCGCAACCTGTATTGCTTATGAAACCGTAACCGATGCCCGCAATGGCTTGCCTTTATTAGCCCCTATGTCAGAAGTGGCGGGCCGTATGTCCATCCAGGCTGGCGCCCATTATCTTGAAAAAGCGCACGGCGGTAGCGGTACCCTGCTCGGTGGTGTACCTGGCGTTGCACCAGGAAAGGTTCTGATTATCGGCGGTGGCGTGGTAGGAACTAATGCTGCGAAAATGGCCATTGGTCTTGGCGCTGACGTCACCATTCTGGATCGCTCACTGACCCGTTTACGTGAGCTGGATGATATCTTCCGTGGTCAACTGAAAACCGTATACTCAACCGTAGATGCCATTGAGCATTACTCATCTAAAGCCGATCTGGTTATTGGCGCTGTGCTTATCCCTGGCGCTGCGGCCCCTAAACTGCTGACCGCTGAGCATATCCGCAATATGAAAGAAGGCTCTGTAGTGGTAGACGTAGCCATTGACCAGGGCGGTTGTTTTGAAACGGCTCGCGCCACCACTCACCAGGATCCGGTTTATGTGGTTGACGGTGTTGTCCATTACTGTGTTGCCAACATGCCCGGCGGCGTTGCACGTACCTCTACCATGGCATTGAACAATGCTACCCTGCCCTTTGGTCTGGCACTGGCCAATAAAGGTCCAAAGCAGGCCATGTTGGATGATGTTCACCTGTTAAATGGTTTGAACGTGCATGAAGGCAAAGTAACTTACAAAGCTGTAGTTGATGCATTGGGTAGCCAGTTGGGTCTAACTTACACAGATGCTCGTACGGCACTGGGTGCCTAATTACAAGCAATAGCAAAGGCGCTCTATCGAGCGCCTTTTTTATTTTATACTCTGAGCAATTACCCTTGCTTAGGCACTAAAACCTTGGCACAAGAGGCATGGGTTTCTTTCATTCTCTGCACATAGCGGAATATAGCACTGTCCTCGTTCACCAAGCTGAAAGGCGCTTTTAGCTGTGTCACGTAGTAGAGTGACGGTAATGCCATAGCATCAGCGAGACTGAAGGTGCTGCCAAACAAGTAACCCGCTTCTTCGCTCAACCAGGTCTCAACCAAAGACAAGGCTCGCAGCGCGGCCGGTTTGTTAGCTTCCATAACATCCAAACGAGGTGTGCCATCAGGTCCTTTAGGGAAAATCAGCTCCAGCATATAGTCGCGGATAAGCGCATGGTTGATATAATTCGACAGTAGTTGTACCCGTTCATCCAGTTTCGCAGCCAACCAAGGGTCTTGCGGGGTCAATTTCACTCCAGGAAATTGCGCATCCAGATAACGGATGATACTGGTCGACTCACACAGTGCTTTATCATTCACCAGCAGCACAGGTATCTTGCCATAGGGATGCCACACATGATGCTGCTCGCCTTTAAAAGGCACTTCCTCACCATTCACCGCCATTCCCATGCTGTAGGGGATCTGTTTTTCTTCGCAGACCAACTGAGCCACGCGACCAAAACTGCTAAATGCCACCGAATATATATGTACTTTAGTCATAACACCTCCGTTGATAATTCTCTTGCTTCAGAATAGGAAAAGCCTAAATATGTTCAAGAACATATTCTGAATTTGGAGCAACACCATGGCCTGGCAAAAAAGCCATAAAGAACAAACCCGTGAGCGAATTTTAGTCAGTGCCGCCAAGCTATTTACCGAGTATGGTTTCGAGCAAGTCAGTATTGACCAGGTTATGACAGACGCAAAACTTACCCGGGGGGCTTTTTATGCACACTTTGGCTCCAAGTCAGCCCTGTATAGCGAAGCCATCCTAACCGCCGCCAAAAACAGTATAAGTAGGCTCCCACCACAACCCAGTCATACCCAGCTAACCGAAGGATATTTGTCTGAAGAGCACGTTAAAGGCCAAGGCAGACGCTGTCCCCTGGCTTTTTTGGTGACCGATATCAGTCAGCGCGATGAAACGGTGCGGGATACCTACACCAGAATGTTTCAAGGTATGGTGAATATGCTGGAGTCTGGCGGACTTTGCCGTGAGAAAGCGCTGCAACAAGCAGTCTTGATGGTAGGCGGTGTAGCCATCGGTCGGGCACTTAACAATGAAAGTTTGGTAGAAGAAATACTCAGCAGTTGTCGAAACCTAAGCTCAGTTTGAAACCCGCTTGAGGAATAACGGATAATGGCGCTTTAATTTATCATTGTTCTAAGGACTTTCCATGGCACGAAAAGCCGCCGCATTGCACATTCTGGTGAAGACCGAGCAAGAATGTCTGGCGCTAAAACAAAAACTTGCGCAAGGCGCCAGCTTTCAGCAATTAGCCAAAAAACACTCGTTATGTCCCTCCGGCAAGCGCGGTGGCGATTTAGGTGAATTTGCTCAGGGCGACATGGCCCCCGCTTTTGATAAAGCCGTATTCAAAGGGCCGGAACTGGAAGTACAAGGCCCGGTTAAAACAGGCTTCGGCTATCACTTAATTAAAGTGCTTTACAAGCGCTAAAACGCCACCACGTTGCATTGGACTTATGACACAGACACCGGATTTCAGTTTACTTGATGCCAGCTTAGTCACGCTGAGTGTGCTGCTCGTCATTTGGCTATTGCGACCGGCCGTAAAAAATTCGGCTTTTTGGCAAGCGACAGTCACACCATTGGCATCAATAATCGGCAGCGGCTTTTTAGTCGTAGTCCCACTACTGGCTAATATTGCCGGACACTGGGCATGGCTTGCAATAATAGTGATAGTGCTGCTGTCCTGGTGGTTGGGGAGCGCCATGCGTTACAGCATGCAAACCTCTTCACTAAATCAGGATGCGCCAGATAAGTGGCTGATGGGACTGGAACGGTTTGCTGACGTTGCTTTGGCAATTGCCTATGTTATCTCCATTACCTTCTATATCCGTCTGATGGCCGGTTTTTTGTTAACGGGTCTTGATATTTATAGTGAGTTTAATGCCGATGTTCTGGCCAGCATGGTACTGCTAAGTATTGGTTTTTATGGCTTGCTGCGAGGATTACATGGGTTGGAAAGGCTGGAAGAGTATTCTGTCAGCATCAAACTGGCGATCATTGCCGCGCTGCTTGGAGGCTTGTTATGGCAGGATGTCCAGCAAGGCTATCACTGGCATGGCTTAAGCAGTCCAGATCAGCCCTGGTGGCAAAGCCTTTGTCAATTGGGCGGTATGCTGCTGATTGTACAAGGATTTGAAACCAGTAAATATTTAGCCTCCCAATATCCGCTCAATGTGCGGGTTCGCTCCATGTCGGTTGCGCAAATACTGGCAGGACTTATCTATATTGGTTTTGTGGTGTTAGCTATGCCCTATATGGGGCAGTTTGTCGGAACTCAACCCAGCGAAACGGCTATCATCACGGTATCTGCACAGATCACCCTGGTTTTACCTGTCATGTTAATTGTGGCAGCGGCCATGAGCCAGTTTAGTGCCGCGATTGCTGATACCATAGGTGCGGGCGGAGTCGTTGAGCAGCAAAGCCGTTCGCGAATTAATGCACGTAACCTCTACCCTGTTATCACCTTATTCAGCGTGACTTTGCTTTGGAGCGCTAACATCTTTCAACTGGTTAGCTATGCATCCCGCGCCTTTGCCTTTTACTACCTGCTGCAGTCACTGCTTGCGGCCAGACAAAGTGCCTTGCGCGAACACGCGCCCAAACGAGTTGCCTCTTATTTGGGTTTGGCCTTCATTATGTTACTCATTGTGGTCTTTGCAGAGGCCGTGGAAGGCCATTAGTCCGGTGTTTTCTGTTGTATACAGATGCGGTTTCGACCTGAATGCTTGGCTTGATATAACGCCTTATCGGCCCTGTTTACCGCCATTTCCACTGTTTCACAACTGAGATCTATCTCAACGACGCCAATACTAACCGTGAACTTCAATGTATCTTGCTCGTCGGTAATTAGCACCAAAGACTGAATCGCCTCCAGTATCCGTTTGGCACATTTATGCGCTTCCTGCTCATCTACACCTGGCAGCAACATGACGAATTCTTCGCCACCAAAGCGAGCAATCAGATCCTTACTACGACAGTACTTTTTAAGGGTAGCGGCAACTTCTACTATCACTTTATCGCCGGTCTGATGCCCATAGGTATCATTCACACGTTTGAAATGGTCAATATCGGTCACTAATACGGACAAAGGCTCATTTTGTGTTTTTGCCACCTCAAGCAAATAGTCAGCCTCAGAGTAAAAGTAGCGGCGATTGTATAGTTTGGTTAAAGGATCGGTGGCAGCCTGCCGTTTAAGTTCTTCTTGAGAATGGCGTATATCCTCAAGGATTTTTATCCGATACGAGATTATGAATGCCAGCGTCAGGGCTTCCAGCACTATGCCAATACCCACCCCAAAGTGGCTGATGTAGCTGGGGGTGATTAAACCTTTATAGAAGAGTACCGCCATACCGTTAAACAGTACAAAGAAGCTATGCCCTATCAAAAAGTACTTCACCAGCGGATTACCTTTTCTATACAAGGAAATACTCACCGAGAAAGTAATCACCATCATCAAGGCTGCCAGACTGCTGGCGGGCTTCAGTGCACCAGATATGTCAACAAAGCCATAAATCAAGGTGGCTGATAACAACACCAGCATAAACTGTAAAAAACGGTGTTCTGTGGGGTAGAAACGCTTGGTCTCAAAAATGGACATGACAAACAGCAACAGAAAAATCGGCATGGTGATCAAACTGAGGTTGAGAGTGAACACCTCATCCCCATACCACCCAAACAAATTAGCTAATAACCCGTAGGACAAAGCGATCCAGAGCAAGCCGGAAATCAGATAGAAGGAATAGTAAATATTTTCTTTTTTGCTGGTCGCGAAGTACAAAAGACCATTGTAGAAAACCAAAGCCAGCATCATACCAACCATCAATGCTATGTCGGTCTTGGCACCAATGAGTGCTCGCTTGGAGCCCTCTGAATCATGCAAATTCAATGCAAACCATTGATGGGAATACACATGGCTACGTACATATAAGGTTAGCGTATCGCCAAATGCTATATTCACCGGATAGACCACTGTGCCCCGATACATCAGCGGGCTGTCTGTTGCATCGTTCATATCCAGCCACTCGCTACGAACTAGTGTGTCATGGCGGAACTCATAAAAAGCCACAGAACGCACGTGATAGGCATAAGGCAAATGGATATAAAACTCTTGGGTATTCTTTGCCTCATTGCGAAGTTCAAGCTTGTACCAGGTAACTCTGGCACTCGTCCCTAGCGTCGTATAATTTCCGGTAGGACTGAAGGTCTTCTCAGCTACATCTTCTATAGCCAATGTCTGAGCCTCATCAACAAAGTAGCCGAGCTCAAAGTGAGTCAGATTGAGTGGCGAGTCTTTAATAACAACAGATGATGCCTGGCTGGAAAAAGTGAATAGCAAGCAGAACGAAATGCATAAATAACGACAAAACTGCATCATATTCACCTTCCTTGACTGGGATAAGCTTTTCAAAACACTAGCTTTTCAATATGTTACCGGACTGTTTCAAGAACACCAAAGTATTCCGAAATATTCAGTTGTTAATCGGCTTATCAAGCAAAGTGACGCATATTTCATGCAGTTAAACGAAATACCTAATCCTTAGGTATTAAAAAAGGCGCTTAATAGCGCCTTCATTATCTGTCACTGATAAAAATCAGTATTCCCACCAGCCTTGCTGCCACCAGGTTAGAAACTCGTCGAAGTCGATGTGACCATCAGCATTCTCATCAATCATACTGAACGCTTCTTCTACCACTTTGACCTTAGTCTTAGGTGAAAGTACGGTAAGTAGCTCGATAAATTCACCCAGATCGATCATACCGTTGTGATCATTGTCAAAAAAGTCGAACTCCTTGCGGACTTCGGCAACTTGGGCTTCGGTTAGGGATTGTCCTGACATAACACTTCCTCGAATTAGGACGATATGGGGGCTAGTGTACCCCCGGAGTTCATCTGTGAACAACCCACTAGCCGACTTTACTTCACCTGTTCGGCTTTTTTTGCAGCATTTGCCGCCAGCGCTCTGGCTCTGCGCTCATCAGCTTTTTGCTGGCGACGTTGCTCCATGGCAATACGGGCATCTGCACCAACATGCTCTTCATCACGCTGTTTAGCCAGAGAAACCTGCTTTTCACGCTCGCGAAAACGGGCCAATTGCTCTTCGCTATGTTTACCAAAACATTTCGGGCAACTAACCCCAGACTCGTACTCCGGCTGCTGCTTTTCCTCTTCAGTGATAGGCAAGCGACAGGCATAGCATTGGTCGTAGTGGCTGCGCTGCAGGTCGTGATTTACCGCTACCCGATTGTCGAAAACGAAGCAGTCTCCTTCCCATAAACTGTCTTCTTTAGGTACTTCTTCCAGATACTTAAGAATACCGCCTTCCAGGTGATATACCTCTTCAAATCCCTGCTCTTTCAGATAGGCAGTGGACTTTTCACAGCGGATACCGCCAGTACAGAACATCGCCACTTTTTTATGCTTGCTGGGGTCCAGTTGCTCTTTCACGTATTGAGGGAACTCGCGGAAAGTCTGGGTGTTGGGATTGATCGCATGTTTAAAAGTGCCAATCTCAATCTCGTAATCGTTGCGCGTATCAATAGTAATGACATCGGGATCGCTTATCAGCGCATTCCAATCAGACGGCTTTACATAGGTACCCACGGTGCGACGAGGATCAATGCCTTCCACACCCATGGTCACGATTTCTTTTTTCAGTTTAACCTTTGTACGGTGAAACGGCTGGGTTTCATCAAATGAGATCTTGTAGCTGATAGGGTTTAAACGCGCATCCGCATTTAACCAGGCCAAGAGCGCATCAATGGCTTCCTGTGTACCAGAAACGGTACCATTAATGCCCTCATGAGCGAGTAATAAGGTACCCTTGATTGAGTGAGCTTCCATAAACTCGGTAAGGGGCTGACGAATCGCCTGATAATCTTCCAGCGTGACAAATTTGTACAACGCGCAAACAACAATCTGAGACATAACACTTCCTCTAGCGGGCTGGAACGTAAATCCAGAGCCAAATACAACAACATCCTATGCAGGATGCCCTAAAACGGCGCGCATTTTAGGGGAAAAGCCATAAAATTTAAAGGGGATTAGTGCCACTCTATTGATTAGTAGACCTGCGATGTAGTGCTTCTTGCAACAACGCAAGCTGGCCCTCGCTCAAGCGCGCTTTCGCCTCTGGCGCTTCCTCTACCAGGCTCATCAGCAAAGTGCCAGCTTGCTGTAACTCTCCTGATGCCACCAACCTATCGACCTCGGCAAGGCGTTCACTGATTTGCGCGGCAGGCAATACACTGGCTGTCTTACTTCTGACTGCTGCAGCTTCGCGTTCAATACTCTGAGCTAACTGACGTTTTTGTTCGGGCATCGCCTGATATTCGCGTCTTGCCTGTTGGGGGGCGCTCGGTACCATATCGTATGAGGAGGCCGATACCGCCTGCTCCTCGGGCGGTAATAATGGAGACGTAGTGAAAAACAAGATCCCCACTAACAAGGCAGCCGACACCACACTGGACAACGGCCAACGCCAGGCTGTCCAGCGGGACGGTTGCTTGGCATCCAATGGCACGGTATGCACAAGCGCACCTTGCTTAGCCATAGCCAATATGCGGGCATCCACATGTTCTGGAGAATTCTCTTTATCCAGACTCTGATAAAGCGCAGAGAGACGCTTTTCATCATCAGTCATCTGCTGGCGCTCCCATACCGATACATTTGCTCAGGTTTGCCACCGCGTAACGCCAGCGACTTTTGCAGGCATCTAAACCAGCCCCCATAATAGTAGCCACCTGCTCCATGGTAAGTCCGGCTTCCTCTTTAAGCAGAAACACATCCAGTTGTAAGGCAGGCAGCTTACCCAAACAGTGCTTAAGGCGAAGGGCCAGCCTCCCCTGCTCGGTAATAGCCTCAGGATAATCTTGCGACGCCATGCTTTCCAAAGCCTCAGATTCATCACTCACTAAGGTAAAACGACGATGGGCCTTACGGTGCTGATCGGCAAGCAAATTGCGCGCAATTTGGTACAGCCAAGTGGTAAACCTGGCCGACGGCTGATAACCAGGCGCAGAGGCAATAACCCGTTGCCACACTTCTTGCACCAACTCTTCCGCGCACTCTGTTGCCATGCCCCGGCGAACAAAGAATCGCCACAAGGGATTTTTATGCTGCTCATAAAGCTGGCAAAAAGCCTGCAAGTCACCAGCAGCATAAGCCAGCATTAGTTCCTCGTCGGATTGCTGACCTGATGCTAGTGATGTACCGTCATACCGGGGCTGGGCAAATGACATAGGCTGTCCTATCGTGTTTATTCAGTAAACGCTGATGACTGGCTTATCAATTCTGCGCTTTTAAGCAGATTGATAAATTCATGACGATACCCCTGAGGATCGCTTCCTTTGCCTCGCTGCGCCAAGGCGAGCAGTGTCTGGTAATCACTGTCCTGCATATATTTGCCCCCTTTTAACATCTGAGCAAAGCCAGCAACAGCGGCTGCAAAGGCAAAATCCCCTTGTACCTCTTCAGATGATAGCTGATCTAGGCTAACCACTTTGCTCACCAGCTGGCTTTTTGTCTCAGATGGTAGCTTATATCTGAGTTTAATCTGCGCCAGCTCTTTGGCAAAGCTCCCTTGCGCCCCTGATGACTGATAACGAAGCGGATCAATTTGTTCACCGCCAGAGCCAGCCAGCGCAATTTCATAAATAGCGGTGACACGATGCCCAGCACCAATTTCACCGGCATCAACCTTATCGTTATTGAAATCCTCTCGCTCTAGTAAGCGATTGTGATATCCCACCAGACGATACTCACTGATAAGTGCTGGGTTAAATTCCACCTGAATTTTCACATCAGCGGCGATGATCTCCATGCTGGAGGTCAGCTCATCGACCAGGACCTTACGTGCTTCATTGATACTATCGATATAAGCATGTTGTCCATTGCCCAAGTTAGACAAGCTCTCCATCAAAGCATCATTATAATTGCCACTACCAAAACCTAAGGTCGTCAGAGCAATACCGCTTTCGCGCTGCCGACGGATAAGGGCTTTAAGTTCCTCCAAATCTGACATACCGACATTAAAATCCCCGTCGGTCGCCAGAATCACGCGGTTCACCCCCTCTTTGATAAAGCTACTGCGGGCTAACTGATAAGCCTGAAGAATGCCGCCTTCACCATTGGTCCCGCCCCCAGCAGACAGCGTATCCAGTGCAGTCTGAATACGACCACGCTGATTACCTTGCGTAGGTTCCAGCACCGTTTGGCTGCTGCCAGCATAGGTCACGATACTGACGCGATCCTGACTGCCTAATTGGGATGTTAACAATCGCAGGCTGCTTATCAAAAGCGGTAACTTATCAGGCGCATTCATAGAGCCAGATACATCCAGTAAAAACACCAGATTAGCGGCTTTACGTTGTTGCTTGTCTAACATCTGTCCCTGTAAACCCACTTTGAATAAATGGCGTTTGGGGTTCCAGGGTGATGCCGCAAGCTCAGTATTGATGCTAAACACCTCACTGTTATCAGGTGCTGGATAGCTATAGGTGAAGTAATTAATAAAATCTTCTGCCCGCACCGCATCGGCAGGTGGTAAGAAACCTTGATTCAGCATGCGTCTGACGTTGGTGTAACTGCCGGTGTCCACATCAACGGAAAACGTTGATACCGGTTGCTCGCTGGTCAGCATCAGGGCATTTTCAGGCGTATCCAGATAGCGCTCCCGGCTTGGCGCGCTCATCACTTGCATACGGGCCATAGGTGAAGGGGCATAGAGCGCAGCATCAGCCATGACACGCTGTTCGACTTCAGTAGCAGGCACCGACCGCACTTTACGTTCAGTAGCAGGGTTAGCTTGTTGCTCAGGCGCTTCGTTGGCACAAGCACTAAGCAGCAAGCCGGTCAATAAGCAACAAGCTCGGGTGGTATAGGGAAAATGTGGCATAAATAACATCCATTAAGGGGCGAATTTTTCCCTATAAACGATGCTATTGACGATTCGGGTTATTTATTTTGCGATTCCGCTTAGCCACTAACCAGAATCGCTGATACCCGCCGGGGCAAATCAGGCTGATTGCACCCGGTCAAATAACTGATAGAAGTTACCTGTTGTGACTTCGGCCAGTTTGCTGAGCGGAATTTCCTTTAAATCAGCTATAAATTGCGCCACATCCTTCACATAAGCCGGCTCATTGGGTTTACCGCGATGTGGCACCGGCGCCAACCAAGGCGAGTCGGTTTCAATCAGCAATCGCTCCAGCGGTATTTCCCTCACCACATCCTGCAGCTCTTTGGCGGCTTTAAAGGTCACTATACCGGAAATAGAGATGTAAAAGCCCAGCGCCATAGCCCGCTGCGCCATGTCCAAATCCTCAGTAAAACAATGCAGCACCCCTTTGGTATGCGGTGCTTTGTATTGTTTTAGCAGTGCAATAGTGTCCTGTCGGGCATCTCGGGTATGAATGATCAACGGCTTATTCAGCTCGTTTGCCACCTTAATGTGGTCAATAAAAGACTGCTGTTGGACCGCCTTGGTATCCGGACTGTAGTGATAATCCAGGCCTGTTTCGCCAATGGCCACCACTTCATCACGACTCGCCATACGCAGTAACTCATCGTAACTACAGGCGTCTTCCTGATGCAGAGGATGCACGCCGCAGGATACCGACACATCAGTAAAATCCTTTACGGCATCCAGCATGGCTTCGTATTCGTTAACAGCTACGCAAACACATAAAAAATGCTTTACGCCGTTATCCCTGGCACGTTGCATTACAGCCCTGAGTTCTTCGGGGGATTTATCTAATCTGTCCAGATGACAGTGGGAATCAATAAACAACACTTAACTCCTGAGCGAACGGACACTGCCCAGTACGCTGGACAATAACAATAATTTATTTAAACCGGGGTTCGTTACCTGGCGACTGGCAGTGATGCACTGGCTATACATTGCAAAGAGCCCATCCTGGGCATATTGGCCCTGTTGCATGGCATTTTTTAACCACAATTGTAACCAGCTTAGTAAACGGCCTGGGTTGTCCTGCCACTGCTCAGCCATGGTCAGTACTGGTAATTGACCATTCAACACTTGTTGCAGATCTTGACTGAAATCCGCAAAGCGTTGTCCTGCTTCTTCCTGAAGCACCGCCAATAATGTCAAAGGGGTCGCGCCATATAACGTCAGCAGCTGCGGCTCAATGTCACCCTGGTATTGCTCTGCCAGCCATTGGCTGGTTTGCGCTTGGCTTGCACCAGGCAACAACAGCTTCTCACAGCGGCTTTTAATCGTGGGTAATAGGCGTTCAGCACTGTTGGCCGTTAGCAACATGTATGTATGTGCGGTAGGCTCTTCCAGGGTTTTCAGCAAAGCGTTCGCCGCAGACTCGGTCATGCTGTCAGCTTGATGAATAACCAGCACCTTGGCACCACCTAACTGCGATTTACCACTTAGCTTTTCAATGGCGCTGCGGATATCATCTACACCTATTTGCTTTTCGCTTTGAATTTGATGTAAATCGGGATGATTACCGGCGTCCACTAACTGACAAGCCTGGCATTGGCCACAGCGGCTGCTTTCAGTGCGCTGGCAAAGCAGGTAGGCGCCAACGTCTTTGGCCAGCGTCGCTTTGCCTAACCCTTGTGGTCCTAACATTAACAGAGCGTGATGCAAGCGACCGGCGCGGTAACGTCCGGCAAGTTGCTGGAACAGACTCTCGAACCAGGGATAGGTCATGCTAAAAAGCCCTGCAGTTCCAGAAGTATCTGCCCATGAACCGCAGGCATATCCTGCATCGCGTCAATGACCTTAATACTTGAGTCCTTAGCAGCTAATTGCAGATATCGATCGCGGGTGCGGGTGAAAAATGCCAAGCCAGATTGCTCGATACGATCCAGCTCCCCTCGCCCTCTGGCGCGGGCCAAACCAACTTCAGGCTCAACGTCCAGATACAAGGTTAAATCCGGCTTGAATCCTTTCAGGCTTATAGCCCTGAGGCTTGCCAGCATGTCATCCGGGATCTCTCTGCCACCGCCCTGATAGGCCTGCGATGACAGATCATGCCTATCGCCCAACACCCACTGACCTTGTTGCAAGGCCGGTTTAATCACGTTTTCCAGCAATTGCACTCTGGCAGCGTACATCAACAGCAATTCAGCTTCTATGGTGACCTTTTCTTGCCAGTCCTGCTTCACGCATTCACGAATAGCTTCGGCCATTGGCGTGCCACCCGGCTCACGGGTACAAACCAGACTATGCCCGGCCTGTTCAATACAGGTTTTGACGATGGCAATCGCCGAACTCTTACCTGCACCTTCCAGGCCTTCAATTACAATAAATTTCCCAGACATGCGCACTCAATGATTAATTTAACTATTTCAAACGCACTGTTTAACACTGCCCTATTCAGGCAATGTCATGTTTACTCTCAACACAGCGCTATTTTTTCAACTGGTATTGTCGCACCGCAGCATTGTGATCGGCAAGATTAGTGGAGAATACATGGCTGCCGTCATTGCGAGACACAAAGTACAGCTCTTCGCTGTCAATGGGATGCAGCGCTGCCATCAGGGCATCACGACTGACCATGGCAATGGGCGTGGGCGGCAGTCCTTTAATTACATAGGTATTATAAGGTGTCGCTGTACGCAGATCCTGACGGCGTATATCGCCGTCAAAGGCATCCCCCATCCCATAGATCACAGTAGGATCGGTTTGCAAACGCATGTTTTTTCTCAGGCGGTTAACAAACACAGCGGCAATGCGTGGACGCTCCTCGGCAAGGCCTGTTTCCTTTTCGACAATGGACGCCATAATCAAGGCTTCATAGGGGCTTGCATAGGGTAAATCGGGTTTACGTTTTGGCCACTGTTCGAGGAGAAACTTCTGCATCTCCAGATAGGCCCGTTTCACAAGCACGCTGGCTTGCATTCCACGAGTGAAATGATAGGTATCCGGCATCAACCAACCTTCCAGACTCCCTCCCTCTGGCTTTAGCTGCGCTTCAAGCTCAGTAAGTTGAGCACTTAGCAAATGTGGATGTGCTTGCATTTGTCCTTGCCAGTCCCGCCAACGAAAGCCTTCCACTAGACGGATCTCGAATAGCTTTTCCTTACCGCTGGCCAGCAGCAGTAATACCTGCTGTACGTTCATGCCTGGAGACAATTCGTAGGTACCGGCTTTAAGTTCTGCCAGTGTTGGCTCAAACCTGACCAATAGCTTCACTGGCCAACTTTCGGGCAAACCCGCCTCATCCTCCAGATAAACCAGCAAATGATGCAGATTCTGCCCTCGTTTGAGTTCATACAAGGTGGGCTGATTGAAAGTGAGCTTGGTATTAAGCGTTTGATAATATTGCTGGTAAGCCCAAAATACACCGCTGCCCAAGCCAACGGCCATTAACAACAGAATCAGCTTCCATTTAGACAAAACCACATTCCTTATTTAACTGCGCCACATCGTCCTTGTGGTAAAAATGACCGGCATAACTGTTCACAGGCACCACCCCCATCAAACTGTTACACAGCAACAATTGCTTGGCTTGCAACAGGCATGAAGGTGCGCTGCGCACTTGATAAACAAGATTGCCACGTAATTCTAAGGCCTTAACCAACTGCTGACGCATAATGCCGTCAACACCCGCAAAGTGTAGATCAGGGGTATACCAGCTATTCCCCACTTGCCAGAATAGGTTGGCCACGGAAGATTCGACCAACATACCGTCGGTATCGCACACCAACGCATCCTGCCAGCCTTGCGCCTCGGCATGCTGGCGAATTAAAACCTGCTCAAGACGATTTAAGTGCTTTATACCGGCTAGCAAAGGTTGTTTGGCTAACTGAAGAGGAGACAATTGCAGGGTTATTCCCTGCTGACGCCATAGGGCGTAATGCGCTGGCATGGGATGCAAACTGAGTATCCAGGTTGCTTGAGCAGGAGAAGGCGGAAGGTAGCCTCGCCCACCTGAGCCCCGACTTATCAGAATCTTTAGCACCCCTTCTGAATGTCCAATTGCTTGCTCCAGACAACAGTCTTGCAGCCTGTCCCAGCAACTAAAATCAATACCAAGACGCTCAAGTCCGGTCTTTAATCTGTCCAAATGAGCCTTCAAAAACTGCAACTCGCCGTCCTTGATTCTGAGGGTACTGAATACCCCATCACCATATTGTGTGGCTCTGTCGGTAACAGCAAGTTGATCCGCGGGCTGACCATTGATCAGCAAAGAGGATGTCATGGAACCTATTATTCCTTTAGCAAAAAAAAAGCCTGTCAGAAACTAACAGGCTTTCGCAACGTTGTTAAGCGCTTAGATTTTTTTAAACAGCAAGGAGCCGTTGGTACCACCAAAACCGAAGGAGTTACACAAGGCATACTCCATCTTCACGTCACGTGCAGTATGGGGAACAAAATCCAGGTCACAACCTTCGTCCGGATTGTCCAGATTAATAGTAGGTGGAACCACCTGATGCACCAAAGACAACGCAGTAAAAATGGCTTCAACAGCCCCCGCCGCACCAAGCAAATGGCCCGTCATGGATTTAGTTGAACTGACCATAACCTGGCTGGCGGACGCGCCGAAAATCGACTTCACCGCCTGCGCTTCTGCGACATCGCCAGCAGGTGTCGAGGTGCCATGGGCATTAATATAGCCAACCTGGTCGGCATTCACACCCGCATCAGCCAGGGCATGCGCCATAGCCGCTGCTGCGCCCTGCCCCTCTGAAGGTGGAGAAGTCATATGGTAAGCGTCACCGCTCATACCAAAACCGACCAGCTCGGCGTAGATTTTTGCTCCACGTGCCTTAGCATGTTCATACTCTTCGAGCATCACCACGCCAGCACCGTCCCCCATCACGAATCCGTCACGATCTTTATCCCAGGGACGGCTTGCCGCTTTGGGATCGTCGTTACGTGCTGATAAAGCCCGGGCGGCGGCGAACCCACCTAGCCCCAGCGGGGTAATCGCGGCTTCTGCTCCACCGGCCAACATGGCATCAGCGTCACCGTATGCAATAGTACGGGCCGCAATACCAATATTATGCACACCGGTTGTACACGCAGTGACAATATTCAGATTCGGCCCTTTGAGACCTTCCATAATCGACAGAAAGCCGGAAATCATATTAGTGATGGTGGATGGCACAAAGAATGGAGAAATCTTACGAGGCCCGGAAGACAGCAATTTACTGTGGTTCTCTTCGATTAATCCCAATCCGCCAATACCAGAACCCACGGCTACACCTACGCGGCCAGCATTAGCCTCACAGATTTGTAAACCGGAATCCTTCAGTGCCTGCATACCGGCAGCCACTCCATACTGGATGAACAAGTCCATCTTCTTACTTTCTTTTTTGGGCATGTACTGCTCAACATCGAAGCCTTTTACCGCCCCAGCGAAGCGGGTGGAAAAGTTACTTACATCGAAGCTTTCGATATTGCCAATACCACTTTCACCCCGCAGCAAGGCGTTCCAGGTAGAGGTGGTATTTAAGCCCAAAGGGGAAAGCATGCCAAGACCTGTTACTACAACACGACGTTTTGACACTATGGCCTCCGCAAGGGATATAGTCTTGATAGGTAGGAAAAGAAACGGCTCTGAACGAGCCGTTTTTCTATCTTCTTACGCGTCTTTGTGAGCGTTGATGTAGTCGATAGCAGATTGAACAGTAGTGATCTTCTCGGCTTCTTCGTCTGGAATCTCAGTATCAAACTCTTCTTCCAGTGCCATCACCAGCTCAACGGTATCCAAAGAATCAGCACCCAGATCATCAACGAAGGACGCTTCAGGCTTTACTTCTTCTTCTTTAACGCCCAATTGTTCTACGATGATTTTAATTACGCGTTCTTCGATATTACTCATAATTCTAGTTTTCCCTTAAAGTGAGGCTAGATGTGAATTTGGCAGTAGTGTATTCAGCAACTCCAGGCCTTGCAAGCAAGAGTATGAAGTTTTTTTCTGGTCAAACCACAAATGCGCTCAATTAACAAACACTAACAGGTACAGGAAATTTACCTGCACAAACTCGTAAGATTACTGCAGTTGGCTACATAATCAAGCCATAAACATCCCGCCATTCACATGGATTGTCTCTCCAGTGATGTAAGCGGCACCGTCCGATACCAGGAAGGCAACGGTTGCGGCAATCTCTTCCGGATTCCCCAAACGGTTAGCAGGAATGTCCTTAAAGATGGCTTCACGTTGCTCATCCGTCAACGCTTTGGTCATATCGGTATCAATAAAACCAGGGGCGACAGTGTTGACGGTAATACCACGGGACGCCACTTCTCGGGCTAATGATTTGGAGAATCCAATCACACCAGCTTTTGCGGCAGCATAGTTAGCCTGCCCGGCATTACCTGCACTACCCACCACAGAACCGATATTAACAATGCGACCTGCACGTTTTTTCATCATGCCACGCAATACCGCTTTGGACAGTCGGAAAATCGACGTCAGGTTGGTTTCCATAATATCCGACCATTCGTCATCTTTCATGCGCATCAGCAAATTATCGCGAGTGATGCCAGCGTTATTGATCAGAATATCGATTTCACCAAACTCGCCGCGAATTTGCTCAAGACAAGCATCAAGCTGCGCACTGTCAGTGACATTCAATGCCAGGCCTTTGCCATTGGCGCCCAAATATTCACTAATAGCAGCTGCACCATTTTCAGAGGTGGCCGTGCCAATCACAGTTGCCCCTTGGGCCGCCAGCTTCTGGGCCACGGCTTTACCAATCCCACGGCTCGCGCCGGTTACCAGGGCCACTTTGCCTTGTAGTTCAGACATGTGTTCTTCCTTCTTATAAACTTGCATTCAGTGAGTCAGGTGTGTTGATGGCATCAACATCCAGGCTCTTGTCAATTCGTTTGATTAGACCGGTCAGCACTTTACCTGGCCCAACTTCCAATACTTTTTCAGCACCCATTTCAGCTAGTTTCTGTACAGACTCTGTCCATCTTACTGGGCTGTATAACTGACGAACCAAGGCATCACGAATCAGCTCAGGGTCCGTCGGCAGTGCTACATCAACATTATTCACCACAGGGATGACAGGTGCATTAACTTGCAGTTTTTTAAGCTCAACAGCGAGTTTCTCTGCCGCTGGCTTCATCAACGCACAGTGAGATGGCACACTGACAGGCAACGGCAATGCACGCTTAGCGCCCGCTTCTTTGCAAGCCTCACCTGCTCTGGCAACCGCATCAGTTTGACCAGCAATCACGACTTGGCCAGGGCTATTAAAGTTTACCGCAGAAACCACGTCACCTAGCGCCGCCTGTTCACAGGCAGCAATAACTTTGTCGTCATCCAGACCAATAATGGCGTACATAGCGCCAGTTCCGGCAGGAACTGCCTGCTGCATTAACTCACCACGCAGTTGCACTAATTTGATGGCATCCTGGAAGTCCAGTACGCCAGCACAAACCAACGCGGAATATTCACCTAAACTGTGACCAGCCAGGACTTGTGGTTGTTCCCCGCCTTTAGCCTGCCATACGCGCCAAACAGCGACACTCGCTGCCAACAACGCAGGCTGAGTGCGATGCGTCGCATTCAAATCAGCTTCGGGACCATTTTGAGTCAGCGCCCAAAGGTCATAACCTAATACTTCGCTTGCCTGGGCAAAAGTGTCCTGCACTTGCGGATTTTCGCTTGCCAACTCGGCCAGCATGCCGACACTTTGAGATCCCTGACCGGGAAAGACAAATGCTAATTTTGCCATATTCTACTCTCCTGATTTGCGCTGCTCGCCTGGCTCGAACCTTTGTTACGGGTAGACAAATGCATAGGAAAATGTGGCAACAGCCATCCTACACACTTATCTACATCTTTATCGAAACGCCGAACCGGGCGATGAATATGAAATTTTTAGTAACGAACCAAGGCCGATGCCCAGGCAAATCCACCGCCGAAGGCTTCCAGCAGCAGGTTGTGACCACGTTGAATGCGTCCATCACGAATCGCCGTATCTAGCGCGGTAGGGACAGTCGCGGCTGACGTGTTTCCATAATCCTGTAAGGTCAACACAACACGATCCATTGGCATTTCCAGCTTCTTCGCTGTGGCTTTGATAATTCTGAAATTCGCCTGATGTGGCACTAACCAGTCCAAATCTGACTTCTGCATATTATTTGCCGCCAGGGTTTGTTCGACGAGTTCGCTGAGTTTAGTGACAGCCACCTTGAACACTTCATTGCCTTTCATTACCCCCCAGTTATCGTGCACAGACTGTTCGTCACCACGGGTGGGATTGCCTACGTAAAGCAGGTCATTGTATGAACCGGCGGCATGAATATGGGTAGAAAGAATTCCTGGCTCTTCGCTGGCTTCCAAAATCGTAGCTCCAGCGGCATCGCCAAACAAAATCACCATGGTACGGTCAAATGGCGCCACCAATCGGCTTAAACAATCAGAGCCGATAACCAAAATACGCTTGGCCATGCCCGATTTAATGTACTGGTCGGCAACACTCAGCGCGTAACAATAACCAGCACAAGCAGCGGCCACGTCGAACGCGGGAATACCATCCAATCCAAGTATTTTCTGGATGTCACATGCGGCGCTGGGGAGAGATTTGTCATGACTGGTCGTCGCACAAACAATCATATCAATGCTGCGCGGGTCTATGTCTGCCATTTCGATGGCTTTGAGAGAGGCTTCTGCGCCCATAGTCGCTACGGTTTCATCCGCACCTATAATGCGGCGTTCCTTTATACCTGTCCTGTCGGTAATCCATTCGTCATTGGTATCGACCATTTGCTCCAAATCGGCATTGGTACGAACTTGGCTGGGATAATAACTGCCGGTGCCGATGATTCTCGAATACATGCTTAAGGCCTTTCCATTAGAAGAGTTTCTATTTTATGTTTTATTTTGCTCGGAACCTGTCTGGTAACTTCCTGCATCGCCTCTTTAATGGCGTACAGAAAAGCTTCGCTGGAGGCATTACCATGGCTCTTAACGACAATTCCGCGCAATCCTATCAGACTCGCACCGTTATACTGGTCGGGGTTCACCCTGGCGTAAATCTTTTTCAGAATAGGTAATGCCATACGGGCCATTATCCGGGTCAGCAAATTTTTACCCGAAACCCGTTTCACTTCGGTGAAAATCAATTTTCCTAAGCCTTCACAGGCTTTAAGGGCGATATTTCCAACAAAGCCGTCGGTCACCACCACATCGGCCTTGTCGGTAAAAATATCATTACCTTCGATATAGCCAATGTAATTAATGCTGGGTACCGAGGATAAAATCTGCGCTGTGTGCTTGACCTGATCATTACCCTTTATCTGCTCTTCACCAACATTGAGCAAGGCAACCCTGGGACGCTCAATACCTTCCACTTCTTGGGCCAGCACTGAGCCCATCACCGCATACTGAAACAGAATCTCTGAGTCACAATTTACATTTGCCCCTAAATCCAGCAAATAGACTTTACGGTGACTGATGGTAGGTAATGAAGAAATGAGCGCCGGCCGATCAATGCCAGGTAAAGTTTTGAGCACGTAATAGGCCATTGCCAGCAAGGCACCAGTATTGCCCGCGCTGACGCAAGCATCTGCCTGACCAGTTTCAACCAGCTCCAATGCTCTGCGCATAGAAGACTTGGTTTTGCTGCGCAGCGCAGCACTGGGTCTTTCATCCATCCCCACCGTCTGCTCGGTAGCTTCAATCTGTAGTTGTGAAGAAGGCGCTTGCGGATATTTAGCCAGGCCATCACTCAACAACTGAGGATCACCGCATAGAATTAGATGAAGATGTGGGAATTCCGTCACCGCATGAACAGCGGCTTCAATAGTAACAGGGGGGCCGATATCGCCCCCCATCATATCTAACGCGATGGTTAGATTAGTCAAAGTCAGCTCGCTTAGTTAGCGATGACTTTTTTGCCTTTGTAGTAACCGTCAGCCGTTACGTGATGACGACGATGCGTCTCGCCTGACGTGGAATCTACAGACAAAGTTTCCGCAGTCAAAGCATCATGCGAACGACGCATGCCACGCTTAGAACGGGTTTTACGATTCTGTTGTACCGCCATTACCTACTCCTGATCTCGCTTAAGTTCTTTCAACACCGCAAAGGGGTTTGGACGCTCAGCCACCGGTTCAATTACTCCATAGCTCATTTCATCCTCGCTTACCTTGCAGTCTTTTTCTGCGTGAAAGGCCACAATAGGCAAGGCTAAAATAAGTTCATCCTCAAAGAGTTGAAGTAAATTGACTTCTCCATGGTCATTGACCTCTACCGGCTCATAAGCCTCCGGTATCTCATCTGTGTCTTGATCAGGCTTTATCGGACTGAAGCAAAATGACACATCCAAATGATGAGCAAAGGTACCATGGCACCTTTGGCAGATAAGCGAAACTTCGGTAGCCAGGTAGCCTTCAAAAAAAGTCAGACCCTGCGCGTCTTTGTTGAATCTGACCTCAATCTCAATGTCCTGGTTTGCCTCAGCGACTGCCTGTTGCAATCGAACCATATCTTTAGGCACCATCACGCCGAAATACTCGGAACGCTTCATGGCGCTTTTGACTGGATCCAGTTGTTTGGGCAATTTCACTTTCTGCATAGGGCGCGCATGATATAGCCACGGACAAGCTTAGTCAAAGAAAATCTATGCCTACAAGGCCTTGGGTAAAGTACTAAGACCTGGTTACAATCCTTCTTTTTTTGTATTGAAGGACTTTTGGGCATGCAATTGATTCTCGCCTCTACCTCACCGTATCGGAAAAGCCTGCTGGAAAAGTTCCGTATTCCCTTTAGCTGTCATGCTCCTCATACTGATGAAAGCCAGTTGGAAGGTGAAACCGCAGACATGTTAGTCAGCCGTCTGGCACGCGCTAAAGCCGAATCGGTTGCCAACATGTTGACAGAGCCAGGGTTAGTCATAGGTTCAGATCAGGTTGCATCACTGGATGGTGAAATCATCGGCAAGCCCCTTAATCATGACGTTGCGGTAGAACAATTAAGTCGGGCCAGCGGTCGATTAGTCAGGTTCTATACCGGTTTATGCCTATTTAACAGTGAGAGTAAAACATGCCAGTTGCAGATTGAGACATTCGATGTGCAATTCAGGCAACTCAGTGCCGAGCAGATAGAGGCTTATCTCCAAAAAGAGCAACCCTATCAGTGTGCCGGCAGTTTCATGAGTGAGGGGCTGGGTATCTGCTTATTTGAGCGACTCTCAGGACGCGACCCGAACAGTCTGGTGGGGCTACCGTTAATCGCCCTGACCGAAATGCTGCAACAAGCGGGCATAGACCCTCTATGCATCGGGGATTAACCCCTGCACAGCAAACGTTGTAGTTCCGCCAGAGAGTCCACAATAGCGCGAGGTGCATGTCCAGCCAAGCGCTCTGCGCTATGCACACCATGGCTAACGGCTATGCGATCCATATTGAGATTCTGCGCCATCTGCATATCGTAAACAGTATCACCAATCATGACCGCTTGACTGGCCTCTACATTAAGTTCGTTAAGCAGTTGCACTAACATATCTGAAGAAGGTTTCGACTCCGCTTCGTCGCCGCAACGGGATGCCTGAAAGTAATGGCCGGTATTGGTCTCCTGCCAAACCCTATTCAAGCCTCGTCGTGCTTTACCTGTGGCAACCGCCAACAAGGTCCCCTGCCCTGATAAGCGATCAAGTAAATCACCTGCGCCGTTAAACATGGGGGTCGGCGTTTTATCTTTCTCTACATATTCTTGTTTATAGCTTTCGAACAACAAATCTTGTTGTTGCGCAGGTAACTTGCCAAACAATATCTGCATGGCAGGTAGCAGGCTAATACCGATAATATCTTTTACCGCATCGTCTGTCGGCACAGGCAAGTTTGCTCTGCGCGCTGCCGTTTGCATGGCAGACACTATTCTGGCACCTGAGTCCATCAAGGTGCCGTCCCAATCAAAAATAACCAGCTTATACATCTTATTTACGCAGTTGCTTCAACACAGCAGTTAATTGAGGATCTAAGGGGGCTTTTAAGCTCAAACGTTCGCCACTTTTAGGATGAATAAATGAAAGCGTAAAGGCATGTAAAAACAATCTTTTTAAGCCTAGCCCCGCCATATGACGATTAAATGACTCGTCACCATATTTATCATCACAAGCAATAGCATGTCCGGCATGCAGGCAGTGCACCCGTATCTGGTGAGTACGCCCGGTAACCGGAAAGGCTTCAACCAAGGTGGCACCGCTAAAACGCTCCAGCACCTGATAGCGGGTTTCAGATTCTTTGCCATCAGGAGAAACCGAGACCATGCGCTCCCCTGACTTCAGAATATTCTTCTTAAGGGGCGCCCTGACTTTATGCCGGTTGTCAGCCCATTCACCCACTACCAATGCCTGGTAACGCTTATCGACTGTCTTATCGCGCAGTTGTTCGTGCAATGATTTAAGTGCTGAGCGTCGCTTAGCAATTAGCAAACACCCTGAGGTGTCACGGTCAAGACGATGCACCAACTCCAAATACTTCTGGTCCGGGCGTAATGCACGCAGCGCTTCAATCACGCCAAAACTCAGCCCACTGCCGCCATGCACTGCCATACCAGATGGCTTATTGATAGCAATCAGTTGGTCATCTTCAAACAAGATATGGGATTCAAGGGTTGCCACCTTGTCTAATTTAACCGAAGGGGCATCGTTCTTTTCGGCCACCTTGAGCGGAGGAATACGCACAATATCGTTGGCCTGTAACTTATAGTCAGGTTTGATACGTCCCTTATTTACCCGGACTTCCCCTTTACGTAAAACCCGATAAATAAGGCTTTTAGGCACACCTTTAAGCTGAGTGCGTAAAAAGTTATCTATTCGTTGTCCTTCCAGTTCGGGATCGACCTGAATAAGTTGTACTTTTGATGAATTTTGTTCTGTCATAGGAGGGCCATTTTACCCTATTTGTGTATTTGGTGATGAAAATTTTCGTATGAGAATTTTTAGGTCTGCATAAAGACAGCTACCGCTTTCAGATGTTTTCCACTCAGAACAAGGGGTAGCGCCATTTATTGGTCTTCGACAGTCAGTAAAACGTTGAAAAAGCACAACTCATTTAATAAATGAATTGCCTTGCCTGTAATCTTTCTTTAATGCGATAATTGCCGCGCTTTTGATCCAAAAAAGATGATCAGGTCTGACTAAAAACAGACCGGGTTCTGAACGCTGAACAACAGATTCTCATCAAGATGATGAGTAAGCGAGCATACCGGGCACGAAGAGTGTAAAAGTTCGTGCATCACGGCAATGACAGAGCCCAAGCAACAAAACAAATTTTTTAAGAATTAGATTGCTATCGAAGCAAAGTATTAACCAGTTTAAATGTCTGTCAGGCCAGCATAATGTCTGACCGACTAGTCTGTATTTAAGACCACACAATTTGATTTGGCTTGAGCCACCACCCAGTCGGGAGACTGCACTGTTAAAACGCTGTGAGACGCTGGTGGGATCTTGTATTTCGATAGTGATCGATACCTATCGAGTCACGAAATGAAGAGAATGTTGATCAACGCAACTCAACACGAAGAGTTGCGTGTTGCCCTGGTAGACGGGCAGAAACTTTACGATCTGGATATAGAAAGTCCAGGACATGAACAAAAGAAAGCGAATATATACAAAGGTCGGATAACCCGGGTAGAACCCAGCTTAGAAGCAGCCTTTGTTGACTATGGCGCAGAACGCCATGGTTTCCTTCCTCTCAAAGAAATCGCCCGCACCTACTTCCCTAAAGGATACAATTTTGAAGGCCGCCCCAATATCAAGGACGCTATCAAAGAAGGTCAGGAAGTTATAGTTCAGATAGATAAAGAAGAACGTGGACAGAAAGGCGCAGCCCTGACCACCTTTATCAGCCTGGCCGGCAGTTACCTGGTATTGATGCCCAACAACCCTCGTGCAGGCGGTATTTCCCGTCGCATCGAAGGAGATGAACGCACTGACCTGAAGCAAGCACTGAATAAGTTGTCTTTGCCTGATGGCATGGGACTGATTGTACGTACGGCAGGTGTTGGAAAATCTTATGAAGAGCTTGAATGGGATCTGAGCGTTTTGCTAACCCACTGGCAAGCTATCGAAGATGCCTCAAAATCTCGTCAGGCGCCCTTCCTGATTCATCAGGAAAGTAATGTTATAGTGCGTGCCATTCGTGACTATTTGCGTCGAGATATCGGCGAGATCCTGATTGATGACGAGCAGATTTTTGAGCAGGCCAAACAACATATCGAGTTGGTGAGACCCGACTTTATCAGTCGCATTAAACTGTATAAAGGTGATGTCCCCCTTTTCAGTCATTACCAGATTGAAACGCAAATTGAATCGGCCTTTCAACGGGAAGTCCGTTTACCGTCCGGCGGCTCCATTGTTATCGATCAAACTGAAGCCCTTACCTCTGTAGATATCAACTCTGCACGAGCCACTAAAGGTGGGGATATTGAAGAAACCGCTCTGAACACCAACCTGGAAGCAGCGGATGAGATTGCTCGTCAATTACGTCTGCGCGACTTAGGTGGCTTGTTCGTTATCGACTTTATCGACATGACCCCAGTGCGTCACCAACGTGAAGTTGAAAAGCGCCTGGCCGATGCGGTTAAATCTGATCGCGCCAGAGTGCAGCTAGGCCGTATTTCACGTTTCGGCTTACTGGAAATGTCCCGTCAGCGTCTGCGCCCTTCTTTGGGTGAATCGGCTCACCATGTATGCCCTCGTTGTGATGGCGTAGGTACAGTACGCGGTACCGAATCTCTGGCCTTGTCTGTTTTGCGTATCATGGAAGAGGAAGCAATCAAGGACAACACCGGTCAAATTGAAGCCCAGGTGCCGGTCAGCGTTGCCACTTATTTATTGAATGAAAAACGCAATGCGGTGCGTAGTATTGAACAGCGCCATCAAGTGCATTTACTGATCATCCCCAATCCTAATATGGAAACACCCCATTACCGGGTGACCCGTCACAGAAGTGACGATGTGATCAGTGAAGCCAGTTACAATGTGACCTTGGACGAAACTCGTAGTATCGATCAGCCTAAGGTTGGTCAGGAACAACCTAGTCGTGAAGAGCCTGCGCTGAAAACCCTGATTTCTCCGCCCAAAGCCGCCCCTGTCGCTAAGCAAGCCGCCCCACAGGGACCATCACTGTTGGAAAAACTAGGAAGTTGGTTTAAGTCGCTGTTTGCATCAGAGCAGCCGCAAAGCAAACCCAACGAATCAGGCAATCGCGGTAACCGTAATAATCAGCAGCGTGGCAAGAAACCTCGTCGTGACAGAAACCGACCTGAAGATGGTCGTCGCGATAACAAACGTGCCCGCAATGAAGAAAAGCGTGACGATCGCCGCGACGATCAGAGCAGCCGTGATGAGGCCCGCAAAGATTCACGTCGTGATGAGCCACGGGATCAACGCAGAAACAACAGACGCAACAAAGCTGAGGATGCTGACAACCAGCAGTTGACAGATAACAAACCGCAGCACAAAGAGCCGCAGCGTCAGCCTAAGCAAGAACAATTGGCAGAACGTCGTCAACGTCGAGATAAGCGCCGTTCTGTTCGCGTTCAAGCCAACGAGACCAACAATGCACAAGATACTGAGCTGCTTCAGCAGCCAGTGCAGGTCGAAGCGACTGAAACTGTCGTTGCTAAGCCCGCTATAGCACCTGTTGCAGACGTGGAAAATGTGGCAGTGGTTGTGCAAGCTGAGACCAACGAGTCAGTACAAAGTGAAGAACCAGGTGCGGATAAAGATCAGCAGAAGGACGATGGTGGACGCAATCGCAGCCGTCGCTCGCCTCGCCATATTCGCGCTGCTGGTCAAAAACGTCGTAAGGATCAGGAGCTAGAACAGGAAGGTGAAACTGCTTCACCTGCGCAGGACCAACTGGCATTGGATGTTGTTTCTCAACCTGAGGCGGCGGTTGCTGACGTTGTAGCGCCAGAAGCGCCTGCTGAAGTAGCTCAAACCCCGGAGGTTCAGGAATCAGCCCGTGATTTGGCAGAGGCTCCGGCCGAGGACGTTAACGCCGCAGAGGAACAAGCTGAAAAGCCCAAGCGCAGAACCCGTCGCAGCAAAGCGCCACAGCAAGTAGAAATTGCCTTGGAAGATAATGCTAGTAACGATGTGAAGCCTGAGGTTGCTGAGGTTGCTGAGGTTGCTGAGGTTGCTGAGGTTGCTGAGGTTGCTGAGGTTGCTGAGGTTGCTGAGGTTGCTGAGGTTGCTGAGGTTGCTGAGGTTGCTGAGGTTGCTGAGGTTGCTGAGAAAAAAGCTGCCCCTAAAGCCAAAACAAGACAAGCTAAACCTGCTGCCGTTGGTGGTAAAGCGCCACAGTTCCATTTCACCTCTGCTCCAATGGCTAAGCCCGTGAGCCTGCCGGAAGGGTTTGCCGATATCCAAATACAAGCCTTGGAAATCGCCAGCAGACCTGAACTGAAGACATCAGGGAAAGCAGCGACACGAGCAAACTACAGTACACGTGCTGATGCACCTGCAACTAAACCGGAAAGTGTCGCGGAGTAATCTGCCAGTCACAGAAAAAGGCCGCAATTGCGGCCTTTTTTAATGTTCTCGACTCTGCGTTGAAAAGAGTTTAACGAGCTAAATATCTTGGCTGTCTAAGCGATAGTGCGATTAATTGCCGCTAGCGCTTCCACCGGGTCGGCGGCCTGAGTAATAGGTCTGCCGATAACCATGTAGTCTACTCCAGCCTGCACGGCTTGTTCAGGCGTCATTACCCGGTGTTGGTCACCGATAGCGGCACCAGCAGGACGTATACCTGGTGTAACCAGTTTAAAATCAAGTCCTAGGCTGCGTTTTAATGCAACCGCTTCCTGGGCTGAGCAGACTACCCCATCCAACCTAGCACCTTTTGCTAATCCAGCCAGATGCAACACTTGCTGCTCAGGGGTTTTATCTACCCCCGTCGCCCTTAACTCCGCTTCAGACATGCTGGTAAGTACAGTAACCGCAATCAGCAATGGACGCTGCTCACCAAACTGTTCTAACGCAGCGCGACTGGTTTCCATCATTTTAGTCCCACCGCTAGCATGCAAATTCACCATCCACACACCCAATTCAGCTGCAGCGACGCAGGCTTTGGCTACAGTATTCGGTATATCGTGAAATTTCAGGTCGAGAAATACATCAAAGTCCCTGCTGATAAGCTGCTTAACGAAGTCAGGACCAAAATAGGTAAACATCTCTTTACCCACCTTCAACCTACAGCTCTGTGGGTCGATTTGATCAACAAAATGCAACGCGTGTTTCTGGTTATCAAAATCCAGTGCAACCACTATTTTAGGATCTTTCATCTACTCTCCATCCAAACCTTTTATTGGCTTCACCAGTCCCCACTTCTTGCAGGATGGACACAACCAGTGCAATTGGCGACCAGAGAAACCACAGGCGGTACAACGATACTTGGGTCTTTGTTTAATCTGTTCCTGCACCAGTTCCTGAAGCATAGCTAAGCTGTTACCTACTTGCTCAGTGGTACTTTGGTGCTGGTATAAATTCATCAGGGTTTCAAACCCTTTCATGGTGGGCTTTTTATGCAACTGCTGTAGTAGAAAATCGGCAGCTTGGCTCTCCTGCCCTTTGCTTGCCATCAATTTTACTTTCGCCAGGTAAGCTGTGGCACATTGCTGATGATAGGTTTCCAGCAAAACTTCAAGTACAGTCGTATCATCCAGCTTATCTGCACATTCTTGCAATAAAGGAACGGCTTCACTTAACCAGGTTACATCCCTGACCGGCACTTGTTGCAGGTACTCCTGCGCTTGCAAATAGTCTTGCTGTGCAATAGCCATTTGCCCCAACATCAGCCAGGGACGTACTGCGTGTTCATCCGATAACACGGCTTTTTGTAAACTCTTCTCAGCTTGCTCAAATGCTTGCTTTTTAAGGTGAACCGCGGCTTGCTCACAATAAAAATGCGCTACGCGTTCACATAGTTCGAGACTATCGCCATGGCAGTTCACCATGCGTTCGGCCAGATCAATCGCGCGGTCCCATTCTTTGGTAGTTTGATAAATATTAAACAGTTGCTGCTGGGCATCCATAAAGTACTTGTCACTGTCCAGCAACTGCAAAAAAGCCGCTTCAGCACGTTCCAAAAAGCCAGCTAGCAAGTAATCGCGGCCTAACTCTTTTAATGCTTGTTGCTTAAGCGCATCATTCAGTTGCTCTTTATCAACCAGATTCTGGTGAACCCGTATGGCTCGGTCTAATTCCCCCCGGTGACGGAAGAAATTACCCATTGCAATATGGGTTTCGACAGTGTCACTGTCGACATTGATCATTTTAATTAGGGTATCAACGGCCTTATCTGGTTGATCTGATAGCAGGAAATTCAACCCTTTATAATAATGCCGGGATAAGATGCTGGATTGCTTACGCTGGGCCTGGCGCAAACTATTACGCCCCATAACCCAACCATAGCCGGCTGCGACAGGAAGCAGGAGGAAAAGCAGCTCAAGCATGGGAATTAGCTGTCTCTTTGACTGTTAACCAGCTTGGCTTTGCGTCGGTCACGCCAACGAAAACCGATAAACCAGAAAATACAGAAAAGCAGACAGACCACAACACCACCAACAAACATCACAGCCATCAAACTGGACAGCCGCAACTCAGATTGTGCAATGAGATAATTAACCTGAACCAATTGGTCGTTTTGTGCGCCGATGGCTAAGGCAAGTAGAAAAATCAACACTGCCAGCAACAGGCTCAAAATCAGCTTCAAGTCATACTCCCATATAGGCAATCAGGGTTGGTTTTCATTGGTAAAAAATAACGTCAAACAACGTTGACTCGATGATAAAGCACTGACTGACAATGACAAAAAAGGCACCCCAAATGGGATGCCTTTTCTATTAGTGAGTCATCCCGTCATTTACCCTTTCACGCAATTCCTTGCCAGGTTTAAAGTGAGGAACGTACTTGCCGTCCAACTTCACTGTTTCACCAGTTTTAGGGTTACGACCAACGCGAGGCGCTCGATAATGCAGTGAAAAACTGCCGAATCCGCGGATTTCGATACGCTCACCCTTCTGCAGAGTTTGCGCCATCTGTTCCAGCATTTCTTTTATCGCCGCTTCCACGTCCTTGGCCGGGATATGTCGGGCTTTATCAGCAAGTCTGTCGATTAGTTCAGATTTGGTCATATTAACCTCGTGATCTAGGACAAATCATACAGTTACCGATCTGTTGAGGAGGCCTATCGGCCTCCCCGACTCCTTACTCTTCGCCTTTTGCTGCTTTGAAAGCTTCAGCCATAGCGTTACCGAAACCAGATTCTTCCTGCTGGTTCACTTTGTCGATCGCTTCTTTCTCTTCCGCTTCGTCTTTTGCCTTCACAGACAAGTTAACGATACGGTTCTTACGATCAACACCAACGTACTTGGCTTCGATTTCTTCGCCGACTTTGACAACTTCAGAAGCATCTTCAACGCGGTCACGCATCAGGTCGGTTGCACGAATGTAACCTTCAACTTCTTCAGCCAGCTCAACAGTCACGCCTTTGGCGTCAACAGCGGTAACCTTACCGACAACGATAGCACCTTTCTTGTTATCTGTCAGATACTTATTGAAAGGATCTTCTTCGATTTGTTTCACGCCCAAGCTGATACGCTCACGCTCTGGGTCAACTTGCAGTACAACGGCAGAAATCTCGTCGCCTTTCTTGTAATCACGTACGGCTTCTTCGCCGGCTTTGTTCCAAGAAATGTCAGACAAGTGAACCAGGCCGTCGATGCCACCGTCCAGACCGATGAAGATACCAAAGTCAGTGATAGACTTGATCTTACCAGTAACTTTGTCGCCCTTGTTGTGAGTCTTCGCAAACTCTTCCCAAGGATTGGCTTTACACTGTTTCAGACCCAGAGAAATACGACGACGCTCTTCGTCGATTTCCAGAACCATAACTTCAACTACATCACCCAGGTTAACAACCTTAGATGGGTGGATGTTCTTGTTGGTCCAATCCATTTCAGAAACGTGTACCAGACCTTCAACGCCGTCTTCGATTTCTACGAAGCAGCCGTAGTCAGTCAGGTTAGTTACCTGGCCAGACAGCTTAGTGCCTTCTGGGTAACGCTGAGCAATTTCGCTCCAAGGATCGCTGCCCATTTGCTTCATGCCCAAAGATACACGAGACTTCTCGCGATCGAACTTCAGGACTTTAACTTGGATCTCGTCACCAACATTTACGATTTCGCTTGGGTGCTTAACGCGCTTCCAAGCCATGTCGGTGATGTGCAGCAGACCGTCAACACCGCCCAGATCTACGAATGCACCGTAGTCGGTCAGGTTCTTAACGATACCTTTAACTTCCAAACCTTCTTCCAGGTTGGCAAGCAGGCTTTCACGCTCAGCACTGTTCTCAGCTTCAATAACCGCGCGGCGAGATACCACTACGTTGTTACGCTTGGCGTCCAACTTGATAACTTTGAATTCCAGCTCTTTGCCTTCCAGGTGAATAGTGTCACGCACTGGACGTACATCAACCAAAGAACCAGGTAAGAAAGCGCGTACAGAGTTAACTTCAACAGTAAAGCCACCTTTGACTTTGCCATTGATGATACCCTTGATGGTCGCTTTCTCTTCGTATGCTTTTTCCAACTCAACCCAGGCTTCGTGACGCTTGGCTTTCTCACGAGAAAGGATCGTTTCACCGAATCCATCTTCCACAGCGTCCAGTGCTACATCCACAGTGTCGCCTACTGCGATTTCCAGAACGCCTTCAGCATTTTTGAACTGTTCGGCAGGGATGGCACTTTCAGACTTGAGACCCGCATCTACTAAAACGATGTCTTTGTCGATAGCAACTACAGTACCTTTAACAATGGCACCTGGGCGAGTTTCAAGCTGTTTTAAACTTTCTTCGAAAAGTTGAGCAAAATTTTCAGTCATAGTGTGATTATTCAAGTATTGACATCCACTCAGCAGTCCCGCTAATGTGGGGTTGTTCCAATTGGCTCGACGCATCCTTACATTCGAGCTGTTTCATCATTTATTATGCAATTGTTCCTGAACATATTGCATAACAGCTTCAAGCACTTGGCTAATACTCATATGAGTAGAATCCAGCACTAATGCATCTTCAGCCGGCATCAAAGGCGCCACCGAACGATTAGTATCACGTTCGTCACGAGCCTGAATGTCGGTTAAAAGGCGCTCAATGCTAACATCGAGCCCCTTATCTTTCAACTGGTTAAAGCGACGCATTGCTCGTTCTTCGGCACTGGCGGTCAGGAATATTTTAGCCTGCGCGCCGGGAAATACGACGGTTCCCATGTCCCGGCCATCGGCAACTAGTCCGGGCTCATCGCGAAATGCCCGCTGACGCCTCAGTAAAGCTTCACGCACACGGGGCAAAGAAGCGACTTGCGACGCCACTGCGCCAACTTCTTCGGTGCGTATACTGTCAGTCACATCTTCGCCTTCCAAAATGATTCGGGTAACGCCATCACTCTGGGTTTCGAAGCTGACGTCCAGACTGGACGCGAGAGGTATCAGGCCCATTTCATCCGTTGCATCGATTTGATGATGCAAAGAGGCAACGGCTAAAACACGGTAGATCGCTCCGCTGTCTAAGAAGTGCCATCCCAACTTTTCAGCCAACATGGCGCTAATGGTGCCTTTTCCTGCTCCACTCGGTCCGTCGATGGTAATGACAGGCGCTACTTGCATCGAATCTCCAAAACTGTCTTCGTTGTAAAAAACGCGCGCAATTATACGCGTAAAGGAGGGATAAGCAACGAAACTACCCAATCAGCATAAAGGCGTTAACCCTAAGGCCAGCGCCTCTATGCCATTGGGAAAGGACTTTAGCTATGCATGGCTTATCTGGGAAAGGCGTTCAAAATAGTCTGGGAAAGTCTTCGCAGTGCAGCCTGGATCGTTGATCACCACCGCTGTATCGCTCAATGCAACCAGTGAGAAACACATTGCTACACGGTGGTCATTGTAGGTATCGATTTCTGCGCGTTTAAGCGTCGAAGGCGGCGTTACTTCGATAAAATCGTGACCTTCCACCACATGAGCACCGACTTTACGTAATTCGGTGGCCATAGCATGTAAACGATCGGTTTCCTTTACTCGCCAGTTGTAGATATTGCGAATCGCCGTAGTACCCGTGGCAAACAGCGCGGTGGTGGCAATGGTCATGGCAGCGTCAGGAATATGGTTCATATCCATATCAATGGCCTTCAACGGTGCGCCTTGCACTTCCACAAAGTCTGGCCCCCAATGAACCTTGGCACCCATAGCTTCAAGTACTAACGCGAAGTCCTTATCACCCTGGATACTATCACGCCCTATACCTGTTACTTTGACTTTGCCGCCTTTAATTGCGGCCGCCGCCAGAAAGTAAGAAGCAGAAGAGGCATCGCCTTCCACCAGGAAAGTGCCAGGCGCGCGATAACGCTGGCCAGCGGTAACCACAAACTTCTGATATTGGTGATTTTCCACCTGCACACCAAACTTAGCCATGGTGTCCAGGGTTATGTCGATATAAGGTTTTGACACCAGCTCACCGACTATCTCAATTTGCGTCTCGCCTTCGAACAAGGGTGCCGCCATCAATACCGCCGTCAGAAACTGACTGGAGACACTGCCATCCACCTGAATGGTACCGCCAGACAGGGCCTTGCCTTTTATCAGCAGAGGTGGGAAGCCTTGGTTTTTCAAGTACTGAATATCCGCACCGGCTTGTCTGAGTGCATCGACAAGCGCACCAATAGGACGCTCTTCCATACGTGGCTCACCCGTCAGTTCAAACTCACCATCGGATAACGCCAATGCCGCGCACAAAGGACGCATGGCGGTACCGGCATTGCCCAAAAACAGGCTTTGCTTGGCGGCAACTTTGAATGCATGTCCTAATCCCTGCACCGTGCAACGCGTCTTATCTGCACTTAGCTGATAACTCACACCGAGCTTAGTCAGGGCGTTAAGCATATGATGGATATCTTCGCTATCCAGCAAATTGGTCAGCTCAGTCTGACCTTCTGCCATGGCAGCCAGTAACAAGGCACGGTTCGACAAACTTTTGGAGCCGGGTAAGTTCACTTCACCGTCAATACGAGCGATGGGGTTTAATACCAATTGCTCCATTAACCGTTCCTCCGGGCAAAGTCAGCCATAAAATCAACCAGCGTTTGTACACCTTCAATGGGCATAGCGTTATAAATACTGGCTCGCATTCCACCGACACTTCGATGCCCGGCCAGCGCTTTCAAACCAGCCTGTTCAGACTGCTGTAAGAAAGCTTTATCCAACTCAGGATTAGCCAACTGGAAAGGTACATTCATACGTGAACGATAGGCAGTATGAATTCGGTTCTGATAGAAATCGCTGCCGTCGATATAGCCATACAGCAATGCCGCTTTTTCGGCATTGCGTTTTTCCATGGCCTCAACACCACCTTGGGCTTTTAACCACTTAAAGACCAGGCCAGCCAAATACCAAGCATAGGTTGGCGGCGTGTTAAACATGGAGCCCTGCTCGGCCAAAATCTTATAGTTCAGAATAGAGGGCGTATGCGCCATGGACTGATCCAGCAAGTCGTCTCTGACAATCACCACTGACAGACCAGAAGGCCCGATGTTTTTCTGCGCGCCAGCATAAATCACACCGAAGCGAGAGACATCCACAGGTTTAGACAGAATATTGGATGACATATCCGCCACGAGCGGCACTGTGCCGATATCCGGGATCTCTGACATCTCGACCCCATCTACCGTCTCATTCGGACAATAGTGCAAATAAGCTGCATGGGGGTTGAGTTGCCATTCATTCTGCTCGGGAACTATCAGGCGTTCGTCCTGCCAGCGACTACTGGCAACTACATTGGGTATCAGATAACGTTTGGCTTCATCTACCGCCGCCGATGACCAGGAGCCACTGACCAAATAATCGGCCTGCTCCTGCTTACCGCCCAGGTTAAGTGGAACGGCAGAAAACTGACCGCGGCCGCCACCATGGGTAAATAACACTTTATAGTTACTGGGTATCGCCAGTAACTCGCGTAAATCGGCTTCTGCCTGCTCGGCTACCTGAATAAAATCTTTGCTGCGATGGCTTAATTCCATCACCGAGCAACCCTGTCCCTGCCAATCGACAAATTCAGCCTGTGCCTGCTGCATGACCTCTACAGGTAACATGGCAGGGCCTGCACAAAAGTTATACACCTTGTTCATTATTACACTCTTAAAAAGCAAACGAGCGGCGTAAGGATTATCTCAGGCCGCTCGTCGCTATACAGACTAAAAGGGACATTGCTGTCCCTCGACTGGATTTCTGTCGTCTATTCGTCGTCGCCCGGCACTTGGCCTTCGTCCGAACTTGCCTGTAATGCGGGTTCTTGCCCGTCTTCTTCCATGTAGTCTTCTTCACCCTCGACTTCGTCGATACGCTGTAAGCCAACTACATGCTCATTTTCGCCGGTGCGGATCAATCTCACCCCTTGGGTATTTCGACCAATCACAGACACTTCACTGACCCGGGTACGCACCAGCGTGCCCTGATCACTGATCAGCATAATTTCATCATTTTCGTCGACCTGAACGGCACCTACCACGGCACCATTACGCTCAGACACTTTGATCGAAACCACGCCCTGAGTAGCACGGCTCTTCGCCGGGTAATCATCCAATGGCGTTCGTTTACCATAGCCGTTTTCGGTCACAGTAAGGATGGCCCCCTCACCTTGCGGCACAATCAGAGATACCACTTTCTGACCGTCCTGTAGGCGAATGCCCCGAACCCCTGTTGCGGTACGTCCCATGGGACGAAGCGACAACATTTCTTCGCCGGTCTCCGGATCAAGCTTCACTTCACCGGTTTCTGCGTCGCGCTGTTTCTCATTAAAGCGCACCACTTTTCCGGCATCAGAGAACAGCATGATATCGCTCTGACCGTCGGTCAGTGCTACACCAATCAGCTCATCACCATCGTTCAGATTCACAGCAATAATACCGTTGGAACGAGGACGTGAGTATTGGGTCAAGTCGGTCTTCTTCACCGTACCGAAGGCGGTAGCCATCAGCACATATTTATCTTCCACAAACTCAGCAATTGGCAGCATCGCGGTAATACGCTCGCCTTCTTCCAATGGCAGGATGTTGACGATAGGACGTCCTCTGGCGTTACGGCTGGCCAGTGGCAACTGATAGGTCTTAATCCAATACAGTCGGCCGCGGGTAGAGAAGCACAGAATATAGTCATGGGTATTAGCAACCAGCAGCTTCTCAATGAAGTCTTCGTCCTTCATCTTGGTGGCTGACTTGCCTTTACCACCGCGGCGCTGCGCTTCGTATTCCTTAAGCTTCTGATACTTAACGTAGCCTTCATGTGACAAGGTCACGACTACGTCTTCCTGTTCAATCAGGTCTTCAATATCAATGTCATGGCTGGCAGCGGTAATCTCGGTGCGACGTTCGTCACCGTACTCGGCCTGAATTTTCTCCAACTCTTCGCGAATCACTTCCATCAAACGCTCTGGGCTGGCCAGGATATGCATCAACTCAGCAATCAGCTCCAGAAGCTCTTTGTATTCAGCCAGAATCTTGTCATGCTCAAGTCCGGTCAGTTTGTGCAGGCGCAGGTCCAAAATGGCCTGGGCCTGGGCTTCGGTGAGGTAATATTTACCGTCACGAATACCAAACTGAGGCTCCAACCAGTCTGGGCGCGCCGCGTCCACACCTGCTCTTTCCAGCATGTCGGATACATCGCCCAGTAACCACCCCTGCGCAACCAAGCCAGCCTTGGCTTCCGCCGGGCTGGGAGAGGCTTTAATCAGTTCAATGATGGGATCGATATTGGCCAGTGCAACTGCCAAACCTTCCAGGATGTGCGCACGGTCACGGGCTTTTTTAAGTTCAAATACGGTTCTGCGTGTTACCACTTCACGGCGGTGCAACACAAAGGCCTCAAGCATTTCCTTGAGGTTGAAGACTTTGGGCTGGTTATTATCCAAGGCCACCATATTGATACCAAACACGGTTTGTAACTGGGTTTGGGCATACAAATGGTTTAACAGAACTTCGGCAGACTCGTTACGTTTTACTTCAATAACGATACGCATACCGTCCTTGTCGGACTCGTCACGCAGGGCCGAAATACCTTCAACTTTCTTCTCTTTAACCAGCTCGGCAATCTTTTCGATCAGCCGGGCTTTGTTTACCTGATAAGGGATTTCACTGACGATAATGGTTTCTTTGCCGTTATCTTCAGTTTCTATTTCAGCACGAGCGCGCAGATAAATCTTGCCGCGACCGGTACGGTAGGCTTCTTCAATGCCCTTACGGCCACTGATCATGGCTGCTGTGGGGAAATCCGGCCCCGGAATAAATTCAATCAGCTCTTCAATGCTGATGTCAGGATTATTGATAAGTGCTATGCAGCCTGTAATGACTTCGGTCAGGTTATGTGGCGGAATATTGGTCGCCATACCTACCGCAATACCGGAAGAACCGTTCACCAACAGGTTGGGGACTTTAGTCGGTAAAACTTCGGGGATTTGCTCCGTACCGTCATAGTTAGGTACGAAGTTAACGGTTTCTTTTTCCAAATCAGCCAATAGCTCATGAGCAATCTTGGCCATTCTGACTTCGGTGTATCGCATCGCTGCGGCGGAGTCACCATCCACCGAACCGAAGTTACCTTGTCCGTCAACCAGCATATAACGCAGTGAAAACGGCTGCGCCATACGTACTATAGTGTCGTATACCGCTGAATCGCCGTGAGGGTGATATTTACCGATAACGTCACCGACCACACGGGCCGATTTTTTATAAGGCTTGTTGAAGTCATTCTTCAACTCGTTCATGGCGAACAGAACACGCCTGTGTACTGGCTTGAGGCCATCACGCACATCTGGCAGGGCCCGGCCCACAATGACGCTCATGGCATAATCAAGATAAGAATTCTTAAGTTCTTCCTCAATATTTATGGGGAGAATTTCTTTGGCGCGGTCGGTCATATACAGCCCTGTTCCCTTCTTTAATCTACGTCTTCCCAAGCGGATCTCTGTTTGTCACGAGCGACAGACAAAAACCCAGGAATTCAAGCTTTATTCGAGGTTTGTTAACCGCCCAATCCTACCACTTAAAATAAAAAATAAATAGCCGCTGCTTGCTCAGATAACAGGCATTCGAGCAAACCCCTGTGACATCTTCACAACCGGATGTTGCTTCTTTACCAATGTAAAAGAGGATTGGTATCCCAGGAGTGGCTGATTATACTAGGCGCCAAATTCTTCCAGTGAGTTAGTTCTATGTCTCAGCAGTCCGCGTCAATGGCCACCCCACATCAAAATGTCGACGAACAAGAAATCGCCAAATTTTCGGCCCTGGCAAGTCGTTGGTGGGATCTGGATGGTGAGTTCAAACCCTTACATCAGATAAACCCATTAAGACTGGACTTTATTGCCCAGCATAGTCACGGGCTGTTCGGTAAAAAGGCTCTGGATGTAGGATGCGGGGGCGGGATCCTGGCAGAAAGCATGGCAAAGATGGGCGCACAGGTTACCGGTATCGATATGGCCAAAGACTCATTGGAAGTGGCTAAGCTGCACGGCCTGGAGTCAGGGGTATCGGTCACTTATGAACTGATTACGGTGGAAGATTTCGCCGAGGCTCACGCCGGTGAGTTTGATGTGGTGACCTGCATGGAAATGCTCGAGCACGTGCCGGATCCCGAGTCTATCGTGCGCGCTTGTGCCAAACTAGTTAAACCCGGTGGCCAGGTGTTTTTCTCGACCTTAAACCGCAATATCAAGTCTTATCTGATGGCAATTGTCGGGGCTGAATATGTATTGGGACTAGTGCCAAAAGGCACACACCAGCACAGCAAATTTATCCGCCCTTCAGAACTGATGAACTGGATAGATAAAACACCACTGCTATGCCGTCATATTGAAGGCCTGCACCTAAATCCACTCAGCGGTCAGTATTACCTGTCCAATAGCAATGTGGATGTCAATTATTTACTGCATTGCCATAACCCCGATGCAGCATGAGCTGGTCAGCCCCAAGGGGCTGCTATTTGATTTGGATGGCACCTTGCTGGATACCGCAGACGATTTAGCCTGTGCGCTTAATCGTTTGCTTGACGAACATGGTTGCTCGACTAAAAGCCGTGAACACTACCGCCCTATCGCCTCTCATGGCGCCATGGGTATGCTCAAACTGGGGTTTCCAGATATCGCATTTGGCTCAGCGGCCTTTGAGGAGCTTAGAAAGCGCTTCTTGTTGTATTACGCCGAGCAGCTTTTCGAACATACCCGCCTGTTTGAAGGTATCGGCGAACTTATCGAAACCCTGGATAGCCAGAATATTCCCTGGGGAATCGTTACCAATAAACCCACTCATCTGACCCTGCCGCTGCTAAAACAATTCAGTGAGTTTAATACAGCAGGCACGCTGATCTGTGGCGATACCCTGACGGTCAGAAAGCCGCACCCTGAACCCTTATTAGTGGCGGCATCTGAATTGAATATTCCAGTGTCACAACTCTGGTATGTGGGTGATGCCGAGCGCGATATGCAAGCGGCCAGAGCAGCCGGTATGACGGCGGTATTAGCCGAGTACGGCTATATCTGCCAGAGTGAACAACCTGAGCAATGGGTGACCGATCTGCGCATCTCGCATCCAAACACCCTAACAAAAACTGTTCAACACAAGATCTAGTGCCAATATCAACTGATAAGCACTATATATCGTCAGATAATAAAGCCAGCGAGTTTAAGAAATAAAAAATTTAGCCGCGCAAAATTCTCTGATTTTTTACTTGCATTCCTATCATCAAAGTCTTTATAGCGACTCTTCGGTGAGTCGCTACTAACCTCATAGCAACTATTGATTTGTTCGGCCATTAAACCACCAGATATTGGGTTGCATAAAGACAAAAACCTCACTATCTTGTGTCAGTGCGAATCACATGGCAAACCACTGGATTCGCTGTTTTCTTCTGCAAACAAGGGGTTGTTTGCAGGCATTTTGCGCTAACTGATAACAATAAGACGGCTACCGGCATGAATAATACGCTTCTCGTTACCAAACGCTCTGGCGAACAAGAGCCAATTGATCTCGACAAAATTCATAAAGTCATCACCTGGGCTGCAAAGGGATTACACAATGTGTCGGTCTCTCAGGTAGAAATTAAGGCTCATATTCAATTCTACGATGGCATCAGAACCTCTGATATTCACGAGACACTGATCAAGTCAGCGGCAGATCTTATCTGTAAAGACAGTCCAGATTATCAGTACCTGGCTGCCCGCTTGGCCATTTTCCATTTGCGCAAGAAGGCCTACGGTCAGTTTGAACCGCCAGCGCTTTACCAGCATGTGGTACGTATGGTCGACATGGGTAAGTACGACAAGCATCTGCTTGAGGACTACACCCAGAGCGAATTTGAACAGATGGATGCTTATCTGGATCACTGGCGTGATATGAACTTCAGCTATGCCGCCGTTAAGCAGTTGGAAGGTAAATATCTGGTTCAAAACCGGGTTACCGGCGAGATCTATGAAAGCGCTCAGTTTCTGTACATGTTGGTCGCTGCCTGTTTGTTTGCCAATTACCCCAAAGAAACACGTTTGGATTACATCAAGCGTTTTTACGATGCGGCGTCCAAGTTCAAGATTTCTCTGCCGACTCCGATCATGGCCGGAGTACGCACCCCTACCCGTCAGTTCAGCTCTTGTGTATTGATCGAGTGCGGTGACAGCCTAGATTCCATTAATGCCACTGCCAGCGCCATTGTTAAATACGTCAGTCAGCGTGCGGGTATTGGTATAAATGCCGGCCGTATCCGTGCTTTAGGTAGCCCTATTCGCGGTGGCGAAGCTTTCCACACCGGTTGTTTGCCGTTTTATAAATATTTCCAAACCGCGGTAAAAAGCTGCTCTCAGGGCGGTGTTCGCGGCGGCGCAGCAACACTTTTCTATCCGTTGTGGCATTTGGAAGTTGAATCCCTGCTGGTGTTGAAGAACAACCGTGGTGTAGAAGAAAACCGCGTTCGTCACCTGGACTACGGTGTCCAGTTTAATAAGCTTATGTACCAGCGCCTGATCAAAGACGAACACATCACCCTGTTCAGCCCTTCCGATGTGCCAGGACTTTATGATGCATTCTTCGCTGATCAGGAAGAATTTGAAAAGCTGTACGTGAAGTACGAGCAAGACGCGTCTATTCGTAAGAAGCAAATTAAGGCCATCGAGCTATTTAGTTTGTTTATGCAGGAACGTGCCAGCACTGGCCGTATTTATCTGCAAAACGTTGATCACTGTAACACTCATAGCCCATTTGACCCGGCCGTTGCCCCGGTACGTCAGAGCAACCTGTGCCTGGAAATTGCCCTGCCAACCAAGCCGTTGGCACATGTTAACGACGAAAACGGTGAAATTGCACTCTGTACGCTGTCTGCATTCAACCTTGGTGCTATCGACAGCCTGGATGAACTGGAAGAGTTAGCCGACCTTGCCGTACGCGCACTGGACAGCTTGCTGGACTATCAGGACTATCCTGTACCTGCGGCTTACAATGCCACTATGGGCCGTCGTACTTTGGGTGTGGGCGTTATCAACTTTGCTTACTACCTGGCCAAGCATGGTGTGCGTTATTCAGACGGCAGTGCCAACGGTTTGGTACACAGAGCCTTTGAAGCCATTCAATATTATCTGTTGCGTGCGTCAGTGGGCCTGGCCAAAGAAAAAGGCGCCTGTCCTAAGTTTAATGAAACCACCTACGCCAAAGGTATTCTGCCCATCGATTCTTATAAAAAGGATCTGGATGCGGTCTGTAATGAACCTTTGCAATACGATTGGGAAGCACTGCGCGCCGATATCCAGAACTATGGTCTGCGTAACAGTACCCTGTCGGCCCTGATGCCGTCCGAAACCTCATCGCAGATCTCAAATGCCACCAACGGCATAGAACCGCCTCGCGGCCATATCAGCGTGAAGTCCAGTAAAGACGGTGTACTTAAACAAGTGGTGCCTGAGTACGAACGTCTTAAAAACCAGTACGAGCTGTTGTGGGATATTCCATCCAACGACGGTTATCTGCAACTGGTCGCCATTATGCAGAAGTTCGTGGATCAGACCATCTCTGCCAACACCAGCTATGATCCAGGCAAATACGAAGGCGGCAAAGTACCGATGAAGTTGTTGCTCAAGGACCTGCTGACCGCTTACAAACTGGGCGTCAAGACCCTGTATTACCATAACACCCGTGATGGTGCGGCTGATACTCAGGAAGACCTGACAGCCGGTAAATCAGATGCCGTGGTAGAAACTGTTGTCGAAGAAGACGACGGTTGTGCCGGTGGCGCCTGTAAAATCTAACCCTCATGGAAAGGCCGGTCATTGACCGGCCTCTGTGCTAAATAACCTGTTGATATTGAGCCGATGAAATACACCACCTTTAACCAACAAAGCACTAACCCACTCGCTGAGCCCATGTTCTTCGGCAATCCTGTGAACGTGGCCCGTTATGATCAGCAAAAACATCAGATTTTTGAAAAGCTGATCGAAAAACAAATCAGTTTTTTCTGGCGCCCGGAAGAAGTAGACGTCAGTAAGGATCGCGTTGATTTCCAAAAGCTCAGTGAGCCTGAAAAACACATTTTCATCTCTAATCTGAAATACCAGACACTACTGGATTCTGTGCAAGGACGTAGCCCCAATATTGCGTTTTTGCCGATAGTTTCACTGCCTGAGTTGGAAACCTGGATCGAGACCTGGTCCTTCTTTGAGACCATTCACTCTCGTTCTTATACCCACATACTGCGCAATTTATTTGCCGATCCCAGTGAAGTATTTGAAGACATCGTATTAAACGAAGAGATTAAGCGCCGGGCCACCGATATTTCCCGCTACTATGATGACCTGATCTTTGCCACCCAGTTATGGCAAACCCAGGGCGAAGGCGTGCATCAGGTTGACGGCCAAAGCTATACAGTTAATCTGCGTGAACTGAAGAAGAAGATGTTCCTGTGCATGAATTCAGTTAATGCTTTGGAAGCCGTGCGTTTCTATGTTTCTTTTGCCTGTACTTTTGCCTTTGCAGAACGCGAGCTGATGGAAGGTAATTCCAAGATCATCAGGTTAATTGCCCGCGACGAAAACCTGCACTTAAGCTCCACTCAGCATATTCTGAATCTGTGGGCTAAAGGCAAGGACGATCCTGAAATGGCGGAAATTGCCGAAGAGTGCCGAGAAGAAGCCCGGGATATCTTCCTTAATGCCGTTGAGCAGGAAAAGCAATGGGCTGCCTACCTGTTCCAGCACGGATCTATGATTGGGCTGAACAAGGACATTCTGTGCCAGTATGTGGAATACATTGCCAATCACCGAATGGCTGCCATTGGTATGGATACCCCCTTTGAGGTGAAGTCTAACCCGCTGCCATGGATGAACAATTACCTCAATTCAGATAACGTGCAGGTTGCTCCACAAGAGTCTGAAATCAGCTCCTATCTGGTGGGGCAAATCGACAGTGAAGTAAGCGTGGATGATTTCGGAGACTTCGATCTCTGATGGCCAATCAATGAAAATGGACAAGCTGTACATTATCCATCTGGATGAACATACGCAGTTAGCGTGCCACAAGGACCAGACGCTGCTGGAGAATCTTGAAGCGCACAAGGTTGAAGTCCATTTTCATTGTCGCGAAGGGTTTTGCGGAGCCTGTCGTACTAAATTAATTGAAGGCCAGGTGGAATACATTACCGATCCCCTGGCCTATATTGACGATGACGAAATACTGCCCTGTTGCTGCAAAGCCAAGTCAGATCTAAAAATTAAACTCAGCTAGTCTTTTCCACTCCCTCTTGCCAGAACAAAACCCAGCCAATCCGGCGCAACCAACACAACGAGCGGTTTATTTATTGACCTTACCCTAGTGGAAAGCTCCAGGCTGAATGCGCACCTCAAGTAAGACGCTTGAGGATAGCTAGCAAAAAGGAGTCAACTATGACAATTCTCGTTACCGCTCACAGCACCAAGCCCGGTATGGAAGATAGATATGAGGCATTCTTGCGTCACAGAAAACTGCGCTATGTACGCAGCCTGCCAGGCATAAAAAGTTATCGCGTGTTCAGAACCGAACGTCGATTTGCTCAATCAACGCCAGATGGAACTCCTAAACGCTATGACATCATGGCTATCATTGAGCTAGATAGCCGCGAACAAGACATTCTGGCAATTTACCAAAGCGACGCCTGGCAAAGGTTTATGCAAGAATATATTGAGTGGCTGGAAGATGATCCAGCCATTTATCTTGCCCATGAAATTCAGGAAGATAGCCTTGCAAGTTAAGTTTGCCGGCCGGGCTGGATGTCACACGAGATGCTTCATCCAGCCCAGAGCCTGACAACTTCTATTCATAATGGCGTTCACGCTTTAGCTCGATTGTATCGATATAGCCATGCCAGGTGGCATACCCAATAAGCGGCATCAGAATAATAAAGGCGGCAAAGCCGGTCACAAAACCAATTCCCACTGCGGTGGCAATAATCAGGGCCCAAATCATCATGGGGACTTTATTCACCCATACTGCATTCATACTGGTTAGCACAGCTGTGGCCAAATTGACCCGTCTTTCCATTAATATGGGTTGAGTAAAGGCACTGATAAAAAACACCAACATAGTAAAACCGGCCCCAACCACAGTACCCAGTGCCAGGAAAGGCAGCAGATTTTCTAAGTTTTCCTCTAAATATGGGGGATACAAGGCATGAATGAGTGATGCCACCCTTAACCAGAAAATCATCAGTACCAACAGCAGAATGCCCAGTCCCCATTCATTCACCGCATTGCGCTTAATGGCCTTAATACTGTGCCAGAGTGACGGGCTATGACCTTTTTCAAGCTCCCAACTGACGTCGTATAAGCCAGCCGCTAGAAAAGGCCCAATCAACATAAAACAGACAATCGAAGGCAATATGATTAAGTGCCAGCCGGTTAACGCCACCATGTAGGTAATCAACCAGGGAATCGCAGTAAATATGACGCCATAAAAAGCAGTTAATAGCGGCGCCCGCATTAAGTCACGCCATCCCAGCGCCAACCATTTCAACGGGTCGCCCAAATCCAGTTCTTTGCAAGGAATAACCCGCGCAATACCGCTATCGGTAATAGCATTGTGGGGCGTTTCTTTAAAAGAGTGGGACATAAAACCTCCGGCAATGATTTGTCTTAACAAGGCCAAGCCATTACTGATTAGCTAACAGCAAGGTGCCTTAAAAGCATAAGCAGAGATCGGTAACTTTGCCTGATTTATGCCACTAACTGCCTAAAATTCACACTGTTAGCTTGTTTTACTTGTCTACACCCCGAGGGCCGGACGCCAGCTTAGAGACTGACCAAAGTGACGGGAAACGCTGATATTTAGTTCATTGAACAAGGTGACATGTCCGACACCTGGGGTCAGGCAAGAAAGCACAAACTGATGACAGTTATTTCGCATCAAATCGTAAGCCGAATACTCAAATACTCTAGCGACAGCACGCTCTCCAGCATGCAGATCGGCGAGGACATTGCCATCGGCATCACATGCCACAAAAATCTTATCGCCACTGCGGTTAGCTAAGAATCGTTGGGGAGACACAGCCCGGATCAAGCCGTTACCGTTTAGCTCTATAATGCTGCCGTCCATCCATATACCGCTATGATCAAATACACCAAATACCCCACAGCACACTACTGCACCATTAAGTATGGCTGCAGACTGTTGAGACTCGCCAGGATGGTGCAGCACAATGTCCCTCGAGCGTTCTCTGGCTAGGTGTTTTCCCGCAGCCAATGCCCCAAGTCCCACCCCCAACCACAAAAACGGTATCGGCATGGCATCTACTCCAACAAAATCTTCTAGTTTGTATGTATCAGTAGTGGGCTCCTTTGCCAAATCAGTGAATGTAAGCCAATGTGTCGGATAAGACGCAATATTCGTGTTAAAAAGCCCTATCAGACTTATTCAACAGGATATAAGATCGATAAAAATTTTCTTTACCGCATTGCAGACAAAGCCTGCAAGTCTGTATTACTCTGTAAGCCCGTTTTCCAACCCCTGCAGTTCATGAAACAGATTGTAAAATCCAGCAAACTCAATGACGTATGTTATGACATCCGCGGCCCCGTGCTGGCCGAAGCGAAAAGGCTGGAGGATGAAGGGCACAGAGTACTTAAACTGAATATCGGCAACCCTGCCCCCTTTGGTTTTGAAGCACCAGACGACATTCTTAAAGACGTCATCCACAATCTTCCTACCGCACAAGGCTACGCAGATGCCAAAGGCCTCTACTCTGCCCGTGTAGCCGTAATGCAGTATTACCAGCAGCAGAATGTCAAAAACATTGATATTGAAGATGTGTTTATTGGTAATGGGGTGAGTGAGCTGATTGTGATGGCCATGCAGGCCCTGTTGAATATGGGCGATGAGGTATTACTGCCAGCGCCAGATTACCCATTGTGGACAGCCGCAGTTACATTATCTTCTGGCACACCAGTACATTATCGCTGTGACGAACAGGCTGGCTGGTTTCCAGACATAGAAGATATCAAGGCCAAAATCACCCCAAACACTCGCGCTATTGTGTTGATTAACCCGAACAACCCGACCGGCGCGGTGTACAGCAAAGAGCTGTTGTTGGAAATAATTGAGGTAGCGCGTACCCACGGCCTGGTGATTTTCAGCGATGAGATCTATGACAAGATCCTCTACGACGAAGCCAAACACACCTGTATTGCCTCACTGGCTGACGACCTGTTGTTTGTCACTTTTAGTGGCTTGTCTAAAAACTATCGGGTAGCGGGCTTCCGTTCTGGCTGGATGGTACTGAGCGGTAATAAAAAGTTGGGGCGTAGTTATATGGAGGGGCTCAATCTATTGGCCTCCATGCGCATGTGCGCGAACGTGCCCTGCCAACATGCGGTACAAACTGCATTGGGCGGCTATCAAAGTATTAACGATCTGGTCAAAGCCGACGGCCGTCTTCGTCTGCAGCGGGACACGGCATGGCGCTTACTGGAACAGATTCCCGGTATTTCTTGCGTAAAGCCCAAAGGTGCCATGTACTGTTTTGCTAAAGTAGATGCGGCCAGATTCAACATTCGTAATGATGAGCAAATGATCCTCGACTTATTACGTCAGGAAAAAGTACTGTTGGTCCATGGCAGCGCCTTTAACTTAAGAGACGGCTGCTACTTCCGCTTGGTATTTTTGCCCCATGCCGATGTTCTCCAGTCTGCGCTGGGTAAAGTTGAGCGTTTCTTTGCCGGTTATCGTCAGGACAATGGCCAGTGAGTAGTTCGCAAAGCCACTTTTTTGCCCACTTGGCCAGGATGAAACTGATCAATCGCTGGCCTTTGATGCGTAACGTAAGCACCGAAAACGTGCAGGAACACAGTTTGCAGGTGGCCATGGTGGCTCATGCATTGGCGATGATCCGCAACCGTTTTTATGGCGGCACGCTGGATCCTTTTCGCATCGCCACGCTTGCCATGTTCCATGATGTATCCGAAGTACTGACCGGAGATCTGCCAACTCCGGTCAAGTATTACAATCCGGCTATTCAGCAGGAATATAAGAAGATTGAGCAAATTGCCGAACAGAAACTCATTGAGATGGCACCTGATGCCTTTCGCCAGGATTATGCCGAACTTATCGACGGGCAATACCAAACAAGTGATGAAAAGTTCATTATCAAAGCTGCGGATATTATCTGCGCCTATCTAAAAACCCTGGAAGAACTGTCCGCGGGTAATCATGAATTTGAACTGGCTAAGCGTCGCCTGGATAACATACTCAAAGATTATCAGTCCGATGAGGTCAATTATTTCCTTGAAGCTTATGTACCAAGCTTCTCTTTAAGTCTGGACGAAATAACCCAGGAGTAGTGAATGTCCCTCTGGCTTGCACGACAACAAACGCAACCTGAAAGACAGGGGGATCACCGCTCACCCTTCCAGCGTGACAAAGCCAGAGTGTTACACTCTGCCGCCTTTCGCCGCTTGCAGGCAAAAACCCAGGTATTGGGTGTGGGTATGAACGATTTTCACCGTACCCGCCTTACCCATTCACTAGAAGCTTCGCAGATTGGTCAGGGCATAGCCGCACAGCTGCGTCAGAAGTATCCCCAGCAAAGTGAACAGTTGGCGTTAAACGATAATTTGATCGAAGCCTTGTGTCTTGCCCACGATATTGGTCATCCCCCTTTTGGCCACGGCGGCGAAACAGCGCTTAACTATATGATGCGTGAGCACGGCGGCTTCGAAGGCAACGGCCAGACGTTTCGTATTGTGACTAAACTCGAGCCCTATAGCCCGGATGCAGGCATGAATCTTTGCCGTCGTACGCTGCTAGGTCTGGTGAAATACCCAAACCTACAAAGTAGATTACGGCTCAGCCAACCTGCATCTGAGCAACTTACAGACTGGCAGCCGGCCAAAGGGCTGTTCGACGATGACCAGGACACCTTTGACTGGCTACTGGCGCCGCTTGAACAGCAAGATAGAGACAGGTTCTGTGAATTTTTTTCTTTTAATCAGCATCTTGCCAAAACACGTTTTAAGTCGTTCGATTGTTCAATTATGGAACTGGCTGACGATATTGCCTACAGCATCCACGATCTGGAAGATGCCATAGTGACCGGCATAGTCAATCAAACAAGTTTTATCAGTGAAGTTGCTGAACCTATCAAGGCCCAGGGAATTGCATGGCTAAGCCAGAGCATACTGGGTTTAGCAGACAAACTTTTCAGTGGTGAACATTGGGAGCGCAAAGACGCTATTGGCGCACTGGTTAATGGTTTTATCACCGCCGTTGAAATTCGTACCACCCACCCTGAGTTTATCCATCCCCTGCTAGCAAACAACGCAGCACTTCCTCAGGACTACCACCAGGCACTGGAGGAGTTTAAAGGTTACGTCTATCGCAGAGTTATCCAACAAAGTGAAGTACAGCGTATGGAATACAAAGGCCAGCAATTGGTGATGGCATTGTTTGACGCTTTCTGTTCTGATCCTCTGCGTCTGTTACCGGAAAATACCCGCCAACGTTGGCTAAAAGGACAATCACAAGGTCAGGCACATCGGGTTATTGCAGATTATATCTCGGGCATGACAGATGAATTCGCCTCAAGGCTTTATGGGCAGTTATTCTTACCACGAAGCAACTAAATGACGCAGTACTCATACTGCCAAGGCATGATAATTTAAACACACGAACAGGACGGTTATATGTATCAACCAGGGATTGGCATTGTCAGCACAGACGCGCAAGTAATAAGCGCTATCGTCGGTGGCCTTCGCCCATTGTTCAATCAGCCTGATATAAGAGAATTGCATATTTATGGCGATAATCCTGGCAACAGGTTAACTATCGAGCCATTGCCTCTCTACTCTGCACTGAGGGACAAAGCCCAGTCACAGCTGACCAGCCTGGATAAGCCCTTGGCGCTAACCCTCTATATTGCAGAAAGTCTGGAAGACTTGACCAGCCTGCTACAAAATCAGCAGGCTTACTCATTAGATATGCTGCTTTTCGATAATCAGGCGGGCCTATCTCAGGCAACCCTGGTTGAAAAAACGGATTCCTTTTATCAACACCTAAATGCGCTGACAATTCAGGCGATACGCACGCCTCAATCAACCTGGTACTTAAATCCTCCGCCTGCCGACAACAGCCTGCTTTACGCCATTACCGATACCATCGAACATTATTTGGATAAGCGCCAGCCAAAATGGCAGGCAGTGTTGGCCAGTCAGACTCTGGTGGATGTAATGGAATATTTGGTGCGATTTCATTGCAACCCGCTGTTAGCCAGAAAAGTCCGCGGGCTGCCAGCCAGGCAGGTGCATAGCTCCGCCGACTATGGCAAGCGCCCTATCAGTCTAGCCAGCTTCATGCTTGAATTTTTCTCTAACCGGGTGGATGACAACTGGCTATTTGCCTACTTTACCGGCTCTATTATCGCGCCATTTATTGATGCCATGGAGTCGGCTCTGGCGAATCGACAAGTCACTATTATCAATGGTTGCAATGAACATAGTCTGGCATGCAGCGCACTGGCTAACTGGCAGCTTCACCAGTCGCCCTATCTGATTACGGTCACCTGCGGAATGATGCTGGAGTTCAAAGGCAGCCTGCTGAATTTGAAACGCAGCCGGGCACGGGGGTTTATAGTTTGTGGTGAGGGGGAAACCACGGGCTGGTTTGCCGCGCAAGGCATGATCAATGCTGAGGAAGATGTACGAAAAATCCTCGATGCGATGGACATTCCCTGGGTATACATGCAGGAACCCGCCCAGCTTGATGAAGACCTCAGGCAGGCTCAATATTTGTATTACAACAAACCAGGCCCTGTGGTGCTCTTGCCCACCCCCAGAGTATTGGATACTTGCCGCAGCTTACCGGCCGATCTGCTTAACGGCCCATCCGAACCTGAGGTATCAACTACAACCAACCAAGTCCCCGAAGAGGTTATGCAAATCCTCAATCAGGATATGCGAAAAGTCTTATGGGTGATTGATAGCCCGCTTAGCGAGCAGGAACAGCAGGATCTGCAGGTAATCGCCGAACAGGCCGGTATCGCCTTGGCTGACTCTGTGCAGCGCCCTGGCACTGTCAGTGCATATCAACATGGCCACAAAAACACCCAGTATTTGGGCACCTTAGGGGTCTATGGTACCAGTCGTCCAACCCTGCAATACCTTTATACCGACGGGGAACTTAACAGCAAAGACGAGCAAATTCTGTTCTTCCTTAAAAGCCGCCTGGGCCAGCCATCCAGCCCCTTCCCTTTTGGTAATTTTAAAACCCGCTTAGACACAGTGCAGGTGACCAACATCCCTGAACATATGGCACCTTACGTTAGTCGGGGTCTATGTATGGATGTTGCTGACTTCTTACATCAAGTTCGCAGCCGCCTAAAGGTTGCCCCGCCCGTACTGGCGTTTCGTCAAAAGGCCTTACATACCGCACAATCAGCACCGCCAAGTTTACTCAATCAACTGCCCAGCAGTCCTATGGCACCAGATTATTTCTACGCGCAGCTAAACCAGCTACTGACAGAGTTAATCACGCAGCAGGATTACCGCTACACAGGTTTGTTTGATGCAGGGCGATGTGGCTTTGGTGCGCTGTGCAGTGTTATTCGCACCGATGTAGGTTTTTCCAGTATTTATGGGCGCGGCTGCATGGGTGATGCCCTGATGGCTTTCCCTCTCACGGCCCTGACCAGCCCGGCCAATACCATCGCCTTTATCGGCGACGGGGCACGGAGTCTGGTGCCAGATATACTGCCATTTGTGCTAAAAAACCTAAGCGGAAGACAGACTATTAGAGGCAGCGCCACCTTGTTTGTGTTCGTTAATAACAGCTTGTCCATGGTCCGTACCTATCAGGAACGGGCCATTCTAGGACATGCCGGTGCTCAGATGAACAGTGTCAACCTGAAACAACCCGATGCAACATGGCAACATCAAGGCGTGAATATTAATCTGGCCACTGTTCACCATTTCGATCCGGTACAAATGCGACAATGGCTAACCGCAAAAAACCAAGTAAATATTATTCAGGTAATGACCGCCCATAACAATCAGGGCGAGATGTACCGTCATTTTGCCGCCGACTGGTATATCTGATATGTCAAAAAGTGCCATTTTAAAAGATGTTGTGGTGCTGGAACTGGCTTTTATGGCCTCCGGCCCCATGTGTGCCACTTTGCTGGCAGACCTCGGTGCCCAGGTAATCAAGATTGAGCCTCCCAAGGGCGGCGATATGTTTCGCTTTATGCCGCCCTTTGGCCAGACCGAGCACGCGGGAGAAAACGTCAACGGCGCCTTTCTTAGCATTAATCGCAATAAACGTTCGTTGGCCCTGAATTATCGAAAAGGAATAGGCAAAGACACCCTATTAAGCCTAATTCAACAAGCCGATGTGCTGATTGAAGGCTTCAAACCCGGCAGCATGGAAAAATGGGGACTGGACTATGACAGTTTGCGACAGCTTAACCCTCGCCTGATTTATTGCCATATCTCGGGTTACGGATTAACTGGCCCGGATGCAACCAGAATGCAACATGAGGGCAATCTAGCTGCCCTTAGTGGATTGATAGACAGTTTTGCCCCCGGGCCTGCCATTCCGCATCTTGCACCGGGGTTGTCAATGGTAGGCGCCTATACTGCGCTTAGCGGCATTCTTGCAGCCCTATTGCATCGCACGCAAACCGGTGAAGGGCAACTTGTGGATATTGCCGTATTGGACGCGCTAATGGGGCTTCAGGCTCCGGCTGCCGGAGAACTTCACAACTGCGACCAACCCAGGCAAGGCCAGGCCTTTATGCAAGGAGAATGGCCCCGTAACGCACTTTACCAATGCGCCTGTGGCCACTATTTGTATTTTGGTGCCGGTGAGCACAGATATTATCAGGGCTTTTTGCATCAGGTTGAGCGAGAAGATATTCTCGATATTAACGATCCCCATCAACAAACACAGGCCCTTCGCGCCCTTTTCCTTAGCCGTTCACGCGCCGACTGGTTGGCAGACTTTGGTGACACCGACTATTGCATCAGCCCGGTCAACCGACTGGATCAAGCGCTACAGGAACCACAGGTAAAATCGCGGCAACCCTTGCAATATGTGAAAAGTGCCAAAGGTGAACATATTAGCCTTGGCACTATCATTAAACTTTCCGCCCATCAGCCCCCCATAGCCCAACCCGCACCAAAACTGGGACAACACAGCAAAATGGTGTTGCAGGAGTTTGGCATTGACGACGCGCAAATTCAGGCCTTGCAAACAACAAGGCAACTTTTACAGAAAGATTGATTAAAAAAAACACTTGCATGTTTATTTATACAGTACTACTGTTTACACAACTACTGTATAAATAAACAAGGTTTTGTTATGGCCGTTAATGCACTGCTTACTTCCCGTCACCAACCCGGCGTTTTGGAATTATCTATGTATCAAGGTGCCCAGCTACGTAGTTTGATGCAGCACTTTGAACAACAAGGAAAATGGGTCTACCTGTTGTCAAACAGTCTGAAGTTCAAACGCACTGAACATAACAGTCAGCATCTGGCCAAGCCTGATGCAGACAAAACCCTCGACTGGCTGGAAAAGCTCATTACTGCCGGTAAAACCTGTGCCTTGTTTGTAGAAGAACTATTCATTGACGAATTGAGTCGCAAGCGCTTAGAACAGTTATGCCGCCAGTTCAGTGTCACCGTAGTAAACATCAGTAAAGAAAAAAACCTGGACAGCAATCTTATTTTTGGGCCATGGTAATGGGCTTGATACTCCCTATTGCCACCTTCCCCATGACCCGACTTTGCTATTGCCACAGCCAGCAACCTTTTACTCAATGCTGTGAACCGCTACTCAGCGGTAACTCCACAGCACCCAGTGCTGAAGCACTGATGCGTTCACGCTACAGCGCCTACGCCACGGCAAATTTTGACTATGTGCTGAATACCTACAGCCGGGAAAAGCGCGAGCATCTAACACTGGCAGACTTACAAGAGAACGCCGAGGCCACGCAATGGTTGGCGTTACAAGTAGAGTCACACAGCGCTGATGGTGAGACTGCCGAAGTGCAGTTTTGTGCTTATTTCAAAGAACAGGGCAAGCTGTATAAGTTACATGAGCTTTCCAGGTTTGTACGTGAAGAACAGCAGTGGAAGTATCATGATGGTGACATACTACCCGACACCGGCACAGTGAAAATGGGCCGCAATGATCCCTGCTTTTGTGGCAGTGAGCGTAAGTTTAAACAGTGTTGCGGCAAAGGCTGAGCTTAGTTCCAGCCTTGGTGTCATCGCTTCTCGAGCAAGATTGCAACTGATAATTCTTTTCCCGCCTTTAAACCTTTGTCGCTCTAGCCTCAACATATACTTGCTTACAAAATCACCCTGCTCAGGGGGATTGCCCAGGTCTACACTGCCTTATGTGTCGCAGAACATTTTTTACATTTGATACAATTAACCAACATTTAGTCAAAAGTGCTAAGTGATGCGTATTTTGTTAAGCGATAGAACAATAAAAATATCTATCTAGTTGTTTTATATGAAGTATTTTTGCTGGCACGTTCAGTGCTTTACTGAATTCAGCAAACACAACGTAAAATGCAACAGTTTCGGGGACCACCATGCAATCCAGATTCGTCAAGACACTTATCGCCAGTTCCATCTTAATTAGCGCCGGACTGATGACCGGCTGCGGGGGCGCAGAGGCCACAGTTGATACTGCGCAGAAGAAGGTGGAAGTTATCGCCATTCCCGTTGAAGTCGCGCCGCTCAGCCAAGGTGATATTTCGTCCAACTACGCCACCACCGCCATTCTTGAAGCAAAAGAAGAAGCCTTTGTTGTGGCACGGGCATCAGGCATCATCCATGAGATCCTGGTTGAAGAAGGTGACTACGTTGAAAAAGGGCAAGTGCTGGCCAAACTGGAAACCGAACGCTATATCCTCAACCTCAAGCGGGCCGAAGCGAATCTGACCGGAATTGAGAAAGAACTGAACAAAGTTCGTGATATGTATGCGAAGAAACTGGTCAGCGACGATGCCTATGACAAGCTCAGTGCATCTTATGACGCGGCTAAGGCCGAACTGGAGCTGGCTCGACTGGATTTGGCCGAAACCACTATTCGCGCCCCCATCGCGGGTTTTATCGCAGAACGCAATGCCAAAGTAGGTAATCTCACAGAATCATTCCAGCGTGAGCGCATGTTCCATATTGTGCAGCAAAAGCAGCTATATGGCATGGTTCACCTTCCCGAGAAAGAGCTGTCCCGCGTGCACCTGCAGCAAGCTGCCCAATTGGACATTGCCGCTGCCAATGACAACAGGGTCAAGGCCTACGTGGAACGTATCAGCCCTGTAATTGACGCCAAAACCGGCACATTCAAAGTAACCTTACGTGTTCCCAATGACGACAATTATCTCAAGGCGGGTATGTTTGCTCAGGTCAAACTGAATTATGACACCCACGCCAACGCTACCTTGTTGCCCCGCCAGGCCATTATCAATATTGACGATAAAAGCAGTGTGTTTGTCGTGCGAGACGGTATCGCTGAGAAAGTACAAGTCCAAACCGGCTACGCAGAGGGTGATGTAGTGGAAGTGGTGAATGGTCTTGATGGTTCCGAGCAGGTGGTGGTAACAGGTCACCATAATCTTAAAGACAAAGCCCCGGTTGAAGTAGTCAACGACGTACAACTGGCCAAGAGCTAAGCACAGGAGCCATTGCCATGAGTATTGTTGATGTTGCCGTTAAACGGCCGGTTACCGTGTGGATGTTCACTTTTGCTATTTTGTTGTTTGGCATGGTGTCACTGTCCCGTTTAGCGCTAAACCTGTTACCCGAATTATCCTACCCGACCCTGACCATTCGCACTGACTACCCCGGCGCGGCGCCGGGTGAAGTAGAACAACTGGTCAGCAAGCCTATTGAAGAAGCCGTTGGCGTAGTCAAAGGTGTGCGCACTGTCACCTCCACCTCGAAGGCGGGTCAGTCCGACGTGGTACTGGAGTTTGAATGGGGGAGCAAAATGGATCTCGCCAGCCTGGACGTGCGCGAGAAGCTGGATATTATTCAGTTGCCCCTGGATGTGAAGAAACCGCTGCTACTGCGTTTTAACCCCAATATGGATCCTATTCTGCGCATGGGTTTAGGCGCCAGCCAGGGCAATCTTGACAGCGAAGCCACCAAACGGCTTCGCACATACGCTGAAGAAGAGTTTAAACGCAAACTTGAGTCGGTAAACGGCGTTGCCTCAGTGAAGGTAGGCGGAGGTCTGGAGAACGAGATCCAGGTTCTGATCAATCAGGACAAAGCCAGTCAGTTAAACATCAAATTGGAAGATGTCATTACCCGTCTTAAAGCCGAGAACGTCAACACCTCAGGTGGTCGGGTGGAAGACGGTAGTCGGGAATATCTGGTACGTACCTTGAATCAATTCCAGAATCTCGATCAGATGCGAGATCTGTTTATTGCGTCCCGTGAAGGCCGTAATATCCGCCTGGCCGATATTGCCGAGATTGTAGACAGCCATAAAGAGCGCGATTCGGTTACCCGCTTTGCCGGACTTGAAGGGGTAGAAGTTGCCATCTACAAAGAAGGTGATGCCAACACTGTGCAGGTTGCCGACAATGTTAAACGCCGCCTGGAACAAATCCGCAAAGACATTCCATCGCAATACCAATTGCAAGTGGTATACGACCAGTCTCTGTTTATCGCCAATGCCATTGATGAGGTGAAATCTGCTGCCATTATCGGCGGGATCCTGGCCATGTTGGTCCTCTATCTGTTCCTAAAGAATATCTGGCCAACCCTGATTATCTCTATCAGTATTCCGGTTTCGATTGTCGCCACTTTTAATCTGATGTACGGCAACGACATCAGCCTCAATATCATGAGCTTGGGCGGTATTGCCCTGGCCATCGGCTTGTTGGTCGATAACAGCATAGTCGTGCTGGAAAATATCGATCGTCACAAAAAGCTGGGTACCCATGCCCATACCGCAGCGGCACAGGGCACAAAAGAAGTGTCTAATGCCATTATCGCCTCAACCCTGACCACCATGGCGGTGTTCTTCCCGCTGGTATTTGTCGAAGGGGTCGCTGGCCAATTATTCAGTGATCAGGCCTTGACGGTCACCTTCGCGCTGGCTGCATCCTTGGTCGTGGCACTGACATTAATTCCCATGCTGGCCGCCCGTGAAAAAAGGGCCGGAAGCAGTGAATCAAGTGCCCCACTGGATCTTGGCCCGAGTCATACCGTGCAAGTCCCTGCCAGCAAAGCCGGTAAAGTACTTTACTACCTGGTTTGGCCATTTCGCATGCTGTTAAAAGGCATAGGTAAACTGATTTACGTGCTGTCCCTAACTATCAGCAGCGCCATTCTGGCCGTCATTCGCCTGCTAAGAAAAGTGCTGAGCGTTGTTTTTAAACCTTTGTTGTGGATCTTTGACCGGGTCTTTAGTGCCTTAGAGCATGGCTATCAAAGCCTGTTGCGGCAGGCCATGCAACACCGGGCAGTCACCCTGTCGGCAGTATTGGGCAGTGCCCTGCTATCCCTGACACTACTCCCCCGTCTGGGCGTAGAACTTATCCCGCCCATGTCTCAGGGAGAGTTCTATGTCGAAGTCAATTTGTCCACCGGTGCTCGTCTTGAAGACACCGACCATGTACTGGAAAAACTGGCTTTGTTTACTCAGGATCTGGACGGCGTCGATCGGACTTACTCGCTAGCCGGTACAGGTAGTTTAATGAATGCTTCCCCCAGCCAAGGCGGCGATTATTGGGGTAAGCTGAATGTAGTGATGCAAAACGGCACCCACGCAACCGAGGAAAATAAGGTCATGGACGCCATGCGCGAATATCTGCGCACCCAGGCAGGCGTCACAGCAAAATTCGGCAAGCCGGAAATGTTCAGCTTTGCCACACCACTTGAGATCCAGCTAACAGGTTATGACCTGACGCTACTGGCGCGCCACGCAGACAAGTTAGTCACCCTGCTTGAAGCCGATGACCGTTTCGCTGATGTTAAATCTACCCTGCGGGCCGGACACCCTGAGCTGAAAATCTATTTTGACCACGCTAAGCTGGCACAACTTGGCTTAAGCGCCGCCGATGTGTCTAAATTGATCGCGGCCAAGATCGGCGGTGAAGTTGCCAGTCGCTACGCCATCGATGATCGCAAAGTGGATATCCTGGTCAGAACCCAGACTCAGCAGCGTGATTCCATTGAAGATATTGCTCGCATGACAGTCAATCCAGGTGGCAACCCCTCGGTCCCCCTGGATGCGGTGGCCGATATACAGATGTCGGTAGGCCCAAGCGAGATAACCCGTGTTGGTCAGGAACGTGTGGCATTAGTCACTGCCAACCTGGCTCACGGCGATTTGGGTGAAGCCGTGGCCCAAGCAAAATTAATCCTATCTGATCTAAAGCTACCTATGAGCATGCAGGCCCGCATTGCTGGTCAGAATGAAGAGATGCAAGTGTCTTTCGATTCGTTGAAATTCGCCCTGCTGCTCGCGGTGTTTATGGTTTATCTGGTGATGGCCTCGCAGTTTGAATCCCTGCTGCATCCCTTCCTCATCCTCTTTACCGTACCGCTGGCCTGTGCAGGTTCAATTTATGGGCTATTCCTGACCGGCACAAATATCAGTGTGGTGGTGTTTATCGGCCTGATCATGCTGGCTGGTATTGTGGTCAACAATGCTATCGTGCTGGTCGACAGAATTAATCAATTGCGCGAAGCCGGCAGCGACAAGCAAGTCGCAATCTTTGAAGCTGCCAGCAGCCGTCTGCGCCCTATTCTGATGACAACCCTGACCACCACCTTGGGCCTGCTGCCCATGGCCATTGGTTTGGGTGAAGGGTCGGAAATCCGCACGCCCATGGCCATCACGGTGATTTTCGGTCTGCTTTTTGCCACGGTACTGACGCTGCTTTTAATCCCGGTACTGTACAGTTTGTTTGACCGCAAGCGCTTTACCGCGCCCGCTCAGGACAGCCTGGAGGTAAGCCATGAACAAGCTTGAAAACCTCGGCGTTTACCTCACCGACTTCGCTATTCGTAAGCCGGTTACTGTATGCATGTTGTTCTTCTCTATGCTGCTGTTGGGGTTGTTGGCCAGCCGTATGCTACCACTGGAAAAATTCCCCGGTATCGACATTCCGCAAATTATGGTGGTGGTGCCCTATCAGGATGCCACCCCGGCGGAAGTCGAGAAGATGATTACCAAGCCGGTGGAAGAAGCCCTGGCCACGATGGCAGACGTAAAACGCTTGTCATCCACATCCAACGAAAACAACGCTGAAATCAGCCTGGAATTCAGTTGGGGCGAAAACTTGAGTGCCAAGGGTATTGAAGCCAGGGAAAAAATTGACGCCATTCGCCATCTGCTGCCCTCAGATGTCGAGCGTATCATGGTGTATCAATTCAATACGGCCGATTTGCCTATCTTTCAACTGCGGGTTTCCAGCGAGCGAGATCTCTCCAACGCTTACGATCTGTTGGATCGCAACCTAAAAATGCCTATCGAACGGGTACCAGGGGTATCCAAAGTTGAACTCTACGGGGTGATGAAAAAGCAAATTGCTATCCGCCTGGACGCCCAGCGTATAGCCGCCCTGCATATCGATCTGAATAAGCTGGGGAAAGCGTTACGAGATGCCAACTTCTCCATGACCGCCGGCCACTTCTTTGAGTTAGACCAGAAAATCAGCGTGAATCCACAGGGTGAATTTCGCAGCAAGGAAGAGATTGAAGATCTGATCATCCAATCCGGCATCCGCCTCAAAGACATCGCCGACATCAGCTATGAAACCCCAAAACGCACCGAAGGGAGGCACTTGGACCGCACCTACGCAGTGGGCCTGAACATCTATCGTGAGTCTGGCAGCAACCTGGTGGAAGTCTCCCAAGCCGTATTAAAGGTGATAGACGAGGCAAACGGTAACCCAGCGTTTCAAGGCATCAATCTGTTTATCATGCAAGACGAGGCGCAAAGCGTTACCAAGTCTCTGAGTGATTTGTTGGATGCCGGCATGCTCGGGGCATTATTGTCGGTGGTGGTGTTGTATGCGTTCCTGCGCCAATGGGCCCCCACCCTGATTGTGGTGCTGTCTGTGCCCTTTGCCATCTGTATTACCCTGGGCTTTATGCTGTTTATGGGGTACAGCCTGAATATTCTGTCCATGATGGGGCTGATGCTGGCGATAGGTATGCTGGTTGACAATGCAGTGGTGGTCACCGAAAGCATCAGCCATGAGCGGGAAACCGAAGCCGATCCTATCAAAGCCACCAAAGCCGGGGTCAGTAAAGTCAGTCTGGCCGTCATTGCCGGTACTGCCACCACCGCCATTGTGTTTTTGCCCAATATTGTCGGTGAAAAACAGGAAGTCACAGTGTTTCTCGAACATGTGGCCATTGCTATTTGTATATCACTGTTCGCGTCACTGCTGATTGCCCAAACCCTGATCCCGTTGCTGGCCAGTCGCCTTAAACAGCAAAAAGTCACAACAAAGTCAGGCCCGGGTAAATTCGCAGCCTGGTATCAGCGCATCCTGACCTGGACGCTCAACCATCAGGGAAAAACCACCCTGATTGCCATCGCCATCCTGCTTTCCACCGCCATCCCCATGGGCGTGGTCACTAACGACGGGGATAATGACAACCCCAACAACCGGCTGTGGCTGAACTACAACATTGAGGGTAACTTCAACCTGGAAGAGGTGGAAAAAGAAGTAGAACGCATGGAGGCTTACCTCTATGCCAACCAGGAACGTTTCCACATCAAGCAGGTATACAGCTATTACAATCCGGGTCACGCCGTATCGGGTTTAACCCTGGAAGATGAGCTGCCCATGTCCCAGGCTGAACTGAAAGCCTTGATCAAGAAAGACATGCCCAGCTTTGTACGCAGTAAACCCAGCTTCCGCTGGAATGAGAGCAAAGGTGGGGTGCGTCTGACCCTGTTAGGCCAGTCCTCTGAAACCCTAATGGATATCGCCGACCAGATAGTTCCGGTGCTGGCCAGAGTAGATGGACTTACCGACGTGCGCACCGATATCAATGGTGAAAAAGAAGAATTGCAGATCCGTGTTGATCGGCAAAAAGCTTTCCGTTTTGGACTGTCAGCAGAAACCGTGGCAAATACCGTAGCCATGGCCCTGAGGGGAAGCAACCTCAGAACATTTCGACATGCTCAAACCGGCGAAATGGATATTCGCCTGTTGTTCGACGAATCCCTGCAACAGTCTCTGGATGAGCTAAAAAGCCTAACCATTAAACGAGATGGTCAGCAGAACATCACATTGGATATGTTGGCAGATATCGAGATCCTGCCCAGAATGTCGCAAATTCGTCGCTACTATCGGCAGACCGCCCTGGGTATTGGCGCTAACCTTGAAGAAGGCACCAGCCTGGAGCAAGCCCGCCAAGGTATTGAAAAAGTGATGGAACATATCAGCCTGCCCAGTGGTTATAGCTGGACGCTGGATGGCAGCTTCCGTAACCAAGACGAGTCGGAGGCAGTAATGCAGATTAATATGCTGCTGGCTGTCTGCATGATTTATCTGGTGATGGCCGCCTTGTTTGAATCACTGCTTTTGCCTACCGCTGTTATCACCTCACTACTGTTCTCTTTTACCGGCGTGTTCTGGGCCTTCTTACTGACCGGCACCAATATGTCGGTGATAGGCATGATAGGTATGCTGATCCTAATGGGCATAGTGGTTAATAACGGTATCGTACTGGTTGATCGCATCAATCAACTTGTCGCAGAAGGATACAGCGTGATCAACGCCATCATTGAAGGCTGCCTGAGTCGTGTCCGTCCTATTCTGATGACGGTCTCCACTACGGTACTTGGCCTGGTACCGCTGGCATTAGGTGGCACTCAAATAGGGGGAGATGGTCCACCCTATGCGCCCATGGCCATTGCCATTATCGGTGGGCTGCTGTTCTCTACCCTGACCAGCTTGTTCCTGCTGCCACTGACCTACCTGGGCCTGTTAAAACTGCGACGCGCCACCAGCAATATGCTGGCCGACAGTAAACGCCTGGTCAGTCGCGTCATTCCCGGCTAAAACCACCGCCCCTGTATGGGGCGGTATCTTTTTTACCTGCTAAGTCTTGTTACACAAAGCCATTAGACAGACACATTTATTCGCCTTTCAATACATGCCTAATCCCCCAACCATGTCGATTAAGGAAAACAAATGCGTTGTTATCTAGCCTGTGTGTTCTTGTTGTTTACCGCCACCTCCGTCAGTGCGCTAGAAAGGTTGCATGATCTGACCGTGGCAGATTACCCGCTCGGCGAACATCGATATTTGGTTTACATTGAAGACAAAGCCAGTGGCAACCTAAAAAGCGCGGCTATCTGGCAACGCAATGTCAGTGAAGCCGAATATCAGGGTCAGGCGGTGATCAAAACAGAACAACATTGGCGTAGTCCTGACGGCAAGTCCGACCGAGACATCCTTTCCTACAACCGTATTGATAACTTCCAACCTTTGTATCATCGCAGCCATTCAGCGAAAGGCGATGAAGCCTTTGTATTCACTGAGCAGCAGATTGTCGGTGATGCCCACCTTGCCAATAATCAAAAAGCCGATTTCTCCCTGCGTCACCAACCTGGTTTGCTCAACTGGGAGTTGGACATGGAGACATTTGCTTTACTTGAACTTAACCAACAACAAAGCGTTACCTTGCCTTTTTATCACCCCGGTTCGAAAACCGAACCTGCGCTTTACACCTACCAGGTCAGCAGTAAAGACTATCAGCCCCCATATGGTGCGGCGCGGCCTTGCTGGGTATTGCGTTACAGTGACGGTGAAAAGTACCAGGTGGACTTCTGGCTGGATAAGTCCAGCGGTCAGGTTATTTATATGCAGGAGCAATGGGGCAACACACTGCGCTACAAGATCAAGATATCCTGAGGCTGTTCCACTGTGGATGGGCACAGGCCCCTTTGCCCATCCACTGTCATAAAACCTTCATGATTTAGCGCTTTGCGCACCAGTTTGTCTATGGAACAATTAACTGGTCTATACCAGTTAATTGAGAAGATTGATGAACCAATATCTGTTGCTTACCCCAGGCCCGCTTTCTACCAGTCAAGGGGTGCGTGAAGCCATGCTAAAAGACTGGTGCACCTGGGATGAGGAATATAACCTTGGCATTGTCCAGCACATCCGCCGCCGTTTGGTGGAGCTGGCCACCTCCCAACCTGGCTATACCGCCGTGCTCATGCAGGGCTCAGGTACCGCCTCAGTGGAAGCCGTGCTCAGCACGGTGATAAGCCCACAACATAAGTTGCTGATTATCGACAATGGCGCCTATGGTGCCCGTATGGCAGACATTGCCCGTTACCACAAGCTCAATCACAGTCTGTACAAAGTAAGCGAAACCAGTCTGCCTAACATTGAAGAAATAGAGCGCCATCTGCAACAAAACAGCGGTATCACCCATGTGGCCATGGTTCACTGTGAAACCACCACAGGCATGCTTAATCCGGCCCGGGAAGTGGCGGCTTTAGCGCATCAGTACGGCAAGGTGATGATTCTGGATGCCATGAGTAGTTTTGGCGGTGTGCCGATGGATATTGGCGACTGGCACGTGGATTATCTAATCAGCTCGGCCAATAAATGTATCCAGGGTGTGCCCGGCTTTGGCTTTGTGATTGCCCGCCAATCCCTTTTGCAAAAATGCGCTGGCCAGGCCCGTTCATTAAGTTTGGATCTTTATGATCAGTGGCATTGTATGGAAAATCAGCAAGGTAAATGGCGCTTTACCTCACCCACTCATGTGGTCAGAGCCTTTGCCCAGGCACTGACAGAATTAGACCAGGAAGGTGGCATTGCCGCGCGCCACGCCAGGTATCAGCAAAATCAATGGTTGCTTTGCCAGGGCATGCAAGAGTTAGGGTTTCGCACGCTACTGCCCTTTGCACTTCATTCCCCCATCATCACTTCATTTTATTCGCCAGAGCAGGCCGGCTATAACTTCAAGGCGTTTTATCAGCGCTTGAAGGAGCAAGGCTTTGTGATCTATCCGGGCAAAGTGTCAGATGCCGATTGCTTTCGTATCGGCAATATAGGCGAAGTTTATCCGCAGGATATTCAGCGTCTACTCAGTGCTATCGCCTCTTCCAGATATTGGCTGGATTAACCCGGCAAGGGGCTCCGGCCCCTTTTTTAATGCGTATTTGCACTGAGCCATTCCTGTTAATTACAAGACCTTTGCACAGTTGCCGCGTACAATAGCCACATCCTTGAAAATCCAGGCTTTTCCATGCGTCATCAAATTTGGCAACAATTGCGACTGGAAGCGGAAGATCTGATCCGTACCGAACCTTTGCTGGCCAGTCACGTTTATTCCTGCATTCTCAATCACACCTGCCTGGGTAGCGCATTGAGTTTTATCGTCGCCAACAAACTCACCGACGGCGTGGTCTCGGCTTTCACCTTCAGAGAGCTGTTTGATCAGGCCTTTGTGAATTGCGACAACATGCTGACCCAGGTCAGTTGCGATATAAAAGCCGTGATTGACCGGGATCCCGCCGTAGACAAATACTTGACCGTATTGCTTAACCTCAAAGGCTTTCAGGCCATTCAGGTACATCGTTTGGCCCATTGTTTGTGGCAGCAAAACCGCCGGGATCTAGCGCGTTTTATCCAAAGCCGCAACTCCGAAGTCTTTGGTGTGGACATTCACCCGGCCTGTCAAATCGGCAAAGGCGTGATGTTCGACCATGCCACCGGCATTGTTATTGGTGAAACAGCGGTTATTGAAGACAATGTATCTATCCTGCAGGGTGTCACCCTGGGCGGCACCGGTAACGAATGTGGCGACCGTCACCCTAAAATCCGTGAAGGTGTGATGATAGGGGCTGGTGCCAAAGTACTGGGCAATATCGATATAGGTAAAAGTGCAAAAATTGGCGCTGGCTCCGTGGTATTACAAGCCGTTCCGGCTCATACCACAGTGGTTGGCGTGCCCGCCAAGGTAGTTGGTCGTACCAACTGTGCCTGCCCGGCCGAAAGCATGGACCAAAGCTTTGCCGAAGCGCAAAGCGAGGCCTGATATCTTTCTGCGGATCCTTACCGGTGTTAGTCTCACGCCTTAGTCAGGGCACAACGGCACCGGTAAACTGGATCATTATCCATTTACTGAATGTAACACCTAAAGCTTGGCCTCGTCTGATGTTGGCAAACTATTTGAAGCCAGTTTATCCGCACATGCGGAAACTCAGATCACCTTGAAGAACGCCCGTTGCTAATTGTGTTGAAACTTGCCCACTAGTTTGGGGTCACAGAATGTGGCACGTTGCGAATTGCTACAAAGCGAACTCGTTCATGTGCCATTTCAGGGGAATCCCCACATCGCTTTACACACATTTCCAGGAGGAATTTATGGCCAAGATACTGATGATCACCGGTGACTTTGTTGAAGATTATGAAAATATGGTGCCCTTTCAGGCGCTATTAGCCATGGGCCATCAGGTAGATGCCGTGTGCCCGGGCAAGAAAAAGAATGACAGCATTGCCACTTGTATTCACGACTTTGAAGGACACCAGACCTACAGCGAAAAACGCGGCCACAACTTCACGTTGAATGCCGATTTTGAGCAGGTCGCCGCGTCTGAATACGATGCCCTTTACCTGCCAGGTGGTCGTGCCCCTGAATATTTGCGTCTGGATAGTAAAGTACTGGCGATAATCAAAGCCTTTGTGGCCAGTAATAAGCCGGTGGCGGCCATTTGTCACGGCGCGCAGCTATTAACCGCCGCCAATGTGATTGAAGGCAAGAAAGTCTCTGCCTATCCAGCTTGCGCGCCGGAAGTCAGACTGGCGGGTGCCGAGTATGTCGACCTGCAAATGGATGAGGCGATTACCGACGGTAAACTGGTCACCGCCCCTGCCTGGCCAGCTCACCCAGCGATGTTAAAGCAACTGGTTGCTCTGCTCTGATATTCCACAGGCCGGTCAAAGCACCGGCCCTTTATGCCCTATTTAGAGCCCTTCAACCTGCATCTCAATCGCGCTATGCAGCCAGTACTCAATGTTGTAGTCCACCAGGGCGTCATGCTTATCGTAGCGCTTACGCACAATGCGTAAACAAGGGGCACCGCTATTTTGCTCCAGCTGCGGGGCATAGTCGTCCGGCAAGGTGGTCACAAATACCTGGCTACGCTCATGGGTCACTTCCACACCGCCTTGCTCAAGAATGATCTGCGTCACAGAGCCACTCAGGTCCTGCTTATCCAGCGTGGCACAAATGGCTAGCGGACAGGTAATTTCTTCCAGCATCACCGCTCTGCCGTCCAGACTGCGCACTCTCACGAGGTTAAAGGCTTCCAGCGTATTTTCGCCAAAAGCTTCTGCCACCTCCCCCTGCACCCATTGGCGGCTGACCTCCACCACGTTGGTCTGGGCTTTGAAGCCCTGCTGTTTGGCCAACTCATAGAAATTCACTTTGCGAACCGGGTTCCACACCAAACGTGGCGGACAAACAAACCAACCTTTACGGTTCTGACGATAAATAATCCCTTCCGCTTCCAGTCGCAGCAGCGCTTCTCTGACCGTAATACGGGTGGACTTGAACTGCTCAAGCAATTCCCGTTCAGAGGGCAGTTTGCTGTTTTGGCGCATCGCACCTTGCTGGATAAGTGCCGCCAAATGGTGACGAATTTGCTGATATAACAACATGATAGTCTGGACTAGTCCTAAGTGTGGTTATTGTTCCAGTAGCGCTCAATCCTTTCAAGCCAAAAGGCCCGATCCACCGCAATATCCTGCTGTGGTTTGCCCGCATCATCCAAAGCACGCAGTTGCATGGCCTGTGCTGCAAAGGGCTGCTGAATAAACCGCTGCGCTTCGTCAGCTTCCATCACACCGCCCTGCTCGGCCAGGGTGGCCAAACTGGCGGCAGAGAGTGCAGCTACGCCTTGCGCAAAGGCCTGATAACGTTTTGCCTGTACATGCCAGTAAATTGGCTGGGTAAGTTCAGGTGGGAATCCCCATGCGCTCAGCACCTCAGCACCGAGCTCGGCGTGACCGGCATAGCCAAGGGCGGTCAGGCCAGGTAATTGCCGCTCAAGGGCGATAAAATGGCCAATATCGTGCAAAAAGGCCGCACACGACAGGGTATCCCCCAGCCCTTGCTGCTGCGCCAACATGGAACAGGCCACGGCATGTTCCAACTGACTGCAATTCTCTCCCAGGGTTAACTGGTCATAGCGCTCAAACAAGGCCCGGATCAAGGCAATGGGGTTAGTCATAATCGGCCTTACCGGCAAAATTAGCTAGCCTGGCCAACTGCTTATCCCAGACTCTCGGCACCAAATCAGCATCTTCGCGGGCTTCTTTACGTCTTATCGCATCGCGTATTGCCAGGGCACCTAAGTAGCGAAACGGCTCAGGTGGAAAATTCAGCGGTCGGGTACAGATCAGGGCGCTTTGGCTCCATTTGTCCTGTAAGCCTAACGCCATAGAGGAGAGTATTTCGCCGCCCAGATACGTTTGCACCACGCCGTTGCCCGAATACCCCAGAGCATAAAGTACAGTCGGCTGGCCAGGCAGATGGCCGAAAAACGGCATGCCGGTCGCAGAGCGGTCCGATGCGCCATTCCAACTGCGCTGCATTTGCAGACCGCTATCCGGGAAAAAACGCCGCAGCGCTTGCTGCAGTTGCCCTTCCCTTGGACTTTGAGCATCAAAACCCTTGTCCATGCGATTGGCAAAAGCAAAACGATTACCGCCTTTACCTAACATTAATCGCCCATCTGGCGTTGTGCGGTAGTAATGCACAAAAGTGCGACAATCAATCACGGCGCCGCCATGCTTAAGGCCAAGTGCCTCAAGTGTCTGAGGCGCAGCTTCGGTGATCAACATATCCGAAGATACCAGCGACACGGCCCTGGACAGACTGGGTACCTGGCGAGGCAACCAGGAGTTGGTGGCAAGGATCAGGGTGTCACACACTAGCGAACCGTATTGGGTTTTTACCTTATTCGGCCTGCCAGCCTCAAAGCCCAGCATCGGGCTATGCTCATAAATCTGCACCCCAAGCTGGCTGGCAACCTGCTTCAGCCCCCTGACCAATTTAGCTGGTTGTACACTCCCGGCCTGCGGGCTGAAATAGCCATCCAGATGCAGTGCCGAGCCAGTTTGCTTAAGTAGTGCCTGGGAAGTTAACTGCTGCCAGTTGTTCAATCCATGGCGCTCAAGCATGGCCAATATTGGCGGCATGACCCCACGCTGCGCAGCACTGGTGGCGGTATAATAAGCACCATCCAGGCGAAGCTCGGCGTCAATACCATACTGGCAGCAAAACCCGGCAATATCCCGCGCCGCCTGCTCTGATTGTTGCACTAGTGTCAGAGCCGCCGACAAGCCATAGAGTTTGATCAGGGTCGGCAGCTTGGTTGACCAGGTCAGCATGGCACCGCCATTGCGCCCGGACGCCCCCTGCCCGCACCAACCACTTTCAATCAGCGTCACCTCAGCCTGCGGGCATTTTTGCTTTATTTTAATAGCGCTCCACAGTCCGCTAAAACCGCCCCCGACTATGCCAATCTGGGCGCGGCATGTACCGGTTAGCGCAGGCGACGCAACGGGTGCTTCCTGTGCCATGGCCTGATCAAACCAATAAGGTTGGAATGCGATGACGCTCAAGGGCGCTCTCCGCGGGCCAGGCGCTGCTCGATGTCATCCAGTACCGGCAGAATATCGGCCAGGCTGTCGATAACATAGTGGGCCTGGCTTAGCTGCTGCTGTGCCTCGGCTTTTAGCTGTTGCTGGCGGTGTGCGTCCAGATCTTGCCATTCTTCCAATGTCAGGCCAACGGCATTGCCGGTCAGGCTCAGGCCCACAGTCCACATACCGGCATTTAGCCCTTCCTCTATGCCAGGTGCGCTGTCATCCACTTTTACGCAGCGGCTTACCGCCATCAGACCAAGCTCAATAACATTTTGCAGCGCCATCCAGGGACCGGGGCGCGAACCTGCCGCCAAATCATCGCTGCACACCACACAATCAGGCTGATAACCATAATCAGCCGCGACCGGCAATAAGGCTTCCATGACCTCCCGTGGGTAGCCCGAACAACTGCCAATTTTCATTCCCCGCTCACGTATCTGCTCCAGCACCGCCAATACACCAGGAATAGGCGCGGCCCGCTCGGCCACTTTGGCCTTTTGCAGCGGCATAAAGGTACGGTAAATCTCATCCACCTGGGCGTCTGTCATGGGCTGACCAAATTGCGCAACCCAGCGTTCACGCACTGAAGACAGTTGCCCCAGCGTATGGATATGATCCCATTTACCCATGCCCATGGGAATTCGCGCTTCGGCCAGCGACAAGTCAAACTGGTAGGCCCTGGCAAAAGCTTCCACAAAAATACTGGTGGGGGCGACTGAGCCAAAATCCACCACAGTACCGGCCCAATCTAAAATCACGGCATTAAGTTGTTGCATCTTTTCCTCTCTTTACATGGCTGGCCTTTGCCAGCTCGAATTCCTATGACTCGCGAGTCTCAGCCAGGCTGACCGGCATAGAGTTTGTGCAAAACCCTGCCTGGTTGGCGCAGACGGCCAAAATACAGCAGCGAGCCGATAACCAGCGCCCCGCCCAGGCAAGACACCAGATAACAAAGTTGGATAAAAAACTGCAGCCAGCTGATGTCTGGCGATGCAAAGGTGCGGTAAAGCAAAATTCCGACGCTGCCCAGATAGCCTGCAGAGTCCGCCAGATAAATAAGAAATCCAGCATTAGCAGTCACCCCCACCGCTGAGACCAGGCGGTCAAACAAAAAGCAGTTGTAAGGGATATAGGCGATATATAACCCGGCGCCGAGCAGCACCATCCAGCTTTTGCCATCCAGCATGCCCGACTGGAACATCAGGGTAGATCCGCCCAGCAGGCCACAGCCCAGTAAGATGAAATACTGATTAGCGAAAAAGGCCCGCAGATTGTCCTTAATTATCACCATCAGCCCGAGTGCGATCAGCACAAAAAAGGCGATGCGGATCCCGGCATAAGCGAAGATCCCCGGCTCCTGGCCATAACCCAATGCCTGCCAAATTTCGGCTGAGAAGTTATCGCGAAAATCACGCAGGCCGGTAAACAGCAAAAAGCTGCTGACCAACAGCAGGATCCCCGGCGCATAGCGCCAGAAAAACGCCCACCTGGCGGCGCTGTCCATAGGCGCCCGCAGATGTCGCTCGGCAATATCTTGAGGGTTAGGAAGCGGGGTTTTCGCTAGTAAATACAACGAAATAAAAAATAGTGGGGTAAATAGTGCGCCGGTCACAGCCGGCATCCATAACTCGGGCACCTGCATATCCACCAGCAGCCATTTACCCACAGTACGCACCCAGCCGGACGCCACAATAAAGCTGACACTTAACACCGCACCGAGGATTTCCGTTGACCGGCGCCCCTCGAGAAAGCTGAACACCAACCCCCAAATCATGCCAAGTGGCACACCATTTAGAAACATAAAGGCCAGGTTGTAAGGTGCTGGTGTCAGAGCGAATCCGATAAGGGCCAGTTCGCTGCACAGCACCAGTACCAGAATACTGATGGCACGACGCGCCGCAGTCATTTCCGACACCACTTTGATGCCGATAAATTTAGACAGCAAATAGCCCAGTACCTGAGCAAGGATCAGCGCCACTTTAAAATCCAGCAGCCCAGACCAGCCTTGAATATCAGCATAGCTCGCCACCGAAAACGGCTTTCGGTAGGCATACATGCAGGTATAGGTCATAAAAGCCGCACAAGATGCGTATACCACTAACAGCAAAGCCGGCGCTTGCTGTAAAAAGCGGGTCACACCGCTTAACCGGGATTTGGCCTCAGCCATGGTCTCACCTGTCTTAAACTAAAGGTACAGAGAATGGGCACTGGCCTGTGGCCAGCCCCCCAAGGCGTTAGAAGAAGTCGTAACGCACACCCACCTGACCGCGAACACCGTAGTATTCAATCTGGTTGGGACGCGCTTCTGAACCCGTGTAGTACTGCAGTGGTTCATCGGTGAGGTTGTTAAGCTCAAGATAAATCAAGGCATGGTCGGTAAGCTGGTAAGAAGCAGTGGCATCCACACTGGTATAGTCACCATAGTAGGTATCCAGATCCGCGCTGCTGCCATGGCTTTCGATGTAAGCGCCTTTATGATTCAGCGCCACCCTGGCGGCAAAGGCACCGTCATCATAATAAAGCGCCAGGTTATACAAGGCGTCTGCCTGACGAGAGATTTTCACTTTGTCATCCCGACCGGGAATGTCCATCTCGGAGTCCATAAAGGTGGCATTTGCCGAGAATCCGATATTGTCAGCCCAGTCGCCAAGCATGCCCAGCTTGGTATTAAAGGTCAGTTCCACACCGTGCAACCAGGCATCATCACCGTTTAGCGGGCTTTTAACCGTTACCGTCTGACCGCGATAACTGCCCTGATAGGTCTGAGAGAACACCGGATCAATAATCTGCTTATAAAAATACCCGGCCGACAAGATACCGGTATCGCCAAAGTAGTATTCATACATCAGGTCGAGATTGTTGGAATAGGTGGGATCCAGCTCTGGGTTGCCAGAGCGCAGCTCATTTTCAATTTCCAGATAGGTGGCACCAGGGGAAAGCTGGCCAAAGTCCGGACGGGCAAAAGTACGGCTCAGGGCCAAACGATAGTTGCTGTTGTCATCCGGGCTGTAGGTCAGATGCAAAGATGGCAGCACCGACAAATAGTCTTTTTTACCTATTGAAGGCTCAACATGGCTGCCGTTGGCGTCCTCCACTTTTACCCAACCACTTACCTCGGTATCGGTTTGGGTCAGGCGCAGGCCCCCTACCACTGTCCAGTTATCTGACGGGGTGTACGTGGCCATACCGTATAAAGCCAGATGCGATTCCTGAAGGTCAAAGTTACGGCTCAAGCCACCACCTAACTCGGGCACCTCAGAATCCCCTTCCAGAAGACTGACTTTATGCTGGTTCTGATCCCACCAACGCTTTAAATCTGCCACCGGAATAACAGGGGCAAAGTGCTTTTGGTAATCAATGGCAAAATGGCTCAAATAGTCGCTACGTCCGGGCTGGTCTACCAGCGCTACCCCCAGCTCGTCAGCCACTTGCTGCATAGTTGGCGCTGGGCCAAACTCGGCTTCGTTCCAGCCAAAAAACTTATCAAAGAAGGCCGCGTTACGCTCTTTGTCGCGGTATTTCAGTCCGGCTTTGAGGGCCAGGGTGGCATCGAACTGATGATGCAGATTCAGCTCTGCAACAATTTTGTCTTTTTCTTTGATATCAATGTCATAAAGCTCAACATCGGCCAGCACTGCCTGGCTGGGATCCATACGCCAGTCATCCGGCAAATGCATACCAATTTCCAAGGCAGGATCAGTACCGCCATCAATACTGTTGTAAATCAGACCATCGCCCTGATCCACACCGTCACGTATCCCTACATCATCATCAAAGCTTACGCCTTGTTTGAACTTCACCACATAGTAAGCCCCATCAGCCGAGTTGGGGATATCGCCGTAATAGAACTTGTTGGTGTAGGTTGCCAGGCTCCAGTCTAATTTAGTGGCTGAAGATAAGTCGTGTTCACCACCAAACTGAAAACCCGCCATTTCGGTGATCAGTTCGTTGTAAATATGCTGAAGCTCGACCCGGCTTTTATTGAAGCGAACACGGTTTTTGTAGTGGGTTTCCTCGTCGCGCAGGGAGCCGTACAGAGCTTTGCCATACAGCAAACCATTGTCCAGCAAATACTCTGCCGCACCGTTAACCCCATAGGTGGAGCGCGTGCCTGTATAATCACGCAGCTCCAATCGATGCACTCCCAATCCTTCACGACGCGGCTCGTAGTTATCTGTGGCCCAGTCTCGCTCCCAAAGCGTAGCATTCAGCAGGTAACCAAAACGGCCATCCTCACTGCGATCGCCATACAACAAGTTCAGGCTTTTGCTGTTGCCCTCAGCCAACTCAGACGTACCCGCGCCCAAATTCACCACTAGTGTCTGCTCATCCGGCGCCCGGCGGGTAACAAAGTTGACGCTGCCACCTATGGCATCACCTTCCATATCGGCAGTAACGGCTTTGGACACTTCCACTCGCTCAATCATATCTGAGGGAAAGAAGTCGAATGCCACCGCCCGGCTGGTGGTTTCTTCTTCGGCGGTGGGCAAGCGTGAGCCGTTCAAGGTGGTGGAGTTCCATTGCGAAGGCAAGCCGCGCACAGCCACAAAGCGCCCCTCGCCCTGGTCACGTTCAATAGAAACACCGGGGATACGCTGCACCGCTTCGGCCGCGTTTCGGTCGGGTAACTTACCGATGCCGTCAGCCGAAACGATATTGACGATATTATTGGCAGTGCGTTGCATGGTCAGGGCTTGTGCCATGCCTTTGTGCATATAACCTACCGATACCACTTCTTCAATTTGTGCTTCGGCAGTGGCCTGACTATCGGCTTCCGGTTCGGTTTGCGCCATGGCAAAAGTGGGGGCAAGCATGGCAGCCAGCGCCGCCGCAATAGGTGTCAGTCTTGTCATGAGTGTTCTCATCTTGTTGATTAATAATGACCAAACGAACCAGACCTGACTGACATCTAAACAACACAAGCACCTGGTCTAGTCCAATTGGAATAGACCAGATGTTAGGTGTGTATTTTTACAAATTAATGACAACTACATGAAACTTTGCCCGCTATCGGTTTTGACTAAACGGTTCTCCTATTGCGTCATCCCCATGCTTGGTAATAAGCTGGCAATCGGCACATTCACCAGGTCGGCGGAAACCGGCCTGCTCCTGAGAAATGGACTCACGATCACCATTTTAAGGGCAATCATGACTATTGATGTCAGCTTCCCCCACCATACAAGTGCATTGCATGCCTCGTTGGTGTTACCTTATGGGCCGATACGGGGTTATGCGTTACTTTGTCATTGCTTCAGTTGCGGGGTGGATAATCATGCCGCGTCGGAAATTTCCCAGGCACTGATTGCCAAAGGCATTGGCGTGTTACGTTTTGACCTCACCGGGCGGGGAAATCAGGATGGTGACCCTGCAAATCCAGACTTTGCTGCTAATACCGATGCCCTGCTAAGTGCCGTGGCGTTTCTTCGCCGCGAATATCAAGCGCCCTTTTTGCTGATTGGCCACAGTTTAGGCGGTGCCGCCGTGCTGGCCATGGCTGGCCGGGTTAGCGAAGCTAGGGCTGTGGTCACAATTGGTGCACCGCATAGTGCGGCCCATGTTGCCCGACATTTTGTCGACTCGTTATTGCAGGTACATCAATGCGAACAAGCCCAGGTGCATCTGCATAATCAAAAATTCAGCATCAAAAAACAGTTTCTGGATGATATCAATAGCTATCAGGGGGCTTATTTAAGTGAACTGAATAAAGCTCTATTGATTATGCATAGCCCGTTGGATAATACGGTGGAAATCAGCGAGGCAGACAAGATATTTGCTGATGCCCGCCACCCGAAAAACTTTGTTTGTTTGCATGAGGCAGACCATCTGCTAAGCCAAGCGGAAGATGCCCGGTACACAGCTGAGATTATCGCTAGTTGGGCATTTCGTTATCTGCCGTCGCTCGCGACAAGCCATTCTGCACCCACAGGTAAGGTGCGGGTAGCAGAACTAGACGGTAAATTTACCTTATCTATAAATACCGACAACCATAGCTGGCTGGCCGATGAGCCTTTGTCTTTTGGTGGTGCCAATCAAGGGCCAGACCCTTACGAGCATTTACTGGCGGCACTGGGCGCCTGTACCCTGATGACGTTACGTATGTATGCAACACATAAAGCATGGCCACTGGACGATGTGAAAGTTGAATTACATCGCATAGATGAAAAATCTAGCACGTCAGTCGTCGATATTTTCCATCGCACCTTGTATCTGAAAGGCAAACTGGACACAACCCAGCAGCAGCGTTTGCTTGAAATCGCCAACCGTTGTCCGGTGTATAAAACCCTGACCGGCCAGGTACAGATTGAGACCTGTTTAAGTTCAGCACTTCCCTCAGCCTTCTGCTCATCGGAAGATAAAGAAAAAGGCGGCTAATGCCGCCTTTTTTACACCTGCATATGTTTGCTGATGGGCAAATCCCGGATCCGCTTGCCACTGGCGCGGAATATCGCATTGCATAAGCTGGCAGCAACCGGTGGTACTCCCGGCTCGCCTACGCCGCCAGGTGGCTGACTGGACTCAACAATATAACTGTGAATTTGCGGCGACTGATTGATACGCAGCAGCGGATAATCGTGGAAGTTAGATTGCTCCACTGCCCCGGCCTTCACACTGATGTCACCCATCATCGCCAGGGATAACCCGAAGATCATCGCCCCTTCCATTTGCGATTTGACCCGATCCGGGTTTACCACAGTACCGGCATCAATGGCACTGTGCATTTCCAGCACCTGTACTTTGTCTCCCTCAACCCTGACTTTGGTGGCAACCGCTACATAACTGACAAAACTGCGATGCACACTAATGCCCCAGGCTTCGTTTTTAGCCGTGGTTTTTTCCACACCGGCTTTATCGGCCACCAGGTTTAGCACCCCTTTCAAACGCGCCGTATCTATGGGGAAAACCGCTTTGGATTCACCGTAATTGCCGTATTTAAAGCCTTCCGGCTCAGGATCCACCAATCGATCATCGCCCAGCAATTCCAGCCACATATCCCGTGGGCGCCTTTCCAGCTTATCCGCCAACTCGTCGACAAAGGAGCCAATGGCAAAGCCATGTTGAATGTTACTTACCGAGCGAACCCAGCCGATACGCAGATGCGCCTCGGCCTTCTGACTCTCACAAGACAAGTTATCCAGCGCAAAAGGCAGATCGCCGAAGCCTAAGTCCAGTTCAGAGTCTGAGGGTTCATCCGAGGTGCCGGTAAAGGTCCAGCTGATACTGGGAAATGCCGTGCGTTGTACCCAGCTGACCACCCGGCCGGTTTCGTCCATACCAGCCTGAAAATACATGGCGGCCATAGCGTGATAATAGCCATGCTGAATTTCATCTTCGCGATTCCAGCTTACTTTCACCGGCTTGCCGGTATGCTTGGCCAATATCGCCGCCTCCACGGAGAAATCCGGCTTGGATTTACGGCCAAAGCCGCCACCCAGCAAGGTCACATTCACTTTAACCTTGCCAGGCTCAATACCCAGCGCATTGGCCACATTTTGTTGTGTACTTTGCGGGGTTTGCGTACAGGCCCAGATTTCACAACTGCCGTCACTAAACACCGCGGTCGCCGCTGGTGGTTCCATGGGCGCGTGAATCAGATAAGGCACGCTGTAGCCAGCCTCAAAGGTATCCACCGCATTCATCATACCAACATAGGCATCGCCGACACTGCGCACCACCTTACCTTGCTGCTTAACCCTGCCTTTCAGCACCTCCAGGTAAGCTTGTGAGTCATGCGCCGCATGAGGGCTGTCGGTCCATTCAATAGCCAGAGCCTTACGCCCTTGCATCGCCGCCCAGCTATTAGTGGCCAGCACTGCCACACCGGGCAAAGGTTTAAACAATACCGGCTCGCTTTGCGCCGGCATGACAAAGGTATCCACCACGCCGCTAACCTTGAGCGCCGCGCTATTATCCACGGCCTTAACATTGGCCCCTACCACCGGGGTACGCTCTATGCTGGCATATAACATACCGGGCAGCTGTACATCCTGACCATAGACGCTGCTGCCGGTCAAAATGGCCTGCATGTCCACAATAGGCACGTCTTTACCTATGTAGTTAAAATCACTGGCAGATTTAAGCTTAAGCTGCTCTTTTGCGGGTGGCGTGAGCTTGGATGCCGCTTCAGCCAGTTCACCAAAACGCAGGCTGCGACCGGTTTTACCATGTAGAACCTGATGATCTTTGGCCTGTACCTCTTCTACGGGCACCTGCCAGTGATTGGCAGCAGCTTGTTCCAGCATAGTCCTGGCCGAGGCTCCCATTTCCCGCATGGTCTGATAAAAACGCCTGACCGAGCGCGATCCATCGGTATTCTGACTGCCGTACTCGGCATTGGCCAGGCCTTGCACCACTCGCACTTTTTGCCAATCGGCCATTAGCTCGTCGGCCACTACTTGCGGCAAGCCGGTGCGGATCCCCTGACCCATTTCACTGCGATGACAAATGATCTGTACCAGATCGTCGCTGCCGATACTGACAAACAAATTCAGTTCACTCAGTGCATCACCACCTTGGGCCCAGGCGGGCCGAAAGCCAGGCAAAAAGCCACCTAAGACCAGTCCTGTAGCGCCGATGCCGGTTAGTTTAAGAAACTGCCGACGGCTGACATTGGAGATTTCACTCATGATTTAGCCCCCAGCTTAGCGGCAGTCTTAATCGCCGCTTTAATACGCGGGTATGTGCCACAGCGACAGATATTGCCCTGCATTTGTTCATCAATGGTTTTATCATCCGGGTTGGGATATTTCGCCAATAGCGCCGCCGCACTCATCATCTGCCCCGATTGGCAGTAACCGCACTGCGGCACATTGTGACTCTGCCAGGCTTGCTGCACCGGGTGCAATGCATCACTGGCTAACCCTTCGATAGTAGTTATCTGTTTGCCTTCTACCATAGACATGGGCAAGGTACAGGCTCGCACAGCCTGACCATCCAGATGCACGGTACAAGCACCGCACAGGGCCATGCCGCAACCATATTTGGTGCCGGTCATACCGAGCATATCGCGCAGTGCCCACAGCAGAGGCATATCCGCCTCTGCTTCCACCGACACCGGCTTACCATTTAAGGTGAATTTCATCATGGTCTTATTCCCCTGGCTTGCTGCCATTGTTGTAATTCGTGTTGGGTATCTATATCAAGACTTGCTTCCTGCATAGGTACAGTAACAAGCTGTGAGGGCTGAGCAACCAGCAATGGTTTAGCCCCCTTGTCGCCGCGAAGTGTTGCCAGCGCACTAAAATCCTGCCTGGGAAAGATGGCCGGCACACCGGGTCCCTTGGCATAACTTGCGGCAATCCGCTGTCTAGGATATTGCTTAACCTGCACAATAAGTTGCTGTAATTGCGCAGATTGAATATCAGGCTGGTCGCCCAAACCTATCAATACATGACTAATATCCGTATGCAGCCAGCGCATTGCGCAGCCGATACTGCTTGCCATGCCCTCTTGCCAGTTGGGATTCACCACCACTTCCGTCCAATCAGGCAACACGCGCTCAATCTTGTCGGCATGGGCGCCGAGCACCACCACAGTTTGCATTTGCCCCAAATGGGCATATGCCCGCAGGCAATGCACCAACATAGGCCGCCCATCCAGCGACGCTAGCTGTTTAATCCCCTCGAAGCGACTGGAATTACCCGCCGCCAAGATCACAACGGCCAGCTTCATGACACCAGTTCACCGCTTATAGACTGGCCATCTTTGCCTTCCAGTACGGCGTGAATTTCAGACAGTACCGCCAACGCGATGGACTCGGGTAATTCGCCGCCAAGACGCAAACCGATTGGGCCAAAAAAGGGTGTCTGAATATCAGCCATGACCAGCCCTGCCACACTAAAGACCCGCTCGGTGCGGTGCAAAGGACCAAGCACGCCCAGATAGCGCAGTGGTAAATTGTGGCAAAGCTTTAACGCTTGCGCATCCAGCTCAACGTTATGCGCCATCAGCACGGCAGCATCGATTTGTGTCAACCAGTCTTGTCCCGCCAAGCTATGAATGGCACCCCAATGACAGGCAGCCTGGCCAAACCATTCGCTGCGTGCATTCGCTGGACGTGGGTCAATCACACTCACCCGCCAGCCCAGTTCATTGGCCATAGCCACCAAAGGCTTGGCATCAAGGCCCGCGCCAAACACTGCCAGATGCGGTGCCGGGCGCACCAACTGTGCAAATACCTGGCCGTCGGGAAGAGTAAAAATGCCTCTGGTTGCATCCAGCCAGTCAGGTTTAACCTCACACACCTGGTTAAGGGGGCGGCTCTCATTCACCGACTGCAGGTAATACACACTTTGCTGGCTGTTAAGGGCGTTATACAGGCTTTCCAGTTGCAGATAGTCGTTTTGCCTATCTATTGGCTGGAGCAGAATTCTGACCATACCACCGCAGCCAATCCCTAATTGCCAGGCCCAGTCGTCTTCATCCCGCTGATCGTATTGAATAATTCTCGCATAACCATTGTCCCAGCAGCGTCTGGCCTGGCGCATAATATCTGCCTCCAAACAGCCACCGCTGAGCAGACCACGATACTGCCCCAGACTATTGATCAACATCATGGCTCCCGCCTTACGGTAACTGGAGCCTGCGGTCTCAATAATAGTGGCCAGTATCCATTGCAACTGGTCTTTTTGCTCGTGCCAGGTGCCAAGCATCCTGGTTAATTGATTCGACATTGCCGTTAACTCGTCCTTTTATTCCAGAACAGCAGCGAGGTGATACAGAAGCAAGGCCCATCAGACCAAGCCCGCTTGGTATCGGACCAAGGGCTAGCGACTGTTCTCCACCAACGTCTTGAGATTTGCCAGGCCCATCTCAAAATCCGGCCCCACCATGGAGTCCATCATCACTGCAAAATAGTGGTTGATGGGGTTTGCCCCCACATCACCATAATCAACCCACTGCACCCGGGTTTTACCGTCCTCGTCGGTAAAAATAAATTCGCCGGTACTGCCCATGTCAAACTCCGGGAAATATAAGCTGTAAACTAAACGGCGGTGCGGCTCAGCGGCAATCACTTCCATCACCCCGCTGCCTTCTTGCTGACTGATCCACTCTGAGCGCATACCAACTTCAGCACGCGGACCATCATAGTGTACCTGCATGGCAGGGTCGCGTTTAAACCACACTCCCCAATCCTGCCATCTTTCAAGATCGGCAACCTGGGCGTAAATCTTGTCGGGAGGCGCATCAATAGTGATGGAACGCTCTACCCTGAATTCAGACGGTAAGATGTAACCCACGGCGAAAAACAACGCCACCAGGGCACCTAAGGTCAGCACAATTTTTTTGATCATCCCCATTTTTATTCTCCCCACCCTACTCGGCATTTTTTATAACATATGTTTAACTTTTGACAGGGCTTTTAAATGTTTCAGCTTATGTTGTACTAATGCCATCATCCTAAGCTGCCCACACCCTGAGTAAGTAAAGGAAAAATAATGAAAAATCGCCAATTCTGCGGCTTGCTTGTCGGCTTGTTGCTTTCTGTATCGGTCAGCGCCAAACCCGGTGCCAGTGCGCCAGACCGGCCAACGGGTGAGGGACAAGGGCCATACTCTCGTCTTATTTTGCGCGGTGTCACACTGATTAACGGCGAAGGTGCGCCGGCTCGTGGGCCGGTAGATATAGTCATCGAAAATAATCGTATCGCTGCCATTCATAATGTTGGCAATCCCGGCGTGCCGATATTGGACAGCGCCCGGCCCAAGGCCGGAGCCGGCGATAAAGAACTTCAACTTGAAGGTCATTATGTGCTGCCTGGTTTTATCGATATGCACGGCCATATCGGTGGTTCTGCCGATAATATTCCCGCTGAATACGTATTTAAGCTGTGGCTGGCCCATGGCATTACCACAGTGCGAGAGCCGGGCAGTTTTAATGGGGCGGATTGGGTAATAGATCATGTAAAACGCAGCGAAAAAAACCGGATAACTGCCCCCCGTATCATTCCCTATTTTGGTTTTGGCCTGGGTGGCGAAGGCCCCATTTATACTCCTAAGCAAGCGCGGGACTGGGTTAAGTGGTCAGCCAAGCAAGGCGCGAAAGGCATTAAGTTTTTTGGTGCGCCGCCAAAGATAATGCAAGCCGCCCTGGACGAAGCCAAACAGCAACGCCTTGGCAGCGCTATGCACCACGCTCAGTTAAATGTCATGAGTATGAACGTGCTGGACTCGGCACGCTTGGGGCTGACCACCATGGAACATTGGTACGGTTTACCCGAAGCCCTGTTTGAAAACCAACGTATTCAGAACTATTCCCCAACCTACAATTACAATAACGAGCAACATCGCTTTGCCGAAGCAGGACGGCTATGGCAACAAGCGGCCAAACCCGGCAGTGACAAATGGAACCATGTGCGGGATGAACTGTTGGATTTGGATTTCACCTTAAACCCCACTCTGACCATTTACGAAGCCAGCCGCGATCTAATGCGCGAGCAACAAGCCATCTGGCATCAGGATTACACTCTGCCGACCTTATGGGATTTCTTTCAGCCCAATCGCTATGCCCATGGCAGTTATTGGTTTGACTGGACCACCGACGATGAAATTGCCTGGAAGGAAAACTACCGCTTATGGATGGCCTTCTTAAACGACTACAAAAACCATGGCGGACGCGTCACCACCGGCTCAGACTCCGGCTATATCTATAAAATTTATGGTTTTGGCTATATTCGTGAACTGGAGCTGCTGCGCGAAGCTGGCTTTAACGCGCTTGAAGTGGTGCAGGCCGCCACCTTAAACGGCGCACAGGCTTTGGGGCTGGAGGACGACTTAGGTTCGGTCAGCGTCGGCAAGCTGGCCGATATGGTGATCCTGGCGGAAAATCCGCTGGCAAACTTTAAAGTGCTGTATGGCACCGGCCATTTTAAACTGGATGACAATAACCGCCCTACTCGCGTCGGGGGCGTAAAATACACCATTAAAGACGGCATTGTGTTTGATGCCAATGCCTTGCTTGCCGATGTGCGGGAGATGGTCAAGGCCGCTAAAGCAGCGCGGCAATAGTCTAAGCAGGCTGGCGATGTAAGCACATCTTCGGTTTTGGTGAGTTGACCTATACTGGATGAGATATTTCAGCAGGAGCCCACCATGGAGCGACGTGCATTTCTTACCGGCAGCGGTTTAACCCTTGCTGCCAGCAGCCTTAATAGCTTTGCCCTGACAGATGGCAAACCATCTGAACTCAATAGCAACACATTAGCCCCGGCGGACTGGTCGGGGCTCAGAAAGCTGTTTCCACTGACTTACGATTACATCCATTTAGCCACCTTTCTGCTCGCCTCTCATCCCAAGCCGGTTGCCGATGCGATCGCCATGCACAGGCAAGCCTTTGACAGCAACCCGGCAGACTACTGGCATGAACACTTTATGACCATTGACGGGAAAATAACCCAGGCCGCCGCGCAGTATATGGGCGGCCAGGGTCATCAGATTGCCCTGACGGATAGCACCACCATGGGCCTGGCCATGGTCTACAGCGGTTTAAAATTGAATCCCGATGACGAGATAGTGCAAACCGTTCATGACCATTACTCCACCGACTTGTCATTGCAATTACGCGCTGATCGCACCGGCGCTAAGGTTAAACGCATTACCTTGTACCAGGATCCCGCCCAAGTAGAGGTGGAACAGATACTCAGCAACCTAAAAGCCGGTGTCAGTGATAAAACCCGCGTGGTAGCAGTCACCTGGGTACATTCCTCAACAGGGGTAAAGCTCCCAATCCGAGCCATGGCAGATCTGATTCAGGGCATTAACGCGAAGCGAACAGACGCCGATCAGATCTTGTTTTGTGTGGACGGTGTGCATGGTTTCGGCATTGAAAATGAAGACATCAGCCAGCTAGGTTGTGACTTCTTTATCGCCGGCACCCATAAATGGATTTTTGGCCCCCGTGGCACCGGGCTTATTTGGGCAAAGGATAGCGCCTGGCAACAGACCAACGCGGTGATCCCCAGTTTTAGCCAGTCCTATGACGTATGGATGGGCTACAGCAGCCAGGACCAGGTGCCTATAGGTGAGCATATGTCACCCGGCGGCTTTCACTCGTTCGAGCACCGATGGGCCCTGCCCGAGGCATTTAAGCTACACCTGCAACTGGGAAAAGCCAATGTGCAAAGTCGTATTCATCAGTTGAATAACCAAACCAAAGAAGGCCTGGCTAAAATGGCCCATGTCAGGCTCTATACGCCCAAAACAACGAGTCTATCCAGTGGTTTAGTCTGTTTTGATGTGGATGGCATGCATCCTGACGAGGTAGTCAAAAAGCTGCATGATCAAGGCGTTATTATGAGCTCCACCCCTTACCGCCAGTCCTATGCCCGTTTTGCACCGAGCCTGATAAATAATGAGCAGGAGATAGATATTGCCCTGGGTGCTATTGCGGCGTTGGCGAAAGGCTAATCAATTAGCACATTCTGATGCGCCAACCAGGCCCGGGAGGTGCATCAGACCCTGTTATTGCCCAACGAAAATGCGCTTATCTGCAACTTAATGCATCACCTTAAAGCCAATCCCAACGTACTGGGCATTTATTTTTCAAAGGCTTCTTTGTGCTGTTTGCCCATCATGCCGATTTCTTCCCAGTTGGCCTTAGAATCAACAAAAAGATGATGTTTGACTTCCAGATTCTCATAGCCGCTATCCAGCAAACTTACTGGAATGTAATACGTATTCTCGTCGTTTTTCCCCGGCAGCGGCGACCCGCAACTATTACAAAATTGGGTCAACCAATCATGATTCGGCTTTTCCCATTTTTTGATTTGCTCTGTATTACCGATGAAGTGCAGCGCTTGTTTGGGCACAATAGTGACCGCAATCCCACCACTTCCGGTAGATTTCCTGCATATAGAGCAATGGCAAATAAACACGCTGTGTAGCGGTACCTTCACTGCAAACGCAACTGCACCGCAATTGCATGAGCCTGTTGCACAAATACCAGAGTTCATTTCATATCCTTTGAATAGAAAAATTACGGTTGAATAACTTTACCTGCAGATTACCTCCGTTGCAGTATGAATAAGGATTAGCGTTAATCTTGTAACGGCTGAGCAGGGGATAAATAAATTCTCTATCAGCGCTTGACCCGTCTATTAGTAACGGGTTGAGGATACTGACTCGGTCAACTTGTGGAACTGCCATGCTTACTGTTACTCAACTCGCAAAACACACTGGAGTTTCTCGTACAACGATTCTGTATTACGAGCAACAACAACTGTTACTACCGGCGTACCGCTCTGAAAACGGCTATCGCTGGTATGGCGATAAAGAAATTGAACGCTTAAAGGCTATCGCCTCTTATCGTTCTTACGGTTTGTCGGTGGCAAGTATCCATGGGCTATTAAACCGAACGGGAGAATCTCAAGCGGCACTTTTAAAAGAGCACTTTTACAAGTTGGAGCAAGAGATTCAAACGCTACGAGCACAACAAAAAGCTGTGGTTGTGCTTCTCAACGATCCGAGTCTAATGGAGGAAAATATGGTCAATAAAGCACGCTGGGTTGAAATCATGGTAGCCGCCGGTTTTAGCGAAAACGATATGGTGAAATGGCACCAAAAATTCGAGGAACTAGAACCACAGGAACATCAAAAGTTCCTTGAGTCCTTGGGTATTGCCGACGACGAAATCGCTGAGATTCGCGCTTTCTAACCCGACACAGCCTCAGGGAAGAGGCTGAGTTTTTATATCGTATTCCAAGGACGTGTAACTGCACACCACCAGGAGAAATGATTGAACATTCCCTGCCTAGCTAGTTAATTACAAACAGACTGTCTGCTGCCCTATTTCACGGGCAAAGCCGCCAACGCTGACTTTTGCTATACCCTGCTCGTTTGACTCTACCGAGGCAGTAATGCTAGATACACAGCCCATGGCCCTGCCCTGTTCAAAGGTAAAAGCCTTGCCAAGCTTCCCGCCTAAATGCTTGGTTAAATAACAGGCCAAAGCACCATTGGCGCTGCCGGTAGCCGACTCTTCGGGAATACCAAATAACGGTGCAAAATTCCGGCAACTGGCGGTCAGCCCGCTGCCCTTATCGCAAAGCTCAAAGGCATGAATACCAACAAGGTTATGCTGTTTACAATAGTCACTGAGTAGCGCGTTGTTTACCTGGATCTTATCCAAATACCCATAAGGCACAGGCACAATAATATCCGGTAAGCCAGTTGAAATTATCTCTACGGGGAGCTGGGTTGAAGCCAGTAATTCGGCATCCAAACCTATCATCTCGGCGATGGTCTGGTAATCAATAACGCCAAGGTAGTCAGGTAGGGCTTGTTCCATGACTATCTGGCCATCAGATGCCACAGTTACGCCCAATAAACCGGCTTTGGTACGCTGTATATAGCGTCCTTCACTAATCAGGCCTTGTTGATAGAGCGTTGAAAAAGTCGCTAAGGTGGCATGGCCACAAAAGTCCACTTCATCGGTAACGGTAAAAAAGGACAGGGCAAAATCCACTTCCTCATCCTGGCAGACAAAGGCGGTTTCGGAAAACCCCACAGCCTGGGCGATTTTCAGCTTGTCCTGGTCAGATAAATTATCGGCATTTAATACCACCCCAGCCGGGTTACCGCCGCGGCCATTGGCGGTAAAGGCATTAACTAAAAATGCGTTAACTTCCATTAAAATCTCTTACTTCGTACAACATAAGGGTAAATAACGGGGGACGAATCCTTATAACATCCCTATTTGATATGGTGCGCCAGTCCCTTTGGGACTGCTAAAGCCGTTCAATCAGGCTTGTTAGAACGACCAATAATATCACCACAAAGGACGTGAAGCGCACGAGGGTGACTAAGAGCACCCAAACTTCGTGTTCCTCTGATCTTCGTGGTAGAGAAAGACAGGGATTGGTTATCAGGCTCGCAACAATAAACTTCTGATGCAGACTATGTGATCCCAGAGACGCGCCGGTAACCTCGTTTACTTATGATGCATCCGCCAAGGATTGTGCTGCGCCGTTACTTGCACCAATTTCAAATGATGCCAGGTCTATCCCGTCTATACAGGCCAAGTTATAGCCATATTCGGTGGGTACACTGCGGCGCTGATGATGAGTGTAAATGCCGCACAGACTGCAAAAATAGTGCTTGGCAATTTTGGTGTTCCATTGATACAGGCTTAACTTATCCTCGCCGCGGGTGACGCGCAGACGATCCAAAGTGACTCCCGCCATAATGGCGCCTTTTTTACTGCAAATTGAGCAGTTACAACGACGGATGTTCTGATGCCCGTCAATCAAGTCCACCTCAAACTCCACGGCCTGGCAGTGGCAAGTACCTTTTACTGTTTGCATATTATTATCTTTGTTCCTATTAGCTCATCCGATACTAATTTGACTCACTTAACTGGGCCAATTCAATCAATGCTTTATCCTCATCCACTTTGATAATGACGTTGTTACCTGAGTCAATTCCATAGGAATAAAAACGTGTAGCGATAGCATCCTCTGGCGCGTTACCTGGCGTGGTGTAATAAGCGTAGTAACTGGCCTGTCCTGCCAAGAGGGTCACATCGAACTCCAATAAATTGTGAGTGATAAAGGCATCAGGTTTTAATACAACTTTATACTGACCAGGAGGTACGTTTGTTCTGATAAATCCTTGACCTGAAAGACAGCCCTTTTCGAAATCATTCAGAAACACTTTCAGGCACACAGTTACACCATCATGCGTATTCGGTTTGTACAAATAAAACAGTGATTCTTGGGTTCCTAGTTGAGGATGAGAAGTAAACTTCGGTCCTTTGGCTATTGGTCCAGCACAAGCGCTAATAAGTGCGCTAATGACAAGCAAAAATATAATTCTCATATTCGAATTTCCCTTAATTTCTAGCAAGTGACAGGATTTTCCCCACGGAAAATCACCTGATACTAACGGCCAAAACGCCATGTTCACTCAGAAAACTGCACTTTACCTACTCTTTGGGCCTAAGTGTTTCAATGATTTTCGCATCTACCCAATAGGGGCTTCCCACTACATAGCGACTGCCATCGTCGCGGGTTTTCACATCGCCCTTCCAAAAAAACAGATATTTGCCATCAGGTGTCACTTTGGGGCGCTGTTCATACAAGGGCGAGTTTATCTTATCGCCCATATTAATAGCCGCGCCCCATGAACCGTCTTGCTGCCTGAAGCTGATATAAATATCCGGGGTGCTTTCGCCCTCTTTCTCTGCATCCCACATTAAATAGGATTCATCCGGGGCAACAAAGGGATGAGCAATATATTTTCCCTGATTCACCGCGGCGCTCATCTTAACCGGCGTTTCATATTTGCCATTGATAAGGCGGGAATAGCTCAAATGCCCACTGCCATCTTTAAAGTCTAAAACGTAAAAATACTGGGTTGCGTTAGCTGCAGTGGTATAGCCAATAACCGGAATATCCTGAAAAGGTTCAAGACTTTTAAGCGCTGCTAAGCTGGGGCTAAAGCGCTGCTTATATTGTCGAACCTCCTCAGGGGCAATCTGCTTCTCGCGCCATTGATTATCCTGATATTGCATTACAATCCATCGGGCTTCCTTATAATCCCCACCGGAGCGGGTGAAAGAAAGCTCGCTCATATCAGGTAAAAACAGCACCTCAGTTTCCAGATAGTCTTCGGTGGCAACTATGCCGGGGGCAAACAATTCAGGGATTAAGCCTGGGGGTGTTTGGCCTAAGTAGAGCGGTTCAGAAACTGGATTTATATCCTTTGCGTTACTAATGGCGGATATAAGGGCAGTGGATAGGAGTAAGCTTATTTGGATTCCTTTACGATTCATAAATATCCTTTTAATTATATAGTTGAAACTATGGATGCTTTACTGCCCTTCAATGAAATCCAGCCCTCCCAAAGGCTTGAAAGTGGCTGTTATCCTCTACGACTATCTGAGTTATCTATATACTTGTCGGTTAATACGGGGGAATTCCATTGGTTTCTTGTTATACATCATCTTCTACACTATCTAAATTGCAAGCGACTAGAGCCGAAGTTTTTAAATTACTACAATTTGGAAATCCGTATTTCTCTAAAAATTCCAATACTGCTTTGTTGGTACTAATGGTTCCTGTGTTAAGACCGAGGTCTGTATTGAAAACATCTCGAATTCTAACGTCGTCACGATACATTAATGTTACTGCCAATATAAATTGGCTTTTAGCTATTGAAGGGCTCTTTTGAGATGATTCATATAGGCCTTCTAGTAGTTTCACCTCACCCCATCGGTCATTCGCTAAGTTGGTTGTCGTAACCAGCGCGTCCAAATATGCGGAATTGTTGTTCTCTTCAACTGAATACCTACCTACGAAAAAAGCAATTATTGAAACTGTGACAACATAAGCCAATGCGAACTTTCTATCCATGATTCACCATGCTCCTTAACGAATTATATGGACTCACCTTTTCCGAGGTTATGTCGTGCTTAGCAAGCAACCATTGGGGAGAACTGTCCATGTATGAATTCAACTATTCTATGGCATTGATTTAGCCAAACAGAGTTTCAGTATCCATGGTGACGAGGGGTATGACAAGACAGGAATTGTTGAATGTCCTTGATGAATATGACAGGCACTTCCTTGCGCGCAAGGCCACTTTAATATCCGGCTAGCGATAGCCGTTAACCTGTATTCCTACCATCCACTACGGGTAATTAAGTATGTATCAGCACGAAGGGCGCGAAGAACACGAAGGTCGATAGAGATACTCCAAGCTTCGTGTTCTTCTGATCTTCGTGGTAGAAAAAACAATTTCAAAAACTGGGAATTTTAAGTGGGAGCTATCCGCACTATTGCAGTTATACGGAAGCATAAGGAAAATTGAGCCTCTATTTGCCCCTAACAACCAACTTACTCTTCTCGCCTACCCGGCTCCACTTGATGCAAATAGCGGGTAAAGGTATCGCTGGGGCGATCCAGGCCGTTGCTGGCTAACACTCTGGATGCCATACCACGATGATTGCTGCCATGGGTTAATAAATGCAGCAGTATTTCCTCCACCGATAAGCGGCCGCGGCTGCCGTCAACAAACTGAAAGGCAATCTCGCGCTGTAGTTCCTGCTGAGAGGCCGATTCGGTATAGGCCACCAGCCAGCTGTCGTGCTTATCCATACGCTCGCGCAATTCAGCCAAAGTGGGAGTTTCCACCGTGTTATCGGCCTGATACTGCTCAGGCTCACCCAAGATACGACTGATAAACAGGCTATCCACTACTGTGGTGTGATTCAGGATGCGAATAAAGAATATGGCATCGGCCTCGGGTAGCTGGCTTAGCTGGCGCTCGCCAAATATCAGCAACTCAGAGTTGGCCCATTTTTTATAGCTAAAGGCACTGGCCAGCAACATAATAAATCTCCGTTTATGACGATTAAATCCGCTCTGGCCACTGCCGAGTGCGAGCGATTAAGGCTACGTATTGGGCACAAATTTTTTACTCATGCCCTGACTGGCTGGAGCCACCAGCCGGTAGCCTAGCTTTTGATAAAACTCGGGATTTATCCGCAATCATGGAAACATAAGAGCCCGGCAATACGGCGCCAGCCAGGTACTGGTCAATATAGGCCATCACCTGCTTACCCAGTTCCTGACCTTGGTAATGTGGTTCGACAGCAATATCCACCACCTCAAAATTGCAGGCACCATCCCCCACCACCCGGCCCATGGCAATCAACTTTTGGCCGTCACGCATACAAACGGCATATAAAGAATTGGGCAAGCCAATCTGGGCGGCTTGCAGGGATTTGGCTGACAGACCGGCGGCAACGCGCAGGTGACAATATTCCTGGGGGTTTGGGGCATATTCTTCAACAGTAAAAGCCATGTTCTGTAACTCCTTGAAAGCTAAACAGAACATACACAAACAAACTGTATAAATAAACAGTCATGAGTCGCTATTCCTGATTTTGTTGATAGATAACCAGTGTACCGGCCAGCTTGTCGTGCCAGCCTTGTTTTCTTGCATCTATGCCCACCCAAAAAAGGCCCAGACCCATTGGAATGGTGGAAAGGTAATACCCCAGGTAGCGAATAATACATTGACGAGTGGATGGCGCTTGCAGGGTGTTGGCATCTACAATTTTGGCCCCCAGGGCAATTTTGCCCGGCGTGGCCTGACGGTATAGCCAGAACAAAATCACGGCCAGAATGGGAAATACCCAGGACAGCAGAATATGCACCACTTGCGCTGCCCCGCTCTGTACGCCTTGCAGCAGCACCTCCCAGCCAAAAAACCAGACCATTAACGGCCAGGTAATAGCAACAACAATCAGGCTGTCCACCAGCATGGCCAGCACCCTAGCCCAAAACCCTACGTAGCGCAGTTCGGTCATGCTTTACTCGCCCTTTTGCTCTGGCAGGCTATGAAATCGGCGTAATCGGGTAATTTGCCCGGCTTGGTTAAATTCCATGGATAGCAATACATCGGTTGTATACTCCACGGGCTCGGACATATGACTGGGATGCACTTTGGCATGCTCGCGGTATTTAACAAAGGCCACATTACGCCCCAGCATCAGGTCTGTCATTTCCACAGTGCAGAACGACACCTTATCCTGCATTTTATGCAACAGGCCTTTTCTCAGTTCCGCTTTGTCTGACACCACGACATTGAACTTTACGTGTTCATCAGTGAATTCGTCAGCAAACAGGCTGATAAAATGCTCAATATCGGTAAGCTGCGTATTGGGTTGCTGCTTAGCTTGCTTGGCCTGCAAAAATCCGCGGGCCAATTGCTCAAGCTGCCCGGCGGCCAAATCGGCTTTAACTGGCAGGCTGGCCGCCAAGAGTAGTGATATGATTAGGGCGCATCTCATTTTGGCTGTCCTTGTGATTATTTTTTACCTAGGTTAACAGGCCAGCGGTTAGCGACAAGCTGGTTTTTTACTGCCGCTAATGAGTCTACCCAACCCCCGCAGCATGGCGGTAAAAATACCGTTCGCCACATCATTATCATTCATCCTGTCGGGTGAGTCGTTAGCCCTGTCCTTGGCACTTTCCACCGTGCCCTCGGCCATATCACAGGCAAAATGCTTGGCATTATTGGTAGTGCAACCGCTTAACAGCACAAGCAACACGAGCGCAGTCAGGGTGCGGTGGGTATTATTATTTTTCACATAAATTCCTTTGATTGGTTCACGACTCAGCCATTGGCTTGCCTGAGTACACTTAAAATAAATTCGCTTTTGGCCTGGCTGTAAGCATCCCTGTCATGGCGGTAACTCATCGCCAAACGCTGTTTAAGCCTGGCGTAATCACCCGCCAACTGCGGGTGTTGGCGTAGTGCATCGCGAAATGCCAGCCGCTTATGCCATAGCTCGCTGTTGTAGGGGATCAAATGCACATGATGGGTGCGATATTCAGGCCTGGGCTTACAAAACCAATGCATCTGCTCGGGTTTATAGGGGTAATAGCAATAGCCGTTGTCACTGAGCAGCCCAATGGCATCCTTTGATGCGCTTAACGACGCAACCCCTACCATAATATCAATCACGGGTTTGGCCATTAGCCCCGGCACCGCAGTGCTGCCCACATGTTCGATGGAGCCGACCACCTTGTCACGCAAAATAGTGTTAAGAAATTGTTTTTCTTCACGAAACTTTGTAGGCCATTGTGGCTGATAGGCCACCAGTTCTATGGGCGCGTCAGCCATTAGTTGTGTTTAAGCCGTTTTTGCATAGAAAAATTCACCAGTATCTGGCCGCCCCGCTCTACCTGATTCTCTCTTACCAGGCTAAAGCCCTGCTTAGCAAAAAACGGCCGGGCCAGATAAGAGGCTTCCACGTATAACATAGGTAAGTGTAACGTTAGGGCCTGTGCTTGCAGATAATGATATAGTGCCGTTGCTATGCCCTGTCGCTGATACTCCGGATGGGAATACGCCACATCAATATGACCATCAGGCTCTAAGGTCATAAACCCCACGGGTATTCCATCCAGCACCGCCACAAAAGGCGGATGGGCAGTAAAGCGTGCCTGCCAGGCCCCATAGTTTGGCGGCAGAGATGCCCAGGCGTTCACCTGCGCCTGACTGTAATATTGCCGGGCCGGACCATGTACGGCGGCATAAAAGATATCGGTCAGCGCCGTGGCATCTTCTGCCTGGTAAGGTCTGATTTCAATTGATAACGCTACATCAGACATGACCAATGCCTTTAGCTTGCAACTGGCGGTCATGCCAACGGCGTAAACTCAGCAGTGCCACTATAGCGCCGACCAGGGCAAAGGCCATATCAGACTGGGTATCCCAAACGTAGCCCTGAGTACCCAAAAACGCCTCGGCATCTTCACCGGTAAGGGCCGCTACCCACCATTCGATCAATTCATAAAAAGCGCTGAAGGCCAGGCAAAAACACACAATCAGAAAGTTTCGCCAGGCCGCACCGTTCACCACTTGCTTGCGGATCAGCAGTTCCCGGGCAATCATGGCTGGCACAAAACCCTGGGCAAAATGACCGAGTTTGTCATAGTGATTACGCTCGAAGCCAAACCATTCTTTGAAATAATCAAACAACGGCACTTCGGCATAGGTGTAATGGCCGCCGACCATCAGAATCACGCAGTGCAGCAAAATCAGAATGTATAACAGCGGCGTCAGGCGAAAGCGTTGCCAGGTAGCCGCCAAAACCACAAAACCGATCAATGCCGGCAATACCTCTAAAAACCAGGTAAAGCTGTCTTTTGGCTGAATACCCGACCAAACCATCACCACCCAGAAAATAACAATCCATAAGGCTTTCATATACTTTCCTTAGCTAAAGTACTGCCACCCAACCACCAGTAAGGCCAGGGCTAACAGCGATGCTCCCAGTTTGCCGGCGTGGTTTTGCCATACCGCGGTGGCCCTTTCACCAACCAACAGCACCAGTACAGCCAAACCATAATAGCGAAGCCCGCGCGACAAAAACGAAGCTGAAATAAACATCAGTAGCGAGTAGCCGGTTACCCCAGCCGCCAACATAGCCACCTGGAAGGGTACCGGGGTGACGCCCACCATAAACACGGCCCAGAAACCATCATCCTGCAAGGTTTGTTTAAAGGCCTCAAACTCGTCTGCGGCGCCAAGCTGAGCAATAAACCAATGGCCTACCGAATCAAACAATAGCTGCCCTACCCCATAACCTATTAGCGCTCCGGCCATACATCCGGCCAGGGCAACGCTTGCCAGCAGCCAGATGCGCTCGCGCTCTATTAGCATGTAGGGGATGAGGATCAGCTCCAGTGGAATGGGAATAATAGTGGCCTCCAGCATGGAGAGAAAAAACAGTAGTACCAGCGCGTGATTGGACTGGCGCAGCTTATCCAGCCACTTTTCGGCTTTGGAAGACATCCCGGCGGGTTGCGACGACATAACACCTTCAATTCCATATGCAATGCAGACATTCTACCCTGCCTAGGCCACCGCGCAAACGCACAGAATGGTCCAGCCATTGATATTTAACCGCCCCAAACTAATCCCAACTGGCCGTAAGCCTTGACGTTTTTATCCTGACTAAACAAAACAGGGATGGAAATGCACCGCGCATCCAGCTATTTTTTGCACAAAAGCCATCTAACCACAGAGCCAGCATGACTCAAACCGTATCCACCGAGCTGCAATCAGCCGTGACCGATCTATACACCGAACTACAAACCTATCTGGTTGGCTATCTGCCCCAATTATTGGGCGCTTTGCTGCTGATCCTGGCCGGTTGGATTGTGGCCTGGCTGTTATCACGCCTGACCCTATCCTTTATCCGCTTGCTCAATAGATTGCTGACGGTGTTAACCCCAGCTTCATTGCGCGACAAGGGCCTGGAGATCAAGCATCAGCATTCCCAGTTGGCCGGTAAGATCATCTTCTGGCTGGTGATGCTGTTCTTTATTGCCGCCTCCACTTCAATACTCGGCCTGGATCTATTTGCCACCTGGCTGGGTGGCCTATTGGCCTACCTACCCAAGCTGCTGGCTGGCATTTTGATTATGCTGGGTGGCTATTTGCTGGGTAATCTGCTCAGTACCATGGCTCGCGCTACTGCTGAATCAGCGGGGCTGGCGCAGGCTGGCTGGATTGGCGCCTTTACCAAGTTTGCCGTGATCTTTACCGCCCTGGTGATTGGTATTGAACAGCTTGGTATCAATATTCATTTCATCACCACCCTAGTGATTGTGCTAACCGGCGTATTGAGTTTTGGTCTGGCCCTGGCATTTGGGCTGGGCAGCCGTGAGCTGATTGCCAATGTGGTCGGTGCGCGCCAGGCGAGAAAGCACTGCCAGATAGATGATCACCTGAAAGTGGGCGAGATTGACGGCATCCTGGTGGAAATTACCGATACCATGCTGGTACTGGAAACCACTCAGGGCCGCGCCCTGCTGCCCGCCAAATACTGGCTTGAACAATCCAGCTGTGTGCTGAAAACCAGCCATGAACCGGAGCGCAGCGCATGAGTAGCGCCAAGCTTTCTCTGGCCCTGCACTTTTTGGAAGAAGAGCCGCTGGCAGCCGCCAGACGCCTTGAACTGCAAGAAGCGGAGCACAGTGCAGCCATGTTAAACAAGGCGCCTGCCCCTATTGCCGCTAAAGTACTGGCCGCCATGTTACCAGCCTTTGCCGCGCCTATATTGGCACTGTTGGATAACGAAGATGCTGCTCGACTATTAAAAGCTCTAACCAACGCCGATATCGCGGCTCTGCTGCGTCAATTGCCAGACGCCGCTCGCCAGCGTTTGCTTGGTGTATTGCCACTTAAAAAACAAACCGCCTGCCAGCTGCTGCTGAGCTACCCTAATTACACTGTCGGGGCCTGGACCGAAACGGATCTTTTGGTCCTGGACAATCAAATGGATGCCGGTGACGCCCTGCTGCGCCTGAAAAAACGCGCCTATTCCGAAACTCGTGATATTTATCTGGTTAATGACAAGCGCCAGATCAGCGGCAAACTGTCGGTCTATGCCATATTACGTGCAGCCAGTAATACCCCGCTTACCCGCCTGATGCAGCCGGTAAATGAAAGTATTAGCGGTTTTACCGAGCTTAATGCGGCGCTGGAACTGCCGGTATGGCGCCAGCAGGATACCCTGGCGGTGGTAAACCAGCAGCAGGCGCTACTGGGTATTATTCATCACCATCAGCTTCGCCACGCCATCAGCCGCGCCGAACCAGAGGACACAGCCGAGCCGCTGCCGGGGGATATTCTGGGCGCTTATGGCGCCTCCATCAATGCGCTGCTTGAACTGCTGGCACCCAGCGCCACTAAGCCCACAGGACGCCGCTCATGAACGCAATTGAACAACGCCTGGACAGCGCCGCCGAGCAGCTTAGCCAGGCCTATATGGCCAATTATCCGCAAAAAAGCGCCCGCCATCTGGAAAGTATGCCAGCCGGTGAAGCGGCCGAGCTTCTGCAAAGCCAGCCCCTGCATGTTATCGCCGCGCTATGGAAATATCTGCCGGTTGGCAGCTCCGATGCCATATTCAGCGCATTACCCGAGGATCTGGCCAGCCGACTGATAAGCTATCTGGACAGTCATCTGGCGATTGGACTATTAAGCAGACAACCCCAGGAATCTCGCGATGCGCTGCTCAATGCGCTGAACACCGGCCATAGCGCGCTGGCCAGTGAATATCGAAACCTGCTGGAGTATCCGCCCGATACGGCCGCCCGCATGATGACCACCAAAGTGCAGGCCTTTTCCGCCGATATCACCGCTGCTGAAGCGCTGGCCATATTAAGGCGCAATCAAGTGCTGGCGCAGGATACTTTGTATGTACTGGATGCCAATCAACAACCCGGCGGCGAATTGTCTTTACAGGAGCTGGTATTAGCCCAGCCCGGCAGTTTATTGGAGGATCTCGCCAAGCCGCTACGCACCAGCTTAAATGCCCTGGATGATAAAGACACGGTAATCGAGCGGTTCGAAGGATTTCGCTGTCGCAATATAGCCGTACTGGACCCACAAGGTCAGCTAATTGGCAGCATCGGCTACTTTGATGTTTACCAGTCCACCAAGGAAGACTTAGCCGCCGATCTGCAAACCATGGTGGGTGTGAGTAAGGAAGAAAAGGCCCTGTCCAGTAGTTGGTTTGCCTTTAGCAAGCGCCAGCCCTGGTTGCAAATCAACCTGCTAACCGCGTTTGCTGCCGCCGCTGTGGTAGGTGCCTTTGAAGGTCTGATTGCCCAGGTAACAGCCCTGGCCATTTTGCTGCCGGTGGCCGCCGGACAGTCAGGGAATGCCGGAGCTCAAGCCCTGGCGGTTACCATGCGCGGGCTAACCTTACGGGAGATCACCACCAAGCACTGGCGACACGTGCTGTTTAAGGAAATGGCGGCCGGTGCCATGAACGGCATCGTCATCGCCCTGACCTGTGCCATTGGCGTCTATGTGTGGAGTCAGTCTATTGGCCTGGCACTGGTAATTGCGCTGGCTATGGTCAGTTCGCTGGTGATTGCCTGTAGCGCCGGGGCATTGGTGCCCATTGTGCTGAAAAAAGCCGGGCTGGATCCTGCCCAGTCATCCTCGATCGTACTGACCACTATTACCGATATTGCCGGTTTTATGTCGTTTTTGGGCATTGCCCTACTGCTGTCGGATATGCTGCCTAAGGGCTAAGTGTCAGGGCCATACGAGCATAGGCGATTTCGCCTTTGTAAAACGGCTCGCCGCTTTGGCATAAACCAAAGCGGCGGTACAAACCAGAGGCACTTTGGCGCGCATCACACCAAAAACTGGCCAGGCCTAAATTGCGAGCACGTAAAATGGCTTCGCTCAATACCGACGAGCCAATCCCCTGCCCCTGATATTCAGGCAAAGTCGCAAACTTTCTAAGCCGCATGGCGTTGTCCTTCACAAATAACGATGCCACGCATACCAGTTTGTCATCCGCAAACGCCCCTAAATGACAACCATCTTCATCTTCAGCCACCCGGCAAAATACCAGGGGTTTATCCGGCCATAGCACCTGATGGCGAAGAGCCATGGTCTGCTGCCAACTGATCTCTGCAATATCAACTCTCATGCTTAACGGCTGGAGGCGGCCAAGCCAAAACCAAACAGCACAAACAGGCTACCGCTAACGCGATTAATATTCTTTGCCGAGGCTGGGCTGGAGAGTTTTCCCCGCGCCCGACTGGCCAGCACCGCGTAAAGGCTGTGGATCAATATAAGGCAAGTACAGAAGGTCAGGGTCAGCAGCACAAACTGTCCGGCATAAGGCGCATTAACATCAATAAACTGCGGGAACAGCGTCATAAAAAAGAAGATGGCCTTGGGGTTCATCAGACTGATGGAAAGCCCCTGCAAATACAAACGATGACGACGGCCTTGGCGAATTGGCAGATCGGAGGGCTGAAAATTTGGCAGGCTGCGCCACATCTTAATGCCCATATAAATCAGGTACGCCGCGCCGACATATTTGAGTATGGTAAAGGCCAGCGCCGAAGTTGCCAGAATCACCCCAACACTGGTGGCCGATATTGCCGACACCACCAGAATGCCGCTGGCCACACCCAATATGCCCCATAGGGCTTTGCGGCCACCGTGTTTCAGGCTATTGCTTAAGGTGAGTAATACCGCCGGGCCCGGCGTGGCGATGGCCGCACAGGCCACCAGCACAAAAATCAGATAACTGTCCATACTTCCTTTAACGCCTTAAATGATGACCTCAACACTGGGCAACTGCTCGCTTAGCTCCCGGCGCAGCTGTGGCAAATACTCGCCATCAAACAGCATTTGTGGGACCTTAGCGTTACGCTGATTAAAAGGCAGCTGGAACAGCCCCTTTCCCTCAACCTCATCCAGTACCAAGCGTTTTATCTCGCTGCGAGGGAAAACCTCATCCCCCAGGTACAAATTGTCGGCATCAAACCGCAGTACCTCAAAGGGGTTGGCAACCACCAGCCCCATATGCAGATGGTTATACTGCTGATGTGACCATTGCCATGGCAACACTGCCAACTGCACCAGAAAAAGTGCATGCCACCACTGCCATTGCCAATCAGTCAGGCTGAGAAGCCCAGCCCCAACCAATGGCAAGCAAAGCGACAGTGCGACGCGCTTTTGCTTAATGCTTACGCTATTCCATTTAGCCAGCACTTGGTTTTACCACATCAGATCGTCAGGGATCTCATACTCAGCGTACCAATCGTCTTCTTCGCTCTTGTCGGCCTGTTCAGGCTCTGCCTGCTTATCGGCGCGGTGCAACACCAGTTCGGCATTGCGCTGAGCAATTTTATCCGCTACCGGCGTAGGAACGATTTCATAGCTCTCACCCAGCTTTACAATAGCCAGTTTGCCTTGCGTAATACGTTTATGGGTAAGTTTGTCTACATATAAGGTTTTGATCTTGCTGCCGTCGGTGAAATTACAGGCCACATCGCCGTTGTTTTTGGGCTGGCAATTGACTTCAATCAGCTGCTTAATCTGCGCAGCAATGGCCTTTTTATCCGCTTCCAGCTTCAGTTGTTCGTTGAGCTCTTTGTCTTTGGCTACTTTAGCCTGGCGTGCCTGCTCTGCGGCCACTTTGTTTTCGTTAACCACATCCACTTTGTGTTTTTTCTGAGCCTTGCTCTGTTTGCGTTTTTCCGCATTTACTTTTTGGGCCTTTTGTTTATCTGCCAGACCCGCTTTAAGCAGTTGTTCCTGAAGAGAGAGCGCCATGGTAGTAATTCCCGACTGCGATGAAAAATTCAGGGCGACAGTTTACATGGCAATCCGGCTGCTGTCCTCTGTGCAACTGCGACCTATTGCTTCTGCAAGAAACTGCGGTAGGCTAATCACCCGGCTGTTATTTAATAATCAAGGAAGTCCATGCAAACGCAATCCACTCAACAGGCCTTATGGCTGGCTTTGCATCAACAAGTAGAAAGTTATGAAGGCTGGGCATTGATGATTAAGTTAGCAGCATTTGCTCTGTGTACGCTGGCTATGCTGTACCATCAAACCTGGGTGGCGATGGCAATCTTACCGCTGCTGTGGTTATTGGATGCCATTTACAAAACCTTTCAGGGCAGATTGGAAAAAGAGCTGTTGAAAATCGAACAAGCTGATGCCAATGCGACGCCTCAGCTTTATTCCGACTGGCAGCAAAACCGCCCCTCTGCGCTTGGTTTAATCAGCGAGTATCTGCGCGCTTCGCTGCGACCCACGGTTGCTTTTCCTTATCCGCTATTGATCGCTGCTGTACTTATCCAATACTTCCACTAGACACTGGTGGCCGGATAACCGGCCACCTGAATCATTGCCCGGCAGGCAGGCCTCGATAGCGAAGAACATCATCAACCTGATCGCTGATGATCCCCTGCACTTTTACCTTATCCATTAATAACGCATAGAGCGCATCGGCGCTTATTATGCCTTTCGGCAGTTTATCCAGCCGCACAGTGTAAGCATTCAGCGTTAAGCCTGCGTCATGGATGTCCTTGGCCAACTTAGTGGCACCATTGTCGTCCAACAGCATACCTATCTGTACCCCCACACCAGTGGCAAAACCGGCGATAGTTTTAAGCCCCACCGCTGTCGTCCAGAGGTTGTCAAAATCACTACCGTTGGGATCCCACTTATTGCGCCCCAATAGCACGTTCAGCGGCAAGCGGGTTTGCCCGCGCAACTGTTGCATAAACTCAACATCAAAAGACTGCAACACCATAGGCGCTGCGCTTTGCTGATAGGGTCTGAGCGCATCCAGTAGCGCTTTTCCCATATCCAGCCCCTGACTTTGATACCAACCTGGTTTTTTCAGCTCAATTAACCAGCCCGTACGACGTTTTTGTAGCCGATTCAATTCAGCCAGCATCGCCAGTGCCTCGTCCAGAGTGACCAGCTCAAAGGCTAATTTGGCGTTAAAACGCGAAGGGTAAACCAGCGCCCCGTCAGTGGGTTTTCTACGCTCATGAAATCGCAAACTACGCAGCTCTGCCAGGGTAAAATCCTTAACCCAGAATTTCCCTTCAGCACCGCGTTTATGGGCAAATCGCGCTGCCACATCAGACACCTCATCCAGAATAAGGTCGTGTAAGACCACTGGCACCCCATCGGCCGACATATTCACATCAAACTCAATCATGTCGGCACCCAGGGCATGGGCATAAGCCAGTGACGCTTTACTGTGCTCCGGCAGATAGCCCGGTACGCCGCGATGGGCAATAGCCAGCGGCACTGCCGCCTGTACCGCCGTGCAAAATAAAAAACACAGCGTAATGAAATAACGCATTTGTCTGTTCCTTTAAGAAGACGAATTGGGCGGCCAAGGCCGCCACTCAGATTAGAAACTATGGCTGTATTGCAGGTAGTAGTAACGACCAATAGGACTATGTACGGCCCCAAAGTGACCATAGGCCTCGTCCGCCAACGGCGCTTCACGATCAAACAGGTTTTTCACCCCAACAGATAAACTACTGCCATCCAGACCAAACTCGCGCAGTTGCACGCTGGAAAACAGGTTGACGCGATACCAGTCTTCGATTCGCCAATAGCGGATCTCATCATCCACCGTGATAGACGCGCTGGTTTCATCAAAGGCTGAGACATACTCCAGAGTCGCTCCCGCTCGCCAGTTCCCCTGCTTCCATTTCAAGGTGGAGTTAACCTTCCATTGCGGTTTGCCATCGATGCCTGCTAGCTCACCCAGATTGTCCACCGGCAGTCCCATGGTAAAGAGTTGCTGCGCTTCGCTGCCCGGTAGTTGCTCAAAACTGATCAAACGGGCGGCATTCAAGCTGTAGCCAAAAGAACCCAGAGAAGTCTGCCAATCGTAGTTCAGGGCAAAGTCCATACCGCTGATAGTGCGGGTATCCAAATTCTGATAAGGATCATAAACGCGAATAATCGCCCCAGCCGGGGTAATAGAAGTGCCAGCATACAGCTCCAGCAATTCTTCGCTGGGTGCTTCACGCTCCACATTGGGATTGCTGCTACCTTGCTGGCGATAGAACAAATCCAGCGCTACCTGGTTACTGCCACTTAGTACTCCTACCACGCCTTCCTGCTTGATTTTCCAGTAGTCTGCCGTGATAACCAGCCCATCCAATGGGGTGAATACCAGACCATAGCTGACACTGGTGGAGTCCTCAGGTTTAAGATCTGACGCGGTACGGACGTTCTCAACGTTACTGCCGCCGCAGTTGGAAAAATCGCCCTGAATAATGCCTTTTTCCAGCTCTGCGGCACATTTTACGTAGTCAACGGTGCTGTTGATGCGTGCCACCCCGGAGTCGTTAACCTGCACCAGGTTTGGTGCGCGAAAGCCTTCAGACCAGGCACCTCTCAACATCAGGCTGTCATTTAGCGCCCAGGATGCCGCGACCCTGGGTGTCAGGGCACTGCCCACATCAGACAGGTTCTCGTAGCGGGCAGCTAATTGCAGTTGAATGTCCTGCATCAGCGGGATCTGCATATTGGGCGAAACCAACGGTAAATGCATTTCCACAAACGCCGACCACACATCGCGATCACCCGAAGTGTCATTGGTAGGGCTGTTACCTAATGAATCACTTTGGGAGTACTCACCTGTAATGGCATCAATAAAAGGTGATGTACCATCCAAGCTGTCATCACGGTCATCTTTAAAGGCCTCGCGGCGCCATTCAACGCCGGTGGCAAACCCCAGCGGTCCGGCCGGCAACGAATACAGCTGGTTGTTGGATAAACGAAAGTCAGCAAGGGCCAGGCTGGTGGTGCCTTTTTTACGCACGTCGGCCTGAATACTTCTAATCACATGCTCAGGGTTAGGGGTCAAATCGCTTACTGATACACCTTCCCCATTACCTGCACCGTTAAAAGGGTTGTAGGCATCTTCGGTATCCAGTGATAAAGCTTGCTGGAACTTGGTGCTGGACACGCCGTTTTTAGTCAAATCGTCGCTAACCGCGCGTGAATATAGAATCGCCGAGTCGTAATCCCAGTTATCCCAGTTACCCCGGGTGCCGAGTAAGGCTCTATATGTGAGGTTCTTCACTATGCCACGACGCTGACCGGCATCCAGAATGCGATAATCACGCAGGATAAGATCCAAGCCCTCATCAGGTAGCTGTACTCCCTCAACCCGATTCGGATTTAATCTGCCATCGGCGAAGTACTTGGGACCAAAGGGGTTCCAGTAGTTGTGTGCCGGGATCACCATACGGGCCGTACTGAGTACCCGCGACGATTCACTGAGGCGGTCAGTTTTACCGTAATACACCCCAAGCTCGCCAAAAAGCTCCTGTTTATCGCTTAGGTCATAGCTGAACACAGAAAACAGATTAGCCCGCTCACGATCCGAGTAAAGCTGGCGGTTGGCGTCGATATCGTAGTAAAGGTTGCGATCGTCGGTGGAAGACAGAAAACCATCGTCTACACACAGACCGTCCCCCAGCGCCAGTAAACAGCCCTTGTTGCCAACGGGCTGCACATGGAAACGTCCTGACGAGTTGGTGATAGCCGTGCCATTATCAAGCAGGATCTTGCCCGGCTTCAGCATGTCAAAGTAAGCAAAGCCACCAATAGAAGAGCGGTTATCGAAGGACGTGTTGCCTTCAAAGTCGGTTCCCGCTAACAGCGGCTCACGGTTAGAAGAGGCACCTTGTGGCAGGTTAGTCGCAGGCACGGCATTGCGATGGTCATAGTCGGCAAACACAGAAAAATGCCCGCGCCCTTGGCTAAAATCGCTACCGGCATTGATGCGAAACGTACTGTCACGACGTTCCAAATCGGGCGCTTCACCGTAGCGGGCGGTCACTTTTAACCCATCAAAATCATCCACCATCAGGGTATTGACCACCCCGGCTACCGCATCAGCGCCGTATAACGCCGACGCGCCGTCACGCATTACTTCCACGGCTCGCACACCGGCCGTGGGTATGGCGTTCATATTCGGTGTGACGGCTGGCACCAGGTTCTCAGTCTGAAAGCCCGGATGCATCACCATACGACGGCCATTGATCAGCATCAGGGTGTTGCCAGTGCCCACCGAGCGCAGGTTCAGCGAAGCAACATCGCCCCTGGCGGTATTGACACCACCAGCAGTGGCAGATTCATTAAAATTGACATCGCCGTTTTGCGGCAGCATGCGAAGTAAATCCATGCCATCCTGTACCCCTGCAATGTCCAATTCGTCACGACCGAGTAGCGTCATAGGCAAAGTGTCAGCCATCCGCGCGCCTTTAATATGCGAGCCCAAGGCAACCACTTCTTCCAGGCTGTCATCTTGTACTGGCTTATTTGTTGATTTACGGCTGGTTTTCTGAGGCTTTTGCATAATTACGATGGCGCCGTTCTTATCTTCCACGGCCTGCAAAGAAGTGTGCGCCAAGGCCTTTTTCAGCGCGGCCAGTACAGAAGTCTGTTCACGCACAGCTTGTACCTGAATCTGCTTTGTCTGATCTGCCGGGGCAATAATCACCAGATCAAACTGTCTGGACAAGGTGGCAATAACCGACTCCAGGCTTTGAGCCTCAAAACTGATAGCCGTAGTCGCTTGCTGAGCCTGTGTGGACGTGCTCAGGGCCAGACTGACGGCCAACAAAGCAGGTTTAATACGAAAGCGCATGGATTCCCCTTTAAGTTAGTTTTTCGCCGAGTTTTTTGCGGCGTTCATGGGGATGACGAATAACCCGCGGCGGTTTTCCAGCAGCAGCTTAAGTTTCACAAAAGTTTCATATACTCAGCCAAATCACACCCTGGGCATCTTTGTGCCAATGAATGTTATGGCTTAGTTGCAGGGCGTCGAGCATCTGCTCCAGTTGGTCAAGGCGAAAGGCTGCCGTCAGGCGCTGTGAAGCCAAGGTGGGATGACTGAGTTTCAAGGTCACATTGCTATAACGGTTTAGTACATTGATTACATCCTCCAGCGTACTATCTTGGAAATTGAATCTTTGCTGACGCCAATTGGCAAACTGGCTGTCAGGCAGAAACTGCACGGGTGACATTCCCTGCTTATCCAACATCACTGCCTGGTTGTTGGTAAGTAACTGAACCTGATGATTCTGGCTAACTTCCACTAGCCCATGGGCAACACCTACTGTGATTTGCTCAGCCCGTTGCTGCACATCAAACAAGGTCCCAAGTACGCGAATGTGGCTATTTTTTACTGTCACTATAAAAGGTCTTGTCTCATCAGGACTGACATCAAATTCCGCATCTCCTTTTTGCAGCCAGACCTGGCGGTCGGTATCGGACAGATTCACCTGAGCCAGACTGTCGCCGCCTAAGGTCAGCGAAGATCCGTCGTCCAGCCTGAATGTCTGGATTTGACCTTTTTCTGTGTGTAGTTGAAGGATGTCTGGCTCAACCTGCCAAACCGGGACCAGTAAAACTGCCAATAAGGCCATGCAGGCCGCCAGCCATGCATACCTTGCATACCTGGGCTTACGAGCCTGAAGTCTGACACTAAGTGCATCGGCAACGGTTTCCGTGTACGTAGTTTGGCGCCACAGCAATTCAGCTTCCCGGTAGTGCTGCTGATGGCGGCTATCCTGCTGCAGCCAGGCTCTAAATTCCTGCCACTGCTGCTCGCTGGCCTGACCCGAATGCAGCAATACTAACCAGTGCCGCGCTTGTTGCTTTATAGGGTGCTGGGTTTTCACAAATACTCTCTTTGCTGCAGTTCATATTGCTGACGACCCTCTTCCCAGGCCTGCAGTATGGTCTGTATTGTGGTGTGCGCGCGTTCGATATTGCGGCTGATATCCGCCATGGAATAGCCCGTACGAGCGGCAATCTGCTGATAGGTTTCACCGCGCAAACGGCTTGCCACAATCAGGTCCCGTTGCTTAGCTGGTAAACTGGCAACGGCCCGTTCAATCACCAGCATCTTCTCGCCCTGTAAATAACTGGATTCAACACAACTTTCATTCAGCGGTGCCAAGCCTACTTCGACAAAAATATCGTCAATTAGCTGCTCCTGACGGGTTTGCAGACGGTGTGCATCAATAATCAGGTTACGGGCGATAGTGTAAACAAAGGCTTTGGGGTTATCCGGCGGTTGAGTAAGCTGCGTTTCGGCATATCGCATAAAGGCTTGTTGGGCGATATCTTCAGGATCCGGCGGGCCATTACCGAATTTAGCTCGAAGCAAACCACACAGCTCCTGCCAATAACTTCGATAAAATTTAGTTAAAAATGCCTGTTTCATCCCGACTGATCGCAACATCCCGACCTGGGGTTGGCATCATAGGGGCTGGCAATGACAGTTTTGTTACAGTTAGCTCAACAACAGGATTTTAGCGCCGAGTTAGTCCTGAATAGCCGCAAGCCATTGTTTTAGCGATCCTGCCAGTAGCTCTCTACTGGCATCGTCCAGATTGCCAAGCAGTTTGCGTAAGGTTTGCATATGCAGCGGGAAGACTGCTTCGATGACGTTTTTACCCTTTTCGGTTAACTGTACTTTGACACTGCGCCGGTCTTCCTGACTATGGGCCCTGGCAATAAGGCCTTTTTGTTCGAGTTTGTCCAAGCGGTTAGTCATAGCGCCTGAGCTAAGCAGCATCGACTGATGTAACTGCGAAGGCGTAAGGCAATGCGGGGCCCCTGTTCGCCTCAGGGTAGCCAGCACATCAAATTCGCCGTATTTCAGATCAAATGCCTCATGACATTTCCCTACTTCCGCTTCAATGGTTTTCATCAGACGAAACATACGACCAATCACCTTCATCGGCAGCAGATCACCTTCAATTCCTTCAGTTCGCCACTGGTGGGCAAATACATCAAGGTCGTCGTCATCTGCTTGTTTGACTGTGATAGGCATGGAAGGCACTCATCTATTTTTATCTTTATATAAAGATACTTTACCCAGACCGACTAACTCAGTAAACTCCTTTTATCTTCACATAAAGATACTTTAGTTAGAGATATATTTCCCATGCATACCAACCAAGCAACAGCGTCACCTCCTGCACCACCGGCCTTGCTGTTTATCACTATCCTGTTGATCGCGCTGAATCTGCGCCCGGTGCTGGCCTCTATCGGCCCTTTGCTGGATGCCATGAAGCAGGATCTGAGCATCAGTTATGCCACAGCCGCTATGCTGACCACCTTGCCTGTAGCAGCTATGGGTGCTGCTTGCTTTTTTGGTTTTGCCATTGCTGCACGCTTTGGTATGCGTCGTACCATCAGCTTTTCTTTACTGGTGCTGGCACTGGCCACTGGCTTGCGCTTTTTTGTAGACTCCTCTGCCAGCCTCATCCTGTCAGCCCTCGCGGCAGGGTTAGGCATTGCGTTAATTCAATGTCTGGTACCGGCCATTATTAAAGGCAACTACCCCACACGCATCGCGGCCATGATGGGATTTTATATTACTGCGATTATGGCAGGTGCCAGTCTGGGTTCTGCGGTCTCCCCCTGGTTTGCCAGTTTCAGTGCCTGGCGGGGTGGACTGGGTAACTGGGTATGGTTGGCTGTCGCGGCACTGATACTTTGGGCTGTATTTAGCCGCCGCTGGTATTTACCAGCACAATCAGTGTCCAAACACGAAAGTACAGGTTTTTGGCAGTACAGCCGTGCCTGGCAATTGGCGATGATGTTTGGTCTTGGCACGGCGGCTTTTGTCTGCGTGCTGGCCTGGCTCGCCCCCTATGCCATGGAAAATGGTATGAACGCCCAGCAAGGTGGCTTGCTCATGGGTTATATGACCTTGATGGAAGTCGTGGCCGGTTTATTGTTTCCAGCCTTGGCAGGACGCAGCAATGATCGTCGTCTGGTATTGATAAGCCTGTGTTTACTGCAAGCAATAGGCTTCTTCGGCTTGATGCTGGCCCCCCATATCAGTTTGTGGTTCTGGGCCACACTTTTAGGTCTGGGGGTGGGCGGTATGTTTCCTATGGTGATGATTGTCACCATGGATCATCAGGAAGATCCGATCATGGCTGGCAAGCTGGCAGCCTTTGTACAGGGTATTGGCTATCTGGTGGCCAGTATCGCGCCCTGGGTAGCCGGTATTATTCGTGACCAGTTAGCCAGTTTTGATATGGCCTGGCTGATGCTGGCGGTGGGTGCGTTAGTTTTATTGCTGCTCTCTTTGAGCCTGACACCAAGCAGCTACGCAAAAGCCTTTTCTCCAGCGCTGCGCCCCTGCACGCAAGCCTGAGAACCTTTCAATATGAAACTTGCCCCCTCAGTATTTATTGAGGGGGATGAGTAAATAACCAGTCCAGCGCACTGATCGCCACAGTAGGAAAGGCCACCTCATGGGTGGCATCAGGGACTATCATCAATCTCACATCAAGATGGCTAAACCGCCAGGGTGCCAACTGGCTTTTCAGACTGATGGCGTCACCGACCACATCATGGGCGATATTACTGCCAAGGGGCGTTTCCTTCTCGCCCACCCCAATAAAAATTTTTGCTTTGGGATTTTGCTGGCGGTCAGCCCATGCAGAAACCTGATTGAGCAAGGCCTTATCGTCATACCACAGCGATGGGCTGCCAAGCACATAATGTTCAAATAATGTCGGCCGGTTGAGTAAAACATACAGGCCAAACAAGCCGCCGAGGGAATTCCCCATAAAGGTACGTTGTTGTGCGGTGGTTCTGAACCTGGACTCAACAAAAGGGATCACCCTTTCAGCCAGAAAGTTAAGATGACGCTCAGCGCCGCCGGTTTCCAGCTTCCAATCCGCGGCTTGGGTTGGGGTAAAATCCCGCACCCGGCTGGCGTTGCCACTGATCCCTTGCTGCCAGCTTATAGCCACCAATACCGCCTGCTGCATTTTGTTGCTGTTCATCGGGAAATGCGTTGCGCCTGCCACTAAGGGGAAGCTATAGGGTGCATCGAGCATATAAATCACCGGGTAACGACGGCTGAATTGCTCAGGCTTATAGTAGCTGGCGGGCAGCTTAATGGAGATATCGTACAGTCGCCCACCATCGTCTAGGGTTAATACCTCGGTATTTGCCATGCGATACTCGCCAGCCTGCACGGATGACAGCATCAGCAACGCCGTTAAGGTCAACAAGCCCAGTGTGTGTCTGACGGTTATCTTCACAGCAGAGTTCCTTACAATTGCCATCGCCCAAATGCGCTCAACTCACCCTCGCCATCATATAGGCATCCACATATTGCCCCTGGCGAAACGCGTAGTTTTTCATGGTTCCCTCAACCTCAAAATCAAAGGACCTATATAAACCAATGGCTGCATCATTGTCGGTGTAGACTTCCAGTTCCACTCGGGTGATTGCCAGCCAGTCATTTGCCAATTCAAGCGCAGCCCGGATTAATTGCTTACCAATTCCCTGCCCTTGGCTGGACTCGCAGACCGCCATACCCAGTCTGGCCACATGGCGTCGTCTGGGATGGTCACACTGGCTGAGGAACAATTGCCCAACCACCTTCTGCTCTTTTTCCGCCACCAGGCTATAGCTGTTTTCAGGTAACTGGGTTAATCGCGCCTGCCAATAATCCGCACTACGAAACGGCAACTGCAAGGTACCGCTATAACAGCCCGGTTGCTGATATATGGCCTGAATGGCAGCGAAGTCATCCTTTACACTATGTCTAATCCTGATCATCTGGTTACCTTATCCTTACATCCTATCCCTTGGATAATAACCAAGAAGTCAGACTTGAAAAACTATTAACCTGTTGAATATCTTGTTTATTCCCAGCATCGTCCAAGTTCAGCCAGCAGGCATCCAGGCCAGCTTCCAGCGCCCCAATGATATCCTTTTGCAGATTGTCTCCGACCATCAGAATCTGCTCTGGTGAGCAGTTAAGCTTTTTAACTATCTGCTGAAAATAGGCGCTGGCGGGCTTTTCTACCTGCAACTGTTTAAAACAAAATATCTCGCTTAGATGCGTATCCAGTCCTACACGCGCCAGCGCGCGGCGAATTTCCGCTGCATCTGAATCTTTGGCATTGGTGGCCAGATGACAAACATAGTGCTTCGACAGCACTTGCAGTGCCTGCACGGCTCCCGGCATCGCCTCAACCTTTGGCCAATTGGCCATAGGACCTATCTGACCAGGAAGGTCGCGCATCAGGGTATCGCCCCAGTCAAATAAAATATGCCGATAGTGAATAGGCGTGGTTGTCATGGTTTTACTACTTTAGGTTCAATCACTGGCTTACCATCAGGGTCAAACAACGGATTGGGCCGACCTTTGCCGGTTAATTTGGCGGTAAGCAACCGGCGGAAAATTCTCATCAACAAACGCCACTGTGTTCCTCGGCCTTCTTTGCCCGTTGGCGGCGTAGAGATGGCAAAGCGCCCGTGCACATAGCCACGAACCGGTCCTTGCACTTTGTTCAAATCCTGGTCTGAGCGGACAAAACTATGTATTAGTCCAATAAAAGGCAATGAGCCGGATACGGTATTGCCTATGGGGGTATTGCAGCAATTGCAATACCAGCGAATCAGTCCTTTATCACTAAGTTTGAGGCAGCGAAGCTGCTCCTGCCCCTGAGATATGGTTAACTGACAGGGCGCCAACTGATAAATATCTGTGCCGCCCCACTCATCCAATACGTCATCTCGACCCAGTTGCCTGGCAAATGCCTGACAATCGTCACAATAGCAAACCAAACGGGTGCCACCATCCGGGCCGGTATTTGCAGCCTGGCCTTGCACCTTCCCACACCGACAGCTTAATTCCATATTTTGCATAACGATCCTCTTTTACTGGCCTGTAAACATTGTTGTGGTACAAATACCCAACGGTGCTTTTTGAGCATATCGCATTAAAACAAATGCAAAGGTATATTAACCATCCTTTTACCTCTGTCAGGGAATGAAAATGAAAAAAAAAATACCCTTCTGTTTTTCACTATTAACTGCTGCTTTACTGGTTGCTTGTAATCCAGCGACACCGCCAGCACAAACCCAAGTTACCGAGCAGGCCAGCCCCAGTGTGCAGGCACCGGTAGCTGAGAAAATTGCCCATGAAATGACCATTCACGGTGACACCCGCATTGATAACTACTATTGGATGCGTGACGACAAACGTGAAGATCCCAAGGTGTTAGCTCACCTGGAAGCCGAAAACCAATACGCAGACGCACTTTTGGCAGACACTAAGCCTCTTCAGACGCAGTTGTTTGAAGAAATGAAAAGCCGGATAAAGAAAGACGACGACTCGGTTCCCACCCGCTCAGGTCAGTATTATTACTCCTCAGAAATGCGCGGTGACAATGAATATCCGGTGTATGTACGCAGCAGCGATTTTGTGGGTACCAACAAGCAAGAGCTGCTGGATGCCAACAAACTGGCTGAGGGCCATGAGTATTACAATCTGGGCGGGTTAAGCGCCAGCCCGAACGACAAACTGCTGGCCTATGCCGAAGATACCCTGAGCCGGAGAATTTACACTATTAAGTTCAAAGACTTGGAAACCGGTGAACTGTTGAGTGACGAGTTGCAGGGCACATCCGGAACCACCTTGTGGGCCAATGACAATAAAACCGTCTACTACATCAAAAAAGATCCACAGACCCTGCTAGGCTACCAAGTATTCCGTCATACACTTGGCACCCCCCAGGCGCAAGACGAATTGGTTTATGAGGAAACCGACAACACCTTTTACACCGGTATCAGCAAAAGCAAAGACCATAGCCTGATTTATATCCACCACTCGGCCACCGAAACCTCAGGGGTATCACTGATTGATGCCAACCAGGCAGATGCCAAGCCGATTGCCTTTGTACCCCGCGAAGCGGGTCTGGAATATGAAATTGCCAAACTGGGTGACACCTTCTATGTGTTGACCAACCTGGATGCCATCAACTTCCGTTTAATGAAAGTGGCGGCCGACCAATTAGGCGATAAGCGTAAATGGCAAGACGTTATTGCCCATCGTCCAGACGTTCAATTACAGGGCTTTGAGCTGTTTAATGACCACCTGGTATATCAGCAGCGCCAAAATGGCCTGTCAGAAATTTTTGTACAAAAGCTGTCTGGCGGACCGGCACATAAACTGAATTTTAATGACAACGCCTATATGGCTCGCATGTACGGCAATAACGAGCTGGATAACCCGTCATTGAGGGTGTATTACACCAGCATGACCACACCAGGTACGCATTATGATGTGGATCTGAACAGCTTTGCCTTAACCCAGTTAAAACAACAACCTGTGCTGGGCGACTTTGACGCGGCCAACTATGCGTCAGAACGCTTATTCGTTGAAGCCCGCGATGGAGCCAAGGTACCTGTGACCCTGGTGTATCGCAAAGACAAGTTCAAAAAGGACGGCACCAACCCGCTCTATCAGTATGGCTACGGTTCCTATGGTGCAACCATGGACCCAGGCTTTTCCAGCAATCGTCTGAGTCTGCTGGATCGCGGTGTGGTGTACGCCATTGCCCACATCCGTGGCTCACAGATGCTGGGACGCCCCTGGTATGAAGACGGCAAAAAGCTTACCAAGAAAAACACCTTTAATGACTTTATTGATGTGACCAAAGCCTTGGTGGCTCAAGGTTACGGTCATAAAGACAAAGTTGTGGCTGCCGGTGGCAGTGCCGGTGGTTTGCTAATGGGAGCGGTAATAAACCAGGCGCCAGAGCTTTACTTAGGGGTTGCGGCTCACGTGCCATTCGTGGATGTAATCACCACCATGCTAGATGAAAGCATTCCGCTGACGACTAATGAATATGATGAGTGGGGTAACCCCAACGACAAGACCTATTATGACTATATGCTGTCTTACTCACCCTATGATCAGGTAAAAGCCCAAGCCTACCCTAACCTTCTGGTGACCACCGGCTTGCACGACTCCCAGGTTCAATATTTTGAGCCAGCTAAATGGGTGGCCAAGCTGCGTGAGATGAAAACCGACAGCAATATGCTGGTGTTCAAAACCGATATGGAAGCCGGTCACGGCGGTGCCTCTGGACGCTTTAAGCGCCTGCACGATACGGCGCTGGAATACGCCTTCTTCCTGAATTTGCTGGATAAGTAACTATCAGCTCTTATGCCGCTCAGCTAATTTATCGTTGAGCGGCAATCAGCTTAAAATCTAAATCCCCTGATACCGCATCGCCACATCACAACGTTCATAGGCTGCGCCGAAACGTTGCATAATCTCTTCACTATGCGCAAAGCCGTTTTTTTCATACAAGTGAATAGCGGCCTGACACTTTTTATTGGTCAGCAGAAACAAACAGGACATCTTCATTTGCTTGGCCTGGGCGATAACATATTGTAGTAATGGCTCCCCTACCTTCAACCCTCTGGCATTGGCTGTGACGCCCATTTTGGTGAGCTCATACACGCCCTCCTCCTTTTTAAGTAAGGCGCAGGTACCGACCACACCTAACTGTGGATGACGAGCGAACCAAATTTTGCCGCCTGGCTTAATGACATAGTGGTAAGGGTCGGTGAGCATAGCGGTATCGGCTGCTTCCATACTGAACATATCCTCAATCCATTGCTGGTTAATACTCAGAAAATACTTAGCCAATTCATCGCTGTAAGGTAGAAATTCGATTTCAGTTGGCATCTTTTCGCTCCATTACCCGTTGATACAAGGATTGTTTCTGCATGGCCTGTTCCAGCGTTTGCAGCGCCTGATAGAAGTTATTCTCAAAATCGGTACAAAGAGATTTCGCCGCGGCGTCCACATCCCGCCACATGGGCTGCATATACTCAACCTGCGCCAGTCCCTCCTCGGTGAGACCGATGACCTTACGTCTGGAATCCAGCTCACAACTAGTCAGTGCAATATAACCTTGTGCGGTAAGCTGTCGGCAAAACTGGCTGATCGCCGGTTGGCTTAGTCCCAACGCATTGGCAGCATCCACCACACTGGTCGGCCCCTGGCGGTAAATCAGCGCCAGCAGGGTAAACCAACGGGGCTGGGCTTCTACTCCATAGGCTTTATACACAGCCGCCGCATCGGCCAGCATGCGTTCACTTAAGCGCTTTAGCCGGCTACCCAGGGCCAGCTCGGCCAGATCATCTAAAAAATCCTGTTGCATTGACTTCCTCCCAAACAACATAAACATTTATATAATCACTTATGCTTATTGACAAGAAAAAAGTCGCAACAAAAATAGGATGAACCAGCCAGTGCTATGGTTTGGGGAACTTTTGTACAAATAATGCGCGCAATTGCTGAGCGACTGTATCCAGCGGGGCCAGGCTTTTCTCCGCCCGACACAAAATAATGCTGCCTTCCAAAGCCGATATACTCAGAATCGCCAGACTTCTGGCCTCCTGCTCTGCCAAGCCATGTCCCATTAGCATGGCTGCCAAGGTGGCCTGCCAGTGTTTAAATGCTTCACCTGCGGCCTGTATACCGGCTTTGGCGTCATCATTGGCCGGCTCTTCCATAACCACCGCCAGTAGCGGACAGCCGGCATTAAATTCATCCTGCAGCAGACGGACACGCCACCTGGCCAGAAAGTCATCCAGCCCTTGTACGGGATCCTCAGCAAAGACTTTTTGCAGAAAACCACTAATTGACTGCTGCGTCCATTCAATCGCCTCCTGCACCATTTGGGTTTTGCCGCCTGGAAAGTAATGATAAGTAGAGCCTAATGGGGTATTGGCAAACTTGGCCAGCTCTCGCACGCTAGTGGCGTTTAAGCCTCGACGACGAATCATATCGGCAGTAGCCGCAACTAAACGTTGGCGCGTATCGTTGGCCGTTTTAACCATAAACAAACCTCTTTCTATTACAGTCGTTATAGACTATCTTTAAGGCATTATAACAGTCGATATAATATCGACCAGGGGCATTATACGGAGCCTAACATGCACCCCAAACCAGAATCACGTCAGATCAGTGCCTTAGATGGATTTTCCCTTTCTAGCACCCACTATAGTGCCGAGGGTGAAGGCGAAGGAAATCTGCTTATCGCCGGTGCCACCGGTGTACCGCAACGTTTTTATCAGCGAATTGCTTTGTATGCCGCCAGTCAGGGATTAAATGTGATGACGCTGGACTACCGCGGCATAGGGCTTTCCCGCCCTGCCAGGCTAAAAGGCTTTAAGATGCATTATCTTGATTGGGCCAGGCTGGATTTGGCTGCCGCGGTTGCGTTGTTAGCCAAACAAGACTTGCCTCTGTATGTGTTGGGACACTCATTTGGCGGGCACGCCTTTGGCTTACTACCCAATCATCATAATGTCAGCCGATTTGCCGTATGTGGCACGGGCGCCGGATGGCACGGCTGGATGCCATGGCGGGAAAGCTTGAAAGTGCGAATGATGTGGCACCTGGTTCTGCCTGTGCTAACCCGAATAAAAGGTTACTCGCCCTGGTCCAAACTTGGTATCGGCGAAGACTTACCCCAAGACGTATTTTATCAGTGGCGAGCATGGTGCCAGTATCCGCACTACTTCTTCGACAACCCGGATACTCAGGACTTGCTGGACTGCTACCTTAAGGTGCGCACCCCCAGCTTATTTATTAATGCCACCGATGACCTCTGGGCTATGCCTGCATCAAGGGATGCCTTTATCCGCGCCTATGCCAACGCACCTATCCATACTCTGGATATCGAATCGCAAGGCGCGCCCATAGGTCATATGGGCTATTTTCGCGCCCACCATCAAGATTTATGGCAACCTATAGTGCAGTGGCTTAAACAAGGCAGCCCGGCGTCCATTGCTGCATCACACTTACAGCAATATGCGCCAGGAGAATTCAATAAAGCGCAGTTATTGCTGCCCAATCTGGCTTTGTAGGCTCAGATCAGCCTGCTTTGCTGGCAAACAATGCGCGCTTATCTTCGGCAGATAAAAACGCCGCTTGTACGCCATTACGTTGCACTTGCTCTAACTGTTCGCGGTTAAGGCCGATAATTTCACTGGCTACCCGATATTCATTTTCCAGGTTGATGTTCGACACAGCCGGATCGTCAGTGTTGAGGGTGACGCAAATGCCTTTATCTAAAAACACCGGAATGGGCGAGTCTTTAATCGCCTTGATAGTAGCGGTTTGATAGTTGGAGGTCGGACAGGACTCAACGGCAATATTATTGCTGGCCATATAGGCCATCAAGCGTTCATCCTGGGTTGCCGCCACACCATGACCAATACGGGTTGCGCCTAACTGCTCTATGGCATTCCAGATACTTTGCGGCCCGTCTGCTTCACCGGCATGCACAGTGATCTGCCAGCCAGCATCGCGGCCCAGATGAAAGTGCTCCAGAAATAATGCTGCGGGAAAGCCCAGTTCATCACCGGCCAAATCCAGTGCACATATTTTATCTTTATGGGCCAGTAACGCCTGTAACTCGGCCATACAAGTTTGAGCGCCGAAGGTGCGGCTTAAAATGCCAATCAGGTTGGCTTTGATACCAAATTTCTCACTACCGGCACGCACGCCGTCAATCACCGCTTCCACTACATCAGCCATAGGCAGATTGTGGTTCATGGCCATGTAATACGGTGAGAAACGTAGCTCTACGTAATCCAGCCCGGACTCGTGGGCATCTTCCATATTTTCCATGGCCACCCGGTAGCAGGCATCCAGATCAGCCAATACCGATACGCCGTAATCGAGCTTTTCCAAAAAGGCCAACAGATCGCTGGTTTGATCCTGAATTTGCGTAAGTGGCACTAGGGCTTCAAAACTATTTACCGGTAGCTTGATCTGATGCTGTTGCGCCAGATCCCAAATGGTACGGGGACGGATATTGCCGTCCAAGTGACGGTGCAAATCAACCAAGGGCAGATGGGGGTTTATTATCATTAGCAGTTCCCGTGAGCTGAAGGGTTGTCAGTAGTATAAACGCCATTGGACAGGATAACCCCATACTGGGGATCTGTTTGCTTAAATCCTAAGCGGCAGTAACACCATGTGCGAAAGATAATCAGCCCCTTGGTTAATAAATTCGTATAATGCCGCCTTTGACAATCAGCGGGTTTACCCATGAATACACTGCTTCCCCAGGCCTTTATTGACAAGATGGCTGCCTTGTTACCCTCCCAGCAGGAGCTGGATGCCTTTGTCAGCATTTGCCATCAAAGCCTGCGCAAGAGTATCCGGGTTAATCAGCTGAAAATTTCTGTCAGTGAGTTTAAGCAAAGAATGCAGGCGCAAGGCTGGCAACTCACCCCCATTCCCTGGTGTGAAACCGGCTTTTGGCTGACTCGGCCTGAAGAGCAGGAAAGCACGCCACTGGGTAATACCGCCGAGCATTTGGCCGGGCTTTTCTATATTCAGGAAGCCAGCTCCATGCTTCCCCCTGTGGCGCTGTTTGCGAAGCTAAATACACCCGAGCGGGTGCTGGATATGGCCGCAGCGCCTGGTTCAAAAACCACCCAAATCAGCGCATTAATGAGTAATCAGGGCTTACTGGTAGCCAATGAACTGTCATCCAGCCGTTTGAAAGTGCTGTCAGCCACCATACAACGGCTGGGAGCAGCTAATGTAGCCATGAGTCATTTTGATGGCGAGGTTTTTGGCCAGTGGTTGCCAGAAACCTTTGATGCCATTTTGCTGGACGCCCCCTGCGGCGGTGAAGGTACAGTACGAAAAGATCCCCAGGCCATGCAGAATTGGTCTGAACAAGCGCTGCAGGATATCTCCGCAGTGCAAAAACGTTTAATTGACAGTGCCTTTTTGGCACTTAAACCCGGCGGTACCTTGGTGTACTCCACCTGCACCCTAAGCCCGGAAGAAAATCAGCAGGTAGTGCAGTGGCTGCTCGAGCAATATGATGAGGCGGTCAGTGTGGAATCCCTGGCGGACTTATTCGCTGGCGCCGAACAGGTAGTTACCCCACAAGGCTATCTACATGTGTGGCCGCAGCGCTTTGACAGCGAAGGGTTCTTTGTTGCCAGGCTAACCAAGCATCACTCTGTCGGCGCCCCTGAGAGTAATAAAAAAGCCGGAAACTTCCCCTATCAGCCGGCATCTCGTAAGGAACAGGCAACACTTGGCGACTATCTGGCCAAGCAGTTTGCCCTGCCCTTTCCCGCAGGCTTTAGCCTGTATGTACGGGATAAGGACTATTGGCTGTTCCCTGACGCCTTTGTGGAGCTTATCGGGCGTTTTCGCTTTGACCGCATTGGGCTAAAACTGGCCACAGCGCATAAACAGGGTTTCCGATTAACCCATGAGGCGGCACTGGCTCTGACACCGTCAGCTAACAGTCCGATAGTGAATCTGAACCTTTCGCAATTAGCTGAGTTTTATCAAGGCAAAGATCTGTTCTGCGACGCCCTGCCGCAAGGGGAACTGCTGGTTTGTCTGGATGGTCATCCGGTCGGCCTTGGCAAAGGCATAGGTCAGAAACTGAAAAACTCCCTGCCCCGCGAACTGGTCAGAGACGGGCTGAGCTTATAAACACAGCCCCAAAGACGATGCAATCAAACTAAGAAAGGTTACGGAACCCGACCTGAAAAGCCTGTGGATAAGCCCTGCACAAGCTGTGACCAAGCTGATGACAACGTTGCCATAAATTTTCTCTAAAATTTTGATTTAAATAGACAAAATAAATGATGAAAAAATTTGTTTATAAATTCAGCAGCGGTGTTCTACAATTATCGTCCGGCTTGAAAATTTTGTATGACACTTCTCCATTTTCCAAGCCTTGAGTTAGCGCACGGCTCTTGAAAGAGCCATTCCCCTAAGCCCAGAGCCCTCCCCGGGTCTCTGGGTCTTTTTTTATCTGAAACTCAATCTTCCAGTGCTGCCAGTTCCATCAAGTAACGTTTACCGTTTTGCACATAATGGGCAGCAGAGGCTTCCAGATTGGCACATTGTTCATCGGTTAAAGTTCGCACTATCTTAGCGGGGCTGCCCAATACCAAGCTGCGATCCGGGATCTGCATATTCTCAGTCACCAAGGCATTGGCGCCAATCAGACAATAACGACCGATAGTGGCACCATTTAGCACCACGGCATTAATCCCAATCAGGCTGTAATCTCCCACCGTGCAGCCATGCAGCATGACCTTATGGCCGACGGTAACACCTTTGCCGAGTGTCAGGGGGTAGCCCATATCGGTGTGCAATACGCTGCCATCCTGCACATTGGTATCCGGGCCAATAGTGATCAGTTCGTTATCGCCGCGCATGACCACGTTAAACCACACAGATGCCTGCTCTTCGATGGCGATATCGCCGATAATCTGCGCATCGGGCGCAATAAACACATCGCGCGCCACCCTGGGAGCCTTACCGCCAACTCTGTATCTCATATCAATCCCCGATTTTTCGCATCAGGCCTTCCTGCATGGTGGATGCCACCAACTGACCGTCACGGTTAAATATCTGCCCACGCACCAGGCCACGAGCATTACCTGAGAAAGGGCTCTCCATACAATAAAGCAGCCAATCGTCAATACGAAATGGCCGGTGGAACCACATGGCGTGATCAATGGTCGCCATCCGCACACCACGATTCATAATCGACATACCGTGGGGCTGCAATGCTGTGACTAGAAAATAATAGTCAGAAGCATAGGCCAGCGTAGTTTGGTGCTCATTTAAGTCATCGCTCAAAGGGCTGCTGGTTTTCATCCATACATAACGCATAGGCTCCATGACTTCGGGTGCCATGGGGTTAATAGCTTGCACCGTACGCATATCAATGGGTCTGTGATAAGCCAGTTTTTCCACCATGCTGGCAGGCAACTTATCCAACACATTTTCATAATAACGGATATCTGGCTGCAAACTGTCAGGCTCAGGTACCTTAGGCATCTCACCATGCTGGTGACTTAAGCCTTCTTCAGGGGACTGGAAAGACACCGTCATAAAAAAGATGGTCTTGCCACCTTGGATAGCTTTAACCCTGCGAGTACAAAAGCTGCGCCCATCACGGATATTTTCCACATCATAGACCACAGGGTTGTGGGCATCACCGGGCAACAGAAAGTAGCAATGATATGAATGCGCCACCCTGCCCGCTTCCACCGTTTGCTGCGCCGCTGCCAGCGCTTGACCCATTACCTGTCCGCCAAACAGGGCACGAAAGCCAAGATCCCAGCTTAGGCCGCGATACAAACCTTCTTCCAGTTTTTCCAGGGTCAGCAGTTCGGTGAGTTTAATATCATTCATGCTCTTTACATCAACTCTTCAGCAAGGGGTTACGAGGGTAAAACTTATCGGCCGCCGCGACAATATGATCAAAAAAGCGCGTATCTTTATAAGGTAATTTCATAAAGCCGGAAATACCCAATCCTTCAATGAGTGGGATCTGCTCAATTAACCTGGCCAGTAACTGTTTAAATTCATCTTCGCGGGCGTGATCAAGCAAAGTGTAGTAGCTATGCACTTTTAAGTGAGTCGGCAAAGCTTCAAAAATAATACAGCCGGTGTGGTGAATATCGTTAAGCTGTTCAATGATGGCACGGATACTGGTAGGCAGTTTCAGCAGCTCATCCGGGTCTTCACCGTCTTCAAAGTAAGAGTGCATGCGGCTTTGCGCTTCGGTGACCGAGATCTTACTGATCTCATAGGGAATACGCATATCAGGGGCGGGAACAAACGCTTGCTGCTCATCGCTGCGCTCCAGATGCAAGGTATCTCGAGCATTGAACATACAACTTTTAAACACCCCGACCCGATGGATAGCACGAGCCAAAGTCACCACGTTATTCACGGAGATTTCAAAGGAGCGTTTCATAGAAGGGTCATACAGATTCAGGCTTGAATCTATATAGATACCCTCGGGGTGCCAGCGCACCGCCAAGCCGCCCACCACCGGATAGCGGCCCAGCCGGCTTACCGCAGCAATAAAAGCCTTTTCGGTTTCGCCCATGCCTTGCATGTAGTTTTTATAATAACGCTCAAACTGCTCATCATTCAGATAACGCAGTTCATCTTCCACCGATTCGGCGCGCAAAAACGACTTACGTGAGCTGTAGACCACAGTATCGATAGGCTTACTGGCTTTGTGAGTCCAGCACGGGATAACCGGCTGGTATTCCACCTCTTCCGGACCACTGAAGACCAGATTGCGCATAAAACGCATATTGCGCAGAAAGTAATCGCCGCCCCTTCTGCGCTCACTCGGGTCGTCACTCATCATAGCGGTTAAGGTATGCGCCAGCTCGCGGGGCAAGCCTAAGGAGTTTGGCGTAATTACATGCCGGCCAAAACGACTGGACTGTCCGGACGCCAGTGCATACAAGGTGCTGGCTACCCCCTGCTCGTCAAACCTGGGGCTGGATAACGCGCCGTCGAGCTGTTCATCACCAATAAAATACACATCCCCCAACCTGGCATTAGTTTGCTGCAGGTCGCTGGACATCAAATCCATCACATTGTTGCCCACATGCTGCCCAGCACCATCCAATTGGGCGAACACCGACGAGCCCCAGTCAATTAGCGCGACCCTTTCGGTTTGCGGATCAAACACCAGATTAGACGGCTTGATATCCCCATGCACTATGGGCTTTATTTGATGTGGTTGGCCGTGTTCACGCAAGGCCTTAAGAATATCCGCCAATTGCACCGCAATGCGCACAATTAGACGCGCAGACAAGGGTCCCACCCGCAGCGATACTTGCTCTAAATCCTGCCCTTGCGCCCTTTCCATGACCAAAATGGCCTGCTTTTTAATACGCTGGAACTCTTCCAATTGCGGTACGCTGGGATGCTCAACTTGGCTGAGCATAAAAGCTTCTTCTTCCAGACGATCCTGGACATGCTGGGGTAGATTGATACGGGAAAACTTAAACACCAACTGGCGTTGACGCTCGTCTACGCCGGCAAAGGCAAAACCGAACGCGCCTTTACCTATGAGTTCAATATCCCGGTAGCCAAGCAGTTCAAGCTGCTCTGTACACAGGGCTATCCAGTCTTTGAGCTTTTGCGCATCCTGATGAGACAGCAGATAAATGGACTGCTCATCAGGAATGTAAAAGTGCTTAAGCTTGGAGTCTGGCAATGACACCGCTTATTCGCTCCTGGCCAACCAATTCAGTTGATAGGATGCGCCGGGCCAGTCTTTAAGTGTGTCAAGCAGTTCCGGCATTAACGCCTCTAACTGCGTATCGAATTGCCAGGGCGGATTTATCACCAACATACCCGAGCCATACATCCCCACATCCTGCTCCTGAGGGTGCAGTTTTAACTGGATATCCAGCACATCGGCACCTTGAATAGCTGCCAGTGCCTTGGTCATTTTTTCACTACGATCGCGACTTTTTGCCAGCAGCGGATACCAAATGGCAAAGATGCCGGTTTTCCATCGTTTGTACGATTCTTTAACGGCACTGACCAGCTCCTGATAGTCGGCTTCCAGCTCGTAGGAAGGATCAATCAGCACCAGTCCCCGGGCCGGTTTGGGTGGACTCATGGCCACCAGCCCCTCAAAACCGTTACGGTGGTGAGTATGCGTATTGCGCACACCTTTAAAGTTAGCTCGCAGGTTTTGCACTTCATTATTGTGCCATTCCATTAACTGCAGGCTGTCCTGGCTGCGGCACAAGCGACGAGCCAGCTCAGGGGAGCCTGGATAGCGGTTATCGCGACGATATTCGTCCACCAACTTGATGTAGCTGCGCAGATTGCTGTCCTGGCAGTTGGCGTCCAACAAGCGGTCAATACCGTCTTTATACTCGCCGGTTTTCTGCGCCTGGGCGCTGGTCAGATCGTAAAGACCCGCGCCACTGTGGGTATCAATATAAACAAAGGCTTTATCTTTCTCGGCCAGCTTATTAAGTAGCAGCATCTGACAAAGGTGTTTAAGCACATCGGCGTGATTACCGGCATGATAGCCGTGGCGGTAACTGAACAACGGGGTATTCCTGAAAAGACAAACTGGCGTAAGTGTAAGGGATTTAAGGCAGATGCAGCAAAGCAATCTGCCCGGTCGAGGTGAAAAACCCTTTAACTACCAGGCAAAACGGGCACTGGTTCCTGTGCTGTTCCGGCCAATGCATTGAAATGCTCGGCCAGGGTAAAACACAGCTCTATGTACAAAATCGCCTGGGCAGAACCAACTTCAAAATCCACCGCATGCGCCACTTTGTTACGTAGCCGGCGCAATTCATCAAAGAGTTTGCCTTTTTTGGTATCAATCAACTTGCCTCTGATCAACAAGTCCTGAAGTAACTTGTATCTGGTGCTGATATTCAGGTCAACCTGTGGTTGATGGATTCTGACCAAACGTTCAGCCGCATCGTCTACCACGGCCCAGGATTCCAGAATCGCGGCATTTGGCAGATTATCCGCCGATGCAATAAGCAGGGTTTTCTGATCCTGCTTCAGTTCAGGAAAAGCACCTACCGCCTGCTCTGACACGGCTTTAAGTTCGCGGCCAAACTCCAACTCCAGTTCCTTGTATTTGAGCTTTTTCATCAAAGGAACAAGTTGCGTTAAGGGCTTTCGTAGCAGACTTACCACAAACAGCACCACCAGAGGCCATACCAACTTGTCCAACAAGTCGACAATAAACTGCATCCAATCCATAGGTTTCTCTTTCCTGCCGGGTTTGCCCCAGCGCATTGATGAACACCAAGAGTACCGAATCCAGCAACCCGAATGCAATCCACTCTTAAAACCAGCCCAATGCATGTTCAGCAAGCTGGCAAGCCACTTGCTTTGTTACAGCGATATACAAAGCGTTATCAATGATAAGGAGATCAGCATGCACGTCAGTCAAATAAGACAGCCCTCGCCTATTTTTGCAGCCCAGCAATCTGGCAGTACAGCACATTCAGGACAGACAACCAGCTCTGCTAGCGCTGACCAGGTCAGTATCAGTGCCGCGGGCAAAGAGTTGCAGCAAAGCTGGCAATCTCTGGCCGACGGCTATGATGTCCGCAATATCTCGCAAAACGAACTGCATGCACTGTCGGATGCCTTGTATCAGGGTGGTTTTATCGGTCGTGGCGAACATCTGGTATTAGGTGCTCCCCGCTCCATGCATGCGGCACCGGATACTAAGTACGATTTGCTGGGCGAAATGCAACAGAGTTTTGGTCGCTTTGCTCAGGGAATGACTACAGAGGAAAAACACAACTACCAGGGTGCGATAGATATTCTGCGCGATCTGGCCAGCAGCCGGCGTAGTTAGCCAGAATTAGACGGGCGCCATTAACTGATGACGCCCTCAAAGCGGGATCAGAATTGATACCGCAGGCTCACTTCGATATTACGCGGCGTGCCAAAAAAGCCCTGATCGTAGAAATCGATACTGGAATAGTACTTTTTATCAAACAGGTTACTGATATTCAGTTGGGCATTTAACTGCGCGCTGAGAGCATAGCTGGCCATCAGATTGACCAGCCAATAACTGGCTTGCTCTGACCTGTACACATTGCCTGGGCCAACCTTGTCCTTGTACATCTCGCTCTGCCAGTTAATATTGGCCGCAAAATGCAGCACCTCACTGGCTTGATAGCGCCCGGTCATTCTGAGTAACCGCTTAGGCACATGAGTGGCAAAGGCTTCACCGTTTTCCTTTTCAGATTTAGTCTGGGTGAAACTCAGGTTGGCGGTCAGCACATCAGTGATCTCACCTGACAGCTCCACTTCAAAACCTGTATGCTCGGTGCCTTTCACACCCACATAAGCAAAGCTGCCGTCTGGTAAGGGCTCAGTCACCGTACTATCAAGTTCCGCCACATTGTCCTTTTCACCTTTAAAGACCGCGGCATTCACTAACAGTCTGTCATCCAGCCAGGTACTCTTAATACCAAGCTCCATACTGTTACCTTCAATAGGCTCCAGCTTGCGGTTATCTTTATCTGAATAGTTTTGTGGGGTGAAGATTTCGGTATAGCTGGCATACAGGGATACAGCGTCAGTTGGCGCATAAATCAATCCGGCGTAAGGCGTATTGATGCCGCTCTGCTTATAGTCTTTGCTGGCATCCACTTCATTTTCATATTCGTAGCGGCTAAAACGGTTGCCAAGCACAGCAGTAAACTCGTCACTCAAGCTTAACTGAGTGGCAATATAGGCGCCAAGCTGGCGCTCATTGTTCTCACCCACAATAGCAGTATCACTGAAGTCTGGCTTGGCAACGCTGCCGTCCCAGGTTAGAAAATTACCTATCTCCAAGCCGTCTGCGGCATAGAAAGAATCGGATCGCACATTCTGATCGGTTAAATTGGCCCCGACAATCAGGCGGTGTTCCCGCTCAAACAGGTTAAATGGACCATTGGCATACAACCGAGCACTATCCAGCACCCTATCACTTTGATAAATCATGGTGAACGCTTGCATCCCTAAGCCGGTTTGCTTGTCCGGATAGCCTGATGCATAAAGTAAATGGCCATCCATGCTGTCATCCCGGCGTTCATACTCACCTTTTACCAGCCAGCCATTATTAAAATGATGGGTCAGATTCACAAAGCCACTTTTATTATCCCTGTCCCATTTACTCCAGTTGGCTGCGGTGGTGCTGGACACATCCAGATCGGCTGCGCTTGAGCCGTCTGCATAAAACAGTGGTAAGGCTCCCCAGGTTGAGCCTTTGGGGCGACGCTTGGCATGCTCAAGCCCAACCTCCACTGTGGTACTGTCTCCCACGTCTGCCGCCAGAGTGAAATACAATTGCTGATTGTCTTCCTCGGCAAGGTTCACATAGCTGTCACTTTTTTCCTTACTGGCAGCCAGCCGGGCACGCACACTACCATCGTCAGTAAGCGGGCTGTTGTAGTCACCTTCGATTCGCAGGCTGTCCCATCTACCGGCCTGCAGGCTTAGATAGCCCCTCTTTTCGTACTGGGCTTTTTTACGAATCAGGTTAATGGCCGCGGAAGGCTCCCCTGCGCCGGAGAGAAGACCAGTGGCACCGCGTACCACTTCCACTCGCTCAAAGAGCACAGAGTCAGACACGGCTTCAGAAAAGAAGCTGCTGTAGAAAACCGGCACACCGTCGTATTGGAAGTTGGTAACCTTATTACCCCTGGCGGTAAAGAAAAAACGGCTGGTTTCCGCCGCCTGCACGGTAATCCCTGGAACCAGACCGACAATGTCCGCCACATTTTGCAGAGCAAAATCTCGCATTAAGTCGGCATCGATAATCGAGATAGACTGCGGGGTATCTTTCACTGACAACATCAGGCCGGTCGCGCTGGTGTTATAATCAAGACGCTGTCCTAATACCGAGACTTTCTCCACCTCTTGATCAGAGCTGGCACTTTCACTGGCATAAGCCTGAAGCGATAAGGCCAGCGCAACGGTCAGGGAAACGAGTGAAGGTACAGGACGATTCATAACAACTCCATAAATATCAAATGATAACGATTTGCATTTATGGTAAATTTATTCGACTGACTAAACAATAAAAATCTGCTTTTCCATCCTCACTCCTTAGACCGGTTAATTTTTTCATTTTAGCTAGAATGTTGCACTGCATTCAGTTTTGGAAAAATCGTGCTTGATAGACTTCTGCCGAATGCGGGTATAAAAGAAAAAACTAATTAAGGACAATGTCTAATTTGAAAAAAATCACCCTCACTGAAAATCTTTATCAATACCAATTCCCACCTTTTCCTAACCAACATTTTGGTTTTAATATCTACGCGCTGATCGACGGTAACCACGCCATGCTGATTGATACCGCATTTGAGGCTCAGGCAAAGGCAGTCAGAGACGACCTACTGGCAGCGGGTATCACCATCACTGCGGTAGTGTTCTCACACTTCCACCCTGATCATATTTCCGGATTACCAATGCTTAATTCGCCGCAGATTTACGGCAGTGGGCATTATCAAACCAGCCTTGATCAATATACCGCCAAGGATAAGCACTCATTATTCTCAGGGATCAAGGTGGTAGACGATCAGAGTAAACTGCAGTTTGGTAGGTTTGAATTAGGTTTTAAGCCCATTCAGGGCCATGTCATTTGTGGCCTATTGACGCTCATCAATGACGAATTTGTGCATGTAGCAGATGATGTCATGACGTCCAATGATGGTCGGCCCCTGCTTCCGTCGGTCCATATCAGCAACGTACATAAACATATCGATTCGCTGGAGCAGCTAAAACAACTTGCCGAGCGTACCTTATTGCTATCGCATGGTAATGCAATAAGCGGCAAGGCCGAGGTGCTTCGCGCTATTGCTTGCAGACAACAGTACTTGCAGAATCTGGCCAGCCACGCCGGCAAAATATCCATTGAAGCCGCGCTGGCTGGCTGCCAGTGTGATTTCTTGCACCAAGATTGGCACAACCATGTTTATACCTAGGCGTCAATCCTGGCCTGGCTGACCTTGCGCCGATTAAATGCCTGCATCGGTCTCAAAACGCCTTGGTAATACTAATCCCATATACCCGGCTATGATGGCCATCTACCCGGTCAACACTGAAAGTAGGTGCCACACCAAAATCGCCAAGATGGAAGTCATAAGCCACATTTAGGCGATATAAGTCCTCTGTATGACCATGATCGCCATGCACTTTTTCTCTGCCAATTCCGGCACCTAATCGCCAACCAGCATAAGGATGGTAGTAAAGCGCGGCAATAGTGGCTGATACACCATCACCATGATGGGCTTCGCTGGCTTTCTCGTACACCAAGCCTGCTCCCCAGTGCGGGGTAAAACGATATTCATATTCCAGTCCCAGGGATAACTCAGTCTCCCCACCACTATTCAGCGCACCGATAAAAACCCCCGGATAATGCTTAGCTTCTGAGGCTGAAAGCTGTGCACTAAACAAGCTAACAACACTTAATGAAGACGCCAGCAACATACCTTTCTGAGACCCGATTCGCTTTATCATAAAACCTCCTAACTGGTTGATTTAAAATATAGAAGTTAACAAGAAGGGTTGCAAACAAGCACTCTTCACAGCAAAACGACCTAGATTAAAAAACCCGCCAGTTGGCGGGTTCTCGGTTATTTCATCTCAGTTAACATACTGAGTGGATTTTCCAAGTAGGACTTCCATAGGTTGGAGAAGCGCACCATAGTGGCACCATCAATGATCCTATGATCTCCAGACCAACTGATATGCATGATATTCACGGCTTTAACATTGTCCTGCTCGTCAAAACGCGGTAAACGCTGGATCTTGCCTAGCGCCACAATGGCAGACTCAGGTTTATTGATGACCGGCGTTGCGGTGGTACCACCTATGACGCCAACATTAGAAATACTGATGGTGCCACCTTTTAGGTCGCTGCTGCCGAGCTTGCCTTCACGGGCAAGATCAATCAGGCGATTGGCCTCTTTTGCCACCTCAAACAGCGACAGATTCTGTACCCCTTTGATATTCGGCACCAGCAAACCAATTTTCGAGTCTACCGCCATGCCAATATTGTGATCATCAAAGTAAGTCAGCTCGGTGCAATCCTCATTAACCTGGCTGTTAACGATAGGGAACTGCTTGAGCGCCAGCGACATGGCCTTGATGATAAAAGGCATGAAACTGAGTTTTACGCCCTGCTTTTCAAACTCAGGCTTTAGTGCCGCTCTGGCCGCCATCAGGGCGTCCATTTCAATTTCATCACTGACGGAGAAATGCGGAATACTAAATACCGACGCACTCATCTGTTTGGCCATGGCCGCCTTAATACCGCGGATAGGTTCGGTACGGGTACCACCGCTGATGGTCTGAACTGTCTGAGCCTTTGCCTCTTGATTGGCCAGAGGTTCAGCGGCTTGCCCCTGCGAGAGCAGATCCTGCTTCATCACCCTGCCCTTTTTGCCGCTACCCTGAACCTGACTAAGATTAATCTCAAGTTCGCGAGCCAGACGTCTTACCGCCGGACTGGCCAGCGGTTTATCAGGATTCACCAGCTTAGGCTCATGTTCACCGCCGGTGAATTTATCTGTGGTGGTCGGTATGTTTTTAGCCATGCAACTTTTCACCGGCGCAGCTATTGCACTGACTGGCGTTTTGGCCGTTTGCGGAGCATGTGAGACGGCACTGTCACCTGCTTGGCCATCCGTTTTTACCTCAATAGCAAACAATGGTGTATGTACCTTAGCAATCTCGCCTTTTTGGTAATACAGCTTCACAACCTGGCCTGAAAACTTCGATGGGATCTGTACCAGGGCTTTGTCGGTCATCACATCGGCAACAGGCTGATCTTCTTCGATGACTTCACCTTCGCTGACCAGCCATTCCACCAATTCACACTCGACAATACCTTCACCAATATCAGGTAAGACAAAATCTTCCACATGCGAAGCACTGGCGGCAGCGGATGCTGTGTTAGCAACCTGTGCCGGTTTTTCAGCAGCTTGTGCAGGCATGGCAGGCACTTCACCGTCAATATCCATGGCAAACAAGGGCGCATGAACTTTGGCAATATCACCTTTTTGATAATACAGCTTGCGCACCAAACCACTATGCATAGCCGGAATTTGCACTAGGGCTTTGTCCGTCATCACATCTGCGACCGGTTGATCTTCCTCAATACGCTCTCCCTCGGCGACCAACCACTCAACAAGTTCACACTCAACAATACCTTCGCCGATATCAGGCAGAATAAAATCTTTCATACACTGCCCCTTAGTAGTTCACGGTACGCTTGATGGCCTCAAAAACTTTGAGGTGATCCGGCATATATTCTTTTTCGTGGGCAAGCGGATACGGGGTATCCAAACCACAAACCCGCGCGATGGGTGATTCCAGATTCAAAAAGCAGCGTTCTTGCACCGTCGCGGCGATTTCACTGGCAAAGCCACCGGTTTGCGGTGCTTCATGGGAAATAAGCAAGCGGCCGGTTTTCACGACCGACTGACAAACGGTTTCCACATCCCAAGGTAAAATGCTGCGCAGGTCGATAATTTCACAGGAAATTCCGGCTTTATCCGCCAGCTCTGCGGCTTTTTCCATAATTTCCATCTGAGCGCCCCAGGCCAGTAAGCTGATATCCGAGCCTTCCCGCACGATGTCAGCCTTACCCAAGGGCAGCTCATAGTCTTCTTCCGGCACCTCGCCTACCGACGCGCGATACAATCGCTTGGGCTCCATAAACAACACAGGGTTGTCATCACGAATAGACGCCAGTAACAATCCTTTGGCCTGATAAGGGTTACGCGGTACGACTATTTTCAGGCCCGGGGTATGGGCAAAATAGGCTTCCGGTGATTGGGAATGATACAAGCCACCGGCAATCCCCCCTCCGTAAGGCGTACGAATGGTCAGAGTACCGACACTGAACTGCCCACCGGAGCGATAGCGCCATTTAGCCGTTTCGTTAACGATTTGGTCAAAGGCCGGGAAAATATAATCGCCGAATTGAATCTCGGCCACCGGCACAGAGCCCTGAGATGCCAGACCATTGGCAAATCCCATGATGCCTTGCTCGGTAAGGGGTGTATTGAAACAGCGGGCCTTACCAAATTTTTCCTGCAGGTTACTGGTCGCACGGAACACGCCGCCGAAATGGCCTACGTCTTCACCAAACACCATGACTTTTTCATTTTCTGTCATGGCCAGAATCAGGGCATTATTGATGGCTTGTAGTAGATTCATTTTCGCCATGCTTATAGCCTCCCTGAGGTCTTCGGATAAGCATCCGGATATTGACTGATATGTTGCTTGAGTTCATCTAGCTGTTCTTTTAAATGCCAGGGCGGCGTGTCATAAACATCTTCAATAATGTCGTCGATAGCACAGACCGGCACTTTCTCTACACGTTTGAGCTCATTGAGCACATCCTGACGCATTTGATCAACGTCTTTACCGTCTTGCTCTTCATCCAGCCAGCCTTTGCTCAATAGCCAGTTGCCCAAACGCTGTATGGGATCTTTGGCCTGCCAGCGGGCTTCTTCATCTTTAGAGCGATAGCCGGTCGGATCATCAGAGGTGGAGTGGGCAGCCAAACGGTACGACATAGCCTCAATCAGGACCGGGCAATTTTCTGCCAGGGCGATTTCACGCGCCTGTTTGGTCGCGGCATACACGGCAAAAGCGTCGTTACCGTCCACCCGGATAGTCTTAATCCCGTAACCTAGCCCACGCGAAGCAATACCGTCACCGGCGAACTGTTCTTCGGCAGGGGTTGAAATGGCATAACCGTTATTGCGACAGAAGAAAATCACCGGGCAGTGCAGCACGGCTGCCATATTCAAACCGGCATGGAAATCCCCTTCTGATGCTGCTCCTTCACCAAAGTAGCAAATAGTCACGGCTGGCTGCCCAGCCATTTTCTGGCCATAGGCATAACCGGAGGCCTGCGGGATTTGGGTACCTAGGGGCGAGGAGATGGTCATAAAGTTCAGCGCTTTGTCACCATAGTGAATCGGCATCTGACGGCCTTTATTGGGATCCTTCTCATTGCTAAACATCTGGTTCATAAAGGCTTCAGTACTGTAGCCACGATATGCCAGGGCACCCTGCTCACGATACTGGGACATGATCATGTCCTGAGGCTCAAGCGCCGCTGCACTGGCAACGCTGGCAGCCTCTTCGCCAGTACTGGCCAGATAAAAACTAATCCGTCCCTGACGCTGGGCGGCCACCATACGTTCATCCAAAACCCGGATAAAACGCATAGTGCGGTAAATTTTCAATACGGCGTCCTGATCCAACTCCGGCAACTGTGCATCTGCATGAGGTGTACCGTCGGGCTGCAGGATCTGCAACATGGGGATGTCAACCAGGCCTTTGTCGATAACACTGACCTTGTGGGTAAGACTGACATCAGAAAGATGATTTCTGTCCTTCATACTCTGCCTTAGGGTTCTGTCGTTAGCCGGGTACCAGCCCCGGTTTTTATTATTAAGTTGGCAATATACTAGTAGAGGTTTGCTAGCAAGGCGTTGCTTTTTGAGGGAACTGCGAGAGAAAGGTAGATATGAATATCCCAAAGTCCCCTACTCATAAAGGATGAATCAACTAATTTTTACAAAGTATCTACAGGTGATGAACATGCCTAATACAAAAAGCGGTCAAATCTACTTCTCGATGTAAAGTTTAGACTGCTGACTATTTCGACAAATAAACCGACCTGAACGATGCTATGGGAAAATGCAGTTGCATTCTTTTAGGTTACACCGATAGTCTGCAAACAAATGATAAAACCCTGTTCTCAGGAAGAGCCTTGGAGACTTTTATGCGCTTTGCCCTATCAAAGCTATCAATACTAACCTTGCTGGCATTCTCCGGCACTTCAATTCCCTCCCTGACTGCGGCCAAAGGTAGTGAAGATACCCCGTCCGTTTCAGGGAAATTTGTTAAGGAACCAACGCTTGCCGCCGGTAGTTACCGTTATATCGTGCAGCTGCAGGACGCCCCTATCGCCCTTTATCAGGGTGAAATTGCTGGTTACGCCGCAACCCATAAAGGCAGCATTGCGCTGCACGGAATAAACCGTCAGCGTGGTTCAGATAACAATGCAGTGAAAAGGTATCGCGGCTATTTGCAACAGCAGCAAAAGCAGTTGCAACAGCAAGCCAAGCAGCTTGGCGTGACTGATGTATCACAGCAATTTCAACATGCCATCAATGCCATGGTGATGACCATGAGCCAGCAGCAAGCGGCCAAGTTAGCCAAATCAACCAGTGTAAAAAGCATTGAAAGAGTCAAAATCGAACCTTTACACACAGATTCGGGACCGAGATGGATAGGTGCCGACCAGGTATGGCAGGGACAACCTGGGGTATTAGCCGCGCAGGGTGAAGGTATAGTGGTGGGTATTATTGATACCGGTATCAACACAGATCATCCGTCTTTTGCCGATATAGGCGGCGATGGTTACAACCATGTTAACCCCTATGGCAGCGGCGTATATAAAGGTGATTGTCGTACAAGGCCACAGCTTTGTAATGACAAACTGGTTGGCGTATACAGCTATACCGAAATTACCGGTCAATACGACGAATATGCCCCAGGTACTCCAAAAACCGGCGAGGATCACAATGGTCACGGTTCACATGTTGCCTCAACAGCCGCCGGCAATGTGCTAAAAAATGTGCCGCTGCTTGATGTAGATGGTGACCCAACGCCCGGCTTTGTGTTTCCCCAGATGTCCGGTGTCGCCCCCCACGCCAACATTATCAGTTATCAGGTTTGTTACCCCGGAGAAGACGACGCGGTCAACTTCTTCGGCTGTCCGACTGACTTGGTCCTGCGAGCAGTGGACCAAGCTATTATCGATGGTGTTGACGTACTGAATCACTCCATTGGAGCCGGGGCCAGTTCTCCATGGCAAGGCGCCAAGGGCACGGCATTTTTAAGTGCACGTGAAGCTGGTATTGTGGTGGTTAACTCGGCCGGTAACGACGGTCCGAATAGCGAAACCGCCTCTTCTAATGCTGCTGCCCCATGGGTTATTACTGTGGGCGCTTATACCCATGACAGAAGTTACAGCAATAAATCACTAACCAACTTCAGCGGCGGCAACACTTCTCTCTCCTCCATGAGCGGAGAGTCCAAAACCGGCAGCATCACGGCTCCTATTGTGTATGCCGGAGATTTTACCAATCCAAACGATACTAGCGGTGACAGCGGACAGTGTCTTGCACCCTTCCCGGCAGGAACCTTCAGTGGCCAGATTGTGGTTTGTGACCGGGGCGATATTGCCAGGGTAGATAAAGGACGACACGTTAAGGCCGGCGGTGCTGGTGGCTTTGTGCTGGCGAATATTCCGGGTGGCGACAGCAATCTGGTGGCCGATAATCACGTGCTTCCTGCCATACAGATAGTTGCCCAGGATGCCACTCAACTGAAAACCTGGCTGGCCAGCGGGTCAAACCACAGGGCGACTATTACCGCCAGTCAGGTAACCTCAGATCCCGACCTGGCGAATATCGCTGCTGATTTCACTTCACGCGGTCCAAACAATCAACTGCTGGATGTGATCACACCAAGCGTAGCGGCCCCAGGCGTCGAGATTTGGGCTGCCTACGCGGACGACCAACCCAGCGGTTTTAAAGAAACACCGGATCCGGCTGATTATGCCTTTCTGGACGGCACTTCAATGGCCTCTCCTCATGTGGCGGGCGCAGCAGCCTTGCTCAAGCAAGCCAATCCAAGTTGGAGTGCAGCCCAAATCCAGTCGGCACTGATGCTGACAGCGAATCAGCAAACCTTTAAGGAAAATGGCACCACCCCATCCAGTTACTTTGACATGGGTTCCGGCATGATAGATGTGGCCAAAGCCGTGCAGAGCGAACTGATTATGGATGTCAGTATGGCGCAATATAGAGCCGCAAATCCGGCTACTGGGGGTACGCCATCTAGTTTAAACCTGCCATCATTAGCGAATCAGAACTGCTTTGGTAGCTGCCAGTGGACACGCACTTTTACCGCGACCCGCTCTGGTAGCTGGCAATTAGATTTGGCCGATACCAGTGGTTCCTTGACCGCGCAATTTACTCCTGAGCAGTTCAGTTTAAATGCCGGACAATCACAAACCCTTACTATCAGGGTAGATGCATCCAATGCGCTATCAAGACAATGGCAATTTGCCAACGTAGTGATCAGCGGACCAGAACAAACTCTGAATATGCCGGTAGCGGTGCGCCCGGCTTCCGGGCAACTGCCCAGCCATATTTATATTGACGCCAAGCGTGATGCTGACAGTTTACTGGTGAAAGACTTGCAAACCCTCGGTACTAACGATTTGTCTGCACAAGCCTTTGGCTTTAGTACTTCCCAAACCCTAGCCAGCACGGTTAAGCAGGACAGTGACAACGACGACCTATTCGACGATCTGTCTGACGGAGTTGTGCAGCATAACTTTTCAGTAGCACCAGGCAGCAAACGACTGCGACTGGAAGTCACGCAAACCACGGCTACAGATTTGGACTTGTGGATAGGCATTGACAGCAACGGTGATGGCATTGCACAGGAGTCAGAATTGCTGACCAGTGCCAGTACCGAATCTGCTTACGAGCTTATCGACCTAGTGGAGCCAGAAGCCGGGTCATACTGGCTGCTGGTACATAATTGGCAAGGCTCGTCAGCTGATAGCGATACCTATCAGATAGATAGCAACATAGTGATCAATCAAGCTATTAGCCAATTCGGCGTGCAGGTGCCAGATAGCGTACAAACCCGTGAAGCATTTGATGCTTTGCTTAATTGGAACCTGGACATCGCGCAGGGCGACACCCGCTATGGCGTCATAGAACTTAGCAGTGGTGGCCCCTTGGCTGGCGATTTAGGCCAGATACGGGTGGATTTTGCACGTGTCGCCGATGATGTACGTTTAACTAGCGAACGTCAGGGCCGTCTGGCAGATGGGGAAACCTCACGTTTCTATATCGACATTGACGCTAATCAGAGTCACGAGGATCGCTTGTATCAGTTAGCGGTCAATTTGCCCGCAGGCCTTGCTCTGGTTGACGGCTCAGCCAGCTCAGGCGCACAGATAGACGGACAAACAATACGATGGCAGCGCAACCAACAAAGCGCAACCAGTAACAATGTACGTCTGCAATTTAGTGCCACGGCAAATGAGAATTTAGCGGCTGGCCCGGTTCAGGTCACGGTTGATTCAAGTATTGTTGGTAATAGTTATACCAAACAAGAGCGTGCAACCCTGACAACAGACCTGCAAGTAGAAGGCGCGCCCAGCGTACTGATTAACAACAGCAAGCAAGCTGTTTTGTCAGCCAATGAAGGCACGACATTTGTGATAACCGCACAAATCAGTGATCCCAATAATGATGAATTGAACATTGTATGGACACAATCCGCTGGTCCAACCGTCGCACTCAATACCAGCAATCCACTGCAGCCTAGTCTGACCTTACCCACGGTCAACGCCGACACGGATCTGGTATTTAGCGTCACGGCAACAGATCCCGCCGGACTGAGCGACAGCGCCACCCTGACACTTAAGGTTATAAACCAAACTACCCCACCAACATCAGGAAACACAGGTGGCGGCGGTGGCGGCAGCCTGGCTTGGTGGTGGCTGGCACTTGGCTGTCTGGGCCTGGGCCGACGTGCAAAACGCTAAAAGCGTCTGCTGAGACATAAAAAAACCTGCCGTTGGCAGGTTTTTTTCTATCGACCTAAGCAGATTAGAGTGCAACACCCAAACGTTGAGCCACTTCTTCATAGGCTTCAACAACGCCGCCCAATCCCTGACGGAATCTATCTTTGTCCAGTTTCTTGCGAGTTTCTTTATCCCACAAACGGCAACCGTCAGGTGTAATCTCATCACCCAACACCACTTCACCGTTGAACAACCCAAACTCCAGTTTGTAATCCACCAGCAACATGCCCGCTTCATCAAACAAGGCCTTAAGTACGTCGTTCACCTTGAAGGTCAGTTCCTTCATGCGGACTACGGTGGCATCATCGGCCCAACCAAAAGTACGAATGTGTGACTCGTTCACCATAGGATCGTGCAAAGCATCGTTCTTCAGGAAAAACTCAAAAGTAGGCGGATTCAGCTCTTTACCTTCTTCAATACCCAAACGACGGCACAACGAACCAGCAGCAAGGTTACGCACCACACACTCTACCGGCACCATATCCAGTTTTTTAACCAGAGATTCCGTATCGGACAGCAGTGCTTCAACTTGTGTAGGAACGCCTGCGGCTTCCAACTTAGACATAATGAAATGATTGAACTTATTGTTGATCATGCCTTTGCGATCAAGTTGTTCAATTTTCTCACCATCAAATGCCGAGGTATCATTGCGAAAATGCAGTACCAAGCGATCGGCATCGTCGGTAGCATAAACAGTCTTGGCTTTACCGCGGTATAGTTCGGCGCGCTTTTCCATCGTTTAAATCTCTTAAGTTAAATATCCAGATTACTGGCAGACATTGTTTGTGAGAATGAGGCATAGATGTTGGTGAGCAAATCTGCACTCAAAGGATTACTTTCATCATCCATCAGGGTAATGGAGGTCTTGCCACCCATTTTAGCTACCTTCAGACGATAGTCTTCCCTGTCCATGGGCAGACCTTCATTGCTGCTCCACAGTCTGTCCCACCAACTGTCTTCAGGTCCTTCATAGGACACGAACAGCAGGCCATTGGACTTGTCCAGATCTTTGACATTGAAACCCAACTTACGCAGTACTAACTGCAGACGAGTCCAGGTCAGTTCATAGTCTCCTTCAACCACAAAAGCTGGGTCGCCATCAGCGTTAAAGCCCAGCTCCATGCCCATACCCTGACGGATCTGACGGATTCGCTTGGCGTCGGCAATTTTCAGTTGGGTTTCATAGTGATTGATAACCTTGTTGAGCACATCAACTTCGTTACGACGACGGGACTCCGCATCCAAATCAGCCGCTGAACGGACCTGCTCACCAATAGTTTCCATATAGTCTTTAAGCTCGACATTCAGGATGGCGGTGCGCCCATGAGGTTTGACATCTAAAACGAATTCGAAGCGACGACCCACGCTGCGCTCGGTAGTGGTCCAATCGAACCAACCGGAATCCAGTTCTTCGGTCATCAACATCCAGTCCGTTACCAACCGACCTTCTTCTTTATTGAAATCCTCAACACCGATGCCCTGCTCTTCCAGATAGCTGATTAAGCTGTTCCACACAGAGGTATCCAGCGCGACTGAATCGTCAACCTGATCAAAATAAATACTGGCGTTACGCTGCCCTTCTTCCACATGGGAACCGGTAACGAGCGGCAGTACCAAGGCCGGTGATAAGACATCCAGACGCTCACCAACCAAATCCCGCGGGGCATTCTCGCCTAGCTTAGGAATGTCATAGTCTTTACCCCGATTAGGAGTAGCCAAACCTTCGGGAATCTGCAGACTTCCCCTCTGCTGCTCCTGAACATAATCGAAGTTACCATTGGCAACACGTCTTTCCTGAGAGGTAGAACAGCCCCCCAGACTCGCTGCAAGTACAATCGTCAGCAGAGAAATTCGAAACATCGGCACTCCTTAGGGTAACAAGCCAACTTCACGCATGACTTGTTCGATAGCATTTTGGTGGATGAGTTCCGCTTCCACCATAGGCAGACGCAATGTTGAGCTGGGAATCAGCCCCATTTTGTACAACACCCACTTAGGCATAACCGGGTTTGGCTCGATGAATAATGCATCATGCAACTTGGCAATACCTGCATCTATCTCTCTGGCCAGTTCGGCCTGACCACTGGTCGCTGCTGCACATAGCTTGGCCATGCGATCCGGCACAACGTTGGCGGTTACGGAAATAACGCCGTGTCCACCCGCCAGCATAAATTCGCAACCCGTGGCATCGTCACCGCTGAGCAGTACAAAATCATCAGGTAAGATGGCCTGCATCTGACGTAAACGGTTGAGGTCACCGGTAGCATCTTTAAGCCCAACAATGCGCGGATGTGCAGACAAGGCTGCTACCGTTTCAGGCAACATATCGGTAACAGTGCGGCTGGGCACATTATACAGAAGAAGCGGTAACTCACAGGCGTCAGCAACTGTCTCAAAGTGCGCAATTAAACCGCGCTGCTGAGGCTTATTGTAATAAGGTACAACACTTAACAGACCATCAGCGCCCACCTCAGCAGAGGCTTGGCTCAGTTCAATGGCTTCGTCGGTAGAGTTAGCACCACTGCCGGAGATAACCGGTATGCGGCCAGCAGCATATTCCACCACTTTTTTAACCACGTGGATATGCTCTTCAATGGGCAGTGTTGCGGACTCACCTGTTGTTCCAACCGCAACCAATCCAGCTGTACCGGCTTTAACATGGAACTCGACAAGCTGCTGCAGGGATGGATAGTGAATTTCGCCCGTTTCGGTCATCGGTGTGACCAGCGCTACAATACTGCCTTTGAACATTCTTGCTCCCCGGAAAATTAAGCGCCTAATGGTAATGAGGTAACCCGCCAAACACAAGCGCCAATTAGGCGAGTAAGCGGCAAATTTACACCCCTTGATACAACCAACTACGACCATAATGGATATTTAAACCTGGTGTGATTGTGGTAGACTTCCGGGCCTTTAATTCCCGTAACAACTCATATGAAACATCAACTTATCGTGACCATTCTGGGAACGGACAAGATCGGCATACTGAGTACCCTGGCTGCCACCGTGGGCGCCTGTAATTGCAATATACTGGACAGCCGTCAGGCTGTGTATGGGCAGGACTTTTCGCTCACTATGATATTGGAAGGCACGCAAAGCGCCATTATCAAAGCCGAGCTGCAGATCCCTCAGGTATGTCAACAGCACGAGTTGCTGTCAATGATGAAGCGAACAAAGCAACACCTGCGCCAGGACATCGCCTATCTGGCCGACGTTGAAGTGTCGGGTGTCGATTTTCTTGGTGTAATTAAGGAAATCACTGCATTTTTCGACAGCCTGGATATTACCGTTACTGCATTTCGCCAACAAACCTATACCGATCCTCAAAGTGGACTGGAAATGGTGCAATGTAAAATGGTGGTGAGCATGTCCAATGAAACAGATTTAGGTAAGCTGGAAGCTGAGTTTGCTCACAAGCTTAATGAATTAAATCTGCAAGGAACCATCAAAAAACACTGAGGTGCATATGAACAGAGTTGAGGCCGGCCAGGCCGCTCCCACATTCACACTCCCGGACCAAGACGGAAACGCGGTGTCATTGTCAGAACTGCGTGGTAAAAAAGTGTTGGTTTATTTTTATCCAAAAGCCATGACACCAGGCTGTACCGTACAGGCGCAATGTTTGCGCGACAGCAAAAATGCGCTGGATAAACACAATGTCGTAGTTTTAGGTATCAGCCCTGATCCGGTAAAACGCCTGCCCAAATTCATTGAGAAAGAAGGTTTAAACTTCACCCTATTATCAGATGAGGATCACGCTGTTGCCGACGCCTTCGGTGTATGGGGACCAAAGAAGTTTATGGGTCGGGAGTTTGACGGCATCCACCGCATCAGTTTTCTGATTGATGAGCAAGGTCAGATAGAAAAGGTTTTTGATAAATTCAAAACCAAGGATCATCACGAGGTCGTGCTGGATTATCTGGCAAGCTAAGTGATTATCTAGAATAACAAAAAAGGGCCTATGGCCCTTTTTTGTTTTGCGTCAGATTAAACCTGATCAGGCAGGGAGCGAGGCAAACTGTTTTCCGTCCAGGCTTTAAATACCGCCTTCACCAGCGTTGCCAGAGGAATGGCAAAGAACACCCCCCAAAATCCCCACAAACCGCCAAAGAACAATACGGCAATAATGATATAAACCGGATGCAGACTAACGGCCTCAGAGAAGAGTAATGGCACCAACAGATTACCGTCCAAGGCCTGAATGATCCCATAGGCTATCATCAGGTACCAGAAATCCGGTGTCAGTCCCCATTGGAACAAGGCCACAGCCGCTACGGGAAATGTCACTACCGCGGCACCGATATAGGGAATCAGCACAGAGAAACCAACTAAGACGCCTAACAATAACGAATAACGCAGATCCATAAAGGCAAAGGTAATAGTGGAAACGGTACCGACAATCAGTATTTCCATTACTTTGCCGCGAATATAGTTAACGATCTGTACGTTCATTTCCCGGCCAACCTGTTTCAGCAGGCGTCTGTCTTTGGGCATGATGCCAGCAATATTGGTCAGCAGCTCTCTTCTGTCTTTGAGGATAAAAAACACCATGAGTGGCACCAGAATAAAGTAAATCATCAAGGCTACCAGGCTCACGATGGAACTTAAGGAGGCTGAAAGAATATCTTTACCCAGCCCCACTACTCTGTCATTTACGCCCGCAAGCGCATTGTCTATGTCTTGTTTGGCCAGTAAACCTGGGTAGGCATCAGGCAGCGTCAGTAACCAGGATTGTGCTTTTGACCAAATCAGCGGCATTTCGGTCAACAGATTAACCCCTTGCTGCCAAACCACCGGCACCAATGCCACTAAACAAAGAATGGTCAGACTGATAAATAGCATCAAGACCAGGCTCACCGCCCAGGTTCGTCCCATTCCATATTTATCTAACTTACTTACCGGCCACTCCAGGACATAAGCGATAACAATGGCTACCAGCACTGGCGCCAACATAGCGCCCCAGAAAATCAGTACGGTAAAGGCCACGATCACCATCACCAACAGTGTTGCACTGGCGGGATCTGAGAACTTACGCTTATACCAAAGGTTGAACTGCTCTAACATTCAGGATCCTTGACGAACGAGTCGGGGTTGGCTGGCTGATTCAACATGGTGAACACCATATTACCAAGAAGCTGATTATCCTCCGCTTAGCAGGATAGGATCAATCATAGACACAGATATTTATCCTCTCCTGTGGATAATTCACCCTAAATAGCACAAACGCGAAATCAGCCCCATACAACAATACGCACTCTCGCTAACTTGCATATAAGACAAAAGGCTAATTCATCACCAAGCAACAGAAGTAAACAAGACATCAAGGCACTTTTCGACTGTTCATCGGCATAAAGTCACCTGATAACGTTGCCGCCATGGTCATAAAGGCACGAAAACAGTTATAGTTAGGTCATGGGCAATGAGTGCCCACAAGGGAACTAATAGTCGAGTTCACCTATCCAATCCATCCCGGTTGTTGTGAGTAATGGAAACTATGCGAAGAAGTATCGTTCTGTGTCTATGTCTTTTGCCTGCCTTGGTGTTTGCGCAGGCACGATTGAACAATGACAAGAATGAACTACCTGAAATTGGTGTGGTTGCATCAAATGCCATCAGTATTGATAAGGAATTGTTAGTTGGCGAAGCCCTGATGCGCCAATTGCGTGGACGAGCACCAATCATCAACGACCCTCTGTTGGAAGAGTATATCCAAGACTTAGGTAACCGCCTGGTCGCACAGTCTGATAACGCTAAGTTTCCGTTTAAATTTTTCCCCATCGGCAACAACGATATCAATGCCTTTGCGTTTTATGGCGGCCACATTGGTATCCACACCGGTTTGATTGTTGAAGCAGACAATGAAAGTGAACTTGCTTCGGTAGTGGCGCACGAAATCGCCCACGTGACCCAGCGTCACCTAGCCCGCAGTATCGAGTCGCGCCAAAAAACATCACCACTGCAACTGGTTTCCATGTTGGGGGGCGTATTACTGGCTATGGCAGACCCGGAAGCCGGGATAGCTGCAATCAGTGCCAGCCAGGCAGCGGGTGCTCAAGCGTCCATAAACTATACCCGTAGCAACGAAAAAGAGGCCGACCGTGTAGGTATTGAAACGCTGGCCCATGCAGGCTACGACCCCAGCGCCGCCGCTACTTTTTTCGGTAAACTAGCCGCTAAATATCGTCACCAGTCAAAACCACCGGCTTTTTTACTAACACACCCCTTACCCGAAAGCCGGATTGCCGACGCCAGAGCCAGACAAGCCATCTATCCCAGGATTCAGGTGGGGCCGAGCTTGTCGTTTCACTTAATCAAGGCCAGGATCCAGGCCCGTTATACCGGTATTCGCACCTACGACAGCAGCTATTTTCAAGCCATGCTGGATAACGCTGAACATCCGGTTATAAAAAAGGCGGCGCAATATGGCTTAGCATTGACCTTATTGGATACCGAACAACCTGATAAGGCCAAACCTATTATTGACAGGTTATTGCAAGATGATCCGGAAAACCTGTTCTATCTGGATACCTTTACCGATATCGCACTCGCGCAAAAGCGCCACCACGAGGCGGTGGAAGTTCTCACCGAACACAGCCTGAAGCAACCCAGGAATCGGGTTCTGGCCTTGAACCTGGCCAATGCCATGATTAAAGATGGCCAGCATAATGAAGCGGTAAGAATTATTAAGGACTACCTGCTGATTAATCCAGAGCACTTGCTGTCTTATCAGCTACTTAGTGAAGCCTATGGGGAAAGCCGGCAGATGTTGGAAATGCATCAGGCCAAAGCGGAAGTCTATGCGCTGATCGCCGCCTACCCTCGCGCCATTGACGAGCTGCAAACCGCCTATAATTTTACTGCTGACAGCACCCTGGAAAAGCAACGGATCCGCGCCAGAATAGAGCAAATGCGGGATGCGGACACACGACTTAGAAACCTTTAGAAAGCTTAATGCGTGAGGCTAATTTACGGCCTCACGCTGTTGCAGCGCTTGAACCAAAGCCAACAAATCGTCTGCATGCTGCTCCCCCATTAACTGCTTAATTAATTTGCCATCTGGGCCAACAATAAAGGTAGCTGGCAGACTTTGCGGACGTTCAAGCGGCAGAGCCGGCACCGGCTCGGTTAATATAAGCGGAAAAGCAATCTCATACTTTTTGGCCAGTTGCCCCAAATCCTCTTCCGACAAGGCATCGAAACTCACACCATAGAGCCTGACCGGCATTGCAGTAATCATCTGATTAAAGCGATTTAGCTCTGGCAGTTCACGCAGACAAGGGGCACACCATTCAGCAAAATAGTTGATCACCACATACTGACCTTGCAAATCACGCCAGCGGTGCTCATCCCCATCCAGGGTATGAAAGTCAGCCTTTAACCAATAAAAACTCCCTACACCTGCCAGCATGGCTAGCATTGCCAGGACCAAAATCAGGGCTTTTTGTGGCAAACGACTGTCCTCCTTGGGTTGGTCTGGGTAGAATATCCAGCATTATTAAGCAATGTACCCTGCTAGCATGTCACAAATTCGTATACTGCATAACCCCAGATGCTCCAAAAGCCGCCAGACCTTACAGCTGTTGCAAGACAGAGGATTGAATGTAGAAGTGGTGGAATATCTTAAGGCCCCATTGTCCGCAACAGAATTGGCAGAACTGCAACAGAAACTGGCCATCACGGATATTCGCGACATGATGCGCACTAAGGAGGATATCTATAAAGAGCTGCAACTAGGCGCAGAGACTGTAAGCGAAGATGACCTGCGTGCGGCGATAGTTGCCCACCCTATTTTGCTGGAACGCCCGGTTGTGGTCACTGACACCGGTGCGCGAATTGGTCGACCGCCAGAATCTGTGTTGGAGCTGTTATAAGTTGAATAGCTTCTCACCCTATGCTTTGGTGCTTTACTACAGCCAGGGCGGCAGCACCCAGAATCTAGCCTACAAAATTGCTCAAGGTATTGAGCAAGGTGGACTGGAAGCCCGGGTGCGCACGGTCGCCCCTGTACACAACGGACTGGAGCAACGTGCGGCCGTGCCGCAAAGCGGCGACCCCTACGCAAGCTTAGACGATCTTCGTCATTGCAGTGCGCTGGCGCTGGGTAGTCCGACTCGTTTTGGTAATATGGCCGCGGCCATGAAATATTTCTGGGACGGCACCTCTTCACTTTGGCTAAATGGTGAGTTAGCAGGAAAACCAGCCTGTGTATTTACCTCCAGCGGCAGCTTGCACGGTGGGCAAGAGTCCACACTGCTGACCATGATGGTGCCGCTTTTACATCACGGCATGCTAATTGTGGGTACTCCTTATACCGTTGCCGAACTGAACAGTACACAAAGCGGTGGCACCCCATATGGACCATCACACTACGCAGGACTGGATAACCAAAATCAGTTGAGTCAGGCGGAACAAGTCCTTTGTGTGGCGCAAGGCAAGCGTCTGAGTCAGTTGGCCATTAAATTGAGAGATTAAGCATTGAATTCGAACACCCGTTTTTTTCGTATCCTGGCATTAAGTTCCTACCTGGGTTTGCTGGGATTCAGCATCCTGTGGCACTTTGTGTTAACCAGTGAGGGGCAATATTCCTGGCTATTCCTGTTCCTGATGTGGGTCCTTCCCCTACTTCTGCCTCTACCTGGTTTGTTGAAAGGCAAGCCCTACACCCATGCATGGGCCAACTTCATCCTGATGTTTTACCTACTTCACGGCCTAACCGGCGTTTATGCTCTGGAACAGGAATATGGGTATGCAGCTGTTGAAGTGGTACTGGCATCATTGGCATTTATCGGCTGCAGTTTTTTTGCCAGACTACGTGGACGCGAACTTGGGCTTGGACTAAAAAAGCTCAAGGAAAATAATCAATAAGGAAGAGCTATGCGCTACTGGTTAAGCTATTGCGGCCTGTTTTTATTAAGCGCCTGTGGTGGCGGTGGAAGCGAAAGTGCCAATGGTAACAACAGCCTTCCTCCTTCCAATAGCGCAAATACCAGCATACAAGGCCCACAAAGCGCAGAGGTCGGTCAGTCGGTGGCCTTATTGTTGTCTGCTGAAGGTGCGCTTAAGAATCTGCGATGGAAGCAGATTTCAGGGCCTACAGTAAGCATGACAGCCCCCAAAAGTCAGGTATTGGCGTTTGATGTCCCCGATGCTGGCCACTACGAATTTGAAGTCAGCTTTGAAAACGCACAAGGTCAGCGTACCCTGAACTGGCAGTTCAGCGCATCGTCAGGCAATGAAATCAAGGCAAACGTACGCCTTGATCATCTCGCCGCAGAAGGGGCAAAAGTTTCGTTACATGCAGACTCTGGGGAGAGGATAGCGTCGGTCAATTGGCAACTGCTGTCAGGGCCATCTGTGAAAACAGAGCAAAGTGAAGGGACAGGTCAGTACTTGTTCTACACGGCTCCACAGGTGAATCAAGACAGCCTGATGCATTGGCGGGCCAATATACGTCTTACCGACGGCTCGACTTACAGCGATGATGCCTGGGTATTGGTTAAAAATGCCAATCCCAATACCGATGGTTTCTTTCCCCGCTACGCACAGAACGTTGTGAGCCCTGAGGCCCATCCTTACCTGGCCGATTCACCCCATGCCGCTAATCTGGTGGCCTGTGCTTACAACAATCAAATCGCCAGCTCCTGCCCATTTTCACGTCTCCCTTTGCTTGGCAGCGAACATGAAAACCCAGATATTCAGCAGGTATTAGCGCGCCTGATTGTGACTCATGATTGGATGGGCGATAACTTTAAACGCTATCTTGAAGAATCCGATCCAGCGCTGACCGCCGATATGCTGAAGCTGCTACGCGCCACCACTGCCGTGGTAATTGGCTATGATGTGAGACCTTCATTTTATTGGACAGCTACCGGAGCCATATACCTAGACGCCGCCAACTTATGGCTAACACCTGCGCAGCGCGATAGCCTTAATGACCAGCCAGACTATCGCAGTGATTTTGGCAATGACCTGCGCTTTTTCATGCCATGGCGCTATGTTAAGGACAATCAGTCGTACCTGAGTCGTTATGAGAAATCGCCACGTCAGAATCGTGATTTTGCCGATATGCAAGCCAGTTTAACCTGGCTGCTCTACCATGAATTAGCCCATGCCAATGACTTTTTCCCCTACCATAGCTGGAGTGGCCTGGCGGCGAATGATTCCCCGCTGGCACACAGTAATCAGCAGGATCCGACTTCCAGACAATTCACCCAGCGCTATCCGCTGCAATCATCAGAAATGAAAAACCTCGCTAAGGTGAGTTTTGCTGGCGACACTGCCAATGCCACGCAACGCGCTTATCTGCCCGAGGATGTGGTAAGTTTCTTTGCGCCGGATTTGGCTGTGGGTTATTACAGTTACTCTACAGAGCGCGAAGATTTCGCCAACGCCTTTGAGATGTTTATGATGTCCTATCGCTTAGGGGTTGAGGCCGACACTGCCGTAGTTGGTTCAGTGGATAACCCGCAAGCTCAAATTACCTGGGGACAGCGCAGTCGCCACAATCTGACTAATATCCAGCCCCGGGTGAATTATGCGGTGCAAAATATACTGCCTCATCTGAATATTCCTGAGGCTAGAGAGACGATGCCAACACCGCTTTTGTTGCCGCCAGGTGTTGCCTGGAAAGACACCCTGGATCCTGTCGCTGGCGCTCAGGACAAACCTGCCAGTAATGCACGGGAATCACAAGTCAGAAAGCCAGTAGACAGACCCACACCATTTAGTTGGTGAAGTTCTAAAGGTCCAAGACTTTTTTAACGAAGGGAATTGTTAGACGGTGTTTTTCCTGCAAACTGGTGGCATCCAGACGGTCTAGCACCGCCAACAATGCTGGCATATCCCGGTGACAATGATTAAGGAGAAAGCGAGCGACTTCCAGGGGCATGCCCATGCCGCGCCGATGCGCTCGGCCACGTAGCGCCTCTACCCGGCCTTCATCGTCCAAAGGACGAAGGTGAAAACTGACTCCCCAGCTTAATCTGGAGCGTAAGTCTGCCAGGGCCAAAGGTAGTTGCGCGGGTCCCTGTAAGCCACTGACCAATAAGCGACTCCGGCCACGTTCACGCACTCGATTTATCAGATCAAAAACGGCAGTCTGCCATTGAGGATGACCTTCCAGTAAATGCACATCATCCAGACAAATAACGGCCACCTGTTCCAGATCGGCTAACAAATCTGGATGCAAGTCAGTTAAATTTTTAAACCCAACGTAGGCACACGTTAGGCCAAGGGTAGCGGCCTCACTGCACAAGCTGTATTGAAGATGGCTTTTCCCTGTACCTGAATCACCACTGATATAGGTTAAAAAGGGCGTCGAGTTTTTGCCATTCAGCCAGTCTTGCAGATGGCTTACCACCTGCTGATTAGCCCCGGCAATAAAGCTGTCAAAGACTTCATCGTCAGGTAATTGCAATGGCAAGAACAGCTGCTTGCTCATCAAGGTACCCAGTTAAACTGCAAGCTCTCAACGGGCTGACCGAATTCATCCAATTGACGCTGGAAATGGCGTTCCAGGCTGATGGCATTGAGCAAGTCCTGCTCAGTACCCAGCAACCTCACCGCAAAAATACTGGTACTGTTGTTCTGTTGCTCCAGACTAACCTGCGATACCACAGACAAACTGGACAACAACTTACTGACCTGGGCATAAAGGCTCAGATCATTAATATTGTTAAACTGCAAATAGACGATGTTGCCCTGCTGCTCAACATCATTATGAATAGCATAGCGGGCAGACAGGTTGTCGGCATGTAGGTCGATAAAGTCCTGTAACAGAGCTTCGGCAGACAGGCCTTGTAAACTGCCGCTATCTCGTTCGGCGCCTAAGGCAAAATTCCAATCTAGCTGCCATCCTAACTCTTGTGCTTCTTGTGCCTCTGCTAACATTTCCTCTTCCTGAGCTGGTACTTCAGCTCGTCTTGGATAGACGCGGGCAAGAACAACACTCTCCACCTGGTAGCGGCTGCTGGCATCAACCATAGAGTCGATGAAACGTCCCCATACGTCGTATACCCCCACCCTGACAACATCATCTATGTCCATTAAGGGTAAATTAACCGCGATACCTCGTGCCTCTGCGGTGGCCAACACTTGCTGCCGGTAGGGAGAAAGAGACTGCTCAGAAACAATATTACGCTCACCATTTTCTGGGTTTTCCACCGCCAACCAGATCAGACTGGACGGACGACGACTGCCCCAGATTGGGAATCCTGCAGAGCGAATGAGTTCATCAATACGCTGGTTATCAAAAGTGGCAACAAAATAGCTCTGCCCTTCCAACGTATCAAAGCGGTATTGGCTGATAAAACTTTCAGCGCTGGTAAGCTTATTCCTGATGGGCTGACTTTCGAGTATATCCCTATTGCCACGCACCTTAACCAACACCTGGCGCAACGCTTCTCTGCTGGCCTGCTGCTGTGCTTTGGGGGATTGCTGCGCAATAGGTACACGGGCGTCATACAGATTGGGAACCAAGGCAGCCTGGACTGTCAGAGCAACCCAAAACAAACAACCTGCCCAAAGCCACCAAACCTTCTTCATGCCTTGATGTCCTAATTCCATAAAGGCGCTATTGTTATTGAAAAAGCGACAAATTTCATCTTTTCTTTGCCTCCTTTTGTTCACAGCTCAGCGCACAAAGCTTGTACCCAAAGCAGGCGTAAACTGATAAAATCCGCAGCAAATTTTTTCCCGCCATTAATTTTGAGGTCCATTGTGAGCGAATCCAAACCCTCCCTGAGTTATAAAGATGCTGGTGTAGATATTGATGCTGGTAACCAGCTTGTGGAACGCATCAAGAGCGTGACCAAGAAAACCCAGCGCCCGGAAGTACGGGGTGGACTCGGTGGATTCGGCGCCCTTTGTGCCGTCCCACAGAAATACCGTAAGCCTTTACTGGTATCTGGTACAGACGGTGTCGGCACTAAACTTCGCTTAGCCATGGATCACAACCGTCATGATGGCGTGGGTATCGATTTGGTCGCCATGTGTGTCAACGACCTGATTGTACAAGGTGCAGAGCCGCTGTTTTTCCTGGACTACTATGCTACAGGCAAATTGAATGTCGACACTGCTGCTGACGTTGTTACCGGTATCGGCAAAGGCTGCGAATTGTCAGGCTGTGCATTGATTGGTGGCGAGACAGCAGAAATGCCAGGCATGTATCATGGCGATGATTATGATATTGCTGGCTTCTGTGTGGGTGTGGTTGAAGAAGAAGATCTGATTGACGGTAGCAAAGTCAGTGCCGGTGATGCGCTTATCGCTGTTGCTTCTTCTGGCCCGCATTCCAATGGATTTTCTCTGGTACGTAAAATCCTCGAAGTCAGCAAGGCCGACCCGGCTGAGCAGCTTGAAGGTAAAGCCATTATCGACCATCTGCTTGAGCCAACCCGCATTTATGTGAAACCGGTATTAAAGCTGATTGAAACCTTACCTGTTCATGCTATCTCGCATATCACCGGTGGTGGTTTCTGGGAGAACATTCCGCGGGTCTTACCAAAAAACACCAAAGCCGTGATTGATGGCAGCAGTTGGCAATGGCCAGCGATCTTCACTTGGATGCAACAGCAAGGTAATGTGACCCAACACGAAATGTATCGCACCTTTAACTGTGGTGTCGGTCTGGTCATTGCCGTTCCTGCTGATAAAGCCGACCAAGCTGTCGCCCTGCTGAATGCCGAAGGCGAGAATGCCTGGTTATTAGGTAAGGTAGAAGATACTCAGGATGACAATCAGGTAGAGATTCGTTAATCCATGAAGTCCATTGTTGTTTTAATTTCAGGTAGCGGCACCAACCTCCAGTCCATTCTGGATAGCATCCAGGAAGGACGTATTGAAGGTCAGGTCAGCGCGGTTATCTCTAACCAGGCCGATGCGTTCGGCCTGGAACGGGCTAAAAAGGCCGATGTACCTGCACATGTACTAAGCCATAAAGACTTTGCTGACAGGGAAAGTTACGATCAGGCGCTGATGCAGCTAATCGACGGTTATCAGCCGGATCTGGTGGTACTAGCCGGTTTTATGCGCATTCTCAGTGAAGGATTTGTGCAACATTATTTGGGGCGGATGTTGAATATCCATCCTTCCCTGTTGCCCAAGTACAAAGGCTTGCATACCCACAAACGCGCTATCGAAGCGGGTGATAAGGAGCACGGTGCCACTGTGCATTTTGTTACGCCTGAGCTAGATGGTGGACCTGTGGTTATACAGTCTAAGGTACCGGTATTTGCTGATGACAATGAGGAAGACTTGTCATCCAGGGTACGCGAGCAGGAACTTCAACTCTATCCATTGGTCGTAAAGTGGTTCTGCCAAGACAGATTAAGGATGGAAAATGGTCAGGTTTTGCTCGACGACAAATTGGTACCGACCGAAGGCTATGCGGCCGATTAGCGCGCTTATCGGGTTGGGATTGTTGTTTTCGCAGTCCCTACTCGCTTATGACTTACTTCCTTTTGATGCCCAATACAAAGCCAGTCGCAGTGGCATAAATGTAGGGTATGCCCGTCAAACCCTAACCCATTTAGGGCGCAATCAATATAAACTGGAATACCACTCCGAAGCGTCGTTTTTGTTCCTGAGCGATGTTCGTACTGAACAAAGCCTTTTCAGGTTACAAGAACAGCACATCATTCCCTACAAATACCGTTTTGCTCGCACCGGCACGGGCAAGGACAAAGGCCTCAGCCTGCAGTTTGACAGCACCAATAAGCAAATTAAGGTCAACGACAAAGAAACACTGCCCTGGCAAGGTGAAATAGATAATCAGCTCTATCAGCTTGATGTAAGAAAAAGACTGGCTGAAGGTGAAAACAATTTTGTCTATGACACAGTCAATGACCGGGGTGAGTTGCGCCAACAGAAATTCAGAGTCATCGGACGGGAAACCCTGCTACTCCCTTACGGCGAACTAGACTGTATCAAGATAGAAAAAGTCCGCGAAGGCAGCAGCCGGGAAACCTTTGTTTGGTTCGCCCCCAGCCTTGATTACCAAATGGTACGTTTGCAGCAGTTCAAAGATGGCGATGAACAGGCTGATATTCAACTAACCCATTTCTCACGTAATCCAAGTTAGTTCCAGCTCCGTCAGCAAGGGCTATTACGCATGTAAAGTCCAACATTCCAGCGCAAAATACGCCGACGCCACTTGATTTTTTGCGCCGTTCCGCCTATTTTCTCCTAACATCTGGTCTGACCTCTTATTTTCGGAGTTATCATGCAAAGTCTTCTTTGGCTGGTTCTGGTCATTGCAGCCCTCGGGGCTGCCAGTTACTGGCGATTAAAATTAAACGTATCCACACTGCTGATTGCCGCCGTATTAGCGGTTGGCAGTATTGCAGGTCAGGTTGGTCAACTAGCCTGGTTGGTGTTTCTGTTGATTGCACTGCCATTAAATATCAGCAGTATTCGTAAGCAATATCTCAGTGCACCTTTTCTGAAGATCTATCGCAAGATCATGCCGGAAATGTCTCGTACCGAGCAGGAAGCCATTGATGCAGGAACGGTATGGTGGGATGGCGAGATTTTCAGTGGTAAGCCGGATTGGCAAAAGCTGCATGCAGTCCCTGCCGCACGTTTGTCTGCCGAAGAGCAAGCCTTCTTGGACGGCCCAGTTGAAGAAGCCTGCCGCATGGCCGATGAATGGGAGATTAACCACAAGCGCGCCGATCTTCCTCCTGAATTATGGCAATACCTCAAGGACAATAAGTTCTTCGCCATGATCATCAAAAAAGAATATGGCGGCCTACAATTTTCAGCCTATGCACAATCACGTGTTTTGCAGAAGCTATCCGGCTCAGGCATTGTGTTGGCCTCTACCGTAGGTGTACCTAACTCACTAGGCCCAGGTGAATTACTCCAGCACTATGGTACGCAAGAGCAAAAAGAGCATTATTTACCAAGGCTAGCAAGAGGTGAGGAAATCCCCTGCTTTGCTCTGACCAGCCCCGAAGCCGGTTCTGACGCTGGCGCCATTCCTGATGTAGGCATTGTCTGCAAAGGAACCTGGCAAGGTGAAGAAGTGCTAGGTATGCGACTGACATTCAACAAGCGCTATATCACTCTGGCTCCGGTAGCGACCATTGTGGGCTTGGCATTTAAGCTGCAAGATCCTGACGGTTTACTGGGCGATGAAAAAGACTTAGGTATTACCTGTGCACTTATTCCAGCCGATTTAGAAGGTTTGGATATTGGCCGACGTCATTTCCCGCTGAACATTCCATTTCAGAATGGCCCGGTACGAGGTAAGGACCTGTTCGTTCCGTTGGACTTCATTATTGGCGGCCCCAAAATGGCTGGTCAAGGCTGGCGTATGCTGGTTGAGTGTCTGTCGGTGGGTCGCTGTATTACCCTGCCCTCTAACTCGGCTGGCGGTACTAAGTCCGTTGCTCTGGCTACCGGTGCTTATGCCCGTATTCGTCGCCAGTTCAAACTGCCCGTTGGCAAAATGGAAGGGGTCGAGGAAATGCTTGGCCGTATCGGCGGCAATGCCTATTTAATGGATGCCGTCACATCCATGACCACCAAAGCGCTGGATATGGGCGAAAAGCCTTCGGTGATTTCCGCCATCTGTAAATATCATCTGACCGAGAAAATGCGCCAGGTCGTCATTGACTCCATGGATGTGCATGGCGGTAAAGGTATTGTACTGGGCCCCAACAACTATATTGGCCGTGGATATCAGGGTGCGCCTATCGCTATCACGGTAGAAGGCGCCAACATCCTGACCCGTAATATGATGATATTCGGTCAAGGTGCTATGCGTTGTCACCCTTATGTGCTTAAAGAACTGTATGCCGCAGCCAATGAGGATCCAAAGCAGGCACTGGATGAATTCGATGATGCCCTGTTCGGACACATCGGCTTCACCATCAGTAATAAAGTACGCAGCTTCTGGTTTGCGCTTACCGGTGCACGTCTGGCTGGTGCTCCGTTCAAAGACGAAACCAAAGGCTACTACCAGTCTATTGAACGCTATGCCACCAATCTGGCCTTCTTGTCTGATGTTGCCATGGGTGTGCTTGGCGGTGAGCTAAAGCGTCGTGAGCGTTTATCGGCTCGTTTGGGTGACATTCTAAGCTATTTGTACTTAGCCACCGCAGTACTGAAACGCTATGACGATGAAGGCCGCCAGAAAGCCGACTTACCACTAGTACACTGGGCGATGCAGGATAGTTTGTTCCGCACTGAGGTGGCTATTGAAGAGTTGTTGGAGAACTTCCCGTCAAAAGTGCTGGGTAAGGCCCTAAAATTGATTGTCATGCCTTTTGGTAAGCGCTACAGCAGACCTTCAGATAAGCTGGATCATCAGATTGCCCAAATTCTGCAAACTCCTTGTGACAGCCGTGATCGTTTGGGTAAAGGCCAATACCTTAGCCGTGAGGAAAGTAATCCATTTGGCATGCTGGAGCAGGCGCTGGACGATATTCTTGCCTCAGAGCCTCTGTACGACAAAGTTTGTAAAGCAGCTAACGAACGTCTGCCCTTTATGCAGTTAGACAAGGTTGCTGAACGAGGTCTGGCGCTTGGTGTGCTGACTGAACAGGAAGCCGAACTGTTGAAACGTGCCGAGACAGAACGTCTTCGCACCATCAATGTAGATGATTTTGACAGTGTTGAATTGATGGCAGACAAGAGTTTGCTGGAAAGCGGCAAGAAGAAATCGTCAAAAGCTGCCTGATAGTTTACTACGCAATTTGAGCCCTGCCTGATGCGGGGCTTTTTTTATACCCAAATTTGACCGAAGGTGTTAGGTGTTAGGTGTTAGGTGTTAGGTGTTAGGTGTTAGGTGTTAGGTGTTAGGTGTTAGGTGTTAGGTGTTAGGTGTTAGGTGTTAGGTGTTAGGTGTTAGGTGTTAGGCAAATACTAAGGAAGGCTAATACGTTGGGGAACGCAAAATTTAAATGCGCTAATCGGAATATAAGCAGGTGACTATTTAAGATTAATACTGGGAGAAAATAAGAATTTCGAGATAACTAAAGTGGCGGAGCGGACGGGACTCGAACCCGCGACCCCCGGCGTGACAGGCCGGTATTCTAACCAACTGAACTACCGCTCCAACGATAGTATTTTGAGCTTGGTGCTCTCACCCTTGGTAAGGTGATGTTGCTGGCGGAGCGGACGGGACTCGAACCCGCGACCCCCGGCGTGACAGGCCGGTATTCTAACCAACTGAACTACCGCTCCAGCAACTAGGGCATTGATTTTAAAGAGGTTGGCGGAGCGGACGGGACTCGAACCCGCGACCCCCGGCGTGACAGGCCGGTATTCTAACCAACTGAACTACCGCTCCACTTCTTTTTTAAAATCAACCAGTTAAGCTTCGGCGTTTTGCCTGTCGCTCAACTGGGCGCAGATATTACGGGTTCCCTATCAGTGAGTCAACCGCTTTTTCGCACTTTTCATGACAAAAAAGCCTTTTACCATGCCGTTTGCAGCATATTTAGCCAAACTGGATAAATTGCCGACAACCATGGGTTAAGCTTCCTCCTCCGCATCTTTCTTTTGCTTGGACTTTCGCGTTGGTAACTTGATTGAAGGCATGGCTAGTTTGAATTTGAATCCATTGCTTTTGGCGCCTTTGTTACGACCTAATGTTAACCAGATAACCACCCCTCCGATCACCAATAACAAACTGTTAGCCACTAAAATCATTGGTAGCAAATTCTGTTTTGGCTCTTCTGGCAACGAAAATTCTTCAACTACCACTGGTACTGGAACGTCAGCCAAGGGGCTAGCCTCTGATGCCGTCGATTCTGACGCGTTATTCAAGGTTTCGGCATCGGCACTAAGTTCGCTATCTAATGCAGCCAGTTCAGGCTCTTCTGACAAGAAGCTGAACTCTGGCACATCCAGAATAAAATCACGGCCATCAATGGTCTTGCCATACGCCGTAATCTTTACCCTGAACACGCCATACTCAATATTTAATATTTCATGCTCACGAACCTGGGCTGAGCTGTCCGTAATAGAAAAACTCTGCACATCACCATTGGGATAGCGGATCTTGCCATCCACCAACAAGCTGTTTATATCCACCAGTTCCCGGTTTACATCAATATGCAGACGGTGACGACCATCGCCCTGGTCATTCTGAATCGACAAAATCACCGGATTGGGATGTAACACCAGTGGCTCCTTTACCTCTTCTCTGGTGTACATAGGTGTGCTGACACGATAAACCGGTTTCCACTGGCCTTCCGTGATATTCAGATTGAACTGCCCCGTAAAAACGCCGTCGTTGGGGTATTCATCCATGCCCATGCCGTTGTCTTCGTAGCGCGCAACCACCTGAGAATCTGTACCAAAGTTGGTGAAGTTGGGATTATTGGTGCTGAGAAACTCAACGGTTAACTCCACCACATCACGAAACTCGTTGTATTCTATCGGCTTACCGGCATTAGTCAGATGCGCTTTGAGTTTAATAATCTCACCTGAGAACATCAGGCTAGGCAGAGGTTCAGCCACCAACTGTACGTCACTCACCACCATGACCCGACTGCCAGGTAGCATCTGCCCAACCGCCTGCCAGGGGCCTGGCATCGGGCGGGTAATCTTCACCATGTCGTAAGTGGCATCGTCGTACCACTCAATGCCTTCAGGGTGATTGTCGCTCTGGAATATCTTACTGCCGTCTGGGCGCACCAGAACAATAGGTGCCGTGCCATATTCGCGGAAGAACAACATGGTGATTTCATCCACCTCATGATCAATACGAAAACGGTTTTGAAGCAGTTGAATGCTATTGAGATAGCGATCATCCAGCATGGTAATGGGTGACACCGGATTGGCTGGACTTGTTGGTGCAGGTTGCTGTGCCCATGCGCTTGCACAGGCTGTAATTGCCAACAACAGGGTACTGATTTTTAGCATACTAATCCGCAGTTTGACGCCATAGGCAAGCACCCCCTTTGGCTTCAATCAGATCCAAACGGCGCTCATGTTCTTCCTGTTCATCGGCCGAGGCACGAATAACCTTTAGCGGCTTTCTGTCAGCAGGCAATAGCCTAACGGTTTCGCCCTGACTGTCTGTCCCGGCATTATTACCACTCAGATTGAGATTGGTCTGGCCACCCGTCATAAACAGGTAGACTTCAGCCAGGATCTCCGCATCCAACAATGCGCCGTGCAACGTACGGTGCGAGTTATCTATGCCATAGCGGCGACACAAGGCATCCAGGTTATTTTTTTGCCCAGGGTGCAATTGTCTGGCAAGTGCCAGGGTATCCAGAACTGTACATATGCCATGGGTAAAGTTGCTGGGTTTCCCCAGCATGCCAAACTCATGGTCCATAAAGCCCACGTCAAACGCGGCGTTGTGAATGACCAGCTGTGCACCTTGAATGAATTCCTCAAACTCCTGAGCGACATCACGAAACAACGGCTTATCTGCCAACATCTCATTGGTGATACCGTGAACCTCGATGGCCTCTTGCTCAACCTCGCGCTGCGGATTGATGTAAACATGGAAATGGTTACCGGTAAGCCGACGGTTGATAACCTCTACACAGCCTATTTCAATGATCCGATGCCCCTGCTTAGGGTCAATGCCGGTGGTTTCCGTATCCAGTACGATTTGTCTCATAAGTCGCGGTGCCGTTAATACTATGCTTTGCAGATGGTGCTTATTATACTGCCCCCTTTTGCCCTGTCTCGGCAAATTCAACCTTTGGGTGATTCTCCTTGACTCAAAGTAAGTGGAAGTGATGAAAAAAGTACAGATTTTTACCGATGGTTCCTGCTTAGGTAACCCTGGACCTGGTGGCTACGGCGTAGTCATGCGCTATGGTAAGCACTGCAAGGAACTTAGTCAGGGCTTTACGCAGACCACCAATAACAGAATGGAAATGCTGGCGGCTATTGCGGCACTGCGTATTCTTAAGGAAAGTTGTGAAATTGACTTGACCACTGACAGCCAATATCTGCGTCAGGGCATTATGCAATGGATTAACAACTGGAAGAAAAACGGTTGGCGAACCTCAGATAAGAAACCCGTCAAAAATGTCGACCTGTGGCAGGAACTGGATAGCCTGGTCAGTAAGCACAAGATACATTGGCACTGGGTTAAAGGTCATGCCGGTCATCCAGAAAATGAGCGGTGTGATGAATTGGCCCGCACCGCCGCGCAAGGCCAAAATCTCCAACCAGACAACGGTTTTCAGTCCCAATAGCAGACTAGCTTACCCATGCTTTGATTCTGTTCCAGACGCTGATGGGCTAGAGCAATCTCACTGGCAGCAAAGGTACTGTCGATACAAACCGTCAGGCGGCGCGTGGCCAGCGCCTCTGCAAACCGCTCAACGAATCCCTGAATTAACTGACTCTTATATTCATCGCTGCGATTACGCAGGGTAGATGCCATTAGAGTGGCACGTTTAGCAAGCATCAGGGCCATATCAAAATTCTCAACATATCGTCCCCCTAACATGGCAAGCTGAACAATTCGTCCATCCATGTTTAGCGACTTCACATTGGCATTCAAATAATCACCACCAACCACATCCACGATCAAATCCACTCCCCCCCACTGGGTTTTGATTTGCTCGGCAAATGATGACTGTTTGTAGTTGATCAATAGCTCAGCACCAAGTTGCTGACAAAAAACCAACTTCTCGTCACTGGATGCTGTCACCGCCACTTTAGCGCCGACTAGCTGGGCCAGTCGGATAGCCGCGGAACCCACGCCACTGGCACCAGCATGTAAAAGGACTTTTTGATGATTTTTCAGCTGCCCCAGAGAAAACAAAGCTTGATAAGCCGTCAGGAACACCTCTGCACAACCTGCCGCTTCATTCGTAGTCATTGCGTCAGGAATTGCCATCAGATGATCAGCATTGACAGCTACATACTGTGCATAGCCGCCGCCGGCCACCAAACCAAATACCCGCTGCCCAACATGCCAGCGGCTCACATCGGCTGCCACCTCAATGACTTCGCCAGCAACCTCCAACCCCATAATCGGACTCTCGCCTGGAGGTGGAGGGTACTTGCCCTGTCTTTGTAAGGTGTCGGCCCTATTGAGACCAAAGGCTGTGACTTTTACCAGCACTTGTCCTGGACTAATCTCGGGCACAGGAGCCTGTTCCAGGATAAGTTGTTGATTGGGAGTCTGGTGCTGAATCTGTAACATCATAAAATTTCAAAACCACTATAAGATTGATAGTCAAATATCAGAGTGTCAGCACTGAGCACTTGACTGCCAGGCGGTCCCTGACAAACAAAGCTTGCCAATTGTTCTAGGGCAGCATCTTCACCACAGGCAATCACTTCCACAGCACCGTCCTGCATATTTTTGGCATAGCCGGTCAGTCCCAGTTGCACGGCCCGCTGCTGAGTATGTTTGCGAAAGAATACCCCTTGCACCCTGCCCTCAACCCGGATTTTTACGCATTGCTTCGCCAAGCGTGGATTCCTTCTGTACAATGCCGACAATTTGGCGGAAACGCCCGCCACAGCTGAATTTACGGACTATGCTATGTCATCCACTCTGATTTTGCATCCCGAACGGGAGAAATCCCTGCTTCGTCGCCACCCTTGGATTTTCGCCAGTGCCATTAAGTCGCAAAAAGGCCGTATGCGATCTGGTGATACCGTTGAGGTATTGAGCCATGACGGTAAATGGCTGGCCAGGGCCGCCTGGTCTGCACAATCGCAAATACAGGCCAGAGTCTGGACCTTTGACCAAAACGAAGTTGTCGACAATGGTTTCTTTCTGCGCCGGATCCAAACGGCCTTGCTTGGGCGTCAGGAACTGATTGCTCGCCAGGGCCTAACCGGCTATCGACTGGTTGCCGCCGAATCAGACGGTTTACCTGGGGTAACCATTGATAAATACGATAATGTATTGGTATGCCAATTACTCAGTGCAGGTGCCGACAAACATAGGGACAAGATTGTCTGGGCACTGAAAAAATGTTTCCCTGACTGTGCCATTTTAGAGCGCTCAGATGTGGCCGTGCGCCAAAAGGAAGGATTGGAGTCTTTAGTTCAGGTGTTACACGGAGAAGTACCAGAAGAGGTCATCATTGAAGAAAATGGCGTCAAGATTCTGGTGAACCCCATGACCGGGCATAAAACAGGCTTTTATCTGGACCAACGAGATAACCGTGCGATTGCCGGGCGCTACGCTGAGAATAAAGAAGTACTTAACTGTTTTTGCTACACAGGTACCTTTGGGAGTTATGCCCTGGCATCTGGCGCCAAACATGTTACCAATCTGGATGTCTCAGAGCCGGCCCTAGCCATTGCCAAACGCAATGTTGAAATCAACGGGCTAGATCTGTCCCGCTGTGACTTTGTTCAGGTTGATGTTTTCCAGGCACTGCGCGATTACGTGCAGGAAGGACGCCAGTTTGACCAAATTATCCTGGACCCGCCGAAGTTTGTAGACAATAAGGCCACATTAAACCGAGCTTGTCGGGGATATAAGGATATCAATTTGCATGCCATGCAAATACTTCGCCCTGGCGGTATCCTATGTACCTTTTCCTGTTCTGGCCTGATGCCGACGGATTTATTCCATAAGGTGGTCGCCGATGCCGCGCTGGATGCTGGACGGCAAGTACAGTTTCTGGAAAGACTGGGGCAGGCCTCTGATCATCCGGTGGCCAGCAGTTATCCTGAAGGGTTTTATCTGAAAGGTTTAGTCTGCAGGGTATTGTAAGGGCTGATCACAGCCCTTTTGAGTTAGCTCATTTCAATAATTTCTACACCAACCATGTAGCTATTGTCAGAGCCTGCAGTACACCGCACGACTTTAGCCTTGGCATTGAGTGAAGGGATCTGGCTGTTGCTGGATTCCAACACGGCCTGCACCACAGTACCAGCTTCAATCGATTCTTCTACTTCAAATGACATGCCGGTAGCACTGAGATCCTTGCAAATTGCAGATAACGTGCGACTGGATTCGTCATCCGTTATTCTCAATTCACAGGCAGTGTTGACCATCATGCGAAAGAAATCACGCTTATCGTCATAGCCCAGCATTACCATCCCCTCAATATTTACCAAAATACAACAATTCTTTATATTGTGCTGATTACGCCTTGTCAATCTTGTCGACAGGGCAAGCTACAAAACTATAGCTTATCCAGATGATTGAGGATGCGTTTTTCGGAAATTGGATAAGCGGTGCCTAATTGCTGAGCAAAGAAGGATACCCGCAACTCCTGGATCATCCATTTCACTTCTTGCAATTCGTTACTGACGGGCTGTCCTTTGGGGACTTTATTCAATTTGCCTCGCCACTGCTCGACAACCTTGCTGACCACCAGCTGATGTTGACGATCTTTAGACGGATCTATAGGTAGCTTTTCCAGGCGCTTGGCGATAGCCAGCAAATAGCGGTTCCAGTCATCCAAACGGGTCGTACCAATATCAGTCACAAAGCCAGCATAAACCAACTCATCCAGGTTAGCTTTAATGTCACCTACTGCATTAATCATATTCAGCGGTACATTACCCTTGAGTTTTTTATGGATCTCATGGGCTAATGTCAGCCCCTTTTCCACCTTAATGGCAATAGCCAGCACGGTATCATTCAACTCGGCGCGGATCAGCTCATGCAGTTGCTGATACTGTTGCTCAGAACGGACCGCCTCAGGTTGCTCACCAACCAATTGATCTACGGCAGCACTGATACAATCATCAATCAGCGCTTTGATCTGGCCGAATGGATTAAAGTACAGCCCAAGTTTGGCCTTATTAGGCAGTTTGTCCTGCAAGTACTTAATAGGGGACGGCAGGTTCAGCAACAACAATCGACGCAATCCCTGCCGATGCGCGTCTGCCGCCAGGTGGGGTTGATCGAATAGCTTAATGGCGACGCTTTGTTTGTTATCAACCAAGGCCGGGTAAGCCTTAACCTGATAACTTGCCTGCTTGTTGACAAATACCTCGGCCAGTTGGCCAAAACTCCACTGAGTTAAGTCCTGTTGTTCAACATCCGGCGTGGCGGCCTTTTGTAAGGTTTTCTCCAATTTCCCCTGCAACTTATGCTGCAACTCCGTCAAATCCCGGCCTTGTAACAACAACTTGCCGTGGGTATCCAGCACTTTAAAGTTCATGCTTAAATGCGCAGGGAGCTCTTGAAGTTGCCACTCTTCTTGCGTCACCTCAACCCCGGTCATTTTGCGTAGCTTTTGTGACAGCGCCTGCAAAAACGGAATATCCTGTTGATGCAAATCGGCCACACAAGCTCTGGCATAATCCGGTGCGGGTACAAAGTTGCGTCTCAGCCTCTTCGGCAATGATTTAATCAGGCTGACAATCAACTCTTCTCTGAGTCCGGGTACCAACCAGTCAAACCCCACAGGCTGTACTTGGTTAAGCAGTGGCAGCGGAATCATCAGGCTTACACCATCATCCACATCTTTGGGCTCAAAATGATAATCAAGCGCCAGGCTTAAATTACCCTGATGCCAGCGCGTTGGATAATCCAGTTCACTGACATGGCTCGCCCCTTGTCGCATTAACTGTTCGATGTCGAAATTCAGCAGTGTTTTGTCCTGCTGCTTGTTCCACCACTTGCGAAAGTCTGCTTCCGTACAAACAGATTCCGGAATATGCGTCTGATAGAAGGCCACCAAGTCTTCTTCATCCACCAGAATGTCACGGCGGCGGGACTTGGCCTCCAACTCTTCAATCTGCTCAACCAAGGCCTGATTATGTTTTAGAAAGGCAAAGTCCAGCTTGGTCTCTAAATTTACCAAGGCTTCACGGATAAAGAGTTCACGACAGACCTTAGGGTCAATCTTGCTGTAGTTAACCCTACGGTCACGGACGATATCTAGACCAAACAGGCTGACACGCAAGGTAGCCAATACAGCCCCCTGCTTTTTCGACCAATAAGGCTCACTGTAATGGTGCTTAGCTAAATGGGTAGATAAGGGTTCAAGCCAGACGGGATCAATTTTGGCAACATCCCTGGCAAACAATCTGGACGTTTCCACCAGCTCGGCGGCCATCAACCATTTAGGCGTTGACTTGGCGACACCTGAACCCGGAAAGATCATAAAGCGGCTGTTTCTGGCGCCCAGATATTCTCTCTCTTTGTCTTTAAAACCGATATGCGACAGCAGACCACTGGCAATGGCCTGGTGAATGGCATCGTAATCTGCCGGTTGGCTGTTAAGACGAAATCCAAGGTCGACTATGGCTTGTTTTAGCTGGCTGACAATGTCCTGCCATTCGCGCATACGCAGATAATTCAGAAAGTGATCCCGACACCATTTACGTAGCTGATTATTGGTGAGCTGTTTTTGCTGCTCGCGGAAAGTTTGCCACAGCTGTTGGTAGGACAAAAAGTCCGATTCTTTATGCTGAAATAAGCTGTGCGCCTGGTCCGCGGCCTGCCGCTTATCCTGCGGCCTTTCTCTGGGATCCTGAATACTCAGGGCCGCGGCAATCACCATGACTTCCTGCAAGGCACTGTTTTTCGCTGCTTCTACCAACATACGGGCATAGCGAGGATCCACCGGCAATCGGGCGATCTGCTTTCCGGTTTGTGTCAAGCGTGCTCGCTCTGCGCCACGCGCCTCATTGATAGCGCCCAGCTCCTGCAACAGCCTGAAACCATCATTGACGTTTCGTGAATCAGGTGCCTGTACAAAAGGAAAGGCTTCGATATTGCCCAGCCCAAGCGCTAGCATCTGTAGGATAACGGAGGCCAAGTTGGTACGCAGAATTTCAGGATCGGTGAACTCCGGGCGTCCCAGAAAATCCTGCTCACTATATAGACGAATACATATCCCTTCACTGACCCGTCCACAGCGACCGGCACGTTGATTGGCCGAGGCCTGGGAAATCGCTTCAATAGGCAAACGCTGCACTTTGCTGCGAGCGCTGTAGCGGGACAAACGGGCAAAGCCAGGATCAATGACATACTTAATGCCAGGTACCGTCAGTGAGGTTTCGGCTACGTTGGTGGCCAGCACGATGCGCCGTCCACCATGGGGAGCAAAAATACGGTTTTGCTCTGCAGCCGATAAACGAGCATACAAAGGCAGGACTTCGGTGGCTCTTAACTGAGCCTTTTGCAACGCATCGGCGGTATCACGGATCTCTCGCTCGCCACTTAAGAAAACCAGAATATCCCCGTGACTTTCGCGGCCTAGCTCATTTACTGCATCCAAAATACCCTGAATTTGGTCACGGTCATCATCGCCTTCGTCCAAAGGACGATAGCGCACTTCCACAGGATAAGTCCGTCCACTCACCTGAATCACAGGTGCATCATTAAAATGCCGTGAGAAACGCTCAGGATCTATGGTTGCACTGGTAATAATCAGCTTAAGATCTGGGCGCTTAGGTAATAGCTGTTTCAGGTAACCCAGAATGAAGTCAATATTCAGACTGCGCTCATGGGCTTCGTCAATAATGATGGTGTCATATTGGTTGAGGAAACGATCCTGTTGTATTTCAGCCAACAAGATACCGTCGGTCATCAATTTTACATAGGTCTGGTCGCTCACTTGATCGGTAAAGCGCACTTTGTAGCCCACGGCCTGGCCCATCGGTGTTTGCAACTCTTCAGCAATTCGATTGGCCACACTGCGAGCGGCCAGCCGTCTTGGCTGTGTATGGCCAATCAGCCCCCGCACACCACGGCCTAACTCCAGACAAATCTTTGGTAACTGTGTGGTTTTACCTGAACCGGTTTCCCCAGCAACAATCACCACTTGATGCGTATCTATCGCCTTGGCAATCTCGTCTCTATGCTCACTGACAGGTAAATCTGGATAATCGATTTTTGGCAAGCCATCGCGACGCATTTGGCATTGGTTGATCGACTGCACAACCTGATCGGCCAGCTCAGTAAAGGCTGGCGATTGAGTGTCACCACGCAAGTTCTGCAGGCGTCGTATAAAACGATGCCGGTCAATTTGCATACACTGGTTAATCAGATTTTTAAGATTGGCTTGAGACAAAAGTAAAAGGATCCACACATCAAGTCAGATGGGCGCAGATCCTAGAAGAAGGCAGTCAGGAATACCAGACCAAAAATGTTCAAACTGCCCTTTTGTAGCCAGCCTGAAGCTGAATATCGATAGCATGCAACACCTCTGCCCGGGTTATTGACCCCAGTAGCAGGCCGTCATCGTCCACCACAGGATAGACTTTAGGTTTTTCTCCCAACATCTTCTGGGCAAGTTCAATGACCGACATATAAGGTTTGATAGACAAGACTTCATGACGCATCACGTCGGAAACTCTGGCCACCTGCTCACGGTAAAAACTGGACTCCAGCATTCTGGCCAAGCAATCCTGTTCAGATAAAAAACCCACCAAGCGGCGCTCTTTATCAACGACAGGTCCCCCCGTCTGACGACTGTGCAGTAATCTTTCAACAGCTTCTGCCACCGTCATTTGCTCAGAAAAAGTCACAGGACGACGATTCATATAATCACTGACTTGCAAGGACTCCATAAAGCCTCCCCTTTTGTTTTGGCATGCAGCGAGTCGTGACTGGTCGGCAAAGACACTTAATGATGAAAAAAACTTACCTGACCAGTAAGTTAAGCATAGACCTTGGGTAGCACTTATTCCTACGCCAAAAACAAAATATTCTGCAACAGAGCTGTATTAGCAAACTGCCAACTAGTGGACGGGGATCTGTTCGCAGGCAACGTACCTTGTACAGAATTAACTAAAGTACGTTGCCAGAAATGGATATAGGGTTACTCAGTCTCTTCCTGGTAGATGGCAACATGCACCTTACCGCTGGCATCAACGCTGGCACGGTACATACCTTGGGTATTAAACGGCATGCTGACTTCGCCATGACGGTCTACCACGATCACGCCACCAGTCCCCCCAACAGGCTTAAGTACATTGTGGATAACCGATTCCGCAGCCACTTTAGCCGGTACTTGCAAATACTCGGTACGTGCGCAGATATCTGAGGCAACGTTGAAGCGAATAAAATATTCACCGTGGCCGGTAGCAGACACAGCACAGCTCTTATTATCAGCAAAAGTTCCGGCACCAATTACCGGGGAGTCGCCAATACGGCCGTAACGCTTGGCGGTCATCCCCCCCGTTGAGGTGGCTGCTGACAAGTTACCGGCCTTATCTAATGCAACCGCACCTACAGTGCCAAACTTGTAGTCAAGCATATCAGGTCGGGAGAAGGCAGTTTTGTCCTGCTTCAGTGTCTCTCTGGCACGCTCCAACTGCTGTCGCCTGGCATCAGAATCAAAGTAGCTGTTTTCAACTTTATCCAATTCCAGCGTATCAGCAAATTCTTCAGCCCCCTTGCCACTTAACATGACATGCTGAGACTTCTCCATTACCGCCCTGGCCAGCGCGATGGGACTTTTCACTGTTTTCACGCCCGCCACAGCACCTGCGGTACGATCTTTACCATACATAATTGACGCATCAAGTTCATGCTCACCATCGTAGGTATATACCGCACCACGGCCAGCATTAAATAGCGGGGAGTCCTCTAATATCTGAACTGATGCAACAACAGCATCCAGACTGGACGCGCCGTTTTGCAACAATTGATAACCGGCCTTTACCGCTTCCTCTAACTTGGCACGGTACTCCTGTTCACGCTCAGGAGTTAACTTTGCCTTGCTGATAGTGCCCGCACCACCATGTATGGCGATGGCGATAGGTTGCTGTTCTTCTGCCATAGCGGTAAAACTCATTGCAGTAACACTGAATAAAATGGCCAGTTTTTGTTTCATTTTGGCTTCCTGTCTTGGGTTAAGTAGGGCGTTGTACGCTTATTTTTAAACCCGAGCGTAACAGAAAATTGTTCCCTAGGCTGTACGGCCTGTCCCGACAATTTGCCCTATTCGCCTTATTCCTGAGCATCTAACCCGGATAGCAGGTTGAGTTTAGCCCGAGAATCTGCTGAGATTCAGCCCTGAAACTTATCGCCATTGGATGAATTGATTGTCTGGTTCCAGCATATTTTGGCACGACTATGAAACCTGGGGTGCCAATCCACAGAAAGATCCTGCTGCGCAATTTGCAGGTATACGCACAGACTTAGATCTGAACCCTATAGGTAAGCCGCTAAAGCTGTATTGCCAGATCCCCAGTGACTATCTTCCGCATCCACAAGCCTGTTTGATCACCGGTATCACCCCACAGCTCAGCCTGCGTGACGGGGTCAACGAAGCGCAGTTTATCGAGCGAATCCATCAGGAATTCAGCCAAGCAAACACCTGCGTCGCTGGATACAACAGCATTCGATTTGATGACGAAGTAACCCGCTACACTTTGTATCGAAATTTTTACGATCCTTATGCCCGTGAGTGGCAGCGAGGCAGTAGCCGCTGGGACATTATTGATATGGTTCGAGCTTGCTATGCCTTGCGTCCGGAGGGGATAAACTGGCCACAAAAAGAAGATGGCACACCGAGTTTTCGGCTTGAAGATTTAACCAAGGCCAACGACATCGCCCACGAGTCAGCGCACGATGCCATGTCAGATGTGTATGCCACTATCGCCTTGGCTAAATTGATTAAAACGCGCCAACCTAAGTTGTATGACTACTTATTTGAACTGCGCAACAAAAAGAATGTACAGGCCCAATTGGATTGCTATCGCATGACACCTGTGGTGCATGTCTCTTCCAAATTACCCGCTGCGCAAGGCTGCTGTACCTGGGTGGCTCCGATATGCCAGCACCCGGTAAACCGAAATGCCGTCGTAGTTCTTAATCTGGCATTGGACCCTACCCCGCTTGACACCTTATCGGTTGAACAACTTAAAGAGAAACTTTATCAGCCCTCCAGTATGCTGGAGGAAAATGAGCAGCGCTTACCCATTAAACTAATTCATTTAAACAAATGCCCTGTTATTGCGCCAGCTAAAACCCTTAGCCCGGAAAATGCCGCCCGTTTAGGTATAGATCGTGAACGCTGTCTAAAACATCTTGAGCAAATTCGTGCCATACCTAACTTAGTAAATAAGTTGCAGGAATTGTTTGAAAGCCCTTCTGATCAGGAAAGCCAGGATCCAGATTACGCACTTTACAGTGGTGGCTTCTTGTCTGATGCAGACAGGGCTCGTTGCGAGCAAATACGCCAGGCAAGTCCCGACCAATTGTCCGTCCTGAGCTGGCAGTTTGACGACCCACGCCTGAAAACCTTGTTGTTCCGTTTCAGAGCCAGAAACTATCCGGCCACACTAAATGCAGACGAACTGAACAAATGGCAGGAGCACCGCCGTTTCCGCTTGTTGGACAGCAGCTCCCCGGCCAGTTTACATATGGAAGAATATTTACGTGAGGTGGAAAGATTAGGTCATGTGTATCAACAAGATGGCAACAAGCTAGCTATTTTGCGCGCGCTATATCAATATGCACAGAGCATCTGACACACACAAAGAGACATGTCTTCCAAGATATGGTAAATGTTAATCGGTTGTTGTCGATAACAAGGCTACAGGAGTAACAAGGCGGAAGTATGAAGGGCATAACCCTTGTCCTGGAAGACAGTGGCAAGTTTCTGAGGCTGAACATAGATACCCAAGAGGTGGAAGGTAATCCTGACGCCAAGCAGCTTATTAGCCTGATTAAGGAAAGTGAGCACGGCCGCCTGTTTGTCTTGGAAGAGTCTCTGGTTAAACTGGCAAATGATGTCCACAAGGCCAAAGAAAACAATAGCCACAAGCAGCTTGATGAGCGCGTAGCAGAGCGCCGGGATGCTGAAGTCAAATTCAAACTAACCGACTCCGATATGCTGGCTGAACTTAGCCTGCTGACGGCTTGTGGCGGGGCAAACCCTAATTACCCGCAACTGCTTAAAATGGCACGAGCTGCCGACATAAAGCGTGGTCTGTCAAGAAAACGCCTAAAAGCGGCCTTACAACAAGCCAATTCCGAGCCTCCCGGCACCCATATCAAAATGATAGTGGCCAAAGGTTTGCCTATGCGTGCCGGTCATTCATCCAAAATGTTGCCCTTAGTCCCCAATGCCCTTGAACGCATTTTGCGACCACAGGAAATCAGTGTTTCCCGGGTGGACATGCGTGACTTAGGCGACGTTATCTGTGTAAAGGCTGGCACGCCGCTATTGCGCCGAACGCCCCCCAGTCAGGGGCGTACCGGCTTTACCGTGCGTGGTGAGAGTCTTCAGCCTACCCCTGGAGAATGGTTAACACTCAAACCTGGAAGTGGCACCTTAATCAGCCCCGATGATGAGAACCTGCTGCTAGCTGAAATAGCTGGCATGCCGAAGTTTAACAACGGCGATATGTGGGTTGATGAAACCTTCGTGTGTAAAGGCGTGAATGTCGGCACAGGTAACATCAATTATGACGGCGCAGTCATAGTCAATGGTGATGTCACTGAAAAGATGATCATCACCGCCTCAGGCGATGTCACTATAAACGGCTTTGTGGAGTCGGCCATTATTCAAGCCGGCGGTGATATTATTATTACTCAGGGCGCCATGGGTAAACAGGCGGAAGTGGGTAAAACGGAATATAGCACCAAATTGTCAGCCCAAGGCAGCATCCACGTTCAACATGGCCAGGGTCTTGAGATCATCTGCAACGGCAATGTAACGGTTGGCAAGCAGTTGGCACATAGCAGCATTATCTGCCGGGGCGCGGTGATTGTGGGTCCTGTCGACAACCCTAATGGCAACCTATTTGGCTGTGAAATCCAATGTCAGCAAGCCGTGCAGGCTGGAACTATTGGAGCGGTATCTGGCTCCAATCTGTTTGTAGACTTCAGCGAAGGCTACAACTTTTTGCTTGAGCGCATTGATGCGATGGAAGAATTACTCAAGCACATTCAGGATAACTATATCCGCCATAAAACCCGAATCGACGTCATCAAGAAGAAGCAACTCCCCAATGATCTGGCCAAGAAAGTCAACATGGCAGTTAAGCTTTATAAGAGTGAAGAGGAATTGCTCGGCTGGGTAATCAAAAAAGTTGAGACGCTAAGAAAGTCCAAAGACGAATATCTGGATACTATCGGTCTGCTCAGCAGCAAAAAAGTGCATTCAGGAGTAGTGGTAAAACTCAATAATCGCACTTGGAAAGCCGACCGCGATTATTCTCGCGGCCGGGTACATTATTTCGAACATCAGTGGCATTTTCAGCCCACCTGATTACCAACTAGCGTTTCAATCTTGCCAGCAGGCTGGAGGTATCCCAACGATTTCCTCCCATAGCTTGTACATCAGCATAGAATTGATCAACCAAAGCAGTCATAGGTAAGGTTGCACCAAGCTCCCGGCCTTGCTGCAAAGCGATACCTAAGTCTTTACGCATCCAATCTACCGCAAAGCCAAACTCATATTGGTCAGCCAACATCGTCTTATGTCGGTTTTCCATTTGCCAGGATTGGGCAGCACCTTTACTGATAACCTCAACAACAGCTTCGCAATCCAGCCCTGCTTTTTGACCAAAATTCATTGCTTCAGCTAAACCTTGCACCACCCCCGCGATACAAATCTGGTTCATCATTTTAGCTAACTGCCCGGTGCCACACTCACCTAACAAACGACAAAAACGCGCATAGCTCTGCATTACCGGCTCAGCCAGGGCGTAACTCGGCTGTTTTCCTCCCACCATAATAGTCAATTGCCCATTCTCGGCACCAGCCTGTCCGCCTGACACCGGTGCATCTAGAAAGCCCACCTGTTGTGCTTCGCAAAGCGCTTCCAGTTCACGTGCTACGGTTGCAGAAGCGGTTGTATGATCAACCAGCACAGTGCCAGCCTGCATACCAGCCAGCGCTCCTTGCTCACCCAATACCACTGAGCGCAGATCGTCATCGTTACCCACGCAGACAAAAACCAGTTCGGCACCACTTGCCGCCGCTTTAGGTGTGTCAGCCATGGTTCCCTGGTATTTCTCTACCCAATCCAAAGCTTTTTGCCTGGTACGGTTATACACACACACCTGATGACCGGCTTTTTGCAAATGTCCGGCCATGGGAAATCCCATCACACCTAACCCGATAAAACTGACTTTCATGAAACGGCCCTTCTTGTACTTGGCGAATAATCAAATTTATGCTGACATTAAGGCCCATACCAGCCCAAACCAGTTAAGCTGTCGGGTTTGAAGATGCAGGAACCAATAATGACAAAGTCCGTGTATGATTTTGACATGCAACGAAGTAACGGCCAAACCCAAAATCTGGCTGATTATCGCGGTAAGGTGCTACTTATCGTGAATACGGCCAGCCAATGCGGGTTCACTAAACAATATGCCGGGTTACAACACTTATACGAGACATTCTCCTCGCAGGGCTTCGAGGTACTGGCATTTCCTTGCAACCAGTTTGGCCAGCAGGAACCGGGAAGTAACGCAGAGATACAATCGTTTTGCGAGCTAAACTTCAAGGTGAGCTTTCCAATCTTTGCCAAAATTGACGTGAACGGTCCAACGACTCCCCCTCTGTATACCCATTTAAAGGCTCAGGCGCCGGGCATATTTGGTTCACAGCGGATAAAATGGAACTTCACTAAGTTTTTGGTCAACCAACAGGGTGACGTGGTAAAACGTTTCAGCCCGACAGCAACACCAGAATCTATTCAGGCCGATATTCAGCGCCTGTTAGCGTCAAAATAATCTCAACAAGGAGTGTCCATGAAAGTCGCAGTATTCAGTGCAAAGGCTTATGACGAACAATACTTATCCCTGGCCGGCAAGGGGTTAGAGCTGTGCTTTATCGAATCTCGACTGAACAATCAAACCGCCAGCCTGGCACAGGGGTTTGATGCGGTTTGTGTGTTTGTAAATGACCAGTTGGACGCTGGCGTATTGAACACCCTGCATGCGGGTGGCGTGCGTCATATTGCGCTGCGCTGCGCTGGTTTTAACAACGTGGATTTAGAACATGCCAAACAACTTGGCATGGGTGTTTCCAGAGTACCGGCCTATTCACCAGAAGCGGTTGCAGAACACACTCTGGCATTAGTACTGACGCTGAATCGTAAACTGCACAAGGCCTATAACCGAATCAAGGAAGGAAATTTCTCTCTTGATGGCTTACTGGGCTTCAACCTGCACGGTAAAACCGTCGGCATTATCGGCACTGGACGCATTGGTCTGGCGACCGCCCGATTATTCAAAGGCTTTGGTTGCCAAGTGCTGTGCCACGATCCCTATCCAACAGATGAAATCACCACACTGGGAGGAAAGTATGTTGAACTGGACAGTCTATTTGAGCAGGCAGACATCCTCTCATTGCATTGCCCCTTGACACCAGACACTAAACATATGATCAACCAGCAAAGCCTGACTAAGATGAAAAGCGGTGTCATGCTGATTAACACATCTCGCGGCGCATTAATTGACACGCAAGCTGTCATTCAGGCCTTGAAGAGTCAAAAGATAGGTTTTCTCGGCCTAGACGTATACGAAATGGAAGGTGATCTGTTTTTTGAAGACCTGTCTAATCAAATTATTCAGGATGACATTTTCCAGCGACTTTGCACCTTCCCCAATGTGTTGATCACCGGCCATCAGGGCTTTTTCACCCATGAGGCACTGGTACAGATTGCCCAAACCACAACCAACAACCTACGACTGACCGCGCAAGGTAAAAGTGACGACCTCACTCGCCTGGCTTAATGGCTATAACATGAAAATAACGGCCCAGCCAAACAAAGGGGTGGCTGGTGCCGTATTCCAGCTCTTTCGCTTTTAGCTGCTCGTAGTGCGTGGTTTGAATGCTTTTATCACGCACGTAATCGTGGAAGCAACGAATCCCGGCTTTGTGAATCACCGTTAATCCGGCCGCTTCCAGATACGCCAAAACCTGTGCCGGGCACACCGCTTTATTGGGATTAAGTCTGACCCGGTTAGGCACCACAAAATCTTTATCGATGTAATCAAAATTGCCGTAGATAACGTTGCTGAACAAATGCGCATCGCTATTGAAGAAGCTCAATGACAATTGCCCCCCTGGGGCCAGCTTGGTTAACAATCCTTCAATGGCATCCAGTGGCTGGCTCAGCCATTCCAGCACGGCATGGCAAAGGATCACATCAAACTGCGTTTGCTCGTTAATCTCCTGCAAAGGGCCACAGTGGTAGCTGACTTGCGGGTAGTCTGCCAGTTTTTGTCTGGCAATATTCAGCGCATCTTCTGACAGGTCGTTAAGTAGTATCTGATGCCCCAGTTGCGCCAGGGTCTTAGTCATAACGCCGGTTCCGCCACCGGCATCCAATACTCTTTGAGGTGCTGACGGCAGGTACTGGAGCAGATAGTGCTCAAGCAACTCATGGCGTAGCCGCCCCTTGGTCGTACCGTAGATGTTTTTCTCAAATTTCTCGGCTATACGATCGAAACTCTGGTCCTGGCTGTACTGTTTATGCATAGCGATATCCGTCAAGCGGGATTGGGTATGTCAACGAAGGTCACTGCCAATCCCAGTTCTTTTGCCAGGTGCTCACCAAGGGCCTTTGCACCATAGCGCTCAGTGGCATGATGACCTGCAGCAAAAAACGCAATGCCACATTCCCTCGCCACATGAATGGTTTGTTCCGACACCTCACCACTGATAAAAGCATCTATGCCCTGCTCTGCGGCCAAATCGATAAAACTTTGTCCACCGCCGGTACACCAGGCTACTGTTTTTATGGGTTTATCTGTGGCTTCCACTAAAGGCACACGGCCGAGTTTAGCCTCTATACGACGGGCAATAGCTTGTGCATCAAGTGGCTCAGCAAAACGCCCTCGCATAGCCACTGATTGAGGATTATCAGCATCTAAGCCGCCCTCTGTTTGAATATCCAATAGCTTGGCAAGCTGTGCGTTGTTACCAAGCACGGGATGAATATCCAGGGGCAAATGGTAGGCCAGCAAATTGATATCATGCTTAAGTAAGCTTGCCAGACGTTGCTTACGCATGCCGCGAATCGTGGCATCCTCGCCCCGCCAGAAATAACCATGATGAACCAATATGGCATCGGCTTGCTGTTCAATTGCTGCATCAATTAAAGCCTGGCTGGCCGTAACCCCCGTTACCACCCGGTGGATAGTATTACGCCCTTCAACCTGCAGACCATTGGGACAATAGTCTTTGATTTTGCCTGGACTCAGTAAATTATCCAGATATTGGCAGAGTTCTTGTCTTGAAATCGTCATGATTCGCCTGTTTTTGTTACAAAAGGGTTGAAAATTAGACATTAAAAAGCAAAGAGGGTATAACAATGCATTCTGCTGTTTTACGTGCCGAAAAGCACGAGTTTAATGTATTGGGAGAGTCCCCGAGTATGAGTAAGATGGATAAAGACGAGATTATCGCTAAGTTCACCGAAGCCTACCAGGCCGCCCATGGAAAGGCGCCAACGATCGAAGCTAAGGGTGGTTGGTATTCCGTCGATGGTGGTAAAAATCTGCGTCTGGCACAGCTGGAAGAAATGATCGCTGAGCTGGGTGGTAGCAAAGCCGCACCAGCGACCAAGGCTGAAAAGAAAACCGCCGAAGCAAAACCTGCTGCGAAGAAACCAGCAGTGCCTAAAGCTAAGGCCAAAGCCAAGCAATCTTCATTTTCAGTAAAAGCCTACTGGGCTGAGCAACTGGCTGCTAAAGATAATCTGTGTCGCGAGCCGCGTTAATCGCGCTGGATTAAGCGACCTCAAAAAAAGCGACCTCGTCAGGTCGCTTTTTTTATGCCGGGATTATTTGGACGATTTCACACTGTCCAAAAACTGGGAAAAACGCTCCTTAGTATTCGCCACGGCCTGTTTATGTTCAACAACAGGTCGTGGATAGTCCAAGCCACTGGCTCCTGGCCACTTTTGTGGCTCATGCAGGTATTTAAGCGGAACCTTTTTTAATTCTGGCACCCACTGCAACAGGAACTCACCGTCAGGATCATAGCGCTGTCCCTGCGCCGCAGGATTAAAGATACGAAAGTAAGGCGCTGCGTCGGTTCCCACCGAAGCACTCCACTGCCAACCGCCATTGTTCGAGGCAAAGTCCCCGTCAATCAATTTTGACATAAAATAATCTTCGCCCCATCGCCAGGGCAATAGCAGGTGTTTACATAAAAAACTCGCCACTATCATGCGCAGTCGGTTGTGCATCCACCCCGTGGCATTCAAACAACGCATCGCGGCATCCACAATGGGGTAACCTGTTTGTCCCTGACTCCATGCGTCAAATAATGATTTGTCGTTGTGCCAAGCAAAGCTATCGTATTTGTCGTTGAAGCAGTGGTAACGGCATACATGAGGAAAATGAAACATCACATAACGATAAAAATCCCGCCAGGCGAGTTCACGCAGCCACACAAAGGCCCCGCCCTGCCCTTCAAGCAGTTCTGGGCCATATTGAACAAGCATCTCATGAGCTAATTGCGCTGGGGCCACCGCACCAATACTCAAGTACGGAGAAACGCCACTGGTGCCCGATTGCGCAGGAAAGTCTCGCTGTTCCCAATAATCATTAACTTTGTCAGTAAGAAAGCTCTGTACCTGGTTAAGGATATCCCCTTCATCACAAGGCCAATCCTTGCTACTGCCGTCTAACCAACAGGGTAACGAATTACTGTCAGTGGTTAGTGAGTGGGAAAAATTCAGGGAATCACTAGGTGCATGCCACTGCTGAGGTGTTGGCAGGTTGCCTCTAACATTCTCCAACCACTGGTGAAAATAAGGTGTGAATACTTTATAAGGCAGACCTTGCTTGTTGAGTAAATGGTCAGGGCGAACCAGACAAGTATCATGAAAGAAGCCCATCTTAATCTGTTGAGCACCCAGGAGTTCTTTCACCTCCTGATCACGTCTGCGCTCGTCTAACTCGTACTCCGCATTACAGTAGACATGGGTAATGCCTTGCTCAGTGCATAGTCTTTTAAGTGCGGCAGGAATAGCATCAAAATCATCAGCTTCGATGAGGTTTAACTGCACGCCTTTTTCTGACAGCTCAGTTTTCAATGCCAGTAGCCGTCGCATTAGCAAATCAAGTTTGATCGGTGCTAGCCCATAGTGCTGCCACTGCAAAGGTGTAACAAAGAATACCGCACTGACCTGCTTATGATTGTCTGTGGCATAAGCTAACGGGCTATGCCAGACCGTGCGTAGATCACTACGCAACCACACCAAGGCTGTCAATGCTCAGGCCCTCAGTCCTAGTTCTTGCGGATAAGGATCGAAATAGGATTGCTGAGCCAAGTACGCATTAGGAAAATGCCGCAAATGGTGTTTAAGCAATGTCACCGGTGCCAGTAAAGGAACCCGCCCTAATCGGTAATTGTCAATCTGCTGGCTGAGCTCGTGTTTATCTGCAGAGGTTAAATCACGTTTGAAGTAGCCTTGCATATGCATCAGTACATTGGTGTGCTTACGTCTGTTGGTCGGCTTAGACAAGGCTTGCATAACCAGAGCCAGGTATTCCTGCGCTATGGTATGTTCCTGTCCTTTGGCCTTAGCAACCAATCGCCCCAAAGAACGATACAGCACCGGGCTGTATGCCATCACAAGTAATTTATGCCGACTGTGAAACTTCACCAAGGTATTGACGCTTAGACTATCCAGCACCTGATGTCTGAATTCGTGGTAAACAAACACCCTAGTGATAAAGCTTTCGCGTAAACCGGCGTCATTCAGTCGCCCATCTTCCTCAACTGGCAGGTGTGGAAAATGCTCCTTGAGTAACTGGGTAAAAAGCCCCTGACCACTGCGGTGCAATAGTTGCCCTTCACTGTCGTACACTTTGATACGCTCCATACCGCAACTGGGACTCTTAGCCGCCACCACATAGCCATCCAATTGCTCAAGGACAGGCAACTTTTTAGCAAAAAATGTCCGCATAGCGTCGGTATGATCTATTAACCCATTACGTGAATCAGTCAAATGAATGCCATCGGTCATTTCACGCAGGTGGATAGTCGGACGAGGCACTGGCATGCCAATGCCAACTTCCGGACAAATTGGCTGATAAGTAACGTGGGGCTGCAGTTGCCGGGTTACAAAAGTCGATTGTTTGTGACCACCGTCATAGCGAACCTGATCACCCATAACGCAAGCGCTGACGCCAATTTTTGGCATGGATATTCTCGGTAGATTGCTTCTTAATAGCTTAACTTACGAGAAATACTGCCGCCAGGATCACTTAGCCCGTTTTTTTCCGTTGCTGCGCCTACCGGCGATCACATCATCACGGTTGACGACGATAGTTTCAGGACCGAGCTCCTGTTCCCCTAGCTGATAGGTATTGTCACCCATTTTACGCAAGACTTTGGCGGTGCGACCTTGATATGGTCCGCGTTTAATATAAACACAGCGTCCCAGCAAACTGGGCGGCGGGCTTGGTAGATCGGGTTGGGCTTTAGTTACAGGCATGCAAACCTCACACAAAAATCGCTATACAAAACCAGGCCAAACACAGGAAAAAGGCGCAGGTCAATCAGGTCAAATTGCAATTCGCATTAGTCTGAAACGAACAGACAAAAAGGAGTGGCTGCATTGGCAGGAATTTTAATAGAAAACGGCAAAAACGATAGTGCCGCCATGTATAAATACCCATAGCGAGGTATTACCAAAAATACGTTATAAGGCTTGAAAACAATAAGGCGCACATTATGTGCGCCTTATATTGCTTAAGCCTGTGGTTCGGAGTTTTCCACCCGGCTCTTAAGCTTCTGACCAGGTCGGAAGGTCACAACCCTTCTGGCTTTGATTGGAATATCTTCGCCGGTTTTGGGATTACGCCCAGGACGCTCGTTCTTCTGGCGAAGGTCAAAGTTGCCGAATCCGGACAGTTTAACCTGCTCACCGGATTCTAAAGCTTCCCTGACTTCCTCAAAAAAGGATTCAACCAGGTCTTTAGCGTCACGTTTATTCATGCCCAGCTTTTCGAACAAATGTTCAGCCATATCGGCTTTCGTCAGCGCCATAAACTCAATCCCTCAGAGATGCCTCAAATTGCTCTGACAACGCGGCCAGAATTCGCTCTACCACAGCTTGAATCTCATGCTCTTCAAGGGTTCTCGCTGGGTCCTGCAGTGTCAAGGAAATCGCCAGGCTCTTATACCCCTCAGCAATGCCCTTACCTCTGTATAGGTCAAACAAGTTTAGGCCAACTAGCTGATTTCCACCAAATTTTTCTATGCAAGCAAGTATGTCAGCGACAGTATGGCTGTCCTTGACCAGCAATGCAATATCCCTGCGATTGGCAGGATAACGTGAAATCTCTTTGGCCTGAGGAATACGTCGCTCGCTGAGCGCATCCAATTCCAGCTCAAATACGTAAGTACGGCCATTGAGTTTAAGCTCTTTTTCAAACTGAGGGTGAATCGCACCCAACAGTCCGACCTGCTTGCCATTGCGGTACACTGCGGCCGCCTGACCTGGGTGTAACGCACTGTGTTCAACAGCTTTAAAGCTGAATTCATCAGGGGCAGCAGCGGTTGCAATCAAGGCTTCCACCGCGGCTTTAATATCAAAGAAATCTACCGCCGCTGTGGTCATATCCCAATGTTCCGTCTGGCGAATACCCGCCAGTACGCCACCGATCACTGCCTGCTGAGACACCCCTGCCGCTTCATTGGCATCGGGTAAGAAACGCAAACCGGTTTCGAACAGCGCAACCTGGCTTTGCTGGCGCTTCTGGTTATATGACACGGCTTGTAACAATCCGGGCCACAAGCTCAAACGCATAGAGGACATCTCTACCGAAATAGGATGCGGCAACTCCAGGGCGTTTAGATCAGGGTATAGGCTCTTCTGCACCTTAGGATCAACAAAGGAATAAGTGATGGCTTCCTGGTAACCCAAGCTGACCAGACGCTGTTTCATCAGCATCAACGGCGTATTACGTTCCTGGTGTTTAGACATCTGCAAGCTTGCGGAAGGCGCAGCCGGCGGAATATTGTGATAACCATAAACCCTGGCCACTTCTTCAATCAGATCTTCGGCTATTGCGATGTCGAAACGGTAGCTGGGTACATCAACGGTCCAACTTTCCTGACCTTGCTGAACATTCAATCCCAGGCGCTGAAAAATATCCGTGACTTTATCGGTATCGATATGAATGCCGATCAATCTGTCCAGATTGGCACGCTGCAATGTCACCTGGCGCTCTGCTGGCAAGTGCGCTTCGCTCACTGCTTCAACGACTGGCCCGGCCTGACCACCAACAATGCTCAACAACAATGCTGTGGCACGTTCCATTGCCTCACGCTGTAGCTTATAGTCAACGCCGCGCTCGTAACGGTGTGACGCATCGGTATGTAAACCATACTGACGTGCCCTGCCTTTAATAGCGTCCGGCGCAAAAAAAGCGCTTTCGAGGAAGATATGCTTGGTTTGAGCCGTCACACCTGAATGCTCACCACCAAAGATACCCGCCATGGCCAGCGCTTTGTGTTCATCCGCAATCACTAAGGTATTGTCAGCCAGCTCAACTTCCTGACCATCTAACAACACCAGCTTTTCCTTGTCCTTGGCTAAACGGACCTGCACATCGCCCTGCAGTGCGTCGTTATCAAAAGCATGCATAGGGTGGCCAAGTTCGAGTAACACATAGTTAGTCACATCCACCACTGGATCAATGCTACGCACGCCACTGCGGCGCAGCCGCTCCTTCATCCAGGTTGGCGTTTTGGCCTGCATGTTTACGTTTTCAATTACGCGGCCCAAATAACGAGGGCAAGCTTGCGGGGCCTGTAACACAATACCGCGCTTATGTGTGGTTTGTGCGGGCACAGGCTCAACAGCCACGGACTGAACAGGCAGCTGATTCAATACACCCACTTCGCGAGCTAACCCTTTGATACCTAAACAATCAGCGCGGTTAGGCGTCAGGTCCACTTCGATGCTGACATCATCAAGCTGCAGGTATTCACGGATGTCCTGGCCTATTGGGGCATCCAGCGGCAGTTCAATAATCCCGTCGTGATCATCAGACAAACCAAGTTCAGAAGCTGAACACAACATGCCATGAGAAGGCTGACCACGCAGCTTGGCTTTCTTGATTTTAAAGTCGCCTGGCAGTACCGCGCCAACCACTGCGACAACAACTTTCAAGCCCAAACGGCAGTTTGGTGCTCCACAGACGATATCTAACAGCTCATCGCCGCCTACATTTACCTTAGTGACGCGCAGTTTATCGGCGTCAGGGTGCTGACCACAGTCCACTACCTCACCAACCACAACACCACTGAACTCGGGTGCAACCGCTTCAATGCCGTCGACTTCCAAGCCTGCCATGGAGAGCTGCTCAGATAATTGTTCGGTAGAAATAGCAGGGTTAACCCATTCTCTTAACCACTTTTCACTGAATTTCATGCTGCTATTAATTCCTAGTTAAACTGTTTCAAGAAGCGCAGGTCGTTTTCGAAGAATGCACGCAAGTCATTCACTTCATAGCGTCGCATGGTCAGACGCTCGATCCCCATTCCAAAGGCAAAACCTGTGTAGATCTCGGGGTCGATATTCACGGCACGCAATACGTTGGGATGCACCATCCCGCAGCCTAACACTTCAAGCCATTTACCACTGCTGGTTCTAACATCCATTTCCGCTGAAGGCTCAGTAAAAGGAAAATAAGATGGGCGGAAACGTACTTCCAAATCTTCTTCGAAGAAGTTGCGCACGAAATCGCTAAGGATACCTTTCAGATCAGCAAAACTGACATTCTTATCCACCATCAGGCCTTCAACCTGATGGAACATTGGGGTATGGGTCTGATCGTAATCGTTACGATACACGCGCCCTGGCGAGATAATCCGAATAGGCGGCTTCTGCATTTCCATGGTACGAATTTGCACACCGGAGGTTTGCGTGCGCAACATCAAATCCGGATTGAAATAAAAGGTATCGTGGTTAGCCCGTGCCGGGTGATCGGCAGGAATGTTCAACGCATCAAAGTTGTGAAATGCATCTTCGATTTCTGGCCCCTGTTTAACAGAGAAGCCTAATTCCGCAAAGAAACTTTCAATGCGTTCAATGGTGCGGCTAACCGGATGCAGTCCACCACTGGCCTTGCCGCGGCCAGGTAAGGTAACGTCCACCCGTTCCTGACCCAGTTTGGCATCCAGTTCCTGACGACGCAGGAGCTCGGATCGCTCGTGAATCAGCTGTTGGACCCCTTGTTTGGCTTTGTTGATCTGCTCACCAGCAGCAGGACGTTCTTCTGCGGACAGTTTCCCAAGGCCCTTCAGCAGCTCTGTCAGCTTGCCTTTTTTGCCAAGGAATTCGACCCTGACCTTATCCAACTCGACCATGTCGGTGGCGTTGGCCACCAATTCTGCGGCCTCTTTGCTTATGGCTTCAAGATCCATGTTTTCCTCAATTTCAATGCATCTGGCTATGCGCGGCCTCAGAATTGCCGCACAAAAAGAATAAAACGCAGAATTCTACACGAAAGTACGTTTTTCCCGCTAGGTAAATGCTTAAAAAAGAGCTAAAAATAAGGAAGTTAAAAGGTGTAAATCAAACGGTGCTCTAGCTTTACCGATGTTTGTTAGCAACAAGTGAACCCGGCGTAAACTATCGTTCAACGTGAGGTTCGGGCGTTTCATCAAAAGGCCTGACCTGAGAGCCAAAAATATACTGTATAATCTGCGCTCTTGTGATCAGAGTTGGGCAAGCCTGCTCTGTGTTGTTCGCATCGTGCGCCTTAAGGCGTACTCCGGGTTTGTTGTTGTCGGCAAGGGGCCTTCCGTCCTTGCCGTATGTCCCCGGTATAAAGGAAGTGATTCGTTTTTATGAAAGTTTACACAGCAAGGCAAGCTATTCTTAATCGACGCCAACAGACCGTCGCTTACGAATTGTTTTTCAGGGACGGCATTGAAAATGCGTTTCCCCGCCACGTCAAACCAGATGTGGCTACCAGCAGGCTGGTCTTAAATCAGCACCTGAATATCGGTTTTAAAAACCTGTGCCGTAATAAAATGGCGCTGATTAACTTTTCCCAGCAAAGCTTACTTGATCACGTCCCAGCACTCCTTCCGCCAAAGGATATTGTGATTGAGGTACTAGAAGACGTAGAGCCGAACGATGAAATCTACGCGGCATGTCGGCAATTATTCCATGCCGGCTACCGCTTTGCCCTTGATGATTTCGTTTATCACCCGGATTGGGAACGCTTTTTAAACTTCGCCAAGCTAATTAAGTTTGATATCCAGCGCACCAGCTTGGACGACGTCGCTGCCCTTTTGCCAGTGCTGCGTATGCGCAAGGGCGTGCGCTTTCTTGCTGAGAAAATCGAAACCCATGAGGAATTTACTCAGGCTAAAGACCTGGGGTTTGATTTTTTTCAGGGCTATTTCTTCTGCGTGCCAGAAATGGTGGAACACACGGATATTGAAGCCCAGCATCATATGATACTGGCTATTTATCTGGAAGTGCTCAAACCTAATTTCAGTTACAGCAAACTGGCCATGTACTTTGAGCGAGATTTGTCACTCTCCTATAAACTACTGCGATTTATTAACTCAGGACTGTTCGAAGTGCGCGAGCCCATAGGCTCAATTAAGCAGGCACTGATTTATCTTGGCGAAGAACAGGCCCGCAAGTTTATTTGTCTTATCGCTACCGCGCATCTTGGTGGAAACAATAAGCCACTAGAACTGATTCGCATGTCGATTCTGCGCGCACGTTTTTGCGAACTGCTATGCGCTAAAGTCGCGCCAGCGCTAACAGGTATGGCGTTTCTATGCGGATTGTTTTCCCTGGTTGATGCCTTATTGGGACAGCCCATGGACCAGGTACTGGAGCGCTTACCACTGGAAGATGAGGTCAAGCAGGCACTGCTCAGCCAACCAGGCACACTTTGTTCAGTGCTGGCGCTGGTTAAAGCATACGAAAGTGGTAGCTGGTTCTGGACACAAAAACATAGCAATGCGTTAAAACTTGAAGAGAGCATTCTGCCCGACCTATATAGCCAGGCAGTACAATGGTCAGAGGATTTTGAAGCCAATACATCCGGAAAGTAAGCGCAATTGCGCACCTATCCAGATTAAGCTTTCAGTTTAAGCACATAGCCCAACGCCCCGCGGATTGCCGCCACTTGGGCCTGGATACATTGTTCGGGCGTTGCCTTGGGGCTATCGGGATACACTTCTGTGGTTGTCACATACAAGGCATCGGTTACCCCGGCGCACAAACCCAACTTTTTCGTGTCGTAATTGACCACACCAAACTGAACAAGCGGCGAACCTATTAGTTGGTTATTCTCATCAGCCTCGGCAATATGTGTGACGTCTTGTACAGCATCCAGTACGGCCCGCTGAAATTTTGGCATCGGACTAAAGGTGTCGCCGACCAGATAGAAGCCATCCGGAATATTCCAGTTGTCATGGGTTTTGCCATCTCTGGCCGCCAGCGCAGGGCGAAACTCTGAGTTATCGGTGTCTGTGGTCTCGTGCAGGTCAATGTGCATAGTCACTGCCACATCCATTTTGCGCAGCCAATGCATCAGCGCCACCGACTCTCCGGCTTTGCTACCTACATAGAAAGAACGGTTAGGGTCAATGGCATCAGGGTTCCAACGGTTAATAGTTTCATAACCCCAGGGACTGATGCAGGGGGCAATCAACAAATTCACTTTACCCAAATAATCAGCCGCATGGCGTTGTGCAAAACGCAAAGCCCCTTGCACGCCACTGGTTTCGTAGCCATGTACACCGCCTGTAACTAATGCAGTGGGAAGTTCTGGCTGCCAGTTTTTGCTGCGTAGCCCCCACAGCGCATACTGGCCATCGGCATAATCTAACTGGCCATACTGCTCCAGATTAAAACTATCCTGCAAAGCCAGAATGTGCCTTTCCACCTCATCAGCATAAGAACGTTGAATATGCTGACTGGCCAGCCAAGCTAATTTTTCACTTGCACCCCAGGGCTGACCTGGCGTGCCGATTGGATAAGGATTTGAAGACATAAACTGCATGACTTAATAACAAGATTATTTACATCCTAGCAAAATGTCACTGACTGGCATAAGTCGCAATAACTAAAGCCGGTTCATCTGCCTAGAAAAGCACCAACACACCACGCCAACCGGCGGGGTGACAGCCTAGGAGGCATTCGTTAAAATGGCCGCCCTTTTCTTTTGGCCCTGTGCAGTATGATTTCATCTGGTAAAGACGCTATTTATTCCAGCCCCTTGGGCCGGGTTTCTGATTTTCGCTTTGACGAAAATGTCGCCGAAGTCTTTCCGGATATGATCCAGCGCTCAGTCCCCGGCTACAGCACCATAGTAGACGCCATAGGCCAAATGGCTGGCCGTTATGTGCAATCCGGTTCTAGATTGTACGATCTGGGCTGCTCTTTAGGGGCGGTAAGCTTAGCTGCCAGTCGCTATATCCAGGCCCCAGATTGCCGGATAATAGGCGTAGACAACTCACAAGCCATGGTGGAACGTTGTCAGCGCCATATCCAGGCGTTTAAATCTGAAGTACCCATTGAGGTGCTATGCGACGACCTACAAAACGTTGCTATCCACAATGCCTCTATGGTGGTGATGAACTTTACCTTGCAGTTTATCGAACCGGATCAGCGCCAGGCCATCATCCAGGGTATTTATGATGGTTTAAATCCCGGCGGCATCCTGGTGTTATCAGAGAAGATCCGTCATCCCTCAGAGCAAGGTAATGAGCTGCTGATTGAATTGCATCATGAGTTTAAGCGTCGTAACGGCTACAGTGAGCTTGAAATCAGCCAGAAGCGCACAGCCCTGGAAAACGTAATGAAAACAGACAGTTTTGAAGCGCATGCAAAACGATTACAGCAAGCCGGATTCAGCGACGTGATCTTGTGGTTTAAGTGCTTTAACTTCTCCTCCATTGTCGCCATCAAGTAGGTAAAGCATGCAACATTTTCAGGATTTTTACCGCCGTATTGCTGGCACTGAACTGTCTCCCTGGCTGGAAGTACTGCCAGCGCAATTGGCCGATTGGTATAAGCAACATAAAACCGATCTGGATAAATGGCAGAAATTACTCAGTAAACTACCCATAACGCAACCAGCAGATATTGATTTGCTCCGCCAGGTCAGAGTCGGTAGCGAGCACGATGTGACGCCCCATGAGCAGAAACAGATCCTGGGTCTACTGCAGCAGTTTAAGCCTTGGCGTAAAGGTCCATTTCATATCCATGGTGTGCATATTGATACCGAGTGGCGTTCTGATTGGAAATGGGACAGAGTGCTTCCCCATCTGAGTCCTTTGGCCGGACGTTCAGTGTTGGATGTAGGCTGTGGCAGCGGCTATCACTTGTGGCGCATGCGTGGTGAAGGTGCAAAATTGGCAGTAGGCGTTGACCCCTATCCGCTATTTTTAATGCAGTTCATGATTCTTAATCACTTTATTGGCGACGATAGCGTATTTCAGCTCCCTCTTGGGATCGAAGCTTTACCCGAACTAAAGAGTTTCGATACGGTGTTTTCCATGGGTGTGCTGTATCACAGAAAGAGCCCGCTGGACTTCTTGCAACAGCTCAAAAGCCTGCTTAGAAAAGACGGTGAATTGGTATTAGAGACTCTGGTGGTAGATGGCGATGCACAGACCGTATTGCTGCCCGGCGAGCGCTATGCCCAGATGCGTAATGTATGGTTTATTCCAAGCGTCGCGGCACTGGAAAACTGGCTGGCGCGGGTGGGCTTTAGTGACATCCGTACGGTAGATGTGTCCACCACCAGTTTGGATGAGCAGCGCAGTACGGAATGGATGCGCACCCATTCACTGAAAGACTTCCTGGATCCCAACGACTTAAGCAAGACCATTGAAGGCTACCCCGCTCCAGTGCGGGCAGTCACTATTGCCAAAGCCTGAACAAGTATTTAGCCGCCTGGTGTAAGGCGACTAAGCAACCTCAGGTGCCGATAAGGCCTTACTGTAAAAGCCCGAAGGATCAAAGCAGCACACCCGTTTCTTTCCCGACGCCAGCATGTTACAGGCGTCCTGAATACGCTTTGCCCTGGTTTTGGCCTGCTTAGCAGTGGTTATCCAATGCAGCCAATCAACTCGGGCAAGCGTGGTGGTTGCCTGCCAGGTGGCTTGCGCCTCTGGCACATTGTTTAAGGCTTGCTGAAAATCAGCAGGAAGCTCGGGCTCCGGCTCTTCAGCCACCGCTTGTATCTCAAATTCAACTTCATCACCAATGCTCACGGCAGCGGCCTGCATGAGTGCGAGATCGACTTTGAGCCAATGGCTCTTTCGGCCATCTGGCTCCAGTTGTGCTGTAAAACTGTGGTTATTGATGTATCCGTCAATACTGGTTCGACCGCGCCTGGGCAGCTTTTCACTGACATCCAGCGGCAACACAATAAATGACCACTCCTCATTCCCCGCAACTTTCGGGCGCAACAATTCAGCATGAAATTGTGATTTAGTGTCCTGAGTCATAAATGCCTCCTGAATTTCCATATTGCAGCCAGCCAATTTTTCACAAACCCAGCTTAGCATCTTGGCGGAATGCCTTGTCAATGTGGCCAATATAGCCTCTTAGAAACAGCCAAACAGCAATTTTCTTCAATACTTCGCCCTGACATCCAGACAGACTGCCCCAAACTAACTGACTAAGGAACGGTATGAGCTTTGCCATGCTTTTATCTATGGGGGCGTTTGCACTGGCAGCGTCAATTTCACCTGGCCCGGTTAACCTGGTGTGTTTAAGCAGCGGAACCCGCTACCCAGTAGCACAAGGGCTGATATTCGTCACCGGTGCAACGCTGGGCTTTGTGCTGTTGTTTCTGGCCATTGGCTTGGGCCTTTATTCAGCTATGCAGCTTGTGGCTGGGCTTGATAATCTGCTGCGCTGGCTGGGTGCCGCATTTTTACTGTATTTAAGTCTGCAACTAATGCGTGATAACGGCCGTTTACCTGAAGATCGCAAACTTAGCGCCCCCGGTTTTTTCACCGGCGCGCTGATGCAGTGGCTTAATCCTAAAGCCTGGCTGGCGTCAGCGTCCGGCATTGCCGCCTACACTAATGGTCAGGATATATGGCAGGTGGCCGTATTTGCCGGGCTATATCTGCCGATTTGTTGGCTGTCACTAAGCTGCTGGGTCTATGCCGGTGCCTACTTGCAGCGCTATGTTCATCGTCCCCAGACGTTGATAATTATCAACCGCACTCTGGCGCTGCTACTTGCATTGAGTACGCTGTATTTGTTGTTCGGGTAAAGATTGACGGTACTGTTTAGGCGTAGCCGCCACCAAGCGCTTAAAGGTACGCTGAAAATGCGCCTGGTCGGCAAAGCCCAGTTCTAACGCCGTTTGTGCAATGGGTTGGCCTTGCTTTAACGCGTGCTGACCCAGTTGTACCCGGCAATTCAGTAAATACGCATGAGGGGTTAACCCGAAATACTGTTTAAAGGCCCGCACCAAATGACCAGGGCTGTAGCCAGATTGCTCACACAAGCTATCCAGAGACACATCATCAGCTGCGTGTATGCGAATATAATCGGCCAGTTTTTGCAGCTTTTGCGGCACAGCGGCTAACCGCGGCTCTTGGCTGTCGGCTAGTTCGAAGAACAAGGCACTGAGGTATTCCACAACCGCCACTTGCTTATCCAGCAATACACGGCTGTCATCCAACAAACAATCGGCCAGTTGGCAGTAACCATCAAACCATTGGGGCTCGCGGATCACCGACGTGGTGATATCCTGCCAGTGGCAACTGCCTAGCAGCCCGGCATCAAAGCGCAGTTGGGTCAGCCAATTAGCATCGATATACAGCATCAGATAGCCCCAGGGCTGGTTATCAACCGGATTGCAGGCGTGCACCCACTGGGGATTCATCATCACCAAGGTGCCAGCCGTGACCAGCACCTCCTTCTCCTGATAAACAAAGGTACTGCACCCCTCGGTAATCGCCCCCAAAGACCATTGCAGGTGACTATGCGGCGCATAACAAACCTTGCGCCCTTCCCTGACAACCCGCAGCTCCACATAAGGCATACGAGGGTCTCGCCAAAAGAAGGGGCCACAGCTTTGGGGCATAGTCAAACTCCTGCTCACTATTTACTCGCGAGTTTAGTTGTGTTGCAACACATTGATTAAGGTACCTTGCGGGTCGCGAATATAGAAGCGGCGCACGCCCCAGGGCTCTGAAGCCGGGCCGTATTCAAGGGCAATACCGGCGGCTTTCACGCGGCTAAGCACCGCATCCAGATCATCCACTTCGATAGATAAATCCGGCACCTCAGTATCAGCACCGCCTTGTGAAGCCAGACTGATTTGCGTGGTCATGCTATTGCCGGCACTTAAGGTCTTGATCCAGCCATGATCCATCACCAGCTCCAAGCCAAAAACTGCCGTATAAAATGCACAGGCCTTATCCGTATCCGGCGCTGAGATATTGGCTACAATTCGCTTTACCGTCATTGTTATGCTCCTGCCTGTATGCTGCTTGGCTTCAACCCTAACATAGTCATCAGCGGAATTTGAAAACGCGTTACAAATTGTCTCGAAATTGATAGTACTGCGCGATTCAAGACATCAGTTTGACTTCAATAAAGCTTATAAAGCCAACTGCCTGGCTAAAAAGTTCAGAGCTGTTTTTCCAGCAGCGCTTTGATACTGCTCACCACCAAATACGGGTCAGCAACATGCATGTGGTGTTGGTCTGATTCTGAATAGACCACTTGCGCCGCCGTTGAGAGCCTCAGAAAATTCACCTCGGCGTTTTCAAATAACCGCGCCATTTTCGCGGCAATATCTGCTGGCACAAATTCCGGATCATAAGGCTTACCGTCCGGCTTTGCGCGCAGAATGATCTGTGGTTTGTCGCTCACAATAGGTTATTGACCTTTAGAGCGTTTTTGCGCCTTAACTATCTCAATGGTATGAGTCAAAAGGTCCTGGCCGCCGGGCAAGCCATGGCCAGGGATGACTAATTCAGCCTTAGGATACTGCTGCAAAATCCGGGTGACCGACACCGGCCACTCGGCCAGATCTGCATGTGAGGTGTTACCGGCGTTCTGACGCGCCAGTTCATGCACGGCGCAGCCGCCAAATAAAACTCTAGCCTCTGGCACATACACGGCCAGATTATCCGGCGCGTGACCATGGCCGGGGTAAAACAATTCAACCGGACCAAATTGCAAGGAATCGCCGCTGGCTGATAAGGCTGGCAATGTGTCCTGTGGTATTTCATTGCCTTCAGCTTTAGCCAATTGGCGGGTTAACGAGGTGGCATAGGTTTTCACCCCAGCCTGCTTAAGCACCTCCACGCCTTCCACCCTGTCATCGTGAAAATGGGTGGAAATAGCACGGGTAACCGGCAAACCAATCTGCATTTTTATTTCGTGCAGCAACGCGCGGGTGTTCTCTGCCCCCCAGGCCGTGTCAATTAACAGTAGTTCGTTACCCTCTTTGACTATCAGACCATTTGACGGATAAAGCACACCGTTGTAGTCGTGGGTAGCCACATGGCTCCATACGCCATCGGCAAGCTTAAACAGTCGCACTTCCCCTACTGGGATCTCGGCCGCCTGAGGGTATCCATCCAGGCGCTCTGCGCCATTGGCTACCGCCGTAAATGCACAAAATGACAAAGAAAAAAGGCGAAAGGTGGTGAAAAATCGAAAACGGCTAGACATAACAACATCCTTACTTTGGACAGCCACCAGGCTTATCCTTTCTTACTGGTTAGTGTCGAGGGAGTCGCCAAACTATAAAGAGTTGTGAGCCCGGCGCCAATAAAAAAGCCAGGAGACTGCCACTAGTGGTTAAGGCAGCGAAAGCTGTCGAATCGCCTATTACCGCTTATCATAAAAAAGGCGGCCAACCGGCCGCCTTGAGTGAATTGATTAGTGCTCGTGCACCCAGTGCAACGAGCGGGCTTTGGCCTCCAGATTTTGCTGGGTTTGCACCGGCATACTCTGTACCTTGCTGTTTTCAAAGAAAAACGCCTTGCGCTTATCTTTGCTGCCCACTTCGTTCATGGTTTTCGCATCGTAAATACGGCCGTTAAGCACGGTGTAATCCACATATTCAGAGCGTTTAAGGTCGCTTAGCACATCGCCGTCAATTACCACCATGTCAGCCAGTTTACCAACCTCCAGGCTACCTATGTCTTTATCCATGCCCAGGTGTTTAGCACCATCGATGGTGCCGCCACGTATAGCCTCCCAAGGGGTAAAGCCGCCCTGCTGCATATGCCACAGCTCCCAATGTGCCCCCAGACCCGGACGCTGACCATGGGCACCAATATGTACGCTGACCCCGTTATCACGAAGCTTTTTCGCGTAAGCGGCTACATCAAAGTGGTGGTATTGCTCATCCGGCGCGGTGGGGCGGCGAATAGCGCGGCTATCCAGCATATAATGCGGGGTATAACGCAGCAGGCGCTCGTTCTTCCACACCTCGGTTTTATCGTACCAATACTCTTCACCCATAATAGTGCCCATGGTCACCACAAAGGTGGGAGTGTAGCCGTAACCCGATGCCGCCCAAAGCTGGGTCACATCGGAATAGGCATTGGACAGCGGGATGGAGTGTTCGAGACCGGTATGGCCGTCAACCAGCATGGTCATATCCAGCAGGAAGCGCCCCGCCCCTTCCGGCACCACCATCATGCCCAGATCCTTACCAGCAGCAATAATCTGTTGGCGCACATCACGGCGTGGCTGGTTATAGCTTTTCACCGAAATCGCACCCACGTCTTTCAGACGCTGCAAATGGAATTTGGCATCACCGGCGTCATCAAAAATGGCTTTGATGGATGGCCAGTTGGCGCCATATAAAATGGTGCCGGTGGAATAAATACGTGGGGCGATGATCTCGCCAGCCTTTTGCATTTCAGACGCCGAGAATATTTCTGTGGTGTCGTTAGATGGGTCGTGAATGGTGGTTACCCCAAAGGCCACATCGGCAAAGTTACGCCAGTTCTGACGCGGAATAATTTCATCACTGCCTTGCGAACCGTGCGCATGGGCATCAATCAGCCCAGGGATCACCGTTTTGCCACTGATATCCAGTATCTGGGCGCTACGGGGGATCTCCACTTCACCTTGCTTGCCAATGGCCTTAATGCGGTTGTTCTCAATCAGCACCACACCGTTTTCTATCACTTCCTGGCTTTGGTTGGCATCGCGCATGGTTACCAAACGCCCGCCCACCAGGGCTTTCAGCCCGTCCGGCTTATCCGCTTTATGTTTAAACGACAGATCAATCCCTTCGCTGACCGGCTCTGGCAAGGTGTCGGGGGCGCCGTCGACAAAGCTAAAGGCATCTTTTAGCTCACGTTCAAACAGCAGCGGCCCATGGTGCCAGCTTAAGGCCTGATTGTCGGCCCGCCAGGTCAGAAACTCACCGGCACGGCTGGATACTTGCTTAACCGGCAGTGAGCTCATAGTTGGTCCCACAGTTAGCAACTTGCCGGTCTCAGCATAGGGTGCAATGTAGGCATTGTACTGATAGGTAAAGGCCAGCCATTTACTATCGTGAGATAAGCGGAACTCCACCGCCTGGTCGCCACCATCCAAGTGTTCACGCTTGTCTTTACCGTCGAGATTAACGCTCACCAGTTTAGTATTTGTGGAGGAAGGCTCGGTAAAATAGACCCGGCTGTTATCACCGGCAAAATGCGGCGCAGAGCCACTATTCACCAGCTTGCGGTTTTCACCGCTTTTGATATCCGCCAGATAAATACCTGGCTCCAGCGACCACTCTGCGCTTAGCAGATAACCGCCGGTGAACTTACGATACACCACCTGGCTGCCGTCTAGATTAAAACTTGGCTCGGCATAATGACCGGGCTGCGCGCTCACCACTTTGCTGCGCCCGCCCTTAGCAGAGATCACTCTGACCTCACCTAACTTTTGGTCATTCCAGGTGGTATACACAATGGACTTACCGTCATTACTAAAGCGTGGATAAAACTCATCCTGCTCGTTCTGGCTGGTCAGGCGCTTGAGCTTGCCGCTTTTAAGGTCTTTGACATACAGCTTACCCAGCGCTTGGAACAAGGCGGTTTTGCCGTCAGGCGAGGTTTGCGCCCAGCGGATCATTTTCACATCAAATTCATCCGGGGCCACATCTACCGGGAAGCGCAGCGCCTTGGCAATCTGCTTTTCAACCTTAACGTCCACCGGCACTTGGGCCACTTCCTTACCACTCATATTGATTTTATGAAAGGTGCCGCCAGTCCAGTACAGAATCTCTTGGCTATCTGGCGTCCAGTCGAAATAGGCAAAGTAACCTTCCGAGCCAAAACCTTCCTGCATGTCGCGCTCAAGCTTATCGGTCAGCAGGGTTTCACGGCCAGAGGTTAAGTCCATTACAAACAAGCCGGTGTTTTCTCTTACCCGGCGCACAAAGGCCAGTTGCTTGCCATCCGGCGACGGGGTGGGCACCACCGCGCCACCTACCCCACTGACCAGGGTGATGTCCTCGCCGGTTTGCCGGTCATAGCGGCGAATAGCGAAAATGCTTTTCAGCGGGTCGCGGTTATATTCAAAAGTACCGCCAGGGCTCATGTCTTTGGTGTAATAGATATAACGACCATCCGGAGAAAAGGCCGGGTCGGCCTGGTTTTGCTGCTCGGTTTTGCCGTTGTCCCGCTCTTTAATGGGCAAGCCGCTGCCACCGCTATGATGGAACAGCCAAATCTCTCCCGCGGGAATACTGCGAGTGGAAACCTTACCTATGGTCGCGGCAATATACTGGCCATCCGGGCTCCACTTGGGGGAATGCACTACATCTTTTTGTACTTTAGTGACCTGTTTAAGATCGCTGCCATCGATCTTCATGGTCCACACGTTGGTATTGCCATCGCGGTCCGAAATAAACGCAATACGCTGGCCATCCGGGCTAATGGCCGGATGCACGTTAAAGGCTAAATCATTAGTCAGCGCCTTAGCGCTACCGCCTTTAATGTCGCTGATATAAAGATCGCCCAGCATATCAAACACAAACTGCTTGCCGTCGGGGCTGATATCCAAACTCGACCAGGTGGTTTGGTTGGTATTGATGCTTACGCTGGTCATCTCCAGCGGCGGATTTAGCACATCCCACTTGGGTTCTTTGTCTTTGCCATCGGCTTCCTCAGCCATCAGAGCGGGGCTGCCCAGGCCCATTATCAGGGCCAGAGCGATAGGGGTAAGTTTTCCTGTTGTCATGGTGCCTCTTGTCGTTATCTTTTTATGTTGTTGTAAATCCATCATGCCAGACCTTGCCGGCAGGTCCTAGCCAAAGCACTGTTGTGCCACACAAACATCTTAGACGCCTAGCCAGACACGGCCAGCTTACGGGTAAATACGTTCAGTTTTTTAAGAAGGCACTGGTGTTTACCACCAAGAACACCAAGAGCTACGAAGGTTTAATACAGACGAATATGACATCTGAGGACTAACCGGAAAATCTGTTAACAAGGGCGAGTAAATTGCGTGTCGTTAAAGCAGGGCAAGTCCAAGGTGGGATTAACTGGCTTGTTCATTACAGCTACTCATATGACGCTAGCAGGTCAAAAATCTCATTTGATAACTCAGTAAATGCACTGTGAATAGATTTTGAAAGCTTCTCAGTATTGTCAAAGTCAGGATTGGCGAGCATTACAATTTCAAAAATTGACCACTCGGGCATTGAATCTTTGTTTACCCATTTCTCACCCTTCAATTTATTCCAAAAATTAACTTGAATATCCCTTGTTTGCCCGAGCAGCCAAAGTTCAAAACGCGCCTTTTGATGATTAAGTACAATAGCCAGCTTGAGTTTGTGCTTTTTCAGGTACTCGTTTTGCAAATAAAAGTATGTAAAGTCAATGTACCCATGCAGCACATTAGCAACTGAAAACTCACCTTTATAAGTTTTATGGCATTCCGTTCTTAAACCTTGAACTATCCCAACTAGGCGTTGATAAGTCTTCTGAATTTCTCCGCTAGCGAATACCTTTTTATAGGCAGGTATTCGAGCATTTAAACTTTCACCTAGCACTTTAGTATCCTCAGAAACGCCCAAATTCAGCGGCCAGTCCGCTGCAATTTATTGTTAGCATTCTCCTTTCCTAACAAAGAAATCAAGCCTTTGCCGATCGTATGCCGCCAGCCAAGATGGGAATGTCCACCTTTATACTGATAATAATCAATCTTATAACCTTTAAGCTCCAACACATCACGCAACTGACGGTTGGTCCCTACCGAAGCTAAACCCAAATCATACAAACCTACATCAAGATAAAATTGAATATCCAGCTGTGCAGACGTTTTGTAGTCGCGCAGTAATTTACCTTCAAATTCAGGATAAATGGGCCAATTTTCTTGTTCCTGCAAGGTGTAATAAAACGAGCCTGACTGGGATAAAACCGAACCTACGATATCTGCGTGTCGAAAAGCGGTATTGGCAGCCGCAAAACCAGCCCGGCTCGGCCCGGAAACCACAATATTTTTTGGCTTTGCTGAAATATTAAAATTGGTGCGTGCCCAGCTGACTAACTCCAGCGCAACAAAGTCTGCCATTTTGTCGTTGATCAGATCCCCTGAACGATTGCCTTGGTTATGGATAAAAATAGTCACCGTGGGGCCAATTTTTTGTTGGTGGATTAAGTTATCCAGAATCGTTGGCAACGGTGTCCAGCCTTCCCATGCCGACCGCTGCATATCGGTTGCGGAGTAGTTTTGACCGTCAAACTGTAACAGCAGGTGATGCGCAACTTTTGGGTTATAACCCGCTGGCAGATAGACCTCAATCTTACGCTGTTCGCCAAGCGCTTTGCTGGCCACCATCACTTCACGCAAAGTGCCACGCGGCACATCTGGCTTACTCTTTATCAGGTCAGATAATGGTGCGGTTGGACCAATCACTACGCCATCAGCAATATGTTCCGCCGAGGTTTGTAACAAGTTTGCGGCACCTTTGATTGCCGTGACGCGGAACTCATTAATGCCATATACAAACCACGCATCGCGAGGAATTTTCTGCACACAGTAAAATACATCCGAACCAGCCAGACGCTTAAACCTTAGCCCATAAAAATCTGGCCCGCCAGACTGCATAATGTAATCGGTGTCAGCACTGCCTTTAGCAAAGTAAGTTACGGTGGCCAAGTTAGTGTCTTTCTGATCCAATTCAATCAGATGCTTTTCGGTAAGAGCGTCGTAAAACTTCAGCGCAGCATCTTTGTCTTTTTGCTGTTCTAGCCAGATTTTATAAAGTGTATCCGTTGGATATTCAGATTTGGCAATTTTTTCTTGGTCTGATGTTGCTTCTACATTCGTCATAAAGGTCAACAACAATAGCGAAACTAAAAAAAACTTGTTCATTAACATTCCTAGTTCATTGCGCGTATTCTGGGGGTGGTCTTACCCAAAACACGGGCCGAAATGGAAGCGCGAAGCGCTGGAATGGAGGTCCGGCCCCGAAGGGGCTAACGTGGTTGTGATTGTTATATGTTGACCAGCCATGCTGAACCTATGAAACAAACCAAAGAGATTAAAACTCCTATAAACGGTATTTTGAACCAGTATTTTTTGGCGAGAATTAAATAAGATATGCTAACAATTACAGGAAGTAGAGAAAACCATAGAGAATTTTGGATTAATTCAAAATGGTAAATACCTAGAGGAATATATATGGCCGCCAACAGCATTACACCTAAACTATGACTAGCATTAAAGCCTACCCAAGCACGCCACATCGTTGTTTCTTTAGTAAGTCTCGGCGAAGAGCCTTCCATAGCCGCAGCTACGGATGGATCATATGGACTAAACTTCTCGGTAAAAAACGTATAGAGCAAATGTATAGTGCCAAGCACACCGAATATTGAAACGCCGATAATTAATAATATTTGACTCATTATCTCTCACTGATTTGACACTGGTCTTACCCACAAACGCGAGCAACTTGTTGCGAGTCCAGCGGCCGCAGTCCACCGCGTTACTTAGCTACCCATTACTCTTAATATCCAGTCACGGTAATTTGACACCCTAACTTGATAAGCAACAGTTCCATACAAGCCACCTTTAAAAGTGGATATGTCACCATGCCCCAATTGCCAACTTGATAAACCTACCAGAAATGGGGTGCCATCTTGAAATATAACAGATGCCCCACCACTATCTCCTGAACCATGCATACCCTCAAGTGGTAAAGCATTTTCTGGTTTGTTGAACGTGAATGCTATCCAGTTACTTTCTGCGATTTGAACAATATTTTGAAACTGGTTCATTACACGAAGTGGCTTAGTAGAAAGATCTTCGCCGGTTAATCCATTACCTGTAGCTCCCCTGCCAAATACCGTAATTATTTCGCCTACTTCATTTTCACCCGTATATATATTGATTGGATTTACATCAATTACAGGTGAAGTTAACTTGATTAGAGCAATATCACTTCTAGATTTAAAAAAGCTCATTAAAGGCGCTAAATCGCCTTTCAATAAATTTTTGCCAGGCTCAGTATAATCAGGGTGTATATGAACCTTTTCTATTTGGTAAGTCTTCGAGCCTATTTTTAAGTTTTTACCAACATAATCATAAAAAATAGTATGTGCGACCGTCACAACCCAATGCTGGGCGATTAGAACACCATGGCCTTCATGCGGCATATCAATAAGGTACTCAGGTCCTTTTTCTAAAACATACTTTTCGGGAGGGATATCGTGCCTCTTCACCACAGCATTAGTGCAGAGCGAAAAGAAACACAAAAATAAGAAGAACAAGATTTTCATATAACGACCATATTTCCCGAGGAGTAGCTAACGCTTTAAACAGCGGAAAACACGAGCGCAGCGAGAAATAGTCCCGCTGACTTGGCTTGTTATAAGCACAGCTGTTGCCCACTATTTACATAGTTGACTATTGAGGGCACCGTATAATTCTTAAGATAGTCAACACCGCACCCACTCTTGCACTGGTAAGTTATAGAAATGGCCGCATCGCCACCACTATGAATGGTTTCATAGAATCCTAAAATCACCATGTGATCTTGTTTGTCGCTTTTTTCAAATTTGGTCTTTGTAATAAATATTGGTGTTGAGTTGAAGCTATATTGCACCAATGTTGCTACAGGAAACCACTTGTCATCTATGACCTGAGGAAAAGATAACCCGACATTTTCGTCAGTTGGACGAACCAAAGTAAAGCCGAGACAAAAGGCCTCTTGAGGTGTAAGGCTTATATCTGAAATAGTTGGTGAAGCGTTTGCTATTTGTGAAAGCAACAGCAAAAAAATAAAAATCTTACGCATAACTATCCCTGAGCTTATAACGCCTTACTTATGGGCGCATAAATGCTTGGCTAAAATCAGCGAAGAATGAGCGCAGGCCAAGCGTTTTGCATCCATTTTTTAAGGCGCTTGTTATATTTCGTTTTTTAGCAATTAATTGAGGCATAGTAAATGTCGTTTTTTTTAGTTTTATTGAACCTAAACTCTTTTATCTCTATAGCCTGACCATTTAACAGTATGCTGCCAGAATTGAAAATGATAGAAAATGAATTTAATGATTCTGATTTAGCTGGATAAATAATGTGGTGCCATTCCATATGATAGGGCCAATTGCTACGAGGCTCGTAGTAGGTCTTGTTTGCCTCTAAAGCTAAAACTACACCTTCGTTGAGTGATGAAAAAAGCTCAATTTTACTGGTGTTAATAATTACGTTTTTCTCCTTACTTTGAACTAGCACTGTTACTTGTAGGTCTTCTCCTTCTTTGTAGTGCGGTGTAACACTTAGTTCGAAATTTTCATATTCTCGGAGAAGAGAGTCATTCTTTGCGGCATTGTAGCCGCAGCTTGAAGATGAACGAGGCGTGCCATCTTCTGGGTTGGGCTCAAAGTACGTTCGTGAGGTTGGATATACCGCACATCCAGTTAGCCAGAGTAGAGTAAAGAGATAAATTAGCGGCTTTCGTAACATTCGAGATCCTAAGATATATAACGCCCGCCACAAACGCGAGCAGCGTGTTGCGAGCCGAGCCGCGAAGCGGCGTTTTGATGGCGCTTGTTAGCATGAATTTCACATTACGAAAACGGATTCCAAGCTTTAAATTTTGCTGTTGGGCGACCGACTTTTTCCCACTTATTGTATAACTCAATCAGATGTTCGTAACCAGTTTCATGGCTATGCTTTTTAGTAACAGTCCATTCACTATTAGGTTTGCCTAGAATTAAAGCTTCGACAGCTTTTTTTAATGGGTGGTGCAAATAATCATAAACTAAACTCTCGATTAGTATCTCTTGTTCAACTCCAATTGCTAAAGAGTCAAAAAAGTTTAATACCGTATAGACATCAGGAGCATCAACTTTCATATCAATTAGGTCAAAGTTATTCTTATAAGTTACTTTGTTTTGGATGTTTTTTAATGATGTTCTTAGCTCGTTGTTTTTTTCAAAGTCCTTTATAAAGTTCATAGTGAAAAATTTGGTTTCATTATAATTAAGTAAGCGCAGTTGAGTATAAGCAACAAATAATATACCCGCAGTCAATATTGTTGTTATATGTTGAGAAGTTATATTATTTAACCATTCCATTTTTATCTCCTTATTAGTGGTATATCTAGATGCACCTTATTCATGCTAACGCTTTGCTAATGGGCTGCCGCAGCGTAGCGTAGGCAGTCCCGTGGAGGCCACGCTTTTTGTGGCCGGAACGAAATTTAGCAACTTGTTATACGTATACACTACTTAACCAATTGCTCTTCGGGCACACCAACTATCCGCTTTATGCCACCATAACTATCAAATTTGGTTTTAACAATTTTCTGCTCTGACAATTTATGCGGTACATCAATGTACAAATAATAGGTATACGTACCGTGGGCGTTGGAATGCAAGTACAACTCCGTGCCTTTTGGTATTACACCGCGCCCATCCTTCGAATCTACTAGCAACTCTTCGTTCACTAGATAGGCATTAGTTGAACTATAGAAAAAAATGGTTTTAAACATTACACCAGCAGTGAAAGCGACAATGCAGCAAACAAATCCGACAATATATTTCATGAATGCACGCCTAGCCTCGACTGTACGTATAACAGCTTATTACTGTGAATTCGCGTTATACCGCACAGTGAAAGACGCCAAGAAGTCACAGTTTCCATTGATTTTTCCCATACTAACAACACCTTAGCAAAGCTTGCTAGCTCTTTTAGCGCCCCCACATTTGGGAAAGCGAGAATTGGGATTTATATAGGTCTCTATATGTCCAAACCCTTGGATATAAATGTCATAAAATTCAACAGTATGTAGCCAGTCAAAATGGGCAAAGCGAGACACTGGCTGCGCGAAACCGAGAATAAAAAGTGGCAACTGAAAATTAGTTCACTCATTTTTAGTGATATCGCTCTCTCTACATTACGCAAACGGTTGACCTAAGGGATGATTACTCCCCTCTTCGTGTTCTTCTGATCTTCGTGGTGAGAAAACAAAAATTCAAATCAACACGGAGGACAACGAAATACACGAAGGGTTAATAGCTACCACCGTATATCTAAGCTTTTGATTCTCTGAATGTTATCTGAAGGCTTAGTGGTTGAGCAGTTACAGATAAAAAGGGTCATATCCAAATTAGATCACTCATATCTTAGTAATATCGCTCTCTCGACATTAAGCAAACGGTTGATTTAAGGGAGGATTACCCCTTCGTGCTATTCTGATCTTCGTGGTAAATACGCTTTTAGCCTGACAGCCAGAAATCGATAACTACCACTCCCCTGCCTTAACCCGATCAGACTCCCTCGCCTCAACCCAGTGTGCGCCTTGCTGGGTATGTTCCTTTTTCCAAAAAGGTGCGCGGGTTTTCAGCTGGTCCATTAAGAATTCGCAGGCGGCAAAAGCGCTGCCACGGTGTTTGCTGGTAACACCCACAAACACAATTTGCTCGCCTAAGTTAAGTTTTCCTACCCGGTGAATTAGCCGGACTCGGCCCAAGTGCCAGCGCTGTCGCGCCTCATCCACCAATTCACTAAGGGCTTTGCTTGTCATAGCCGGATAATGCTCAAGTTCCAGGGCTTGCACCTGTCGGCTCAGATTGTTATCCCGCACTAAGCCGACAAAATGCACCACGGCCCCATCACTTTGGTTATTCGCGGTTAGTGCCTGATATTCAGCGGCCAGATCGAAGTCCTGCTGTTGCACTGAAATATGCTCTTGCTCTGGCGCTTTAGTCATTTGTATTTTGCTCATATCAACTTACTGATTAACCTAAGCTCAGCCACCGGTAACGGGCGGGAAAAAGGCCACTTCGTCGCCGCTGTTAAGGGTGCAATCTTCATTGACCAGGGTTTGATTAACCGCCACCAGGGCTTTATCCGAGGCTAAAAATTCCTGCCAGCGCTGGCCTTTTTGCGCCAGTTGCGCTCGAAGTTCAGCAATATTGCTGACATTGGCTTCCAACTCCAGGCTGGCGCAGTCCAGCACTTCACGAAGTTGAGCGAAAAACAATACCTTAATCATGCCAGTTCCCCTGCTTGCCAATGGCCGGTCTTACCGCCTTGCTTTTCTAAAACCCGTATCCCTTCGATCACCATGGCCGGATCCACCGCTTTACACATATCAAACAGGGTCAATGCCGCCACACTCACGGCAGTCAGGGCTTCCATTTCCACCCCGGTTTGGCCCGCTAGCTTACACATGGCAATGACTCTGACCCGGCTTTGCTGGGGCTCTGCTTCAAAATCCAGTTGCACTTTGGAAAGCATCAAGGGATGACATAAGGGGATCAAACTGGCGGTTTGCTTGGCGGCCTGAATACCGGCGATACGCGCCACGGCAAACACATCGCCTTTGGCATGTTCACCGCTACTTATCATCTGCAAGGTACGCGCTGACATGCGAATATAGCCTTCGGCCCAGGCGGTGCGTTGACTAACCGCTTTGTCGGTAACATCCACCATGCTGGCTTCACCACGACTGTTAATATGACTAAGCTGGCTCATTAGCCGCTCCTTTTTATATTGTTTCGGCGCATAGCCTAAATGCAGAATACACAGGGCTTGAAGCGATGTTTTCAGCCGCCTAACATAGCAAGATGGCGGGTTGCCCCGGTATAGCCTTTATCCAACCAGTGGCTAGCATCTTTTTGCCCAAGTAAGTCGCGTAAACGCTGCTGAAGAGCGGCCACATCTCCGGCTTGCATCAAGGGCCGTATATCCAATCCTTGCTCGGCAAATAAACATAAATGCAACTTACCTAGTGCAGATACCCGCAAGCGGTTACAACTGGCACAGAAGTCTTTACTGTAAGGCATAATCAGACCAATTCGCCCGGCATAGTCAGGGTGCCAAAATTCTTCAGCCGGCCCCGCAGTACTGGCCCTGACCACAGGTTGCCAGCCTTGCTCAAGCAGTTGCTGTTTAATCGGCTGACCAGACACATGGTTGTCATTAAAAAAGCGTTGGTTGTCGCCGGTTTGCATCAGTTCGATAAATCGCAGGGTGAGCGGCGTGCTTTTCAGCCAGTGTAAGAAGCCGTGTAACTGACCTTCGCTATAAGGTTTAAGTAAAACCGCGTTCACTTTGACCTTCAAATCTAAGGCTGCAGCCTGTTCCAGCCCGGCTAAAATATCGCGCAATTTATCGTGGCCGGTAATGGCAGCGAATTGTCGAGGGTCCAGGCTGTCAATACTGACATTCAGTGACGTCAACCCGGCTTGCTGCCAGCTTTGCACTTTGGATTGCAGTTGAAAGCCGTTGGTGGTCAGTGCCACTTCATCAATACCGGCTGTATTGGCACACAAGGCGATTATGTCGGCGAGATCTTTTCGCAGCGAAGGCTCGCCGCCAGTAACGCGAATCTTACGCGTGCCCAGGCCCGCAAACGCCTGTGCTAAGGTGTGTATTTCATTTGTAGCCAGAAAATCACGATCACTGTCACACTGATAACCATCAGGCAGGCAATAGTTGCACCTGAAGTTACAAACATCAGTAATAGACAGCCGCAAGTAACGAAACCTGCGCCCGTATCTGTCAATGAGCTTATTGTCGTCCTGCATTTTACCTTTCCAAACATGGGAGGCTGCTTGATTTCTCGCACAACCCTGGCAGGCACATGACCTGCGGCCAAAGAATCATGCCAAAAGGTGTAGACTCAGAGGCTCGGTATTATCCTAGACCTGCATTCTAGAGGTCTTCTTTCGCTCAGCATAGCGCAAAGATTTTTACATTAGCCATAAAGTGAATAACGCCGCGCGGGCCATGGTGGAATATCTGCGGTAAATAGCATTAGGACCAGAAAAGAAGGCCCGGGTCCTCACACAAACCCGGGCCTTATTGCAAGAGCATCAGGCACACTGCCTGCTTATTGTTCCCCGTAGGCAAATGCCTTAGGAAAGGTGGCGGTATCTTATTTTAATGTCGGCTTAGCCGTTCTTGTTATTGTTGTTTTGTGTGGACATAGGCCACATACCCTCCTGGCAAGTCCGCTCATCGCATCCAGCGATAGAATTGTACCGTTCCACCTGTTGCGCTTTAGAGTTAGCAGACTTAGTGCCAAGATTTATTTTTATTTAAATTCAATGCGTTAACGGATTGAAAGAATATAGCATGCCAAACACGCTGTTCATTAAGGTGCAGGATTGCCCCAGGTTTGTGCAGGCAAACGTCCGGGTCAAAGAAATGCGGAACAGACCCCGGATTTTCCGAGCTACGGCTATCTAAAGTGTTGTTTTGTTGCTTAAACGAAAATTCATCCTCAGGCCTTGCTGGCTGTGGTATAACAACGCCCCGATGATATGCAGTCGCAGACGATGAACCTTAGTCACGAGATCCGCCAACTTACCAAACTTGCTTGGCCATTATTGATTGCCCAGGTTACCCAAACCTTGATGGGCGTTTCCGATACCATTATGGCTGGCCGTGTGTCTGCCACCGATATGGCGGCCGTAGCTATTGCTGCCAGTGTGGTTATGCCGCTGCTGTTTTTCCTGCAGGGAATTATCTTAGCACTGCCACCTATTGTGTCGCGCCTGAACGGGGCAAAGAAGTTTGACGAGATCCCGGAGAAAGGTCAGCAAACCTTGTGGCTGGCGTTAATGCTCTCCGCGCCCCTGGCGCTGGCCGCATTTTTTGTGCCCAGCCTGCACGGCAAATTGGGCATGGAGCCAGAGCTTCAGCGCATTACCCTGGAATACATTCAATACCTGCTGTTTGGCGCCCCCTGCTTTGCTGTATATCAGGTGTTTCGTCAATATTGTGAAGGGCTGTCTGTTACCCGTCCCAGTATGGTGATTATGGGTATCGGCCTGCTGGTGAATATCCCGGCTAACTACATTTTTATCTATGGCGAGTTTGGCGTGCCAGCCTTTGGTGGTGCGGGCTGTGGTATTGCTACCTCGCTGGTGTTTGCCGCCATGATGTTAAGCACCTGGCTGTACCATCACTTTGCGCCTTCTATGCGGCGTTTTCATATGTTCCAACAATGGTATGCACCGCGCTTTAATGAAATTGCCGAGATCTTAAAGCTGGGCGTGCCTATTGCCATGACCATTCTCTTTGAGGTGTCCTTGTTTGCTGTGGTGGCGCTGCTACTGGCACCTTATGGAGCCACTGTGGTGGCGGCTCACCAAGTTGCCTTGAACTTCTCCTCTTTGATGTTTATGGCGCCATTAAGCATTGGCCTGGCGCTCGCCATCAGGGTCGGGCATTTACTCGGCGAAGACCAACCGGATAACGCCAAACGCGCGGTACAAGGTGCCTGGCTGGTCGGTATTTGTTCGGCTACCCTTACCGCATCTGTGTCTTTCTTGCTGCGTTATCAAATCTCCGGCCTCTATACCGCCGACCAACAGGTAGTAAAAATGGCAGCGGATTTGATGTTTTTGGCCGCCCTGTTCCAATTCTCTGACGCGATCCAGGTAATTTCAGGCTGCGCCTTAAGAGGCTATAAAGATGCCAAGGCCATGTTCTATATCAGCTTTGTGTCTTATTGGGTGATTGGTCTAAGTACCGGCTGTATTCTCGGGTTGACGGACTGGATAGTACCGGCAATGGCCGCGACTGGGTTCTGGATCGGCTTTATTGTCGGTCTGACATCAGCCGCCATCTTACTGGGCTGGCGCCTTGCTTATATTCAGCGGGCGCAGAAACAACAGCTCGCGGTGTAAAGGCACCTCTGGTTGGTTTGATACACAAAGGAGCGCAACATGCACTATCTGCTAATCTATACCGTTGCCGACGACTATTTAGCGCGTCGCCCTATGTATCGTGACGCCCATATTCAGTTGGCTAAAGCAGCCAGTGCACGAGGTGAATTGCTGGCTGGCGGCGCACTAAGCGCGCCCACCGACCAAGCGATGCTATTATTCAAGGCTGAATCAGCCGAGACCGTTGACGACTTTGCCCGTCAAGACCCTTACGTCCAGTCTGGACTGGTGACGTCCTGGCAAGTGCGTCCCTGGAACATCGTGATAGGTGCCGGTTTACCGGCAATTAGCTTCGATTAACGCCGGGCTTGCTCACAAACCCGGCACATCCCTTACGGGTTTTTCACTACATCCACGAAGTACTCTTCCACCCCGTTGACCTGTTCGCGCACTAAACCATGCACGTCAGTTTCAAAGCCGGGGAAGCGGCGATTAAATTCACGCACAAACTTCAAATAGTTCACTATGGTTTTGTTGTACCGCTCGCCAGGAATAAGCAGTGGGATCCCCGGTGGATAAGGGGTGACCAGCATAGCGGTGATCCGCCCTTCCAGCTCGTCAATAGACACCCGCTCTACATTACGATGGGCCATATGCGACCAGGCATCGGCAGGTGTCATGGCCGGAATAAAGTCAGATAAATACATATCTTTGGTAATTCGGGCCACATCAAACTCTTTGTAAACCTGATGGATTTGCTGGCAAAGATCCTTCAGACCGACCCGCTCGTAGCGAGGATGCTTAGCAGCAAACTCCGGCATTACGCGCCAAAGTGGCAGGTTTTGGTCATGATCATCTTTAAACTGCTGCAATTCCGTAACCATGGAGTTCCAACGACCTTTGGTAATGCCGATGGTAAACATAATAAAGAAGGAATACAGGCCGGTCTTTTCAATGATGATGTTATGTTCGGCCAGGTAGCGGGTCACAATCGCGGCCGGAATACCAAATTCATCAAAGCGCCCGTCCATATCCAATCCGGGGGTGATAATAGTCGCCTTGATGGGGTCAAGCATATTAAAGCCGGTGGCAATATTGCCGAAACCGTGCCATTCATCAGACTCTTTAATAACCCAATCTTCCTGCTTTGGCTCACCGTCGCCTGGCAGTTCATCCGGCCCCCACACCTTAAACCACCAGTCTTCACCAAACTCGTCATCCACCTGACGCATGGCATGGCGAAAATCTATGGCTTCGGTAAGTGACTCCTGCACCAGGGTGCGCCCCCCCGGCGGCTCCATCATAGCCGCTGCCACATCGCAAGAAGCGATAATGGCATATTGCGGACTGGTGGAAGAATGCATCAGATAGGATTCATTAAAGCGGTGTTTATCCAGCTTACGGGTATCGCTGTCCTGCACCAGAATTTGTGAGGCCTGAGAAAGGCCAGCCAGCAACTTATGGGTGGACTGCGTAGCGAACACTAGTGGATCGCTGGAACGAGGACGGTCCTGAGCAATCGCATGCATATTATGATAAAGCTCATGGAAGGCCGCATGCGGCAGCCAAGCCTCATCAAAGTGCAACGTATCAATAGCGTCGCCCAGTACGTCTTTAATTTCTTCAACATTGTAAACAATGCCGTCATAGGTGCTTTGGGTGATAGTCAGAATTCTGGGCTTCTTGTTGGCCGCATTCCGGGCAAATGGGTTAGCGGCAATCTTCTTGGCGATGGTTTCAGGCAAAAATTCTGACTTAGGAATGGGCCCGATAATGCCGTAATGGTTGCGGGTGGGCATTAAAAACACCGGAATGGCGCCCGTCATGATGATCGAATGCAGAATCGACTTATGGCAGTTTCTGTCCACCACCACAATATCCCCTGGTGCGACAGTACTGTGCCAGACAATCTTGTTGGAGGTTGAGGTGCCGTTAGTCACAAAGAACAAATGGTCGCAGCCAAAGATTCTGGCAGCGTTCTGCTCACTGTCCGCTACCGGGCCAGTGTGATCAAGCAGTTGGCCCAGTTCGTCTACCGAGTTACAAACATCGGCGCGCAGCATATTCTCACCAAAAAACTGATGGAACATTTGCCCGACGGGGCTTTTCAAAAACGCCACTCCCCCGGAATGTCCGGGGCAGTGCCAGGAATAGGAGCTGTCGCTGGCGTACTCCATCAGAGCATTAAAGAAAGGCGGCGCCAGGGCGTTCAGGTATTTTTTCGCCTCTCGAATGATATGCCTGGCCACAAACTCCGGCGTATCTTCGAACATATGAATAAAACCGTGTAGCTCGCGCAGAATATCATTGGAAAAATGTCGTGCGGTTTTGGTTTCACCATACAAAAAGATGGGAATATGCGCATTATGGCGGCGAACTTCGCGGATAAAGCGCTTTATCGCCATCAAGGCTTTAGCCACAGTTTCATCCGTACCGTCTTCGAATTCTTCATCATCAATAGACACAATAAAACAGGACGCCCGGCTGGATTGCTGGGCAAAGGAGGTTAAATCTCCATAGCTGGTAAAGCCCACCACTTCCATACCTTCTTTATCAATGGCGGTAGCCAGGTCACGAATAGCAGAGCCGGAGATATTTTCAGAACGAAAATCTTCATCAATGATGACAATAGGAAAACGAAACTTCATCGAAGATCCAAGGACAATAAATGATGCTGCCCAGTATAGCCTTGTCTGCGGCTTTTACAGATAGCTTGCGGGTAAGTATTTAATAAATTTGCATAAAAACACGACGAGCAGACAGCTAAAAAGCCTGGAAAAACCGCAACACCCGACGCATCAGGCATCTCAACACCTTCTTCGAGACAAGCTAAAACTCCACGACAAGCCTGTCTGTTTTTTATACACAAAAATAACCCACCCCAAAGAAGAAAATATATCCTTTTGATTTAAAAGATAATTATTCATGGCTCAAGATTTGCTTGAACGAGCGTACCAACTAGCAGTGAAAAATAAGGTTGGTCATAACCCTTCAAGGAGAAATTAATGATTCCAATTAATCATCCAAGCAAACTGGGTATCGGACTTGTCGCTTATCTGATTCTTCACTCATCACTGGCCATGGCCGACTTCATTCCTTTTGAGATAAGAGGTACCCCTATCATCAATGACAGCGGCACGCAGGTTGAATTCATCATTGATAACCCAGGTGACAAGGCTGCACTGGGCTCCAATGATATTAATGGTGCCACACTGGGTCAGATTACCAACCTCAGCATAGACAGATTGGACGATGTAACACGCTTTGCCCCAGGGAGTGGCCCGGCAACCGGCCCATACCTTAACTTCTGGATTACCGACGGGTTGGGAAACTTTGCGGTGGTGGCCAATGAACCGTCCAATCCGGCATTTCAGGCGCTTTATAATGATGGTTACTCACTGAACTTCGCCGATTTGAGTGATAAAGCCGCTAAGCTGTATGAAAATGCCGATATGACGTGGCTTCCCAACAACGGTATCGGCTTGACCTTTGCCGACCTCGCCAGCTTTACCATACAAGCGCCAACCGTCGCTGAGCTTTTGGCAGGTTGGGCCGGCTTGGGTTCTGGTGCACCGCGCGAACTGTTAACCAACATGGCTTATGGTGTGAATTGGGTGTTTGGTGACACCCTGGCAAACTATGTATCAGGCGATGACGGTTATATTGTGGCAAATGCCCGGGCAGCAGCGGGTATACCTGAGCCTGCGACCTGGCTGGTGTTTTTAGCAGGTATCGCGTCGATACAGAGATTGAGACGAAAAAGCTAGAATGAACCAAAGTCAGAGGGGACCATATGGTCCCCTCTTATTCTCTAGCCTTCGCGAATGCGGCATGCTTGCTTAGCAAAGCTCCACAGCCATGGCCGTGGCTTCACCGCCGCCAATACACAAAGAGGCCATACCGCGTTTCAGGCCGCGGTTTTTCATAGCGTGGATCAAGGTCACCAGAATACGGGCACCAGAAGCACCTATGGGATGGCCCAGGGCGCATGCACCGCCATTCACGTTAACCTTGGCTTCATCCAGATCCAACTGACGGATAGCCAGCATGGTGACCATGGCAAAGGCTTCATTGATTTCGAACAGGTCCACATCACCAGCCTGCCAGCCCAGTTTATCCAGCAGTTTTTGCATAGCGCCAACCGGGGCAACAGTAAAATTCTCCGGCTCAATGGAATGCGTGCTGTGACCTAAAATACGCGCCAGAGGCTTATACCCCTGAGCCAGCGCGTCAGATTCACGCATGACCACCAGGGCCGCCGCACCATCAGAAATAGAGCTGGAGTTGGCCGCAGTGATAGTGCCGTCCTTTTTGAAGGCTGGCCTTAAATTGGGGATTTTTTCCGGCATTGCATTGCCCGGCCCTTCGTCCTGGCTGACCTCAACCTCCCCTTTACGGGTGCTGACAGTCACGGCACAGATTTCATTGGCAAAGGCACCAGACTCAATAGCCAGTTTGGCTTTTGAAAGCGAAGATAAGGCGAAGGCGTCCATTTTTTCTCGGGTCAGATCTTCTTTATCTGCTGTATCCTGGGCAAAGCACCCCATCGCCTTACCATCATAGGCATTTTCCAGGCCGTCCAGCATCATATGATCCAGTACCTGACCATGCCCCATGCGGTAACCACTGCGCGCTTTAGGCAACAGGTAAGGTGCGTTGCTCATGCTTTCCATACCACCAGCAACAGCGGTGTTGATGGAACCCGCTTTGATCAGGTCATGCGCCAGCATCACTGCCTTCATTCCCGAGCCACAAACCTTATTGATGGTAGTTACGCCGGCTGACAGAGGCAATCCCGCTTTTATCGCCGCCTGACGAGCTGGTGACTGGCCAAGGCCTGCTGGCAGTACGCAGCCCATAATCACTTCGTCTACCTGCACACCGTTCACTTCGCCCACCGCTGCGGCGATAGCCTTTGCGCCCAGTTCAGTGGCACTGAGTGACGACAAGCTGCCCACAAAGCCGCCCATTGGCGTGCGCTGGGCCGCGACTATTACGATTGAATCCTGACTCATATCGGTTCCTCTTATATTGGGTACAAGGTCAGCGCTGACCATCTGCGGTTCAGTTTACTGTAGACAATGGCATGGCGACCATAGACCTAACGTACAGCATATTGAACAGTTCACCTCAGATGCGGCCTTAGCAAATCGGCATCTTCGACACGGGGTTGTTGACGCCTTGTTAGTGTTACTTTACCTTTAGGTTAACTTACAGCTTACGTAAACGTAAAGTAGCATGACCACGACGACCACATACAGTATTGGCGAACTGGCAAAAGAATTTGACATTACCCCTCGCTCTATCCGTTTTTATGAAGAGCAAGGCCTGCTGGAGCCTGAGCGTAATGGCCAGGTACGCATCTACCACAATAAGGACCGGGTGCGCCTGAAGTTAATTCTGCGCGGTAAGCGACTGGGCTTTTCCCTGGCAGAAACCAAAACCCTGTTTAACCTTTACGACAGCGATCAGAATTCAAAATCTCAGAACCAGCTAGTACTGGAAATGATTACCGACAAGCGTGCGGTGCTAAACCAACAATTAGAAGATATCCGCATGCTGATGACTGAACTGGATGATCTAGAAGAGCGTTGCCGCGCCGAGCTGGAACAACAATTAAGAGGAAAACTCGCATGAATGCCCCCTACCCTACATTGAACTTCGATCTCGGTGAAGAAATCGACATGCTCAGAGAGCATGTATATGCCTTTGCCCAAGGTGAAATTGCCCCGCTGGCCACCAAGGCCGACGAAGATAACGCGTTTCCCAATGAACTGTGGCCCAAGTTCGGTGATATGGGCTTACTGGGTGTTACTGTTTCCGAGCAATATGGCGGTGCGGATATGGGCTATCTGGCCCATGTGGTGGCCATGGAAGAGATCAGCCGGGCCAGTGCCGGTATTGCCCTGAGCTACGGTGCTCATTCTAACCTTTGCGTAAATCAGATCTATAAAAACGGCAATGATGCCCAGCGCGAACAATATCTGCCCAAACTGGTTAGTGGTGAGCATATTGGCGCCCTGGCGATGAGCGAACCCAATGCGGGCTCTGATGTGGTTAGCATGAAGCTGCGCGCCGAGAAAAAAGGCGACCGCTATATCTTAAACGGCAACAAAATGTGGATCACTAATGGTCCGGATGCCAATACCTATGTGATTTACGCTAAAACCGATGTCAGTGCCGGCCCCAAGGGCATTACGGCCTTTATTGTGGAACGCGGCACGCCGGGTTTTAGCCAGGCGCAAAAGCTCGACAAATTGGGCATGCGCTCATCCAATACCTGCGAGCTGGTGTTTGAAGATTGCGAAGTGCCAGCGCAAAACATTCTGGGTGTGGAAGGCGGCGGCGTAAAAGTGCTGATGAGCGGTCTGGATTACGAACGTTTGGTGCTGTCAGGCGGCCCCCTTGGCATTATGCAAGCCTGTATGGATCTGGTGGTGCCTTATATTCACGACCGTAAACAGTTTGGCCAAAGTATTGGTGAATTCCAATTAGTGCAAGGCAAAGTGGCGGATATGTACACCCAGATGAACGCCGCGCGCGCCTACGTATATACCGTCGCCAAAGCCTGTGACAGAGGCGAAACAACTCGTAAGGATGCCGCGGGTGCTATTCTCTATGCAGCGGAGTTAGCCACCAAAATGGCGCTGGATGCCATTCAGCTTTTGGGCGGCAACGGCTATATCAACGAGTTCCCAGCGGGCCGTTTATTACGCGACGCCAAGCTGTATGAAATTGGTGCCGGCACATCGGAAATTCGCCGTATGCTGATTGGTCGCGAACTCTTTAAGGAATCCGCTTAAGCAGTCGTCAGTCTGTTCGAATTGCCTGGCTGAAGACCATCTGCCAGGCACTTACTGATTATCTGCCAACTATTTAGCAGGAGAGGCTAGATGCCCCGGATTGAATCAAAGATAAACACAAAGAGCCAGGAATTTGCCGCTAACGTCGCACATATGCAGGCTCAGGTTAATGATCTGCGCGAGAAAGTCGCCCAGATCCGCCAGGGTGGTGGCGAGCAAGCCAATAAACGCCATACAGATCGCGGAAAATTACTACCCAGAGAGCGTATCAACGCCTTGCTTGACCCAGGCGCACCTTTTTTAGAACTCTCCCAGTTAGCCGCCTGGCAGGTCTACGAAGACTATGTCCCGGCAGCCGGGTTGATTGCCGGTATTGGCCGGGTCAGCGGCGTGGAATGCATGGTGGTGGCCAATGATGCCACGGTCAAAGGCGGTACCTACTATCCATTGACAGTTAAAAAGCACCTGCGCGCGCAGACTATTGCCGAGCAGAATAATCTGCCCTGTATTTACCTGGTAGACAGCGGCGGTGCTAACCTGCCCCGCCAGGATGATGTGTTCCCCGATCGTGAACACTTCGGCCGGATTTTCTATAACCAGGCCAACATGTCTGCAGCCAATATACCGCAAATCGCGGTGGTGATGGGATCTTGTACGGCCGGTGGTGCCTATGTGCCAGCCATGGCGGATGAATCTATTATCGTAAAAGAGCAAGGCACCATCTTCCTTGGCGGCCCACCACTAGTGCGCGCTGCCACGGGTGAAGTGGTAACGGCTGAGGAATTGGGTGGCGGTGATGTACATTGCCGCACCTCAGGGGTAGCGGATTATCTGGCTAACAATGACCATCATGCTCTGAAACTGGCTCGTGATGCGGTAGCCAGATTAAATCGCACTAAGCCGGTGAGTTTGAACCTCGCGCAGCCGCAAGACCCGCTTTACGATGCCAGTGACATATACGGCATCATTCCGAAAGACAGCCGCCAGCAATACGACGTACGGGAAATTATCGCCCGTATTGTAGATGGCTCCGAATTTGATGAATTTAAGGCGCTATACGGCAGTACGCTGGTGTGTGGATTTGGACGCATCTTCGGCTATCCGGTGGGCATTGTGGCCAATAACGGGATTCTTTTTAGTGAGTCTGCGCAAAAAGGCGCGCATTTTATTGAGCTCTGTGCGCAGCGCAAGATCCCCTTGGTATTTTTACAAAACATCACGGGTTTTATGGTGGGTAAGCAGTATGAAGCCGGTGGTATTGCCAAACATGGTGCCAAGATGGTGACAGCCGTGGCCTGCGCCAAAGTACCTAAATTTACCGTGCTTATTGGTGGCAGTTTCGGTGCCGGAAACTACGGCATGTGTGGTCGTGCTTACGACCCGCGCTTTTTGTTTATGTGGCCTAACGCGCGTATTTCCGTGATGGGCGGCGAGCAAGCCGCCGGGGTATTAGCCCAGGTAAAACGCGATCAAAAAGCCCGCGAAGGTGAAACCTGGAGTCAGGAAGAAGAACAAGCCTTTAAGCAGCCCATCATTGATGACTACGAACATCAGGGCCACCCTTACTACGCCTCAGCCAGACTATGGGACGATGGCGTAATAGACCCGGCAGATACGCGTCAGGTGTTGGGGCTGAGTTTATCAGCGGCGCTTAATAAACCACTGGAGGACACCCGTTTTGGGGTGTTCCGTATGTAAGGAGGCTTGGTATGTCTGATGTACTCTACAATTTGGATGCAAGAGGTGTGGCGACCATCACCCTGAACCGTCCAGAAAAACACAATGCCTTTGACGACCAGTTAATTCGCCAGTTAACAGACCTGTTCAAACAAGCCGGTGAAGATCCCAGTGTGCGCGTTGTGGTGCTGGCCGCCAATGGCAAGAGCTTTTGTGCCGGGGCCGACGCTAACTGGATGCAGCGCATGGCCTCTTACAGTTTTGAAGAAAACGTGGCAGATGCCAAGGCGCTGGCCATGATGCTGCACACCTTAAACTTTATGCCAAAACCCACTATCGCCAAGGTGCAAGGCGCCGCATTTGGTGGCGCGGTGGGCTTGATTGCCTGTTGTGATATGGCCATTGGCAGTCGCCTGAGCAAGTTTTGCCTAAGTGAAGTTAAGCTGGGACTGATCCCCGCCACCATCAGCCCCTATGTCATTGAAGCCATGGGTAAACGGGTTGCCCGGCGTTATTTTACCACCGCCGAGGTTTTCTCGGCTCACCGGGCCAGACGTCTGGGGCTTTTGAGCGAAACAGTTACCGAAGAAGAGTTAGATCAAACGGTGGAAGACCTTATCAGCCACATTCTGCATAATAGTCCGGATGCGGTAGCCGCGGCTAAACAGCTGATTTTCGATGTGACCGAAGCTGGTGACGATGAAGAGTTAATGGAAAAGACCAGTCTTCGCATTGCCACAGTGCGCGTTTCTGAACATGGTCAGGAAGGCTTGCAAGCCTTTTTACAAAAACGCCGCCCCAACTGGTATCAGGAGTAATTTATGCTAATCAAACTGCTCATTGCCAACCGGGGTGAAATCAGCTGCCGCATTATTAAAACCGCCAAACGCATGGGGATCCATACGGTGGCGCTTTATTCGGATGCGGATGCAGACGCCCTGCATGTGCAAATGGCCGATGAAGCCGTGCATATCGGACCGTCCCCATCAAAAGACAGCTATCTTCAAGCCGAACGTATTATTGAGGTAGCGCGTAAGGTTGGGGCCGATATGATTCACCCCGGCTATGGTTTTCTGTCCGAAAATGCCAACTTTGCCCGCCTGTGTGAAGACAACCAAATTGTGTTTGTTGGCCCGCCGGTAGCGGCTATTGACGCCATGGGTTCAAAATCGGCGGCGAAAAAGATTATGGAAGCTGCCGGTGTGCCACTGGTTCCCGGCTATCATGGTGAAGACCAGTCGCCCGCCCTGCTCAAACAGCACGCCGATGACATGGGCTACCCGGTATTGCTAAAAGCCGCCGCTGGCGGTGGTGGCAAAGGTATGCGCCAGGTACACAGCAGCGCTGAATTTGAACAAGCATTGGCAGCCGCCAAGCGCGAAGCCATGGCCAGCTTTAATGATGAAGTTATGCTGGTGGAAAAGTACCTGACCCAACCGCGCCATGTGGAGATTCAGGTTTTCTGCGATATGCATGGCAACGGCGTGTACTTATTCGAGCGCGACTGCTCGGTGCAGCGCCGTCACCAAAAAGTCATTGAAGAGGCCCCTGCTCCTGGCATGAGCGACACGCTACGTAGCCAGATGGGCGAAGCCGCCTTGAAAGCCGCAGCCGCCATAGGTTATGTGGGTGCGGGCACGGTAGAGTTTTTATTGGATACCGACGGCAGCTTCTACTTTATGGAGATGAATACCCGGCTACAGGTTGAGCATCCGGTTACCGAGATGATCAGCGGTCAGGATTTGGTGGAATGGCAGTTAAGAGTTGCCAGCGGCGAAGAACTGCCATTGAGCCAGGACGAGCTGCAAATCAATGGCCACGCCTTTGAAGCTCGCATATATGCTGAAGATCCAGACAACGAATTCTTACCTGCTACGGGGACGCTGAATTTCCTGCAGCCGCCGGAAGAGTCGGACTACGTGCGGGTAGACACTGGCGTGCGCCAGGGCGACAAGGTCTCAGTCTACTACGACCCTATGATAGCCAAGCTTATCGTGTGGGATGAAGACAGACCCAAAGCACTACGCCGTTTGGTAAAAGCGTTATCCGAGTACCGGGTCAAAGGTGTTACCACCAATATTGATTTTCTATACAACCTGGCCAATACCAAGGCATTTAAGCAAGCACAGCTGGACACAGCCTTTATCGACAAGCATCAAAGCGAGATTTTTTTGCAAAATGAAAGCGATCTTGCCAGTTTGCTGCCCTTGGCCGCGCTCTATATTGTCCTCAATCAGGAGCAAGGCCGACAGTCATTAAGTCAGAACAGTCAGGACCCTTTCAGCCCCTGGCAAAATCTGACTGCATGGCGGGCTAATGCCAACTATGTGCAAGGGCTGGACATTCAAATACACGACCAGGTGCATGCGGTTCAGGTGTCACGCTTAAATAGCGGTGCACAAGCCAGTTATCAAATCACCGGCCAGGGTTTTAATGTGCAGTGCCAGGGCCACATTCACGACGATGTGCTGACCGCCGTGATTGACGGACACCGCCAGAAGATCACTATTAGTCACGCCGCTGAAGCTGAGCAAGGTTGCTCGCTATATACCCAACATAGCGCCCTGCACTTTAAACAACAGCTACCGGATCTGGGCCTATTGGATGCTGACGCCCACGGTGGCGGTCTAACGGCCCCGATGAACGGCACCATAGTTAATCTGATGGTAAGCCCCGGAGACCAGGTAGAAAAAGGCCAGGTGCTGGTGATTATGGAAGCCATGAAAATGGAACACAGCCTCAAAGCACCGTCGGCAGGAAAAGTGATTGAGTTTTTCTATCAAAGTGGCGAACTGGTAGACGGCGGCGCAGAACTATTGAGTTTTGAAGCAGCCGAACGTTAAGGATAGAAGGCGCCAGCTTCTGAAAGGAAGACTGGCGCCCTAAAAGAGAAAGCAAGTGAACAACATCCAGTATCCAAGCAAAGTCAGAATTGTCGATGTGGGGCCAAGAGACGGCTTGCAAAACGAATCTGCCAGCATTGCCCTTGAAGATAAAATCGCCTTAGTGCAAAACCTGGCGAGTGCAGGCCTCGGCATGATTGAAACCGGCAGTTTTGTGTCTCCCAAATGGGTACCGCAAATGGCCGACAGCAGCGCGGTCTTCAGCAGCATTTCGCGAAAACCCGGTGTGGTTTATTCGGCGCTAACCCCCAATATGCAAGGCTTTGAGGCTGCGCTCGCGGCGGGTGCCGACGAAGTGGCGATATTTGCTGCTGCCTCAGAAAGCTTCAGCCAGAAGAATATCAACTGCAGCATAGAAGAAAGCCTGGCCCGCTTTTCGCCCATTATGGCAGTTGCGAAACTAAAGGGGATCCGAGTACGCGGCTATGTATCCTGCGTGCTTGGCTGCCCTTATGAAGGTGATATCTCCCCACAAAGTGTACTGGCAGTGTCACAGAAATTGCTGGACATGGGCTGCTATGAAGTGTCTTTAGGCGACACCATTGGTGTAGGTACGCCGGCTAAAACCGCTGCCCTGCTCAAGCTATTGCTAAGCCATCTGCCAGCTGAAAAATTGGCGGTACACTTTCACGACACCTATGGTCAGGCGCTAGCCAATATTCTGGTGGCCCTGCAACAGGGGATCGCCGTGGTAGATAGCTCGGTGGCAGGATTAGGGGGTTGTCCTTATGCCAAAGGCGCATCAGGCAATGTAGCCAGTGAAGATGTGGTATATATGCTGCACGGTATGGGCATAGATACCGGCATCAACCTGGATGCGCTGGTTGATGCCGGACATGCCATCATGCAGGCATTGGGACGGGAAAATCAGTCCAAAGTAGCCAAAGCGATTCTGGCAAAACGCGCTTAATCCGCTTTTACCCGCTCAAAACGGGCCAGAGGCGCCATTCTGGCCTTATTCAGACTCAGGCTGTCATTGCTACCCATAGTGTAATTGTCAGCCTTTTCCAGCACTTGCATAAACTGGCTTTCAAGCTGCATGTTTGGACAGGCCATCATAGTTGCCCCTAGTTTGCCAAAATGAATGGATAACCCCTCCACTTCAACCTGTCCAAAGAAACGGTTACAACCAGCGAAACCACTCACTTTACCTTCTTCGCTAAAGTCCAAGTATGGCGCTTTTTCAGTTTGAACGGGCTGCCCAGCTAATTCAGTTAGCTGCCATTGGCCAGCTAAATGATTTTTTTTTGGTGCACTATCTACCGACTGCTGCACACCAAGACCACAAGCGCTCAACGCCAGGCAAACAAAAATAATCCCGACTCGGGTACTAAGCATTGTCTTTCCTTACATTAGTTTTTAAAACATTCTGCATTGCGGCATGATAATAATGCACAATATTATTCAACTATGGTCATTTTTTATGTGGCAATATATCTTGTAAGCCACGTCAGACAAGGAGTCTGTGCGCAGACTGGAAACTTATTAAATCACATACTTTTAAAAGTATAAATCCGCCATTTAAATATACTCGAGTCTCTTATTTTTAAACAGATTATCTCCTACCACCAATTGTTCACTTTACGAGCACCCCAAGAAATACACCAATAATGATATAACTAACGCACCTCTTGAACCACACACTACCAAGCGTAAAGTTCAATGGCTATGTCTTTGTTTAAAATACAAATAATTTCAAAAATGTGGCAGAGAACGCCGATTTATGACGTAACAAAAAATGTTGATATAAGTAACAAACCTGTATATTTTCATGGTAAGGAAGTATGTTAATTTACCGTAGTGACTGCAATTTCAGGGATAGATTAGGTAATAAACATTTTTTATCCCCAACAGACTGTTTTTATGAATAAAAAGTTAAACGTTTTTTAAAACAGGCCGATAGATATCATGCATCCCAGAATCCAAGTCATTCTATGGGTGTGATAATTATCAGATAACCTTTAGGAATCACGAAAATGAGTAAACTTTCTAAAATTGCAAAAGGCCTTAGCGCAGCGATGCTGTTGTCTGCTGTTGGTGCAGTGCAAGCTGAAACTGTATCAGTTCCAGCCACTGTATCTGTCGACAACACCATTGGTTTCGCTTTGACCGGCACACTTGACTTCGGCACAGTTCGCGCTACACCAGATTCTACGTCAGATGAATGTTCAGGCATTGTAATGCCTGCAAACCCTGCGTCTTCAATTTCGGCTTATGCTCCAGGCGCTGGTGCACCTTGTATCACTGGTGCTGGTGATTCAGAAATTCAATCTGTTGGCGGTACACCCACTCGCCCACAGTTTGACATCACTGGTGTTGCCGCTTTTGCAACGCTGAATGTAAATGTACCCAGTGCAGCCGTTAACCTGACCACTACAGCGCCAGCTGGCTCTCCTGGTTTTCAATTGATCGACTTCACTGCTTATAAGTCTTCAGGTACTCCAGGCGCCATCTCCCTGACTGCCGGTGCAGGTACCATTTCAGTTGACGGTACAGGGGCAGCCACCTTCACTGTTGGTGCAACTCTGATTACCGATCCTACTGCATACACTTTGACTACGGCTACTTATGAAAATGCTGCTTATAACGGTAGCTTTGATGTTTCAGTAACTTATTGATCCATCAGACCGGTCTGATTACCATATGCAATTATCTGCTAGGGTTTCAGGCCGGTTTTTTATGTTCAGATGGGTAGGATTGGCAAGTTGCCTGATATGCACTTTAGCAAATGCAGATCTATTAATTGATACACCATTCACTTTTGGTCGGCTTGCAATTTCAGATAACAGTCAGGTTAGCAGTACAACGTTGGCAAGAAACGGCAACCAGTCTTATACCGGTCGTTTGTTAGTGATAGAGAAAGGCACGCCAGGTACCTACACGCTAACCGAACTGCCCCCTTTTACTTCGTTTTCACTGACCCCTTCATTACCTGCTTATTCTTCGGTGGCAATACCTGGCTCAGCACAGTTTGTAATTACGGCGTTGGATATACCACCTACAGTTAAAGCTGATATAAACGGCGATGCGCAGTTTACTATAGGCGGAACACTAACAACGTCGGGAAATGGCCAGCCTTATCTTGGCCCCGCGGATTATCAAATAATGTTGGATATAGAGATATCTTACTAACAATGCTTTTGAGGACACTAATGACGAATTCTAAAGGCCTTAAACTGTGTTTGCTGATACTGACCTCTTTCTGGTCATCTTTGGTGTTTGCCAACCTGCTAATCTATCCGACACGAGTGAGCTTTGATGAATCAACCAGAGCCGCGCAAATCAGCCTGACCAACACAAGCAAGACAGTAAACACCTATAGACTTGAGTGGTTAGAGAAAGTCGCTAATCCAGCAGGCGGCTATATTGATGTAGCAGACGCCGAGCAATCGGGCCTGTCTATTGCAAGCAGTATGGTCAGATTTTCTCCACGTCAGGTGACCTTGAAGCCGGGCGAACGACAAATGATCAAACTCATGTTAAGAAGACCTGCCCAGCTAGCGGAGGGCGAATATCGCTCGCACTTGAATTTTAAGGCGCTTCCCCCACCAAAGGATGAAAATAAAGATAACGCCACCAGCATGCAAATAAACATGTTAGTAAGTTTTGCAATTCCAGTCACCGTCAGGCAAGGGCAACTAGAATACCAATTGAACATTGACCAAGCCGAACTCTATTATGACTCCACCTCACAAGTCGGGGCTGTAGTTTTGCAGATAGCACGGAGTGGACGTAACTCAGTATTAGGAAACTGGACGGTTTATTGGAAGCCTGATGGCGGCACCGAAGTCCCTATCGCGAAATCCAATGAAGCCAATGCCTGGCCCGACAATGACAAGTTTATTATCCAGCCGACATGGATGGCAGAGCGTTTTGTTTCGGCTAATGGCCAGCTTCGAGTCGAATACAAAGGTGTCAGAGAGTTTGACGGTAAAGTCTTTATAGATCAAAGTATAAGAATTAATAAGGCAGCTATTAAGCCCTTACCCACTAACCAATAACAACATCAGGGTAAAAGCGAATCGTGTGGTTCGATAAAAATAACAAGTTGTCGGGCGTCTTGTGCTCCGCTACCCTGCTGCTTTGTCTGCCGATATGCTCTGAACCAGCATTTGCAGCTGCGGGGGCCAACACTTCTGTTCAAGAACTACTTCAACGGATCGCCAAGAAGTATCGTACCCCCTCTGACCACATGAAACGCCCCGCCACTAGCGAATCTGCCACACAGGTGGTTCGACGTTTTCAACCAGGTGAAGAACTAATCTTATCCTTGTGGCTTAAAGATAAGCCCGTCACAGAGGTGATTTCCATTGCGTCAGAACAGGGTGTAAAAGTTGGTCTGGCCGACTTTTTCAGACTCGCTGACTTTGCCGTTGATTTCGATCTTACTAATATGCAAGCCAGTGGATGGGTATATCGGCAAGATATTCCTTTCTCCATGCAGCAACCTGCCATTGAGTATTTACAGATAACCCTAGGGCAACACGCCTTTGTTCTGGATAGTCAGTCATTTTCCGTTGAACCCGATGATGTTTATGTGGAACTTGCCAGCTTGGCTCAAATTCTTAACTTTAACTACGAGATGTTTGAAAGCCAGTTGAAGCTGGTGATTCATTCCAATACCCCATTCCCCGTTGAACAACGACTTGCCAGATTATCACGAGGCAGTGTCGAGCTGGGAACCGAAACCAAGTCCGTGCTTCCTTTAAACGATTCAGGATACCAACTTTTCTCTACGCCACTATTGGATGCGCAAATATCAGCGACGGCCAATGACCAACATCGCTCTGGGAGCTATTCCGTTCTCTCAAGCCAGGATTTTGCTTATCTCAACAGCCAGTTTTATCTGTCTGGATTGAAAGGCGATCTATTACAGCAGGCCAGATTAACGCTTTCTAAATCTTCTGCCGAACAAGATCTGCTCGGTGCTCTAAGTGCCTCATACTTCGCGCTTGGTGATGTAACGCCGGTTAATCCAGGTGGACAAGTAACCCAGGCTCAAAGCCGCGGATTTTCCGTAAACAACCTGAATGAAGGCCAGTTGGGAGACAACCAACAAGTCAATTTAACCGGCGATGTGCAAGCCGGCTGGGATGTTGAACTTTATAGAAACGGCGTATTACTAGATTCTCAGCTAAACATTGAAAATGGCCGATATGAATTCAATGATGTCGAACTAAGTTTTGGTAGCAACAACTTTGAATTGGTATTCTATGGCCCCCAAGGCCAGATTGAGCGTAAAACCGAGTCCATTGTCGTTGATTCAAACAGCGTTGCAGCAGGCCAGGGACGTTATCAATTGTCAATGGTAGATGCGAATCGCACGGTATTTGGTGTTAATGATCCGGAATTGGCAGACGATCAACTGGGCTTACTCACCAGCGCCGTTTTTGACTATGGTTTGACTGATTGGCTCTCCGTTGGCCTAGGTACCAGCCACTTCGTTCCCAAAGCAGGTGAAAATCAAACAGATTTAACCCTCAGAACAAACGTTCAGCTTTGGGATTTGGGCTTACTTAATACCCTAGTCCATCGAAATGATGATGGCTCAAAGCGTCTTTCTGCTTTTTTCAGAACGGGTTGGCTAAACAGCAACCTGGATCTTAGCTACATTAGAAACGAAAACTTAGTCACAGATGCGGTCACTGGCCATCAAAACACAAATGTCGACTACAGATACAACCTTACGCATTCAGGTACGTTGTTCAGCAGAACCTCGTTACCTCTTAGCTACCAGAATAACTTGTCGCTGCAAGAGGATGCACAAGGTCAGCAAACCCGGCTGTGGCAAAATGCCATTGGGCTGAACAGTGCCTATGGGTCAGTTTCACATAGTTTTTATTGGCAACACACGGATGCTGAAAGTTTAATAAACAATGGCCCGTCGAATAAAACTGCTGGAGGCTCACTGTTTTATCGGAACAATTTTGGACGTTTCTACACTCGTTTTTACGCCGACTACAATGTTCAACCGGATACGGCATTAGCTTCATACGGCGCCAATCTACTCTATAGATGGGCCTATGACTTAAATGCAGAACTACAATATTCACGTGATATCGAAAACGATCTAGACCAGCTTTACGCTCGGCTAAACTGGCGACATGAAGAGTTTACACTCAGCGCCAATGCCAGTTACAACAGTAATGACAATTGGACCTTGGGTATGACAGCCAGGTTCAGCGTCGGCTATGACCCAAGTTCAGGTAACCTTTTCGCAAGCAACCGCACTCTAGGTGGAGCCGCAGGCGTGTCAGTGCGGGTATTTGAAGATCTGGATATGGACAACCAATATGATGAATCAGAACCCCTTATCGAAGGAGTAAAAGTGAAGGCTACACAGTCCTTTCGTTCAGCAAGAACGAACGAGCAGGGCGTGGCCATGCTGACTGCCCTGCCGAATAATCGCCAAACAGATATTGTGGTAGATGAAAACAGCTTCAAGGAGTTCTATATCACCACCACAGAGGGGGTCTCCGTACCTGCTCGCCCCGGTTTTATCCAGCAAGTAGATATTCCGGTAGCAAAGTCTGGCGAATTAGATGGCTCGGTTTACTTTGCCAATGCCGATGGCTCTCAGGAGTCTGCCCCCAGAGTAAAACTGAATCTTCGGGACTTAAACGACAATATCGTTGCCAGCACGCGTAGCGAATACGACGGTTATTACTTATTTACCAATCTGCTGCCCGGCAAGTATCGTCTGGAAATTGATCCGGACATGGCGAATCGTCAACAGCTTCGGATCGGCAAAGGCAAGCGGGTGAATCTGTCCAACCGGGGTGACCTTATCACAGGCGCTGATTTTGTGCTGGCACCTCTCGAGTCAGCCAGCGGCTATGTTGCAACAGCCGGACAGTTCCATTCACCTGCACTACTCAAACTGTATTACCAGCTATTAAAAAAGCGTGTTCAAGCGGTTACTTCAATGCAGCCATTTTATATTAAATCCAAAGACACCAAGCAGTACGTTTTGGGTCTAGCCTATTTTGAAGGCGACCGTGACGCGGCCAATGAGACCGCACAATATTGTCAGCAACTAGCGCAACAAAATATTCCCTGCAAAGTGGAATATCATAACTTTGCCTACTAAATACCGGAGCAGGAAAATGAAAAGCCGGCAACGCGTTACAGCATTAAGCATTTTGATTGGCACCTTAGGTTTATGTGCCTGCCAGTCAGCCACTCCCCCCAACAGCCAGGGGAATGAACAAGCTAATATGGCCGCAGAACTCGCCATACTAAAAGAAAAACAGAAAAAATATGATGCTGTCGTGGAAGAATGGCAATCCATGCGTGAAGGGCTACAACGCCTAGTGGTGGTGGAAGAGGAACTTGGACTATTGATTGGTCAATTGGATCAGATGTCAAGCCAGTCACCTACCCCACATCAAGAGCCGCAAACAGAGCAAGTCTCGACAATAGCACCAATTGCAAGTAATCAAAATCTTGCTGAAACAACGGCCACCTCGACACAAAGTAAGTTTCAAAATGAAAATGAGATGCAGCCGAAATTTGCTTTACAATTGACAGCAGTCACATCTCCTGCCCGCTTAAATGGTCTTTGGCGGGAGCTATCTACCAAGTACCCGCAGTTACTGGCAGATCTTCCGGCTAATTATCAAAAGATTAAGGTAAAAAGTACTGATTACTTTCGACTGAAAGCCGGTGCATTTGTCACAGAACAGCATGCAACGGAACACTGCAATTCGCTTAAAGCTGTGGGTATCGGTTGCATGGTCAGTGATTACAATAACGCGCCGCTAACAGATTTAAGCAACTAGGTTAATTCATCTGTCCCAGGTGGCTGACGACAAAATATGGAATCAAGCCGTCAGCACTGGCCAGAACCTCGTTATTGCGAAGATCAAACAAGCGGGCATTCACCTCAATGCCCGCAGGGCTATAAATGATAGTACCGGTTAGTACGCAACATGATTGTACTTTTGGCACTTCATGGGCTTGACGTGAATACGCAATATCCCCACTTACAGTTACTTTGATACTGCCCGTGCTTTTACTTTCTGTGACAGAGAAACCTTGCTTTCGCAACTCTTGCATAAAATTTTCAGCCAGTTGATTACCAAGCATACTGGTTTTAGTCAGGGTTGAATCAAAATCCACAAAAGAGGCTACGGCGATGTTCTTTTTGCTGAGACCCTGCTCATCAATATTCAGGCGCATTACCATTTGTTCAACATAGCTAGCCAAGCGTTTGTGATGATGCAATGGAACAAAACGCTGTCCGTCTGTTGCCCAATTCCCGCGGGAAGTCGAGGTGGGTGCATCGCTGAATGCCGGTGACGCAGATAATAATAAGGCACAAATCAAACCGATAACTTTCATATTCCCCCCTTTACCTGCCAGATGCAGGCATATCCTGACGTGAATGAGAGGCAATCAATGCATTGACCTGTGCTGAAGGAAGCAAAGTCTGTGCTGAGCCTTTGAGTTCTTTTGATTTGAGGTCAACCAATCGGGCCTGCACCATCACACCGAGGCGATGTTTGGTCAGTGTACCAGTTAGAACCAAGCTGGCTTGGATGTCAGGGCGCAGCTCGGTATAGTCACGACTCAACACCAGATCACCGCTTTCTGTCACCCTGATATAATCCATGGTCTTATGATCCAACACCTTGACGCCAAATTGATGCAGTTCATTCATAAAACTCTGCGCAACTTGTTGTCCAAGCAAACCCGATTTGTCGTAGGCACCATCAACATAGACAAAATCTGCCACCACTACCGCTGTATTGTCATGCACTTCCTGCATGGTTAGCGCCATTTGGTTCATCAACATACGAATGTGATCCTGAATAGTAGCAGGATGCGTATTCTGACTGACCGGGGTAAAGACCCCTGGTTGAAAGGCCGACTCTGCCTCTATGCTGGATTGCTGTACATCGGTCACCTGACACCCTGCCAACAGTACAACACCACTAAACAGATAAGCTCTCACCTTTGCCCCCTTTCCACCTAGGATAAAAATTGACTTGCCATGTTATTGCCTATTGTTCTTCGACTGCGGCAAAAAACTGCCACCTATCCTCAATTGACTCCCTTCAACACCAACGAGTTGGGGGCAGCAATCTTCATAAGTCAGAAAAACAACCTTTGTAGACTTTAAAATGCAATTTACGCGCCAGCCTTTCAGCTACTAAGGTAAGGCATTATCATATGGCACAGAACATGCAATCTTTTTCTACAAATAGGTTTTGAGAACATTAAAATGTCAATGCGCGCCAGAACACCTTCCAACTCAAGCATACGTGCGCTGAGTTTATCCATGCTGCCTTTACTGATTCTGACCGTGTCTGCATGTAGCACCCTAGACAATGGCATCACATACAGCACTGAGTCACCAAGCCTGCCCGATGAAGCCATCAGCAGCGATGAAGTACGCCAATATGTGCAGGAATGGCGCGAAGCGAAAGCGGGCATTCAGCGTTTAAACGACTTAGAGGCAGACCTGGCGTTATTGATTGCAGAGGTAAACCGCGCATCAGATTTACAAGAGTCTCCCCCAATGTACCAAGATAACCTGCAGGAAGAAGTGTTGATGGCACCACCACCTATGAAGGAGAGCCAAGTAAAAAATGAACCTATACAGTTGCCCAACGCCTCAATAAGTGACTTTCCCTCCACCAACGCAACGAATGAACCAACAACAGCAGGCACTGTATATGGACTTCGCATCGCCGCTTTTTTAAAACCACAAAGTGCAAAGTTTGGTTGGTATCTCATTCAACAACGAGACGGCAAAATATTGACGGGTTTGTCAGCCAAGTTATTAAAAGCGGAGCATCCTCGCCAGACACTTTACAACCTCAATGTTGGACCTTTCAGCAATGTGCCGGATGCTGAGCATTTGTGCGAAAAGCTTAAGCCTCGCCAATATGTTTGTGAGGTTGGTGAGTTTTCCGGAGAAGAATTGCTCTGATAAGCGAAGCCTTGCCTAGGCAAGGCTTATGACTTGGGTTCAGCTATGCCAAATAATTTTTTGGCGGCGTCGTATAGATGCTGCGCCTCACCCCGGCTGTTTAACTGAAGCTCAGATGTTGACAGAGTAAAACTATCCATTCCCATCAAGTGGGAGCGGCCTTGCTTTAAGTAAGCGACAACATCATCATCTGCCACTTTCGCTTCTTTCAACTGTGCCGCGTTGTCGCGAGTGAGACCCCACTCATAAAACTCCGATAGCCGGTTCAGCTGATCCATACGCTTTTGTAACCCTTGGTCGGCATCAAGGTATTGCTGCAGGCGCTGGAGCTCAGGAGCAGCATCGTCTGCCTCCGCCCCTTCAACATGCCAACGTCCATCGACGTGTTTAATCTGAGTCTGTTCCTTTATGCCAAAGCGTTCAGCCAAATCTTGCAGTTGCCCAGCCACCGGCTTCATATAAAAGGCGATCATGTTATCCAGACTTTTTAGACTGACGGATGACTGCCCCTCTTCGATTTTCTTCAGCGTTTCATCTATCTGGCTGTCGCTCATTTGCCCAATACCGGCATCCAACTCGGTGAGCTCACCCGCAACATTCTGTTGTTGGTATTGCACCGCCCTGTCCAACGCCTGTTGAGACTTGGCAGGATCATTGAGGTAGTCCATCAGACTTAACCCAGATTGGATCTGCATACTGACACTCCTGGTCAAATAAACTCAATTCTCTTTGAAGCTAGCCTTTAATCAGCTTCACGCCTTCGGCTGGCTTGCCACTATTAAGCAGTGCGTTGGCAATCTCTGCGGGCAGGAACCCCTGCGCAGAACCAACCACCGCTTTGGACTTCATTCCCACAACCCGTGCATTCACCAAGTAGCCACCTTGATGTTTGGCCAGTGTTCCAGTGACTACATACTCAATTGGCTGGGTCGCTGAGACTTCCAGGTAGTCCCGGGTGAGTACAAAGTCACCTTGTTCCGTGATGCGAATGAAGTCGCTTGCCTTGATATCAATCACAGGAATACCGAACTGGTGTATCTCGTGGATAAAACTCTCAGCAATTTGATTGCCTAACAAACTCGCTTGATCGAATGCCCCATCAACAAATACGAAACTACTCACCGCCATAGGTGTGCTGGAGGTAACGTACTGAAGGTTATTTACCAGTTCCTGCATGATACCGCGGACATAGTGGTTGATATTATGCAATTGCGGTGATGCACGTTCTGCTTTGTTTCCCACCTGTTGCGTTAAAAACTGGTGCTTATACTGCTCTCCGAACCCCAAACTGGCCTGGTGAGCGGCTGAGATTTGTGCGTCCGCTTGAGTCTGGTCGGGGCTTGCAGAGCAGCCAGCCATAACAGCAATACATGCCGCGGTTAAACAAATATTCTTCATGCTATTCCCCACTAGTACTCACCCCGATAAAGCATTTGATTACGGCTGGTTACCTTACCTTGCGCCCAGGCAACATCTTTAGGCAGGTAATCAGTAGCAGCGGCGAGCAGGCGTTTTGATGGCAACTCAATCAATCGCAGGTTAACCAGCAAACTTTGCTCCTGCTCTGAGTAGGTACCGGTCAATAGGTATTGCAAATTGACTTCTGAACTTAAAGCCTCAACATCCCGTGACAGCATTACGTCCTGCCCTGCAGTGATATGCACCGCAGGTAAGGCTTTAAATTCGACGACATTGAGTCCGGCCTGGGTAGAAAATGTCACCAGGCTTTCCTGGATCTGCACTCCCAACGCCTGGAATTCCGGCAAACTTTTGCCGTTTTGCAGATGCGAGGGCAGTATTGTGCCAACCGCCAAAGGTGCATCAGGGTTAATCCGACCCGATGTGTCAAATAATTGTCTGGCTAGACGCTCAACCTGAGCATGCAGGTTACCCGATTGAACAGTTGATTCAACGGGTAGACTGGTGGTTTGACTGGCACAGCCAGCCATTAGTGCCAGGCCTAGCAGCAAACATCCAAATGCGGTATTTGATCTTTTCGCCATATTAATTAACGCCCCTTGGCTCACAAGCGAATCAACTTGGCCTTAACTACGCAATTTTTACGCCAATCATGACATTGAGTATGATTTAACCAGGGTGAACAGCATGCCTCCTGTAAAAATGTAGTCTGAGCCATTCCCCTATAGCAATCACCGGCAGCCCATCGTATAGTAACAAAGCCCTTATTTTTCATACTGTTGCATTATGTTCAGCATCTGGCTTCTAACCCTGTTAGCGATAGTTTATTTATCCTTGCTGTTTGCGGTAGGGTTTTGGGGCGATCGTTTTCATGGCGCAGCCAGTCATAAACAGCGGCCACTCATCTACAGCCTGGCACTGGGCGTACACTGCACATCCTGGGCCTTTTTTGGCACCACCGCACAATCGGCCACTTATGGCTGGGCCTTTACCCCGACTTATGTAGGCAGCGTGGTGGCCTTTGCACTGGGCTACCCCTTGTTAGTGCGGATTATTCGCTGGTGTCAGCAGCACAACATCAGCTCGCTGGCAGATTTTATCGGCAGCCAGTACAAGCATTCGCACTTTGTTGCCGCTTTTGTCACCCTTATCTGCTTTATTGGTGTAGTCCCCTACACTGCTCTGCAGCTTGACGCCGTTACCACCAGTGTCAGCCTGCTGGCCACCGACCAAACCCAGTGGCCAGGCGGCATCAGCTTTTATGTGGCCTTGTTAATGGCGATTTTTGCCATTTTGTTTGGTACCCGTAGTCTGAGTCTGACCGAAAAACATCCCGGCCTGATGCTGACCATAGCCTTTGAATCATTAGTTAAAATGCTGGCATTAGTGCTGGTCGGCTTGTTTGTCTGTTACCAGATGTTTGACGGGGTACTGGATTTGCTGGGACAAGTACAGCTCAACCCGCAAACCCGGCCGATTTTGACAGGTCAAGACAGTGCCCCTTTGGTTTATCTTTGCCATATGCTGCTGGGCTTTTTGTCAATGTTCTGCCTGCCTCGTCAGTTCCACGTTAACTACATCGAGAATAACGGCGAGCTGGAACTCAAGCGCTCCCGCTGGCTGTTTCCCTTGTATCTGCTCGCCATTAACTTGTTTGTCCTGCCTATTGCCCTGGCCGGCAAGCTGCTGTTGCCCGATACCAACGCCGATACTTATGTGCTGGCACTACCTATGCTGGCCGACAGCAGTTGGTCTGCCCTGGTGGCCTTTATTGGCGGTTTATCCGCGGCATCCAGTATGATCATTGTGGCCACCCTTGCTATGGGGGTGATGATGGCGAATAACCTGATCACCCCACTTTGGCTGAAGCTACATTTTCGCGCCGATCAGCAACAAGTCTTACGCCCATCCGTGCTGCTCGGTATCCGCCGCCTGACGGTTATTTTGGTGATTGGCCTGTCATATTTGTATTCTCAGTATCTGAGTCAGGCCGCGCCCTTGGTCAACAGCGGCATCATTGCCATGGCACTGCTAGCGCAACTGGCTCCAGCTATGTTGTTTGCGCTGTATTGGCAGCGCAGCAGCCGCCTGGCGGCAGTCGCCGGTATCCTTGCTGGCTGCAGCGGCTGGGTAGTATGGCTGCTGTGGCCCAGTATCAAGGCCAGCTATTATTTTGAGTCCGTGCCCAGCGATCACGACATGAGCCTGGGTGTGATATTCAGTTTGAGCATCAACCTAGTGGTATTTGTGCTTATGAACCTGCTGCGCGGGCGCTTCAAGCAGCCCAGTGCAGAGCGCGCCACTCAGCAATCTGTGCCCACCATCCGAATCAGTACCTTGCTCGCGGTGAGCCAGAAAATTCTCTCCGAGAAGCAACAAACCCGCCTGCAAAACAGCATCATGGACAGCGATCAGCAGGCCTATGCCAGCGGCCAGTTGATTCGCCGTGTTGAACGTGAATTGGCCGCTCAGGTGGGTAACGCCGGGGCGCGAATCTTACTCTCGGCCTTAACCGAGCAACACAGCGTGCCACTTGAAGAGTTGGTTGGTCTGGTGGAAGAAGCCAGCCAGAACTATCAGTTTAACCATGAATTATTGCAGTCCTCCGTGGAGCATATTGAACAAGGCATCAGTGTGGTTGACCGTCACCTCAAGCTGCTTGCCTGGAACAGCCGCTATATCAGCATGTTTAACTACCCAGAGGGGTTTATTCGCGCTGGCCTGCCACTGGAAGAGCTGCTGCGTTTTAACGCCAGGCGCGGCATGTTGGGTGATATTTCCGATATCGATACTGAGGTAGTCAAGCGCCTGAACCATATTCGTCAGGGTAGCAGCTATAAGTACCTGCGCAGTCAGCCCGATGGCCGGGTTATTGAATTACAGGGTAATCCCATGCCAGGCGGTGGTTTTGTTACCACTTATGCGGATATTACCGAGCACGTGCAAACCCAGCGGGCTTTAGAAGACGCCAAGCAAAGTCTCGAGCTGAGGGTTGCCGAGCGTACCGAACAGTTACAACAAGCCAAGCTGGCAGCCGATCGCGCCAATGACAGTAAAACCAAGTTTCTGGCTGCGGCCGGACACGACCTTATGCAACCTTTTAATGCCGCCACTTTGTTTGCGGGTATGATTGCTCAGCAAAGCCGCGCAACGCCCTTGGAAGAATTAGCCAGTGGCCTGCAGCAATCTTTAAATAACGCAGAAGAGCTGCTGTCGATGCTACTGGATATGACCAGACTGGACTCCGGTATCTTAAAAGTAAACCGTCAGTCATTTGCCTTAAGTGAGATCCTGGACCCGCTGATGGCGGAATTCAGCCTGATTGCTGGACAAAAACAGCTCGACCTGCACTATCAGCCCACCCGTCTGTTTGTCAGCTCAGATAAAAAGCTGCTACGCCGTGTTATTCAAAACCTGGTGTCCAACGCCGTCCGTTACACCGAGCACGGCAAGGTTGTGGTTGGTGTCAGGCGACGTCAAGGTAAACTGTTGTTGCAGGTATGGGATACCGGGCCGGGTATTGCCAAAGCCCAGCAGCAGGAAATATTTGACGAATTCCACCAGCTGCAGAAAAGCAACAAACAAGGCTTAGGCCTTGGACTGACCATAGTAGAACGCATCAGTAAACTGCTTGGCCACAACCTGATCCTAAACTCAGTCTTGGGTAAAGGGAGCTGTTTTGCGGTGGAAATAGAGCAAGCTACCTCGGCCCATCGCAAGCAGATAACACCGGTAGCCGAGGTCACTGACAACGCTCAGTGGTTAAGCGGCAAATCGGTGCTGTTAGTGGATAATGAAAAGCAGGTGCTTACCGCCATGAGCCAGCTATTTGAGCAGTGGGGCGCACAGGTCACCACCGCATCTAACGGTAGCCAGGCGCTGCAGCAAATGCCGAATGCGCCAGACTTGTTACTCATGGATTATCATTTGGATCATGGTGCCATAGGCACAGATTTGGCCCAGCAGTTGTATCATCAGTGGCGAGGCAAAATCCCCACTATCTTAAACTCGGCCAACCATGATGAAATTATTCGCTCGCAAGCCATTGAGGCGGGGTTCAGCTTTTTACATAAGCCGGTTAAAGCCGGGGCACTTAAACGTCTGATTAAGCAGATACTTTAACGCCCATCGGGCTGCATAAATTGCTTAAACAATACGCCCGCCTGCGTACGGTTAATCACTTCGAGCTTTCGCAAAATAGCCGATACATGCTGTTTAATAGTGGTTTCCTGGACCTGCAATTCCCAGGCGATCTGTTTGTTTAACAGCCCATCCGCCACCATTTTCAGCACCTTAAACTGATGCGGGGTTAACTGGTTAAGCTTATCGGCAAAGTCACGCTCGGCAGTAGCCGGGCCACTATTTTGCTCAATCTGCATCCCATCCGGCAGCCATTGTTCACCGTCGAGTACCGCTGCCACTGCCTGAGCAATACATTCCAGCGGCGCCGATTTGGGTAAATAGCCACTGGCGCCAAAGTCCAGCGCGCGACGGATGATATCCGGGTCTTCCTCTGCTGAGACAATCAAAACCTGTACACCGGGGTAAGCGTTGCGCAGGCTGGTCAAACCGGTTAAGCCCTGATTACCAGGCATATTCAGATCCAGAAATACCAGCTCTATTGAGGCATGTGCAGCCAGGGTAGATAAGGTTTCGTCCAGATTCGCCGCTTCCAGGATCTCACCGCCCAGGGCGGCCTGCATGGCTTGCTTCATGGCACTGCGAAACAAAGGGTGATCATCGGCAATAATGGCTCTGGCTTGACTGGTCATAATGGTAATACTTGGCTCCGGGGCCCTAACTATCTTTCAGGTTGGCAATCAGATCAAGAAGGGGCGGAAAATCCGCCCCTGTTAATTTCCTGTCGATTAGAAACGATAACCTACTGTCAGGCTGAAGGTTCTGGGGTCGCCGTAATAACCAATCAGCGTATGGTCGCCGCCTAAACCTGGAATATAGTTGCCAGGGTTGGCAGGATCTTTGGCGATAAAGGCATAATTACCGACCAGATACTCTTCGTCCGTCAGGTTCTTACCATGCAAGCCAACCGTCCAGTGACCATCGTCGCTGTACCAGTTGATCCCCAGGTTCACCAGGCCGTAGCTATCTTGGCTCAATAAGTTGTCGAGCTCCACCAAGTCGTATTCACTACGGTAGTAGTAGTTACCGTTGACAATAAAATCGCCCATGGAGGAAGCAATAGTGTAGTTAAAACCAAGGCTTGCCGTTACTTCCGGGGTATTGGTCACACTATAACGATCAGAGATATCGATAGGCGTATTGGGGTCTACATAAGACAATACTTCTTTAAAATCGGCATCAATGTAACCAAGGTTGGCGAAGATTTTCAAATCATCGCTGGCTGCCACTGTCAGCTCAATTTCGGCACCTTTGGCTTCCGAACTACCTATGTTGCCCAAACGTTGGTTCAGCACCGACGAATCATTGGGATCCGGAATCACAGAGATATATTGTCTGTCCTTGTGGTCCAGCATAAACAATGTGGCGTTAAAGCGGACGGTGTTGTTCCAATCACTCTTCATGCCGATTTCAAATGAATCAACAATCTCTGGATCAGCCGCAATCTCCGGGCCACTGGCACGAGGGTTAAAGGTACCGGATTTAAAGCCCTGACCATAACTGGCGTAGAACATCATGTCACGACTGTACTGATACTCCAGACCCAGTTTAGGCGTCAGGCGTGACCAGTCGTCCTTGTCATCCAGCACTTTAGGAACTGACGCATTGATAAGGTTTTCATCGCGTACGTAGCCTGGCACCCAGCCACTTTCAGGGTAAACCGTGGTGAATACCAGACCGTTATACACGGTCGCTTCCTTTTCATCTTTGGTGTAACGCAATCCAGCCGTCAACGACAGCTTGTCGGTCAAATCATAGGTGCCCTGAGCATACGCCGCAATACTGTCGCCGTTGCTGCACCCGCGCACTTCACGGGTCAGGCCGGGGGTGCCAAAAGCGGTTTGCCCCAGCACATCCAGAATGGCTTCAAACTGACCACAGGAATCGGCGGTGTAGTAGTACAAGCCTGAAACCATCTTAAACCCATCGGTTTGATAGTTTAGTTGGAATTCCTGGGTAAACTGCTCATCGTCATAAATGGCCGGTACGTCAAAAATGCGCAGCGAGGTGTTGTCAAAATCGATATTGGTTGGCGAGTAGCCTTCACGACGTGCAGTAATCGACTTGAACGCAAACTCATCGTTGATTTCCCAGTCGATAGTCAGGCTCAGGCCTTCGTTTTCCACCTTATTCCAGGTAGGCAAACTGGTGTAAGAGTCATATTTGCTGTCTGGCACTGGTGCATCAGTGAGAATACTGGGTAGCAGGCGATAGCCGCCTTTCGCGTTAGATTTATCTTCGGTTTTATCGTAATTCAACCTGACAAACAGATCGGTAGTGGGCTGGTATTCCAGCGTCAAACGATAGGCCTGCAGGTCTTTGTTGTAGTTTTCACGGTCCTGGCCATCCAACGCGGAGGTCAGAAAGCTACCAAAGCCGTCGCGATTCAGATTGGCGTACCCAACCCCCAAATACAGCTTGTCTTCAAGCAGAGGAAGCTGACCGCTGAACTTAAGATCCTTTTGACCATAGCTACCTACCGTACCTTTAACAGATAGTTCAGTATCACCGGTCATTTGCTTGGTGACATACTTAACCGCGCCACCTATAGTGTTTTTTCCATACAGCGTGCCCTGCGGACCGCGCAATACCTCAACACGCTCAACATTGAGGATATCCAGCACCGCACCTTGCGGTCTTGCCATGTAGATATCATCCACATAAATACCGACACCGGGCTCATAACCCCAGAGTGGATCTTCCTGACCTACACCACGAATAAAGGCAGTAAGGGTGGAGTTAGTGCCTCGGCTTTTTTGTAATGTGGTATTGGGCGACATTTGCTGCACTTCAACCACAGTGCTGATACCTTTTTCGGCCAGCTCTACAGCACCGACCGAGGTAACGGCAACCGGTACTTCCTGAATGCTTTCCACCGTCTTACGGGCGGTAACTTCGATGCGCTCCAACCCTTTGGCAGCTTTCTCCGCCTCCTGGGCTACAGCAGGTAAACTGGCTAATGCGGCGGCTACGGCCAGGGCGCAGGATGTTCTATTTGAGAGTTTCATATGCTTCATCTTCCCATGCTTGCAATCTGGTTGTTGATTTTTTGTTGCATTTGTTAACAAGGTCATGGGTACTCTAGAACAAAGTGGCGAAAAGGTATTCTGTACCATAGTACTATGGGCGCTGCCCGTCTCCTGGCTCACAATCCTTGTGTCCTGTATTTAGTTAACAAAGGTCACCGGAGTAAGGACTGTGTTCCCGCTGCTCCAAGGTTAACGAACCTGACAGATAACAGGTATACGAATAAAGGACAGCTTATGTTGAGTTTAATAGGTCTGGTCGGTGGTCTGGTACTGCTGATAATTCTGACCATTCGCGGAATGAACCTGTTTATTGCCGCGCCGCTTTGCGCCCTGATAGTTGCGCTGACCAGTGGTTTACCGGTGTTTATTGGTGACGGGAACTTTGTCGTCACTTATATGAATGGTTTCTCCGGTTTCATTGCCTCGTGGTTTTTTATGTTTTTGCTCGGCTCTTTGTTCGGCAAATTTATGGAAGACACGGGTGCAGCCGATGCTGTAGCCCGCTGGATCATCGATAAACTGGGTATGCAACACGCCGTTGCCGCCGTGGTTTTGGCTTGTGCCATCTTGACCTACGGCGGTGTCAGTGTGTTTGTGGTGGCCTTTTCGGTCTACCCTATGGCGCTGAGTTTGTTTAAAGACGCCAATCTGCCCCGACGCTTTATTCCAGCGGCTCTGGCGTTCGGCTCAGTGACCTTTACCATGACCTCGGCCGGCTCCCCGGAAATCCAAAACTGGATCCCCATAAAGTACCTGGGTACCTCGCCTTTTGCGGCTTGGGAAGTCAGCTTAGTGGTAGCCATCTTTATGGCAAGTTTCGGCTACTGGTGGCTAAAACGCATGATTGGCAAAGCCGTTGCCAACGGTGAGGCCTTTGATGCTAAACCCGAAGACCCAGTGATTGCCGAGCGTGACTACCCGCACCCATTGACGGGCCTGTTTCCGCTCTTGGTGGTGCTGATCTTGTCCTTTACCTTGCATGAAAGCCTGCAACAGATGGCACTGATTGTGGCACTGGGCGGTGGGGTACTGACCCTGATGGTGATTAACTATAAACACTTCCATAACCTCAACGCCGCTATTGGCATGGGTACCACAGGCGCCTTAGTGGCCATTGGCAATACCGCCGCCGTGGTGGGCTTTGGCACTATTGCCAAGTCCACCGCCGCCTTTCAATCGGCAGTGGAAGTGATGACCAGTCTGCCCGGCAATGAATTAATCGGTGCCGCAGTGGCCGTCAGCGTAGTGGCGGGTTTAACCGGCTCAGCTTCAGGCGGTCAGGCCATTGCCCTGCCCTTAATCGGTCCTCACTATATCGATCAGGGCGTGGACCCCGAGCAACTGCACCGCATTGTGTCTATTTCATCAGGTGCGCTGGATTCCCTGCCGCACAACGGTTATGTGGTCACCACCATTCGTGCTATCTGCCATGAAACCCATCAACGGGCTTACTGGTCAGTGGGTGCACTGACGGTTGTGGTACCGCTGATTGGACTGGCCATGGCCGTCGCCCTGTTCAACTGGTTCTAGGAGTGAAAATCAACATGCGTTTAACCCAAGGAAAATGGTGGATTGCACTTATGCTGCTGCTTCATACCCAGTGCTTTGCTTCAGAGCTGCTAACCCAAAAGCAGCGCTTTGAACTCCCTGAATTTACTACTTTTGGTGGCAAAACCATCAAGCAGTTGCAAGTGGGCTATGAAAGCTATGGCTCGCTCAATGCTGACAAATCTAACGTGATTTTGATTACTCACTTTTTTTCCGGTAGCTCCCATGCGGCCGGAAAATATCAGCCTGATGATGCAACCCCAGGCTACTGGGATGCCATTATCGGACCGGGCAAAGCCATAGATACCAACAAGTTCTTTGTGCTGAGTGTCGACACCTTAGTTAACTTCAACGCCCATGACCCCAATGTGATCACCACAGGCCCTGCTACCATCAATCCAGATACAGGCAAGCCATGGGGTCTGGCCTTCCCGGTGGTCACTATCCGTGATTTTGTCAATGTGCAAAAAGCCCTGCTTGAGTCCATGGGCATCACTAAGCTGTATGCCGTTGCCGGCCCCTCTATGGGCTCAATGCAGGCGCTGGAGTGGGCAACCACCTATCCGGATTGGATACCCCGTATGATTTCTGTCATAGGTGCCGGGCAGTCCGATGCCTGGACAGTGGCGGCGCTTGAACAATGGGGTCTACCCATTAAGGTGGATCCCAACTGGAATCAGGGAAACTATTATCAAGGCGAGCCACCACTGGCAGGCTTAACCACAGGGTTGATGCTACTTACCCAGCAAGCGTTGTATCCGGATTTTATCAATAGCAGCAATCCCCAGCACCAAAGCCTGGAAGAAGCCCCTTTGGCTGACATTCACCAATCCCATCAGGTGGTAAACTGGCTACGCAATATGGCAGCGGCCAGGGCTAAAGTTACCGACGCCAACCATGTGCTCTATTTGATACGTGCCAGTCAGCTGTTTTTGGCCGGTCAGGACAAACCGCTGGCCGAGGCCATGCAGCAGGTAAAAGCCAAAACCCTGTTTATTCCGGCCAGCCATGACTTACTGCTGATGCCTTACCTGGCCGAACAACCTCATCAGGCACTGCTTCAAGCCGGTAAAAACTCAACCCTGGTGCCTATCGTCGGCCCGATGGGGCATCTGGATGGCGTAGCCAACATCAGCCAGGTGGCCGACCAAATCCAACGTTTTCTTATGCAGGATTAATCATGAAGACATCACTTATTCGTACCCTGGCTTTATCTGCACTGACCAGCTCTTTGGCATACGCCGAGGTACCTAAACTTAATCTGGACATACAGCAGATTACCTTGTCCGGTCTATCCAGTGGCGGCTATATGGCCAGCCAGTTTCACCTGGCCCACAGCAACTGGGTCAGCGGTGTCGGGGTTATTGCGGCCGGTCCTTACTATTGCGCCCGTAACAGCATTCTGACTGCGCTGAATCAATGCGTAAACAAACAGGAAGGGGCAATCCCGCTTGAGGACATTCAAGCCATCCTGGATGGCTGGCGCAGCGAAGCCTTGGTTGACCCGGCCGAGGGACTAAAAGGCGACAAAGTGTGGCTGCTACGAGGCACCCTGGATGAAAAGATCATTCAGCCTGTGGCCGATGCACTGGCTGAGCAATATCAAGGCTGGGTTGGTGAAGCGCAGGTTAAGTATCTCAGCGACAAGCCATTTGCCCACTTGTTCCCTACCAAGGAGCAAGGCAGCGAATGCAGTACCTCTAAGTCACCTTTTATTGGCAACTGTGGTTTTGATGCTGCCAGCGACATGCTGAGTTTTATCAGCCCGGATGCCAGCGAGCATAGCGTGGACAAACCCGGCAATCTCATCAGTATTGACCAACAAAAACTCGGCGGAGAGCATGCCTCAGGTATGGCCGACCAGGCATTTTTGTACGTACCGGCTAATTGTGCCGCAGGTCAGTCCTGTCAGGTGCATGTGAGCTTTCATGGCTGCAATCAGAATATTGAAGCCGTAGGTAACGACTATGCCCGTCTCACCGGTATTAACCAATGGGCCGACAAACACAATACTGTGGTGCTTTATCCGCAAACCAAGCAGTCCACCCTGATGCCACTAAATCCACAAGCTTGCTGGGATTGGTGGGGTTATACCAACGACAAATATGCCACCAAGCAAGGTCCGCAGATTCAGGCCGTGGAACACATGATTAACGCATTGGCGGGAGTAAACTAATGCAGCGCACAATTTTCATTACCGGCGGTGCCAGTGGTATAGGTTTGGGTATTGCTCAACATCTCGGCACACTGGGGCACCAATTAGTTATCGCGGATATTCAGTTAGACGCCGCACAGCGCGCTTGCCAGCAACTTAACGCAGAGGGGATCAATGCCAGGGCAATTGCGCTGGATGTGGCCGATGCAGAACAAATTGCCAGCCTACCCGAGCGCCTTGCCCCCCTTGAAGTGGATGTACTAATAAACAATGCCGGAATACAACATGTGTCACGCCTTGAGGACTTTCCCCCAGCCAAGTGGCAACAGCTTATCAACGTGATGCTGGTTGGCCCGGCGCTGCTAACCCAAACTTTTTTACCCGGAATGCGAGCGCGTAATTTTGGTCGCATTATCAACGTCGGCTCTATTCACTCTTTGGTGGCATCTCCCTACAAATCCGCTTACGTCGCTGCAAAGCACGGTCTGTTGGGCTTTGCCAAAACCATGGCGCTGGAACTGGGTGAGCAGAACATCACCATTAATACCTTGTGCCCTTCTTATGTAAAAACCCCGCTGGTTGAACAGCAAATCGCTGCACAGGCCAGGGAAAATGCCATGAGTGAAGAAGAGGTAGTAAACAAAATCATGCTCGAGCCTATGCCGAAGAAGGCCTTTATTGGCATTGATGAACTGGCTGGCAGCGCCGCGTTTCTGCTGTCTGATGCGGCCAAAAACATTTGTGGTCAAACACTGGTATTAGACGGTGGCTGGACTGCTCGCTAACGCGAACACACTGTTAAAAACAAAAATGCCGGCAAGTCGCCGGCATTTTTTATTGTCTATCTGTTAGGACTTTTTACGTTTGTCGTCTGATGACCATTTGCCATCTTTAAACCAGGCACTCCAACCAGTGGCTTTACCCTCAGGGGTTTCAGTCATCACGTATTGCTGTTTGGTCTTACGTGAAAAACGCACCAGGGCCTTATTGCCATCTGGATCCTGCTTAGGTGCATCAGCCAGATAGAAGAATTTCTCGGGCAGACGGTCTCTAAAACGCGCCAACTCTTCCACCAGCGGTGCGCGGGTTTCCCTGGATTTAGGGAAGTTATGTGCCGCCAGGAAAATACCAGACGCCCCATCCCGCAACACAAAATGCGCGTCAGACTTGCTGCAAGGCAGCTCAGGCAAATCAACCGGGTCTTCCTTAGGCGGAGCCGCCTCACCATTTCTCAGTAGCTTACGGGTATTCTTACAAGCCTCGTTGGTACAGCCGAAGTATTTGCCGAAGCGGCCGTTTTTCAGCTCCATATCAGAGCCACAGCGATCACACTCAATCAGGGGGCCGTCATAGCCTTTGATCTTGAAGGTGCCCTGCTCTACCGCAAAGCCCTTACAAATCGGCGTGTTACCACAAACATGCAGCTTGCGACCTTCATCAATCAGATAACTGTCCATGGCGGTACCGCACAAATCACAGCGGCGCTTGGCACGCAGTACTTCGGTTTCCAGCTCATCGTCATCTTCAACCTTAACCACTTCGTCGCCGGAGGTCAGGTTCATGGTATGCGTACAACGCTCTTTAGGCGGCAAGGCATAGCCAGAACAGCCCATGAACACCCCAGTACTAGCAGTACGAATGGTCATTGGCCGGCCACACTTGGCACAGGCGATGTCAGTCATCACCGCTTCATTGGAACGCATTCCGCCTTCGTCGGACGGTTTTTCCGCTTGCAGCAACTTCTGATAGAAGTCACCGTAAAATTCATTCAGCACCTGTTTCCAGAACAGCTTGCCTTCGGCAATTTCATCCAGATGCTGTTCCATATTGGCGGTAAAGTCATAACTGATCAGATCCTGGAAATTCTCCATCAACCTGTCATTGACGATCTCACCCATTTTCTCAGCGTAGAATCGCTTATTTTCCTGACGTACGTAGCCGCGGTCCTGAATGGTAGAAATGATACTGGCGTAGGTAGACGGGCGGCCAATACCCCGTTTTTCCAGCTCTTTGACCAGTGAGGCTTCACTGAAACGTGCTGGCGGCTTGGTAAAATGCTGTTTGGGATCCAGCTTATCCAGCGCCAGTACTTCACCTTCTTTGACATCGGGCAGGGTCAGATCATCATCGCCTTTACCCCGCACTTGTGGCTGCACACGAGTCCAACCGTCAAACTTCAGTACCCGACCTTTGGCATTCAGCTCAAACTCGCCAGCCTGCACACGAATGGTAGTGGCGTCATACTTAGCCGGGGTCATCTGACAGGCTACAAACTGACGCCAGATCAGTTCATATAAACGCTGCGCATCACGCTCCATATCCGATAAAGAATCAGATTTAACCTGTACGTTAGACGGACGAATGGCTTCGTGAGCTTCTTGAGCCCCCTCTTTGCTACCATAACGCAGTGCTGAGTCGGGCAGATAAGCTTTACCAAAATTGTCCTGGATAAAGTCACGACAGGCTTCCACCGCTTCACCACTTAAGTTGGTAGAGTCGGTACGCATATAGGTGATGTGGCCGGCTTCATATAAGCGCTGCGCCATCATCATGGTTTTCTTTACCCCAAAACCCAGACGTGTGCTGGCTGCCTGTTGCAGGGTTGAGGTAATAAACGGCGCGGACGGGCGACTTTGGGTAGGCTTAGATTCGCGGCTGACCACTTCATAGCGGGCGTTTTCCAGCTGTGACACAGCAGCCTGTGTTTGCGCTTTATTCACCGGCTTAAAGGCTTCACCCGCCTGCTTCACCACTTGCATGCGTAATGCATGCTTTGCCTGGCTATGCAGATCAGCGTGTACGTCCCAGTATTCTTCAGGAACAAAGGCTTTAATTTCGCGCTCGCGTTCCACCACCAGACGCACGGCCACAGACTGCACACGGCCAGCGGATAAACCACGGGCAATCTTTTTCCACAGCAGCGGGGAAACCATAAAGCCCACTACACGGTCCAGGAAGCGCCTGGCCTGCTGGGCATTGACTCTGTCCATATTGACTTCACCCGGCTGGGCAAAGGCATCTTTAATGGCGTTTTTGGTGATCTCGTTGAACACCACCCGCTTAAAGGTTTTATCCTTCTCGCCAATCAGCTCACGTAAGTGCCAGGCAATAGCCTCTCCCTCTCTATCCAAGTCCGTTGCGAGGTAGATAGTGTCTGCATTCTTGGCCAGCTTTTTCAGCTCACTAACGACCTTTTCCTTGCCGGTCAGGGTTTCGTAGTGGGCTTCCCAGTCATTTTCCGGGTCTACGCCCATACGATCTACCAGTTTCAGGTATTCGTGATGGCGAAGGTAGGCCTCCCGCTTTGCATCGGACATTGCCTTGAGTTCTTTGCTGGACTTTTTGCCCGGTACATTGCCCAGGGCTTTGGTTGGCAGGTCCCGAATATGCCCAACACTGGATTTGACGATAAAGTCACTACCCAGGTACTTATTAATTGTTTTGGCTTTTGCAGGGGACTCGACTATTACCAGGGATTTTGCCATATAACCTTTTGCTCTTAATTCTTCATGCTAGCTTCCCTATCCGAGGAAGCATTAAATACGCCGTTTTCGTGCTTGGCGCTGAGTGTATTTTTTAGATATATCCACAATAAGAGAGGAAAACAAGATTTACTTCCGTTCGTCTTCCTTTATATACCACCGGCTTACATTTAACTTACCAGTGATTATCATCTTTGCGTTCTTCTATATTCGGGGGCGATTCTCGTTAACCCGAGCCCATAACGCAAGTATTCAATTTTCTTAAAGGTATCCGAATTCCGCTAAATTGCTTAAATATCCAGCATCAGAAAGAAATTTTTTAATTTTTTTTCATCTGCAGAGTTATTCGCCCAAGAACTGCTAAGCTATTGAATAGTAGAGAAATGCATTGTTAATTATGCGCCTAGACAGTGGCTTTATTCATCCTTAACCAACCACTATGCATCGGGAAGCACTTAAGCCCAGGGTGCACATTTGGCAGAGACATAAGAAAACCTTATAGTGGCCCCGTCTTTTGCCCGCAGCCATTAGCAGAGATTATTGCTGGCGCAGGAATGCTAACCCCTAAGCTTGGAATCGGATAGACAATGAAACAGTTTGAAGTAAATTTCGACGGACTTGTAGGTCCAACGCATAATTACGCAGGCCTGTCCTTCGGTAACGTGGCATCACTGAACAATGCCAAGTCAACCAGCAGTCCTAAACAAGCCGCCAAGCAGGGCTTGCTGAAAATGAAGGCATTGGCCGATATGGGCATGCTACAAGGGGTACTTGCACCGCAAGAGCGCCCAGACATATTAACCCTGCGCAGACTGGGCTTTACTGGCACCGATGGCCAGGTACTGGAAAAGGCCGCCAAACAAGCACCCGCGATTTTTCTGGCTTGCTGTTCAGCCAGCAGTATGTGGACTGCCAATGCTGCCACCGTGTCACCCAGTGCCGATACTGCTGACGGACGTGTGCATTTCACCCCAGCCAACCTGACAAACAAGTTTCACCGATCGCTTGAGCCACAAGTTACGGGCAATATCTTAAAGGCCACGTTCGCCGACGAACGTTTCTTCCAGCATCACGCGCATTTGCCAGACAACGAACACTTTGGTGATGAAGGTGCGGCCAACCATACACGTCTTTGCAGCGATTATGGCCATGCCGGGGTGGAAATTTTTGTCTATGGCCGCCATGCCTTCGACAGCAGCAAACCCGCCCCTACCCGCTTCCCTGCCCGTCAGACTCTGGAAGCTTGTCAGGCCGTCGCTCGCTTGCATGGCTTAAGTGATGAAGGTGTGGTGTATGTGCAGCAAAACCCCGATGTAATAGATCAGGGCGTATTCCACAATGATGTGATAGCCGTGGGTAATCGTAATGTGCTGTTCTACCATGAGCAGGCATTCCACAATACCCAGGCGGCTCTGGCCGAGATCCAGCAAAAATATGGCGACGATAAGCTGCACTTTATTCAGGTGAATACCAGTGATGTCAGCGTTGAAGATGCGGTAAAAACCTATTTGTTTAACACCCAGATTATCAGCCTGCCCAATGGTGAGATGGCCATTATTGCCCCCACCGAATGTCAGGAAAATCCGGCGGTTGCTCGATATCTGGACAAGCTGGTCACTTTAGGTACCCCCATCAAGCAAGTTCACTTCTTTGATGTTAAGCAAAGTATGCGAAATGGTGGCGGCCCGGCTTGTCTACGCTTACGTGTGGCGCTAACCGACAAAGAAGTAGATGCCGTCAACCCCAACACCTTAATCAATGATGGCCTGTTTGAACGCCTGAACCTTTGGGTGGACAAGCATTACCGCGATGTCCTGAGCGTTGATGACCTGCGTGACCCACAGCTTCTGAGCGAATCACGCAGTGCCCTGGATGAACTGACCCAAATTCTGAAACTGGGCTCTGTGTATCCCTTCCAGCGCTAATCAGCCAAAGTATTGAAAAACAGCGGGTCGAATACCCGCTGTTTTCATATCAGCGCTATGACATTGAACCACCATCAGTTGATAACTGATGTGCGCCTAAATCAGAAGTCTGCTTTGTCTTTCAGGCGAATATTCACGCTAATCTGCTGCACATTATCAACGGTTACTACCTCCCGTACCCAACCAAAGTCGCCCGCCGCACTGGACTGCCTGATCCGCGTCTCTGGTACTAGGGGATCATTTAGAAAATAAGTTGTCGGAGCCCACTGCCGGCCAAAATCGGGCGACTCAAGGGTGAAGTGAATATGCGCACCTTCCCTGCCCATATAATCCGCTGCGGGTCGGATAGTTTGAAATTCAAATCGTCCCTGGGCGTCGGTTTTTGCCCATCCCTGTAACCGCCAGGTTGTAAGCGGATTATCTTCAGAACCAAAATCGTAGCCTCTTTGATCCCTATGGTAGGAGTGCACTACAACTCCTGGAGCAGGAGTGCGGCCATCAGGTGTAAATACCCGACCATGTATAACAAAAGGCGTGCCTGGCTCGTCCTCAGCGGCAATTCTGCCTTTGGCACTAATGACTTCAGGGCGAGTCTGCTGCGCTTCATTCCAACTTTTTAGCCAGAAGGGGTCGGCTTGGGCAAAACTCTTCCCTGCAACGCTGGTCACGGCAACGAAAGTGAAGGTATAAAGCAAAACAACCTTAGGTAATTTCATAACTAGTTTCCTTTCCAGTTTTTAGTTGTTTCAAAATTAATCACATTTTACGCACTTAGCAAATGTTCTAGCATCTATTACTGAACATCCCTTGAATTGCCAGACATTCCTAAAACCACAGAAGCAATGTTACCCCCCCTTGATAAAGGAATCAGACATCTTAGCGGGGGTCTGATCCTAATGCACTGCCAACCCGGGCTTTTGCCATAGCCGTCACCCAAACCACATAACCCCAGCCATAAAAAAGGGTAAGGCATTGCTGCCTTACCCTATTCTCTCGATAGCTACGAGTTTTAGTAATAAGTTATCCGACTCATATCCTGTGACAAGCCGACAATTACTGTATGTTGAGCTCCGCCACCATGGTCTGTCCCATCATCAGACCAGCTCCCCGTTTCTTTATCCTCGAAAGGCCGCTTCTATGGCTGCTATATCAATTTTCTTCATAGTCATCATGGCATTAAACGCACGTTGAGCCGCCTGTCGGTCAGAGCTGGTGTAGGCTTTGGTCAGCGCAACCGGGGTAATTTGCCAGGAAATCCCCCATTTGTCTTTGCACCAGCCACACTCGCTTTCCTGGCCACCATGACTCACGATGGCATGCCAATAACGGTCGGTTTCTTCTTGATCTTGTGTGGCCACTTGAAACGAAAAGGACTCGTTTGGTTGCATCCCTGGCCCGCCATTCATGCCAAGACAGAGAATACCCATCAGACTAAACTCCACCGTTAGCACATCCCCTTGCTGTCCTGCTGGATAGTCTCCAGGTGCATGATGCACGGCTTTAACAAAAGAATCTGGAAAAATATCCGCATAAAATCGCGCCGCTTCCTCTGCTTCACGTTCATACCAGAGGCAAATAGTGTTTTTGGCAATGTCGGTCATAGTGGTTTCTCCTTATGATTACAGACAACGAATATAAAACTCGTTACTGCTTAAACGAATGGGCCACCTACAATTCGACATGCACAGCGATGATTCCGACCTGAAACCCCACTAATACCCAAGTTTTATTTAGATATGTTCGATAGGTATCCGAATCTGCTCACAATAGGTTCATAGGCATCGAACAATCGCCCTACTGTCTAAATTTTTCTGAAAGCGACAGTTCGATAAACAACATAAAGCATCAAAGCACCGCTAATAAGCGTGGCAAATAAGCTGGTGTAAGCACCCGTAGACAGCCCCATATAGATAGCCACGCCAGCACCAGTCATATAGACAATACAAGCGGTTAGAAATTTATATGAAGGGGCTGTGATATATGGGAGCAATACAACAAGTGCTGCCGCAAGCGCAGGAAAAAAGAGCAGTGAAACAGTCTCCACAGACTGCATATAAGGGGCAAAGCAGGTTTCTGAAATCAGATACTGAGCGGGACACAACGCTTCGGCAATCATTATGACGCCCATCCCCAAAAACAAGGCTATAAAGTATCCAACCAGAGAGACAGGTGCGACTAAAATCCACCGTAAAAACGTGCTCATAAACTATCGAAAATCCTTTTACATCATTAGTCAAACATACCGACACGGATTTAACCTGTAAACGTGAAAAATAGCTTTATGTACTAGCAATATTCGGGTCCAAGGGAATGCATTTTAGGATTTTCGAAACGACCAGCCACAAAGATAAAACCGCAGTTATAAAAAAGGGTAAGGCATTGCTGCCTTACCCTTTTCTCTCGATAGCTAAGAGTTTTAGTAAAAATTAGCCAATTTTTTTGCTGGCTGGCAGGGTTGGCACAGGATGACCTGCCATATCCTGCACCACGCGCATTACCTGGCAGCTATAGCCAAACTCATTGTCGTACCAAACATACAGCGTGGTACGGTCGCCTTCGGCTATGGTGGCTTGTGAGTCAACTACTGAGGCAAAACGTGAACCGACCAGGTCACTGGATACCAGTTCTGTTGATGCGGTGTAATCAATCTGGTGCTGCAGATCAGAGAACAGCGCCGTTTTACGCAGAAACTCGTTGATGTCCTCGCGATTGGTTTCTTTATTCAGATTGAGATTCAGAATGGCCAGCGACACATTGGGGGTAGGTACACGGATAGCGTTACCCGTCAGTTTACCGGCCAGCTTAGGATAAGCTTTAGACACGGCCTTAGCCGCACCAGTTTCGGTAATCACCATATTCAGCGGCGCGGCACGACCGCGGCGTTCCGCCTTATGGAAGTTATCAATCAGGTTCTGGTCGTTAGTATAAGAGTGCACGGTTTCCACATGGCCATTCTTGATGCCATAGTGTTCATCCAGCGCTTTCAGTACCGGTGTAATGGCATTAGTCGTACAGCTGGCTGCAGAAACAATATTGTCACTTGCTTCAATATCACCCTGGTTAACACCGTATACGATGTTTTTGATGTCACCTTTACCTGGGGCTGTCAGCAACACTTTCTTAGCCCCTTTGGACTGCAGGTGCTGCGACAAACCATCGCGGTCACGCCACATCCCAGTGTTATCAATCACAATGGCGTTATCGATACCGTACTGGGTGTAATCCACCTCAGCCGGGCTGTTAGCATAGATCACCTGAATATAGGCGCCGTTGGCCTTAAGAGCGCTACGCTCTTTATCCACCGTGATGCTGCCATTAAACGGACCATGAACGGAATCACGACGCAGCAGGCTGGCACGCTTTTCCAGATCACCGTCTTTACCGCCGCGCACCACAATAGCACGCAGACGCAGTTTGTTATTTTTGCCGTGACGTTCAATCAGTAAACGTGCCAATAAACGTCCGATACGGCCAAATCCGTAAAGCACAACGTCCTGAGGTGCATGTTCATCATCACGGTCGACAATGTCAGCCAGCTCTTCACGCAGGTATGCATGCAGCTCCTTACCCTTGCCTTCGCCGTAATGATAGTTGTAAGCCAATTTGCCCAAGTCAATTTGCGCCGGAGCCAGCTTCATTTCGCTGATGGCTTCCAGTAAAGGCCAGCTTTCACGCAGACGCAGCTTCTCACCAGTATGCAGTCGCACCGTGCGATGGGCCTTGATGATATCGATGCTGTTGGCGCCTAATAGCGGACGGCCGTATAACGTCACCTCAATGGCTTTGTCACGATGTAATTTGCCCAGCAAGGGTTGCATCTTTTCTGCAAACTCTTGTCTTTCCTGCCAGCTATTGAGTAACTCTTGTTCATGTTGATGATTCATGCACTCGACCTTTACGACTAAATTGAATGTTGTAGGGTTATGTTTGACAAGAGGCTTCTAAATTGGCCTGCTCCTTGGCATTGTCAAAAACGGCCGCTATTTTAATGAAACAAGGGACTGTCGCCAAATTGTGCTAAAGTTTCAGCTTTAAGCAAAATTGCTGATTTATAGAGAATTTATCGGTAAACTTTTTTCATTTTCCGGGAGTTATTATGGGCAGATTGTCGCCCCTGTTGTTGCTACTGGTATTGTCTGGCTGCGATACATTTAATCAGGTTAACGTCAAAGATATCTGTGAGCAGAATCCACAAATGTGCAGCGACTTAAATCCGGATGGTTGGTGCCGGGCCGAGAAAGCCAACATCATCAAGCACCGTTTTGAGCAAAGCCACACTCCCACAGACAAGCTCAACTATGATCTGTTGCTGGACTTTGAGCAGTACAAAAAGTGTATCGCTAAAGCCTCTCAGATTGAGCACATCAAGCTCAAAGAAAAGAAAACGGAACGTGTCAAAGGTTTGCTTACCGCAGAGCGCGAGCTTAAACGTTTGGCCGCCGAAACCCGTGACTCCATGTCACCTCACCTCCTCTACTATCATTGGTCTCGCTTCCATAATGACGAAGCGCTTAAGCACTTTTTGGAGTATGAGAAAACCAACCGCCTGCAATACCCTGAAATGCAAGTGGCACTGGCCACTTATTACATTAAATTCGACCGTCCCAAGACCATTCAACTCTTGTACCATGCACTCGAACTGTATAAAGAAGGTGATGAAGTAGACCCGGAAATTTTTCGCAGCCTGACCAGCTTGTTTATGAAGGAAGAACAATACGACTGGGCGTATTTATGGGGTTTTGCGGGCCGCGAATTTGGTGTGGACGATCTGGATTTAACCAGCTTAGAGGCGCTGTTAATTCAGCAGTCCAGACAGCTTAAACCTATCCAAAAACAAGCAGAATCTTATGTCGAGCTGATTGAACAGGGACAATTCTCAGCGCCGCAGTAATAGAAGATTTTCAGCGAATTCTGAAAGCCACTTTCAGAAAAATATTTATAAAAAAGCCAGCATTAAGCTGGCTTTTTTTATTTACGCGACAATCTTAGCGTTTAATCGCCACTTGTGGCTGTCCCGGCAGACTCCACTCAATGTGAAATTTCTTGCCCTGCGGCTTATCAACCCGCTCAAAAGTATGGGCGCCAAAGTAATCACGCTGGCCTTGCAACAAATTAGCCGGTAACACCGCACAACGGTATGAATCATAGTAGTTCAGTGCAGAGGACATGGCAGCGCACGGGATGCCCATCAAGGTGGCATCCGCCACGGCCTGGCGCCAATTACCCTGGAAGCTCTGGATCTGGCTGGCAAAAAACGGATCCAACAACAGGTTCGCCAAATTATCGTTCTGCTCGTATGCCTGAGTGATAGATTGCAGAAATACCGCACGGATAATACAACCCGCACGCCAAATTTTGGCAATCTGGGCAAAATCCAATTTCCATTCCTGCTCTTTACTGGCCATGGCCATCAATTGGAAGCCCTGGGCGTAAGCACAGATTTTTGAGCAGTACAGGGCATCATGCAGGTTTTGCACGGCGCGCTGTTTCTGTTCTTCTGTCAAGCTAACCTTAGCTGGGCCATGCAACACTTCAGCCGCTTTGGTACGTTCGTTCTTCAGACTGGAAATGCTGCGGGCAAATACCGCCTGAGTGATGGTCTGCGCTGGACTACCTACTTGCAGAGCGCTCACCGCAGTCCATAAACCAGTGCCTTTCTGGCCGGCTTTATCCAGGATAAGGTCAACCAGTGGTTGGCCGGTTTCTTCATCCACTTTGTCCAGCACTTCAGCACTGATTTCAATCAGATAACTATTTAGCAGCCCCCCATTCCACTCACGGAATGTGGCAGCAATTTCTCCCGCTTGCATGCCCAGACCGTCGCGCATAATTTGGTAGGCTTCGCAAATAAGCTGCATATCGGCATATTCAATTCCGTTATGCACCATTTTTACGTAGTGACCGGCACCGACCGGGCCAATATAGGTTGCACAAGGCTCACCTTCTTTTACCGGCTTACCTGGGGTGTTGGATTCAATGGGTTTACCTGTGGCAGGATCGACTTTGGCAGCCACCGCTTCCCACACTGGCTTGATGCGGGTCCAGGCATAGGGGTCACCGGAAGGCATCAGGGAAGGTCCGAATCTGGCGCCGACTTCACCACCAGACACCGCGGTGGAGAAAAAGATAAACTTGCCTTTGTACTGCTTTTCGCGCTCTACCGAGTCGGTCCACAGACTATTACCGGTATCTACGACGATATCATCGGCGCCGATGCCAGCATCAATTAAATGGTGACACACATGGTCAACCGGCTCACCAGCAGGTACAGACAGCACGATCAGACAGGGCTTTTTCAGTTTGGCCAGCAGTTCAGTGTATGAACGGCAACCCACTACACGTGCACTATCACCGGTGCGCTCTTTTTCATCCTGCGCGATGATGGCATCGATCTTGGTTTGGTCCAAATCAAAACAGGCAATACGATAACCGTTATCAGCCAGGTTCAGGGTCAAATTCTTCCCCATCACGCCCAAGCCAATAAAACCGATGTCACATAGTTGGTTGTCTTGCTGCATATTCAAGTCCTGTTATCTATGGTTGGCGCAGGCGGCCCTGGAAAAATTGGCGGCGATTATACACACTCATTGCCAGCTTGTAACTTTCACTGGGCATTCAGCAAGCAAAGACTTTTATACGCCAGCGTAAAGCTATCCAGCATGCTAAACGGCGGCATCTCGCCCGGATGAGCATAGCGGGTATCCAATACCAAACGCCAACAGGCCTCACAACCTGGTAAGGTAAAGTTCACATCATGGTCACTGGCGTTAAACAACATAAGCCAATGTTCAGCTTGCGGCCCATCCCCTTTAAGTTCGACAGCAAAAGCTTGATTGTTGGTATCATGCCAATCGTCTTCCACCTTACGCTCACCGTCTGGCCGATACCAGCCCACTTTCGCCACGTTAAACTGCAGGCTGTAATGGTCGTCATGCAAATTCAGGTAGCTAAGCAACTCACTTTGCTTTCGAAGGCGGATTACCCCTGAACAAAAAGCCAGGAAATCCTGTTTACTCTGAGTCAGCTCCCAGTCAAACCAACTGATTTCATTGTCCTGACAATAAGCATTGTTGTTGCCGTGCTGTGTGCGGCTGAGCTCATCACCGCCCAAGATATGAGGAACGCCCTGAGAAAGCAGCAAGGTAGCAAACAGATTACGCTTTTGTCGTTCTCGCAAGGCCAAAATATGCTTATCACGGGTCAGCCCTTCCACCCCGTAATTGGCTGACAAATTATGCCCATGACCGTCACGATTTTGTTCCAGATTCGCTTCATTATGCCGCTCGGCGTAACTGACCAAATCCTGCAAGGTAAAGCCGTCATGATAGGTAATCATATTCACCGAGCTGGTAATGGCTCGCACATCTTTATGAAAAATATCCCTGGAGCCAAGCAAGCGCGTAGCAAAATCGCGGGTTTGGCCTTTATCTCCCCGCCAGAATGCCCTGACCTGGTCGCGGTATTTATCGTTACATTCCTGCCAATAGGAAGGAAACTGCCCCAGGCGGTAACCGCCAATGCCCAAATCCCAGGGTTCTGCGATGAGTTTGACGTTTTCCAGCACAGGATCTTGTCGTAGCGCCCGGAAAAATCCAGACTGGCCGGTAAAATCATAGGGATCACGCCCCAAACTGGCTGCCAAATCAAAGCGAAAGCCATCCACGCCCATTACCTGAACCCAATAACGAAGGGCATCCATCACCAGCTTCATTACAAAAGGATGGGCGGTATTCACTGAATTTCCGCACCCAGAGTTATTCAGGTAGCGCTGATAGTCAGGAATACCAAATTCGTTGTGCTCAAACAGGTAAAAGGCTTGGTTATCGAAGCCTTTGAAAGACAATATCGGGCCATCCACGCCACCTTCTGCCGTATGGTTAAACACCACATCAAGAATCACTTCAATGCCGGCGCAGTGCAGGCTGTGCACCATAGTGCGAAATTCACTGATGGGATCGTCAATGGCATAACGCGGATCCGGGCAAAAGTAGTTAACCGGGTTGTAGCCCCAATAGTTAGTCAGGCCTTTGTTGGTAATGAAAGGTTCCGGCATAAAGGCCATTACCGGCATCAGTTGCACGGCCGTGACACCCAGCGCTTTGAGGTGCTCCAACACCACGGGCTCACAGACACCAAGAAACTTGCCTTGTCTGGCTTTAGGTACCTCGGGGTGCAACTGTGTCAGCCCTTTAACATGGGCTTCATAAAGTATGGTCTCTGCCGCTGAATAATTGGGCTTCTCCTCTGTGGGAAAATCCCCGCAAGGCTCACAAACCACACATTTTGGCAGCATGAACTGGCTATCGCCTTGATACTGCCGGCTGTTCCAAACCGCTGGTCGGTTGAGTTTCCTCGCGTAAGGATCGATAAGGAGCTTATCCGGATTAAAACAGTGGCCGGTTTCACTTTGCGATGAGCCATGCACCCGGTAGCCATACAACTGTCCTTGCTGGATCCCTTCAACATGTCCATGCCAAATTTTACCGCTGCGGGTAGGCAGCGGAATTTCCAGCAGCGGCTCCTCGGTATCCGCATGAAACAAACAAAGCACCACCGATTGGGCATTGGGTGCATGCACAGCAAAATTACAACCGCTAGCGGTCAGGGTGGCGCCCAGGGGTTTGGGCAAACCAATAGTAACCAGCTGTGATTCAGGCTCAGCTATCTTGCTCATAAATCAGATATAAAGTCGCTAATGGTGGTAACTCAAGGGCCAGCGAATAAGGTTTATCATGCCACGCTTGCTCCTCTGCCTGATACTGCTTTTGCTGCGTAAAATCACTGCCCCAGTACTGGCTTTCATCGGTGTTCAGCAGCACCTGATATTGTCCTTTATCCAACACCCCGATACGAAATTCGCTTCTTGGCACCGGAGTGAAATTACAAATCACATAGACTTTCTGCCTGGCATCAACAGATTTACGCACAAAGGCCAGAATGCTTTGCTCAGCATTATGATGATCTATCCACTCGAAACCATGGCTCTGATGGTCACATTCATAAAGCGCCGGGTAACGACAATAGATATGGTTCAAACTGCGGTACAGTGCCTGAATACCCTTATGTTTGTCGTATTCAAGCAAATGCCATTGCAGGCTGGCATCATGATTCCACTCCGCACTCTGGCCAAATTCATTCCCCATAAAGTTCAGCTTTTTACCCGGATGACCGAACATAAAGGCTGCATAACAGCGCAGATTAGCGGCCTGCTGCCATTCATCGCCAGGCATTTTTCTTAGCAGTGAGCCTTTGCCATGCACCACTTCATCGTGAGACAGGGGCAGAATAAAATTTTCATCGTAGGCATACACCATGGAAAAGGTCAGTTCATTATGGTGGTAACTACGATACGCCGGGTCTTTGGCAATATAATGCAAGGAATCATGCATCCAGCCCATATTCCATTTAAAACCAAAGCCCAGTCCATCCTCGTATACAGGACGTGATACCTTGGCAAAAGAGGTGGACTCCTCAGCAATGGTCATAATATTAGGAAAACGCCGGTACGCCTCTTGGTTCATCCAGCGCAATAGGCTGATGGCCTCGTAATTGTGATTACCGCCGTCAACATTGGGGATCCATTCCCCCTCATTGCGGGAGTAATCCAAGTAAAGCATTGACGCCACCGCATCCACTCGCAAACCGTCAATATGAAATTTATCCAACCAATACAAAGCACTGGCTACCAGGAACTGGCGCACTTCGTCCTTACCAAAATCATAAATGCAGGAATTCCAATCCGGATGCCAACCTTTGCGTGGGTCGGCGTATTCATACACATGCGTACCGTCAAAGCGTGCCAGGCCGTGTCCATCTTCCGGGAAATGCGCCGGTACCCAGTCAATGATCACACCGAGCCCTGACTGATGGCATTGGTCGACAAAGTACTTAAAGTCATCCGGATCGCCAAAGCGACTGGTGGGCGCGAACAGTCCCACGGGTTGATAGCCCCAGGAGCCGTCAAAGGGGTACTCCGACACCGGCAATATCTCCAGATGTGTGTATCCCATATCCTTCACATAAGGCAACAACGTCTTTACCAGTTCCCGATAAGACAAATACTCACTACCCTGCTCAGTGAACTTGCGTCGCCAGGAGCCTAAATGAACCTCATAAATGCTCATCGGCCGCTGATAGGGATTCTCCCCGTCACGTTGCCGCCAGGCGCTGTCCTGCCACTGATATTGTTGATGGTTATAGATAACTGAAGCATGGGAAGGATACTGCTCAGCCTGAAAGCCGATAGGGTCGGCTTTATGCGGTAACGCATTGCCATGGCTGTCTTTAAGCGCATATTTATAGCGCTGTCCGGCTGTAAGGCCAGGCACAAACAGCACCCAATAACCTAAGCTGGTTTTCTGCATGGGGTGGGCCGATTCATCCCACCAGTTAAAGTCACCTATAACAGATACCGCCCGAGCATTCGGCGCATACACGGCAAAGCGCGTGCCGCTAACCGGCGCGGGCAGCCCCTCATCCAGGCTGATTAACTGTGCCCCCAACTGTTGATAAAGATTTTGCGGGTCCTGATCAACAAAATGCACCGCATGGTAGGCCTGTTGCTGAAACTGGTAAGGGTCAATTCGCTCATAGCGGCCATTGCTGGTCAGGATATCCAGCTTATACAAACAGGCCGGCCAGTCGGCAGCAAGCTCTAGTTCAAATAAGGCTGAATTGCCTTCACGGCGCATTCTGCCCAGAATCTCATTGGTATCAAGGGTCACCACATTGACTTCCAGCGCCCCAGGTAACCAAGTCCTTATGCGGGTAAATGGCCCAGCCTTGTGCACGCCTAACAGGCTAAAAGGTTCAGCACAAAGACGCTGTTGTAACTCCACTGACTGCATCCATAGTTCCTTATTAACGAGACGAATGTTGCCCGGCCTGTTGCCTTGCTTCGGTCAATTTTTGGCTCAGGGATTTGAGCGCAGGATCGGCAAACAAGGCTTCCAGCGTCGTGCTGAGCTTACGCCGCCAGTTGGGATATTCGTCACTGGTGCCTGGCACATTCACCGGTGCATCCATCTCCAGCCAATCTTCCAGTTGCAGACTAAGCAGTGCACTGCTGCCTTTGGCCATATGCAGCTGCATGCCCTGATTCAGGGCATTACTCATCCCCACCTCATCGACCTGCCCACTAATTGAAGAAGCGATGCTGCCGTGGCCATGTAATGAGTCGAGAATACGCTGTTTGTTGTCGTGCCTGGCGTGGAATAGCCCTTGTAATAGCGCTTCAGAGGGGTACAAACCTAATTTTTGCCCGAGTTCCAGGTCAAGGCAATGCCAATAGCCGGTTAGCGTCGGCATATCGTGGGTGGTCAGAGTAGACATTGATTGAACCGGATAATGGGCCGGTGAGTAAAAGCCGCCATCCTGAGCTTGTTCAAAGAAAAACACCCGATACGAATAAATACCGTTATCCGCTAATTTACTGCGGATTGCATCGGGCACCGTGCCTAAATCCTCGCCGATTACCATGACCTTATTACGCTGACTTTCCAGTGCCAGAATACCCAAAAGATCATCCACCGGGTAATACACATAACCGCCCTGTTTGGCACTGTCTCCCCTGGCCACCCACCACAGTCGCAGCAACGCCATCACATGGTCAATACGTAGGGCACCACAGGAGCGCATATTGGCGGCAAATAAATCGATAATAGGCTGATACGCCTGCAGGTAGAGCTGCTGAGGATCCATCGGCGGCAATCCCCAATTTTGCCCAAGCGGCCCAAGGACATCCGGCGGTGCACCAATACTGGCGTTGGTGGCATACAGGGATTGGTTGCCCCAAATCTCAGCACTGCCTTCACTGACACCTACCGCCAGATCCCGGTACAGTCCGATGCACATTGCATGTTTTTCCGCCACCTGATGGGCTTTTTCTAATTGGCGCGCAGCCTGCCATTGTAAAAATTGATAGAACAACACTTGCTCAGCATGCTGCTTGGCAAATGCCTGAACTTTGGGTTTGTGAAATTCCGAATAGGCAGTTGGAAATACCGGCCATCCCCAATACGGCAGCCCTTGCGCTTTAAAATGCGCTTGCAGAGCTTCGTATGTGGCAAGCATCTTAAGGCTTTCACCACCTTCTTCGATAAAGCGATAAAACCCCTTTGCCAGGGCTGAATTAGAAGCCAAATCACTGGCCTGAAACTGTGCGAACAAAGGTTCTAGAACGGCCAGTTTTAACTCGGTAACCAATTGATAATCGACATATTCACTGGCTCTCGCCTGCGATAGCTGTTGTTGAAACAGCTTTTGCTGACAGATGGATTGAATGCCAGGCTCATGAAAGCCTTCAATAGCCGTCACGTCCAGATAAATAATATTCAGCCAGCGGCGCGATGACGGGCTGTACGGACTGCACGCGTCGGGGTTAGCAGGATACAAGGCATGGATAGGATTGAGTCCGATGAAATGCGCGCCCTGCCCTGCGGCTTTTTCGAGCAATTGGCATAGATCACTAAAATCCCCGACTCCCCAGTTATTTTCACTGCGCAGACAATATAGCTGTACGCTTAGCCCCCACACTTTGCCCCCATCGGCAATAGCGGGTGGCGTGTAGCAAGCCGCTGGCGCAACAATCCAGCGCATCATGGCCAGAGTTTGCTCGTCCTCGGCCAATAACGAAAGTTGGTGGTACCCCGGCGGCAATGGGCTGTTAAAGCACAGCAAATATTCCTGAAACTCATCGTCCTGTACCTCACCGACATTGATCAGCTCACCGTCACTGGGTACCACGGGCTGATCAATAACATTGCCACTCTCACAGTTCAGACGTAACAGGTACCTGTCGTTAACCAGTTCGATAGGCAAACGTAAGGTAAATAGCAAAGGTTCGTCCACCCGGTTAACCTGCACAGGATCCAGTGCTCGCCACCAGACCTGCTGACGTTCCTGCTCCAGCTTGTCGACAAGCGCACTGTCGTCATCGACCGGGTAGCCCATGGCGGCCAAAAGCTTAATTTTGCTGGCAGCGTCGATATGTGCCGGGTTACCCCAGGCATCGATATAATCGGACTCAATACCTCTGATTTCTAACAGTCTATCGATAACAGATTGGTTCATGGGTTTCGAATCGCCATACTAAGGATGCAATCATCCGGTTGATGTTTACGCTAACAGACTGTTTTGCTGAGTGAAAGGTCTGCTGACTTGGATGCAAAACCCGTCTCGTGCGAAAAGTGGCTGTGGCGTTGCCAGGCAACTCCGTTACGTTATGCCTGGCCGCTAGCCAGAGCATGAACGGATACCAGACTACAAGCTAGTTAAGAATTACAGGCTAGTCTATGGGAATACGATTGCATTAATATTTTTTTGTAATTTAACAACAATACAAGGATGAAGCTTTGCCTTGTCGTTCAGTTTGATCCATAATTTCTGTAATTAAATTTCAACAAGTGCAAAAAAGCCGAGGAATGTCATGACCATCAAAGTTGCCATTAACGGATTCGGACGTATAGGTCGCAACGTACTGCGAGCTCTGTACGAATCAGAAAAACACTACGACCTGAAAATCGTTGCCATCAACGACCTGGGTGATGCCTCTATCAATGCGCATCTGGTTAAATATGACACCGCACATGGTCGCTTTGCTGCTTCTGTTCGTCATGACGACGAAGCCATCTATGTCAATGATGACAAAATTAACATCTATTCAGAGCGTAACCCGGCAGACCTGCCTTGGGGCGAGCTGGGTATTGATGTGGTGTTCGAATGTACAGGTTTGTTCACCAAGAAAGCCGACGCCGAAGCACATATTAAAGCTGGTGCGCGTAAAGTCCTGATTTCAGCTCCTGGCACCGATGTCGATGCCACAGTGGTCTATGGGGTAAACCATGATGTGTTGACCGGTGATATGACGGTTATCTCTAACGCATCTTGCACTACTAACTGTCTGGCGCCCATTGCCAAGCCTTTGTATGACGCACTGGGTATCGAAAGCGGTTTGATGACCACCATTCACGCTTATACCAACGACCAGCGTTTGAGTGACGTGTATCACACCGATGTGCGCCGTGCCCGTGCAGCGGCTATGTCGATGATCCCATCAAAAACCGGTGCGGCTGCCGCCGTAGGTTTAGTGGTACCAGAGCTGAAAGGTAAGTTCGATGGCATGTCAGTACGTGTACCTGTTATTAACGTATCTTTGGTTGATCTGAATTTTATCGCCGGTCGTGAAACCAGCGTCGCAGAAGTTAACGAGATCATCGCCAAAGCTGCTGCAACCGCGCCTATGAGTGAAGTGCTGAATGTAAACGAACAGCCACTGGTTTCCGTTGACTTCAACCACATTCCTTATTCGTCAGTGTTCGACGCCACCCAAACTAAAGTTCAAGGTAAGCTGGTGAAAGTCATGTCTTGGTATGACAACGAATGGGGCTTCAGCAACCGTATGCTGGATAATGCTCAATACTGGCTTAGCCTGTAACACTGAGATATCCTCAAGGCAGCCACCCGGCTGCCTTTTTTATGTCCATGGATGGACGGTATGTCGATGTTGCAGGGAGCTTTCATCGACGATGTCCAGGGATGGACGGGCAGAAAATTGCTCCTGCATTTTCGGCACTTCCACCATCCATGGCGGTCGTATGTTAATGTAGCAGGGAGCTTTCATCGACCATGTCAGGGAATGACGGTATATCGAAGTAAAAAGGAATAGTTGTCAGCTTTATTTATGCGTTTTTGGCCAGGTAGAAGGAGCCGCCGTGAAACTTTCCACCCATGTTTTTCAACGAATCTCCGATCAGGGTATGCCCATTATCAGTGTGGATAATCCACAGGCCAGTCTGGAGCTGTCGTTGTTTGGTGGCCATGTACTCAGTTACATGCCCAAAAGAGACAATCGCCAACGATTGTGGATGAGCCCTAAGGCCGTGATGGATGGCAGCAAGGCTATACGTGGCGGTATTCCTGTCTGCTGGCCATGGTTTGGTGCCGCTGCAGAACCCGCGCTGCCCGCCCATGGTTTTGTGCGAGACCAAATGTGGCAAGTCCTACGCGTAGATGACGACAATGATCTTACCCGCATTCAACTACAGCCTGAGTTTAGCCATCTGGCAGGCGGCGGGCAGTTGGAACTCATGCTGGAACTGCTGATTGGTGAACAGCTGACTGTTAATCTCGTCACGCACAACCGCCAATCTAAGTCTTTGCGCTTTGGTGGCGCCCTGCACAGTTATTTTCGCGTAAAACACATCGATCAGGTGGTGGTTGATGGTTTATCCGGTGCTTACATGGATAAGGTCGGTAATCTTTTAGTGGAAGAGACGCCCAGCCCCTATGTTATTACGCAGGAAACCGACAGAATTCAGTTAAATGCCGTGTCTGACGTCCATATCCGTGAGGCCGGGCAGCAAACAGCGATTGGATTTAGTGGGCACGACAGCATTGTGGTTTGGAACCCGTGGCAGGATAAAAGCGCGCAAATGGGCGATATGACGACAGATGGTTACCAGCAGATGCTCTGTATTGAAGCCGCTATTACACAAGGCATAGAGTTAGCCCCAGGTCACAGCCACACCCTGACACAAATCATTGGCTAAAAATAAAGCCGGCTTTTGCCGGCTTTGTTCTATTGTCTTTTTGCTTAAGCTGACGCACTGTCTACCGCGGCGGCACCTTTCACCGCTTGGCTAGCCAACTCAGTGATCTTGGCCCAGTTACCCTCAGCCACCACATCATCAGGGGCCAACCAGGAACCACCTACGCAACGCACATTCGGCAGTGCCAAGTAATCCAAATAATTATTTGCACCTATACCACCGGTTGGGCAGAACACCACATCCGGGAAGGGGCCACCAATAGATTTTAATGCTTTAATGCCACCTGACGCTTCGGCCGGGAAAAATTTAAAATGGGTATAGCCCAAATCACGGCCTTTCATCAGCTCAGAAATTGAAGAAATTCCTGGGATCAAGGCGATTTTAGAGGCATTACCGGCTTCCAACAGTTCAGTTGTCAGTCCTGGGCTGATAGCAAACTTTGCCCCGGCTTCGGCCACTTGCTTAAGCTGCGCAGCATTAGTCACAGTGCCGGCCCCAATTAAGGCTTCAGGTACTTTGTCAGCAATCTCACGGATCACGTCAATGGCGGCTGGCGTACGCAGTGTCACTTCCAGCACACGAATGCCACCATCAATCAAGGCTTTGGCCAAGGGCACGGCATGCGCCACATCTTTGATCACCAGCACAGGTACCACAGGTCCTTGAGCGAACAGTTGCTCGGAAGAAATCATCCAATCTTTAGTCATCGAGATTAACCTTTAAAATGCTGGGTCAAGTAAGCGGCCGTGCCAATCAGGCCGTGATCCGGTTCAGTAATTACAAATGTGGGAATGGCTGCCACATAGTCTTTGAAACGCCCTTTTGCTTCAAAACGCTGACGGAATTCACTGTCACGTAAGAAATCAACAAAGCGCGGCACTATGCCCCCGGCGATATATACACCGCCAAAAGTGGCCAGATTCAATGCCAAATTGCCACCGAAGCTGCCCATCACCCGACAAAACTGCTGCAGTGTCGCCAGACACAACTGACATTCACCACTTAAGGCTTTTTGCGTGATATCAGCAGGCTCGCTAAGCTCAGCGTTCTGCCCCGCGTGTTCAGCCAGGGCCTGATAGACCTGCACCAAACCGCGACCGGAGAGGATCTCCTCGGCAGATGCATGGCCATGTTTTTTATTCAAGAAGCGCCAGATAACCAGGTCCAGCTCGTCGATGGGGGCGAAGTCCACATGACCGCCTTCGCCATCCAGGCACTGCCAACCGCTTTCGATAGCAGTCAGATGACCAACCCCTAAACCTGTACCAGGGCCGAACACCGCAATATTCTGTCCAGCCTGCGCCTGGCCGCCACCGATTTGTACCTTCTGCTCGTCGGTCAACACTGGCAGCGACATGGCAATGGCGGTGTAATCATTAATCACTTCCAGACAATCCAAGGCCAACTCGGCTTTCAGGGCCGACTTGGAAAACTGCCAGTTGTGGTTGGTCATTTTGATCAGGTCTTTGTCTACCGGACAGGCAATGGCAATACAACCTGCGGCAAACTTAAGCGCTGGAAAGTTTTGTGTATAAGCACGAATGGCATCGGCGATAGTGGCATAGTCATTACACAGGTACTTTTTAACCTGTGTAATCTGACCATCCACGACTTGCGCTAGGCGGATATTAGTGCCGCCTACGTCTGCCACAAATTGGGCTGTCATAGCGCTTGTACCTGCTTAACAAACAAGGAACAGGCGCCCTCTTCGGCACCGGTTAAGCTGGCGCGCATACCGGCAAACAGCTCACGCCCCATACCTTGTAAGTGGTTGTCCAAGGACGCCAACTTCGTCTCGCGACGGGCCAATTCTGCTTCATCTACCAATAGGGTCAGTTCACCATTTTCGGCATTCAGCTCAATGATGTCGCCGTCCTTGACCTTGGCCAGCAGTCCGCCGTCATAGGCTTCCGGGGTCATGTGGATAGCTGCTGGGACCTTACCTGACGCGCCAGACATACGGCCGTCGGTGACCAGGGCGACCTGATAACCACGGTCTTGCAACACACCAAGAGGTGGTGTCAGGCGGTGTAATTCCGGCATACCAATGGCTTTTGGCCCTTGGAAACGCACCACCACGATACAGTCTCTGTCCAACTCACCGGCTTTGAAGGCGCGATCCAGGTCAAACTGGTCTTCAAACACCACAGCCGGGGCTTTGATATGGGTTTTACCATCGCGCAGTGCCGAGGTTTTAATCACACCGCGGCCCAGATTCCCGTTCAGTACCGCCAGACCACCGTCAGGTTTAAACGGCGCACTCACCGATGAGAATACCGAGGTATCCAGGGAGGTTTTCGGGCCGTCTTTCCATACCAGTTCACCGTTTTCCAGCACCGGCTCTTTGGTGTACTGCTCCAGGCCTTTGCCGCAGATAGTGTTAACATCGTTATGCAACAACCCGGCATCCAGCAGCTCACGGAACAGCAGTGCCATACCGCCAGCCGCCACAAAGTGGTTTATGTCGGCCGAGCCGTTGGGGTAAATACGGGTCAGCAGAGGTACCGCATTGGAAATATCAGAGAAGTCATCCCAGTTAATCAGGTAGCCCGCTGCACGTGCCACTGCTACCAAATGCATAGTGTGGTTAGTTGAACCACCGGTTGCCAGCAGTGCCACCAGGCCATTGACGATACTCTTAGCATCGACAATATGGCCAATAGGCATGTAGTTATCACCCAGGTCAGTCAGACGAGTTGCCTGTACTGCCGCAGCACGGGTCAAGGCATCACGTAGCGGCGTACCTGGATTCACAAAGGATGAACCCGGCAAATGCAAGCCCATCACTTCGACCACCAACTGGTTACTGTTGGCGGTACCATAGAAGGTACAAGTGCCGGCACTGTGGTAAGACTTAGATTCGGCTTCCAGCAACTCTTCACGTGTTGCCTTGCCTTCAGCATAGGCCTGACGTACCCGAGCTTTTTCCTTATTCGGAATACCGGAAGGCATAGGGCCGGCCGGCACAAACACGGTCGGCAGGTGGCCAAAGGCCAGCGAGCCAATCAGTAATCCAGGAACGATCTTGTCGCAGATCCCCAGCATTAGTGCTGAATCAAACATATTGTGAGAGAGTGCCACAGCCGTAGATTGCGCGATCACGTCGCGGCTCATCAGGCTGAGATCCATACCAGGGTTACCTTGTGTCACGCCGTCGCACATGGCGGGTACGCCACCGGCAAACTGCGCCACACTGCCCACCTCAAGAATCGCTTCCTTAATTAACCGCGGATAGTTTTCGTAAGGTTGGTGCGCGGATAACATGTCATTGTAAGAAGATATAATGGCCACGTTAGCTTTAGTCATACTGCGCAAGCTGGCTTTGTCGTCGCTGTTACAGGCGGCAAAACCGTGCGCCAGGTTGCCACAAGACAACACGCCGCGATGCGGCCCCTGACGACGGGCTTTTTCAATTTTGGCCAGATACTCAGCGCGCGTCGCTTTGCTTCGCTCAATAATGCGTTCGGTAACTTCCTGGATGGTGGGATGCATAGTTCTCTCCTAGGGTGCCCACACCAATTCCACATCGGCACGTTGCAGTACCGCGCGTATGGGCATCTCAAATTCATCTGTACCGGCCAGTGCCTGATTAAGCACGACCTTTTTGCCTTCACCGGTCAGGTGTAAAAATATCTTTCGGCTATCCAGCAGCGCGGCCAGAGACAACGACATACGCCAATGAGGCGCTGTGGTTGGCTGTACGGCCAAGTATGGCTGTGGATAGTTGAGATCCAGCCCCTGCGCAATTTGCGCTGAACATGGGAACAAGGATGCGGTATGCCCGTCCTCGCCCATGCCCAAGATCACGACATCAAAAGGCACTGGAATCTGTTTAATTTCGCTTACGCAGCCTGCCACGCCTTGCTCGGCACTGTCGGCAGCGTTTTTCAAACCAACAAAGCGCGCCGCTGCGGCTTTATTTTTGAGTAAATGACCACGCACCATCTTCTCATTGCTGGCGTCGTCCGAGGCATCCACCCAGCGCTCATCGGCGAGGCTGATCACCACCTTGGACCAATCCAGGTCTTGTTCAGACAGCTGGGCAAACATCCCCTGTGGGGTACGGCCACCAGACACAATCAAGCTGGCCTTGCCGCGCGCGGCAATGCCTTCACGCAGCAAGTCGGCAATTTTTGCAGCGAAGCCGCTATTTAACGCGTCTACCGACGGGAAGTTAGACTCTATCATCTCTTACTTCCTAGCTTGCTTTCATACCAAGCGCGACCATCGCGAGCCATCAAAGCGATAGACGCAACAGGTCCCCAGGTACCGGCCTGATAAGGCTCAGGTGGCTCGTTGCTGCTTTCCCAGGCACCAATAATGCTGTCAACCCAGGTCCAGGCTTGTTCGATTTCATCACGACGCACAAACAGCGCTTGGTTACCTATCATCACTTCAAGCAACAGCTTTTCGTAAGCATCGGCAATACGCTCATCACCGAAGGTTTCCGAGAAACTCAGGTTCAACTTGGATTTTTGCAGGTTCATGGAACTGGAGCCGGTCAAGCCTGGCACCTTGTTCATCACGGTGATTTCCACCCCTTCATCAGGCTGCAAACGGATGGTCAGCTTATTCGGTGGCAGTTTGGCAAAACTGTCTTTGAACAAGTTATGCGGCTGCGGCTTAAAGTAGATAGCAATTTCGCTGACCTTAGTCGGCATACGCTTGCCTGTGCGCAAATAGAAAGGCACACCCGCCCAGCGCCAGTTATCCACTTCCACTTTCAGTGCAACAAAGGTCTCGGTTTCACTTTTCTGGTTGGCATCTGGCTCGTCCAGGTAACCCGGGACTTCTTTACCTTTAACAAAACCACCGGTGTACTGACCACGAACTGTCTTCTCGCTGATATTGCCGCTGTTGATGGGGCGCAGCGCTTTAAGTACTTTGAGCTTTTCGTCACGAATGCTGTCAGCATCCAATGTCGTTGGCGGCTCCATGGCAATCAGGGTCAGAATCTGCAACAGGTGGTTTTGCACCATGTCACGCATTTGTCCTGCTTCGTCAAAGTAGCCCCAGCGCCCTTCGATACCTACGGACTCAGCCACACTGATCTGTACATGATCGATACAGTTGTGGTCCCAATTGGTAGCAAAAATACTGTTGGCGAAACGCAGGGCAATAAGGTTCAGTACCGTTTCTTTACCCAGATAATGGTCGATGCGGTAAATCTGATTCTCATTAAAGTACTCAGCAACTTGGTTGTTGATGACTTTGGACGTCGCCAGGTCATGACCTATGGGCTTTTCCAGCACCACACGCATACTTGGGTCAATAATGCCGGCTTCATTCAAGCCTTTACAGATATCGCCATAAATAGAAGGCGGAGTAGCCAAATAACAGACCATAGTGCGGGCAGCGTTGACATGGCTTTTGAACGAGTCGTAGCTTTTCGCATCCTGCATATCCAGACAAACATAGTCCAGCTTGGCAGAGAAACGGCTCCAGGTATCCTCACACAGTGTTTCACCGCTGAATTTCTCAATATTTTCCCGGACCATGGCTACGTATTCCTCGTCACTATGCTCGTGACGCGCTACGCCGATAATCTTGGTATCACTGTGTACCAGATTCGCTTTTTCAAGCTGGTATAAAGATGGTAAGAGTTTGCGACGTGCCAGGTCCCCTTTGGTACCAAAGATCACAAAGTCGCAAGGTTCAACAGTATTTTCCAACACCATGTGGTTTCAACCCGATTAAAATAAAATCAAAAAAATTACCAAAACGCGGTAAATTTACTAAATAACCATCGGTTGACTTGGTAAACTTCCCGTTAGTAAACATCAAATGTAGTAAAATTACAACTTGACTTGTAAGTTTTTACGCAGGCCTGCCAAGCATTCCCACGAAAGTGGGCGAAAAAGCTAGCAAATCTGTCAAAAACTTACAAAAATAGACTCTTACAATTATAAGTAGATTCTGCAGCGCCTATGAACATTCTTGAAAAAATCAGCCAAAGCCAAGCTTTGTTCAGCAAGTCTGAACGTAAAGTCGCGGAAGTTATTATGGCCAACCCACAGACGGCCATACACTCCAGCATTGCCACGCTGGCCAAGATGTCTAATGTCAGCGAGCCCACCGTTAACCGGTTTTGTCGCCGCCTGGACACCAAGGGATTCCCCGACTTTAAACTGCACCTGGCACAAAGTCTGGCCAATGGTACACCTTATGTGAACCGTCACGTTGAGGAATCCGACGGGCCGGACGAGTATACCAAGAAGATATTCGAATCTACTATGGCTGCGCTGGAAGTTGCGCGCCAATCTCTGGACGTCAATATCATCAACCGCGTGGTGGACTTGCTTACCCAGGCGCAGAAGATTTCATTCTTCGGCCTCGGTGCTTCCGCCTCGGTAGCCCATGACGCCCTGAATAAGTTTTTCCGTTTCAATGTACCTGTGGTGTATTTCGATGACATTCTGATGCAGCGCATGAGCTGTATGAACAGCTCAGAAGAAGATGTGGTGGTGCTGATTTCCCACACCGGCCGCACCAAAAGCCTGGTTGAAATCGCCCAGATTGCCCGTGGTAATGATGCCACGGTAATAGGTATTACCTCCAAAGACAGTCCTCTGGCGAAAGAGTGTAGCCTGGTTATTTCATTGGATGTGCCAGAAGACACTGATATGTACATGCCAATGGCATCACGTATCGCCCAGTTGACCCTGATTGATGTACTAGCAACTGGCTTTACCTTGCGTCGCGGTACCAAATTCCGTGAGAACCTAAAACGAGTGAAAGACACCCTGCGCGAGTCCCGATACGACAAAAAACAGGGTTAACGGGTAAAGGCGTTGGTTAACCGCCAACGCCTGGCCAATTCTGGCGAGCCTGTAGCTGTTCCTACCAGATATTCTGTTAAAAAGTTTCACAGGCAACATGTTTTTCGCTAGAATTCTGTAATAAAATTACAGCAATAAGTGCTGTACACTGTCCTTCAGAGATTCAACCGGGTTGGGCCATTTGCCCGACCTGTCACAAAGCGAGCGAATCAAAACATGTTAAGAAGAACCAAGATCGTTGCGACACTGGGCCCCGCCACCGACACAGATGAAAGAATTGAAGCCGTTATTGCCGCGGGCACTAACGTAGTGCGTATGAACTTTTCCCATGGCACCGCCGAAGATCACATTAATCGCGCTAAGCGGGTTCGCGCAGCTGCAAAGCGATTGGGTAAGTACATTGCCATTTTAGGCGACTTACAAGGTCCCAAAATCCGTGTAGCCAAATTTGCTAATGGCCCGGTTGATCTCGCGGTAGGTGCAGATTTTATTCTGGATGCCGATCTTGGCCGTGATGAAGGCGATCAGCAGCAAGTGGGTATCGATTACAAAGCCCTGCCTCAAGACGTTAATCCTGGCGATATTCTGCTGTTAGATGACGGACGTATCCAATTGCAGGTGACGGAAGTGGTGGGTAACAAGGTACACACCAAAGTAACCGTTGGTGGCAAGTTGTCCAACAACAAAGGCATTAACCGCCAAGGTGGCGGGTTGTCAGCCGAAGCCCTGACAGATAAAGATAAAGAAGATATTAAAACCGCGGCGTTGATGGGCGTGGATTACCTGGCGGTGTCTTTCCCCAGAAATGGCGATGATCTGCGCTATGCCCGTCAACTGGCCGAAGCGGCAGGTTGCCAGGCCAAAATTTGCGCCAAGGTAGAGCGTGCTGAAACTGTTGCCAGCGATGAAGCTATCGATGACATCATTTTAGCCAGTGACGCGGTGATGGTAGCCCGTGGCGATCTGGGTGTGGAAATCGGTGACGCCGAATTGGTCGGCGTACAGAAGAAGTTGATCTCTCGCAGCCGCCAGTTAAATAAAGTGGTGATCACTGCCACCCAGATGATGGAGTCGATGATTTCCAGCCCGCTACCAACTCGTGCCGAAGTGATGGACGTGGCGAACGCTGTGCTGGATGGTACCGATGCGGTAATGCTGTCGGCAGAAACTGCCGCCGGTCAATTCCCGGTGGAAACGGTGAAGGCCATGGCGCGCGTGTGTGAAGGGGCAGAAACTCACCCCAGCGTGAAAATATCCAAGCACCGTATCGACGAGCATTTCAGCTCAATCAGCGAAACCACCGCCCTGTCAGCTGTGTATGCGGCTAACCACTTATCCAGCATCAAGGCCATTGTCGCCCTGACGGAAAGTGGCGGTACCGCGCGTTTGATGTCTCGTATTACCAGCAGCCTGCCAATTTATGGGTTATCCCGTCATCAACAGTCTTTGAATGTGATGGCCTTGTACCGCGGCGTCAAGCCGGTGTACTTTGACTCCACTGGTAGCGTACCTGGCCAACTGAAAAATGACGTGATTGCCTGTTTGCAAGAATTGAATCTGGTTGAGTCTGGCGATCAATTCATCATGACCTACGGCGATGAAATGGAAACCGAAGGGGCGACTAACGGCTGCAAAATTGTGGTTGTGCCCTAAGCATATTATCAATGGCAGGTGGCCCAATAGGCTGCCTGTCATATCTCCCCCAATAGGCTGCCTGTCATATCTCCCCTGCCCTTGCCTTAAAAATAGCAATCCTGCCAATCCAACAACATATGGATCACCAGTCCCACGCCAATCCAGCGCGTCTTGGGTAACAAAGCCAACACCCCATACAAGATAAACCACGGCCATTGATGCAAAGGGTGAAAGCCAATACTGCAACGCTCAGGGTCATAAATGGGAGTCGCCAGTAAATGGTCAAGGTCCACCAGCATAGTCAGCATCATAATAACAAAGGCTCTTCGCCACTGTTTACCGGCAAGGCTTAGAGCAATCAACAGCGGGATCAGGCCATGCAGCAGAATATGCAGCATCAGTCTTTTTTCACCTTGGCCTTACCCGCAGCCGCCAACATGGAGCCAAGCATCACCATACCGGCGCCAATATAGGCCCATTTATCCAGTTCACTGGCGACAAAATGGTCTGGCCAAATCCACACGGCCATTTCCATGCTGGCAAAGGTAAACAGTGGCGCCAGTGCAATCACGGCGCTGACCTTAGAAGCATGCCAGACATTCAGCGCTTCGGTAAACGCACCGTAAGCCACTACGGTATTGGCGCAGCAGAACAACAGCGCAAACACCTGCAAGGTATTAAGCTGAGTTACCGAGGCCAGATCAGAAAACGGCAACAACGCTAGCCCACCGGCACAGTATAGAATCAGGGTCAGTTGTTTGGCGGTGACAGCTTTGAGTAATACCTTTTGCGACAAGGCGTACCAGGCCCAGGTGATAGACGCCACCACAATCAACAGTACACCCTGAGTGTATTCGCCCAATGAATTGAACAATACAGGTAAACGGTCATTAAAAAACAACATCAGCCCGGACACCAGAATCAAAGCGCCCACGGTTTCCAGGCGGTTGAAATGCTCTTTGTAGATGATGATCCCACCTACCATTAACAGAAATGGTGCCAGTTGGATCACCACCTGAGCCGTTTCCGGATTCAGGTATTCCAGCCCTTGCAGGTAAAGTACATAGTTGGCAATCAGGCCTATGGCAGCGGCAGCGATCAAAAAGTTATTGCTGCGACTGATAGCGCGCATGGGAGGAAAAGCTTTGGCTTTGTATAGCATCAAACCCACCACCAGCGCCGCCGCAGTGAAGCGGTACCAAGTGATGCTGATGGCATCCATCACTTCCAGACAAAGCTTAAGCGCAACTGGCAACATGCCCCACAGCACCGCCGTAAGCAGTGCCAAGCCAAACCCATACCAATGCCTAACGACAACTGTTTGCATAACCGCTCCAACAAGGGTGTGTGCGACGGACAGGGGTGCCCGTCACTAAAGCGCCGCGAAAGCGGCCAATGGCTTACTGTTTTTTGTTTATCTGGTGCTTACGTACGGCACGACGCATACGGGATATGCGCACGTGATCCAGGCGCTTTTTATCCTCGGCGGCCAGCAAGGTTTCTTTTTCCGGAGGCAGCTTAGCGAGTTTACGCAAGGCGTTAACGTCCTTAAGCTGTAACTCAACCCAGGCACCTTGTGGCAGGCGCTTTTCTAATTCCATATCACCGTAACGTACGCGGATCAGACGACTAACTTTAACGTCCTGGGATTCCCACATACGGCGAACTTCGCGGTTACGACCTTCGCTTAAGGTGACATTAAACCACTGGTTCATGCTTTCATCATCACCTGGATGGCGACGAATAGTGGTAAATTTGGCATCCCCGTCTTCCAGCTTAACGCCGGTTTTCAGTCGACGAATCATGTCATCTGTCACTTCGCCAAATACGCGCACTGCGTACTCGCGTTCCACTTCATGACTGGGGTGCATCAGGCGGTTAGCCAGTTCACCATCGTTGGTAAACAGCAACAATCCGCTGGTGTTGATATCCAGACGACCAACGGCAATCCAGCGGCCTTGTTTAATGCGAGGAAGACGGTCAAAAACGGTGGAACGCCCTTGCGGGTCGCTACGACTGCAGAGTTCCCCTTCCGGCTTGTTGTACATCAACACCCGGCAAATGGGCTTCTCGGTTTGGATATCCAACAGCTTGCCATCAACCCGAATTTTGTCTTCGGCTTCAACCCGTTGACCCAGCGTGGCAAGTTGTCCATTAACAGACACCCGGCCTCCGGTAATCCACTTTTCCATCTCCCGACGGGATCCGACACCGGCATTGGCCAGTACCTTCTGCAGTTTTTCGCTCACGTGCGCCTCGCGTTCGCCATATTCCCAATGAACATTAGCGTTAAAAAGGCCGCTATTCTACTCGCCAAGCTGGTTATGCACCAGCCTTAGTGTAGCTCTTCGTTATCCAGCTTTTGCTCGCTATGCACAGCAGTAGGATCAGCAAGTGCCGCAAAGTCCAGTTCTGAGGGTAATTCGTCCAGATGGCCGAGGGAAAAATAATCCAGAAAAGCTTTGGTTGTCGCATATAAGGCGGGGCGGCCCGGCACTTCTTTGTGCCCGACAACCTTAATCCAGCCTCGTTCACTGAGGGTCTTAATAATATGTGAGCTGACCGATACCCCGCGTACATCTTCAATCTCGCCACGGGTGATGGGCTGGCGATAGGCAATCAATGCCAGGGTTTCCAGCAAGGCACGGGAATAACGAGGCGCTTGCTCCTGCCAAAGTTTGGACAGCCAGGGAGCCAGACTGTCCATGGACTGAAAACGATAACCACTGGCCACTTTTACCAACTGCACGCCGCGGGGGCGATAATCCAGTTGCAGCTCATCCAGAATGCTTTTCAGACGTTTCTGACCGACGTTTAAATCCAGCAGCACGGTTTCTTGCAATCTCTCGGCACTAATGGGGGCATCGGCCACAAAAATAGCCGCTTCCACCAGTTGTTTTAGCTGCTCATTAGATATCCGTGCCATAGGCATCCTCTCGTTGTTGGCGGGCTTTTACATGGATCTGGGCATAAGGAGCAGCTTGTACCAGCTCAATCAGCGACTCTTTCACCAACTCCAGTACGGCCAGAAAGGTCACCACCACACCGGCCCGCCCCTCTTCCAGGGTAAACAACGCTACAAAGGCGACAAACTGCTCTTCGCCATCCAGTCTTTCCAAGATGGCACTCATACGCGCTCTGGTAGAGAGTGCTTCGCGTTTAATATGGTGATGCTCAAAGGCAGCAGCACGCGTCAGTACATCCTGAAAACTCAATACCAGCTCCTGCAAGGTAACAGTAGGTAAAATGCGGATGGGCTGACAATTATCACTGGTTTGGGCGCCCGCCAGGAAAAAGTCTCGCTCCTGACGCGGCAAGGTATCCAGCTCTTGAGCGGCCTGTTTAATGGCTTCGTATTCACGCAAGCGACGAATCAGCTCAGCCCTTGGGTCTTCCTCGTCCTCCGGCGCATCAGCTCGTCTGGGCAGCAGGACCCTGGACTTAATCTCAGCAAGAATGGCCGCCATTAGCAGATACTCACCGGCCAGCTCCAGTTTAAGATCTTTCATGACCTCAACATATTCCATGTACTGACGGGTAATTTGTAGGACCGGCAAGCTGGCAATATCGAATTTTTGCTTGCGAATCAGATACAGCAATAAATCCAGAGGCCCTTCGAAGCTTTCCAGAATCACTTCCAGGGCATCAGGGGGAATATACAGGTCTTCAGGCCTTTCCAGGAAGGCTTCGCCATGCACAAAGGCCAGTGGCAGCGGCTGCTGCACCGGCCCTCGGGTCAGATTGTCATTGGGCGGGTCCAGGGGCTCAGACAAAGGCGGAAACGTCTCCCTCACCTTCACGGATCACCACACATTCACCTTCGGAAAGATCCAGCACGGTGGTGGGATGTTCGCCAAGATGGCCACCATTTATGATGAGATCTACCTGCTTTTCCAGCATATCGCGGATAACTTCTGGGTCCGACTCGGCCACATGGTTACCAGGTAAAATCAGCGAGGTAGACATTAACGGCTCGCCCAGTTCTTCGAGCAGCGCCAAGGCAATACGATTATCCGGCACACGAATACCAATGGTTTTGCGCTTAGGGTGATGCAGGCGTTTCGGTACATCCTTGGTGGCCTTCAAAATAAAGGTATAAGCTCCAGGGGTGTTGTTTTTAATCTGTCTGAAGGCCTGATTATCTACTCTGGCGTACACCGACAATTCCGACATATCGCGACACATCAACGTAAAGTTATGATCTTTACCCAGCTCGCGAATACGAATAATACGCTCAAGAGCTTGCTTGTCGTCGAGATGACAACCTATGGCATAGCCAGAATCGGTGGGATACACCACCACGGCACCATTTTTTATCATATCCACAGCTTGCTTCATCAAGCGTTGTTGAGGGTTGTCCGGATGGACATAAAAAAACTGACTCATTCACTGGCTCAGTAAACACAGATACCCTAATGGTGGCATAAGTGATTGGCATGGCAAGCGCTTTTTGCGCTTTACCCGCTTACTCTGTGGCGCTTGCCGGTGCCGACCAGCTTTGCCAAACCGGCACTAACTCGGGATCCATCTGCAAGTTGCGACCAAGCTCCGTCCAGCGGCCGGGAAAATGGAAATCAGAACCTACAGAGGCTTGCAGTCCATATTCCTTGGCATAGCTGGCGAGCTGGCGCTTCATATCCGGCGCTAATTGCGGGTGGGTGACTTCCATACCATGGCCACCCGATTCGGCAAAAAACACCAGCAAACGGCGCAACCATTTGGCAGATAAATCGTACCTGGCCGGATGGGCCAGCACGGCTTTGCCCCCGGCCTCCTGGATCCACTGAATAGCGTCGGGAATTTCCGGCCACTGTGGTTTAACAAAGGCGCGCTTGTCTTTACCCAGATACTTTCTAAACGCATCCTCATGGTCTTTTACCGCGCCCCGTTTAACCAGCGCCCTGGCAAAGTGGGAACGGGTTAATTGCCCTACGCCAGCCAGGGCTTTGGCATCCGCATAGATGCCCTCAACACCGGCCTTAGCGAGCTTTTCTGCCATTTCCTGGGCACGCTTTTCACGCGCTTCGCTCTGGCCTGCTAATCGCTCCAGCAGTTTGGGATCCTGGTGATTAAGATTCAGTCCCAGCACATGAATATCAAAGCCATGCCAACGGGTAGATATCTCTACCCCAGGGATCAGCCACAACGGCCTTTTTTGCGTTTGCTGGTAAACTTTAGCCTCTTCAATGGCGGCAACCGTATCATGGTCGGTTATGGCCAGCGCATCGAGCTGCATGTTATGCGCTCTGTCCACCAATTCACGGGGAGATAAGGCCCCATCAGAATGATGAGTGTGGCTGTGCAAATCTATTTTCATCTTTTCCCACATTGGCTATTGACAGGACATCTATTTTGTTTTCTTCTATAAAGCATCAAGATTATAACAATTTGGTACGAACAGCGTACCTCATTCAGGCAAAGAATCCATGAACATCAACGCAATCAACACAATTTGGTGGTGGCACAACCCGAACTAGCGGGCTGTGTGCGTTTGTGCTTGGAAAAGCATTCTGAAGGCCCGCATCTGCGGGCCTTTTTTGTTTTTATACTATCGGAACGGGAACATGAGTTTAGCGCAATTAAGTGAGCATCCAGGGAAGGTCGAGACCCTGATTGTCTCAAGCCAGTATCAGGCGAACCCTTTAAATCTCTATCAACAGCTGTGCCATAACAAGGCGAACAGCCTGTTGTTGGAATCGGCAGAAATCGACAGCAAAGACGACCTCAAAAGCCTGCTACTGGTCGATGCAGCTCTTAAACTCACCTGTAACGGCCACACTGTTACCGTGCAGGCGCTGACCGATAACGGTAAAGCCCTGTTGCCGCTGTTGGTCAGTCAAAGTCATGCCAGCCAGGTTCAACAAACCAGCGATGACGCACTGACACTGACTTTCGCTGCGGCTGACAGCCAACTGGATGAAGACAACCGCCTTAAAGCTAAATCGGTATTTGATAGCCTGCGTACCCTGGTCAATCAGGTGCAGCCACTGCGTCAGCATCCCCATGCGGTATTTCTGGGCGGCGCCTTTGCCTACGATTTACTGGCAGGTTTTGAAGCCCTGCCAGATGTGCCCAATGGCGCCAACACCTGCCCGGACTTTGTGTTCTACCTGGCCGAAACGCTGATTCTGATAGACCATCAAACCCAGACTACCGATATTATCGGCAGCGTGTTTTCAGGCAGTAATGTGGCGCAAAATTACTTTGCTGTCAGCCAGCGCTTAGAGCAGCTTAACCAGCAACTAATACAAGGCGGCAGCTATCATCAGCAGGCTGTGCCCCGGGTCAGCCGCGAGCAGCTTAGCGTGGATAAAAGCGATGAGACCTATCAGCAGGATGTACGCGCACTGAAGGAGCATATTCTGGCCGGTGATATTTTTCAGGTTGTGCCGTCCAGAACGTTCAGCCTGCCCTGCCCCGATCCGCACCTTGCCTACGCTAAACTCAAACAACAAAACCCCAGCCCTTATATGTTCTTCCTGCAAGATGAGGCTTTTTGTATTTTCGGTGCCTCACCTGAGTCGGCCCTCAAATACTGCAGCCAGAGCAATCAGGTAGAGGTTTATCCCATTGCCGGTACCCGACCACGGGGCTTTAATCCCAATGGCAGTATCAATATGGATCTGGATAGCCGCATCGAGCTGAATCTGCGCGAAGACGAAAAGGAAAAAGCCGAGCACCTGATGTTAGTGGATTTGGCCCGTAACGATATTGCCAGAGTGTCCGTACCCGGCAGTCGTTATGTGAAGGACTTACTCAAGGTCGACCGCTATTCGCAAGTGATGCATCTGGTTTCCCGTGTAGTGGGTCAGCTTCGCCCGGATCTCGACGCACTACACGCCTATCAAGCCTGCATGAATATGGGCACGCTGGTCGGTGCCCCCAAAGTATCCGCCGCCAGACTGATTCGTGAAGTAGAAAAACAGCGCCGAGGCAGCTATGGCGGCGCTGTAGGCTATCTGAACAGTCAGGGCGATATGGACACCTGCATTGTTATTCGCTCTGCTTTTGTGAAGCAAGGTACCGCCTATGTGCAGGCTGGCGCCGGTGTGGTGTATGACTCGGATCCGGTCAGTGAAGCCAATGAAACCCGCAGTAAAGCCCAGGCGGTGCTGCGTGCCATAGTGGACGCGCATCAGGAGAAATTGGCATGAACAAGCCCCACGTTTTTTTGCTCGATAACTTTGACTCTTTCACCTACAACTTGGTGGATGAAATGCGCTGTCTGGGCTTTGACCTGACCGTGTATCGCAACAATCTGGATGCCGAATTTATTTTCAAGCAGATGCAGGCCTGCCAGGGCAATGCCTTGTTAATGCTCTCCCCTGGCCCAGGTACCCCCAGCGAAGCAGGTTGTATGCCGGCGCTTTTAAAGCTAGTGCAAGGGAAATTCCCGGTGCTGGGCATTTGTCTTGGCCACCAGGCCATTGTTGAACACTATGGTGGTGAAGTGGGTCGTGCCGGCGAAGTAATGCATGGTAAATCCTCCGCGATCAACCACTGCCAGGACAAAATGTTTAAGACCCTGCCGCATCCGCTGCCCGTGGCTCGATATCACTCGCTGATGGCCACCAAACTGGCCGAAGGGCTAGAGGTACTGGCCAATTATCAGCAGGTGCCCATGGCGGTCTACCAGGCACGAGACAATATGCTGGGCTTCCAATTCCACCCAGAGTCCATTCTGACCTCACAAGGTAGTCAGTTGCTTACCCAAAGCATTGACTATCTGTGTAACCAACAAGGATAAACAAGATGCAAGACCAGTTAGAAAAGCTCTACGCCTTGCAGCCCCTGACTCAGGAGGAAAGCTTCAGACTGTTCAGTGAGGTAATTGAAGGCAACATGGACCCCATTGTACTGTCCTCGGTACTGACGGCTCTGAAAGTGCGTGGTGAAACCCCGGCTGAGATTGCCGGTGCCGCCTCAGCATTGGTCAGCCATGCGGCCCCCTTCCCGCGCCCTGATTACGAGTTTGCCGATATTGTCGGCACTGGTGGGGATGGCTTCAACACTCTGAATATTTCCTCATCCAGTGCTATTGTGGGTGCCGCATGCGGCATTAAAGTGGCCAAACATGGTAACCGTAGCGTGTCCAGTAAGTCAGGCTCGGCGGATTTATTCCGCGAGTTTGGCCTGAACCTGACCATGAGCGCCGACACCGCCAGGCGCTGTCTGGATGAATCCGGTCTGTGTTTTTTGTTTGCCCCCAATTACCATGCCGGGATTCGCCATGCCATGCCGGTCAGAACCGCATTAAAAACCCGCACCTTATTTAATCTGCTGGGCCCCTTGGTTAATCCGGCCAAACCAAGCCATATGCTGATCGGCGTTTATTTACCCGAACTGGTCAGGCCCTTTGCCGAAACCTTAAAACTGCTGGGTTATCAAAAGGCCATAGTGGTCCATGGCAGCGGTTTGGACGAATTTGCGCTGCATGGCCCAAGCCAGGTGGCGAGCCTGGAAGATGGCGAAATTCGCGAATTCACCCTAACCCCAAGGGATTTCGGCCTGCCACAGCAGCCCATTAGCGCCATTACCGGCGCTGAGCCACAAGACAATAAACGCATGATTGAAGCGCTGCTAAGCGGTAAAGGCCAAGCCGCCCATTGCCAGGCGGTGGCTATTAACACCGGCGCATTGTTAACTCTAATGGGTAAAACCGACAATTTCGCCCAAGGTGCGGAAATGGCGATGGACATCATGCAAGGCCAAAAGGCTCTGGAATTAATTCAACTAAGCGCTGCCATCAGTCAGGAGTAAATTGTGGCCAACGTATTGGAAAAAATTGTCGAAGATAAACGCCAGGAGCTTATCGCCCGCAAACAGGCGCTACCTCTGGAAAGTTTTATCGACGGCCTGACACCCTCAAGCAAAAGCATGTTCGAGGCCTTAAGCCAGCCTCAGGCCGGATTTATTTTTGAATGTAAAAAGGCTTCTCCTTCCAAAGGGTTGATTAGACCGGTATTTGATCTCGATGAGATCCTGGCTGCCTACAAGCCTTATGCCGCGGCGATTTCGGTGCTCACCGATGAAAAGTATTTTCAGGGTAGCTATGACTATCTGCAGTATGTCACCGAGCGGGTCAGCCAGCCGGTATTGAACAAAGACTTTTTTATCGACCCCTACCAGGTGCATCTGGCTCGTTACTACAACGCTGACGCCATATTGCTGATGTTGTCGGTGCTGGATGATGCCCAGTATCAGGAACTGGCCGAGCTAGCCGAACATTACCGGTTGGATGTACTGACCGAAGTATCCAACCAAGAGGAAGCGCACCGTGCGGCACGCCTTGGCGCTAAAATTATCGGCATCAACAACCGTAATCTGCGTGACCTGAGTACCGACCTGGCAACCACGGAAAAACTCGCGCCGCTGTTGCCCCAAGACGCGTTGGTGATTTCTGAGTCGGGTATTTATACCCATCAGGATGTCCTGCGTTTAGCTCCGCTGGCCGATGGTTTTCTGGTAGGCAGTTCGCTGATGGCCCAGCAGGACTTAACCCAAGCCGTGCAACAGCTGCTGTTCGGTCAGGTAAAAGTCTGCGGTTTAACCAGTATAGAAGATGCTAAGGCGGTAAAAGCCGCAGGTGCTAGTTATGGCGGGCTTATCTTTGCTGAGCAGTCCAAACGCCGTATCAGCCAGACTCAAGCGCAGGCCATAGTAGAGCAAGTGCCCTTTCATTACGTGGGTGTATTCGTCAATGCACCACTGGATGATGTCACCCAATTTGCCACCCAACTGAAGTTGGTGGCTGTGCAGCTACATGGTCAGGAGAGCGACGACTACATTCGCGCCCTGCGTGGGCAGTTGCCTGCAGAGTGCCAAATATGGAAAGCACTGGGGGTGACCACCAGCCTGCCCGAAATGGATAACCCCTTGGTTGACCACTACCTGCTGGATTGCCAGATAGGCAGCAGCTTTGGCGGTACTGGCCAGCAATTCGACTGGGCATTGCTGGGCAGCATCAGCGATAAGACCAAACTGGCGCTGGCCGGCGGACTTAACCCCGACAATATAAAACTGGCAGCAGCCACCGGAGCGGCATTACTTGATGTAAACTCCGGCATAGAAAGCCGCCCAGGCGTGAAAGACCAGCAAAAATTACAGCAACTATTTACCCAATTAAGAGACTACTAATGAGTAAACAGCTATCCACCAAATTCGGTGACTACGGCGGCATGTACGTACCCGAACTGTTAATTCCGGCCCTGGAACAATTAGAGCAGGCCTTTCTCGACGCGCAGCAGGACCCGGACTTTCAACAGGAATTTAAAAGCCTGCTGAATGACTATGCCGGACGTCCTACGCCATTAACCAAAACCCGTAACCTGGTCAGTAACCCCAAAGTCACCTTGTACCTGAAGCGCGAAGACTTGTTACATGGCGGCGCGCATAAAACCAATCAGGTATTGGGTCAGGCACTGTTGACCAAACGTATGGGTAAAACTCAGGTCATCGCCGAAACCGGCGCCGGTCAGCACGGTGTGGCCACCGCCCTGGCTTGTGCGCTGCTGGGACTGAAGGCCCGTATTTATATGGGGGCCAAAGATGTTGAGCGTCAGGCTCCCAATGTGTTCCGTATGCGTTTGATGGGCGCCGAAGTGATTCCGGTTAACGCCGGTTCTGGTACCCTCAAAGACGCGGTAAATGAAGCACTGCGTGACTGGTCTGCCAGCTACCAGGATGCCCACTATTTGCTCGGCACCGCGGCTGGCCCTCATCCCTTCCCCACCATAGTGCGGGAATTCCATAAGATGATTGGCGAAGAGATTCGCGCCCAGATCCTGGAAAAAGAAGGTCGCCTGCCCGATGCGGTCGTAGCTTGTGTGGGTGGTGGCTCTAACGCCATTGGTGCTTTTGCTGACTTTATTGATACCCCAGAAGTGCAACTTATTGGTGTTGAGCCCGCCGGTAAAGGTTTGCATACCCATGAGCATGGTGCTGCCATTGCTAAGGGTACCAGAGGTATTCTGCATGGTGCCTACAGCTACATTATGCAAACGCCGGAAGGCCAAATTGAAGAGTCTTACTCCGTATCGGCCGGTCTGGATTACCCCGCCGTTGGCCCTCAGCATGCCTATTTACATGATATAGGCCGCGCCACTTATGAATCGGTCACCGACGAAGAAGCACTGAATGCCTTCCAGTTGCTGGCCCGCAAAGAGGGGATTATTCCGGCATTGGAGTCTTCCCACGCGCTGGCCCATGCCCTGAATATGGCGGACGCCGCTGAAGAGGAAACCCTGATTGTGGTTAACCTGTCAGGTCGCGGCGATAAAGATCTCGCTCACGTACAGCAGTTTTTGAAAGGGGATACCCACAATGGATAGATATGCACAGATGTTCCAGCGCCTGGAAAGCGAAAAGCAAGGCGCTTTCGTTCCTTTTGTGACCTTGGGTGACCCGGATGTAGAAACCAGCCTGGCGGTGGTGGAAGCTCTGGTAGCTGGCGGTGCCGATGCCCTTGAGCTTGGCATTCCTTTTTCCGATCCCATCGCCGATGGCCCGACTATCCAGAAGTCCGCCATTCGAGCCTTGGAAAAAGGCGTCACGCCCCGTGACTGTCTGGCCATTATTCATCGCATCCGTGAACACCATAAAGACATTCCCATCGGTTTGTTACTGTATAGCAATTTAGTATTGGCGCCCGGTATTGATGAGTTTTACCGACTGGCGGCCGAAGCCGGCGTTGATTCGATTCTGATTGCCGATGTACCGATTCGAGAGGCTGAGCCCTTTATGGCTGCCGCCAAGGCCCATGGCATTCAGCAAATTCTGATAGCGCCGCCCAATGCCTCTCAAGCCACCTTGCAGCAGATTGGCGAGCTGTCCAGCGGCTATACCTATCTGCTTGGCAGAGCCGGGGTAACAGGAACAGAAACCGCCGCCGATATGCCCGCATCTGACCTTATCAGTAAGCTGCATGACGTGGGGGCAGCCAAACCCATTCTGGGCTTCGGTATTTCTAAGCCCGAACAGGTTAAAGCCGCTATCGAGGCTGGCGCTGCCGGTGCCATTGCCGGCTCTGCAACAGTTAAGATCATTGAGCAACATCTGGATGATAAAGCCATGATGCTGACCCGTTTAAGCGAATTTGTCGCGGGCATGAAATCCGCCACCAATAAATAAAATCCCCGGCAGCGTCATTCGGCGCTGCCGCATTTTGTCCTGCCGATATATCTATTCACAATCTTGCCCTGTCCTGAAATGACAAAACTCGGTACTATCCTCCCATTGCGATAAAGAGGTAAACGCGACTATGCAATTTTTGATGGAATTCCTGCCCCTGCTGGTGTTCTTCCTGGCTTACAAATTTGCCGATATTTTCTGGGCAACCGGCGCATTGATGGCGGCCACTGCCGTGCAAATGCTGGTTACCTACATACGTACTAAAGAAATTCCGAAAAAGCAGTGGGTGTTTTTTGCCATGATCGTGGTGTTCGGCGGCCTGACCATCGCTCTACATGACGAGCACTTTATTATGTGGAAACCCACCATTGTGTATGTGATTTTCGCGGCAATCTTGCTGGGTAGTCAGGTCATGAAACGCCCGGCCCTCAAAGAGTTGCTGGGCAGTGCCATGGAATTACCCGAAGCCATTTGGAAGCGTATCAATCTGAGTTGGGCTGCCTTTTTTATGCTCAGTGCATTAGCCAATATCTACGTGGCTTATGGCTTCAGTCAGGATACCTGGGTTAGCTTCAAAGTATTTGGCATGACAGGTGCCACCCTGATTTTTACCATTCTGACCATTATGTATGCCTACCGCTACATGCCGGAAGAGCAAAAACAAGATGAACAAATCGACGAAAATAAACAGGGATAAAAGCCATGTGGTATGTATTTTTCTCCGAAGATAAAGCCGGTAGTCTGGAACAGCGCAAAGCCGCCCGACCTGACCACTTGGCTCGACTGCAAGCCCTGAAAGACCAAGGTAAATTACTGGTTGCGGGTCCCTGCCCGGCCATTGATTGCGAAGATCCCGGCGAAGCGGGTTTTACCGGCTCAGTGGTGATTGCTGAGTTTGACAGCCTGGAACAGGCCCAGGCCTGGGCCGATGCCGATCCCTATATGGCGGCCGGTGTATACCAGCGCACCATTGTAAAGCCCTACAAGAAAGTGCTTCCCTAACCACTTGACAGTTTACAGGCAGCAAAGTCAGCTTGCTGCCTGCTGACTCTTGATACCCTAAGATGCTACAAATCAGCCGTAACGTACAATTGGATCCAACCGAGGTTGAGCTTAGCGCTATTCGCGCTCAGGGCAGTGGTGGCCAAAACGTCAATAAAGTGTCCAGTGCCATTCATCTGCGTTTCGATATTCGCGCATCGTCTCTGCCTGATTTCTACAAAGAGCGGTTATTGACATTGGCCGACAGTCGTATCAGTAATGACGGCATTCTGATCATAAAAGCGCAGAACTATCGAACCCAGGAACAAAACCGTGAAGATGCCCTGAACCGTCTTCTGGATATCATCCGAGCAGCGGGAAAAACCCAAAAGGTCCGGCGGGCAACTAAGCCGACCAAGGCCTCACAAAAGCGCCGTGTAGACAGCAAGAAAAAGGCCGGCGCCAAGAAAAACCTGCGTGGCAAGGTCGACTTCTAGGACTGTTTGCTAAGTTAAAGCCTCCGATAACTGCCGAATTATTGACCAACAAATAGCGAAACTTGGGCTGGATCAAGTCAAACCTTCCTACGACGTAATCTAATGCCCTCCCCGATTCAACCGGCAAGTATCGTCATGCGCTTTTCTCACATTCACCACAAAATCTATCTTCTGCTGTTCGTTACCTGCCTGTTGGTGCTGACAGCTGTGACCTTTATGCTTTACGAGCAGCAGCGTTCGTTGGCTGAGTCAACGGTGGAGTCCAATGTCAAACTCCTGGCTGATAACTACTTTGATTCGATCAATACCCTGATGTTGACCGGCACTATGCACACCCGCGATACCCTGAGTGAAAAATTTCGCGCCCATGAGGACATCCGCGAGGCCTTGATACTCAGAGGACAGAAGATCAAGGACATGTACGGCGAGGGTTATAGTGAGCAGTCTGCAAAAACGGCCGAGGACCGTCAGGCCCTGGCAGGTGAGCAGTCTCTGTTTATTGGCGAAAACAAGGGCGAACGCATCATGACCTACTATAAACCCATGATTGCCAGCAGCGATTACAAAGGGACCAACTGTTTGGGTTGCCATCAAGCCAGTGAAGGAGAAGTATTGGGCGCGGTAAAAATCAGTTATTCGCTATCCAATCTGGATAATAATATTCATCGCAACGCCATCCAAAGTGCCTTGCTGCTGGCCGGCATTTTTATACTTACCTTTACCGGGCTTGGTATCTGGTTTAAGAAAAAACTCATACATCGTATTACCCAATTAGGCCGCACTATGCGCCTGGCCACCGAAAATCAGGATCTCAGTCTGACGGTCAACGACCCCACAGATGACGAATTAGGACGTTTAGCTAGAAACTTTAATAAAATGATGAACGTCTTTAAGCAAAACCTGGCTAAAGTTTCTCAGTCCAGCGCGGTACTGAACCAATCTGCACTGCGTATTATCAACTCTGCAGACACCTCTGAGCGCATGATCCTTGAACAGAAAATCAGCACAGACTCAGTAGCGGCCGCCATCAATGAACTGGAATGTTCATCCGCCCAAGTCAAACAGATCAGTCACCAAGCCCATGCAACCACAGACGAATGCGCCAAACTCGCGTTTCATAGTCGGGATATTGCCGCCGAGGCAGAGCAAAGCATTAACCAACTGGCAGGTCATGTCCGCCAGGCCACGGAGCAGGTAAACCGATTACAGAACCAAACGATGCAGGTTGGCAAAGTGCTGGAGGTCATCAGTGCCATTGCAGAACAAACCAATCTGCTGGCCTTGAATGCCGCTATCGAAGCTGCCAGGGCCGGAGAACAGGGACGAGGATTTGCCGTGGTGGCCGATGAAGTGCGCACATTAGCCAATCGCACTCATGACTCCACCGATGAGATCCATCGCACTATCGCAGTACTGCAAAAAGACGCCGCGGCAACAGTCCAGACTATGGAAGCCTCCTGCAACGAGGCAGATATCAAAGCCAAGCAAATTCAAAAACTTGCAGAATCACTGGCAGATATGACGGAGAACATGCGGCAGATTAACGAATTGAATACGCAAATCGCGAATGCCACAGATGAACAGAATCTGGCGGCGGAAGAAATTAACCAAAGTATTTTGCGAATTCTCGATAATGCTGAGCAATCCCTTGAGGACGCCAAGGGCAACAAGACCATCAGCAACGAGCTGCAACAGCTTTCACAAACCTTAGAGCAGCAGGTACATACTTTTAAGCTGGGGCAATAAATCGGCGTTATTAGCATGACAGCTCGTTCCGCCCCGTTTGTTGTCCATTAGCCAGGGAATGCGGCGCGAGCTTACCGGCCAGTTCAAATACAAGAAAGGGGCATGATGCCCCTACTCTTACTCAATGACACGCCAGTTCATGGAATACCGCCACTGGTCAAAATACAGATTGCCGCCCCGCCACTCTACTTCACCGCGCTGTGAGTCCAGGGTTTCAGACCTAAAGTGCTGCTTTTGTGGTACGAAGGGCTGCGAATAATCGCTGTTGAATATCAAGCGATAGGCGTCAATTCCCCCCAGATAAAACCAGGCCAGTTCAGGCTGGTCGCTGTTCAACACGCCATGCGTTACATCCATGGGCAACCAACCATAAGGCGCCAGATAAAACTGCCCCCAGTCATGCATAGTGTCAAAGTCGCTGTCGGAAAATTCCCATCCTGACTCCCAGCGACTGGGAATACCGTTCATACGTAGCAAGGTCATCAGCAACATGGTTTGCTGACCACAATCAGCGTGACCGGTGGTCGCGGCATACTCTGACAAATTACGAATAGTGGAGTACTCGCGGGCGGTGGCCCAGGGAATGGTATCAACCCAGGCAAACAATTTTTGCGCGATACGGTAAGGGTTGGTTTCATCGCCGACGATACGTGCCGATAATTGTCTCAGCTCATCGCTGAACTGAATATGGGGTAAGCGCTCAGCCAGATAATCCTGATACATTTCAGGTTGTGTCAGTGGCACCACTTTTTCTGGTTCAATAGGCTGATGCCAGGCTTTGGCTGTATAACGGTAGCGGATCGAAAACTCGGTTTTCTCGCCTGCTTTGGCAGGCGCTTCAAAATAAGCGGTTCTTTGCGCCGTATCAGCCGGGGCAAGGCTAACCACATCAGGCGCACTGCTCACCAACTCAATATTATACTGACGTCCTTCGATAGGTTTAGGATAAGGAAGCCAGGCCTTAAGCAGTTCCCCCGCAGGTATCGCATCGGCATTGACGGTTAACTTGTATTCAATCTCAAAGCGCACAGGCATATCCTTGCCGCTCAATACATCACTGTGGTGTGGGTGCACTTGATACAGCGGATCAGGTTTGTCATAACTGGCTTGTGGATTGACTTCTTTGTGCCTGGCCAGCGCTGCCGTGCTTAAATGCATCAGGTTATAACCGGAACTTTTGAAGTAGCGCATTTCCCCATCAATCAGCATGGACTCGATAACATTCTGAGCTAACCAGGCTTGCACGTCCTGCTCGGTCGCTTGTGGAATATAGCGACGCACATTTTTGAGCAATGCAGAAAAATCATAAGGGAAGTCGCGCTCAATGCGACCCATACGCTCCAATTCAAAGGCAAAGGCGTCATACTGCTCAGGGGAAAGCGAGTGCGCTGACGCCAAAAGTTGCTCAATAAGCACTTTGCTTGCTGTGAACTCACCGGCATCAATCTGTTGCTGAATGATCTCTAGCTTTGGCACTGGCTGCTCGGCGCCGACGCCCTGCCAACTCATCGCCGACAAGCCTATTGCCAAGCTCAACAGCCTGAAGGTTTTAACGGTTCCCATGCCCCTGTCTCCTTATTCTTTGTTGCACGTTGCCTACATTTAGTCATGAAGCTAAGTGATGATTTATTATGTTTTTAGTACAGATGCCGAGCCATTATGTTGTTGACAGAAAAGGAGTTCAAGAAATATTCGAATAATATATTTACAAAACCAAGAATGTTGAAAATATTTATTCCTTCCGTGCTGAGCTAATACCACTTGACGAATAAAGCAGCAAGTTCGAGTCGCTGCCGGTTACTGTGATGACTAAAGTAAAAAGGCCGCTCAGCAAAGCTGAACGGCCTTTTTTTCACGCTATCTGCAATTACAAACTGGCTTCCAGTTCGGGCAGGATCTGGAACAGATCACCTACCAGACCATAGTCGGCAATTTGGAAGATTGGCGCTTCTTCATCTTTGTTGATAGCCACAATGAATTTGGAGTCCTTCATACCCGCCAAATGCTGAATTGCACCGGAGATACCAACCGCAATATACAGCTCTGGGGCGACAATCTTACCGGTTTGTCCCACCTGCATATCGTTAGGTACAAAGCCTGCATCTACCGCCGCACGAGACGCGCCAATGGCCGCGCCAAGCTTATCTGCAATGCCTTCCAACAACTTAAAGTTGTCGCCATTTTGCATACCACGTCCACCGGAAATCACCACGCGCGCCGCGGTGAGCTCCGGACGCTCAGACTTGGTCAGTTCAGCCCCCACAAAGGCACTTAAGCTATTTTCCTTGCTAAGGCTAATGGCCTCTACCGCAGCGCTACCGCTTTGCTCAACGGCATCAAACGCACTGGTACGTACCGTGATAACCTTGATCGCATCTTCACTTTGCACAGTAGCGATAGCGTTACCAGCATAAATGGGGCGCACAAAGGTATCGGCACTCTCCACTTTGATAATGTCGGAGATTTGCGCAACATCCAGTAGCGCCGCCACCCGGGGCATAAAGTTTTTACCCGTGGTGGTGGCCGCGGCCAGGATATGGCTGTAATCACGCCCCAGCTCAGTAACCAGTTCACCAATATTTTCAGCGAGCTGGTGCTCATAAGCCGCATCATCGGCCACCAACACTTTGCTCACGCCAGCCAGTGTTGCCGCTTGCTGAGCCACGTCCTGACACTGGTAACCGGCGACCAATAAGTGCAGCTCGCTGCCCATTTTTATAGCCGCATCCACCAGCTTAAGGTTTTCCGCCTTCAGGTGCGCGTTGTCATGTTCTACGTATACCAGAATCGCCATTAGATCACCTTCGCTTCATTTTTCAGTTTTGCCACCAGCTCAGCCACATCAGCCACCTTCACACCGCCTTGACGCTGAGCAGGCGCTTCCACTTTGAGCAGCTTAACCTTGGATGTCAGTTCCACCCCAAAATCCGCTGCAGCTTTGACATCCAGCGGTTTACGTTTGGCCTTCATGATATTTGGCAGTGAGGCATAACGGGGCTCGTTCAAACGCAGGTCGGTGGTTACCACCGCTGGCAAGGTCAGTGATACGGTTTGTAAGCCGCCGTCCACCTCGCGGGTAACCTTGACCTTGTCACCGCTAATTTCCACTTTTGAAGCAAAGGTACCTTGCGGCAAACCGCATAAGGCTGCCAGCATTTGGCCGGTTTGGTTGTTATCTGAATCAATGCTCTGTTTACCCAGAATCACCAATTGCGGTTGCTCGGCTTCCACTACTTTTTGCAGCAGTTTGGCGACTTGCAATGATTCCAGCGACTGTTCGGTTTCAATATGCAGGCCACGATCAGCGCCTAACGCCAAGGCCGTACGAATTTGTTCCTGGCAGGCTTTATCACCAATTGAGACCACCACAATCTCGCTGGCAATCCCCTGTTCTCTCAGGCGCACAGCCTCTTCCACAGCAATTTCACAGAATGGGTTAATGGCCATTTTGGTATTGGCAAGGTCCACACCGGATTGATCCGACTTCACCCGCACCTTGACGTTATAGTCAATGGCGCGTTTAACTGGCACTAATATCTTCATCTTGACACCTTCATTTGAGGATACAGGGCAATTCCTGTGTTGCCCCTCGGGGTGGGAGCATTCCGTTTATGGCAAAAATGTACTTCCTGTTGACGTAAACGTCAACCAACACTACCCTTTGCCGCGGGCAGATAAATTTACAACAAATTAATCCTGGGCTGATACTTTATTAACCTAGAACAGCTATAGCCTACGCCTTTAGCTAGAGGCACAGAGCAAGAATAGACCAGTAACAAGACATTTTGAGGAGTCTGTAGTGGAAAGAGAATCGATGGAATTTGACGTCGTTATTGTCGGAGCCGGACCGGCGGGTCTTTCCACCGCCTGCCGCCTTGCTCAGCTTAGCCGCGAACATGATCAAGAGCTGATGATCTGTGTGGTGGAGAAAGGCTCAGAAGTAGGCGCTCATATACTCTCCGGTGCAGTATTCGAACCTCGCGCCCTCAACGAGCTTTTTCCTGACTGGCAGGAGAAAGGGGCGCCGCTGACCACCCAAGTTAAAGAAGATCATATCTATCTACTTAAGAACGAAGCTGATGGCAGCAAACTTCCCGGCTTTATGACCCCCAAGACCATGCACAATGAGGGCAACTATATTGTCAGCATGGGCAATGTCTGTCGCTGGTTGGCTCAACAGGCAGAGGAACTGGGTGTAGAGATTTTCCCCGGTTTTGCCGCCGCCAGTTTGATTATCGAAGACGATGTAGTCAAAGGGGTAATAACCGGCGATATGGGCCTGGATGCCAAAGGTGAAGCGAAGGACGGCTTTATGCCGGGTATGGAATTACGCGCTAAGTACACTGTATTTGCTGAGGGCTGCCGCGGCCATTTGGGCAAAGAACTGATTGCCAAATTCGCATTAGACAAAGACAAATCCCCACAACATTACGCCATTGGCTTTAAAGAAATCTGGGATGTGCCTGCCGATAAACATCAGGAAGGTCTGGTGGTGCACAGTGGCGGCTGGCCATTAAATGAAGCCAGTGGTGGCGGCTATTTGTACCATGCCGAGAACGGTCAGGTTCTGGTGGGATTGATTGTGGATTTAAATTACAGCAACCCTTACCTCAGTCCTTTTGATGAATTCCAGCGCCTCAAGCACCACCCGGTATATAAACAATATCTGCAAGGTGGAAAACGAGTGGCCTATGGGGCACGCGCCATTGCCAAGGGCGGTTTAAACTCCTTACCAAAGATGACCTTCCCTGGCGGGTTGCTGGTGGGTTGTGAAGCCGGCACCCTGAACTTTGCCAAGATCAAGGGCAATCACACGGCCATGAAGTCCGGCATGCTCGCCGCCGAAACCTTATTTGACGCGATAAAATCTGGCGGTGAAGGTCAAGATCTACAGGCCTATGCTGAGAAACTCAGTGCCTCCTGGTTATTTGATGAACTCTACCGTTCGCGTAATTTCGGCCCAGCTATGCACAAGTTCGGCACATTTTGGGGCGGTGCCTTTAACACACTTGAGCAAAATTGGTTCGCCGGAAAGCTGCCGGTTACTCTGCGAGACGACAGCGTGGATCACGAACAGTTGAAAGACAAGGGTCAGTGTCAGAAACTGACCTACCCGAAACCGGATGGTGTTTTGAGTTTTGATAAGCTGTCATCGGTGTTTTTGTCTAACACCAACCATGAAGAAGACCAGCCTTGCCATTTACAGCTCAAAGATAACACAATCCCCATTAGCGTTAATCTGGCGCGTTTTGATGAGCCAGCGCAGCGCTACTGCCCCGCCGGGGTTTATGAAATAGTTGAAGAAAGTGACGGGCCCAAGCTGCAGATAAATGCGCAAAACTGTGTGCACTGTAAAACCTGTGACATTAAAGACCCAACTCAGAACATTCGCTGGGTGGTGCCGGAAGGCACGGGTGGACCCAATTACCCGAATATGTAAGCTAGCAGGCCCCACACGGGGCCTGTTTTTTTTGTGCTCTGTGGTTTCTCCACAATCCTCTCACTATGGATTCCCCCGAATCTTAGTCATATTCAAATAATCGCTGAAATACCAAGTAGATAGGCTACTATTAAGGCCTTGTTGTACAGTTTTCACTCACACATCGGCAAACAACATCAGGGCAGCAAATGAAGGACAACGATTGGCAACGCATAGAAGCGCTATTTCATCAGGCACAAGAACTTCCACAAGCACAGCAGCTCGCTTTTTTGCAGGAACAATGCGGCAATGATTCGGCGTTGGTTGACAAAGTATACTCACTGCTGGCTCACGACGGACATGCCGACACCTTGATAACACCGGTATTACAAGCTGCTCAGGCATTTTTGAACCCCGATCAAGATCTCAGTGGTCAGTTGCTTGGCCCCTACCGACTTTTAAAACCTTTGGCAGAAGGCGGTATGGGGGCGGTTTATCTGGCTGAGCGAGCCGACCATCAATACCAGCAACAAGTGGCCATTAAACTTATTCGCACCAGCCAGCAAACCAGTCAGGCGATGCAGCAGCGGTTTAAAACTGAACGCCAAATCCTGGCTCAGTTACAGCATCCAAACATCGCCCGGCTATTGGACGGCGGCACCACCGAACAGGGGCTTCCCTACTTAGTGATGGAATATGTTGATGGTCTGGACATTAAACAGCACTGTCAGAAACGCGGACTGGATCTGCCTGGTAAATTAAGATTGTTTATTAAAGTTTGTCAGGCCGTCCAATACGCCCACCAAAAATTGATTGTGCACCGCGACTTTAAGCCGTCCAACATTTTAGTCCAGGCCGATGGAGAACCTAAGTTACTGGATTTCGGCATTGCCAAATTACTCGACAACACACTCAATGATCAGTGGGGCATGGATACCCGCACTCAAGAACGCGCCATGACCCCCTTGTATGCCAGCCCAGAACAGATTCAGGGGCATAGTATTACCGTGGCAACCGATGTGTATGCGCTGGGCGCCTTGTTTTATGAACTGCTTACCGACATGCCGCTATTTGAGGCTAAAAGCACGCCCTTTGCCTTAGAAAAGTCCATCCTGGAAACCGTCCCTCGCCCACCCAGCCAAGCGGTTTTGGAGGTATCCGACAACAAAGCACAACCCAACAGGTTGTTGAGCCGCCAGTTGGCAGGCGACTTGGACAACATATTGCTTAAAGCCTTAAACAAAGAGCCGGAGATGCGCTACGCCTCAGTCTGGGAGCTGGGAAAGGATCTCGACAATGTTCTGAATCACAAACCTGTTAAGGCCCGTGCCAGCTCGCTGATGTATCGAAGCGGAAAATTCTTGCGGCGTAATATGCTGGCCAGCGCACTTAGCCTGACTTTGCTGATTATGGTTAGCGTCGCATCAACGGCAATCTGGTTGCAGTCAGTGCAAGTCAAAGCCGAAAGGGATATAGCTCAGCAGCAGCGCGATAAAGCCGAAACTGAGCGCGGAAAGTCAGAAGCGGTCAGCCGTTTTCTGACCTCGATGTTTAATAAACTCCGCCCCACAGAGGCACAAGGCCGGGAAATCAGTTTGCGCGAAGTACTGGATAGCGCCAGCGCCAAACTGGATGATGAAAACAGTGCCCTGGCGAAGCAGCCCTTGATAGAAGCCGCAGTCAGACGGGAAGTCGGCGACATTTACTATCGTATTGGCGTACTGCTACCCGCTATAGCGCATTTGGAAAAGGCCCTGGCTATTCATCGCGCCAACAATAACAGTGACAGCAGGGGCCTGCTGAATGTGCTGTTGTCACTGAGCAATACCTATAGCCGTGCTGACCGGCATACCGAGCGCTTACCATTGCTCGAAGAGGCAGTGGAGCTGAGTAAAATCGTGCGCGGGCCGGACAGCGAATTCACACTCGGACAAATGACCAACCTGGGAGGGTTTTACAACGATACCGGTCGTTCCCAAGATGCGGTTGATATACATATGCAGGTTCTTCAAGCTGCCCGAAAAGCCTTAGGTGAAGATAACATTGTCACTATATTGGCCATCACCAGTTTAGGGGCCGATCACTTCGCACTATGGAACTATGCTCAGGCTGCAGACTATTTCCAATTAGGCTTAACCCGCTCTGCTGAAGTTTTGGGTGAGCAGCACAGCCTTACTGTGTATAACTTAGGTCGCCTGGCAACCTTGCAAGAAATGCTCGGTAACCATGAAAAGGCGGTCGACTATGCCAATCAATACTTGCAAAGCAGCATAAAAATTTACGGCAACGCCCATCAGGACGCCTATGAAGCTAAGTATCGATTGGCCAGGGTTAAGCTTAAGCAAGGTGAATACCAAGCGGCCGAAGCGTTGTTAGACGAGGTAATTGCCGGTTTACCGCCGCTGGTGGGCGAGGTAAATGGCCTGCTGTATCAAGCGCAAAGTTCATTGGCTAGCCTTTACCAGCAAACTGACCGACTCCAACAAGCAAGTACGCTTGCCAATATGGTTCTCGCCAAAGAGACTGAAATGTGGGGATATGCCCACTCGAAAACTCTGGAAACCGCCCTGCTTACAGCCACAATTCAATTGCGACAAGGCGATGCACAACAAGCTCAATCAAACTTAGAGAAAATTATCTTGGCCTGGCGCTCAATTCGAGAGGATCACCCTGCGCAGTATGAGCCCTTGGTAGAGCTGGCCAAAATTAGTTTACAGGCCGAATTGGGCGCCCAATCCTTGCATTACCTACAGCAAGCCTCAGATCTTGCCAATCAAACTACGGAAATCCCGCGCCCCAGCCTGAACTGGGTGCATGACCAACTGCATAGATTGCAAGCAGAAGCGACAAAGCGAGCCGCCATTTGAAACACGAAGCAAATCCTAAGCTTGCAAACTTCTGATTAATTAACAAACAGTTGTAATGCTTTCTAACAAGTTTGTGATTGCAAAAGGAAGCGAGTATTTTCATAGTTTGGCGTTTGCACTAAAAGCTCCTAACTCGCGCAACATGCGCCATGGACGATAAAAAAACGGGAAACAATAAAAGTGAAAGTAAATAAACTAGTCATTGCTATGGCCATCGCCGGCCTAAGCGCCTGCAGCAGCACCCAGCAGGTGCCTTCCAACACAACAACATTAGTTGAAAGTGTTGCCAACCAGGGAACACAATTGGTTATTCCCTATAAAAAATACCGATTAGCGAATGGCTTGACCTTGATTGTCCATGAGGATAACTCCGATCCTCTGGTACATGTTGATGTTACTTATCATGTTGGTTCCGCCCGCGAAGAGCTGGGTAAATCGGGCTTTGCGCATTTCTTCGAACATATGATGTTCCAAGGCTCTGAAAACGTCGCCGATGATGAACATTTTAAGATTGTTACCGAGGCCGGTGGCACCATGAACGGCACCACCAATTCAGATCGTACCAATTACTTTGAAACCGTGCCGGTTAACCAATTGGAAACCATGCTGTGGTTGGAAGCGGATCGCATGGGTTTCTTGCTGGATGCGGTAACCCAGGAAAAATTTGAGGTCCAGCGTGAAACCGTCAAAAACGAACGGGGTCAACGTATCGACAATCAACCCTATGGACGCTTAGGAGAGCGAGTTGCCCAGGCCCTTTATCCCGAAGGCCATCCCTATTCCTGGCCGGTGATTGGCTGGATGGACGATTTAAACCGGGTCAATGTTAACGACCTCAAAGCCTTCTTCCTGCGCTGGTATGGGCCAAACAATGCCACCCTGACCGTAGGCGGCGACGTTAAAGCCGAAGAAGTACTGGCCCTGGTAGAAAAATACTTTGGCTCTATTCCGGCAGGTCCAGAAGTAGAACCTATGGCCAAGCCTAAAGTCAGTCTGGATAATACCCGTTATATTTCCATGGAAGACAATGTGCACCTGCCCTTAGTGTATATTGCCTACCCCACGGTGCATTTGTTCCATGCAGATGAAGCCCCTTTAGATGTACTGATGCAGATCATCGGTTCTGGCAACAATTCGCTGCTGTACCAGAACTTGGTGAAGAATCAACTGGCAGTACAGGCCTCTGCCGGCCACGGCTGTTCTGAATTAGCTTGTCAATTTACGCTTTTCGCCTTGCCTCACCCAGCGTCAGGTAAAACCCTGGCTGATATGGAGAGCATTATCCGTAATAGTCTGGCCGAGTTTGAGCAGCGCGGCGTAACTGATGATGACTTGGCAAAAATCAAAGCAGAAATGCTGTCTGACGCGATATTTGGCCTGCAATCTGTCCATGGCAAAGTGGCACAATTGGCCAACTATGAGACCTTGCTGGGCAACCCCAATTACATTAACGAGCAGGTAGATCGTTATAAACGCGTCAGCAAAGAAGACGTGATGCGAGTCTATAACACTTACATCAAAGGCAAACCTTCTGTGGTGATGAGTGTGGTACCCAAAGGCCAGACACAACTTGTAGCCGCAGCAGATAACTTCACCCTGCCGAAACCACTAGAAATGGGCCCTTCCACCACCACAGCGGATGACTTGAACGTCAGGGTAGCCAAAGACGACTTTGACCGTTCCATTCGCCCTGCTCCGGGCGCAAATCCTGCAGTGGCCGTGCCACAGTACTGGCAGGAAAACTGGGAAAATGGCATTGAAGTACTTGGCACCCACAATGACGAAACGCCCACCACATCTCTGTTGCTGAAGATTCGCGGCGGCAACTACCAACAAAACCTGGATAAAGCCGGCGTAGCGAGTATTCTGGCCGCCATGCTGACCGAGTCGACTCAGTCTCGCAGCAGTGAGCAGATGACCCGTGAGCTGGAAAAGCTGGGTAGTAGTATTCGGGTGTCGGCCGGAGACGAAAATCTCAACGTATTTGTTAACAGCCTGAGTGAGAACCTGCCAGCGACGCTCGCCTTACTGGAAGAATACCTGTTTGAACCTGCTTTCAATCAAGATGACTTTGCTCGCATTCAGAAGCAGCGCATCGAAGGGGTTAAAAATGCCCAAAAAGATGCAGGTTATCTGGCCAGTAAAGCCACCAGGCAACTTATGTACGGTAACAGCATTGCTGGACTGCCTGACGGCGGTACAGAGCAGACGTTGGCCAGTATCAGTCTGGATGACGTGAAAGCCTTCTACAACACCTGGTTTAAACCGGTGGGTGGTGAGATGATCCTGGTGTCCAGCCTGGACAAGGCTGAAGTATTCTCGGCCATGCCTAAGCTGAGAGCCTGGCAAGGACAAGCCCCACATACCGCGCCCAGCATTGGTACAGCGCAGTTTGAGCCGGGTGTTATTTACCTGGTAAATAAAGACGAAGCGGCACAATCCGCTATCCGCGTCGCTAAACCTGCGCTACCCATAGATATTACCGGCGAATACTACCGCACTGGCCTGATGAACTTCCCACTGGGAGGGGCATTTAACAGCCGCATCAATATGAACCTACGTGAAGACAAAGGCTATACCTATGGGGCCTGGACAGGTTTCTGGGGAGACCAATACACGGGAACTTTCTCGGCCTCTGCCGATGTGCGTGCTGATGCCACACAAGCCGCTCTGGCTGAGTTCTACAAAGAGATTAGCCAGTACGCCGAAAAGGGGATCAGTGACGAAGAGCTAAGCTTTATGCGTCTGGCCATCAATCAAAAAGACGCACTGAAGTATGAGACGCCGCGTGCCAAACTGGGTTTCCTGGCGCAAATTCTGGAATTTGACCTAAAGCCAAGCTTTGTCAAAGAACGTTCGGCCATTGTTGATAACATCAGTAAAGCGGAAATCAATGCCCTGGCAGCCAAGCATCTTAAACTGGATGAAATGCTGACAGTGGTGGTGGGTGACGCCAAAACACTTAAACCTGAGCTGGAAAAACTCGGCCGTAAAGTGGTTGAGTTCAAGCTTTAACCCCTATGCATCAATAAAAAACGGCCCAATTGGGCCGTTTTTTATTACTGATAAGGGCTTAATTTGGCCGTCAGGACATGGTCCCGCCATCGGCCATTAATCTTTAAATAGCGCTTGGCCAGGCCTTCCTGCGCAAACCCCAAGCGCGCCAACAAACGCGCACTACGTTTATTCTCGGGCAAATAGTTAGCCATAATTCGATTCAACGTTAACTCCCCGAAAATATACTCAATACAAGGTGAGAGCATTTCAAACATCAGTCCCTGCCCTTGAAAACGATGATCCATCGAGTAGCCCAAATAGCAGGCCTGAAAAGGGCCACGCACAATCTGGCTAAAGCAAGCCTGCGCGACTAATTGCCCGCTCTGATGCTCAAATGCCACCAGCGGCAGCTGACAGCCAGCCTGATAATCAGCAAAACGCTGCGCAATCCGCGCTTGGCATTGTGCGGGAGTAAAGTAGTCTGGCGCACGCAATGGCTCCCAAGGGGCGAGGTGATCTTTGTTCTGCACCTCGTATTCGTGCTGCAGCTCCCATTCATGAGGGTGCAACACTCTGATAGTCAACCTATCGGTTGCAAGCACCATATTCCCCGTTTTCATTATGATTTGGCCGATAACAACCAGGCCTGCTCATCCGCCGGGCATTTGCCCTTCAGGCCACCTTTAATGGCCTTTGACTCCAAGAGTTCAAGGGTAAACATATCCTGATAATGGGCTTTTACCTCCTCTGGCGGCACAGAAAATGGGGGGCCACTGAGTAAGCTCTGGTCATACTCAAAGCTAATTAAAAGCTGGGAAGCAAATCCGCTGATGGCAGCCAGATGGCGGCTATACAGAATACGCTTGTCAGCCGGCAACGCGACCAAAGCGGCTCTATCGTATACCGCATCAACCAGCCCCAAGGTATCAGCATCCACAGCAAAAATATCGCCGACCAATATATCCAGTTGATGGGCGCTGTATCGGCTAAGCTGGCCAATTTGGGTAATGGTCGGTTCAACCCCAAGCTCAGCAAAAAGTTGCTCTACCGCCTGTTGTACCCACTCAGCACCGACCACCTTGAAACCTTGTTGAAGCAACCAGGCGATATCCAGACTTTTGCCGCACAGCGGCAGAAAAACCCGGTCACCGGGTTTTAACCCTAAACGACCAATATGCCTGACCAACTTGGGATGAGGCTCGGGTAAATGAAAGCCCAATTCGTTATTTTGCCATTTTTGCTGCCAGAAACTTGCTTGCACTGTCGGTCTCCCTGATTGTCAGGCTGCCATGATACTGAGTTTGAGGCTGTACGTCTTGCTGATGCACTTTGAACTATACTGAGCTTCTCAGTTTCCCTGATGACAGTTCATGAGGAAATCCCATGAATATCCGCCCCTTAACGCTTACCACTCTGATGGCAATAGCAAGCCTAGGAAGTATGGCGGCAGACAATCAACAAGCCATGCTTGATGATGCGCTGAATGCCGCACCACCCACACTGAGGGACAAGGTGACGGTAATGGACTGGGACAAGAATGTTCTGCAACAAGGCGATAGCGGCTACACCTGCTTCCCTACCCCGCCACAACTGCAAGGCACGTCCCCCATGTGTATGGACGACACTTGGATGGCCTGGGCCCACGCCTGGATGAACAAGCAGCCCTTTGAAGCTACAGGTATTGGTATTTCCTATATGTTGGCAGGAGACGGTGGCGCCAGCAATACCGACCCTTTCGCTGAAGGTGAAAGCAAGGATAACCAATGGATAGTGGAAGGACCGCACCTGATGCTCATCACACCAGATAAGGCGCTATTGGACGCTTTGCCTACCGATCCTTACTACGGAGGACCATACGTAATGTGGAAAGACACTCCCTATGCCCACATCATGATCCCGGTAGGTAAACGGCCCTGACAAGCAAGCAATAAAAAAGGGCCACACGGCCCTTTTTTCTATTCAGTTTTCCCCTGAATTACAGGTACTCAACCTCAATAATTTCATATTCCACAACACCGGCAGGCGTCTGAATCTGTACAACGTCATCCAGACTTTTACCAATCAAACCACGGGCGATAGGTGAATTAACGGAGATCAGGTTGTTTTTGATATCCGCTTCATCATCGCCCACGATGCGATAGGTAATTTCGCTTTCGGTATCCAGATTCAGCAAAGCAACGGTTGCACCGAAAATCACCTTGCCATTATTGGCCATCTTGGTGACATCAATAATCTGTGCCACCGACAGTTTGGCTTCAATATCCTGAATACGTCCTTCGCAAAAGCCCTGCTGCTCACGAGCAGCATGGTACTCGGCGTTCTCTTTAAGATCGCCGTGTTCACGGGCTTCGGCTATGGCCTGGATAATCTGAGGACGCTTAACCGACTTCAGATGGTTCAGCTCTTCGCGCAGCATTTGTGCGCCCTTAGCTGTCATGGGTATCTGTTGCATTAACGACTTACTCTCTCGTGTAATTCCTGTACGGAGCTTACCCGGGCCCGGTCATCGGCTTCCTGGGCATGCATGGTAGCAAACGCTGCATTCATAGTGGTGGTATACGCCACTTTATTCAAGAGTGCTTCGCGACGAATATACACGGAATCGTTAATTGCCTGACGCCCTTCGGTAGTATTGATGATGTAGCAGTACTCACCGTTTTTGATGGCGTCGACAATATTAGGACGCCCTTCAGACAGTTTGTTGACCACTGCACACTCAAGACCGGCCTCGGTAATCACCTGCGCAGTCCCTCTGGTGGCTTCCAGCTTAAAGCCTTTGGCCAGCATGGCCTTCGCCAATTCAACCAGACGACGCTTGTCGTTTTCACGCACAGACAACAACGCCTTACCACGCTTAGGCAATGGTGCGCTGGCACCCAGGTTTGCCTTGGCATAGGCCTCTTCGAAGCTGTCACCCACGCCCATTACCTCACCGGTAGAGCGCATTTCAGGGCCTAGCAACGGGTCAACACCATGGAACTTGGCAAAAGGAATCACCACTTCTTTTACTGAGTAGTAAGGCGGAATAATTTCCTTTGTAACGCCTTGCTGTACTAGGGTTTGTCCCACCATAGCACGCGCTGCCACCTTGGCCAGGGCCACACCCGTCGCCTTAGAAACAAAAGGCACGGTACGGGCAGCACGAGGGTTAACCTCAATCAAGTACACTTCGCCGCCTTTAACCGCAAACTGGGTGTTCATCAGACCCACTACACCCAATTCCAGCGCCATGGCTTTTACCTGATCGCGCATCTTATCCTGAATGGCTTTGTCCAGGCTGTAAGGAGGCAATGAACAGGCTGAGTCACCTGAGTGAACACCGGCTTGCTCGATGTGCTCCATGATACCGCCAATCACCACATTCTCGCCGTCGCAAATGGCGTCAATATCCACTTCGATGGCGTCATCCAGGAAGCGGTCCAACAATACCGGAGAGTCGTTAGACACTTTTACCGCTTCATTCAGATAGCGCTTCAGATCTTTAATGTCGTAAACGATTTCCATGGCGCGGCCACCCAACACGTAGGAAGGACGAACCACCAGCGGGAAGCCGATACGCTCAGCCTGTTCCAACGCTTGCTCAACATTGCTGACCGTTGCGTTGGCTGGCTGTTTCAGATTCAGCTTATGCACCATCTGCAGAAAACGCTCACGGTCTTCGGCACGGTCGATGGCATCAGGGCTGGTACCGATAATGGGTACACCGTTGGCTTCCAGGGCGCGAGCCAGTTTCAGCGGGGTTTGCCCACCGTACTGTACAATTACACCTTTAGGCTGCTCAACCCGGACGATTTCCAGTACGTCTTCCAGCGTTACCGGCTCGAAGTACAAACGATCCGATGTATCGTAGTCGGTAGACACAGTTTCCGGGTTACAGTTAACCATAATGGTTTCGTAACCGTCTTCACGCATGGCCAGGGCCGCGTGTACACAGCAGTAGTCAAACTCGATACCCTGACCGATACGGTTTGGGCCACCGCCCAATACCATGATCTTGTCGCGGTTGGATGGATTGGCTTCACATTCTTCATCGTAGCTGGAGTACATATAGGCAGTGCTGGTAGCGAACTCGGCTGCACAGGTATCTACCCGTTTGTAAACCGGCACAATACCCATCTTACGACGGTTACCACGCACATCTTCTTCCGCTACGTTGGTCAGGGCTGCCAGGCGGGCATCAGAGAAGCCTTTACGCTTAAGCTTACGCATCAGCTCTTCATCAATGCCTGACAAACCACGCTCAGTAACCTCGATTTCAAGCTGCACCAGCTCTTCAATCTGTACCAGGAACCAAGGATCGATGTTAGTCAGACCGAAGATTTCATCCACCGTCATACCGATACGCATGGCATCAGCGATATAGAACAAACGCTCGGCCCCGGCTTCACGCAGTTCACGGATAATCTTGGTTTTGGCTTCCGGGTCGTTGATGTCAACCACAGAGTCAAAACCGTGTGAGCCGATTTCCAGACCGCGAATGGCTTTTTGCAAGGACTCCTGCTGGTTACGACCTATGGCCATCACCTCACCTACCGACTTCATCTGCGTGGTCAGACGGTCGTTGGCGCCAGGGAATTTTTCGAAGTTAAAACGTGGGATCTTAGTCACCACGTAGTCGATAGCCGGTTCAAACGAGGCTGGGGTCAGACCGCCGGTAATATCGTTAGCCAGCTCATCCAGCGTATAGCCCACTGCCAGCTTGGCCGCCACTTTGGCGATAGGGAACCCTGTTGCTTTGGAGGCCAGAGCAGATGAACGAGATACCCTGGGGTTCATCTCGATAATCACCATACGGCCAGTTTCAGGGTCAACCCCAAACTGTACGTTGGAGCCGCCGGTTTCCACACCGATTTCACGCAATACCGCCATGGCTGCATTACGCATTATTTGGAACTCTTTGTCGGTCAGCGTCTGCGCTGGTGCAACAGTGATTGAGTCGCCGGTGTGAATACCCATGGGGTCGAAGTTTTCGATGGTACATACGATAATGCAGTTATCGTTTTTATCGCGTACCACTTCCATCTCGTACTCTTTCCAACCAATCAAAGATTCGTCGATAAGCAGCTCGTTGGTGGGAGACAAATCCAGACCACGACGGCAGATTTCTTCAAACTCGTCGATGTTGTACGCGATTCCGCCGCCGGTACCACCCATAGTGAAAGATGGACGAATAATACAAGGGAAGCCGATACGCGACAGCACATCATGGGCTTGCTCCATGGTGTGGGCAATTTCAGCGCGGGGGCATTCCAGACCTATGCTCTTCATAGCCTGGTCAAAGCGCTCACGGTCCTCGGCTTTGTCGATGGCATCAGCAGTCGCGCCGATCATTTCCACACCAAACTCAGCCAGTACGCCGTGCTTATCCAGCTCTAGTGCACAGTTTAGTGCCGTCTGGCCGCCCATGGTAGGCAGAATCGCATCTGGGCGCTCTTTTTCAATAATCTTTTTCACCACTTCCCAGTGAATCGGCTCGATGTAAGTGGCATCGGCCATTTCCGGGTCAGTCATGATGGTGGCCGGGTTGGAGTTCACCAGAATCACCCGGTAGCCTTCCTCGCGCAGCGCCTTACAGGCCTGAGCACCGGAATAGTCAAATTCACAGGCCTGACCGATGACAATAGGGCCAGCGCCGAGAATCAGAATACTTTGTATATCATTACGTTTTGGCATGCTTCCCCCTATTACTTCTTGCTGGCCGCAATCAATTCGATGAAATGGTCAAACAATGGTGCAGCATCGTGCGGTCCCGGGCTGGCTTCAGGGTGTCCCTGGAAGCTGAAGGCCGGTTTGTCGGTACGATGAATACCCTGAATGGTTTTATCGAATAAAGAGATATGCGTCACTTCCAGGTTGTCGGTGAGACTGTCTTCGTCTACCGCGAAACCGTGGTTCTGGCTGGTGATCATCACACGGCTGTTAGGAATATCCTTCACCGGATGGTTAGCGCCGTGGTGACCATGTTTCATCTTGATGGTCTTGGCACCACTGGCCAGTGCCAGCAACTGATGCCCCAGACAGATACCGAATACCGGAATATCTTTGTCCAGAATGGCTTTGATAGCGTCAATTGCGTAAGTACAAGGTTCCGGGTCACCAGGGCCATTGGACAGGAACACCCCGTCAGGATTCAGCGCCAGGACGTCTTCAGCAGAGGTTTGTGCGGGCACTACGGTTAGCTTACAGCCACGGTCAACCAGCATACGCAGAATATTCAACTTGGCACCGAAATCATAGGCGACGACATGGAAAGGCAGATCCTGACGATTTTCATCATGACCTTTACCTAAACGCCAGGAGCCGTGATTCCACACGAAGGCTTCTTTGGTCGATACCACTTTGGCCAAATCCATGCCTTTAAGTCCTGGAAAGCCTTTCGCTGCCGCTAAAGCTTTCGCTTCATCCAGGTTATCACCGGCCACAATACAACCGTTTTGCGCGCCAGTGGTACGCAGAATGCGTGTCAGGCGGCGCGTATCAATGTCGGCGATACCGAGAATATTGTGCTGCTTAAGATAATCTGAAAGGCTTTGCTGGTTGCGGAAGTTACTGGCAATGAGGGGAAGATCTCTGATGATCAGGCCTTTGGCCCAAATACTGGTGGATTCCTGATCTTCTTCGTTCGTCCCGGTGTTGCCGATATGGGGATAGGTCAGTGTTACTATCTGTTCCGCATAGGACGGGTCGGTAAGGATCTCCTGATATCCTGTCATGGCGGTATTAAACACCACCTCTCCAACAGCAATACCTTCGGCTCCGATGGCGGTCCCTTTGAAAACTGTACCGTCTTCAAGGACCAAAAGGGCGGATTTAGTCAAGTCAACCTCCTATTCGCTATCCATATCCCGTTAACTAAGCAATATGGATATTTTGGCAACCTAAAAAAAACGGGTGTAAATTGCTAATTTACATCCCGTTTACTTGTTTTGCTGGCTCTGCAAGCCGGATTCCCCCGGTAAAAAGCAAAATTTTGGCAAATTCTTAGTAGTCTACATTAGTTTGCTTAATTCGTCTATTCTGAATTAGAAATATTATACAAATGGGGCTTTAATCATAAATTCTTGTCTAAACACACAAAAACACAAGTAATTGCTAGAATGCCTATGCTTTTTCTTCTCTCCCATAGAAACATTTTGCCCAGCGTGAACCACATAATGTATCTCTAATTATCACCGTTACTTAACGATCGATTGAGTCATCAGGCTCTTCGGCTATGACGTTGCTCAATACAGCTAAAGCGCCACACTTGCCCGCCCAAATACCCAAACAGGCCATTCTTTTACTTTATCCAGCTTGCATACGTATTCATGGCGTAAATGGCTAAGTCATGCTTGTGCGGTGAGTTTTTGTTCAACTAAGGTCAGCAACTTGTAGCAATTTTGTTAACTCACTATTCAACAAATGGAGTGTCCAGTGAAAGCATATTCAACCCTGTTATTGCCCTTGTGTTTACTCGCGGCGGCCCCCGGCCAGGCAGCGATGATTGGCAATGGCGATTTTCAAAGCTGCGATTTTAGTCACTGGCAGCAAGATACCGACGGGCTCGGCTCACCCAGTGCAGGCCAGGACTTTACGATTGAAAATCAGGCAGGAAACTGCCGAGCTTTGTTAAGCGTGGATGATGGCCAGAGCACCCAGGCATTCTTCGCCAACACCCTTTATCAGGAATTGGACTTGCAAGTGCAGACGGGAGAACAGCTCTGGTTGAGTTTTGACTGGCATTTCTTTGGCAACGATGGCGATCCGCAATTAGGTGACTACTTTAATGTTGGGCTAAATGATGGCCTGGGCAACTTATATGGCGCAGATGGCTTGTCTGGGGTTTTATTACAATCATCCACTTATGCCGCCGGCACATTCAGCATAATGCTGGACAACAGTTTCTATAATCAAACCGGCTGGTTTTTAGACTTCACATTGCAAGAAGGTGCGGTCATTGGCGACGGACTATTCTCGACGCTGGCCATCGATAATGTGCAGCTAAACACCTTTGTGTCATCTATTAATGAACCCGGCCTCCCCCTTCTGATGTTGGCAGGTGCCGCGGCCTTATGTGTACGCAGAAGGAGAGCACAATGAAAACCCGCCTGATAGGATTCTTACTCTGCGTGTTGTCACTGCCTGTCCTCGCGCAGTGGCAAATACAATCCCAAGCTCATTTCAGCTACGCCACAAAACCGTTATTTGATCGGGTGAATCGTCAGTATGTCAGCCAAGTCACACTGACCAACCAAGGTACTGAGCTTATATCAGGGCCGATGCGCGTGCTGATCGAAAACACCAGCCACAGCATTCTCAACAGCAGCGGTGAGGTAGAAGGCAAGCCCTATATTGACCTGAATGTGAACAGCCTGGCTGCCGGACAAAGTACAGAATTCAGCATTCAGTTGGCCCTAAGCCGCGTCCCCCTCGCGTTAACTTTAGCGCTGCAAAGCCAAGCCATAGGTACAGGCTTGGTGCTTGGCGAACATCAGATTGCGATATTTTATCAACGCGACGATCAAGACTATAACGGCTGGGGCCTGCATTTATGGAATGGTGAAGGCTGTGGTAACTATGCAGCTCCGACCACAGATGCCCCTTATTTTAATAACTGGTCAACGCCTTACCCTGCAGATGGGATACATCCGGACTATGGTGCTTACTACATTCTAAACATTGAACCTGGTGCCAATTGCTACAACTTCATAATTCATAAGGGCAACGACAAGGCACTCGGCCCGGACAACAGTCGCTTTGAGCCACAAAAAGGCAACCAGGCCTTTACCTTTGATGGCTATCCTGAGATTTGGTATCAGCCTATCATCCAGCGTCCACTATTCCTTGATGGTGCCCGCGCACATTGGCAGGCCACCGATACCCTGCTTTGGGCAACAGACGACGCAGCCGAATATCGGTTGTATTACAGTCACTCAGCAAACCTCTCTCCCCTTGATACCAGCATATTGGCAAACCTTGCCTTTATTCCATTACAGCCTGCAACGGTCAGTCCGCAGTTCTACCAACAAGATCCACATCTGGGCGGATTCAAAGGATTCAACTTATCGGTCACAGACGCGCAAGCCAAGTCTCTGATAAAGGCACAACTCGTGGCCGTGGCTTTGGACAATACAGGCAACCTGGTTGATATCACCCGTGTGCAAATTGGTAGATTGCTGGACCATCTGTACACGCGAAACGAGGCGGATGCCGATGAATCGGCACTCGGTCTCACCTATGCCGGTGACCAAGTAACAGTATCGGTTTGGGCCCCTACCGCCAGGCAACTGTCGCTACAGGTTTTTGATCAGGCCAAAAGCTTGCTGAATAGTCACGAGATGCACAAAGACGAACACACCGGTATTTGGACATACAGCGCCAACAAAGCCAGTCTGGATCGCCATTTCTATCGGTTTGAGATTGAGGTCTTTCACCCTGCTACCGATGCCATTGAAACCCTGATTGCCACCGACCCATACAGCGTCAGTTTGTCCACTAACGGCCAGTACAGCCAATTTGTTAACCTTGAAGACAATGACCTGAAACCGAACAATTGGGACGGTCATATGGTCCCTGAGGTCAGTGTGCCGGAGGCGAATGTGATTTATGAAACCCATATTCGAGACTTCAGTATATGGGATGAAAGCGTCAGTCAGCAAAACCGCGGAAAATACCTGGCATTTACCGAAATTAACAGCCAATCGGTACAACATCTTCAGCGTTTACAACAAGCAGGGCTGACTCATATTCATCTGCTGCCGGCCAACGACATCGCCTCAATTGAGGAAGATAGCTCGCAACGAGTCGACATTAACGATAGCGTAGGCCGTCTATGTCAATTCAATGCCAATGCGCCGGTTTGTGGGGTAGAAGATCCCAACCGCTCACTACTTGAAGTATTCACCAGCTATAGTCCAGATAGTGCCGATGCCCAGGCGCTGGTTGATGCCATGCGCGCTTTGGATGGCTTTAACTGGGGTTATGATCCTCAGCATTTTGCTGCACCAGAAGGTAGCTACGCCAGTGACCCTGACGGGCCCGCCCGTATTCTTGAAATGCGAGCCATGAACCAGGCCTTACACAGTATGGGGCTGCGCGTGGTTTTGGATGTGGTATACAACCATACCGCCTCATCAGGCCTCAATAACAACGCGGTGCTGGACAAGCTGGTACCCGGTTACTATCAGCGCCTTAACGAGTACAGTGGCCGGATTGAAAACTCAACCTGCTGTGAAAATACCGCGACCGAAATGCGTATGATGGCAAAACTAATGAATGACTCATTAGTGATCTTTGCCGAGCAATTCGGCTTCGATGGTTTTCGTTTTGATCTCATGGGACATATCCCCCGCCAGGCCATACTTGATGCCCGCGATGCCGTCAGAGCTGTGGATCCCGACACCTATTTTTACGGCGAAGGCTGGAACTTTGGTGAGGTCACAGACAACAGGCGATTTGTCCAAGCCTCGCAATTGGCCATGGCAGGGACCGAAGTCGGAACCTTTTCTGATCGTCAGCGCGAGGCCCTTAGAAGTGGCGACTTGTTCGTCGCCAATGGCAGCTTACATCAGCAAGATACGGCCCGAATTGGCCTGGTTGGCAATATCAGTAGTTTCGCCTTCGAAGCAGCCAGTGGCAGCTATCTGTCAGCCCATGAATACCAGTGGAATGGCCAGCCAGCTGGATATGCCGATGATCCCGCTGATACAGTTAACTACGTATCTAAGCACGATAACGAAACACTTTGGGATAAGCTGCAACTGGTTCTACCCGCCCAGTTGAATGCACAAGAGCGGGTCCGTATTCAGGCTCAGGCACTTAGCTTTCCACTGCTTAGTCAGGGTATACCCTTCTTGCATTTTGGCTCTGAATTACTGCGCTCAAAGTCCATTGATCGCAATACATATGATTCGGGCGACTGGTTCAACCGGGTTGATGTCAGTATGCAAGACAATAACTGGAACATAGGCCTGCCCAGAGCCGCCGATAATCAGCAGAACTGGCCAGCAATCAGTGCCGCCAGTGCCAATCCCAATAGCCTGGTGGGCGCTACAGCCATTGCGCTTAGTGCCGCAATGTTCGAGGAGTTTTTGCAAATACGCACCAGCAGCCCTTTGTTTTCTCTGACCGATGCACAACAAGTTCGACAGCGGATTAAATTTCACAACACAGGCCCTAATCAGACACAAGGACTGATTGTAATGAGTCTGGATGACGGTATTGGCTTAGTGGATTTGGATCCGCAGTTGGATGCTATTGTGGTGGTGTTCAACAGCAGTAGTCACAGTCGGCAGTTTGCTGGTCCGGTAGCGGATGACTTTATTCTGCATCCATTACAGCAACTATCGCAGGACCAAATAGTCCAGCAAGCCAGTGCCATTGCCGGAGTGGTAACAGTGCCAGCTTATACAACGGCTGTGTTTGTTAAGCTCCAACAAGGCCAGCAAGGCGAAGGCATCAGCGCCCTACCTCCGTATGCAGAGCAAACCCTCTACTTGCGTGGCGACTTCAATAACTGGGATACCTCGACACCTTTTCAGTATCAAGGAAACAACCGTTACCTACTACAAACTACTTTGGATGCGGGTCAGTTTGAATTCAAGATAGCCGATACGCATTTTGACATGGCTAATTTAGGTGGAGGATTCGCGCTCACACTAGGTGCTACACAGACACTCTATCAGCAGGGTCATAACCTGAGTCTGAGCATTCCGCAAAGTGGAGACTACCGATTCGAACTGGTGGCAGACGATCCAATCAGTCCACAGTTGACCGTAACGGCAAGCGATCCAGGCAGCATTCCTGCACCTTACGGTAGCCATGTGCTTTACCTAAGAGGCAGCCTTAATGGTTGGGGCACCAGCATGCCTTTGGCCTATGTGGGTGGAGGCGTTTACGAAGCCCTGTTAACTCTGCCAGCTGGCTCACATCAGGTTAAAGTGGCCGATGCGGATTGGGGGGCAAGTGGCGGGGCAAATCTGGGTGGTGCCTGGCAGATTGCGTCAGGGGACACTGTGGCTTTGCAGCCCGGCTCCAATGATAACCTGATGCTGATATTAGCCAATACCGGCGAGTACCGGATTAGCCTGAATGCCAACAACCTAAGTGCACCACTACTGAGTATAAGTATGCCTTAGGTGCTGTAAACACGGATACCGTTCAGTTAGGCCAGAGGCTTGAGCGGTATCCTGACCTGCTATCTATTCCCATCGACTGATAGAAGCTTCTATACCATCAATAAAACAGGGACTACCCTTCCAGCCCTAACACCTGCTGCATATTATATAAACCGGCCGGTTTATCTTTAAGCCAAAGCGCCGCGCGAACCGCTCCTTTGGCAAAGGTCAGCCGGCTGCTGGCTTTATGGGTAAGCTCAATGCGCTCACCAATATCAGCGAACATGGCGGTATGCTCCCCTACTACATCACCGGCACGTATGGTGGCAAAGCCGATTTGTTGCTGGGGTCTGACGCCGGTATGACCCTCTCGCCCGTATACTGCGCATTGATTCAAATCCCAGTTGAGCTCATCGGCAATGGCCTCTCCCATTGCCATGGCAGTACCAGAAGGAGCATCGAGTTTATTGCGGTGATGAGCTTCCCATATTTCAATATCGCAGCTATGCCCCATTACTCTGGCGGTTTGCTTTAAGAGATTCAGCAGCAGGTTAACACCCACGCTGTAGTTAGCGGCAAACACCACAGGGATCTTTTTAGCAGCTTGATGCAGCATGTCCAACTGTTGTGGGCTCAATCCTGTGGTGCCGATAACAACAGGTTTATTCTGCGCGACACACCAATTGAGGTTAGCTTCCAGCGCTGCGGGTAAGGTAAAGTCAATCATCACATCAAGATTGGCGGCTTGCTCGTCGGGTCTGTCGCTGACGGCCAAGCCCAATTTGCCGATCCCAGCCAGTTCACCAACATCCATTCCCAGCCAGTCAGAGCCGCTGCGTACCAGCGCTGCACTCAGGCTAGCTTCAGGCTCTTGTTGCACGGCATCAATTAACACTCTGCCCATGCGACCATTGGCACCAAATATCCCCACATTCATGCTATTTCAATCCGATTCTTTGACCTGGCTGGGATTGTGCCTTAATTTCATGCGCCAGTCAGCCATCTAAACGTCCATATAAATTACTGATTTGGGAATAAGCATCGAAGATGGGCTGAACTAAGGCCTTGGGAGGCGCATCAGCGCCTGAATGTCGCCCTTCTTTTGCATCACTATCAAATGCTGGTTAAAGGCTTTGATGATGTCGGGATCCCAAGCGGCGGCTGGGTAAGTTTGCTTGGCAAACAGGGGGTGAATTCGAATCTGACCCTCGCCGTACATTTTTCGGCTATGATATTCCAGCACTAATTTATCGCCGACAACCAGGTCAACTTTGCCGCTAAACAGCAAATCAAACTGACGATCCCGCTCCACCATTTCCAGATAATTCTGCGGTTTCAGGGCCAGAGCAAAAGGCTCACCCAGTACATCTATGGCTTTTTGATAGGCCACCACGCGCTTGTCGCCCAAATCGGACAATTGCGCTACATTCAAGTTTGCACTGGTCAAACTGGCCGCGATATCCTGGATCTCCATATACGGCAGACTCTTATGTGCGCCGGGTATGTCGAAGGCAATAGGGCTGGCAAAATCCAGCTCGCGTGCCTTGAATTTTTGCAACATGCGCTCATGAGAAAAAAGCTCAATTTGGACCTGATAACCGGCCGCAGACAGGGCCTGGAACACAATGTCGTGATCAATACCCTGCAATACGCCTTGTTCATTGGAATAAGCCCAGGGAGCGGAATAGTTCAATCCGACCCGAACGATGCGTTCAGATGCCACACTGCTGGCAACCCAACAGAACAATGCCAATAACAATCCCCTTCGCACCTTACAACTCCAGAAAAAACGCGTCAGTTAATCGGTAGAGAATGAGAAAACAGCCAGGGAAGCAATTCTGGTTCAGCAAAGGCATTGTTCCAACTGTCATGACCCACCTCAGGATACCAAGTTACTCTAGCCTTCCCACCAGCGGCGCCAATAGCGTCAGACATTATCTGCGTATACTTAGCATCCACTACCTTATCCTGATTACCATGGAACAACCAAAATGGCATGTCTTTTCGATACGTATCGGCAAAAGCTGCGTCCCCAGCACCACATATAACTACCGCAGCCGCAAACATATCAGGCTTGTGATAGAGTATTTCGAATGTCCCCATACCTCCCATGGACAAGCCACTTACGTATACTCTTTTGTCATCTACATAGGGTCTTGCGGTCCAGTCTTCCATCAAAGCAATAGTCTTTGCCATAACCGCTGTTGGAGTTGGACTGGAGGAAAAAACCAAGCTTAAAGGCTGTGTACTGCGATCAATATTTACATTAGCCCAATACTGCTCTTTTGGAACCTGTGGGAAAATTACAATAGCAGGATATTTTGTTCTCACGCTTTCTTCGGTGAACAACGCGGCACCATGGGTAAGCTGCTGGGTGTTGTCATTCCCCCGCTCGCCTGCACCATGTAAAAAGAGTACTAAGGGATACCGTTTATTTGCATCAAAATCCTTTGGATACAGCACCCTGTAAGGTAGTTCACTACCATTATGCTGATACACAAGAGGCTGATAAAGGTCTTGCTCCTTCGCCTTCAACCCAAACCCTAATAAAACTAAGATACTTGTGATTAATATACGCATGCTTTCCTTTTCGTAATTTTTTTACAACTCCCAAACATGTTACGACAAATAAAAAAGCCCCGCAAACTGAACGGGGCTTTCAAATAACTAATAATTTTAGTTAGTTAAGTCGTCGAAAAACTTCTTAACGCCGTCGAAAAAACCTTTTTCCTTGGGGCGGAATTTAGCCGCTTCGTCACCGGTGCCCATGGATTTATCCAGCTCTTCAAGCAACTCTTTCTGACGACTGGTCAGGTTGACCGGGGTTTCCACCACCACCTTACACATTAAGTCGCCTACCGAGCCGCTGCGTACCGATTTAACCCCTTTGCCGCGCAAACGGAACATACGACCAGTCTGGGTTTCAGGGGCAATTTTTAGCTTCACCTTGCCGTCCAGGGTCGGCACTTCAATCTCGCCCCCCAGGGCAGCACGGGTGAAACTAATAGGCACTTCGCAATACAGGTTGTTGCCGTCGCGAACAAAAATCGGGTGATCTTTAATATGCACCTGCACATACAAGTCTCCCGCCGGTCCGCCCATTTCCCCTGCTTCGCCTTCGCCGCTTAAGCGAATACGATCACCGGTATCCACCCCTGCCGGTACTTTAACCGATAGGGTCTTGGTTTTTTCTACGCGGCCATGGCCATGACACTTACGGCAAGGATCGGCAATGATCTTGCCCCGTCCGGAACAGGTAGGACAGGTTTGCTGCACAGCAAAAAAGCCCTGACGCATCTGCACCTGACCCTGACCATGACAGGTTGGACAAGTGGTCGGCGAGGTACCTTTTTTCGCACCAGAACCATCGCACTCATCACAGCCCACCAAGGTAGGCACTTTGATTTCTACGTTCTTGCCCCGGACCGCATCTTCCAGAGACATTTCCAGGTTGTACCTGAGATCTGAACCCTGACGAGCACGGGACTGGCGGCGTCCACCGCCAAAAATATCACCAAATACATCACCAAAGATGTCGCCAAAATCCGCATGGCCGCCATGCCCACCGCCGCCGAGGTTAGGGTCAACCCCGGCATGGCCAAATCTGTCATAGGCAGCGCGTTTTTGTTCGTCGGTCAGGACTTCATAAGCTTCCTGAATTTCCTTGAACTTCTCTTCCAATGCCTTATCGCCCTGAGTGCGGTCAGGGTGATATTTCATTGCCAGGCGTTTATAAGCCTTTTTGATGTCTCGCTCGGCGGCGTCTTTCGCCACGCCCAGCACTTCGTAATAGTCTCGTTTGGACATATTGCTCACTAGCTCCCGAATACAGCTAAATGGGGCCAGCGTAAAATTAACAAGTTACCTTTGGCTAACAGAGTAATTTTACGCTGACCCCACTTAAGCGTGGCCGCATAGGCGGCCACGTTAACAGGACACAAGATTATTATTTCTTGTCGTCTTTGACTTCTTCGAACTCGGCGTCCACAACATCGTCATCCGTGGCTTTTGCAGAAGCCTGACCTTCACCCTCGGCTTGACCTTGGGCAGCTTTGGCCTGAGCGACTTCCATCAATTTGCCGGACGCTTCAATCAAGGCCTGAGTTTTGGCTTCGATTTCTTCTTTGTCCGTACCTTTGATGGCCGTTTCCAGTGCTGACAGGGCTTCTTCAATCTTAGCCTTGTCATCTGCGCCCAAGGCTTCACCGGCTTCTTCTACCTGTTTACGGGTAGCATGCACCAGGCCGTCAGCTTGGTTGCGGGTTTGCACCAGTTCTTCAAACTTCTTGTCGGCTTCAGCATTAGCTTCTGCGTCCTGAACCATCTTGTTGATCTCATCCTCAGACAAACCGCTGGAAGCCTGGATAGTGATCTTCTGTTCTTTACCTGTGTCTTTGTCTTTAGCAGACACGTGCAAGATACCGTCCGCGTCGATATCGAAGGTCACTTCGATTTGCGGTTGACCACGCATGGCAGCACGGATACCTTCCAGGTTGAACTGACCCAGTGATTTGTTACCAGAGGCTTGCTTACGCTCGCCTTGCAGTACGTGTACCGTTACTGCGGACTGGTTATCTTCGGCAGTTGAGAACACCTGCGACTTCTTAGTCGGAATAGTGGTGTTTTTCTCAATCAGCTTAGTCATTACGCCGCCCATGGTTTCGATACCCAAAGACAGAGGGGTAACATCCAACAGTAATACGTCGGTCACATCACCGGCCAGTACACCACCCTGAATTGCAGCACCTACAGCTACCGCTTCATCTGGGTTTACGTCTTTACGCGGCTCTTTACCAAAGAACTCAGTCACGTATTTCTGTACCAGTGGCATACGAGTTTGACCACCGACCAGGATGATATCGTGGATATCACCAACAGACAGGTCAGCATCAGCCAAGGCTTGCTTCACTGGCTCCAAAGACGCCTTAACCATGTCTTCAACCAAAGATTCCAGCTTGGCACGGGTTACCTTGATGGTCAGGTGCTTAGGACCTGAAGCATCAGCCGTAATATACGGCAGGTTCACTTCAGTTTGCTGGGCTGAAGACAGCTCAATCTTGGCTTTTTCACCGGCTTCTTTCAGACGCTGCATAGCCAGCGGGTCTTTACGCAGGTCTATGCCCTGCTCTTTCTTGAATTCATCAACCAGATAAGTGATCAGGCGGTTGTCGAAGTCCTCACCACCTAAGTGAGTGTCACCGTTGGTCGCCAGTACTTCAAAAGTGTGCTCGCCTTCAACTTCATCAATCTCGATGATGGAGATATCAAAAGTACCACCGCCCAAGTCGTATACGGCAACAACGTTGTCGCCTTTCTTACGATCCATACCGTAAGCCAAGGCTGCGGCGGTAGGTTCGTTGATAATACGTTTTACTTCCAGACCGGCGATACGGCCAGCATCTTTAGTCGCCTGACGCTGTGAGTCATTAAAGTAAGCAGGTACGGTAATAACCGCGGCAGTTACTTCTTCGCCCAGATAATCCTCGGCGGTCTTCTTCATCTTTTTCAGCACTTCAGCAGAGATCTGCGGAGGCGCCATTTTCTTATCGTTCACATCGACCCAGGCGTCACCGTTGTCGGCCTTAATAATGCCAAATGGCATGATGTCGATATCGCGCTGAACTTCTTTATCTTCCCAACGACGCCCAATTAAACGCTTAATAGCGAACAAGGTGTTCTTAGGGTTAGTGACCGCCTGACGCTTGGCTGGCTGACCAACCAAGGTTTCACCATCTTTAGTGAAGGCGATGATGGAGGGGGTAGTACGATCCCCTTCCGCATTTTCAATTACACGAGGTTTGTCACCGTCTAACACGGCAACACAAGAGTTGGTTGTACCCAAGTCAATACCAATGATTCTGCCCATGACGTTACTCCGAAAATTCGTTTAAAAACTTATGCTTTCTTTGTGGGGTTTGGCTCGATTGTTTTCAACAAGCGGGCGAAAAAAATTCCCCAAATAAAATGTGTTTATTCGTGAATAATTACACTTGTACGTCCACGCCACCTTCAGGTGCACGAGACACCATGACCATAGCCGGACGTAACAAACGACCATTAATTTCATAACCTTTCTGCATGACTGCTATAACTGAATTAGGCTCAAGCTCGGCACTTTCCTGCATGCCCATGGCTTGATGCAATTCCGGGTTGAACGGCTGTCCTTGCGGATCAATCACCGTCATGCCGAATTTTTCAATAGTCGCAATAAAGGACTTGTGGGTAATGGCGACCCCTTCAACCAGTGACTTAACCGCATCATTGGAGGCATCAGCAACTTGCAGCGCGCGCTCCAGATTATCAATAACGGTTAACAGTTCACCGGCAAATCGCTCAAGCGCAAACTTTCTGGCTTTGTCCACTTCAGCCTCAGCGCGCTTACGGGCATTTTCCATGTCCGCTCTGGCCCGCAGTACAGAATCTTTCTGCTCTGCCAGATTCGATTCTGCTTGTGCCAGGGCATTTTCCAATTCAACAATGCGCTGTTGCTCAGGAGTTTGTTCTGATTGAACTTGCTCTTGAATAACCTCTTCTTGCGCCTGCTGTTCTTGTTGTGGCTGCTGCTCGGTGCTCATTCGCCTCTCCGTAATACCTAAAAGAATGCCAAAAACGATTGGGTAAATGGGGGTGGCAGGTTGTGATTCAAGGGGTAAATCAACATTTCCATGCAAATTATCCGGTTATGCACTTTAAACAGCGACTTTTTGCCGGCTAACCCTTATTATTTTCAAGTAGATAGCATCCCTTTTTAGAACTTCCGAGCATGCACCAACATTTCGACTGTGTCGGCCTTATTGGCAAACCCCACCATCAGGGCACGAGTGAAACCCTTCAAGCCCTCTATGCGTATTTACGCAGCAAAGGCAAACGTGTACTAGTGGAAGAACGTGTTGCCAGCGAATTGAATGTGGAAACACCGGAAGTGATGGACTTGGTTGCTATTGGCGAGCATGCCGATTTAGCCATAGTTGTGGGCGGCGATGGCAATATGCTGGGTGCGGCACGCGTATTATCGCGCTTTAATATCGGGGTGGTCGGCGTTAACCGCGGTAATCTGGGTTTTTTGACCGATATTCACCCAGATAACATCACCACAGAGTTAGATGGCATATTTGCCGGAGACTATGCCACCGAACAGCGCTTTTTACTGGAAGTGGAAGTATTCCGTCATGGGCAGCTTAAAAGCAGCAATGCCGCCGTGAATGAAGCCGTGCTCCACCACGGCAAAGTGGCGCATATGATGGAATTTGAGGTACATATTGATGAGCAGTTTGTATTCAGCCAACGCTCTGACGGTTTAATTGTGGCAACCCCTACTGGGTCAACCGCCTACTCTCTGTCAGGTGGCGGCCCTATTATGACGCCCAATTTGGATGCGCTGTCCTTGGTTCCTATGTTTCCTCATACTCTTAGCAGCCGTCCCATTGTAGTGGATGCAAACAGTGTGGTACGCCTGGTGGTTTCCCACGACAACAGCGAAGCATTGCAAGTCAGTTGTGATGGCCACGTAGTACTCAGTGTATTGCCAGGGGACGAGATTCAACTGCGTAAAAACCCCTATACACTGCGTTTAATCCACCCTAAAAGTTATAACTATTTTAACGTTCTACGTACCAAACTCGGTTGGGGAAGTAAGCTCTATTAGGCCGAGAGATGGTACGTAGAATATTTTTCCATCACCATCTGGACAAGTCAAAATTACTGTATATAGTTACAGCTAACTGTATGGATAAACAGGTGACTATATGCTGCTTCAACTCTCTATACGCAACTTTGCTATTGTCCAGTCGCTGGATATTGAACTACAAAGCGGAATGACCGCCATTACAGGCGAAACCGGTGCAGGTAAATCTATTGCCATTGATGCATTAAGTCTGTGTCTAGGCGATCGAGCAGAAGCCAGCATGGTAAGAAAAGGCGCCGATAAAGCGGAAATTACCGCCTGTTTTGGCTTGCACAATCTCCCCTTAGCGCAGCAATGGCTTGCCACGCAAGAGCTACAAGAAGATGAACCAGAATGCGTAATTCGCCGAGTAATCTCTGCGGAAGGCCGCTCCAAGGCTTATATCAATGGCGCACCAGTTTCCTTACAGCAGCTCAAAAGTCTGGGGCAATATCTGGTAAGTATTCATGGCCAACATGCCCATCAGCAATTGCTAAAGGCAGACGTGCAAAGAGAATTGCTGGATAGTTATGCCAACCACCCTAACTTGCAGCAAGAACTGACCAAGCGTTACCAACTATTGCTGGATACCCGCAAACAATATCAGCAATTGCAGGATAATCAGCAGCATCGGGAAGCTCGGCGACAACTGTTGGAATACCAGGTTCAGGAACTGGACGAATTTGCCATTGAAGATGGTGAATTTGAACAGCTCGAAATCGAGCACAAGCGTTTAAGCCATAGCCAATCTCTGTTGGAGCAATCTCAGCTTAGCTTCCATCAGCTCTATGATGCTGACGATATTAATGCCTTATCTATTATCCAACACGCTATCGACAGGTTGTCAGAACTACAAGCTCACGATGCCAGTCTGACACCTATTATTGAGTTGCTTTCTGAAGCCAATATCCAGGTGGATGAAGCGTCCCAACAACTTCGCGACTATATAGATGACCTGGAAGTTGATCCTTTCAGAATGCAGCAAGTAGAAGCGCGTTTTTCAAGAGCCATGGAATTGGCCAGAAAACACCAGGTTATGCCAGAAGGACTGTATGAATATCATCAGTCCCTGGCGCAGGAATTCTCACAATTACAGCAAGATGACAATCAATTAGAGGCCTTAGCGGCTACCTTGGAGCAACTTAGGCAGGATTACCTTCAAGCAGCAGAAACCTTAAGCCAATCACGACAAAAAGCGGCGACAAAGCTTGCAGATGAAGTACAGCGGGAAATCCGCCAAATGAACATGAATCAGGCGTGTTTTTCCATTCAGGTGCGCTTTGACTCACAGTTAGCGATCAGTCGTCACGGGCAGGATGTCATAGAGTTTATGGTCGCCACAAACCCCGGGCAGCCAGCAGATGCCCTGGAAAAAGTCGCCTCTGGTGGAGAGTTATCCCGTATTGGGCTGGCAGTGCAGGTTATTGCCAGCACTAACCATAAAGTGCCCACCATGATATTTGACGAAGTAGATACAGGCATTAGCGGACCAACAGCATCGGTAGTAGGCCAGCTACTCAGAAAACTGGGCAAGGATGCACAAGTGATGTGTGTGACTCACCTACCTCAGGTAGCCGCTTGTGCTCATCATCAAATGTTGGTGACAAAATTTAGTGATGGCAAAACCACTGAAACACACATGATTCCACTGGAGCAGCAGCAACGTATAGAGGAGCTGGCAAGGTTATTGGCAGGTGATAAGCTAACCGACACCGCTTTGGCTAATGCCAGGGAACTTTTGGGTCTGTAGTTTTTCCAATGCATTGAAAATTTGCTGATGATCCCCATTTATCAACCAGCGAATTATCAGTTTAGTGCGTGGAGGAGCCCGGAACAGGTTGATGCTGTTTCGGGCGCTTCTTTATCCGGTATTTCAGTGTAAGACTGAGCATAAAACCGACTAACTTTGATGTATGGAATTGGACAGCTACAAGCCAACTACGTTAGGATGCAGCCTTCCTCAGAGAACCAGAACAACATGAAGTACAAAAAACTCGCCATCAGCCTTATAGTGTTGGCCAGCCTGCAGGCTTGCAGTAGTTGGATTTACCGTATTGATATTCCTCAGGGTAACTACCTGGATCAAAAAGACGTAGACAAGCTGCGTATTCAGATGACCAAAGAACAGGTAATTTACATTCTTGGTCAACCTGTGGTGAATGATCCCTTCAATCAGGATAAATGGTACTACGTCTATACAATGAAACGTGGCATGAGTGATGAACATATTCGTAAAGAGCTCATCATCTATTTTGATGCAGGTAAGATAAGTAAAGTTGAAGGTGACTTTGACTTACCCGAGACGTTTAATACGCCCCTAGATCAATGATCCTCATTAGCACATCTTCCCGCTAATATTGGCAGGAAGATGTGTTGCTATTCAGCGAATAACGCTATTCCAGCTTTTGCCACACTTCATATTCCTTAACTCCATCGACTAAGCCTTTGTGGTGCCAGTACGTAATGGTACGTCCATACTCTTCTTTGTGCTCTAACCAGCCAGAGAACACAAAGGTTTTACCAATATGTTCAGACCGAGTGCCTTCTTTTATAGATTCGCTATACTGGCTACCTTCAACAATAAAATCTCCCGACAAATACCCCAGAAACACACCATTTTCAGTGTTCGTCAGTGAAAACTTATTATCCAAAACACTCTTTACCGCAACCAAACTACTATTATCTGCAAGTGAAACCTCACCATTATCTCTGGTGTATTGTCCTTTCACGAAATACCAGTTGCCGTTGTAAGGATTTGCTACCGCAGCGGTACTGAGCAAAATTGACAACATTACCAACCAACTTGATTTCATATTTCTTCCTTGTCTTTGATGGTGAGCGCAACACTAAACGCATCGTATGAGAACTTATTCTTGTCCAGAGCGAAGCGAATTAACTCTCCCACCTGTTACTTTATCTGCCCTGCCCTCGTCTTTAGCTTTCTCTGCCCGGCGGCGTCTGGCATCTTTGGGATCTGCGATTAATGGACGGTAAATGGCTATTCTATCGCCATCCTTTGGTTCGTCAGTGAGCTTACAAGTCCGGTACCATATGCCAACCTTGGCTTCATCCAGATTGATATCAGGAAAGCGTTTTAGTATTCCAGAAGCCTTAATAGCTTCATCAACTGTGCACCCTCTCTCTACTATCACTTCCAGTAGGGCTTGCTTATCAGGCAATGCGTAGGTTACTTCCAGACGAATCTGCTTTTCAGTCACGGTAAACCTCCTTGGCGCGTTCGGTAAATGCAGCCACCATATTACTGGCAATAGCCGAAAAAGCTTTGCCAAAAGCCATTTCTGCAAGTTTGCTAGAAAACTCAAACTCCAGGTTAAGTTCAATCTTGCAGGCTTGCTCAGACAGAGGAATAAAACGCCATCCTCCGCGCAAATGCGTAAATGGACCGTCCACAAGTTGCATCTGTATAAACTCGCCACGTTTTAGGTGATTCTGGGTCGTAAACCATTGCTTCAGCCCTCCTTTGCTAACAAGCAACGAGGCTTTCATAAAGTCATTATCTGCTTCTAAGATGCGGGTATCAGCACAACCGGGTAGGAAACGGGGATAAGCATTCACATCATTAACCAGATCAAACATGGATTCGGCACTGTAACCAACCAGTGCACTGCGATTCACGTTTGGCATCGATTCTCCTCTGTCTACCTTTTCTCAGGTATGCCAATGTCTGCAAAGAAATATTTTATGCGCTGTCGCAGACAAAAAAATTCGTTGCAGTATAATACGCGCCCATGAAAAAGAAGAACACCAAATCAAATCAAAGCAGCACCATAGCGCTGAACAGAAAAGCCAGGCATGAATACTTCCTTGAAGACAAATTCGAGGCAGGTATTTCCTTGCAGGGCTGGGAAGTTAAGAGTATCCGTGCCGGTAAGGCGAATCTCTCCGACGCTTACGTGATTATTCAGAACGGTGAGGCCTTTCTGCTGGGCTGTAAAATCCAGCCCTTAAAGGAAGCGTCCTCCCATGTAATTTGTGACCCGGATCGCAGCCGTAAGTTACTGCTGAATAAGCGCGAATTAAATCGTCTGTTGGGTGCCAGGGAGCAAAAAGGTTATTCCATAGTGGCGACCGCTATGTACTGGAAGAAATGCTGGGTAAAAGTGGAGATTTATCTGGCGAAGGGTAAACAAAGTCAGGATAAGCGCGACAGCATTAAGGACAGAGACTGGGCGCGTCAGAAAGAACGCCTGATGAAACACAAAAGCTGATTAACAATCAACCACTTGCAATAAGTTGAGAGACAAACATGATTTGCTTGTGCTATGATGTCAGCACTTGTCCTTAAAGGGCAATACGCTTTTCGGGGCTGATTTTGGATTCGACAGGATTCTGGACGCCCGAGGTGCATGCAGAGGTTGTGGCTGGCCTCTTAAAAAAGCCACTTTAAAGTAGTCGCAAACGACGAAAACTACGCTCTAGCCGCTTAATAACCGGTTTAGTGCCCTTCCACTCTGGCCTCGTCCATGGGTAGAGGTTCGGAAGGTCATCATCATGGACTAGCGAGGGAAACTTCCTGAGGTTGAACCGCGAAATAGTATCAGGACAGCTACAAGGAACCCTGTCTGCCGGGGTCCAACGTAGTTAAATAAAAGACAGACTAAGCATGTAGTACCGACGGTTGACGCTTTCTGGACGCGGGTTCAAGTCCCGCCAGCTCCACCAATAACAAACCCTGCACCGAAAGATGCGGGGTTTTTTATTGATTAAAGTTCTGCATCTAAGCTATTTAGATTCGAGGCTTGAGGTCAACACAAAGCCGCCTAAGCCGAAATCATTAAAACCGAGCTGGGGCATTAATATCAGCATTATAGCGACGCTTGATATTCAGATTTGATAACTCTTCATATTGCACACGATTTAATTTGTAGAGCGTTTCAATTGTGCAGCCTTGTTGTTCGAAACCAATTCTGACAATTTGGTCACCTGCCGTGACAGCGTCCCTTTCAAGCTGCAGCAATCCTATTCGTTCGGAAAACTCAAGGTCTGCGCATGGTGCATTTGATAACTCGGCTAAAAAGTATTTTCTGTTCCTTGCAGTTAACGCAACATGCTGCTTATCTAAAATCATATAGTCAGCGAGGATAAAAGGGTCTGCCTTTTCAATACTTTTGAGTTCTTGATTGGCAATAAAATCCTTATAGAGAGTTTCACTTTTAATGTTATTAGTTGAGCCGCTATCTGTGGATGCGCATCCACTCATCACCAATACACAGCAGCCTATAAGCAGTTTGAATTTCATCAGATTTCCTTTTTAGAATTATTTCCGCAATCTGCATCTCTATACAACAGAGGGTTCTGGTGTATACAGGTCATACTAAGTTACTACTGGCGCTCAATAAACAGACAAAAATGTAATAAAGCGTTAACAAATATAGACTAAAGCCTTGTGCCAGCCCCCAACCGGTTAAGCTCTGCTAATGCCATACGGCTAATTTCTTCCAGCGGTAATATAGAGTCAACGGCCCCCAACCTAATAGCTTCTTTCGGCATACCAAAAACCACACAACTCTGCTCATCTTGGGCCAATGTCACCCCACCAGCAGCTTTGATAGCCTGCATACCGATAGCCCCATCTTTTCCCATTCCCGTTAGAATGATCGCTAGTACATTTTTTCCAGCGCACTTAGCCAGAGAATTAAACATCACATCAACTGAGGGTTTATGCCCACTGACTCGTTCCGTATCTAGCAGACTAATCCGATAATCAGCCCCATATTTGTCGATATGCATATGTAAATTGCCAGGGGCAATATAGGCATGACCGGGCAGGACTCGTTCACCATCTTTGGCTTCACTAACGGACACTGCACAAATACTATCTAGACGTTTGGCGTAAGTGGTAGTGAAACCTGGCGGCATATGCTGCGTAATCACAATTGCGGGACTGTTGGCTGGGAGCTCTCGCAGAACTTCTTTTATCGCTTCGGTACCGCCCGTTGACGCGCCTATGGCAATAAGCTTTTCAGTGCCGCTATTTACAAAATTAGCGGGTGGACCACTCTCTCCTCTGCGAGCCCTACGCACGTGAGATGTAGCTGCCATTCTGATCTTATCCAGAATTTGCTGGCTGTACTCTGCAATTCCCTGCGCCACATCCAGCTTGGGCTTGGCAATAAAGTCAACCGCCCCCAACTCAAGCGCTCGAAGTGTTGCTTCAGCACCGGCTTCGGTAAGTGTAGAAATCATCAATACCGGCGTTGGCCTGGCCTTCATTAGGCGATCTAAGAAGGTCAGCCCGTCAACTTTGGGCATTTCAATGTCCAGAGTAATAACATCAGGGGCAAATTGATTAACCATATCCCTGGCCACATAGGCATCTTGGGCAACACCGACTAATTGCATATCCGGAGACTGTCGAATGATTTCGCCGAGCAACTGTCTTATCAACGCAGAATCATCGACAACCAGCACTTTTATCGTCATACGCAGTCCTTAAAAAAGATCCACATCACCACTTTTTCGTGCATGACGAATACGCATCCTGTATTCGCTTTCTCTGTCCATAATAGTGGTGTTATGTAAGGATTTAATTTTACGTACCATCACCTTGCCGGTATGGGGAAAGAAATAGACTTTACGTGGATATTGGTCCAATAAGTCACTGGCTACCACGGGTATCTGCTCAATTTGTAAGTATTCCAACACAAACTCACAGTTGCGCTCTCCTACGGTATTTGATGTCAAGCCTCGCAATACATTTCCCCCACCAAATACTTTGGCTTCAAGGCTGTTGCGATTCGCCCCTAACTTAACCAGATGATTAATCAAAATCTCCATGGCGTAAGCACCATAACGGGCTGATTCCGACCAGGTTGAGTTGTCGTTGCCTCCCTCATTTGGCAGTAAGAAATGATTCATACCACCGATACAACGAATGGGATCTCGCAGACATACAGACACACATGAGCCGAGCACCGTTACTATCATGAGTCCATCAGCCGTGACGTAGTATTCTCCGGGCAAAATCTTCACCGCGTCACATTCAAAATGCCGGTCAAAATAACGGTTTGGCGCTAGATATTGGTCGTTCAAGTCAAAGGCGCTCATGCTGACTGCATCCTGACAGGAAGATAGGCCGTTTTCCCCAGAGGCTTAACCAGATGAGTCGCATGGCTGAAGTTTTCGGAATGCCCTGCGATATAGATTCCATCAGGTTTAAGCAGACTAATCATGCGTTGTAATATTTCCATCTGCGTTGGTTTATCGAAGTAAATCATTACATTACGACAAAAAATCACATCTAGAGGCCCATCTATATCCCATTTCTTATCCGTCAGATTAACTTTGCGGAATGACACCATCCTGGCTAATTCGGGAACCACTTTTACCTTGCCAAGCTGTGCGCCTTTGCCTTTTAAAAAAAACTGTTTTCGCTGCTCGTTGGTAATCGACTTAATTCGTTCTTCAGCGTAGATCCCCGCTTGTGCCGTTTGCAACGCGCCACTATCAATATCAGACGCGATGATCTCGATGCCAGCGTCAAAACGTCCAAAGGTCTCAGCAACCGTCATGGCAATGGAGTAAGGTTCTTCACCTGTGCTGCTTGCAGCACACCAGATACGCTTAACACTGTGCCGACGCAAATAATCGGACAGTAGGTCAAAGTGATGGGATTCACGGAAGAATGCGGTCAAATTGGTCGTCAGTGCATTAATAAAGTGCTGCACTTCATCTTCATGGCTTTGTACGTATTGCAAGTATTGCTTAAATCCGGGGATTTTCAGCGCGCGTAAGCGTCTGACCAGACGACTATACACCATCGAGTCTTTACTGTCGGCAAGATGGATACGAGTCAACTGATACAGTAACTTACGCACTTGCTCAAAATCAGCCAGGGTATAAGCGAATTCCTTTTCACCTGAGTTCACGTTCGGCTCCTTTAGAAGCTTTCCCACTCATCTTCTTCAACTGAAGATACCCTGGCAACCACAGGTTTAGCTTTGCGGCTTTCCTTTTGCAGTTTGACAGCCTGTACTTTTTTGGGCTTGGACGGCGGCAGCAATGCCACAGCTGGCGCCATGCTGCTGTCTAACTTAAATGTCGCAACTTGTCTAGCCAACTGTTGCGCCTGAGACTGAAGGCTCTCTGAGGCAGCCGCAGCTTCTTCCACCAGCGCGGCATTTTGTTGCGTCATTTCATCCATTTGAGTAACGGCTTTGCCAATCTCATCGATACCAGAAGACTGTTCCGCCGAAGCGGCTGCAATTTCTGACATGATGTCATTAACCCGCTTAATCGCATTAACGATCTCTTTCATGGTATCGCCAGAACGATTCACCAGCTCATTACCGTTTTCTATCTTTGTGACTGAATCAGAAATCAAAGATTTAATGTCCTTGGCAGCGTTCGCTGAACGTTGTGCCAACGTTCGGACTTCAGACGCCACAACGGCAAATCCCCGGCCCTGCTCTCCGGCTCTTGCCGCTTCAACTGCTGCATTCAAGGCAAGAATATTGGTTTGAAAAGCAATGCCGTCAATCACGCCAATGATGTCGGAAATTTTCTGAGCCGACTCATTGATAGATGCCATGGTACTCACGACCTGCTGAATCAGGTCGCCGCCGTCGGTCGCTACATTGGCCGCTTGCGAAGCCAAACCATTGGCTTGCTTGGCGTTGTCCGCGTTCAGGCGCACAGTACTGGTTAGTTCTTCCATGCTGGAGGCGGTTTCTTCAAGACTGGCCGCTTGCTGTTCAGTACGTGAAGACAGATCCGAGTTACCCTGTGCTATCTCACTGGAAGCACTGCTGATGGTATCTGCAGCTTCACGTATCTGGCCTATCATATCGGTGAGCTTGTCAGAGGTGTCATTACAGTAATTTTTTAGCGCATCAAATGTGCCCTGATATTCACTATCGATACGCTGGGTCAAATCACCATCGGCAATCGCCATAAGCACCTTGGCAATGTCCTTAAGCCCGGTATCGGTAATCGTTAGTAAACTGTTAATGCCTTCAGCAATCGTCAGCATAAAGCCTGACTTATCCTGAACTTCAATTCGGTCACTGAATTCTCCGCGGGATGCAGCTGATACAATCCGGGTCACTTCCTGCTCGGCAAGTACTTCCTGGGTGCGATCCAGCCACTCCACTACTGACCCTAATCTTTTACCGTCAGGAGACACAATGGGATTAGCCGTGAGGCGGAAATGCAAATTACCTACCTTAATTTCTGTCTGATAAGTGGATTTCAGGCTCTCAAGCAAAGACGCCTGATGAGCCGGGTTTTTATGAAAACCATCCATGCTGCCGTTGATTATTTTATCAACAGCAAAACCCGGCAGTGCTTTTTTCAGCTCAGGTTCCACGCTTCGTAACATCGTCTCCACTGATTTATTCATATAGATGATTTTTCGATCTGTATCGGCAATCATCACATTGGTGGTAGCACCGTCCAATGCCTGTTTCACACGCATGGATTCGGTAGCCAGTCTGGCGGCTTCGCGTAGCTTAGCTGTCATTTCGACCAGGGCGTGGTTTAGCTTACCTATTTCATCGCGCCGCGCATTATCAAGCTCAGTATCAAACTGGCCATTGGCAATCGCCGACGCAGCAGAAATCGCTCTGTTAATGGCTTTTATCAATTCCCTGACCAGATAGAATGCAGCTATTGCGGCCAGTAAGAAAAACACCAATAACCCCGTAATAGAGCCCAGCCTTTCATTGGCTAATCTGTCTATTCGTTTAACAATGAGTTGACTGAGCTCATTGGATAATTTGTCGCCTTGCTCATAAAAACCTGCCAGCACCTGATTAAAATCTGCAGTAAAACGCTCACTTGAATACTCCAGGGATGTTTTCTCCACAACTTCACGACGTGATAATTGCAACAGTGCACCAACGCGTTCCTGTAATTGTCTGGCACTGGACAGGTATCCATCCAGTGAGCGGTCGTATTTACCTGCCTCACTGAGGTTATCGATGTAATTTTCCAGTGGTGTCTGTAGCTGGTCCATCGCCGATACCATGGCTATTTTGTCTGCTTCAACTGCCGTCCCTGCCGACAAAGCCTTACTACCCACGCCACGAATCTGCGCCAGCACTTCTACCAGCCGCGGCAGCACCTCATAATTAGCAATAATCAGGTGGTAACTGACAGGTTCCGGATCATAAGCCATGCCAGACTCCCGCATGACGGCGTAGAGTAATTTACGGGTTTCAGCGATATTCTGTGAATGTGCGTCAAAAACCGTTTTTACCGCTTCATTACGGTCCACCAAAGCCAGTGTTTGCTGCCAACTTTGCTGCAACGGGTCGATAGACGTTGTGGATACGCCGTGCATCTGATTTGCCAGCTTATCCAGGTTGTTGCTAACCTGCGTCCGTCTGGACAACATCTCTGCGTGCAGTTGGCCTTCCCCTTGGATTATCCGGGTCGACAAGTTCCTATGCATAGCGATGTTTCGCATCAGATCCAGAGCGGAGTCGGCCGGATGGGTGCCAGCCAACTCAGCTTCGGCTGCCTCCTGGGCAGCATAAGATGTTTCAAGCAGCATGTAAGTAGGCAATGAAACACCAACCACGACTAACAAACCAACACCTAACATCTTCATTGATATACTCAGGTCATTTATCCATTTGAGCGCTTTCATGTTTCACTCCTGTACTGTGTTCTGCTTTTGCTCGAACAAGCCCAACTCGTCGCTGGAAATGAGTTTCTCTATATTGACCAGAATCACCAACTGCTCATCAACTGCGGCCAATCCCACCAGATACTGACTGTCAAACGCCACCCCGAACTCTGGAGGTGGGCGAATTTCGTCGTCAGACAGATTGATAACATCAGACACACCATCCACCACCACGCCGACAATGCGGTTATCCACATGCAACATGATGACAATAGTAAATTCAGTGTAAGTGGCTTCCCCCACATTGAACTTCATACGTAGATCAACGATAGGTACTATGTCGCCACGAAGATTTAATACACCTTTAATAAAGGGCGGAGCATTAGCAATTCTGGTTACCGGCTCATACCCCCGGATTTCCTTCACTGCCATAATGTCTAGCGCGTAGTGCTCATCGCCAAGTACGAAGGTCAGAAACTCACGTTGCTGTGTATGTGTCGCCAATGCACTATTGGTTGCCATAATCAGGATGCCTCCCGCACTAGTTGTGGGGCTGTTTTCACCTTGGAAGACAGTGATTCAACATCTATTATCAGCGCAACACTGCCATCCCCCATAATGGTTGCTCCAGCGACGCCAGCGACCCTTTTGTAGTGTTGTTCTAAACTTTTAATCACCACTTGCTGTTGCCCCACCAGGCTATCTACTAGTAAGCCGAATCGTTTCTTAGCGCTTTCTATCAGCACCACAATGCCCTGTGTGGCATCCTGATGCCTGGCCTGAACCCCCATATGCAGACCAAGTTGCAGCAAAGGCCAATACTCGTCACGCACCCACAGCAGCTTGTCATTACCCATACTTTTGATTTGTTCAGGTTGCGGCTGAATAGATTCGATAATATTTACCAGCGGAACCACATACACTTGCCCATCAACGGCAACGCACATACCGTCCAGAATCGCAAGGGTTAATGGCAAGCGAATATGAAATGCCGCTCCCCGACCTTGTTCAGATTCAATCTCCACCCGTCCGCCCAGTGCTTCAATGTTACGTCGTACCACATCCATGCCGACACCGCGCCCGGATACATCGGTGACTTCTGCGGCGGTGGAAAAGCCCGGTGCAAAGATCAGATTCCAAACGTCGGTGTCACTGGGGTGTTCAGGCACATATACCGAGTTTTCATAGGCTTTGGCTAAAATTCTTTCACGGTTCAGCCCCGCACCATCATCAATAATGCTAATCAGTATGCTGCCACCTTTATGGGCCGCCCGAAGCGTCAGCAAGCCTTCTTCATTCTTGCCACATTCAGTTCGGCGTTGCGGCTTCTCAATACCATGATCAATACTGTTGCGAACCAGATGCGTTAGTGGGTCCACCAGTTTTTCGATTAAGCCTTTGTCTATCTCGGTACTGCCACCTTCGATGCAAAGCTCGACACTCTTACCTAACTTGCCGGATAAATCCCTGACCAAACGCGGAAATCGATTAAACACAAATGACATGGGCAACATACGCATTGACATCACCGCTTCCTGAATCTCGCGGGTATTGCGCTCCAGTTCAGCTAATGCCGCCAGCCTTCTTTCCTCGGCCTCGGCGCTATCGTTACCAGAGATCATGCTTAACATGGACTGGGTAATCACCAGCTCGCCAACCAGATTAACCAGCGCATCAATTTTCTGGGTGTCAACCCGAATGGTGGTGGACTCACCGGCAGCAGTCCCCCCTTTTCGCTCCATTGTAGATTTGCTTAGCGGCTGTGGCGCTGATTTTTCTTCAGGCTGCTTTTGTGCTGTTTCTGCCTCAGCCGGCTTCTCAGACGCCGGAGGCAAAGGTTCAAACAATCCAAAGGCCTGCTCATCCTCATTTCTGGCACTTACAGGCTCATCTGGCGGAGCGAAAAATCCAAATCCTTCATCCTTTTCAGCACCAAGCTCATCGGCAAAAAGTCCAAATCCTTCAAGTTCGTTTACCAGCAATGGCTGCTCAAACAAGCCGTACCCTTCTGTTTGGCTTTCTAAAGGTGCAGAGGCCCCCAAAACGGCATCCAGAGCCTCTGTACCAGCCGCAATGGCTGACCAATCAATATCGCCTCCCGTACGATAGCTGTGCAATATGCCCTTGAGAATATCCACGGTACTGAGCAGTACATCCACAATAGATGAGGTCAACGTCAAGCTATCCTTGCGAGCCCTATCCAACAAGTTCTCCATCACATGGGTTAAGCCGGTAAGTGCATCAAAACCAAAAATACCACTGCCACCTTTGATGGAATGCGCCGCCCTAAAAATGCTATTCAGCAGTTCTTTGTCGGGTTGCTCAATATCCAGCTCCATCAAATGCTGTTCCATCTCGTCGAGATGCTCCTGACTCTCTTCGAAAAAGACATTGTGGAACTGTTCCATTTCGATCGACATATCGGTCTCCCGTCAGCCCATCACTTTTGCCGCCACTTCCAACAACTTGCGCGGGTCAAAGGGTTTAACCATCCAACCTGAGGCTCCGGCAGCACGCCCCTGAGCCTTCATTTCATCACTGGCTTCCGTGGTCAGCATGACGATGGGGGTACGGGAAAAAGCTGGCAAAGTGCGCAGTGATTTAACCAATGTCAGCCCATCCATCCTCGGCATATTTTGGTCTGTCAGCACAAAGTCAAAACTCTTGCCGCCTTTGCAAATATCAAAAGCCTCCTGTCCATCTTTGGCTGCTGTCACCGCATAACTCGCTGATTTCAGTGTTGCCTCTACCATTTGTCGAATGGAAGGCGAGTCATCAACTATCAAAACTTGCTTTGCCATAATGTTGTCACCTAATTAGCACATATGTCTGATTGCCTGGGGGATCACATCGAAAAACACTGACCAGATTCCGTACCAGTGCCAAGCCTCTGCCAGAGAGTCCATGGTCATCTGCCGTCACATTTTCCATGGCCTGGTATCCCAGCCCGGAGTCTTTAACCATCACTGCAACTTCATTGGCTGGAGTATTCCAATCCATTGCAACTTCAACCCAATCTGATTCTTGCAAGGTAGCCACTCGCTTTTCTCGTTGTTCCAGATAATTTACAAAACCATCAATATCGTTCTTAAGGGTCGAATCAAGCCTCAGCACACCATGGTCAATAGCGTTACTGACCAGTTCAGCACAAACAGTAAACACCTTCTGACGAAGCTCAGGTGCCAGAGGGCAAACCTGCAACAAGGCGTTCACCCATGACAGCAGGTCCATCTCACCCAATTGATAACCGCTTAGACGGGTTTCAAAGTGCAGATTTCCAGGGTGAGAATAAGCAGGGATCTGAGCACTTGAGTGAGTATTGAGGTATGCCTTACAATCGACCCTGCAAATCGACACATCATCGCTGAACTCTTCGTCTCCGCAGTGAAATTGCAGGGCTTTACTGATTCGCTCGACGGTATCCTGACCATGACCCAGTTCAATTAAACGCTCCACTCTTTGCATACCGAAGGCTTCGCCAGATTGAGAGGTTTGATCAATGACGCCATCACTTATCATAAATAGCTGCGATTCGAGCTCTCCCAGTGGCAGTGTCTCTATGCTGCTATCGAATACTTCACTGTCCAAGACACCGAATGGCATATGGCGAGAAATGAGTCTATGCATAACATGCCCACTGTCATCACAAAGCAATGCGTCTGGCATTCCACCATTCCAAACTGAAACTTCCCGCCGGTGTGGGTCTACTTCCACCAATACACCAGCAACAAACCTGTCTCCTGGTATCTCTCTGATCAGTCTTTGATTAAGTTCATAAGCCAGCATGGCCATTGGACAGCCTTTTGATACCATGGCCCTAAATATGGAGACTACTGGCAGGACACTTATCGCTGCGGCTAATCCATGTCCCGTCGCATCTAACAACAATACAAATAAGTTTCCTCCTGGCGAGCAGCGACTTAATAGCAAGTCACCATTAAAAGCACTGGAAGGCCGCATCAGAGATTGAACATGTTCATGACATAAATGTTCTTTACTGGATAAATGCTCAAACACATGCTTAGCCAGGATCTCCTCACCTTGCTTTTGTGTAAGCAAATCCTCAAGTCTAGCGTTTTGCGTCTGAACATTCTGACGTAACCAATAATTGAAAATCAGGCGCTGAATCTTAAATACCAGTAGCGGTAAATGCAGAGGTTTAGGCATAAAATCACTTACCCCTTGCTCATAGCATTCCTGAATCAACTGATAATCATCATTGCTAGAAATCATCATGACAGGCACATCAATTCCTCGCTCAGACAACATATCCATAAAATCCAGCCCTAGACCATCTGGTAAGTGGTGGTCGAGCAAAATAATGTCATAACTGTTTTTCTCTATCCGCCTGCGACCCAAGGCCAACGTTCTGACCGAATCACAGTTAAAACCATTTTGCGCAAAATAGGTCATCAGCAGCTTATTGTGTGCATCGCTGTCTTCTATCAACAAGACACTAGTATGCCCTTCAGGATTGTCGAGAATGAATTCAGATACGGCCATAAAGCTTATGCATGTTTGCCATGTTAAGAATATCCAATGCGGTGCCTTTAGCGCCGCGAATCGATGCATTAATGCCTGCAGCTGTTGCCCTTTTCTGCAGTAGCACCATCATGCCAAGTGCCGAGCTGTCCAAGTACGCAACTCGACTGAAATCCAGAACAATATGTTTGATGTCACCGCTTTTAATGACGTCCTGATAGCCAGCGGTAAACGGCCCATGAAAGCTGAAATCGAACCTTTCCGGCAAAGAAATAATATGAGTCTCTGACACGCGCTTATCTCCGATAATGGTTCAATTCAAAAAAGTTCGACTTCGCCTGCATTGATAGATGAAGAAGACACGGGATTTTTGTGAGTTTGCCGGTTAACTCTGATTTCTTCTAAGTAGAGGTGAAACTCACTAACCAATGTCTGCAAATCATCATCACCCAACTGTCTAAGATGTTCGTGAGTGAATCTCAGCAACTTGGCGTTAAACTTGAGATTTTGCCCGTTGATATCATCAAACTGCAGACCACGGATGGCATCATGCAAGGCCGCATCAAGTTCGTGGGAAATGCCATCCAGTTCCTTTGTTGTAGCGCTATCATCGTCGGCTTTCGTGACGATCATGTCCAAGGCTGATTGGATGTCCTTCTTTGCCTCTATTACATAGCTCACATCCTGTGAGGCAACATCCTTGACATCCCCAGTCAACGCCTCGATTTGTTTACTGATGGTATTAAGCTGTTTTTGAATGGCTTCACTAAATTCCGCTGAGCGATTGGACAATGCCCGAACTTCGTCAGCTACCACCGCAAACCCTCTGCCAGCATCACCCGCTCGCGCAGCCTCAATGGCTGCATTCAGTGCCAGTAAATTGGTTTGCGAAGCGATGTCGTCAATATCCTTTAGTGCCTTCATCACTTGTGGCATGGCGTTGTATATCTTGTTGACCTTCTCCAGCAGATCCATTGAGGAGGCAGACATATTGACGGTCGTCGCGATAAAACGGTCAAGCATATGCCCAGTGCTCAGAGCAAAGTCATGCATGCGGCTGCTATTGAACTCATCGCTACCGTCTGTACTGGCCAACAAACTATGGATGCACTGTGCCTGGCGCTGCATTAAATTTTGCAACTTGTTAAAGGATGTTCTGAGCAGTGCAACCGCATCATCCTGAGTGGTTAAGATGTCAGTAAGGCTTTCTTCACAGCTTTGCAGTGCTGGCACCAATTCGGACGCCAAAGCATGCAGTTGCTGCACCTTAACGTTTGGCTCAAGGTTAAAATCAGGCGTTGAAGATGTATTTTGTTCTGGCTTAGTTCGGAGATAAACCCAAATAAGGATTGCCAAGGAAAAAACAGCAATTCCGACATAGCCAAGCCCCTGTGATTCCAGAATCAGGCTGGTTGCTATGCAGCCAGCCAGAATGAGCCCGTCGGAAACAACCAGTTTACTTTTCAACATACGATCCAAGTCCTTGTTTCTGTTTCCAATGTAGGAGAGGTTTGGAGAATGCGCTAATTAACTGATAATTTTTTTAACAAGGATTTTCATTTTCGCTTTCAAGCTTGGAAAGTAACTGTTGCATAACCGCTTTGTATTCGGCTTCTTTACGTAAGCTCTCTTCGAAGATCGCAGTGGCATCTTTAATCGCTAGTGCCACATGGGACATCAGAGATCGTTCTTCTTCTTCGAGCAAACTGAACTGGATCAATTCCGTTGATAGGTTGTTTTCCAGATTCAAAATGGTGGTTTCAAACTGACCTGACAGCGCAGATTTATCCTGCTCCATTTCCAACACCAATTCAGCAATAGCGCCTGCCACTTCTCTCGCCACTTGCTGTTTATGTTGGTTGTTTCTCTCCAACAGAATGGCATCAATTCTTGCGTCCACACCATTAAGCAAAAGGCAAAACTGGTCTTTAAGCACGCCATAACGCTCTTCATCATCGATAGGCATATTGCGGATCAGAACACTGAAGTGCTGATAGTTGAAAAAGGTAAAATGTTTCCAGCTGAATATTCTGCCCTTGTCTCTGGCTTCCTGCATAGACTGCAACTCCAAGGAAACATGCCGACCATCATCACGAAAATAACGCTGTTCATCCAATTCAATATAAGCAGAACCCTGCACACCAAAACCCGCTAATGCGGAGAAAATTAGATCAGCCAAGGCGGCGTTATCAGTTACCCTGTGCGTTGCCTCGACAAAACGCAAAATATCGCCAAGTTCAGAGCTGGTTTGCATTGCATCGAAAGCCATCTTCATCGCAGAATCAAATTGTTCTGAAGCCTGTTTATGACTTTCGTAATGTTTCAGCAACTGCTCCACTTTCAGCAATAGCTCTTTAAGTCGCACTGGTTTTATTAGGTAGTCATCCGCCCCCACCGCATAGGCTTTAAGGATGTCCTCTTCTGCCATCAATCCTGAGGTAAACATGATAGGCACGTCAGGACTCAGATAACCTGTTCTCAACTGCTCACAAATTTCATAGCCATCCAGCCCTGGTAACTGCACATCCAGAATGACCAAGTCAGGTTGCGTCGCTATTCTATCCCGCACCGCACTGAGCCCATTCTCCGGGAAGGCATCAAAGTGACATACATCAAAGCCCTGCCCGACTAAGGTAGCGATTGTCACTTCGGCAATATCAGGATCATCTTCGAAATAAAGGACAAGCTTTTTCTGTGTTTCTGTATCCATGCATTACTCCTGATTTACAATTCTATGCAGAGTGAAAGGTATTGGGGCGCAGTAACTCGTCCATACGACTAAGTAGTGCGGCTGCTGAAACAGGCTTGATAAGTCTTTTCTGGTAATAAGGGTTTTCCTGAAGCAACGGATTAGATTTTTCGCTGGCAAATCCGGTGATCAGTTGCACTTCGATATCTGGGTAATATTTCTCAACCTGCTCAGCCAGATAGATACCACCACGGCCAGGCATGACGACATCCGTAAGTACTAAATCTACTCTTTGCATGGTGAGTAATCGCAGCGCATCTTCTACGTTATTTGCCTGCAGTACCTTGTAGCCAGCTGACTCCAAAACAGCACGGGTAATACTGAGTAACTCTTTCTCATCATCCACAAGCAAGATAGTCGCGCTGCGGCGGTAAATAGGTTTAAGTGCATCGTTACTGGTATCTTGTGACTGAAAGGTAGTAGGTTCATCAGACTGATAACGCGGGAAATACAAGTCAAAACGCGTGCCCTGTCCAACATTGGACTCTAATCCGATACCGCCACCACTGCGATGCACAAAAGAATAGACCTGCGCCAGCCCCAATCCAGTGCCATCTTTCCCTTTTGTGGTAAAGAAAGGCTCAAATACATGAAGCTTGGTGTCCTCGTCCATACCGATACCGTTATCAATAACACTGATTTGGACATATTCGCCTGCCGTCAATCCAAAAGTCTGGGCTTCTAAATTACCCATCATCAAATTGCGCGCTGCCAACACAATGCTTCCCCCTTCTTGCATGGCCTGACGCGCATTGATGGCTAAATTAAGCAGCACATTCTCGAGCCCCCCTTTGTCTAGCTTAACCGGCCAAAGCTGCTCCTGAATCTGATAGTGCAAGTTCACTGAACGAGTCACGGCTTCTACGAGCATCTCATCCATGTTTGCCAGCACAGTGGCAATACTGAGAATTTGTTCTTGGCCTGGCTTACTGGATGAAAAGTCTAGTAATTTACGAGTAAGCACCGCAGCACGCTCGCAGGCAGACAGTATTTTTGCCTGATATTGACCGCCAGGCTGCTCACCTAACTCCATTTGCGTGAGCTCGGCATAGCCGGAAATGATGCCGAGAATATTGTTAAAGTCGTGCGCCACGCCATTGGCCAGGTTGCCAACCGCCCCTAACTTTTGGCTGAGTAGCAGTTGCTTCTCTTGCTCCTTGAGCTGCGTTAAGTCGTGACAACAACCAAGAAAACGCCGAGTTCCATCTTGCCCAGGGGGTAATTCTGAAACTGTCAGTCTGACATTGATGGCGTGGCCATCTTTATGCTGTGCCACCACTTCTCGCCCTGTGCCAATAATTTTAGCCTTGCCTGTTTGTAGATAGTTTTGCACATAGCTGTCATGCTCTACGGCAGTTTGCTCCGGCATAAGCATCTTGATGTTTTGTCCGACCATTTCGCTTCGACTAAATCCAAACAACGCATAGGTGCTGGGGTTGCAATGCTCCACAATTCCCTGATCATTGATGGTGATCACCGCGTCCACCATGCTGTCTAGGATTTGTTCTAATTCTGTACGTTGATAGCTGATATCGCGAAACCAAGTCAGGGTTTCCTGCTCAGCTTGCACTCTGGACGTCACATCGAGAACTATCATGGCTAAGGCCTGTCGGCCGCCGTAGTAAAGCGGATTAACCAGGAGTTCCAACCATTTAGGTTCTGGCCCCCCATCCCGCAAGCAATTGATTCGCCATACGCCTAAAGTTCCTTGCTGGCTTTTATCATTTGCCGTGCAGGTCAAACGGGTTTTAAATGAGTCGCGATCTTGCTCCTGCAGCAGTTGGAGCAAGCTGGCTTTACGAATATCATTAGCAGCCATCCCCAATAAGGCTCGGCTCGCTTCATTTGCTGCAAGGAAGTGATAGTGGAAACGTTCAACAATCCAAATTGACACCGGGTTAGCTTCAAAAAGGTCTAAAGCCAAACTATTCGTTGCAGGCAGTTCGTAGGGCTCTAAGAGCAAAAGGTAAGAATCATCCTCACCATAGGCATTAGGACAACAAATCCCCGACAACTTACAACTGACTCTGGTATTGATGTCCAGAAGTAAATCAACCCGTTGCCCGGACATTTCCGAATTTTCCTTTAGCTTGGCAAAAAATTCGGTCAGCTCATTTTGGTCATCCCAGTTAAGAATGTTTACATTCGCCCAGGCCTCAGTATTGTCCCGTCCAAACAATCTGGCTGCTGCACTGTTGGCTTGTTTAACCACCCCATATTCAGTCACCCACACCAATGGGAAACTGAAAAGTTGCAAAAGGGCTTTAGTGTCCGCAGACATTGCCCCACCAATCATTCCTTTGTCCACGATAGGGCGAACTAACTGAAGCAATTCCAAACCTGCCTCTGCTAATTTGTTTTGGTTCCCTGAACTGGTGGGACGGCTTGTCAGTATTGCCTTGTCCATAAGTTCCGCTTGAAGTGTTATAAAACTTTTATTGTTAGTCTGGTTAAGTACAGCAAAAACTTAGATATTTGCCAGCCGAATGAATAACAGGCCGTTCTCTATGACTAAAACATCACTGTTTACACTCAATAGTCGTTAATTTGGACACTGCTTGAATTAACCTATGCGAACAGGTATTAGCTGGTAGAATCGGCAAAACACTTGGAGAAGTTTGAGTTCATGTCGATGCATTCCCCGCCTAAGTCAAGACTGTGGGTTTGGTTCCTCTGGCTGGCAGGATTTTATGCGGTGTGGCTGTGGCTGGTTGCAGGTAAAGGGTTGTGGTCTGAGGTAATTACTCATTGGCCTATGGCCTTGGCTATGGCAATCGGCAGTTATGCAGCAGGCTCCACACCTATGGGGGGCGGTACAGTTGGCTTCCCAGTATTGGTTTTACTTTTTGAGTTACCCGCCAGTTTAGGCCGGGATTTTAGTTTTGCGATTCAAAGCATCGGCATGACCAGTGCCAGTATATTTATCCTGGCCAGACGCCAACCTATTGCTTGGGCTATTTTGCAAGGCGCCATGCTCGGCGCACTGGTTGGCACACCGCTAGGCATATTTTTTATCGCCCCCTACATTCCTGAGCTTTGGATCAAACTGGTGTTTGCTGTGATCTGGGCCAGCTTCGGTTTATTACATCTTTATCGTCTGGATGAAATAGCCGGCCATAGCGGTATGACAGAGTTTGACGAAAACTGGGATTTTCGTCTTGGTCTTTGGCTAGGCTTGCTCTCCGGGGCTACGGTAGCCGCCGTTACGGGTGTTGGAATAGATATGGTGGTGTATTCTGCGCTGGTATTGCTATGTCGTGCAGATTTAAAAATAGCCATCCCTACCTCGGTAGTAATTATGGCCTATACCTCAGTCCTGGGTGTGGCCGTCAAATTTCTTTCCGGACAAGGGTTACAACCCGGGGTATTTGAAAACTGGTTAGCCGCCGCGCCGGTTGTAGCATTAGGAGCCCCATTAGGGGTATTTATCGTCGCCAAAATCGGCCGCAAACCCACTTTATTAGTGGTAGCGACCTTATGTGTCGGACAGTTTATCTGGACCTTGTACGCAGAGCGTAATCTCCTCGGCATTGCCGGTATGCTGTTTGCCATTATTGCCGTGCTTGCCTGTCTAGCCGGCTTTGAAAAACTGCGTCGCTGGGGTAGCGAACTTGTCGGGGAACAACCGCCTCCTCAACAATTACCGTCACGCACTGCGGTACTTTCTGAGCTCAAGGAACGCTGATCTCCAAATTATAGGCTTGGTGCAAATGGGTATGAGTCTCCATACCCAGGTACGATTTTACGGTCTTTTTGCGCCAGATCAATTTTCATACACTGCCTCTCGTCAAGACCGTTAACTATTTTTTAACTTAGAGGCAACTATCATGAAAAAGTCAACTTTAGCTATTCTGACCACCCTGAGCACCTTAGCATTTGCACCTGCCAGTTTTGCTGACATTAACGAAGATCTGCAAAATATTTGCACCATTGTTAAAAACGATGACAAGTCAGAATTGCGTAAAAAACTGAAAAAAGTACAAGATGATTACAACCTGCGCCTGGGTGATTACTACGCAGGTATCAGTTGTGGCGGCAATAGTCTGATCCGCTATTCAATGGAAAATAATGCCGTTGAAGTCGGTGTATTTATGATTAAGAAGATGAGCAAATCAGATTTGAGCCAAGCTGAAAAAGACGGCATGCCACTTCAGCAATGGGCTGAAAGTAATGGTCACTTGGCTTCAGACATAGGTAAAGAGCTGTTAGACCGAATCAGCTAATTAAGTTTCCATAAAAAATCCCGCTTAACGCGGGATTTTTTATGGCTTAACCTAAAACGATGGCAGGCTTTACTGACTACATTTCCACTAATCAAGATCAGCTAATGGCCAAATAGCAATATAGTCTTCCAATTCATCCACCGACATTCCGTCATCTGAGATGGTCTTCCCTCTGACAGACATGCCAGCCTTATGCATTGCCGTTTTCTTGCCTTTGTTAAGGAGCGGATGCCAGGAAGGTAATCCCCTCCCTTCATACAGGCGCCGATAACTGCAACTCGGTGGCATAAAAAAAATATCCTGCAGATTGTCTTTTGTCAGTTTTACACAATCTGGCACCAGTTCAGAACGCTTTGCATACTGAGTGCATTCACAGCTTTTGGTGTTGAGCAGGTGGCAAGCAACTCGGGTGTAATGTAGCTGTTCGCCAGGACGCAACACATCAGTAGAACCACCGTCACCTTCATCATCATCTATAATTTTGTGCAAGCAGCACTTAGCACAACCGTCACAAATGGCTTCCCATTCTTTGTCAGTCATGTCTTCAAGCGACTTCTGCTGCCAAAAGTTAGGGGTTAACAAGCCGCCACCACTTGCGCATTCACCTTCAGGTAATCAATTAACTCGGCGTTTAGCTCATCGCCAGCGGATAGAGGCCCCACCCCTTTGGGCGTACCAGTCAGCACCACATCGCCAGGTAACAGGGTAAAGTGCTGGGAAATTTCACTGATCAAATCCGCAATGCGATGAATCATCAGCGCTGCATCGCCGCGCTGACGCTCCACACCATTGACAGATAATCTGAATGCGAGAGCCTGTGGATCGCTAATTTCCGACGCTGCAACATACCCAGTCAAAGGACAACTGCCATCAAAGGCTTTAGCCCTCTCCCAAGGCTGACCTTTGGACTTCATTTTGTCCTGCACATCACGCAGTGTCAGATCCAATCCCAAACCATAGCCCCATACGGCCGCCATGGCTTGCTCAGGAGAAGCCTTGCGCACAGTGCTCGCCATCAGTACGGCAATTTCCAGCTCATTGTGGCAAGCTCCCAGTTCAGTGGGAATGGCAATTTCCCCCTCAAAAGGAACCAGCGCCGTGCTCGGTTTAATAAATAGCAGCGCTTGTTCCGGCACTTCATTGTTCAGCTCGTGGATATGATCCAGATAATTCCTGCCAACACAAACTGCTTTACCTACCGGTAGGTCGATAGGGTTACCTCTATTGTCCTGGTGCAGATACATGACTATCTCTTAGCTCCGCCTTAATCCGATCCGATAAATACCCCACCGCACTGCCAAAATAGGTTGAACGGTTCCAATTCATCAAGGTATGGAAATTTTCATAAACCAGATAAATTCGCCCTTTTGCATCATCAGGCATAATAAGACTGGCTTTCAGCTCACGGCTTGGTAAGTCGGTGCCATCATAACGGCGCACGCCTAACTCTTGCCATTCACTCAAGGTTCGCATTTTACTTTTGTCTAAGCCACTGAGTTTGGTATCGAAACCTTCGGGAATCTTAACTTGTCGTCCCCAAGTCTGAGAGTCATCCCAGCCAACGGTCTTAAGGTAGTTGGCGATAGAAGCAAATACGTCTGCCTGATTGCCCCAAATATCTTTCTTACCATCACCATCAAAATCATAGGCATAGGCTAGAAAGGAGGTTGGCATAAACTGGCTTTGTCCCATAGCACCCGCCCAGGAACCAACAAACTTCTCTTGCTCAATATGACCTTCACTAAGAATCTTGAGTGCGGCAAAGAGCTGCTTTTTAAACATGGCTTCGCGACGCCCTTCATAGGCCAGCGTAGTCAGCGCGGATACAACGGGAAACTTACCCTGGATTCGACCGAAATTACTTTCATTACCCCACAGGGCAATGATAAAGCGCGGCTGAACACCAAACTTTTTGCCAACGGCCTCCAGCACCTCTTTATTTTCATTGTACTTACCAACGGCTTGTTTCACTTTCCAATCTGGCACGCGGGTAGACAAATACTTATCTAAAGTCAGTTTAAATTCCGGTTGATTCTTGTCTGAACTGACGGCTCGCTCATAAAACTCTACATTGGCAAAAGCCTGTTCAACAAACTCAGTACTAAAACCCTGCTCTACCGCTTCCTGCTTAAGAGTTGTCACATATTGATTAAAATCCGGCTTGGCGAAAGCACTCAGGCTGCATAACGCAAGCGCTGTGACAGATAAACGTCTAAGCATCATCTTGCTCCTTTGACTGATGAATTTGACGACGATGTTCATCCAGCAAGTTTTCTTTGGGAGGGGGTAACTGCAAATAAAAGCCAGTATCCGTCAAAGCTTGGCAAACTTTTCCGGCGTCACTAATTGCCAGTTTGGTGGTTGGCGTAATGGACATGACCATGACGAGGGAGGGCGCACCAAAATGCGCCATCAAAGCCTGCGGGACATCAGAAAAATCGTCTCGATTGCGAACAAAAAGATAAGTTTCGTCTTTTCTACTACTACGATAAATGGCGCACAACATAGCGGCGACATACACTCCGGTAACGACTGTATAGGCTTGGTACTATAACTTTTACGGCTCAATAGCACCGACAATTTGGCTCAGGCCATCCTTCAACAGAGGACCTCGCCAGCCACACAGCAAATCAGGTTTCAGGCTGGTCAGTTTACCCTCTTCAAGGTCGAACCACAGCCATTTTAACAATTGATTGATCTGTTTTTTTGAACCCAACATCTCAACCGGCAATGACAAACCGCCAGCAATCTCTTCACATAGCTGTCTAATCGACTGAGACACTCGCTTATACGCGGAAAAATCAACAAGGCGTTCAATTTTGGCAGGATAATGTTCCGAGTCAATGACCTGGCAGCGTTGAATAATCGCCAATAATTCATCTCCATGACGACGCACATCCTGAGGCGGTATCCCAGGCGTAGCAAACAACGCATTCTTCTGCGAGGGCTGACGCTTAGCCAGCTCAACCAAAAACTGTTCTTTAAACACAAAGTTCAGTGCCAGATTTTTGCTTTTGGCTTTTTGCTGACGCCAGCAGGCCAATTCTTTAAGCACCAGCAGCGCCTTTCCTTTCAGTTGCCAATTATTCTTGATGTTCAGATAGGCGTACTCGTCAGGTAACTCGCTTCGCTTCTTATTCGCCAGCTGATTCATTTCATCATAGATCCACTGGGTGCGCCCCAGTGCATCGACCTCTTTGGCCAACTCCGGATACAAACCATGCAAATACAAAACATCGTTAGCAGCGTAGTCCAGTTGTTGTTCGCTAAGCGGGCGTGCCAGCCAGTCGGTGCGAGATTCGCCTTTGTCCAGACTCACACCCAGGCGCTGCTCCACTAACTTAGCGTATCCAAGCGAAGTTCCCAGATTTAAAAGCCCGGCGGCAAACTGCGTATCAAACAAAGGGGTTGGAATGACCTGCATGGCCGTCCAAAAGGTTTCCAAATCCTCAGAGCAGGAATGCAATACCTTGACAACCGAAGGGTTAACAAGAAGCTCAGTCAATATGGACAAGTCCTCAACAGCCAGAGGATCGACTAATGCCAGCTGTTCACCATCATAAAGCTGAATCAAACCCAACTGCGGATAAAGAGTGCGGGTGCGAACAAATTCTGTGTCAACGGCGATAAAAGGTTTAGTCGCCGCACGCCGACAATATTCTGCCAACTGCGACGATTGGGTAATCATTTGATAACTCATCAGCGAAAAGAGATGCCTCGGTCAAGGTAGAAAACAGGCTTAAGCAGCGCCGGATAGAATTACTCTGTCCAGCGCAGATAGATCATACAACAAAAGCTACTCTTTAAGCTCTCTGCGCAAAATCTTACCAACATTAGTTTTCGGCAATTCAGTCCGAAACTCAACTTTACGCGGCACTTTGTATGCCGTCAGGTGCTTACGGCAATGACTGATAAGCTCCTCTTCCGTCAAGTTTGGATCTTTTTTCACCACAAACAGCTTGACCATTTCACCTGTCGCTTCATTGGGAACTCCCAAAGCCGCGACTTCGGCGACGCCATCATGCATGGCCGCGACTTCCTCAATTTCATTGGGGAACACGTTAAAACCAGACACCAGAATCATGTCTTTCTTGCGATCAACAATGTAAAAACGCCCCATCTCATCGGCTTTGGCAATGTCTCCTGTCGCTAACCAACCGTCATTGAGTACTTCCCGGGTGGCTTCTTCCCTGTTCAGATAGCCTTTCATGACCTGTGGACCACGTACATACATTTCACCAGGTTCACCGAATCCAACTTCATTGCCACTGTCATCAAGCAGTTTCACTTCTGTAGATGGAATTGGCATGCCAATAGAGCCATTGTACTCATTGGTAATAGTCGGATAATTGATACTCACCACAGGCGAGCATTCAGTCAAACCATAGCCTTCCAAAAGCACCTGTCCGGTAATCTTGGCCCATTTATCGGCGACCGGGCGCTGTACAGCCATACCGCCGCCCAACGCAAACTTCAGATTGGCAAAATCTAACTCTTTGAACCCTGGCGTGTTGAGCAGGCCGTTAAACAGCGTGTTGACACCGGTCAAGACAGTAAAAGGATAGCGCCCTAGTTCTTTCACAAAGCCAGGCATATCTCTGGGATTGGTAATCAACAGATTGCGACAACCATACTTAACGAAGGTCAGACAATTCGCGACCAGAGCGAAAATGTGGTAGAGCGGTAATGCCGTCACTACCAACTCTTCCCCGTCTTTGATCACGGGCTCTAATATCACCGAAATTTGTTCTAGGTTTGCCACCAAATTACGGTGCGTTAGCATGGCGCCTTTAGATACGCCGGTAGTACCGCCCGTATATTGTAAGAAGGCAATATCCTCGCCGCTCAGCTCCGGGCGCTGATAGCTCAGGTTGGCGCCGCTGTGAATGGCCGCCATCAAGCTCTGACTGCCTGGCAGTGAAAATACCGGCACCATTTTTTTCACATGCTTAACGACAAGATTGACTACCCACTTTTTAGGCACAGACAGCATGTCGCCCAACTGGGTCAGATACACCTGCTTAACCTGCGTATCCTGAATAACTTTTTCCAATGTATGCGCAAAGTTCTCAACAATAATAATAGCTTTGGCACTGGAATCATTTAGCTGATGTTTTAACTCGCGGGCGGTGTATAGCGGGTTAACATTAACGACAGTTAAGCCAGCCCTTAGCACACCGAAAATCACCACAGGATTTTGCAACAAGTTGGGCATCATAATGGCTACAGCATCGCCTTTGCTCAGCCCTTGATGTTGCAAATAGGCAGCAAACTGCCTGGAGTACTGATCCAGCTCCCTGAAAGTCATCTCCTTGCCCATGTTGATAAAGGCAACCCGGTCGGCGTACTTCTGAACAGACTGCTCAAAAATATCCACCAATGAAGCGTAATGATCCGGATCGATTTCAGAGGGTATATTGTCAGGGTAGTGTTCTAGCCAAATCTTATCCACTTTGCCTCCTGAGGCATTCTTTTTATTTATTATATTCATCTCCGGGACGCCCCCGGAACCAATTAGCCCCAATAGTAGCCAAACCCCGGAAAAAGATAAATGATAAAAGTTGCGGCTAAAGGGACGCGACTTGCTGCCAAAAGCAGCGAATATGCTCAGCTACAGCCACAGGATTGTCCATATGAACATGATGTCCGCCTGGGCTGCTAGCCTCCACAAGCTGGGCAACCAGTTCTCGCCGCTTCAAAACATTATTACGGACTTTCTCAAAGCCCTGCTCACCGGTAACAACTAGCACAGGACAGCTTATCGCTCCAAGAAATGCTTGGGCTTGGGGCTCAGTCAGACGCAATGATGAAATAGTCCGCAAGCGTCTGTCGGTTCGCCACATCAAGACACCGTCATTCTGAACCAGGTTTCGCTCCACCAAGGTTTGCGCTGAAGACTTACTTAAATCTCCGGCCAATAACCTTGCAGTAATGGCCTTGGCAGTATTGGGTGGATGTCGGGCAGGCTTTTCATCGATAGCCAGACGACTTAAAACAGACTCGCGTAGTTGGTTTGCACTGGACTCAGGATCCATCGCTAATGGACCAAAGGCTTCTATCATGGTCAATGACAGCACCTGCTGAGGGAACGTAGCGGCATACAAAGACGAAATTATTCCGCCGAGGGAATGGCCGAGCATATGACAGGATGACCATCCCAATACGTTCAACACTTCGTGAATATCCTGCACCCAATCCAACAAATGGTAATGTGCATCTGCACTTCGATGCTCGGAATGACCATGGCCAGCCAAGTCCAATGCAACCACATCCCATTCACACAAATGCTCAGCTAAAGGCTTAAAACTGGCGGCATTGTCCAGCCAACCATGCAGCGCCAATACTTTCGGGCCGTCAGGATTACCAAATCTCAGGGCCGATAACCGCAGATGTTTTAAGACTAGATTTATTTCCTGCACATTTTACTCCTGAACACTATCGAAGACCTGAGGTAAAGGACGCATTCGAGCTGAATAGACACAAAAAAGCGGCAATACTTTGCCGCTTATTCTACCTGACTTTACCTCTTTGCCACTCAATGAGGCAATAATTTGCCACTAGCGAGAGATTTTTTTAGGCACCGACGTGGGCTTAACCGGCTGGGGACTGTCAGCACGAGAAGGTGATTTGTCTCGGATAATCACCCTTTCATGATAGGGCCACATATGCCAATTGTACCAGCCGTACGGATAGGGACCGTGAAAGCCGTAGCCAAGAGTTGTGACTTCTACTTCCTGAATTTCTTTCCATAGATGATAGCCACTGGCCTGCAGTGCAGGGAACTGGTATTCAAACTCACCAACCTGTCCCTGTTCGATACCTGTTACCGTGCCAGTTACGGTCAAGCTTCTGCCAGGCTTGTACACCATAGGATCAAGAAAGCCGTTAACTCTGACACGGAAACGGCCAACACTCTCATCGCCAGAAGTAGGACGGCCGTAGCTGCGAATGGGATAGTGAACCATCTCAATTAAGGTGGCACTTTTCTGATTTTTAATATCGGCAATTACCCCACCCCACATGACCTGTTGCCCGGTACTTTGTTCAGGATTCCCTGCCACATCCTGATAACTGAGTAATTTGGTACCCTCTGCCACCTGCAACTCTTTTGGTAATGAAGAGCATCCGGCCATTAACAATACCATGCCGGCGAGTATCAATTTTTTCATAACTACCTCTGTTCTGGTTCGGGCTTTACTTCATTATCTGTCAGTAAACTGAACAGCTACTGAACTTGCATGACAAAGGTCAACCCTGGCTGTAATTAGTTTGATGTTGTCAATTTAGATGAGTTGACTCTCAAGCTGGCTCTTTGTTCCAGAACAACAGCATTATACGTAGGTGTCTATCCCCATAGACTGCTGAATTTCATCTTTCAGTTGGTTGCGCGCCAAACTCTGGTAAGCCTCAATAGCCTGCTGCCCCCGTGAATTGGGCTGTTCGTAGAATTGTTGTTGCTGGTGACGGTATTTATCGGCCTGTACTCGCGCATCTTCATTACCTTGACGCACTACGACCTGACTGCGTGGATATTCCGTAGGGGCATCATCTTGCGGCTTACGCGCGGAATCCTCCCGCGCAGGTCCCCTGACCGCAGGATTTACCACTAGCCCTTGCTGCTGGGCAATAATTGAGGATTCTATTTCCACTTAACTACCATGGACTATTTAGTTAACCCTAACGTTGCTGAATTAAACACTAGATTAGTGAACAGCTTCGCTGATATCCAGTATATCAATACGCAAGAATCGTACCGTGGAGCACACTATTCTCTACCTGGTAATTTTTTCCAAGTGACTTTGTCGCGCAGATAGACAGGTTCCACTTGCTCAACAGCTAATGCTTGCCCCAACCTCATGGCTTGTTGAGCCAACGGCAGCATGTACTCGGCAGCTGGGTACAGAATATCCGTTAGAGGGCGGATATCTTTATTGGGATCAAGTTGCGGATATGCCTGCCAACCCGTTCCCACGCCATACCACCCAGATAATTCTGCTCCAGCCAGTGCCAGTTCAGGTGCAATCACTTGTTCTGTGTCTACAAGCTGCATAATGCCCTGATTACTTTTATAACGGCCGACGTACACTTCATCCATTCTGGCATCAATGGCCGCAATGACCCTGTCATGTCCATATATGTCCAATGCTTGTTGAGCCATAGTGGCCAAGGTAGAGATTGGAACAACAGCTAAGTCAGCGCCCATGGCCAATCCCTGAATCATGCCCGTAGCAATGCGCACCCCGGTAAAACTGCCCGGCCCACGACCAAAGGCCAGGGCATCTAACTGTGCCAGGCCAATGCCAGCGTCGGCCAACAGTTCATCAACCATAGGCAACAAACGTTGACTATGTTGCTGAGGGCAGACCTCAAAGCGCGACAAGGTTTGCCCTTGATAGCTAAGGGCCGCCGAACACGCCTCAGTGGCAGTATCAATAACCAATATATTCATGCAACCAGGTTCTCTTGTATTTCGGTTAAAAAGGCCAACGCATCCTGCAAAGTTCTGGTGCGGCGCATAGCGGGCAAACTGGCCAGGAAGATCTTGCCATAGTCTCGGGTAACCAGGCGATTGTCGCATATCACTAACACACCGCGATCGGCGTAGTCTCTTATAAGACGCCCGGCGCCTTGTTTCAATGCAATAACCGCCTGAGGAATCTGCAATTGCCCAAACGGATTGCCGCCGTGCTTACGACAATCTTCAATTCTAGCTTCGAGCAGAGGGTCATCAGGGGCAGCAAAGGGCAATTTATCAATCATGACACAGGTTAAGGCATCACCACGAACATCAACCCCCTCCCAAAATGCGCCAGTACCCAATAGCACCGCATTTTTGGCTTCAAGATAACTATCCAATAAGGCGCGTTTGCTGGTTGTACCTTGCACTAATATTGGATTGTCTATGCTTCCCTCAAGGGCCTGAGCAACTTCTCTCAACATTGCATGACTGGTAAATAGCAAGAAACAGCGTCCATCACTGGCCTTTATTAGTTGCCTAGCTACTTTCACCAGAGTTTCACGCATGGCAAAAGCACTGGGTTCGGGCAAGTATCTGGGTACGCAGAGCATGGCCTGATTGGCATAATCAAAAGGACTATCCAACGCCAGTGTTTTGGCGTTCCCCAGCCCCAATTGCCGGGTAAAGTGCTCAAACCCGTCCCCTACCATCAGGGTGGCCGAAGTAAACACCCAAGTGCGTTTAGGCTCGGCCATATAGTCGGCAAACTTTCGGGCAATAGAGAGTGGGGTTAAATGCAAAATAATATGTTTTGGGGTAGTTTCGTACCATAAGGTCACCCCTTTTTTGTCAATATCGGTGAGACGTTCCAGTTCACCGCGCGCCTGCGCGCAACGCTCATAAATTGCATCCAGATCTTTATCGCGCCCCAAATGCAGTTTTACTACCTCATAAACCACATCCAGAATTTCACGCAGCTTATCAACTTGCTGCGTAACCGCTTCAACTTCCAATGCCTGACGCCAGTTACCCTTCTCCGGGGTTTCTGGGAAGAGCAGGCGTAGATCCGAAGTCACATACTTCAGCTTTTCAGCAACTTTACTCAGCTGCTGCGCATCTTTGAGCTTTGTTCGGTAAACCAACTCCATGTCCATACCCAGTTCCTGTAACTGACGGCTGGACAAAGCTTCACCAAAGTATTCTGTGGCAATATCGGGGATCTGATGTGCTTCATCAAACAAAATGACATCGGCTTCAGGAATAAGCTCACCAAAACCTGTATCTTTTAGCGCCATATCTGCAAAGAACAAATGGTGATTTACCACCACCAGATCGGCATCCAGCGCTTGTCGCCTGGCTTTAACCAGATAACAGTCTTCATAGTCAGGACAATCCTTACCCAGACAATTATCTTGAGTAGATGTGACAAAAGGCAGCACCCTGGCATCTTCTGCCAGTTCTTTTAATTCGCCTACATCTCCTGACTTAGTGCTGCTGGCCCACTGCCTGACGACACTAAACTCGTGCAGCAAGCTCTTATCTGTAACTGCACTGCCGGCAGAATGTTGCGACAATCGGTGCAGACACAAATAATTCGCCCGCCCTTTCAGCAATACTGTTTGCTTATTAGTGGCTAACGCCCTTTTCAACAAAGGTAAATCCCGGTGAAACAGTTGTTCCTGCAAGTTTTTTGTACCTGTAGAAACAATCACCTTTTTATTGCTTAACAAGGCCGGAGCCAAATAGGCAAAGGTTTTTCCCGTTCCTGTGCCGGCTTCCACCACGAGTTGCTGTTTATCTTTAATAGCTTGCTGCACAGCTTCAGCCATACTGGTTTGCGCTGCTCGCGGAATGAAGCCGTTGATGACAGTGGATAGGGCACCATCTTTGGCAAATACTTGCTTGATTGTCGGCATGCGGTCTCCTCTAGGCGCGCAATTATGCCAAAAAGCCACCAGGGATACAGTGCTTTATAGAGCCTAACTGCATTCATTTGCCTCATGGCCTATGATTCAAACTCGAAAAAGCAAGGGTCGATTAACCATTGAAATGTGTTCTACCTGTTTGATTTTTGGCTAGAGCTTTCTAGAGTGGGATTTGGTCATGATAAAACTCGGACTTTGCGAAACAGGAATTAGCCCAACGGTAGAAATCCACGATTAACCTAAAATAACCATTGCAAGGCTGTTCATCGCCCACAATTACCTTGTGGTCATAATTGCGTCCCAACTTTGCCGCCTTATTCAATTATGAATAAAGTGTTAAAATTTGTAATATTCCCTAGCGCCTGTGTGGGATTGACAAACCCGCCACGGAATAATTAAGTAAAATTTGAGCGTCAATATTTTGGCACTTTTAATAAGTTAAGCTAAATTCAAATTGCCGACTTAATATATCCAAGTAATCACTTTCAAAGTGTTCTACAAAAATTGTCTTATTCGTGCCTAAACTTGGCCTGATAATTTAATTTAGTATTGCAAATATATTAACTAAGCATTATTTTTGTATGCCTACCCTATCAACCATTGTGACTCAGAATTTATACAAGGTGGACGAATGAGCGACTTCATCAATATTTTAACGCACGCCCGTAGATTGCAAGCAGCAGTAAGAGAATTATCTCTTGCCGAACTGGAACAGGTTGCTGAAAAATTGGCCGCTGTTATTGAAAACAAGAAAGAACAGGAAGCCGAGAAAGAGCGTGAGCAGGAAAAGAAACAGGCTCTGAAAGACGCTATTTTGAAGCAAATGCAGGAAGCTGGTTTAGGTCTGGAAGATCTGGCAGGTGCGGAAGCCAGCACCAGCAAGCGCTCAGGTCAAAAGCGTCCAGTTAAATACCGTTTCACTGATAAGTCCGGTACAGAGCATACCTGGACGGGCATTGGCCGTATTCCCAAAGTATTTGCCGAATTAAAAGAGCAAGGTAAACTGGACAAACATTCCGTTTAATCTGCTCAGCAGCATAAAATAAAGGCCGGTATTCCGGCCTTTTTTATTTATACCTGATTATTTCCACGGATAATCCATCTCTATACTTTCTGTGGCATTCTGCTCTCATCGCTTCATAAGTCAGACATTGGATGCTTTGCCTATAATGAGAATGAGCAAAGTTGAGATACATCACTGTCACACCTTGTGGGTAACCAGTAACAAAAAGGAAGCACGGGCATGCAGCCACAAATTCAGCAAGCCATTAATCAGATCGGACAACTAATTATTGGCAAACAGCAGGAAATACGCCTTGCCCTGAGTTGTATGCTGGCCGGTGGCCATTTATTAATAGAAGATCTGCCTGGCATGGGCAAAACCACTTTATCTCATGCCTTAGCTCAAGTGTTTGGTCTGGATTTCTCTCGTATCCAGTTCACTTCTGATTTACTGCCAGCCGATATGTTGGGAGTCAACATCTACGATACTCAGCAGCAGCAATTTCATTTTCATCCCGGCCCTATATTCAGCCAGGTGGTGCTGGCCGATGAGATAAATCGCGCCAGCCCCAAAACTCAAAGTGCATTGCTTGAAGCCATGGAAGAGCGCCAGGTGAGCTTGGACGGACAAACGCATGCTCTGCCATCACCATTTTTTGTTATAGGTACGCAGAATCCCCTGCATCAAGCTGGCACCTATCCCCTGCCCGAATCGCAACTGGACAGATTTTTGATGCGTATCCAGCTAGGTTACCCCAATTGGCAGGCCGAGAAGGCCATGTTGCAGCAAGCTTACAATGATCGAGGTGAAAGCCTGCCAGCCATGATTGACAGCGCGCTTAGAGTATCCCTGCAAAAACAAATCCAAGACGTGCATGCATCAGATGCCATTTTGGAGTACATCCTTCGTCTCGTCACCTTCAGTCGAGAGTCTGAACTTTTCGCCAACGCTTTATCACCCAGAGCCAGCAAAGCCCTGCTATTAGCAGCAAGAGCCTGGGCAGTAACAGATAACAGGGACTATCTTATCCCCGAGGATATCCAGGCGGTATTACCTGCCGTGGCTGAACACAGATTACGCTCATCCCAAGCTGATGGATTAGCCCATGCCAGCCTGAGCCGAAAGCTCTTGGAATGCGTTGATACGATGGCGGCATAATGATAGCTGGCTACATACAGCGCAGGATGAATAAATGGCTGAGCAGACGGATTCCGCCGGCTCAACAAATTTTCCTCAACCGCAGCAACATTTTTATCTTCCCTTCCCGATTTGGCTTTCTCTACCTTAGTCTCTGCCTGGCCTTGTTCGTGCTTGGCACCAACTATCAGAACAACCTGATCCTGCTATTAGGATTTTTCCTACTCGCCCTGATGCTAGTCAGTTTGTTTGCCAGTTATCTGAATTTTTCAGGACTGATTCTGCAACTGGGGAAACTCAATAACAGCTATGTAGATACGCCTATACTCTTCCCTGTATGGTTAGACACTCAGGAGCAGTCAAAGGCAGGCAAAATCCACTTTGCCTGGTATGGCAACAAGGCCGAAAACGCTGTTGAGCTGGACAACCTAACCAACCCTGTCACCTTAAGTATTACACCGTACAAAAGAGGAGTGTTTTCACCTCCAAGGCTAACCCTGAGTAGCTACTACCCCTTGGGTTTGTTCCGCTGTTGGACACATCTTGCCTTTAACGCTCAGGTTGTTGTTTATCCTACACCTTTAGCCAAGCCATGGCCTCTTACTACCAAGCACAGCGAGACTCAAGGCGAGCATGCTGCCCTGCAATCTAGCCAGGGATTAGGTCAAGATGATTTTGATTCTTTAACTGAGTATCAACAGGGTCAGCCCCTCTATCACGTGGCCTGGAAACAAGCGGCCAAAGGCCAGGGTTTACTTAGCAAAAAGTTTGCTGCACAAGTTCAACAAAGCGGCTGGCTAGTATTAGCAACGGCAGGAAAAGATCTCGAAGAAAACTTGTCCCGACTATGCTTTAGCTGCTTAGAGCTGGATGCGAAAGGTTGGGTATTCGGTCTCCAATTGCCCGGCAAAGAAATACCGCCGGGGAAAGGCCAGGCCCACTTGCAAGCCTGCCTGACCGCACTCGCGATGTTCCGGGCAGTCTGACATGTTAAGGTTAAATCCATCCTCAGAAAACCGCGCTCACCTGCTACTGACCTTTGTGCTATTAACTCTGAGCATAAGTCTCTATGCACCTTTGCAACTGTGGGTACTGCTCTTGGTAACCTGCGCAGCAGTGATGCGTTTTAGTTTATATATGAACTGGCAGAAGCATCAGTTATCTGTACGTACCCTCAATCTAATGGCGGTCCTATGCGCTATTGTTCTGGCCTACTTTGGCTGGGAGCTGGGGTTATTGCTTGGCATGCTCAACCTGTTAGTGATGGCAAGCAGTCTTAAGCTCATGTTACTGGCCACGCGCAGAGATTACTTTCAACTAATTGGCGTACAGTTTTTCCTGCTAGGTGCTGCGTTGGTATTTAATCAGAACATTGCATTTAGCCTGTTCTACGCCGTTCTATGTCTGCTTTTGCTAATGAGTCTGGCATTTCACATCAATCCATCCGCTTCCTGGCTGATATTGTCCAAACGGGTGGCGACGCTTTGTCTTCAGGCCCTGCCCATTGCCATTTTGATGCTACTGGTTCTACCTAAACTTGGCCCTCTGTGGCAAATGCCCACGGCAAAGGGTGCCCATACGGGTTTGTCAGATAAGGTTACACCGGGAGATATTGCTGAACTGGCCCGCTCCGCTGACTTAGCCTTCAGAGTAACCTTCGAGCAGGATGTACCCCCAGCTAATAAGCGTTACTGGCGAGCATTGGTAATGGAAGAATTTGATGGCCGCAGTTGGCAGGTGCATCCATACCGGCAACGCATTACCGACAGATTCTGGCGTTCTGGTTTGCCTTTTACTCCGCAGGTGAGTGGTGCCAACTACGAATATCAGGTGATTGCCGAGCCGACTCAACAGAGCTGGCTTTTTGCGTTAGATACAGCGGTCAGCCAGGATCAGCACCTTTGGCAAAACCATGATTACACCTTGCAAAGCAGGATTCCGCTGCAATCGGCTTTAGCCTATAGGGTAACATCTTATTATGACAATCAACTGCCGCCTGCGCTGCCACAAGTAGATGGGCGTTTAAACCTGCAACTCCCAGAAGGCGGAAATCCGCGAACCCAAGCCTGGGCCACTGAACTTTGGCAGGCCAATCCAACTCCCCAAGCGTACATCCGTGCCATCGCCTCGCATATGCGCCAGCAGGGTTTCAGTTACACACTGAAACCTCAGCCGATGCCAGTTGACCCCATAGACACCTTTTTGTTTGAGCAACAGGCTGGTTTTTGCAGTCACTATGCCAGCACTGTCGCCTACTTGCTCAGACTGAATGGGATCCCCGCTCGCCTGGTAACCGGCTACCTTGGCGGTGAAATGCGTACCGACCAATATATGAGTGTTTATCAGTACGACGCCCATGCTTGGGTGGAGTGGTTGTCGGAAGATGGCTGGCAGCGCTTGGATCCCACGGCCTGGGTAGCCCCAATGCGCATTCAATATGGTCTCGAGCAAGCGGTTGCCCACGAGCAGAGCTTTCTTGCTGATATGCCCCTCTCTGGACTGCGCGGCATGGCCTTTTTTCAGGCATTGCGAGGGTGGCTGGACGACATGGATTATCTGTGGAGTCGCTGGATCCTGGGTTTCGACCGCAAAAACCAGCAGGATTTACTTAAAGCCCTGCTGGGTGATCTGAGCCCGGCCAAACTCGCCTTATTTGGCCTGGGGGCCCTGGCAACTATTGCCATGTTGCTGGCGCTTTATCATATAAAACGCTGGTTATTGGTAAAGCGCGACCTACCAAACTGGTACTATCAAAAAGCACTGGCACTGCTTGCCCACAGCGGCATAAAGCGCACTAAAAGCCAGGGACCGGCAGATTTCTGTGCACAGGTGGAGGAACAGGTGCCGCCATTAAGCGCTCAGCATTTCACTGCCCTGACGCGCTGCTATACCAATTTATGCTTTCGACCGCTGCCACCTCAGCAACACAAACAGCAACTTCGCCAGATGCGTGATTTACTGACCAAACTCAAGCGCAGCCTGCGCTAGGGTATTTAGCCTTGGCTTTTCAGGCGCAAATGCAGGGTGATCTCTTCTCGATCATGATACAAATGCTTGGCTTGAATCCGATAGGCACGGCTGCCCATTGCTTCCTCAATCGCCTGCAAGGCTTGCTGTACTGTCTCAAACCGCCTTTTCATGGGTAGTTTCAGATTAAAAATGGCTTCCTTACACCAGCCTTCAGTAACCCAGTCGGCCATCAATCTAGCCACCCTGACGGGCTGCTCCACCATATCGCAGACCAACCAATGGACATTCTTTTTCTTAGGTCTGAATTTAAACCCATCCTCTGCGTAATGACGAACTTGTCCGGTTTCCATCAAGCTCGGTGCCATAGCACCATTGTCCACCGATTGTACAAAGAGTCCACGGCGCACCAGCTGATAGGTCCAGCCACCAGGACAAGCACCGAGATCGACGCCGTGCATGCCGGGTTGAAAACGGCTCTCCTGCTCTGTTGGCGTCAGGAAGGTTTGAATGGCTTCATCCAATTTCAAACTTGAACGGCTTGGCGCATCGACCGGCGTCTTCAGACGCATAATGCCAAGCGCATGGGGGCTCACAGAAGCAGGCTCAGCAAAGCCAAGGAACAGCTGTTGGCTACTGGTAAAAAAGGCAAATAGCACCGGCTTTTTGGGGTTTTCCTTTTGGGTCAGCTTACCAGCTTTACGTAAAGCCTGACGAAGCGGCACCGAAAACTTACGGCAAAACTTAGACAGCTCTCGTCCTTCGGTGGTATCTGGATATTCAACCCGCAAGTCACCGCATAGTGGAAATTCTTCACAGGCTGCCAAAATGGGACTGATCCTGTCTGTTGGGTCAAGCGCTTCCAATACAGCCAGACAGGCAAACTGCTGGCGGGAAAAAATAACCTGACTAAGCGGTAGCTGGCGAGCTAAACGTTCGGCATCATCTTGTTGGTAACAATCAAACAAAACAAAGGCACTGTTTGCTTTGGTACGAGCAAAACCAAACACTTCCAGTTGTGCGGCTTTTTCCTGCAATTCATTAGCAAGATCACCTTCAAAACCGGCCCGGCAATAGGCTAATAGTCCCGCCATCAGGCTGACTCCCCCTTCAATGCGGCAACAAGCAGCAGTAACCAACCAAGAATAAAGGCCACACCACCAATGGGAGTAACCGGACCAAACCACTTTATGCCTGTAACAGCCAACAAATACAAACTACCGCTGAACAGCAGTACACCGACACTGATACTCAGCGCCGACCATTTAATCAAGGACAGTGGTTGCTGGCGATAAAGTACGAACAAAAGTACCAGCGCCAATGCATGCCATAACTGATACTGCACAGCAGTTTGAAAGGCACTGAGCAAAGGTTCTGACAACCGACCTTTCAGACCATGCGCGGCAAAAGCGCCGAGCATTACGCCTGTCATGCCGTAAAACGCCCCGAGTGCCAGGATCCACTTCATAAATGTGCTCCGATAAACGCTGCCATGTGCTGACAGGCAATTTGCATATTGTCGTTCAGGCTCACACCTGATGCCTTACGCGGTTTGAAACTATGATCGCCATCGCGTAGAAAGGCTATGGTTACCCTGGGGTTAAGCTGATAATCAGTAACTTCCGTTTCCTGACCAAAGGTGTCACGCTGGCCTTGTATAATAAGCACAGGCTTACCCTCGTCCTGAAGATGCGCTATGCGAAGTTTTTCGGGTTTCCCAGGAGGATGAAAGGGATACCCCAGACACACACAGCCACAGACAGGCAGCTCGTTGACCATCATGGATGCCACCCTGCCGCCCATGGATTTACCGCCAATAAAACGCGGCAAGTTAGTCGGCACACTGTCCAACACCTCTAACAAAGCACTTTGTAATACTGGCATGGGATTAGGCGGGCGCCTTTTACCTTCCTGCTCAGCTTTTTGCATGTAAGGGAAATTGAAACGATAGACATCAACACCCTTGTGGCTAAGCCCCTGCGCTATCTGCTGCATAAAATCACTGTGCATGCCGGCACCGGCACCATGCGCAAGCAGCAAACTGGCAATGGGCTGCTCGGCCTTATCAACTAAAATCATCAAGTTCTTGTTCTTCTTTAACTTGTGTTAACACCCAGTCGCGAAAGGTCGCAATTTTACCTAGCTCGGCCTGCGATTCGTGGCACACCACATAGTAAGCATTTTTGGTAATCAATTTTTCGGGAAAAGGACAAATCAATCGCCCTGCCTGGATCTCAGGGCGAGCAAGAACCGAATGCCCCAGCGCTATCCCTTGACCCAGTGCCGCTGCCTGCAACACCAACATCGAGTGGCTGAAAATGGGCCCCTGGTTAACATTGACTCCCAATACATTGAACTCTCGGATCCAATTTTTCCAAGGCTCTCGAGAGGCATCATGCAAAAGCTGGTGATAACGCAGGTCATCCAGGGTATCCAGCGGCTTATCCGACTGGAAAAGCAAGGGAGAACAAATCGGCGTCAGATACTCGGTATGCAGCTTATCCGCCTGCAGGCCAGGCCATTTACCGCGGCCATAATAAATAGCCACATCCACATCGTCGGTCAGGTGGCCTTCATCAAAGTCCACGGCCTTGATACGTACATCAATATCCGGGTACTGAGCACTGAATTTATGAATACGTGGCACCAGCCACTGAATAGCAAAACTCGGTGGTAGAGCAACAGTGATGGCGCCTTTTGCCCCGCGTGCCAGCAAGCGCTGCGTGGCATCTTGCAAAGAGCTGAAGATATCCTTGATATCCAGGTAATAGCCCTGGCCTTCTTCAGTCAGCAGTAACGAGCGGTTCTTACGCAGAAACAATTTAATCCCGAGGAATTCCTCCAGGGCCTTAATTTGGTGGCTGACCGCGGCTTGAGTAACAAATAACTCATCAGCCGCACGCGTAAAGCTCAGGTGCCGCGCGGCAGCCTCAAACGCCTTGAGGGAATTTAAAGGGGGTAGACGGCGTGACATCAATATGACTCTTTCATTAGTTTTTCTAATCTATTTACCTAAATTAATGTCAATTTAACGCTTGCAACACTTAGGTTATATTTTAACCGTGAAATAAAAAATCACTTTATACGTAACAAGTTACAGGTGTTCAAAAAAACATTTCTGTAACAAAAACCTCATTAAAGCGTAATTTTAACATTATTTTTACTTAAGGTATTGCAGATGAAAAACTCTATCAAATTTCTTAGCCTCGGCCTAGTATTGCTAGGTAGCCAAAGCGCTAGTGCCAACGTATTACTCGACAAAGAATTTCTGGCACAACAAACACTGGCCCAAGTTCAAGCTGCCGTTGCCAGTCTCGAATTACCTCTGGCCAAACCTGTTATCGAAGAAGTCAAAAGTGTACTGTCACTGACAAACGAGGATAACAACGCGGAGCTTATCGTTAAAGCAACTTCGCAACAGGAATTGTTGAATAAGGCAGATTAGTTCTTACCCTGCAATTCCACCAAACATAAGGCAGCCTTTGCCCTGTGTTAACAATTACGCCCTGATGACGGGGTGCATTACCCCGTCTTCTTGCGCCGTCTCTCACTTCCCGCTTGATAAACTCAATCTGCGCTCAATCAGTTCCAATCCAGCCTTCTCTCCAGCCGGTGCATACCCCATTGAACATGGATTCATAAAACCATGCATCCACTCCATCTGCATGAGCTGAATACGATCCCGTCCGGCTAAAGACTGCATAACCTGCTCCAGAGTAAAATGCGCTTCATGACATGGAAAGACTAAGGTGGTGTCTACCTTTGGCGTAAGATGCAAAGCATGGCGAATCTGTCCCGGATAAAAACCAATAAAATGACTAATCTGTTTACCCTGATATTCGGCCAGCGCCCGCCAGCAGGCAGAGGCCCCAGCGCTGAAGGCCACGATCAGCGTCTCCTCAGCAAGGTCACGAATAAATGCGCTAACCCTATCCTGATAACACTCATGGTCACAGAGTTGCATAAAAGACTGATAGGCATGCTGCTCGTCAATAAAATCCATTTTATCTGTAGAAGGCGACAAGCATCTTATCTGTCCAGCAGGAAAAACGGCCCTAAGTGGGTTTAGCCACGGGCCGTCGCCAAAAATATCCGTAACCAGCAATAGCTGCATTAACTGGCGCTGGTATCCAGCGGTGCAAAACCTTTAATCAAATCATCCAAGGCCTTCATCTGCTGCAGGTAAGGCTCCAATTTGTCCAATTGCAGCGCACAAGGGCCGTCACATTTAGCTTGATTAGGATCTGGATGGGCTTCAATAAACAGCCCTGCCAACCCTAGTGCCATACCACTGCGCGCCAACTGCGCGGCCTGTGCACGACGTCCATCAGCAGAATCTGCACGACCACCGGGTTTTTGCAAAGCGTGCGTCGCATCAAAAATCACCGGCGCAAAGGCTTTCATTTCATCCATACCCAACATATCAACCACCAGGTTGTTGTAACCAAAGCTGGTGCCGCGCTCACATAAAATCACCTTATCATTACCCGCTTCCATGAACTTGTTGATGATATGACGCATCTCGTGCGGTGCCAGAAACTGCGGTTTCTTGACGTTGATCACCGCACCGGTTTTAGCCATGGCCACCACCAAGTCGGTCTGACGGGCTAAAAAAGCCGGTAATTGAATCACGTCAACCACTTCCGCAACGGGCGCGGCCTGGTATGGTTCATGCACATCGGTAATAAGCGGAACCTCAAACTGGCGCTTAATTTCTTCAAAGATTCGCAGCCCTTCTTCCATACCAGGGCCTCGATATGAAGTTACCGAGGAGCGATTAGCCTTATCAAAAGAGGCTTTAAATACGTAGGGAATACCCAAACGTGTGGTCACTTCCTTGTAATGCTCAGCAATACGTAGCGCCAGCTCTCGGGATTCCAGTACGTTCATCCCGCCAAACAAGACAAAAGGTTTGTCATTCGCGACTTGTACACCAGCGAATTCTACCTGCTGCAGGTTACTCATCCTGCTACTCCTTTCATAATCAAACCACAAAGATAGGCCATATAGGTACCCAGGCCATACCCCATCACCGCCAGTAAGATTCCAACCGGCGCCAGTGAAGGGTGGAAAGCGGCAGCCACCACAGGAGCAGAGGCTGCACCGCCGACGTTAGCCTGGCTACCGACTGCCATATAGAAAATGGGGGCGCGAATAAGTTTTGCCACTGCCAACATCAAAGAGGCGTGTACCAACATCCAAATGATACCCAACACAAAGAACACCGGGGTCTCAGCAATTTTGGTCACGTCCATATGCAAACCGATAGTGGTGACCAGAATATACACAAACAAACTACCCACCTTTGACGCCCCGGCTTGTTCCAGATGACGCAATGGGCTGAAAGACAAAGCAATACCGATAGTGGTCGCAATTACCACCAACCAGAAAAACTGACTATGCAAGCTGTACTGCTCTCCCCAGGGAGCATGTTCCACCATCCAGGGCTGAATAGCATCAGCCAGGAAATGCGCAATACCACAAGCACCAAATCCTATCGCGAATATGGCAACCAGGTCATTCAAATGTGGAATGCGGCGTTTCTCAGCTTCGTATTTTTCAACTTTGACGATGATGTCCTGGATAGCCGAAGTATCAGCGCCACTTTTGGCATCCAATTGCTTGGCATTGGCGGCCATGATCAGCAAAACCGCCATCCACAAATTAGCCACAATGATATCGACCGTGACCATGGTAGAGAAAATTCCCCCACCCACTTCGAATATTTCTTTCATGGCAGCTTGGTTAGCACCACCACCTATCCAACTGCCGGCAATGGTGGTCAGTCCACGCCAGACTTCATCTGGCCCTTGCCCATTCATGGCTTCAGGGGCGACAGCCGACATAATCAATAACGCAATGGGCCCGCCAATAACAATACCCACAGTACCGGTCAGAAACAGAATCAGGGCTTTAGGACCAAGCGCAATGATCGATTTAAGATCCATACTCATTGTCAGTAATACCAGGCAGGCAGGTAATAAGTATCGGGATGCCATGTAATAGGCATTGGACGTATGTCCATCAACAATGCCGAAAGTATTCAGTAGTGAAGGAATGAAATAGCAAAGCAATAAAGCGGGAACATATCGGTAAAACTTTTTGAAAAATGGGTGGTTGCTGTGCGACGTGTAAAATACGCCCCCCAGGATCAGGGCCAGCAAGCCAATCACCACGGCGTCGTTGGTGATCAATGCGGAATGGGTCATTCAGACCTCCTTGTTATTTCTGGCGAGTCGGTAAGCTTGCACTTTTTAGTGCAGAACGGCCGGCTCTCTAAAATAATGCTTAAGTTGGAGCTTCAACAGCATGGCTGCAGGGTCCTGCGGACATTGGCTGATGTAATACCGGTAGTCTGCCAGCGCCCCACTGTGACAATCAAGTTGCTGCGACAAAAAGCCCCGGTCACGACGCTCATAAGGGTCATCCGGATGCAATTGCACCAACATATCACTGGCTTGCCAGGCTTGTTCAAACTTAAGCTCATGGATAAATGCACTCTTCATGTTCAGCAACAGACGGGATATTGTCTCCCTGTGACTGGCTGGCTCAAGCCATCTTGTCCATTGCGAAGACTCCTCTGCATCCTCTTCTTCAAAATCTGACATCAATGCCTGGCATTGATGCTCAAGCTCAGACCATTTCAAAGCGATACCATTTAGAGGATCAAAAAACTGCATTCTTCCCGATGCTAAGCGCAGACGAACAAGATGATGACCCGGTAAGTTGATGCCTTGCAAGTCAAAACCCAATGCACGGCCAATATGACAGAACAGCAGTGCCAGACTAATACAGCCACCCGTACGATAGGCGATAACTTTATCCATTCTGACCATATCAGACGCCATTAAGTCATGCCCCGGACCAAACGCCAGCTCGGTATAGAAGAAACGCTGATAAGCAGCAAACGGCTCACAAGCGCCTTCCAGCCGTTGCTTGCCCATGTCGATCCACTCCTGCACCTGGCTAAGATGCATTTCGACATCGATGGGCGCAAACATTTGCCCCACCAACAAGGCAGCCTCAAGCGGCTGCGCTTGCTCAATACGCGATAACAAAGACGACACTCTCTACCTCTGGCGGCAACTACTGCAAGGTCGACAGATGATCAACTGTCAGGAAAACAACAAGGGTTGCTTAAATACGGCTACTTTGGCAGCAAATAACAACCAGCAAATCGCGCCGACAAAACCTATCCAGCGAATACTGTTAGTGCGTCCCAGTTTTAGGGCAACCAAGCCCATCAGGATATACAGTAATACAGCCATCAGTTTTTCTGTTACCCAGGCATTAACGAAAGGATACTGGGCAATCAGCACACACAAAGTGATAGCACTGGCCAGCAGAACCGTATCAACGACATGAGGAACAATTTTAACCCACTTTTTCTGCAACATTGAGGAGCCTCGTTGCAGCCAGAAAAAGCGTAAGATGAACAACGCAAGGCTAATTGCGATGGCGGTGAGATGAAGGTGTTTTACCAAAGTGTACATAGCGCATTCCGCTTATTGTAATTATAGTCTCAGGGGCACAGGGCCCCGCTGCGCGTAAACTTTACTGTGCCTTGCTCAGAAAAGCGAGCGCCAAGTGCGGCGCCACATCTAAGCCCATGAGCAAGGAGCAAATTTCCTTTAATTGGGGTCATTAAACTAATGGCAGGGCAAGTCATCCGGATAAGCGAAACAGATAGCTTCCAGTTTGTCTCTGTTCGCCAGCAATATATCCACGAGTAAGGGGTCAAACTGCTTGCCACGCTGGGACTCAATCAAGTCTAAGACCTTATCCAAAGGCCAGGCTTCCTTGTAGCATCGTTTTGCATGCAAGGCATCGAACACATCAGCAAGAGACGTAATGCGACAAAATATATGGATTTCCTCCCCCTTCAATCCACGGGGATAACCATTTCCATCCCAGTATTCATGGTGATCGCGGGCAAGTAATGCCGCCGCTTTGATAATAGGGCGACGGGAGTCCTTTAGCAGTTCATAGCCAAACTCCGCATGGCTACGCACAATTTCCTGTTCTTCTTCGTTCAACTTGCCGGGTTTGAGCAGGATTGACTCAGGCACTTTTAATTTTCCGACATCGTGCAGTGGTACCGCCAGTTTTAAAACATCAATATCGTCCTGGCTTAATCCATATTCCCTGCCCAACATCTCACTGATCAGGGTCATACGCTGAATATGCTTACCACCACCCATCTCCTTTTCCAGGATTTGGCCAAGGCGCTCGACTATTTCTCGCTGGGTATCTTCGATATCCTTAGTCAACAGCACATTGTCAAAAGCGATCTGCACATTTTGCGAGAAAATTTCCAACAGGCGCTTGTCGGTATCGGTCAATCTTCGTGGCAAGCCAGAAAGGTAAAGTAACGAGCCGCGCATATTCTTGCTGTTACAGTAAGCCACCAGGTATTCGTCGGCATACACGATTTCCTGCTCGCGTAGCGCTTGTCGGCAAGACTCCAACTGGTTACCACTTAGCACTTTATCCAGTGGCAGTCCTTCCTGATTAGCAAAGTCGCCCTTACCCGTAAATACGTAAAACTCAGAGGATAGGTCACTGTCGATGGGACGCGGGCCTGCCACGGCAGAGGTAATATAGGCTGCATCTTGTGTCCCCCCTAGTAAGGAGGAAAGCTGTTGCACTATGCCGTCGATAAAGTTTTCCAACGAGTGAATACTGAATAAATCCGCCGATGCAGCGATGATTTTTTCCAACCCTTTGCGGTTTTCTTCAATCACCATAATGTCGCGGTAGGAACGTAGGGTTGCTATCACCACAGTAAAGAGTTTCTGTGCCGTCAGCTCAGTCTTGGATTTATAATCGTTGATATCGTAGTTGATGATGACATGCTTTTCGGGCGCCTGACCAGGTTGGCCAGTTCTGAGAATAATACGCGTAAAATGGTTGTTTGCTTCGCCGCGGATAAACTCAGCCACTTGCAGGCCGGCATCATCGGTCTCCATCACCACATCCAATAAAACAATGGCAATGTCGTCGTGTTCGAGGAAGACACGTTTAGCTTCGGCGCCGGTATAGGCACTGATAAATTCTATGCCCTTATCCTGAAAAACAAAGTCGCTTAATGCCAGTTTGGTGACGGCATGAACTTCAGGTTCATCATCAACGATCAGCACCTTCCAGGTGCTTCTTTCCTCTACAACATCCTCTTCCGACTCATCCAGGAACAACAGATCGTCTGACATCATGGCGCCTCCGCGTCTACCCTTTAGCTGTGCTCATATTTTTAACGCTACCCGTTAGCAGGATAGTCTGTCTGAGCAAGACGGCAAGTTATACCATGTCAGGCCATTGCCCCAGGGTAACCCTGTCCAGACCGGCCAGATCCTTTAGGGTGTTGATACCCATAAAACCGGCTTGTTGCATCAGGTCTCTTACCGCCTGCCCTTGTGCGTGTCCATGTTCCAGCAGTAACCAGCCAGAATCAACAAGATATTGACTTGCCTGGGAAATTATTTTGCGAAGGTCAGCCAAACCCAGGTCTTCGGCGGTAAGTGCACTGAGGGGTTCAAACCTGACATCCCCTTGTGTTAGGTAGGGGCTGTGCGGTTCAACATAGGGAGGGTTGCTAATAATCAGCGAATAGCGGTGTTGGTCAATGGCATCGAACCAATTACTGGCAAAAAAGCGCACCTGCTCGAGGTTATTTTGCCTGGCATTCAACCTGGCCAGTTCGACACTTTGTTCTATGCGGTCAACGCCGGTTACTGTCCAGCTTTGCCTCTCACTAGCCAGCGCCAAGGCAATGGCCCCAGTGCCGGTACCAAGATCCAACGCATCTATTGGTGTATCGTCAAACAAGGATAATGCCGTCTCAACCAGTAGTTCGGTTTCTGGACGTGGGATCAGGGTATGCTCGTTGACCGTCAGACTTAAGGTCCAAAAATCCCGGGTTCCGGTCAGGTGGGCAACAGGAAGACCTTGAACGCGCTTACGAATGAGGTCTTGGAATTGTTGCCAGGTGTTTTCGTCTAATAATTTTTCCGGCCAGGTGTGCAGGTAAACCGCCGACACCTGCAAACAATGGCAGAGTAACACTCTGGCATCCAGGCTGGCAGAGTCGGAACAGGTCAGCTCTGACCTGGCCCACTGCAATGCATCCTGGATAGTCGGAGAATCAAGCCTCATCTGACAGAGAAGCCAACAAATCAGCCTGATGTTCCTGACGAATAGGATCCAGAATACCGTTCAGGTCACCTTCTACAATCTCATCTAGCTTGTACAAGGTTAAATTAATGCGGTGATCCGTTACCCTGCCCTGCGGGAAATTGTAGGTGCGAATGCGTTCAGAGCGATCGCCGCTGCCGACCAAATTACGCCGGGTGCTGGCTTCTTCAGATGCACGTTTATCCTGCTCAATTTGGTTAAGTCTGGCCTGTAATACCGACATAGCCTTAGCGCGGTTCTTGTGCTGCGAACGTTCATCCTGACACTCCACCACCAAGCCAGTTGGTAAGTGGGTAATACGAATAGCCGAATCGGTTTTGTTTACGTGCTGACCACCGGCTCCGCTGGCTCTGAAGGTATCAATTTTCAGCTCTGCCGGGTTAATAGTAATGGCTTCTGACTCAGGTAACTCGGGCAACACAGCCACCGTACAGGCCGAAGTATGAATACGCCCCTGAGATTCGGTTTCAGGCACACGCTGTACACGGTGGCCACCTGACTCAAACTTAAGTACACCGTATGCCCCGTCGCCGATAACATTAGCAATGACTTCTTTGTAACCGCCATGCTCACCTTCGTTAGCACTGACAATTTCTACCCGCCAGCGACGCCCTTCGGCATAACGGCAGTACATGCGGAACAGGTCACCGGCAAAAATCGCCGCTTCATCACCGCCGGCGCCGGCGCGAATTTCCAAAAAGCAGTTACGCTCATCGTTGGGGTCTTTGGGAAGCAGCAGCAGTTGCAATTCGGTTTCCAGGCTGGCCAGACTTTGCTTAGCCGCTTTAATTTCTTCCTCCGCCATCTCACGCATCTCGGCGTCATCTTCCTTAAGCATTTCCTGGGCGCTTTGCATATCGTCCTGGGCCTGGCGGAAGGCACGGAAGCATTTCACTAATTCTTCCAGTTGCGCGTATTCCTTGGACAAGTTGCGGAACTTTTCTTGATTGGAAATGATACTGGCTTCGCCCAACAGCGCTTGAACTTCTTCAAAACGCTCCATCAGGGATTCCAGTTTTGCTAATACGGATGGTTTCATAATGTTTTAATTTTCCTAGATCTTTTCCAATCCCAAGGCCCGTTGCAACAGGCTGAGGCTGTTATTGTCCTGACTAAGGGCGGCCTCTTTAATGGCTTGGGTAGGCGCATGGATCAAGCTGTTGGTCAGCTTATTGGCCAGCTCAACAATTACCTCCTCAGGGTTCTTGCCATCCGCCAACTGTTTGAGCGCCCGCTCTTGTAACTTTTGCTTATTCGCTTCACTTTGCGCACGGTAGTCCCGCACCAAATCCATGGACGCCTGTGCGTCATGCCACTGGACAAAATCACGTACGGCAATATCAATCATGGCTTCGGCTTTTTCTGCCGCACTTTGCCTGGACGCCAAATTCTGCTGCACGATTTGCTGCAAATCATCCACGGTATAAAGGTAGGCATCGTCCAACTCGGCGACTTCAGCTTCTATATCCCGGGGAACAGCCAAATCGACTAAAAACATGGGCTGATGACGACGATTTTTTAATGCCCGTTCAACCACCCCTTTACCCAAAATAGGCAATTGGCTGGCAGTAGAACTGATTACCATATCGGCTTCGGCTAGATGCTCGGGGATCTGCGCCAGGGTTAGCACTTTTGCGCCAAGAGGGGCCGCCAGTTCTTGCGCTCTTGCCAACGTTCGGTTGGCCACCATCATGCTCTGTACCTTTTGCTCACTAAGATGCCGGGCCACCAACTCGATGGTTTCTCCTGCACCAATCAACAGTACATTGATTTTGTCCAGTGATGAGAATATGTGTTTGGCCAGTTGCACTGAGGCATACGCCACCGACACCGCATTGGCGCCAATGTCCGTATCAGACCTAACTTTCTTGGCTACCGAGAAAGTTTGCTGGAACAACCGTTCAAAACGGCTTCCCACCATGCCACTGTCTTTGGCACAAACAAAAGCCTGCTTAACCTGCCCCAGAATCTGAGGCTCCCCCAGTACCAGAGAATCCAGACCACTGGCTACCCGCATCAAATGGCGAATGGCATCCTGCTCTTCATATATATAGCTGTTGGATTGCAAGGTGTGTTGCTCAACGCTATGAAATTGCGCCAACCAGGCCATTAACGCCGGATGGGTGAGATTTTCCGATTGGGTATAGATTTCCGTTCGGTTGCAGGTGGAGAGAATCACGGATTCCTGGCTACCCAGTTCACTTTGTAAGGACAACAAAGCTTCCAGCTGCGCATCGGCTGAAAACGCCACTTTCTCTCGGACTTCCACAGGAGCCGTGTTGTGATTGATACCGAGTGCGAGTAAGGCCATGTGGTTGTCGAGTTATTTCAGATATGCCAAGGATTACGGCGTCGCATTGTACGCAAAAGCCAAACCTATTGAAAGCGTCCGGCATTTTGTGTTCCCATAGCCGCCATTCAAGCTTTGGATACACATCATGCCTGTCACCCGTATGCGCCTGTTTGGCTACCTGTTGATCGTTAGCTTACTCAGCGCCTGCGCAACCCGCCCCACAGTGGAATATTCGGTTAACGCCCTTCAGCACCAGCAACAATTAGCGCAACTTCAGAATTGGCGAATCAACGGTAAGCTCGCCTATCGGGGTGAGAAAGAGCGCTTCAGCGCCACACTCAACTGGCAACAACAGCGTGAAGACTATTCGCTGGGTCTGAGCAGTTTTATCGGTACCCGTATACTGACGCTGCAAAGGTCTGATGAGCAAATTAGCCTTGAGTACGAAGATCGTACTTATCAGCACCATGACGCCAGTGCCTTGCTGTATGCCCTGACAGGTTGGGCCATTCCGGTTGAGCAAATTCCGGCTTGGCTAAAGGGTCAGGTATCAGCCAATAACCAGGCTATATTTGCAGACAATGGTTTACTACAACAAATACGTACCAAGGAAGGCTGGCTGGTGAATCTGAGTGATTATCGGCAAACCCAGAACTACATTCTGCCCTACCAGCTAGAACTGAAAACCCCCAGTGATTTGATAAAAATTCGAGTAGATAAATGGCTAGTGAACTAACGTGGTGGCCGTCCGTGGCCAAACTCAACTTGTTTTTGCATATCACCGGACGACGGGAAGACGGATATCATAATCTTCAGAGCCTTTTCCAATTACTGGATTGCGGGGACAGGCTGGCCTTCGAGCCCACAGAAGATCATCAAATCGCCTTGATGACGCCTTTGGTCGGTGTGCCCGATGAAGATAATCTCATCGTTAAGGCCGCCAGATTGCTGCAGCCCTTCGCTGCCGACAATGCGGGTTGCAAAATCTGGTTGGATAAACGCTTACCTATGGGGGGCGGTATTGGCGGTGGTTCCTCCAATGCGGCCACCACCTTGCTGGTATTAAATAGTCTGTGGCAATGCAATCTCTCTTTGCAACAGCTTGAACAACTTGGTTTACAACTTGGCGCAGATGTCCCAGTGTTTGTGCATGGCCGCACAACCTTTGCCAGTGGCGTCGGTGAGCAGTTTGTCGATGCACCGCAGCCACAACATTGGTTCTTAGTCGCCACGCCGGGTGTACATATCGCAACCGCCGATATCTTTCGCCATCTTGAGCTGCCCAGACAAACACCAGTCATGAATTGGCAGGATTATACTTTTGACAACACAACCAATGACTGCCAGGAATTGGTCTGTCGATACCATCCGAAAGTTGCAAAGCTATTACACTGGTTGTTAGAATACGCGCCGTCGCGAATGACGGGCACGGGTTCCAGTGTCTTTGCCGTTTTTGCAGACCAATCACAGGCATTAAAGGTGCTCGATGCCTTGCCTGATGAGTTTATGGGGTTTGTCGCTCAAGGGGTCAACATCTCTCCTCTGCACAGTCAACTTGAGCAGCGCAAAACGGACTAGACTAGATAAACGTTCCTATTGCCATACAGAAGAATGGGGTCAGGGTAAAATTACACAGCCGGGATTTTCAATAAACACCTGTGAATGCGTTAATTTTACCCTGACCCCATTTTTTTGAACCTTGTAATTGATAGCCTACTGAGGATCCTACTGTGCCGGATATGAAGCTATTTGCTGGAAACGCCATTCCAGAACTCGCCCAGAAAGTCGCCGATCGACTCTACACCAAACTGGGCCATGCCAGTGTAGGACGATTCAGCGACGGCGAAATCAGCGTCGAAATTCATGAAAATGTACGCGGCTCTGATGTCTTTATTATCCAGTCGACCTGCGCACCGACCAATGACAACCTGATGGAATTGATCGTGATGATCGACGCCCTGCGTCGTGCATCGGCAGGCCGTATTACGGCAGTACTGCCCTACTTTGGTTATGCCCGTCAGGACCGCCGTGTTCGTAGTGCCCGCGTACCCATCACAGCAAAAGTGGTGGCAGATTTTCTGTCTAACGTTGGTGTTGACCGCGTACTGACCGTTGACCTGCACGCCGAGCAGATTCAGGGCTTCTTTGATGTACCAGTGGATAATGCCTTCGGCACGCCGATTCTGTTGGAGGATATGCGCCAGCGTCAGTTTGACAACCCAGTGGTCGTTTCTCCCGATATCGGCGGTGTAGTCCGTGCCCGCGCCCTGGCCAAAGTGATGAACGATCTGGACTTGGCCATCATCGACAAACGTCGCCCTAAGGCTAACGTCTCTCAGGTTATGCACATTATTGGTGACGTGCAGGATCGCGACTGCATCATTGTAGACGACATGATTGATACCGGCGGTACCTTGTGCAAAGCAGCGCTGGCGTTAAAAGAGCACGGCGCTAAGCGAGTTTTCGCTTACGCTACCCACGCAATTTTCTCCGGGAATGCTGCGCAAAATCTTAAAGAGTCTGTCATTGACGAGATTGTTGTAACCGACAGTATCCCGCTGTCTGCCGAAATTCAGGCATTAGACAAGGTTAAGCAACTAAGCTTGTCGAACATGCTCGCAGAAGCGATTCGTCGGGTAAGCAACGAAGAATCCATCTCGGCTATGTTCGAATACTAGACTGAATGCATTTCAAAAAGCCGCTCTAATACAGCGGCTTTTTTATTTTAGGGGTAGCCCCGTATTCTAACGACTTGATTCAGACTGGATTCAGCCCTACCTTGGACAATAATGCTACAGCTTTTACAAGGATGCTTATGCGAGCTCTACCCGCTTTATTATTAATCGGCCTGATGGCAGGCTGTCAGACCGAAAGTCAAACCACTGCCGCCACTATCAAGCAGGAGCCAGCCATGTCATCCAAGGATGAAAAACAAACCAGTTTAGTGTTTCAGGGCACGGTCAAATACAAAAGCTTTGAAGGCGGCTTTTACGCTATTGATGCGCAAAATGGTGAGAAGTATCACCCAATGGGACTGGCTAAAGAATACCGTCGTGATGGCCTGATTGTCGCGGTAGAAGCCCAAGCCATAACAGACCTAATGACAATCCAACAATATGGTACGCCGATTAAAATTCTGTCTATTCGGATTATTGACGACACTCAGGTCAGCCAAAAAGGCAACGAGCAGTAATCTAAGGTTAGACCGGACAATAAATCACCAGCGACTCAATAGCTAACGTCTTGTGTCACCCCGCCCCCGGTGTTAGAATTCGCCGCCCTTTTTTGAAGGGTAGATAATTCTTGTGGGATTTTGGTCGCGAAATCTCACCTACTTAATATTTTGGAGTAAATTATGTCTGAAGCGATTTTTAATCTGGATGCAGAAGTCCGCACAGACCTGGGGAAAGGTGCGAGCCGCCGCCTGCGTCGTGAAGACAAAGTACCTGCAATCCTGTACGGTGCCGGTGAAGAGCCAGTATCTCTGACTCTTGAGCACAACAAAGTACTGCAAGCTCAGGAATTCGAAGCGTTCTACAGCCACGTTCTGACTCTGAACATCGCTGGTAAAAAAGTAGAAGCCCTGGTTAAAGACATGCAGCGTCACCCATTCAAGCCAAAAGTGACTCACATCGACTTTTTGCGCGTTGATGCTAAGCAAGCTTTGACTACTCACGTACCTTTGCACTTCATCAACGAAGATTCAGCTCCAGCTATCAAGACCCAAGGTGGTCACGCTGAGCACCACGTTGCTGACGTAGCAATCAGCTGTCTGCCAGCTAACCTGCCTGAGTTCATTGAGGTAGATCTGACTGCAGTTGAACTGGGTCAAACCCTGCACTTGTCTGACCTGAAACTGCCTAAGGGTGTAACCCTGGTAGAGCTGGCCAAAGGTGCCGATCACGACCAAGCTGTTGTGACCATCAAGGCTGCTAAAGGCGGCGCTGCTGCTGGTGAGGACGAAGCCAAGTCTGAGGAATAATCCTCTTGGCTGATATCCAGCTGATCGTGGGCCTGGGAAATCCAGGCCCCGAGTACGAAAAGACCAGGCACAATGCAGGTGCCTGGTTTGTTACTGCCCTCGCCCGCCAATATGGCATATCCCTGAGTCTGGAAAATAAATTCTCTGGCCTTACCGGACGCGGCAACATTGCCGGTCACGACGTGCGCCTGCTTATTCCCGTGACATTTATGAACCGCAGTGGTCAAGCTGTGGGAGCCATGACGAACTTCTACCGTATTGAACCTGCCAACCTACTGGTTGCGTTTGACGAATTGGATTTACCTCCTGGTATTGTCAAACTCAAAACCGGTGGCAGCTCAAGTCAAAACGGTATTCGGGATATCGTCGCCAAAATGGGCAACAATAAAGATTTTCACCGTTTGCGGATTGGTATTGGTCACCCGGGAGACAAAAACAAGGTCACCGGGCACGTGCTGGGTAAAGCACGTGCAGAAGAGCAGCAATTGATCGATGCGGCTATCGACGAAGCCATTCGTTGCACGGAAATACTATTAAAAGACGGGATGACTAAGGCGATGAATCGCCTGCATTCGTTTAAAGCGGAATAACTTGAGGAATCACCATGGGTTTTAAATGTGGCATCGTTGGCTTACCCAACGTCGGTAAATCTACCCTGTTCAATGCGCTGACTAAAGCTGGCATTGAAGCGGCCAATTTCCCGTTTTGTACCATCGAACCCAACACTGGGGTGGTACCTGTACCAGATACACGTTTGGACGACTTGGCCAAAATAGTCAATCCGCAACGCGTCATCCCGACCACCATGGAATTCGTCGATATCGCCGGTTTAGTTGAAGGCGCGTCCAAAGGTGAAGGATTGGGTAACAAATTCCTGGCTAACATCCGTGAAACCGATGCCATTGGCCATGTCGTGCGTTGTTTTGATAATGACAATATCGTGCACGTTGCCGGTAAAGTTGACCCGGCCGGTGATATTGATGTGATCAACACCGAATTAGCCCTGTCCGATCTGGAAACCTGTGAAAAAGCACTGTTGCGCGTAGGAAAGCGCGCCAAAGGTGGTGATAAAGACGCCAAATACGAAATGCAGGTGCTGGAGAAAATTAAGCCCCACTTGGACGAAGGCAAAATGCTGCGTATGGTTGCGCTGGAAAAAGAAGAACTGGCAGCCATTGCCTATATGAATTTCCTGACGCTCAAACCCACCATGTATATTGCCAATGTGAATGACGATGGTTTTGAGAATAACCCTTACTTGGACAAGGTGCGTGACATTGCTGCGGCGGAGAATGCCGTAGTGGTTGCAGTATGTGCGGCTATTGAGTCCGAAATTGCCGAACTGGAAGACGATGAGCGCGCTGAGTTTATGGCTGATATGGGTCTGGAAGAGCCAGGGCTAAACCGCGTGATCCGTGCCGGTTACAGCTTGCTCAGCCTCAACACTTACTTTACTGCCGGTGTAAAAGAAGTGCGTGCCTGGACCTTCCCTATCGGTTCAACCGCACCTCAAGCAGCGGGTAAAATCCACTCCGACTTTGAGAAAGGCTTTATTCGCGCCGAAGTCATTGGCTTTGATCACTTTGTTGAATTCAAAGGCGAAGCCGGTGCCAAAGATGCCGGTAAGTGGCGTTTGGAAGGCAAGGACTACATCGTCAAAGACGGTGATGTTATCCACTTCCGTTTCAACGTTTAAGACCAAAAGAGCCCGGTTTACCCGGGCTTTTTTATTGCCGCAAATTTACGTTGTGCCGGATCCAGGCACAGATCTCTATGTGCGACGTTATTTTTTTATAAATTTAGCCGATGCACAGTAGATATGGGCGTCCCAACCGGCGAATTTTTCTCCATTTAGTATTAACAGCCCAGCTCTTGCAGGATAAATATGTCCGGCCATTGGTACCCATTCCCCTGTTTAATTACTTAAAACTCTGTTGATTTCGCTGATATTTTCATCGTTATGCAGTGATTTCCCATCAATCTGAACAGATACTGAGCATTCGACACAAAGCTGTCAAAAAAGGGGTTGACGCTAAAAGGGAGGATCAGCATAATACGCGCCACTCAAGACGAGTACCGAAGATGGCTACGTAGCTCAGCTGGTTAGAGCACAGCACTCATAATGCTGGGGTCGCAGGTTCGAATCCCGCCGTAGCCACCATAAATGCGGAAGTGGTGAAATTGGTAGACACGCTGGATTTAGGTTCCAGTGCTTCACGGCGTGAGAGTTCGAGTCTCTCCTTCCGCACCATGTTGGGGTGTCGCCAAGCGGTAAGGCAGCGGGTTTTGATCCCGCCATGCGTTGGTTCAAATCCAGCCACCCCAGCCAATTTCTCTCGGTATAGTTTAGACCCTTTTGGGGTATCGCCAAGCGGTAAGGCAGCGGGTTTTGATCCCGCCATGCGTTGGTTCAAATCCAGCTACCCCAGCCATATTAAGAAAAGCCGGTCTCTGACCGGCTTTTTGCTTTTTATCTGCCCTATCACACCTCTGCGGCTGGACAGAACACCACAATAACGCCAGTATAGGCGTCCAGAAGTCCAATAAGAATAAAGAGCAACAGTGATCCACGACATCGTTTCCGCCGTCAACGGCGTACTTTGGGGCTGGCTACTTATCGCCATGCTAATCCTTGCCGGTATTTGGTTCAGTGTCCGCCTTGGCGGCGTACAGATTTTCCAGTTCCGCCACATGTTCAGCCTGTTAAAAGGCAGCAGCCAGCACGACAAAGCCGGTATTAGTTCTTTTCAGGCACTGTGCACCAGTTTATCTGCCCGGGTTGGCACAGGTAACTTGGCTGGGGTAGCCGTCGCTATCTCACTAGGCGGAGCCGGTGCGGTATTTTGGATGTGGGTTATTGCCTTTTTAGGCATGGCAACCGGCTTTGCTGAGAGCCTTTTAGGTCAGCTCTATAAAGTAAAAGACGGTAACGGCGAGTACCGCGGCGGACCAGCCTATTACATCCAACAGGGGCTGAACAAACGCTGGCTGGCTATCGCCTTCTCCCTGTGTTTGTTCCTTGGCTATGGTTTTATCTTCAGTGCCGTGCAGGCCAACTCCATCACCGATGCTTTAAATCACGCATATGGTATTCCCACCTTGCATGCCGGTGTAGTGATTATCATGCTCGCCGGTGTGATAGTTATCGGTGGACTGCGTGGAATTGCTCGCTTCTCTGAGTGGATGGTGCCACTTATGGGTATCAGCTACGTCCTGGTCGCTATCGGTATTACATTGCTGAACATCGAGCAGGTGCCAGCCATGCTGTATAACATTATCACCTCTGCCTTTGGTCTGCAGGAGGCTGCGGGGGGTGCCTTTGGTGCCGCCCTTAAACATGGTATTCAACGTGGCTTGTATTCTAATGAGGCTGGCTCAGGTAGCGTACCACATGCCGCTGCCAGCGCTACACCAAACCCGAATCATCCCGCCAGCCAAGGTTATGTACAAATGCTGGGGGTATTCCTGGATACCATGGTGCTCTGTACCTGTACGGCTATGATAATTTTGCTTGCCGGAGGCTCGCAAGGAGAGCAAATGGAAGGTATTCGGTTGACGCAGGATGCGATGGCCTTTCATTTAGGTGGTGGTGGTAATGACTTTGTTGCTGCTGCTATCAGTCTGTTTGCCTTCACTTCTGTGGTGGCCAACTATGCGTATGGCGAAAGTAACCTGCATATGTTCAAACTGGATAATCGCGCTGGACGTAGTGTTTATACGGCGGGTTACCTGGCCATGATTTTATGGGGCTCCATGGCCTCCCTACCTCAGGTATGGGCCATGGCGGATATGGCGCTGGGCCTGATGACGGTTATTAACATCATTGCCATAGTGTGGCTTACCCCGACTATCGTTAATGTCAGCCGTGACTACCTGGCACAGCGCAAAGCCGGTCAGACACCTGAATATCGAAACGGCAACTGCGAAATTCAGGGCAGTACCGAGCAATGGCGAGATAACTAAACATGGCGGCTTGTGCCGCCTTTATCTCTTGTCTAACAACCTTCAGGTAATCCTTTATCAAGCCAAATTGGCAGAATCGGAAAACTGTTTGCGTATCAACTGCCCGTAAAAAAACATACACATTGACCAGCCAGAGGCATATAGATAAAGTCTGGTTCTTTAAGTATTTCAACATCTTAATTCATGGACTTTAACAGCACATCCTGCCTGAATTGCGGCCAACAACAAGACCATACTTATTGTTCACACTGCGGACAAAAGAAAGCTCAGCGACTTAATTTCCTCTCTGTCTGGGACATGCTTAAACAAGGTGTAATTAACCTCAATGCGCCTTTCTTTCACACCATGAAATGTTTAACTCTGGCGCCAGTACAAACCTGCAGAGATTACATCGAAGGTAAGCGCATTCGTTACTTTAACCCTCTGCATTATGCATTCTGGATAATGACAGCCTCATTATTCGTTGCCACCATGATGGATGTGAATCTGTCCGATCCCAGTACGCCTCTCAGTCAGGTAAACCAGGACAAGGCCTTCGGAAAGCTGCAGATGCTTATTCACAATGGCGTCGTCTACCTGGGATTATTCACCGCACTCATACATGCCTGGATGGCCAGGCTATTTTTCTCAAAATCTGTTTACTCCACCATAGAGTATTTAGTGCTGTTCCTGTACCTCTCCGGCCATCTTAGCTTGTTATCACTGGCATGTTTGTTATTGGGTATTCATGCCCAAAGCATGCCCTTTACGGCGGTGATTTATCTTGTGGTGTATTCGTCGGTTTTGACACTCATCCAACCTGGCTCCAAAAAAGCCTGGGATTGGTTTAAAAGTGTTGTTTCGGTGATCATCGCCTTTGCCCTGCTCATCATTGCGACAGGGCTTATTGGCGGTGTCTGGGCAATTTTGGTGGATAAATAGCAGTTTTAGAATTCAAAGTCCCATGGCGTAGCGGGTAACCTGTTTCTTTAAGAGACCCGCTCGTTGCGCCACGCTCAGGCCCAAATTACGTAAAGCCTTTATTGGCGCAAGATCATTACTGAAGGTGGCATACAGCACATCCATGGTCGACATCATCAACAGGTTATCTTTGTAGCGCTTGTCCTGATATTGCTTAAGCAGTTTATCCAGCTTACTTTTATCCGTGCGCCAGGTATCGTCTGCAAGCAGGTCCAACAGACAGGCAACGTCTTTAAAACCCAAGTTAACGCCCTGTCCCGCCAGCGGATTAATGGTATGGGCTGCATCGCCCAATAACACCACCCTGCCCTGAACGTAACTATTGGCATGCATGCGTGTCAGGGGGAAACTGGCCGTTTCCAGAATATCAAAATCAACCAACTGCTCAGGAAAGTTGGATTGAATCTCTATTTTCAATTCATTAAAGGTCAAAGACTTCAAGCGCTTTACTTGCTCAGCACTGTCGTACCAGACCAGCGATGCGTATCCATCGTAAAGAGGTAGAAAAGCCAATGGACCGCTGGGCCGAAAACGCTGCCAGGTAATATCTTGCGTACCTTGTTCGGTTTTAATGGATATCGCCAGGGCTTGCTGGGCATACTGCCAACCATGGGTCGCAATACCCGATAATTGCCGAACCTGAGAGGCAGCACCATCTGCGCCGATGATCAACTCGGCCTGCAGTCTGGTGCCATCATCAAGTTCAGCCACCGTCATCTCATGGGTTTGCTGGAATCCTTTTAATCCAGCACTAAACCAGCTTACCGGATACGCCGCCAGCGCTTGATGCAGTCCCAACTGCACGATGCGGTTTTCAATGATGTGTCCCAAGTGCTCACAGTCCAGTTCATTGGCGGAAAAATCGGTACGCCCTTGTTCTTCCCAGACAGATAAACGTCGATAGCAACAATGCCGCATCGCCTTGATAAACGACCAAGCGCCCAATCTATCCAACAGTTGCTCTGACGCCAGGCTAATAGCAGAAACTCTTATGTCGGGGGCCTGCTCTGGATCAAAAGGCGTTGGCATCGCAGGCTCAATTATTGCAACCCGATACCCTTGGTGAGCCAATCCTAGCGCAACACTTGCGCCAACCATATTGCCACCAACCACAACAACATCGTATTTCTGCATACTCTCAGACACTTGGCTCCATTTGTCGGCAAGCATAGCACGACAGGGCGCGTGATTTCGTCGACCACCAGCGGTTTTTCTTTGACTTGTAACAACTCAAGGCTAAATGCCCGAACTGACAAACTTTCTTACATCCGCAAAACAACTTTTTGCCTCTCTGCAGCTACATATATATCAAGCACCTTCTGCTACCACCGGAGACAACCATGAATCGTATAGCCTTAGTTGCCGCTCTCGGCTTGCTTGTCAGTCTTAGCAGCCACGGCGCCCTGACTCAGGATCAGGACCTCCCTCGTTATGTGTTCACTTATAAGTTGAACAACAGCATGAGCTACATGGCGTATCAATATCAGGTAACCAAGCAGGATATTGAAGACAAACTGGAAGACGATATCCAAGATCAGTTGCTTGGCGCGTTAGCAGAGCAACTGATTGCCGCCAATCCACCTCAAGCCGGCGATACCACTGGTAAAAAGGTACTGCCAGAACAACTTTAACTCTCTCCCTGGGCCGCTGACATTGTTGTATTAAATGCTCAGCGGCATTTTTCATTCCCGCACTTCTACTCGCCCAACGCTTGGCTAACACGACGATGCATGATTAAATGGTAGGCAGATTCCATTTATTATTCTGAATATTGCAAAGCCTATAAAACCGCTATGTTGAAGTGCCCTGCTTTTGCCCAGTTTATATCCGTTCCCGAACCTGCTCAGCAACGCAGTCGTGATGCATTGGAGCGCATGCTCGCTGCCGGAGAACAATTGCTGGCAAAGAACGCCTTTGAAAACGCAAGTGTGGCGCAAATTGCCGAACAAGGCAGCTCGTCGGTGGGGACCTTTTATCGTGTCTTACAAGACAAAGACACCTTGTCCCAGTTGTTGATTCAGCGCTTTTTCCAGTCAACCATAGCGACCATGGACAGGCTTACACACCCTGCAGATTGGGAAAACAGGCCTTTGCATCAGTTTATATTCGCGTTGTCTGAATGTCTGGTGGGATTAACCAAAGGTCGGCAAGGTGTGCTCAGGGCCTTAATATTAAGAGCTTCCAAGGATACCGATTTCAGGGATAGGGTTCATCAGCTGAATGAGCATTTGGCTAGCCGTGTTGTCGAGGTGCTGAAGCTGCATACTCAGGAAGTTCAGCATCCTGAGCCCGCCAAGGCCATGCAAATCTGCATACATTTTCTGATAGGTGCACTTAATCAACATACAGTCACAGGTAACCTGCCACAGATTAGTCAGGAAGAAATGATCCAGGAGTTTGCCGAAATAATCCTGGCTTATTTACGCGTGACGAGCAGAGCCAGCCACACAGAAAACTAGCCCGGTTAAACCCAGAGCCGAAAGCCCCCTTAATTTATTTTCATTTATTTAACATTTCCGCTTGAAATCGGAATCAATATTCCATAACTTAAATTCGGAACCGAACTACCGATTCCTTAATGGAGATGTATGCAATACTTTCATCATGACAATGTTCGCCTGCGCTATCAGGACGTAGGACGAGGTGCACCGGTGCTGTTGTTACATGGCTTAGGTTCATGCACTGAAGACTGGCTCTACCAAATAGCGGCGCTGAGCACTAACAACAGGGTTATCGCGTTGGATTTGCGTGGGCATGGACAAAGTGCTGCCGTCAGGCAGGCTTACCTTATGCGTCAACTGGCGGAAGATGCACAAGCCTTAATGGAACATCTTCAGTTGCCAGCTTATCATGTCGTCGGCTTCTCCATGGGTGGGATGGTTGCTTTTGAATTGGCCCTACACGCCAAAGAATCAGTGCAATCTCTGGTCATCATCAATTCCGGTCCACAAGCATTAGCCAATTCAGCCAAGAAACGTTGGCAGCTGATGTTAAGACAGTTGATTATCAGCGTGCTCGGCATGCGTTCGCTAGGACGAGTCATTGGCCGAAAATTATTTCCTCAGCCCCACCAGCAAGCCCTTAGAGAGCGGTTTGAATCTGGTATGGCGAAAATGGACAAAACCAGTTATCAGCTCGCCCTGCGTGCGATATCCCAGTTCTCGGTTCAATCCTCATTGCCCCGAATTACGCAACCTACCTTGGTCATCAGCAGCGACCAGGATTACACCCCCATCAGCCACAAAGCTGAATACGTCCGGCTGATGCCCAATGCCCGATTAGTCGTAATAGAAAACTCTCGTCATGCCACCCCAATAGACCAACCAGACGCACTGAATAAGGTATTGACAGAATTTATCGGCAGTCAGTGCCGAGCAGGGATGCAAACACAAAATCCTGACAGCCCAACCCTACAACAACAAATTGGAGAACATCATGCATAAACTCCGTACCTCAGTTACCCTGCTAGCCGGATTGTGCGCGTTACCCACACAAGCCGAGCAGCCCGTTTCAGAGCAGGACAACGTCATCGAGAAGATCCAGGTTACTGCGCGTAAACGCAGCGAAACCATGCAGGATATCCCGCTGGCGGTTTCTGCTCTGGATAAAACCACCATAGAACGCAATGCCATCAATAATCTGGTGGATCTGCAAAGTCAGGTGCCGTCACTGAGTATTTATGCAGCACGAGGTACCAGCTCGACCGCCACCGTCTATATACGTGGTGTTGGACAGTCCGACCCCCTTTGGGGGGTCGAGCCAGGCGTTGGCATCTATCTTGACGATGTTTACTTAGCGAGGCCTCAGGGGGCATTGCTGGACCTGCTTGATGTGGAACGGGTAGAAGTATTACGCGGCCCACAGGGCACCTTATATGGGCGCAATACAGTAGGTGGTGCAGTCAAGTATATCACCCGTCAACCGCAAGACAGCTTGAGCCTTAAAGCCGACGTGGCGATGGGAAGTTACGGACAGATAGATGGCAAACTCGCTGCTTCCGGGAGCTTATTGCCGGACACTCTGCTGGGCAGTATCGCAGTGGGTTCATTTAATCGCGACGGCTTTGGCGAGAATCGTCTGACTGGCAAAGACGTCAGTAATAAAGATATTTTAACTGCCAGGGCCAGCTTACTCTGGCTAGCCAGTGATGATACCACCCTGACACTGGCACTGGATAAAACTCGCGATAATGCCAATGTGCGTGGGGCCAGGCGCATGCTGGAAAATGGCTTTGAACTTTACTTTGAAGGCCAACCTCCTTTACCGGTCAGCACCGACCGTTATGATGTAGATAACGGTATGACTCTGGATAAAAATATCACCAACAGCCAGGGCGCTTCGCTAACACTGGCGTGGGACATAGACAACAGCTGGAGTATGAAAGCGGTGACAGCCTGGCGTGATGGCGATACCCAGGGTGCCATAGACTTTGATACCGGTCCCTACCCCATCGCTGATGTTGATGCAGACTACTTTGACCGCCAACTAAGCCAGGAGCTGCAATTTAACTACAGTGGTGATGAATGGCAGGCGGTCTTCGGCTTGTATCTGATGGAAGCCGAAGCCGGCGGACAAATACGCAATCGTTTTGCCCTGCCGTTTGCGGCACTGGGATTAGCCCCACCAACGTTAATTCCAGGTCCTATTTACTATCAATATGGCGTAAGCGGCGGCCAGGTAGATACGCGCACAGTGGCTTTATACGGTGATGCCAGTTGGCAATTCAGTGAGCTTTGGCGACTGAGCATGGGACTACGAGCGGGGCGGGAAAGTAAAACAGCACAAGTACTGAATCAAGGGTTCAGCGATGATAACTTTACTCAGCCAAACGGTTTGGTCAGCGCAGACTTTACCAATAAAGAAAGTTGGTCAGATTTTTCTCCACGCCTGGCACTGGACTACCAACCTAATGCCGACTTACTGATATACGGCTCCGTGGCCAAAGGCTTTAAAAGTGGCGGCTTTAATGTAAGAGCCAATACCCTGCAAGTCCCCGATTCAGCCGAGGCCTACGATCCAGAAAGCGTGCTAACCTACGAGTTGGGCATAAAACCTACCTTGTTCAATCAACTTCAACTCAGTCTTGCGTTATTCCATAGCCAGTACAAAGACATCCAGCTGAGTATATTTACCGGTGTCGACAGTGACAATGACGGCAACAATGATGGCTTTTTTGGTGATTTCACTAACGCCGGTAAAGGACGTATTCGAGGCGTAGAATTCGAGTACCTATGGACCCCAGCAAAAGGTTGGCGTGTATGGGGTAACGCTGCCTATCTGGATGCCAGTTACCAGGAATATTTAAGTGGCGGAATAAACCTGGCCAAGCAAAAAGAGTTTACCGACGTCCCTGAACTGGCGTTTAGCCTTAATCTGCAAAAACGTTGGAATTGGAAGGATATGGGGGAATTGTCAGCCAGCCTCAACTACCAGTGGCGAGACGAGGTACAACCGGTAACTAACCAAAGTGCACTGCTCAAACAGCCAGCATTTGGCCTGCTGAATGCCACCCTGCTGCTTAACCTGGATAACAGCAACTGGCGTCTGGCGCTGGAAGGTAAGAACCTGACCGACAAGGAATATCGCACCACGGGTTATGATTTAACTGACAGTGGCTTTCCCATCGTAACTGGGTACTATGGAGACCCGCGTACCCTGACGTTGCGCGCCACATACCAGTTCTGAACCATAATAAGAGAAGTATAAAAAAGGAGAGCCCGATGCTGAACCTGGTCCCCAATAAGCCTTTGAATGTCAGTGATATCCTGCTGCATATGCGTCGTGTACATGCAGAGCAACAAGTTGTCAGTGTTAGCGCTGATGGAGAAATCCATCACGCCAGTTATCAGAGCGTGACCGAGCGGGTCGCCCAATTAGCCAACGCTCTGCAAGGTTTAGGGGTCCAGCCCGGAGATTGTCTGTCAACCCTGGCATGGAATGATCAGCGGCATATGGAGATTTACTTTGCCGTGCCCGGATTGGGGGCTATTTGTCATACCGTCAACCCCCGACTGTTCAGTGAACAGCTGGCCTACATTCTCCAGGATGCAAAGTGCCGCTGGTTATTTGTCGACCCCATGTTTGTGCCGCTAGTACTGCCACTCCTGGGTAACCTCAGTCAACTTAAAGGGGTCATAGTGCTGGGCGATGCCACACAATTGGATCCAGCCTGGTTTCAGGCACACAAGCATTTAGCTTGGCATGATTATGAAAGCTTGATTGCAGGCCAGTCACAAGTATTCGAATGGCCTGTTTTGGATGAAAATACCCCTTGTGGTTGCTGCTATACCTCGGGTACTACTGGGGATCCCAAAGGCGTGTTGTATAGCCACCGCTCCACGGTTTTACACAGCTTAGCCATCGCACTGCCTGATTCTGCCGGTTTATCGGCAACAGACAGCGCCTTGGTGGTTGTGCCAATGTTCCATGTTAACGCCTGGGGTCTGCCTTACGCCTGCGCCATGGTAGGCGCCAAACTGGTACTACCCGGCCGGTTTATGGGCGATGGCGCCATGCTGTCCAGGCTTATTGAACAGGAACAGGTCACCCTGGCTGCCGGTGTCCCTACAGTGTTACAGGCCTGGGTCAATCACCAGCAAACACCAGTAACAGGCGGTATACGCGTTATTGTTGGGGGCGCCGCCTGTACCGAAGGCTTGCGCGCCGGGCTTGAAGCATTAGGTTGTGAAGTAAGACCGGCATGGGGCATGACCGAGACCTCCCCCATCGGCACGGTAAACCGCGCAGGCCAGGGTGAGCATCGTCTTTGTCCCGGGCAAGCCGTGTTTGGAGTTGAGTTGAGAATTGTTGACGACAAGGGCCAGGTACTGGCCAATGACGGTGAGCAAAGCGGCGACTTACAGATTCGCGGCCCTTGGATTGTCAGTGGCTACATTGGCAAACCCAACGCCGATGCCTTTAAAGCCGACGGCTGGTTTAGCACAGGCGATGTGGCACGTTTATACCCAGACGGCTACATGCATATCACAGACAGAGCCAAGGATCTGATCAAATCCGGCGGTGAATGGATAAGTTCACTGGCGCTGGAAGAAATTGCCTGTCGTCATCCGAATGTCGCCACAGCAGCAGTGATAGCCATGCCCCATCCTCAATGGGATGAGCGTCCCTTGTTGTTAGCGGTTGCCAAAGACAAAGACGCGGCAGACGAGCATGCCTTGCTCGAATGGTTTGAAGGCAAAGTGGCTAAATGGTGGAAGCCTGATGAGGTGCGCTTTGTCGATGCACTGCCCTTAACTGCAACAGGCAAAATAGACAAGAAGAAGCTACGTAGCCTGTATACAGAAAGCGACTGACAATATTTAACTAAAGACCAGGTTTTTCTGCACCCCGCATAACATCCACGCGCGCCTCTGTTAGAATGGCGCGCGTTTATTTTTATCAGGATGGTTATGCGCTCTCCCATGTTGCTCGGCGCCCTGAGCCTGATTTTGGCAGAAGCCCTGTTTGCTGGCGTTGGCGCGCTGGTAAAACACTTAAGTGACAGCCTGAATCAATCCCAATTGGTTTTCTTCCGCAATCTGTTTGCCCTGGTGTTTTTACTGCCCTGGCTATGTAAAGTAGGCCCACAAGGACTTAAGACCGAGCATTTTGGCTTACATCTGCTGCGTTCCACATCCGGCCTGCTGGGCATGTATTGCTTCTTCTATGTGCTAGCCAACCTTCCCCTGGCTCAAGCCATGATGGCCCTTCTTGTGGCCCCCTTTATCGTGCCGATTATTGCGTATTTCTGGCTTAAAGAACGCATCAGTCAGAAAAGCCTGATGGCCATTGGCCTGGGTTTTATCGGCTGCGCTTTTGTTCTGCGTCCAGAATCTGGCGGCTGGAATATCTTTGTCCTGCTGGCACTCTGTTGTGCAACCTTTGTCGCTTTTACCAAATGTACCATCCGCAAACTCAGCGATTCAGAGCCATCTGGACGCATCGTGTTCTACTTTACCGGCCTGGCTACACTGGTATCATTCTTCCCCTTGCTGGCCAACTGGCAACCTATGCCGAATGCGGCCTGGCCCTGGCTACTGCTAATGGGCTTGATGGCCGCCATAGGCCAATTACTGATGACCAAAGCCTTTCAACTGGCCTCGCCTGTGCGCATTGGCCTGCTGACATACAGCAGCGTGCTGTTTGCCGCGTTTCTGGGCTATTGGTTCTGGCAGGAACCTGTCTCTGCAGGCTTACTGGCAGGCACCTTGTTGATCATCTGGGCGGCCAATCTGACTATTCGTCAAAGATGGTTATGGTGATTAGCTGGCAACCTGGCGCCAGTGGCGGTAAAATACGCGGTTAATCACGTACCAAATTTTTAAAGGAAGGCACCTGGCCTTTCTTTTTTACTTATTAGGGTTTTACTTAAAGCAGTATGAGCAAGAAATTATTCATCAAAACCTGGGGTTGCCAGATGAACGAGTACGACTCGGAGAAAATGGCTGACCTGCTGGATTCAACCCATGGATATCAGGCCACTGAAAATCCCGAAGAGGCCGATGTTATCCTGCTCAACACCTGCTCGATTCGCGAAAAGGCCCAGGAAAAGGTCTTTCACCAATTGGGCCGTTGGAAAACCCTGAAAAAGAAAAATCCCGACCTGATTATTGGTGTGGGTGGCTGTGTGGCATCGCAGGAAGGTGAGCATATCCGTGATCGGGCACCTTATGTGGATATCGTGTTCGGCCCACAAACCCTGCACCGTCTGCCTGAAATGATTAACCAGGTCAAAGGCACACAATCGCCGGTGGTGGATATCAGTTTCCCGGAAATCGAGAAGTTTGACCGTCTACCCGAGCCACGCGCAGAAGGCCCCAGTGCCTTTGTGTCTATCATGGAAGGCTGCTCCAAATATTGCAGCTTCTGTGTGGTACCTTATACCCGTGGTGAAGAAGTCAGCCGCCCAGCGGACGATGTTATCTATGAAATCGCCCAGCTTGCTGAACAAGGGGTACGTGAAGTAAACCTGTTAGGCCAGAACGTCAACGCCTTTCGTGGTGTCAATCATGACGGCAGCATCTGCACCTTCGCCGAACTGCTTCATTTAGTCGCGGCCATTGATGGCATTGACCGTATCCGCTACACCACCTCGCATCCGGTAGAATTTACCGACGACATTATCGAAGCCTATGCCAACATTCCTGAACTGGTGGATCATTTACATCTGCCGGTACAAAGTGGTTCTGATCGTATTCTGACCATGATGAAACGTGGTCATACTGCCATCGAATACAAATCCAAAATTCGTCGCCTGAAGAAAATTCGCCCAGACCTGAGTATGTCGTCAGATTTCATCATTGGTTTTCCTGGTGAAAGCGACGAGGACTTCCAGGCCACCATGGATCTTATCCAGACCATTGGCTATGACCTGAGCTTCAGCTTTATATACAGCGCTCGCCCAGGCACACCGGCCGCCGATTTGCCGGATGATGTCAGCGAAGAAACCAAGAAACAGCGCTTATACCTGCTGCAACAGCGTATCAACCAACAGGCCATGGATATTGCCCGCAAGATGGTAGGTACCGAACAGCGCATACTGGTGGAAGGCCCATCCAGAAAAGATGCAGGCGAGTTGTGTGGCCGTACCGAGAATAACCGGGTGGTTAACTTTGTCGGCAGCGATGACATGATTGGTGAATTTGTCGATGTGAAGATCGTCGATGTGTTTGCCAACTCACTGCGCGGTGAAGTAATAAGACGGGAAGCTGATATGGGGCTGCGCGTCAGTGTCAATCCCCAAAGCATCATTCAGAAGCAGGCCAACCAACCAGACACCCTGGGTGTTGGTCAGTACATTCCTATCAGTATGCAATAAGCAGGAGAGGATCTTTGCCCAATCAACTGGTCAGTAACGAACTTGTACTGGAACCTAATGACCATAAACGGCTTTCCAGCCTTTGTGGTCCCTTTGATGACAATATCAAACAGATTGAGCGCCGCCTTGGGGTGGAAATCAGTTACCGTGACAACCTGTTCAAGGTAATGGGTAAGGCCCAACAAACCATGGCCACCGCGGAGCTACTGAAACTGTTGTATATCGAAACCCAGCCAGTTAAAGGGACTATTCCGGAACTGGATGCAGAGAAGGTGCACCTGGCCATTCAGGAAGCCAAATGCATTGAGCAGGCCGAAGCAGGCAAATACGGCAAAGAAGTGCATATTAAAACCAAACGAGGCGTGATTAAGCCGCGTAATCCGCACCAGTCGCAATATGTGCAGAACATTGTTAATCACGACATCAGCTTCGGCATTGGTCCGGCCGGTACAGGTAAAACCTATCTGGCAGTTGCCAGCGCAGTGGATGCCCTGGAGCGTCAGGAAATCCGCCGTATTCTGTTGACACGTCCGGCCGTGGAAGCTGGTGAGAAGCTGGGGTTTTTACCCGGCGACCTGTCACAGAAAGTCGACCCTTATTTGCGCCCGCTCTACGACGCGCTGTTCGAAATGCTTGGCTTTGAGAAGGTTGAAAAGCTGCTGGAGCGCAATGTTATTGAAGTCGCTCCACTTGCCTATATGCGCGGCCGTACCCTGAATGATTCCTTTATCATTCTGGATGAAAGCCAGAATACTACGGTTGAGCAGATGAAAATGTTCCTGACCCGTATCGGTTTTAATTCCAAGGCCGTCATTACGGGTGATATCACCCAGGTAGACCTGCCCCGCGGCGCTCGCAGTGGTCTGCGCCATGCCATTGAAGTGCTCAAGGACGTCAACGATATTTCGTTTAACTTCTTTGATGCCACCGATGTGGTGCGTCACCCTGTGGTTAGCCGCATTGTGTTGGCCTATGAAGAACATGAGCGTGAACAGGAAGAACGTAAACTTGCCGAAGAAGAGCTCCGCCGCGCCGAGCGCAATAAGCAGGATGAAAACAATCCATGAGTGCCATTTTGGACCTGCAGCTAGCCAGCAGCGCGCCTCAGCTACCCACAGAGCAAGATATTCAAAGTTGGCTTGATGCCGTGTTGCAGGAAGTGCAACTGGCAGAGGGCGAAATAACCGTGCGCATAGTTGATGAAGACGAAAGCCGCGAATTGAATCATCAGTACCGTGGCAAAGACTATGCGACCAACGTACTGTCATTTCCCTTTGAAGCACCGCCTGGTATTGAACTAAGTTTACTGGGTGATTTAGTGATTTGCGCCCAGGTCGTTGCACGGGAAGCGGCGGAACAACATAAGCCGCTATTACATCACTGGGCACATATGTGCGTGCACGGCACCTTGCATTTACTGGGCTTTGACCATATAGACGACATTGATGCCGAGGAGATGGAAAACCTGGAAATCCGCATCCTGGCAAAATTAGCCATTGACGATCCTTACCTGGATCGGGAATGATACCCCCTCATTGAGATACAAGATTGGAGCCTATGAGCGACGACAGTCCCCACTCTAGCAACGGTTCTTCCAATAAAGGCTGGCTGGAAAAGATAGTCCAGAGCCTGTCGGGAGAACCGCAAAACAGAGAACAGTTGGTTGAAGTAATCAACGAAGCCCAGCAACGTGATGTCATAGACAACGCCACCCGCGACATGATCGAAGGGGTGCTGGAAATCAGTGAAATGCGTGTCAGGGATATCATGATCCCCAGAGCGCAAATCGTAACCATCGGCATTGACCAAACTGTCGCAGAGTTCCTGCCGGTAGTATTAGAGTCAGCCCATTCACGTTTCCCTGTGATCAACGAAGACAAAGATCATATCGAGGGAATTCTGCTGGCTAAAGATCTGCTGGAATACGGCTTCAACCCCGAAAAAGATTTCAAACTTAAAGATATCCTACGCCCGGCTATTATCGTTCCGGAAAGTAAGCGCGTTGATGTACTACTGCGTGAATTCCGCCAGGAACGCTATCATATGGCGATTGTGGTGGATGAATACGGCGGTGTGTCGGGTCTGGCGACGATAGAAGATATTCTTGAACTGATCGTCGGTGAAATTGAAGATGAGCATGATGTTGAAGAGAATGAAACGGATGATATCCGTCCTCTGAATAAATGCACATTTTCCGTTAAAGCCCTGACCTCTGTGGAGGACTTTAACGATTACTTCAATACCGGTTTTGACGAAGAAGAAGCCGATACCATTGGCGGTATCGTGCTGCGCGCATTTGGGCACATGCCTATGCGTGATGAATTCGTGGTTATCGATGGTATTGAGTTTCGCGTCACCAATGCGGACAAACGCCGTTTGATCCAATTAAAAGTGAGTCTGCCGAAAAAGGATGACGCCGAAGATCAAGGCGGCTAAACGCCTGCTGCCAACCTGCCTGCTCAGCTTTCTGCTGGGGGCAGGTTTAACCTTCTCATACGCACCATTTAGCGTCTGGTTTATCGCTCCGCTGTTGTTAGCCGGCTTCTTTTGGCTGCTTAGCAATAAAGGAAGGTCACATGCCTTTCTGAGCGGCTGGAGCTTTGGACTGGGCTGGTTTGGTGCCGGTATTAGCTGGGTACATGTGAGTATCGCGGATTTCGGTGGCTTGCCTCTGGTGGGATCCATAGGTCTGATGCTACTGCTTAGTGCGTATCTGGCTCTGTACCCCGCTCTCGCCTCATGGCTGCTGGTACGCTTTATTACCCCTTCGTATTGGCCATTAGGTATCGGTTTTATCTGGCTTTTCTGTGAATGGCTCAGAAGCTGGATGCTAACCGGCTTTCCCTGGCTGTCGCTGGGTTACAGTCAACTGCACGGGCCGCTTGGCGGCTATTTACCAATTTTAGGTGAAACCGGTGTCAGTGTGCTCCTTGTGACCTTAGCCTGTAGCCTCGGCTTGCTAGTCCCTAAGCGTCATTTTAAATCCGCCTTTATGATTACCGCGGTCCTTCTTATCAGCGGTTACCTTTTAGGTAAACAGCAGTGGACTGAGGATAAGGGACAATCTGTCAAACTGGTCATGGTGCAAGGCAATATCCAACAATCTCTGCGTTGGGTGCCCGAGCAGGATTTACCCACCATGAACCTGTATAGGCAACTAACCGACTCCCACTGGGATGCAGACCTGATCATCTGGCCGGAAGCGGCCATTCCCAAGCTGGAGCCTCTGGCGCTGCGTTATTTGCAGGAACTGGATGAAACCGCCGCCAGTCACCAGACGGCAGTAGTAACCGGCATTGTTAACTACAATTTTGAGACCCGTGACGCCTTCAATAATCTGATTGTTTTGGGTAGTCAAAATGGCGAAGCACAAGGCCATTATCGCTATCCACATGCTAACCGCTACGCCAAGCATCACTTGCTGCCAATTGGCGAATTTATTCCTTTTGAGGATTGGTTGCGTGGCATAGCGCCATTGTTTGATTTGCCGATGTCATCGTTCAGCCGCGGTGATTTTCAACAACGTAATCTGCAAGCAAATGGGCTTCACTTGGCCCCGGCCATCTGCTTTGAGATAGCTTTTCCTAATCAAATCCGTGCCAACCTGCATGATCATACTGACTATATTCTCACGGTCAGTAATGATGCCTGGTTTGGTCACTCTCACGGCCCCCATCAACATCTGGAAATAGCCCAGGTACGGGCCAAAGAATTCGGTATCCCGGTACTACGGGCCACCAATAATGGCATTACGGCAGTCATCGACGCTGATGGTCGGGTGCTCGACCAGCTTCCGCAATTTGAGCAGGGCGTGCTGGTCAGCCGCGTTCCCCGTTATCAGGGCCAGACCCCTTACGCCAAGTTTGGGGATCTGTGGGCTTGGTTATTAGCGGCGATGGGTTTAGGGCTGGCAGTTTGGTTACCCAAACGAAACACCACCCAGCAATCAAGCGCCACACAGGTTAATTAACCGAACGGGTTTTCCCTGAAAACCCGCTGAATTTCTTCTACTTCAGCTCGCTGGTCGATTAAGGCTTCAACACAGAAGGGATCGAGCTTACTTCCCGCCATCTCACGCAAGGTTAAAAATGCCCTGTCATTGTCCCACGCCTCCTTGTAGGGGCGCTTACTGGTCAGGGCATCAAATACATCGGCCACCGCCACGATTCTTGCTTCCAGCGGAATATCCCGCCCTTGCAGAGCATCAGGGTAACCGCTGCCATCCAGCGCTTCATGATGGTGGCGCACGATATTACGCAAAACTGATATGTGATGAAGATGGCTCAAGCCGAAATTTCCCATCAACTTATCGACCATCTCAGCGCCGGTCAGTGTATGCCCTTTCATCACCTCGAACTCAGCGTCTGTCAACTTGCCCGGTTTGAGCAACACGCTGTCTGGGATACTGATTTTGCCCAAATCGTGTAACGGTGAGAATAAATACACATGTTCAACAAAATCATCATCTACGCCAAACTCATTTGCCGTATGCAGAGCAATTAGCCTGGCGTAACGGGACATACGTTCTAAATGATATGCCGTTTCAGGATCCCGGGAATGGGTCATATCCCGGGCAGAGCGCAGCGTCGCCAGCAGCATTCTGGCATTGGACTGCTGGGTTGCTATCAGCAAGGTCAAAAATTGCGCAATAACATCCAATTCAGATAAACAACGGGGGGAGAAGGCATCAATACGGTCAGCGTTAAAAAACACGAATCCGAGTAACTGACCTTGCCACAGCATGGGAACCGTGTAACTGGAGCGATAACCTGCCTCGAATATTTCATAGGCATGACGATGTTTGCTGTCAGCAAATACACTGAGGTTTTGTTCCACCCTTGTGCCATGAGAGTGGGCCAGTTCCTGCAACGAATAGCATTCGCTGAGCTTTGCCTGATAGTGATTCAGACCGCACGTCTTGCCGCTGTAGACAAAAGTACGCACCATATCGGTACTACTGTCGTACAGCGCCACGGCAATACGGCTCAGAAAACTAAAATTGAGCGCCGCCACCTCGTGAAGGTGCTTGAGTTGCGCTGACAAACCATCTTGATTATCAGCAAAGCCACGCTCATTGCTTAACATCACTGTCATCGTCCTTCTGCCAAAATACCAAACCAGCAGTATTTGATATAGCAGCTAGAAACCCGCTCAGCAATAACCTATTGGCTAACCTTACGCTGCATAAACAGAGGACTTGAGGTCATCCAACTGCGAATCTTTGCATAAGGAGTTAGTACCAAGGCGTTACCGCATAACACCAGTAAGAATCCCCATAAGGTAAATTGATTCCAGTGAAAATCTTCAAACCAACTGCTCAGCGCCACCGCAACCAACGGAAACAGGACAATCACATAACTGGCCTTTTGCGGGCCAATGTTCTTCAGGAGCACAAAGTAACAAGCAAAGGCAACAACCGTACCGAATATGGCCAGATACAACAGGCTAATGATATAAGGCGCCCTGAAGTCAAAACTAAAACTGGCCCCCGTTAATACCGACACAACGGCTAATACCAGAGTGCCGTACAACATGCCCCATGCATTGCCCTGTAGCACCCCAACCTGGCGCCTGGAGTTGCGTACGCTGACCATGTTGCCAAACGAGGCAATCAATGTGCCCGCCAGCGCCATCAACAGCCCGACCAAGACCTTATTTGACAGATCGAGTTGCTGTAAGTCCGGCCAGAACAGCAGCACAATTCCAGCGATGCCAATTAGGGCTCCAAGATAAATACGCCCGGCAATAGGCTGGCCGAAGAACAAACGCGTATTCAGGATATTCATCAGCAGCATGGTGGAAAATGCGATTGAAGCGAGCGCTGAGGTCAGATAAGCCTGCGCCCAATACAGCACCAAATAGTTAAAGCCGAAGTTACACAGTGCCAACAGCATAAAGAATCCATGCTGAACCAATCCAAATTGCATGGGCAGTTTGCGATACCAGCAGTACCCCCACATCAGGATTGCAGCCAGACCAAAACGATAAACCAAGGAAACCTCTGGCGGTACTACGCCCAGTTGAAACTCAATCGCCAACCAGGTTGATCCCCAGATCAACACAGTGGTTACATAAAGGAATAGGTTTTTCATTGCACGTCCTGGTTTATTTGCAGGGAGAGCTATGATAAAGATTATCTGTATACTGAACATATACAGATTGTAAAAAAGCGACCTGCACAGATTATGCAACCATTAGTCAATCGTGAAAACCACACTTACCTGTATCGACAGGTGGCAGACATTATTCGTGACATGCAGACAAATGGCACTTTGCGGGCCGGTGAGCGCATTCCTTCACTGCGTCAGTTAGCCAGCACATTGAATATCAGTGTACCTACCGTCAAGCAGGCTTACGAAGAGCTTGAACGTATCGGTATGGTGGAATCCCGACCTAAGTCGGGTTATTTCTTACGCGCCAGCCTGACGGTCAATGCCACGCCTCGTAAACCCAGATTAGCGGCCAAAGCCTTACCGGTCAGCAGGCAGCAACTTATTGAGCAGGCCTACAATGCCATTCATGTGCCGGGCATTGTGCCACTGGGCATTTGCAACCCAGTGGCAGCCCTACCAACCAACAAAGCACTGGCAAGAATCATGCGACGCGTGATGTCCATGGCGGGCGAAGAAGCCATAGGTTATGGCCCCTTTGCTGGATTTGAACCGCTAAGACGGCAACTTGCCCGGCGTTATCTGGACATGGATATGACAGTCGACCCCAGTCAGATTGTCATCACAAACGGTGCGCAGGAAGCCTTGACCCTGGCACTCAAACTGGTGGCCAAACCTGGTGACATTATTGCGGTTGAGTCCCCCTGCTACTTCGGCATTCTCGAACTTATCGAGAGTCTGGGCATGCTGGCTTACGAAATTCCGGTTTGCTCACAAGAGGGTATCAGTGTCGAGGATGTAGTTCAGGCACTTGAACGCCATTCCATTAAGGCCTGTGTTTTTTCATCCAGTATTACCAATCCCATGGGCGCGCTGATTGATGAAAGTACCAAACAACAACTGGTGGCGCTGTTGGAAGAAAAACAGGTGTACCTCATAGAGGACGATGTTTATGGTGACCTGTATTTCGGTGAATACAGGGGAATACCCGCCCAGCGTTATGCCAAAAAGGGGTTGGTGCTGACCTGTAGTTCATTCTCCAAAACTGCCGCCCCCAGCCACCGAGTCGGCTGGTTGCTGGCCCCAGGTTTTGCAGGCCAAGCTGCCAGCCTCAAGCGAGCCCTGTCCTGTTCATCCTCATTACTCAATCAGTGGAGTCTGTCAGAATTTATTGGCAACGGCGAATATGACAGATATCTTCGTCAACTTCGCCAGGTGCTCTTCGTCAACAAGGAACGCATGCTGGCCTGCATCGCCGAGCACTTTGTTGCTGGCACCAGAGTCAGCAGCCCGGCGGGTGGCGCGGTGTTGTGGCTGGAGCTCCCCAAAAGGCTGGATGGCAATCAGCTCTTTCAACAAGCATTGCCATCAGGTGTCAGCTCAATGCCGGGCACATTATTTGCGCCATCGGATAAATACCGCCACTGCATCCGGCTAAGTTATGGTTTGCCCTGGACCGACAAAGTGGAAAATGCGGTTGCTACACTGGGAAGGCTGAGTAAAGGACTCTATTAGGCAGGCCTGATCTAACCCGCATAGGCATAGTCTCCCCCCGCCTTTAGCGCCCTCTGATAGGCAGGCCGGGCGTGAATGCGCTCTACATAACGGCGAATATTGGTGTGGTATTCAGGTACTAAGCCCCTGGCCAACGCAGCTTCAAGAGGAAAACTCATCTGTACATCAGCGCCACTTGGTCTGGAGCCTGCCAACCACTGGCGTTCAACCAACGAATGTTCAATGAAGTTCAGATTATTCTGAATATTGGGGCTGACAAAAGCCTGCATCACTTTAGAGGCGATGCCTTTTGCCACGGGACGGATAAAAAATGGCATTGGATTGCTGCGAATTTTATCCATGACCAATTTCAACAACATGGGTGGCATTAAACTGCCTTCGGCAAAATGCAACCAATAGTGATACTGCAAATAGTCCTGGGTACCTTTTTCCGGTATCCATTGGGGTCCATACTGCTCGCACAAATACTGGATAATGGCCCCGGACTCTGCCAACAGCTGGCCGGCATCGGTAATCAGCGGCGATTTACCCAGTGGATGCACGTCTTTCAGTGCAGGAGGTGCCAGCATGGTCTTTGTATCACGTTGATAGGTTTTAATTTCATAGGGAACTTGCAGCTCCTCAAGCAACCAAAGAATCCGCTGCGAACGGCTGTTATTTAAGTGATGCAAAGTGAGCATAGACTGTATCCTGAACAATGGGTCTTTAACTTACGTACAACAGCTCAGATGGATCAATAAGTTGTGGACTGAGATAACTGACCCTCTTGGTATTCCTTCGAGCCCATCTCCACCAAACGGCTTTTCAAACGCTCGAACTCAAACAGCAACGCTCCCTCCGTATACAAGGAATCCAAGGGCAAACGAGCCGTTACAAATAGCTTCACGCTCGCCCCATAACACTGATCTACCAAAGCAATAAAACGCCGAGTCGCATTGTCATTAACCCCCAAACTGACAATCCTCTCACCGGTCTGCCCGGAGCCCTCTGCGCCATCTTCGGTGCCTCTGGCTTTTATTTGCTCTTGTCGCGGCGCTGATAGTGGTGGAACGTCCAGCAACAGTAGTGTGTCAAAACGTTCACACAGCTCAATGTAATCCAAATGACTTCGCGGTCCCTGACAAAGCTCAGCAAAGCTAAATGCCGCCGTATTGCGGTTTGTTCCCAAACAAGCAACAGACCGCCCCATCAGCCTCATGTCGTTTTCACGTTTTAGTTGGTATTCATTTAGCAGGCGCTTATTGGCCAGCGCCATCTCATGGGCATCGTATACCCAGTAACAGGGTGCAGACGTAAGCTCACGCAAGCGGTAATCAATCTGTCCATCCAGATGCATAATCTGGCAGTGCTGCTCAATGGCGGCGATTGCAGGCAAAAATCGCTGCCTCTGCAAGCCATTTGCATATAACTGTGCCGGTTCACAATTACTGGTTGCAACCAGTACCACATTGAGTGCGAAAAGCTCCTGAAGCAACCTGCCCAGCAGCATGGCATCGGCGATATCAGAAACAAAAAACTCGTCAAAACAGAGCACCCGACATGTGTTAGCCAGACGTCGGGCAATAAGCTTCAGCGGGTCTTCCCGTCCGCTCATCTGCCCTAAGCTAAGATGCAAATCCCGCATAAACTCATGGAAATGCTGGCGCCTAACGCACTTTGCAGGCAATTGCCTGGCAAAGTTATCCATCAGCATGGTCTTACCGCGTCCGACCTTCCCCCAAATATACAAGCCTTGAATGCGTTCAATACTCTGGTGACTAATGTGTTCGGCAATGGCCTCCAATTCTGCTTGTACCAACAGCTGCCCACTGTCCAGACACATTGGCAGGTCAAGTCTGGCAGCGGTAGCATCCTTATCATTCGACATAACTAATCCTGAATAGCTGAAGTCTCGATTTTCTGATATAAAATTCATTCTAATCAATATGTTGAATAAGGAAATCGAATGCAGTGGTATAAGAAATTTTTCACTGATTACTTCACCTTCTCCACCCGTTCCAGACGCGAAGAGTACTGGATGGTCTTTCTCATTAACTTTATCGTGTCACTGGTGCTGAGTTTTCTCGGTGGCATTCCCGGCATGATTTACTCGCTGGTGATATTCATCCCTAGTATTGCCATTATGGTTCGTCGCCTGCATGACACCGGTCGCAGCGGTTGGTGGGCATTGCTATTGCTCATCCCACTGATTGGTTTCCTGGTAATACTGTTGTTTATGATTCAGGACAGCCAAGCCGAAGAAAACCAATGGGGACCAAACCCCAAAGCCACTTTGGCAGAATAACAAAAGGCCGCTTACGCGGCCTTTTTTACAACCCTAAAAAATCACATTTTAACGCTTTTACCGACCATAAAACCGCGATCCTGCATCAAGGCATCCACCTTGGCATCCCGGCCGCGAAACGCCCGGTAAGCATCAGCAGGGTCCTGAGCATTACGCACTGAAAACAAGTGCTTCACCAGCTTATCGGCCATGGCTTGGTCATAGAAGCCCCCTGGAGCTTCGGCAAACGCCTGAGCAGCATCGGAGGTCAGCACCTCAGCCCACATGTAGCCATAATAACCAGCAGAGTACCCTTCGCCGGAAAATACATGACCAAACTGTGGTGTGCGATGACGCATAACCACCTCCTTTGGCATGCCCATGGCCGTCAACGTGTCCCGCTCGAAGGCATCGGGGTCGATATCTGTCGGATCGACCATATGCAGCTTCAAATCGATAAGGGCTGAGGCCAGATATTCAGTGGTTTTAAAGCCTTCGTTAAAGGTCGCTGCCTGCTTAATTTTCGCCACTAATTCAGCCGGAATGGGCTGACCAGTTTGATGGTGCACGAGATAATTGTTAATCACCTCATCGGTCAGTAACCAGCGCTCCAATAACTGAGATTGAAACTCGGTGTAATCGCGCACGCCACTATTTAGGGTGGGATAAGCAACCTTAGAGGATAAGGCATGCAAGGCATGGCCAAACTCGTGGAAGAAGGTTGTCGCATCATCCCAGGAAATCAATACTGCTTCGCCAGGTGCCGCTTTAACAAAATTGGAGTTATTGGACGATAAAACGCTTTGCTGCCCATCAAAGCTGGTAAAGCTGCGATAGCTGTTGGCCCATGCCCCGCTGCGTTTCCCTTGACGAGCAAAGGGATCCAGATACCAAAGACCAATCAGCTCACCGCTGTTCTTATCTTTAACTTCGAAAACCTGAACGTCTGCATGAAACACCGGCACCGTGCCAGCGGGCACTGGGCTGAAGTCAAAGTTAAACAAGCGCCCGGCCACGTAGAACATGGCGTCACGTAATTTATCGAGCTGTAGATACTGTTTAACCTCATTGGAGTCCAAATCGTACTTGGCCTTGCGTACCTTTTCAGCGTAGAAACGATAGTCCCAGGGCTGAATACGAATATTCGCGCCCTCGCTATCAGCTATCGCCTGCATGTCCTGCACTTCTTCGGACACTCGTGCAATAGCCGCCGGCCATACCGACTCCATCAACTGCAAGGCATTTTCAGGATGCTTGGCCATACGGTTAGACAAACGCCACTGGGCATAGTTGTCATAACCCAACAGATTCACCCGCTCATGACGCAGTTTCAAAATCTCAGCAATAATGGCGTTGTTATCATGGGCATCACCGTTATCACCGCGGCTGTAATAGGTACGCCAAACCTTTTCGCGAAGACCTCGCTCGGTGGAAAAGGTCAGGAAGGGATCCATGGAAGAGCGAGTGTTGGTAATAGCGTATTTGCCTTCCTGTCCTCGCTCTTTTGCTGCTTGAGCTGCTGCTTTGACCAATGAGTCGGGTAATCCGCCTAATTGGTCAGCCTGCAAAAACAGCACATAGTTTTCTTCATCGGCCAGCACATTATTGGCAAACTGCGTATGCAGTTTCGACAGTTCCAGATTAATTGCTGCATAACGCGCCTTCGCCTGCTCGGATAAGGTTGCCCCATTACTGGCGAAGCTGTCATAAATCAGATATGCCAGACGCTGCTGGTCATCCCGCAAGGTTTTTAAATCATCACTCTCATACACAGCTTTAATACGGGCAAAGAGCTTGTCGTTCTGCACTATTTTGGAGTTAAACGCCGATAATTTTGGCGCCATCTCTTTTTGAATTGCACGAAATTCGGGGCTGGACAAGTTGGAGCGTAAAATGCCGTAATAAGTGAATACCCTGTCCAGGTCTTTACCTGCCCGTTCATAGGCCACAATGGTGTTTTCAAAAGTGGGAGGGGCGGGATTGTTGGCAATGCTATCTAGCTCTGCCAGATTACGCGCCATGCCCGCCTCCAGAGCAGGTTTTACATCGGCCAACGCCATCTTGTCAAAAGCCGGCAACCCTCCGTATGGGCCCGTCCAAGGAGCCAGCAACGGATTTTCCATCTGTTGCACAGATTGGCTAACCACCTGCTCAGAAGGGGTTTGCTGACAGGCGGCGATTGGCGCAATTAACGCAGCGATAACAGCGATTTTAATTAAAGGGTACGGGATTTTTTTCATACATTTGCTTCTCGCGGCAACTAAAACCTGCAGTGTACTTTCTGCGATCGTTCCTGCCCATGCTCAGACCGCTCTGCATGCCGAGCTTTTAGTTAGGAATTGTTTCCGGTGCAATTTACCGGCAGCAAATTTGGCCCGTCAGCATGCGGTTTTTGCCCGCCTACATACAATTTTTTGCAATGAAATCTGTAAATTGCAGCACATAGGCGAAAAATAGCGTCTAACCTTTAGGTAAAGGCAGCTGAAACACTAGGCCTTCTCTTTTCTATCAATCATGTGATTCCAGTTGATTATCCCGGAGGTGGTTATGGGTATTTTCGAGCACTACCAACAACGATATGAAGCTCACAAAGAAGAAGAATACAGTATCAGCGAATTTCTCGACCTGTGCAGACAGGATAAGACTGCATATGCCAATGCGGCAGAGCGGCTGTTACTGGCTATCGGTGATCCAGAAATGGTGGATACCTCCCAGGATCCTGCACTAAGCCGAATCTTCTCAAACCGAACGATAGCTCGCTACCCATCTTTCTCTGATTTTTTCGGGATGGAGGAAGCTATCGAACAGATAGTCTCTTACCTTAAACATTCGGCGCAGGGATTAGAGGAGAAAAAGCAAATCCTCTATTTACTCGGCCCTGTAGGTGGCGGTAAGTCATCGCTGGCTGAGAAGCTCAAAGAGTTGATGCAAAAAGTCCCTATCTATTGCCTCAAAGACTCGCCGGTCAACGACCATCCTCTGGCCTTATTTAATGCGGACGAAGATGGCGAAATTCTTCAGAAAGAATATGGCATTCCCAAACGCTACCTGAAAACCATCATGTCGCCTTGGGCCAGAAAACGCCTGCACGAATACAACGGGGATATTTCCAAATTCAGAGTGGTAAAAATGCACCCATCGGTACTCGACCAGATTGGTGTGGCCAAAACCGAACCCGGTGATGATAACAACCAGGATATATCTTCCCTGGTAGGTAAAGTGGATATCCGCAAGTTGGAAACCTTTGCCCAAAACGACCCGGATGCCTACAGCTACTCAGGTGCTTTGTGTAAAGCTAATCAGGGGTTGATGGAATTCGTGGAGATGTTCAAAGCCCCCATCAAGGTATTACACCCCTTGCTGACAGCTACCCAAGAAGGTAACTACAATCCGACCGAAGGTTTTTCAGCCCTACCCTATGACGGCATTATTCTGGCCCACTCTAATGAATCGGAGTGGATGACCTTTCGCAATAACAGGAATAATGAAGCCTTCCTTGACCGGGTTTATATTGTCAAAGTGCCCTACTGCCTTCGCGTTAGCGAAGAGCAGAAAATCTATCGCAAACTAATCGAAAACAGCGAACTGACCGGCGCGCCCTGCTCTCCCGGCACACTGGAAATCCTGTCTCAGTTCAGCGTTTTATCGCGACTCAAAGAGCCAGAGAATTCCAGCATCTACTCAAAAATGCGGGTATATGACGGCGAAAGCCTGAAGGATACCGATCCCAAGGCCAAATCCTACCAGGAGTATCGCGACTACGCCGGGGTAGATGAAGGCATGGAGGGCTTGTCCACCCGCTTTGCCTTTAAGATTCTTTCCAAGGTTTTCAACTTTGATCCACAGGAAGTCGCGGCTAACCCTGTGCATCTTTTCTATGTGCTGGAACGTCAGGTGGAACGGGAACAATTCCCACAGGACACCACTGACAGATATAAAGAGTTCCTGAAAGGCTATCTGGTACCCAAATATGTGGAATTTATCGGTAAGGAGATCCAGACCGCTTACCTGGAGTCTTATTCCGAGTATGGTCAGAACTTGTTTGACCGCTATGTGACCTATGCCGATTTTTGGATCCAGGATCAGGAATACCGCGACCCCGAAACCGGTCAACTGTTTGACCGCGAGGCGTTAAATGCCGAACTGGAGAAAATTGAAAAGCCAGCGGGGATCAGTAATCCCAAAGATTTTCGCAATGAAATTGTTAACTTTGTACTGCGCGCCAGAGCCAACAATAAAGGTAAAAACCCGGCCTGGACCAGCTACGAAAAATTACGCACTGTCATTGAGAAAAAGATGTTTTCCAATACAGAGGATCTGCTTCCAGTTATCTCCTTCAACGCTAAGAGTAGCGCTGATGATCAGAAAAAGCATGACGATTTCGTCAAACGCATGACTGAGAAGGGCTACACCAAGAAACAGGTGAGATTATTGTGTGAATGGTATCTACGCGTCCGTAAATCATCTTGAAGCGCGAGGTAGTGGTATGGCGCACTTTATTGACCGCAGAGCGAATAGCAAAGGTAAAAGCACGGTTAACCGGCAGCGTTTTATCCGTCGCTACAAGCAACAGATCAAAAAAGCGGTATCGGATGCGGTATCCCGACGCAGCGTAACGGATATCGACAACGGTGAAAGCGTCAATATCCCTACTCGGGATATCAAGGAGCCAATCTTCCATACCGGCAAGGGCGGTGTGCGGGATATGGTGCACCCAGGAAACGACCAGTTTACTCAGGGCGATCGCATCCAGCGCCCAGTAGGTGGTCAGGGCGGTGGCTCAGGTCAGGGTAAGGCCTCAGACAGCGGTGAGGGACAGGATGAGTTCGTCTTTCAGATATCCAAGGATGAATACCTGGACTTGCTATTTGAAGACCTGGCGCTGCCCAATTTAAAGAAAAACCAGTTGGATAAACTGGTGGAATACAAAACCTATCGCGCGGGCTTTAAAACCGATGGTGTCCCCAGCAATCTGGATATTGTGCGCTCTTTACGTGGCTCGATGGCCAGACGTATTGCGCTAACAGGTGGAAAACGTAAGGAACTGCGCGAATTGGAAGCTCAGTTGCAAGCGCTCAAAGACGATAAGCATGATCACCAGCTGGAAATCTTGGGGCTGGAAAAACAAATCGCGGAGCTTAAAGCCCGTATTGCCAGAGTACCTTTTCTGGATACCATTGACCTGCGCTTTCGCAACTTCGAAAAACGCCCGCTCCCCACCAGCAAGGCCGTGATGTTTTGCCTGATGGATGTGTCAGGCTCCATGGACCAGGCCACTAAAGACATGGCCAAACGTTTTTATATTCTGCTGTATCTGTTTTTAACCCGCACTTATAAGAATGTTGAGGTAGTGTACATTCGCCACCACACCCAAGCTAAAGAAGTGGATGAACAGGAATTTTTCTATTCCCAGGAAACCGGCGGAACTATCGTGTCCAGTGCCCTTAAATTGATGGATGAGATTGTGCAGGCTCGTTACCCACAAGGTGAATGGAATATCTATGCTGCTCAGGCCTCTGATGGTGACAACTGGGCTGACGACTCTCCGCAATGCGGCAGCTTGCTGCAAGAGCGCTTACTGCCCAGAGTACGATACTATGCTTATATAGAAATAACCCAGCGTCAGCATCAGAGTCTGTGGCGCGAATATGAAGCATTGGCCGAGTTTAATGACAACTTTGCCATGAAACATATACGTAGCGTGGAGGATATTTACCCGGTATTCAGGGAGCTATTTAAAAAGCAAGCGGCATGAGGAGAGGCTACTGTTGCCGAGGCGTAAAAAAGGGAGTCGATTCGGCTCCCTTTTTCATTGGCATGGCGTTAATGCTTAGCCACGAAATGAGAAGAACGAACGGAAACCGGCTGAACCACTACTACCACGTTTTTCAGCACGACGACGACGCATCCATGAATGCAGTTCCTGGCGCTTAGCTTCCAGCCAGTCAGCCTTAGTGGTATGAGCCTCTTCACCACGACGCTCAATTTCCTGGCGACGATAGACGCAAAACTCATCGTAGGCTTTTAGATCATCCGCCAATTCACGAGCCACCAGTTCAATCATAATGGCATCATCCAGAAAGCCCAATACCGGCAAGCGGTCGTCAATCAAGTCTTCGGCTTTGGAAAAATAAGCCAGGGCACTAAGGACATCCAGCTTTTCATCCTCTGTCAGATCCCAATCATTATCTTCAACCATATCAACCAGTTGCTCTAACTGCTTTAAACGACTGGCAACAAAGTCAGGCACCTGTTCACGTACTTCCCCTGCCAGCTTACGCGCAGCATTTAAGACTTCTGAGCGGTCCAGTTCCCTGACCGCCGTCTGCGTTTTCTGCATAATGTCGCGGTAGTAATCCAGGTCTTGTTCCTGCAAATCAAAATTGATTGTCAATGCCATCTTGTTATTCCCTGTGTGATCGATAAAAAGTAGCCCGGTGGACACCGGGCCTTAACACTGAATTATGAACATTTTACAAACACAAAGGCAACCGTGCATTTACACTGTGTGGACCAACTGAATGTAAATCCATCAATGCTGGCGTATCGAATCGATAGGCAAATAAGTATTGCCATCTATCGGGCTATGTCCGGCGATAAACTCTCGTAATACGTCGGCATCCACAAAACCGGTATTCACGTAACCTGCATGACCGGTCAACACCGGATAGCCGTCACCTCCTGAAGCGTTGTAGCTGTTGAGTGCCAAACGATATGTGCGCTCCATTTGTATGGGTTCACCGCCAATAAGTACCTTCTGCGGTTGACCATTGTGCAATGTCATGCTGACACTGAAAAACTGTGGGTAAGCACCAGTATCTATGGGCTTAGTGGCCACCTGTGCCAAATAGTCGTATAGCTCCTGTCCACTCATATCCACGTAAGCCAGGGTGTTACCAAAAGGCTGAACCTTCAGAACGTCTTTATAACTGATTGGCCCCGCGGCGATGGAGTCTCGGATCCCGCCGCCGCTGATGACCGCCAGATCCGCGCCAACCTTGTGTGACTGTGCAGCGCCAATCAGGCGTCCCAAGTTGGTTTGCTCAAATCTCACTTGGGTTCTGTCACCATCCAGCCGTGTCAATGTCTCACCTATGGTCACAGACAACTGTTGACGACCAATCTCCTGATAGGGAGTTAGCAATTCCAACATTTCGCTATGTTCTGCTATCACCGGCAGATTGATACCTTTGAGATTAACCGGCAGCAGTTGATAGTCTTGCAGGGTCAACTTACCCTGCTGGAAGACAAAATCTGCACGGCCGACATACTTGCCCCATTCGTGTGCTTGCATGATCCAAATGCCATTTTGGTGATCAGGTTTACACGCGCTCCCCGGCTGGTAATCAACCTGTCGAACGTTCTCTCGCTCCATGCAAAGCGGCTCTTGTGAGTGACCGCCAATCACCATGGCAACACTGCCTGTTGGTAAGGTGCGTGCCAAGGTCACGTCCCCTGGCGCATTAATAGCATGCTGGCCATTATCATAATGGCCCATATGGGTTAGGACGATGATCAGATCTGGCTGCTCTTTTACCTTTAGCTCAGCCACCAGCCTTACGGCTTCCGCTTTAGGGTCTCGAAACTCCAAATCACGAATGTATTCAGGATTGCCAATTTTAGCCGTGTCTTCCGTTGTCAAACCAAGCACGGCAATGCGCAATCCTTGTCGCTCAAACATCTGATAAGCCTGGTAACGACGTTGCCCAGTTTTACGGTCATAGATGTTGGCAGATAGCATGGGAAAGCCAGCCCATTGGCGCTGCTGCTCTATAACCTCAAGGGGATTATCAAACTCGTGGTTACCCAGCGCCATCGCATCATAACCAAGTAACCGCATTCCGAGAAAATCCGGCTTGGCCTGTTGCATGTCAGACTCGGGTACCCCTGTATTGATGTCACCACCAGAAAACAACAGCACTGAGCCCCCCAGACCTTCCACTTCCTGACGAATTTGCTCAATCAGCGTTTTACGTGCAGCCATGCCATATTCACCCTGCTCGTTACGCCAGAAACGCCCATGGTGATCATTGGTATGCAGTATGGTGAAGTGCAATGGCGGCTCAGGCTGATGATTAGCACAAGCCAAAAGCACACTGACAACAGCGGGAATGACCAGCAGACGCAGTCGGGAAAGTCTCATATCAGATCCAAAAAACTCAGTTCAGGTTAGGTTATCAGGGCGAGTCACAACGCGCCCTAAAGAAAAAGCCGCCTGATTTCAGGCGGCCATATCAGTCAAACTGACGTTACCAGATACGCACACGCTCTTCTGGTGCAAGATACAAGGCGTCACCAGGCTGCACATTAAAGGCCTTGTACCAGGCATCGTGGTTACGAGGCGCTTGTGCACGATAGCGACCAGGTGCGTGAGTACCGGCGCGTAACTGGTTGAGCATGCTCTGTTCAGTGCGCTTCTCTTTCCAAACCTGTGCCCAAGCCAGGAAGAAACGCTGATCCCCTGTCAAGCCATCGATAACCGGCGCTTCCTTACCGTTGAGGCTGAGCTTATAGGCATGGTAAGCCATAGCCAGACCGCCAACATCACCGATGTTCTCACCCAGGCTGTTGCGACCATTTACAAAGTTACCTTCAATAGGCTCATAAGCACTGTACTGGGCAGCCAGGCTGTCAGCTTTAGCTTCAAAAGCGGCACGGTCAGCATCTGTCCACCAGTTGCGCTGAATACCCTTGGCATCAGACTTAGACCCTTGGTCATCAAAACCGTGACCCATTTCATGGCCAATGACCGCACCTATGGCGCCGTAGTTTACTGCCGGGTCAGCATTAGGATCGAAGAAAGGCGCTTGCAAAATCGCGGCCGGGAATACGATTTCGTTGAATGAGCTGTTGTAATAGGCATTTACCTGTTGTGGCGGCATACCCCAACGCTCACGATCCGTTGGCTGCAGTTCCTTCTCTACGTCCTGAGCATTAAAGAACTTGCGCAAGTTATGCACGTTAGCCAGTACATCTGAGCTATTGATTGTCAGGCCATCAAATGACTGCCACTTATCCGGGTAACCAATCTTGGGACGGAAGGCTTCCAGCTTAGCCTGAGCATTGACTTTAGTTTCCTCGCCCATCCAATCAAGGCCTTTAATCCGCTCACCTAAGGCAGTACGCAGATTCTCCACCAGCTCGGACATTTGTTGTTTGGAGCTTTCAGGGAAGTATTTCTCCACATACACCTTACCTATGGCAAAGCCCAGTGATTCGATACCGGACATTTCATCCACCGCGCGCTTCCAGCGTGGACGAGGTTCCTGCTGACCACTCAAGGTTTTACCAAAGAACTCAAAATTAGCCTGATAAACTGCTTCAGGCAGATAGTCTGCATTGCCACTGATGGTATGGTAGGTCAGATAGTCCTTCCACACATCCAGAGGGGTGTCGTTGATGATACCGATGACCGCCTTAACCGGTTCTGGCTGGCTGATATTCAGATTTGGTACTTGCAGGCCGCTTGGCGCGAAGTAGCTGTTCCAATCATAGTTTGGATAGGCATCAGAGAGCTCAGAGCGATCCAACTGGTTCAAGGTCAAATCACGATTACGGCGCTTTTCACGTGGCCATTGAATTTCAGCGATACGCGTTTCCAGTGCCAGAATTTGCTCAGCTTTTTGCTCAGCATTGTCTACCTTGGCAAAACTCAGCATCTGAGCAATGTTGGCCAGATAAGCCTGGCGAATCTTGGTGAAACGCTCAGAGTCTTCCAGATAGTAATCACGATCTGGCAAACCCAAGCCACCTACGCCCAGGGTTAATTGGTACTTGTTGGGATCCAGGCGGTTGTACCACAATCCCCCATTAATTGGCGAATTAGTGCCTGTTAGCCATGCATTACCAAATGCCTGGGTCAGAGCTTTTACTGAATCGATAGCGGCAATATCATCCAAAATGGGTTGAATTGGACTGAGCCCTTTGGCATTGATAGCATCCATATCCATATAAGCATGGTAAAAATCCGCAATCAGTTTTTTCTCACCGCTTAACTCTTTGGCAGAAGCCAGTTCATCAATAATTTCTTTAACCTGAGCTTCGCTCTTGTCTGCTAGTTCGCTAAAAGCACCGTAGCGGGTCTTATCTGCGGGCATTTCAAAATTGTCATACCAAGTACCGCTGGCATACATAAAGAAGTCATCGCCAGGTTTTACCGCTTCATTGCGGGCGGTAAGATCAACCCCAAAGCTCCCCAGCTCTGCCTTACCTTTTTGCACCTGCTCGGCTGGCGCTTGACTAACCTGAGGCGCTTTGTTGTCGCCGCACGCGGCTAACACAAAAGTTGAAGCAATCAATGATGCCAATAGTGTTTTCTTCATTCGTTCCTCTTTTACATTCTCGTTATTGTTGTTTTTGCCGTTCTAGCCCAACCTGTGACCTTAAGACAAATTGCTCGCAGAAGCCAGGCACTGCATTTATTACGGCATAGGTCTAGGTGTCAAGCCAGAAACACGAATCTTTCTTCATTTGAGCATAAGCAAAGCTTGCGTTCGGTGATTTTGTCGGCATTCCTTCAGCACCTGAAAGATATTTCAGTGCTGCACACCACCTTAAAAGGTTGGTGCGCGTCACTTGTCAACCGAACATCAGGAGAAGCACTCAAGAATTGAGAACTAGTTGTCTGCTCGTCATGGATACTGTGACTCATCAGCCATAAGATCCAGCGCTTTGAGCTAATAACCCGGATTTTGCGTCAAACGCCGAGTAGGCGAGATATAAGTCAGGCATTTTTATGACGACAGGCTATTCTGGCAAGGGAATAAACTCCTGTTCATCACCGGGCACTTTAGCGAATCGCTGTGCTTTCCAATCCGCCATAGCCTGCTCAATCCTCTCCTTACGACTGGAGGCAAAATTCCAGAACATAAAACGTTCCCCCAAAGGCTCACCGCCAATCAACGCAAGGCGGGTCTCGGACGAGGCGGTGACTTTTATCTGACAATCAGGAGTCAGCAAGGCCAGACTGCACTGCGGCACATCTTTGCCATTGATGGTTAATCCGCCTTTGGCCACATAAACCGCGCGCTCAGGCGCTAAAGGCAATGTCAGGCTTTGACCGGCCTTAAGAAACGCTTCCAAATATAAAGTGTCACAGAAGGTTTTCACCGGCGATACCACCCCATAAGCCCTTCCCATCATGACTCTTACTGGCACTTCGTCAATAGCTACACTGGGAATGGCTTCGACACCATAGTGGTAAAAAGCGGGTGGCGTTTCTTCAAATGCTTCGGGTAGAGCATGCCAAAGCTGCAAACCGTGCAAGCGGTGGGCTGTTTCGCGCACTTCGGGTCGTTCCCGCTCTGAGTGCACTATCCCAGCACCAGCTACCATTAAATTAATATCCCCTGGTTTGATAGCCTGCAAGCTCCCTAGGGAGTCGCGATGCAAAATTTCGCCCTCAAACAGGTAGGTAACGGTTGCCAAATTAATATGAGGATGGGGCCGTACATCTAACCCCTGCCCGGCATTAAACTCTACCGGGCCCATATGGTCAAAGAAGATCCAGGGCCCCACCGAACGCAGCTTGGCAACCGGCAAACAGCGTCGAACATAAAAGCCGCCAATGTCTTTCTCTTTGGGGGTAACGATTAATTCAATTCCGGAACAGGGCGACAGAAGGGTATCGCACAGACCTTGACCAGATAGCACGTCTGACATTCGAGGCTCCTCACAGTTCAGACAATCACCTAATGCTTTACAACAGCAAGCGTAGCAGAGCAACCAGTGTAAAGATTTCTTTCTGCTATTTTTTCTACAAACAGACAGCGTTAGCAAGTTACACCAAAGACAATACGAATGATTCTCGATAAAATGCAAAATTTACCAGAGGCATAGCGTGTATCCCGCACAATTAAGAGTCCTCATTGTTGAAGACAATCAAAGCACCCGTCACTTGTTGCGTGACATGCTGATTCAACTGGGTGTAGAGCAGCTGGAAGTTGTTTGCAACGGCCCACAACTTCTTAAGCAGCACAATGTGGTGCATGCCGAGCTACTGTTACTTGGTTATGACCTGGGTGACTTATACACAGGTACTGACTTGCTGCGCTTTTTAATTCGCACCAGAAGAATCAGCGAGGAAACTCAAACAGCTTTTATCAGTAATCAAAAGGATGCGGTGCTTGCCGATCTCCCCTATCGCACTTTACCTACTCCTGTACTGGTAAAACCTTTGTCCAAACAAACGCTAGAAACATTAATACATGATACCTGTCGTCTGTTAAGACAAATTCGTCCCTTGCAACGGCTAAGGCGCCCTCCCAAGCCAAGCAATCTTCTTCAGTCTCTTATGGGACTGGATTTGACCTTAATGGAAGGCCCAATTCGCGACACCCTCATCACAATGCAAATTCAGGAGCTAACTGCAGCAGGTTATGCTCACAAGGCTTACAGCACGGCAGACAAACTGACCAACCAGCAGCGTTTGTTGGAAGCGCAGATGAACATTGCATATTTGCAAGGAAATCTTGAAGAATTACAGCTTATTGCGGACAAGGTTCAGCACTCAGGTTTGCTGCGTCGCAAACTCATGTGGTTCAAGTTGCGAGTATTGAGCGCTGAGGCCAAAGATGACGAGTTCATTAACGTACTCAAGGACGCACGAGAGTCTCAGCTATCTCCCACAGAGGTGATGTTAAAAGCCACTGTACTCTATATTCTCAAAGGCTATCCATGCGCTGGCGAATATCTCAAGGCGAAATATGAGAAACTGCTTCAGGATTCTTACATCGCTAATGTCATCCTGCTTTGGGCAGCCACGCTTGCTTTGATTAACAAGGTTACTCATAGTGAAAAACTGGATGGTGGCAATGACACTAAGTGGTATTTCGAGCGCCTCAATTTGACTAATTTCAGTCAGAATCTGCATCGGTTCGGTAAGAAGCTATACCATATATTTAATACTCCCAATTTTGTTCCTGAGCACAGCCCTGCCGGTCACCCAGGTGAGGATGTTTTTGAACATATAGTCAATGCCTGTAGCTATCTGGTAAACGGAAAAACGCAGGATGCATCAGAAGAACTTTACTTGGCAGATAGAATGATTGCAGAAATGCAGCTTTCGCCTGAGAGATCTTGTGCCGGCTTGCTCCACAAACTGCTGTTTAAACGATGCCAAGCCAATTCAGAACAGCAGGCAAGAGAATATATCCGGTGGGCATCCAGCTATCATCACACCCACCCCTATCGCAGCATTAAAATGTATTTTAATGCCTATAAAGCCGAAATAAATGATCCGCAATATGCGCTGGCTTTGTACTTAATGCTAAAAAAATATCGAGTCAACCATTACTGGGGCTTAGATTTGTCTCAGCTAGCCAGAGATATAGGCTCACTCAGGCTTTCTTCACAGCAGCAAGAAAGCTGGCGAGCTTACCAAGCTATGCCTGAGGAAGCCCTGCCCTTTCCTGAATTCGACTAAATATTGCCAAAAACCAGACTGTTAGCTGGAGAACTCAAAAAAACATCTATACTCAAAGCAAAGGCCGACATGCTTAGATTGCATCACTTTTCTCTTCAATACGATAGATGTGTTGAACCAATGCCACATTAAGGAGGGGACAGCGTGATTAAGAAACGTCGAAGCGCGCCGTTGTCCGACGGCCCCGATTGGACCTTTGAACTTCTTGACCAATACCTGGCTGAAATTGACCGCGTAGCCAGGCATTACAAATTGGAAACCTACCCTAACCAGATTGAAATCATTACCGCAGAACAAATGATGGATGCCTATGCGAGCATTGGTATGCCCATCAATTACACCCATTGGTCATACGGCAAAAAGTTTATTCAAACCGAGCAAGGCTATAAGCGCGGGCAAATGGGGCTGGCCTATGAAATAGTCATCAACTCAGATCCTTGTATCGCCTATTTAATGGAAGAAAATACCATTACTATGCAAGCCCTGGTTATCGCTCATGCCTGCTACGGCCATAACAGTTTCTTTAAAAACAACTACTTATTTAAAACCTGGACAGACGCCAGTTCAATTATCGACTATCTGGTGTTTGCCAAAAACTATGTGGCACGTTGTGAGGAAAAGTACGGCATTGCGGAGGTTGAAGCTACCTTGGATTCCTGCCATGCGCTATCCAACTTTGGGGTAGACAGATACAAGCGCCCCCAAAAATTATCCTTACGTCAGGAGCAGGAGCGCCAGCAAAGCCGTGAAAAATATTTGCAATCTCAGGTAAATGAACTTTGGAGAACCTTGCCTCAACGCGATGACAACGAACAAGATCCCAAGCGCAAACGTTTTCCCGCAGAACCCCAAGAAAACATCCTGTATTTCATCGAAAAAAATGCGCCATTGCTTGAACCCTGGCAACGGGAATTAGTGCGCATTGTGAGAAAAATCTCTCAGTACTTCTATCCACAAAAGCAAACCCAAGTAATGAATGAAGGATGGGCATGTTTTTGGCACTACCATATTCTGCATCACCTCTACGATGAGGGAAAAGTCACCGACCGTTTTATGCTGGAGTTTTTACACAGCCACACCAGTGTGGTGGCCCAGCCTGAATACAACAGTCCTTACTATTCAGGTATCAACCCTTATGCGCTGGGATTCAATATGTTTATGGATATTAAACGTATGTGCCAGCATCCCACCCCCGAGGACAAACAATGGTTTCCTGAAATTGCCGGTTCCGATTGGCAAGAAACATTGCACTTTGCCATGCAGAATTTCAAAGATGAAAGCTTCATCAGCCAGTTTTTGTCACCAAAGTTGATGCGTGATTTTCGCTTGTTCGCTATTCATGACGACGACAAAGACAGTCACTTACAGGTAGCGGCTATTCACAACGCCGAAGGCTATCAGATTCTGCGGGAAAAACTCTCGGCCCAATACAATCTGAGTAATCTGGAACCTAACATTCAGGTCTACAACGTGAACGTCCGAGGAGACCGTGCACTTACCCTACGCTATGTACCGCACAATCGAATTCCTTTGGCGGATAGCAGTAAAGAAGTGATGAAACACCTGCATCGACTTTGGGGATTTGACGTCAAGCTTGAAACGGAAGATGAGCAGGGAGATGTCCATCAACTTGTCCATTGCCCCGAACAACTGGAGCAAGCCTGATAACGGCGAATTAGTCAGGCGTTTTGCAGGCCGGTCTGCAAAACTTCCTGCCAATGCCCAGAAAACCAAGATTGCTTGAACATTTTTCTGCCAACGGCGGGTCAAAACAACTAATGCATTACATTGACTCTGGAATCTGAATGCCAATCTTCTCCTATGCCCAAAAAATACAGCACGGCTTGAATCAAACCCGCAAACTAGATTTTCTCGGCCCCCTGTCCCTTCGTCTCTATCTGGTCCCCATATTCTGGATGGCCGGCATGAACAAGCTAAGCGGGTTTGAAGATGTAGTGGCGTGGTTTGGCAATCATGAATGGGGCTTAGGCTTACCTTTCCCCTATCTGATGGCATGGCTCGCCACTTGGACAGAACTGCTTGGTGCCGCCTGCTTACTCTTGGGGTTGGGGGTACGTTACATCAGCATTCCCTTGATGATTACCATGTTGGTCGCCGCATTTAGCGCGCATTGGCAAAACGGCTGGCAGGCCATTGCCGATCCCCACGGTATGTTTGCCAACCAGCAGGTTCTGGAGTCTGCCGACAAACTCGCCATGGCCAAGCAGTTGTTGCAGGAATATGGCAATTATGACTGGCTAACCAGCAGCGGAAGCTTCGTTATTCTTAACAACGGCATTGAGTTTTCCATTACCTATTTTGTCATGTTATTAATGCTGTTTTTTGCAGGTGCGGGGCGTTATCTGAGTGTGGATTACTGGATAGCTAAGAAGATGAAAATACCCCACACAGAATACCAATAACCAGGGTGTTTTAACCAACAGGGGCGACATTTGAGCAGTCTTTTTACTCAAGATATCAGCTCCTCACCAAAGAACAATGAAAGACAATCAGATGATCGCGGGTCAATGCTGAATAAATGTCGGTGCGAAGCCGGACAATCAATAAAAAGGACCCCTGATGACTGCACTTCTTGCTTCTTTGCGTATGCGAATTTTACTCGGTTACCTGGCTATGCTGGTCGCCACGCTAGTTGCTGCATGGGTGTTAAGCCAAGCAACACAACGGGTAATGCATCAGGTGGATGACTTTACCGGTCAAACCCTGCCCGCCCTGGACAACGTCGCTCAATTGCAGCTGCAAACCAAAGAGTTAGTGTTAGCCGGGTATTCATTATATGGCCTGACATTGTCAGCTGATGAATTCGAAAGCAAAGTTGCCCAGCTTCGCGAACACATACATGGATTGCAGCAACGCTTGCAGTCAGCAGAGAAAACCGCTGCCGATCTGAATGAGTACTCTGGCCAAGTATTAGTTGGATTAGAAGCGCTCTCCCAAGCCATGAGCAAACAACAGGTCGATTGGGATTTAGCCCGCCAGCATCTGGCCGAGTTGCACCAGGCTGCGAATCAGCTAGCTCAACATTCCTACCAACTTGGCGAGCACTTTCACCAGAGTGCAACCGACAGCGCCCATGACATAGCCGGCTTGCTGCAACAAGCGCAGTTTGCCGTATGGTTATTGGTCGCGGTGCTTGGCGTAGTAGCGCTGATTGCCTTGCTCCTGGCTAGATGGCAAATTGAGCAGCCTATTGTTCACCTGGCAAAACAGCTAAATGGAATTGCCCGGCAACGAGACCTGAGCAACCGCTTGACTGCCAAGGGCAGTACAGAGATCACCACTATGTCTGTTAGCGTCAACGGCTTACTAGGCGTATTCCACCAGGGTATTCAGGAAGTCAGGCAAGCCGTGGAACAAATCGAAGATTCCAGCCAGCAACTGGGACAAAGCGCCAATCTGACTTCCCGCCATATCCATCAGTTACGACAAGACATTGATGGATTAAGCCAACACATACAGAGCCTTGAAAACAAACTGCATGAGAGTGCACAAAGTTGTGACCTCGCAGCCCAACAGGCCAATCAGGGCGCAGAGGAGATCCAGTTGAATAAACATCAGCTGGCTGAAACCGCTCAAAGCATTCACACCTTGGCCAGCGACATTGAGTCCAGTGCCGTCAAACTTAGCACCTTGCAGCAAGCAGGAAATCAGGTAACCGGCGTGGTTAATACTATTGCGGATATCGCCTCTCAGACCAATTTACTGGCCCTGAATGCAGCGATTGAGGCAGCTCGTGCCGGTGAAAGCGGTCGTGGTTTTGCGGTCGTCGCGGATGAAATACGCAGCTTGTCTATTCGTACGCAGGATTCCACCACCCAAATCAATACCATGTTGGCGACCATTGTCGATTCCATTCAATCGGCCGTGACAGGCATGGCATCCAATCAACAACAAACACAGCACTGCGTAAATCTTACTGGCGAGCTGGTTGATGCGCTGGAACAAAGCAGGCAGAACATTTTAAGTATGCTGGATATCAGCCACCAGTCGGCACAACAAGTGCGAACTTGTGCCGAGCAAGCCGTGACAGCACGTCATCAGGTTCAAGCCTTCAAAACCTTAGGTAATGAAGTATCGGAAGGTAAGGAACAGGTTTTACAAGCATCCACGCAGCTAACCAGATTGGCTGCTAACCTATCTGGAATCCAAGCCCAATTTAAGCTCTAACCTTTCGTACTGACGCTTGCCAAAAACTTATCGCCGGGATAACAATAGCCTGGCGAATTTTGGCTGTATCAGATAACGGAAATTATAAAAATGAAGTTAGGATATGTAGCAACACTCCTATTGCTGGCGGGCTGTGCCAGTCAATCAAATTCCCCCATTATTAGTGCCGACAGAGTCATCTTGGGCGCCAATATTCTCACCCAGGATCCTAACCTTCCAACGGCCAGTGCGCTGGCAATAAAAGATGGAAAAATCCTGTTGGTCGGTTCTGATACACAAGTGCAGCCACTAATTGGTGACAACACAGTAGTGCATCCCCTGAATGGGCAGACGGTATTACCCGGTCTGATCGACAGCCATATTCACAGTATTGAAGGGGCACTGGCATTACTTGCCTGTAATTTGAACGACCAGGCCATGGATCTGAATACCCTGGGCGAACATATCCAGACTTGCGCCAGCCAATACCCTGGAGACTGGCTGGAGGTGCTAAATCTGCCCAGTGTTGGCCTGGCGCTGGATAAACAAAAGCTGGATCAGCTTTTACCAGACCGACCGCTGTTTATCATCAGTACCGACGGTCATACCGGCTGGGCTAATAGTTTGGCATTGAAGCGAGCCGGCATCACAGCAGATACGCAAGCGCCGCATGATGGCCGTATTGTCAAAGATGCTCAGCAGCAGCCCACAGGTATGTTAGTCGACGGTGCAACAGCCTTGGTCAGTCGCCATTTACCCAAACCTGATTTACCGCATAAATTACAAGCCATGCAAGCCGCACTGGCTGGTTTTTACCAACATGGTATCACCAGTTTTCTGGAGGCTAACAGTAACGCAGACAGCGTAGCGCTCTTTTGTTCCCTCAAACAGCAACATCAATTGCAGGCTAAAGTGAATCTTGCTCTGGGCAGTAAGGGAAGCACGGACGACGAGGAGTTTGCCCGTTTACATAAGCTGCGTAACCAGGCTGAGTCTTGTGGCCTGATGGCGGACACCATCAAGCTGTATGCCGATGGTGTAATGGAGTACCCCACTCAGTCAGCTGCGTTACATGCGCCTTACTTAAACTCTGCCGAGCATGGTGATAACTGGCGCGGTAAGCTCTATATTCCCCCAACAGATTTAGATGCCTTTGTCCAACGCGCTCAAGTTGAAGGCTTTAGCCTGCATATTCATGCCATTGGTGATGCCGCCATCAGTGAGAGTCTGGATGCTTTTGCCAAAGCCCGGGCAGTAGAGGATTCCCCTGCTGTGCGTTTCTCCATCACCCATCTACAGCTCATTAGTCCTGAAGACATTACCCGCTTTGCCGAGTTTAATGTCTTAGCTTCTATGCAGCTGTTGTGGGCACAGCCTGATGAATACAGTGTCGATGCGTTGGCCCCCTATCTGGGAGAACATCGCCACAACCAGATTTATCCAGCCGCCAGTTTGCGAAATGCCGGTGCTAGTATCGCCGGAGGTAGCGATTGGAACGTCTCTGACTACAACCCTTTTGCCGCTATGGCCGTGGCAATCAGCAGACAAAATCTACAAGAGCCAGCACGTCCCAGTCTCAACAGCCAGGAAGCTTTACCCTTATCGGCTTTACTGGAAGCTTACACGCGCCATTCAGCCGAACTGATGGGCATTGCCGCACACAGCGGCCAGTTAAAATCGGGGATGGACGCGGATATAGTGATTCTGGATCGTCAGCTAATGGATACCTCAGCCCCCCAAACTGTGGCTGACACAAAAGTCAGCATGACCTTAATTGATGGCAAGGTGGTATACGACGGCGGCACCCAAATGGCATCAGGCCAGGATCACTAAGTACTTATGCGCTATCTATTTCCAACACTACTGCTATCGTCACTGCTGCTCTGGTGGCTCTGGCCGTCTCAACCACCACAGCAAATTAAGCCGCCAATGGCCACTGAATCACCTCTTCAGCAGGAAGATTTAACCTCGCCGGCCGTTGCAACAATTTCCACCGGGTGGCGTTTATCACAGCCCTTGCAACAAGGTATGCAGGAACTTGAAGCCAAAGTGCAGCAGCAGGATGTCAATGCCATTTACCAACTGGGGCGAAATTTATCTTGGTGTTTTTACAGTGAGGATAACGACGAGGCCCATCAGCAAAAACTGGACGAGCTTCGCCAAACCGGCGACTCCAGCACGTCGTTTGCCAACAATTACGACAGATACGAGTATTGCCGGGGCATCAGCCGAGCGCAGAAAAACCGCTTTGCATCGCTGTTGATGGAGGCTGCCCAGGCAGGACATCCACAAGCGGCCGCGGAAATAGGCAAAGTGTCAGCCAAACTCTATCTGCAAGCCACGGGCCAGGATAATCTGCAACGAGACGCTTATGTAAAAGCCAGGCAAGACTATCTGACGCGCAGGCAACAACTGCTGGAGAACAGCGCACACCAAGGCAATGTTGACGCCTTGCAGTTGCTGGTCAGGGATGCAGTAGGACAGCGAATAGGTGGCCAGTCAACGGCTAAGGCCCTGGCCTATCTGACGGTGTTACAGCATCTAGATCCAGATTTAACCAGCCAGTACCAATGGCAGGCGCGCCGCATTGAAAAGACCGCCACGGCCGAAGATATTGAACTGGCCGAGCAAATCAGCCAGTCCATTCTCAATCAGGGCTAGTCCTCGTCGGCACCATTAACGATGCTGGCAATCTGACTCAGCCGGTTAACCGCCAGACTGTTGATGCTGCCTTTGGGGAATCGGGCGCGAGGACTGAGCGCCCCGGCTTCACGTCCCATCAGAATCTCTGCCGCCTGATCTACGGTTTCTACCGAATAAATATGGAAATGTCCGGCTTTGACAGCCTGTATCACTTCTTTATCCAGCATCAAATTTACTTCGTTGGATTTAGGGATAACCACGCCTTGCTCGCCGGTCAGACCGCGATGCGCACAGAGTTTAAAGAAGCCTTCAATTTTCTCATTCACGCCGCCAATACTCTGCACTTGCCCATATTGGTTAATAGAACCTGTCACTGCCAGCCCTTGCTTAACCGGCACTAAGGTCAGCGCTGACAAGAGCGCCACCAATTCAGCCAGAGAGGCACTGTCACCGTCAATCTGACCATATGATTGTTCAATGGCAATATTGGCGGACAAGGTTAGGGGGAACAGCTGCGCATATTTATGCCCGAGGTAGCCGGTTAACAGCATGACGCCTTTGGAGTGAATAGAACGACCAAGCTCCACTTCACGCTCAATATCCACCACTCCATTGGCGCCCACATACACGGTTGAAGTAATACGAGCTGGGGTACCGAATAAACTGTCACCAATTTCAAGCACTGTGAGGCCATTTACCTTACCCACGGCGTCACCGTCGGTTTCAATCAGGATCTGGCCTTCTTTGATATCGTCCAGCAAGGCTTGACTGATACGGCCGCTGCGCTGCGTTTTTGCCGCCAAAGCGGCTTCAATATGGGTAACGTCCAATTCGTCACTATGTTGCTGGGTACAGAAATATTGGGCTTCATGTAAAAGCTCAATAACATCAGCGAAGCGCGCCGATAAGCGGTGCTGATGTTCAGCCAGTCGCAGGCTGTATTCCACCAGACGGTACATGGCCTTGGCCGAGATCCCTTTTAGTCCCATCTCCTGGACATGACAACGTACCCGGCCAACGAAATCGTACAAAGTGTCCTTATCCAGCGGAATTTCATGATCAAAGTCCACCAGCACCCGGAACAGCTCATGAAATTCGTCTTCGTATTCCTGCAAGGTGTAGTAAAGGTCGCGGGAGCCTAGCAGCACCACTTTAACTTTTACCGGGATACTTTGTGGGTTAAGAGTGACGGAGTTAACCATGCCAATATCATGTTGCTGGATATCCATTTTCAGCTCACCGCGCTTCAACACCAGCTTAAGTGCTTCCCAAACATAGGGCTGCTGAATCATTTTATCGGCGTCCAGCAACAGGTAACCACCATTGGCTTTGTGTAGTGCGCCAGGTCGAATCATCCGGTAGTTGGTAAACACCGAGCCTTGCACATTAGTGTATTCCACCCGACCAAACAGATTTTGGTAGGTTGGATTAGGCTCATACACCACCGGCGCACCACCATTTAATTCGTGGCTGACCAGAATATTCGGCAGATATTGCTCTTCCAGTACGGTACGTCGGTCAAAGTCTTCTGACTTTTCATCTTTGTTTTCCTCGCCCAGTACCTCAATCACTGTCTCAATCAGATGCGGTTTGAGTTGACGCAAAAACTTCAGGATCCCCAGATCTCCTGAGTATTTATGTTCAAGCTCTTTAAGTAGGGGTTTGATGCCCTGCTCTGCCGTCTCACGAGTCAGTGCACGCCCCTGCTCAGAGGTTTCGCGCTTCCATTGCGGTAACTCCAGCAATTGCTCACTGAGTTTTTCTTCCAACTGCACGATGATTTCATAAAACTGTTGGCGCTGTTGCTCCGAAGCCGTCGCAAACTCTTCATCCGTAATCGGCTTACCATTAACTATGGGTGAGAAACTGATCGTGCCGTTTTCTTCGTACAGGGCGACACTGTTGCGCTGCGCAAAGACTTCCACCTCGGCAATGGCTTTCTCGTAACGCTGCTCAAACTGCCGCTTTATATTGGCTTTTTTTCGCTGATAGCCTGGGTTATCAAAGGCAGCCGGAAAGGTATCCAGCAACTCATCAACCAAGCTGTTGAGATCCGCTGACAACTTGCGACTCTCTCCAGCTGGCAGACGTAGCGTAAAAGGCTCTCGTTCGTCATCAAAGTTGTTGATGTAACACCAGTCATCCGGCGTTGGCGCACTGTTCACATGCTTGGCGATATACTCATGCACCAGGGTAAAACGTCCCGTCGCCACCTCACCCATGACATACAGGTTGTACCCTTTCGCATCTATCCCCAAGCCAAAATTTAATGCCTCGCGGGCTCGGTGCTGACCGATAAAAGTCGCACTTAGCGCCTGCTCATCGCTTAAGGCCTGATTAATCAGACGGCGACTGGGTTTGGCGGTGAGTTGTAGGGCATTGAGTTCGACGGCTTTTTGCATGAAACGTAGCGATGATAGGAATGTCTTGCACAAGTGAAACCTGAATCCTACAGACTGTCAAACTCCTGTGGCTAAAAGCCTGAACATTAGCTGTTTTTTTGCACCAATCGCGACAAAGTTGGCAAAAGCAAGTGACCACACTATGCTGACAGCAATATTTCCAGCGGCACAAACTTATGCGATCACTCTGTTTTGCTCTTTTATGTTGTCTACTTAGCACACCGCTCGGCGCTAAGGTTGTGGCTGTGGCTGACCATGGTTTTGTATTGGAAAATCGGGTCCAGGTTAACTCAACAGCGGAAAAGACCTGGCAAGCGCTGACACAAGATGTCAGTAAATGGTGGCCGGAGGATCATACCTGGTGGGGCAAAAGTGCCAATCTGAGTATTGAGCCCCAGGCGGGAGGATGTTTTTGTGAAAAAGACGGTGGCAAGCAAGCCATGCATATGCAGATCACCTTTGTCGAGCCAGGCAAGCTACTGAGAATGTCAGGCGGGCTTGGGCCTTTGCAAGGCATGGGCCTGTATGGCGCACTGGATTGGACGCTTCAGGCTAACGAACAAGGGACAGAGATCATTCTGACCTACAAGGTACATGGGTTTTCTCCCGAAGGCTTTGCTGAACTGGCTCCGATTGTCGACTATGTGCAAGGACTGCAACTGGCAGGCCTAGCTGACCATCTGAATGCCCCCTCCCACTAAGTTCAGCCTAGGGCGCAAAATGCGCCGCATCTTAGCAAGACGTATCAGAGGGACCGGGATGCGTCTTGAGATTACTCAGTAAACGATATAACAGTGTCACACTCAGCACGGAGCCCCCTAGCACAAAACTCAGCACACCAAGAGGTAAAAACAAGCTCTCATGCAGCACGCCATTAACATCCACATACTGATAAAAATGATGCTCAAGGACTAAAAGTACGCCGCCCAGCAACCACAAAGCTAATCCGATATACAGCCAAACTGTCGATTTCTTCATCTAGCACTCCCTTATCTTTCCTGATGCTCAGCAGCTTAGTGATTGCAACGCCATTTCCAGTTGTGACCAATCTTCCGGCTGGCTGCTGATACATTCAATACGACTGTCAGGGGCGTCATTAAGTTCACTGCTGGTTAACACCCCATCGACCTGATTGAACAACATCCAGCCCCGATTGGTATGCATAATGGCTTTGAGCCGCTCCATCTGCAGCCCCATCATCAGCGACATTAACCGCTCGTAGTGAAAGCAATATGACGGAGCAAAGACCCACCCGCAGCTGTGCATACCATCAGCCTGACCTCGTCTGCTGATGAACCCGCTTACTGGCGTCTGCAACTCGGTAAAAGTCTCTGTTGATGAAGGTTGTGGCGGCGAAAACAGGGATGCCTGAAAGCCACTTCGGCCCAGCAGCCAGGCAAAAGGAATCTGGCCTTGGGTGGTTATCTGAAGCGGCGAGGCAATAGACAGGTCACGAAGATAGTCTTGCAGTCTTGCTATTGAATCCGATTCATACAGATCCACTTTATTTGCCACAATCACATCAGCTACCTGTAATTGCTGGCGGAAAATATCATGCTGAGCATAACGGCTGTCCGTCACCTTTCGAGCATCGACCAACGTCAGGGTATGCTGAATATCCAGTACGCCTCGGTAATGCTCAGATGACAAACTGGCCAGCACTTCTGCAGGGTGCCCCAGGCCAGTAGGTTCAATCAGCAGGCGGTCAGGCTTACTGCGTGCCAGCAGCATATTCAAAGCAATCTGCATGGGCAAACCTGATGCACAACACATGCATCCTCCCGGCACTTCCTTGATAAAAACTTTACCAGGCTCCTGACCTGCACCCAGTAAATTACCATCCACACCAATCTCACCAAACTCGTTGACTAGCACAGCCCACACTTCATCGGCAGGTTTGTGTTTTAGCAAGTAAGTAATGGCTGTGGATTTACCCACGCCAAGAAACCCAGTGATGATATTAGTGGGGACGGCTCGTACGATTTGCATTGCAGATTCCAGGCTGATTTGCGCCATTATGACGTCAAAAGGGCAAGGTATACAGGGCCCAATGAGGCGGGCCCTGTTTTCAGGCGGGTTTAGTGAACGTGTCCACCATCAGCCTCACCCACTATGCCCAGCCAGGTAAGCTTGTTAGGAGTAAATCCAAGGGCTAATTCGCCACTGATCTTGCCCTCATGTCTATCCACAATGACCACATGCTTTTCAATAGGATCGGCAATGTAGATATACTCATTGGATAAGGTCATTTCAAAGCGGCTACCTTCTGGCATCAAGGCAACATCAGCCTCACTAATATCCAATTTATGAGCCAGTTCCCAGTGCAGCTCATCACCATGCTGATGAGCGCTAAGCAGCGTCAGGTAACCCTGACTATCAAGAATAATCAGGTTTTCACCATCCAGACTGACCTCCAGGGAGAGCAGCTTAGCCTCTGCGTGGGGCTGCCAGTCAAGCAACTCCATCTCCCCCGCTTCTGGATTAATTACAAACACCGTGGTACCGGCTATACCAAAGAACTGCTCTCCTTCCAGGTGAGCCCTCAATGTCCCAATACGCATGCCTTCGCTGAACGCCTCAGTATTGAGGATTTTACTGGCACTATACTCGGCATTCTCTTCACTTATCACCACAACACCGTCTGCGCAGGCAAAGGCTACAGCATCATGATTCTGCGCACTGCCATGTAAAGCGGGGCATAAGGTGTCGAAGACTTGCTCCTGGTGGAAGTGATCGCCATGGGCATCAAAGCGTGCAATGCGATCTGGCAGAGTTGAGGTGGTATTGGCATCTCTGAGAGTGGCAAACACGCTTTCCCCACGGGCCTGAGCAGCACCGTGCATATGAGTATCAAACGTATGAACCGGGTAGTCTGTGCTATCCGCACCGATATGCGCTTCATTAAACATGGCGACGGACGCACTGATACCATTTTGCCCGTCCCCATCAAAGAACACCGCAATCTGTTCTTCACCCATCGTCACATGGGTAGGACGACTGCCGGGCAAAGTAAAATCGACCAAGGCAGGGGCTTGCTCATAAGGATGCAGATGATCGCCGTGATCTTCTTGCCAGATACCACCATCAATAAACTCAACCAGATCATCGCTTCTTTCGACCAACATCGCGAAGCGTTTAGTTGGGGAGGCATACAAATAAGCAGGTTCATGCGTTAAGCCCAATGTCGCCAACAACTTGTTGTCTTCCAGCTCGTAAAGGTTGACCTGATTGCTGCCTTTACTGGTAACCAGTAGGCGCCCTGCTCCACTGACATCACCATGGTCATGGCCATCTCCCGGCACGACCACAGGCTCTTTTTCGACAATCTCAGTGGTAGCGTCACCACAAGCAGCCAACATGGCGGCTGCCACAAACAAGCTCAGATGTTTTAGTCTGGTTTGCAAATTCATTTTGTGTCCTTTTTGTTGTCTTTGATCAGAAATATCCACGGATGCCCAGTGCCACAGAGCGCCCAGGCAGTGGAGCAAGATGTTTCAAAAATGATGTGTGAGGTCTGGCTTCTTCATCCGTGAGATTGTGACCTTTGATATAAAGGGCCAAGTCATGGCTTCCCAAGCCCAGGTGATAGGTCAGATTGGCATCCAGCAAGGTATAACCATCTGTCTCAGTTTCAAGCTGTGCGGTTTTATCCTGGCTGAAGTAACGGGTTAGCCCCACATCCGCACTAATAGACTGACTTTGATAACTTAGATTGGCGCCAATACGCAGTGGCGGTGTGCGGGGTAGATCTCCACCATCCTGCAGCCTGGCGCGCACATAGTCGCCTTGTAGACTGAGCTTCCAGGATGGTAAGAACTGCCAAAACACCTGAGATTCAAAACCGTGCAGCAGAACGTCGTCTTGTGCAAACAGATAGACAGGTAATTCCCCTTCCCCGTGCCCATGATCGTGGTCATGGTCGTGATCGTGGCCATGCCCTGAGTCGGCTAACAGCGAGGTGGCCTGCTGGTAATAATAGTTGTCGACCTGGTTATAAAAGGCGTTGAGAATAAATCCAACATCCCCGTTAAACTTTCGCAACGTCAGATCGATATTGTTGGCAGTTTCCAGATCGATAGGCTTATCTGTCAGCCCCAAGCTCGCATGCCCCTCCTCATCTTCATAAAGTTGGAACAGTGCACCGACTTCAAAACTGCCGGTACCAATATGCGGACCAAAAGACAATAATTCGGACGCTGAGGGCGCACGCTGAGAATGGGACAATGACAATCCCAGGTTGTAGCCCTCCTGGAAGTCCCATACCAATCCTAGAGACAGACTGTAAGGGTCGAATTCATGGTCGGCATCAAAACGACGTATAATCAGATCGCCAGTTTCTGCGCTGTGGTCATGCTCATCATGCACAACACCCAAGGGAAAACGCAGTTCATCGGTGGTTAAGGTCGTTCTCTCGATACGTGCACCCAATTGCGCCAAAACAGGGCCGAAGTGCCGCTCTTCCATCACCGCCAACGCCAGACTGTCAGTAACAGATGGTGGGGTGAAGGCTTCGTTGCCCACTGCAGAAAAATCACTGCGTTTGTAGTGCAGGCTCAGGCCGCCATGCCAACCTAAGATCTCATTATGTAGAAACTCAATCCTGGCCTCTTTACTGTCGTTGGCAAACTTTGTCCCAACCAGACCGTTCTCTATCTCTTCATGCTGATAATCGGTGTAGGCCATCTTCAGATTTAACGTGTTTATTAGTCCCTGCTCAAAACGCAATTCGCTGATAAGCTGAACCCGGTCTTGCTGCATGTCGGCAAATACAGCGACATCCTCGTCGCCATGACTATGGCCGGGAATACCGTATTCTCGATCCAGTCGGCCAAACGCCAGACCAAGGTAACCATTGTCCAGTAAATAGCTGGCACCCAGGGTATAGCCTTGCGACTCTGCTGCTGAGTTTTTTACCTGAGACGATGAACCAGGCTCAACAAACTGCTCGGCTGGACCGGCAGAATGATAATCGTCACTCTCTCGCCAATAGCCATCTGCATGGATGGCAACGCGGTCGGTACCGGTATTGAGGTTAAATGAGGCCAGCTTCTGATTATTCACTGACTCTCTTTCCAGCAGCCACTCCCCGCGGGTTTGGCTATCCGTTGGTACACGGTTATCCACCACATTAACCACCCCACCAATGGCACCGCTGCCATAGAACAAAGTAGCGGGCCCGCGCAAGACCTCAATCTGCGTCGCCGTGCTGGCTTCAGCAGACACCGCATGATCAGGGCCTACTCTGGACGCATCACCGGCGTCCAAGCCATTTTGACTGATAAGCACCCTGGGCCCATCCAGGCCACGAATAATGGGTGTGCTGGCGACCGAACCATGAAAGTTGCTGTGTACGCCAACTTCACCAGCCAAGGTATCGCCCAGAGTTGACGCCTGCTTATTACGCAACCTGTCGCCACTTAGTACAGTAACAGGCAACGCGGACTCGATAGCCGATGCATGGAAAGGACTGGCTGTTACATCCACCACTTCTATACTGGTGTCCAATAGCACAATACGTAAGTCAGCCAATCCCTGACTTTGTACGTCCAGACGGACACTTTTATGTGCAAAGCCTGGTGCCGACACATGTAATTCCACCTTACCTTCGCGTACTTGCGGGTAAAAAAACTGGCCATTTGCATCGGCCGTCTGTGTGCCGTGAATACCGTGCAGTTCAATGTTAGCGCCGCTTACTGGCTGCCCATTGGTATCAACCACCTGCCCTTGCAATGACTGCGCAATGGCAGTGACACTGAACAAGCTTGATAGACTGACGGCTATCAAGTGTTTCTTCATCATAGCAACCTCAATGTTATATCATATCAATAAAAACCAATAATTCCCCCAAGACACAGCTTCCAAGCCAGCAAGATGAGAATTACACCATTAGAGAGTAATTACCTCTTAGGGGTAAAAGATACAATATAACATATCAACAATTCAACCCGCACTATCTTGCTCTCGGTCACCTCACTATTCCACTTGTGCTGGATCAAAAATGCAGTTAAAGATCTACAGTAGACTACAAGGTCGGTGTTGTTGAGGCGGTAATTCTATGCAGGACATTTTGGGTCCACTTTTAAACCTTGGTCATACAGAACCTACAGTTGCAGAGCTGGCTAGTCGTAATCTGATTACCTGCCCACCCCATACGCCTATTCGTGACGTCGCCCAGATGATGCAAACCCATCAGGTAAGCTGTATCTTGGTTAAAGAGCATGAAGATATTGTCGGTATTTGGACCGAAGCCGACGCCAAGTCCATTGATTTTGACTCAGCACAGAATTACGAAACCCCAGTCAGCGAATTGATGAGTTACCCCGTAATCCAGGTGCAAGGCGACATGTTGCTGAATGACGCCGCCAGTTTAATGCTGCAAAAACAGATTCGCCGTTTGTTGGTTACGGATAAGCAAAACCGTCCGCTGGGATTACTCACGCAAACCGACATAGTCAAACAACAACGTATTGAGTTTTATCTGGCTTTGCGAGATGTGGGCTCAACAATCAACCGTCCTCCGCTCGTGCTAAATGCCAGTCAGTCGCTGGCTGAAGGAGTTGCAGCGATGCGCAAACAACGGGTCGATGCCGCCTTGGTGGAAACCGACGGACAAGCCAAAGGCATTGTCACCGAGCGCGACCTGGTCAAATTTATCGCCACTGCGTCGGCCAAAGTCTCATTAAGCGAATTGGCACTTAAACCAATATTGACCGTTAAGAAAAGCTGCACCTTGCTGCAGGCTGTCGAGATCCTAAAAGAAAACAAATTCCGCCATCTGGCTGTCTGCGATGAACAAGACCAGCTGTGCGGACTACTTTCCTTTTCAGATATCCTGCTTAACGTTGAGCATACTTATGTAGAACAGCTAAAGCAGGCACTGCGTGCCAGAGATGCCGCCCTGCGCACCTCCACCGATTATCTGCGTTTGGCGCAAAAGGTCATTGATGCCTCGTTGGATGGGATCATGATCACCGATGTAAACGGTGTTATTGAGTCAGTAAACCCCAGCTTTACTTTACTTACCGGCTACAGCGCCGATGAGGCCGTAGGTCAAAAACCCGACTTGCTCAGCTCTGGCCTGCATGAGCCACGATTCTACAAAAATATGTGGGAAACCTTGTTATCACAAGGGCTGTGGCAGGGCGAGATATGGAACAAGCGCAAAAACGGCGAAGTCTACCCACAATGGCTGTCGATTACTGCGATTCGCGGGGAGCAAGGCGAAATATGCCAGTTCGCTGGCATTTTCAGCGATATCAGCGAACGAAAACGCCAGGAAAAACAAATTCACCAGTTAGCCTACATTGATGAATTAACCGGGCTGGCTAATCGCAGACTGTTTATGGACAGGCTGCATTTAGCCATTGCCAATGCACACCGTCATCATCACAACATGGCGGTGTTATTCTTAGATTTGGATTTGTTCAAACGTATCAATGATACCCTGGGTCACCAAGCCGGTGATCACGCTCTAAAAGAAGTGGCACACAGACTTATGTCGACGGTCAGAGAAGGCGAATCCGTGGCCCGCATCGGCGGTGACGAGTTTACTATTCTTATTCCGGAAGTAGACAAAGCTACCTCATTGGAATGCCTTGCCAAGCGTCTGGTAGCTAAATTTGATGCCCCTATTCGCATAAAAGGACAGGACTTTTTCCTGACCACCAGTATTGGTATCAGCTTGTTCCCCAAAGACGGCCAAAGCTCCGAGCAACTTATCAAACATGCTGATCTTGCCATGTATCAGGCCAAAAATGCCGGGCGTAACCAATTTTGCTTCTATCAAGCCAGTACAGGCCAACAGACAGCCGATGAGTTAAGGCTGGAACAGGGGCTCCGTCTGGCCCTGCAACATCAGACATTACGCGTTTTGTATCAACCCAAAGTTGACCTTAGAACAGGCCAACTCATCGGCGTTGAAGCCCTTGTGCGATGGCATGATCCCGGTCTTGGGCAGGTCTCTCCGCAAGATTTTATTCCACTGGCAGAAAAGCTGGGATTAATAGGCTTACTTAGCGAGCAGGTGTTGATACGCGTGTGTGACGACATCCGAACGAAGCGTCTGCCAGAGGTACCGGTTTCTATCAATATCTCTGTATTACAGCTCATCGCACCGGATTTTTGCGAAAGGTTGTTAGCTATACTGGAACAAACCCAGGTCTCTGCCGAGCAGATAGAACTTGAGTTAACGGAGAGCTGCCTGATCCCGGAACAAGCGGAGACGACGTTAGGACTGCTTACACATTTACGTAACCTGGGATTTAGGTTATCCATTGATGACTTTGGAACAGGCTACTCCTCCCTCTCCTATCTGCGACGATTACCCATCAATACGCTTAAAATTGACCGCAGTTTTATTTGTGAACTGCCAGACAATAATGAAGACAGTCAGATCACGCTGGCAATTATTGCCATGGCAAAGGCACTCAACCTTGACGTTATCGCTGAAGGTATTGAATCGCAGGCTCAGCGCGACTTTCTGCTTGGTTCAGGCTGCCACTGCGGTCAGGGATATTTATACAGTCCTGCCGTAGAAGCTGAAAAGCTGCAGGCCTGGACAACCTGACGAATAACATCTGCCCCAGTCGGATTGACAGCAACCCACAATTGATACATTATCACATAACAATTAATTTTTGAGACTCACCGTGAAGGATATACTTGGCGCTCTCGCTTCAGCACTATGCATTTGCCATTGCTTGTTTACGCCATTGCTTGTCGCACTTGGGGCGACTGGGCTGCTGGTCGATAGCCTCACTACCGAATGGTTTCATTTAGTCCTGTTCATCCCCATACTGCTGCTATTGATGATTAGCTTACCTAAGGCACATTGTCAGCATAAAAGTCCGGCACCTCTGGGTATGGCTGTCGTAGGGATCACCTTATTGGTATTGTCGCTTTTCAGCCATGACGAGTTGGAGCTGATATTCAGCCTTGGCGGCGGCACATCATTGATTGTGGCGCATTTATTGAATCGCCATCTGCTTAACAAAGTGCGGCAGCTTCAACCCTATCATTCGGCTTCCAACAAAGCTTGTTAGCCCACTCGGCATAAAAATCTGCAAGCCTATCCGCTCTGTTAGTGAGCTAGATGATTGCAATGCAACAAACTATCTCCATAATGTGCGCCATCGCAACTTGAGGATGCCATTATGGAAAAACTGGTTGAAAAACTGATCTACTCTTCGCGCTGGTTGATGGCGCCTATCTACCTGGGGTTAAGCCTGGCTTTACTGGCGCTGGGCATCAAGTTCTTTCAGGAAGTATTGCATATTCTGCCGATTATCCTGTCGATGAAAGAAGCCGATCTTATCCTGGTAGTGTTGTCATTGATTGACCTGGTCCTGGTCGGTGGTCTGATTGTGATGGTAATGTTTTCCGGCTACGAGAACTTCGTGTCGAGACTGGATATTGATGGTGACAGCGAAAAGCTGGATTGGTTGGGGAAACTGGACTCAGGCTCTTTAAAGAATAAAGTGGCCGCCTCCATCGTCGCCATTTCTTCAATTCACTTGCTGAAAATTTTTATGAATGCGCAGGCCATAGATAACCAAAAGTTGTTCTGGTACGTGATTATTCATCTGACCTTCGTGTTATCAGCTTTCGCCATGGGCTATCTGGATAAACTAACCCGTAAAGGATATACCGACAAATAACGCTAAAAGCGTTACTTGAGAGACAAAAAAGGCGCCGATTGGCGCCTTTTAATTAGCTTCTTGAAGCTGCGATTAACGACGCAGACCCAGACGCTTGATCAATTCCAGGTAACGGTCCTGGTTCTTGCTCTTCAGATAGTCCAGCATGCTACGACGCTGGCTTACCATGCGCAGCAGACCGCGACGAGAATGGTGATCTTTCTTATGATCCGCAAAGTGACCTTGCAGCTTGTTGATATTGGCAGTCAGCAGTGCTACTTGCACTTCTGGAGAACCAGTATCGCCTTCTTTTACGCCGTAATCAGCGATGATTTTTGCGGTTTCTTCTTTAGTTAGTGACATATCTTTCTCCTAAGTTAAGACCGGCCGATCACTAATTCAGCGGGTCGGAAAGAGGCGGTATTATAGCGACGCCGCAAAGAATAGCAAGCGGCGTAAAATAACATCAATAGACCACCAGCCGCTTGGGTGCTAAGCGTCCGGGGCGCTCTACTTCGGCCACGCCGAGGAAGCGTCCATCATCTTCAGCATAAGCGCGCACCAGTCCGTTTAACTGGCCGGTATCGGCTTCAACCTGATTGCCGTTACTGAAAAAGCCCAGCTTTTGCAGGCTCACAGTCACAGCTGGCAAACTGGCCACCGCAGTATCCATGGGCAGCAATAAGGCATCCAACTTGTCGAAGTCTGTTTGCCCGTCCTGCGTGCAGCTTTCCGCAAAGCTTTGCAGATCATCGAAGCTCATCATTTGTTCAACGGGGTAATCAGCCACTCTGGTGCGATCCAGCATAGTGACATAGGCACAACAGCCTAACATCTGGCCCAAATCATCAACCAACGAACGAATATAAGTGCCCTTAGAGCAATGTACCAACATATCCACTTCATCCGTTTCAAAACGGCTGATCTGAATATCGAAAATTTCGATATCGCGAGCCTCGCGGGGTACCTCAATACCCTGTCGGGCATAGTGATAAAGCGGTTTACCTTGATATTTCAACGCGGAAAACATAGACGGGATCTGTTTGCTTTTGCCTTTAAACCCCATAACCGCATCGACTACTTGCTGCTCAGTGACCTGAACAGGGCGACGTTCAACAATCTCGCCATCGGCATCGGAGGTGGTGGTACGAATACCCAGTTTGGCAGTCACGCGGTAAGTTTTGTCGGCATCCAGCAAAAACTGGGAAAACTTAGTCGCTTCGCCTAAACAAATCGGCAGCATACCGGTGGCCAATGGATCCAGGGCGCCTGTGTGACCGGCCTTGGCCGCAGCAAAGACCCGACGCACCTGTTGCATCACTTGATTAGAGGAACCACCAAGCGACTTATTGAGTAGGAATATGCCGTTAACATCACGGCCTTTCTTACGCCTGGCCACCTATTCTTTGTCCTCTGCGTCCAAATCTCTACCAGCCTGACGGGCACGCTCTTTATCTTTATTAATAGTATCCGTCAGCAAACTGGATAGACGCATACCTTCGGTAATAGACACGTCTTGCACAAAACGAATGGCCGGTACCGTACGCATGCTCATACGCTTAGACAGTAAGGTGCGCACAAAGCCTTTATTCTCATCCAATATGGCCAGCTGTTCTTTGATCTTTTCTTCATCCGTATCGAAGAACGTCACAAACACTTTGGCGTGCGACAGATCACGAGAGACCTCCGCACCTGAAACCGTTACCAGACCCAACCTTGGATCACGATTCTTAAATTCGTTTTGCAAGATACTGGCAACTTCTTTATGGATTTGCTGACCGACCCGGTCTGTTCTGGAAAATTCTCTTGCCATGATTTTTACTCTCGTAAAGACAGCAACGGAGGCCTGTTACCAATAGTGGCGGCCCCCGTTACCTATATTTCTGACACAACAGGGGCTAAGCCCCTGACAGGAATCAGATTTCGCGTTTGATCTCGATGGTCTCGAAGACTTCGATCTGGTCACCTACGCGGACATCGTTGTAGTTCTTCACGCCGATACCACATTCCATGCCGTTACGCACTTCAGATACATCATCTTTGAAGCGACGCAGGGACTCCAGTTCGCCTTCGTAGATCACGACGTTGTCACGCAATACGCGGATCGGCGCACTACGCTTGACGATACCTTCGGTGACCATACAGCCAGCGATAGCACCCAACTTGGGTGAACGGAAGACGTCACGTACTTCAGCCAAACCAATGATCTGTTGCTTGAACTCAGGTGCCAGCATACCGCTCATTGCACCTTTCACTTCGTCAATCAGGTCATAGATAACGCTGTAGTAACGCAGGTCGATTTCTTCGTTCTCAATCACCTTACGAGCCGTTGCATCCGCACGAACGTTGAAACCAACAACAATCGCACCAGAAGCGGCAGCCAGGCTGGCATCAGTTTCGGTAATACCACCTACACCACTACCTACGATGTTTACTTTCACTTCGTCGGTAGACAGTTTCAGTAAGGAATCACTGATGGCTTCTACAGAACCTTGTACGTCTGCTTTCAGTACCACGTTCAGCTCACTGACATCACCAGCTTCCATATCAGCGAACATGTTCTCCAGCTTAGCCTTCTGTTGTTTGGCCAGCTTCAGTTCACGTTGCTTGGTACGACGGGTGCTAGCTACTTCACGGGCTTTACGTTCGTCCTGAACCACACGAGCATCATCACCTGCGGCAGGAACACCTGACAGACCCAGGATTTCAACCGGTGTTGAAGGACCCGCTACTTTCACATCCTGACCATGCTCATCGCGCATCGCACGCACGCGACCATACTCAAAGCCACACAACAGGATGTCACCGGCTTTCAGTTCACCTTGCTGCACGAGTACGGTAGCGACCGGACCACGACCTTTATCCAGACGTGATTCGATAACCAGACCTTTAGCTGGGCCTTTAGGTACGGCTCTCAGTTCCAGTACTTCGGCCTGCACGGAAATCGCTTCCAACAGATTGTCCACGCCCATACCAGTCTTAGCAGACACAGGCACGAACTGGTGCTCCCCGCCCCACTCTTCGGAAATAACGTCCAACTGCGACAATTCAGTTTTCACCCGATCAGGATCGGCACTTTCTTTGTCCATCTTGTTGATAGCAACAATCAGTGGTACGCCAGCAGCTTTCGCGTGCTGTACGGCTTCTTTGGTTTGTGGCATCACACCGTCATCGGCAGCCACCACCAAAATAACGATATCCGTGGCCGTTGCACCACGAGCACGCATAGCAGTAAAGGCCGCGTGTCCAGGAGTATCTAAGAAGGTAATTTTGCCCAGGTCGGTTTCTACGCTGTAGGCACCGATGTGCTGAGTAATACCACCCGCTTCACCCGCAGCCACTTTTGCACGACGGATATAATCCAACAAAGAGGTTTTACCATGGTCAACGTGACCCATGATGGTAACAACAGGTGCACGAGTCGTCTTGTCGGCAGTGGTATCCTCTGCCAACAATTCGTCTTCAAGCGCATTGTCGTTAACCAACTCGTATTTGTGGCCCATCTCTTCTACTACCAGCACGGCCGTGTCTTGGTCCAGCACTTGGTTGATAGTGACCATCTCACCCATTTTCATCATGGTTTTGATCACTTCGGTAGCTTTGATAGCCAGTTTGTTGGCTAGTTCGCCAACGGTAATTGTTTCGCCTAATTTAACCACACGTTCCACCGGCTGGGCTGGCTTGTTGAAGCCATGCATCAAGTCAGCACCAGCGTTCTTTTTCTTTTTGGCCTTGCGACGGCGTCCGCCGCGCTCAAACTGCATATCCTCTTCGTCTTCGGCTTCCTGAGCATAACGATTGGAATGCAAATGTACTTCTTCTGCCTCACGGCGACGGCGGCGCTCATCTTCTTCTTTCCAGCGACGCTCGTTCTCTTCAGCCAACTTGCGAGCTTTTTCGGCTGCTTTCTTGGCTTCTTTTTCCAATTTTTTCTGGCTTTCTTCTTCCTGAGCAACACGAATCTGTTCAGCTTCCTGGCGAGCTTTTTCACGCTCAGCACGCTCTTCATCGCTCAGGTTAGTTTCTTTCTCACGCTGCTCAGCTTCACGACGTTCACGTTCGGCACGCTCAGCCTCGGCGCGAGCCTTAGCTTCAGCTTCTTTACGCGCTTTCTCTTCTGCCGCTTTTCTGGCCTCTTCTTCAGCAATCCGTTGGGCTTCTTTAAGCGCCGCTTCTTCCTCAGCACGACGTTTGGCTTCTTCTTCGGCCAAACGCGCCTCTTCGGTTTCGCTGCGTTTTACATAAGTGCGTTTTTTACGCACTTCGACTTTGACTGACTTGGACTTACCCGCTGCATTAATGCTTAAGGTACTGGTGGTACGACGCTTAAGTGTCATGCGCGTCGGTTCAGCCGTACCTGCACCACCATGCTGACGACTCAGATGGTCAAGCAAAACGCGCTTTTCATCTTCCGTCACCTGATCGTTCTGGCGCTTTTCAATACCTGCGTCAGCAAATTGCTGAACTAGGCGGTCAACCGATGTGCCAATATCACCGGCAAGCTTTTCTATGGATACATCTGCCATGAGTGCTAGTTCCCCCGTTGACCTTACTCTTCACTAAACCAAACGATGTTACGGGCAGCCATGATCAATTCAGCTGCTTTCTCTTCGCCCAGTTCCTCTATATCACTGATTTCATCGACGCCTTGCTCAGCAAGGCCTTCCAGATCGGTTATACCGCGACTGGCCAGAATAAAGGCCACGTGTCTTTCCATGCCAGGCAGGTTAAGCAGTTCTTCCTTAGGTTCTGCATTATCCAGTGATTCTTCATTTGCCAGCGCCTGCGTGGTTAATGCGGCGCGAGCACGCTCACGCAACTCTTCCACCATCTCCTCTTCAAAGCCATCAATGGCCAGAAGCTCGGCGACTGGTACATAAGCAATTTCTTCCAGTGACGTGAAACCCTCTTCCACCAGTACGGCAGCGAAATCTTCGTCAATATCCAGGCCTTTTACAAAGCGCTGCAATACTTTAGAGTTTTCCTCTTCGTGCTTAGCATTGAGGTCTTCCACCGTCATCACGTTCAGTTCCCAACCAGTCAGTTGACTGGCCAGACGCACGTTTTGTCCACTACGGCCAATGGCTTGAGCCAGATTGTCTGCCTCAACCGCAACATCCATAGTACGGTTGTCTTCATCTACGACGATGGCGGCGACTTCGGCAGGGGCCATGGCGTTAATCACGAATTGCGCCGGATTTTCATCCCACAGCACGATATCAACACGCTCACCACCCAGTTCACCGGACACAGCTTGTACCCTAGAACCACGCATACCTACGCAGGCACCAACAGGATCTAAACGCTTGTCGTTGGTCTTCACCGCAATTTTGGCTCGCGAACCTGGGTCACGGGCAGCGGCTTTTATTTCAAGCACTTCTTCAGCTATTTCCGGTACTTCAATACGGAACAGTTCGACCAGCATCTCAGGCTTGGAACGGCTGACAAACAGCTGTGCACCGCGTGCTTCAGGCTTGATGACATAAAGCAGACCACGCACTCTGTCGCCTGGACGGAAGGTTTCACGGGGTAGCATGTCTTCGCGATAAATCACACCTTCAGCATTATTGCCAAGGTCAATGATAATGTTGTCGCGGTTAACTTTTTTAACAGTACCTGTGACCAATTCACCAACACGGTCTTCATATTCGGCCAGTACCTGAGCACGCTCGGCTTCACGTACTTTCTGTACTATTACCTGCTTGGCAGTTTGTGTAGTAATACGGTCGAAGGCAATGGACTCGATCTGCTCTTCCACATAGTCGCCAAGCTGAATTTCCGGCTCGTCGATCTGCGCTGCAGACAGCGTAATTTCGGCAAAAGGATTCTCCTGGTGCTGATCATCAGGAATGACTCTCCAACGACGGAAGGTATCAAAATCGCCGGTTTCGCGATCGATACTCACCCTAACCTCAATTTCGCCTTCATTCTTTTTCTTTGTCGCACTGGCGATAGCATATTCCAACGCTTCAAAGATCTTTTCCCTGGGTACTTGCTTCTCGTTGGATACAGCCTCAGCCACTAATAGAATTTCTTTATTCATTGCCCTGTTGCCTCACAATACTTCCACGTTGCTGGTTAAACAGCCTGCCGACTTCGACTCTGTTGTCGTTAGTCGAAGTTAGGAACCAGATTACCTTTTTCAATATTGGCTATGGCCAGTTGATAGGACACGCCATCCACTTCCACGGTCAGGGTGCCGTCTTCACAAGCAAGCACCTTTCCTTTGAAATTACGTCTGTTGTCCATTGGCATTCTCAGCTTCACAGACACAGTTTCTCCCACTACGCTAAGGTAATGAGCTTCCTTAAATAGCGGCCTGTCCATGCCGGGAGACGACACTTCCAAGTCATACTCGGTAGAAATCGGATCTTCCACATCTAAAACAGCACTGACCTGATGACTAACATCCGCGCAGTTATCCACCGAAATACCGTCTGGGTGATCGATATAGACGCGCAAGGTCGAATGCCTTCCGGCGCGCACAAATTCAATACCAAGCAGCTCAAACCCCAGTGCTTCAACAGCAGGGGTCAGCATATCGGTTAAGGCATGTTCCAGTTTTGACACAGCCAGGCTCCAAAAACAAAAAAAGGGCACAAAGCCCAGACAATATTCGGGGACAAGCCCCTTACAACCTATGTATTCCAACGTTACCTTTACTCATCATTGACGGAATAAAGCGAACGCTGAGGACCAAGACTAACAAAAAGCCCCGATATTTACGGGGCTTGTCAGGTCTGGATTCTAGTCCAAGTATTCTGCATCATCGTTACAAGATGATGAAACAAGCTGCATATAGGCACAGCTTGCTGGAGAAATGCATAAAATGTATTTCATCCCCTTGAAATTCAGGACGTTACTATTCAATGAAGAGGGAGCCCGTCCTGATTTCGACGGCGAAAGTATAAAGTTCGCCGCCTCAATTTGCAAGTTAAGCCCAATTAGCTTAGCCAGCCGGTATAGCCTACCGAGGATTCAGTAAGCGAAAAGCCGACAAGGGTTAACTTGTCGGCTTTTCAAGTTGGTTGCGGGAGCCGGATTTGAACCGACGACCTTTGGGTTATGAGCCCAACGAGCTACCAGGCTGCTCCATCCCGCGTCTGAAGTCTTTTCTTGTCTGGGCTGTTTCAGCACCCCGTCTCAAGATGGTGCGTATTATACATAGGCCCGAAGACCGCGCAAGCCAAATTATGAAATATTAATGAAACAATGGATCGTTCGCTCAATTAACCAGCTAAACGTACAAACAACCAGCAAAATTCGGTAGTTAGCAATAGATTCCGCTCTGCATAAAAGAGACGACCAAAGGACCATAGGGGATTTTCAACGATTCTCTCTTACTTTAATAAAGAGTAAATAGCCTTATTCCTGTTAAACAGTATTGAGTTCAAACTCCATGATTGTCTGCGCGAGAATCACAAGAGGTCAAAACGAAGTGGCAACGAGAATTGATATCATTAGATAATACATTGATTTGTATAAACAATTTCCAATAATTCGAATATTACACTACACTTGACGGCATCTTTTCTGATACACGGATTTGAACCAATGAAAGGTAACGCCAAGATCATTGACGCATTGAACCTGTTGCTGGCCAACGAGCTGACAGCAATGGACCAATACTTTATTCACTCTCGGATGTATCAGGACTTTGGCCTGAACAAGTTATTCGAGCGCATTGACCACGAGTTTGATGACGAGAAAGGCCACGCAGCTGCCTTAATCGAGCGTATTTTGTTTTTGGAAGGTACGCCAGACATGACCAAACGGGATGGCCTGAATATCGGCCAGGACGTTCCCGCCATGCTGCAGGCAGATTTGAACCTGGAGTACGACGTGCAACGCTTGCTGAAAGACACCATTAAGTTGTGTGAACAAGAGCAGGACTATGTTAGTCGCGATATGCTGACCGGCTTGCTTAAAGATACTGAAGACGATCACGCTTACTGGCTGGAGCAACAACTACGTTTAATTAAACTAGTTGGTCTGCCTAATTATCTGCAATCACAAATGTAATCCATCACTGGATATATAAAGCGTGAAGCACTGGCTCAAACCAGTGCTTCATTTCATTCCCTTTGTCGCTAAACATTCAGCAGCAAGAACTCCCGCTCCCAAGAACTAATCACCTCATTAAAGGCTTCGCATTCATTACGCTTAACGGCACTGTAGGCATATGCAAAGTCTTCCCCCATGATGTGACGAAGGGGCTCGCACTTATCCAGCAAACGCAACGCTTCCTCAAGATTGCGGGCGACCTCGATTTCCTGCGTATAGGCATTACCTTCGTTAGCTTGCTGAGGTTGAAGATTTTCCAAAATACCCAAGTATCCACAGGCTAATGTTGCAGCAAAAGCCAGGTATGGATTGGCATCTGAGCCAGGCAGACGATTCTCTACCCGGAAACCATCAGGTTCGCTATCCGGCACACGCAATCCCGTGGTCCGGTTGTCGTATCCCCAGTCAAAATTAATCGGCGCCGAATTATCCGGCGTGAAACGACGATAAGAGTTCACATTAGGCGCAAAGAAACAAAGTGCACTTGGGCCGTACTTTTGCAACCCGGCAATATAATTGAAGAACAAACTGGAGTACTTGCCATCTTTGGTGGAAAACGCGTTGTGTCCACTTTTTCTATCTACCAGGCTTTGGTGGATATGCATGGAACTACCTGGCTCACGACGCATCGGCTTAGCCATAAAGGTCGCGTACACCCCGTTCGACAGGGCAATTTCCCTGACCACACGTTTAAATAGAAAAACTTCGTCGGCCAGTTTAAGCGGGTCGCCATGCAGGAAGTTAACTTCAAACTGTGCCGCCCCGGATTCATGGATCAAGGTATCAATACCCAGCTCCATCTTTTCGCAATAGTCGTACATCTGGTCAATGATTTTCTCAAACTCATTCACCGCATCAATGCTATAGCTTTGTCGCGCTGACTCACGTCGTCCTGAGCGCCCTACCGGTGGGGTTAACTCATAGTCCGGGTCGGTATTTTGCGCGACCAGAAAAAACTCCACTTCTGGCGCCACCACAGGCACCAAATCCTTACTTTGATAAAGCGCCAAAATTTTCTTCAACACATTACGTGTGGACAAGGGGTGAGGCTGACCACTGGACAAATAGCAGTCATGAATAATCAGCGCAGTACGCTCATCAGCCCAAGGGACTTCGCGAATAGTAGAGGTATCAGGCTCCAGAAACATATCCGAGTCAGTTTCGCTGACAATATCGTAATGTTCACTGGTGTATTCACCGGTTACGGTTTGAATCAAGATACTCTCAGGTAAGCGGCTTTCCTGCTTTATAAACTTTTTCGCAGGAATAAATTTGCCCCGAGCATTGCCCGTTATATCAGGCACTAAACATTCAACTTCCGAGATGCGATGGCTGGAGAGCCACTTCTTAACATCATCCATATATCACCTGTTGGATTGTGCTCATAATTCTATTTCGAATTATCATTCGATATGCTAGGGTAAAAAGTGTTAATTAACAATATGGCATATTGCCAGATAAGCTAATTTTTATACCTGCTTGGGTTCTTTACCTCGCTAATCTATGACAAAGAGGCCGGGATGGAAGACATACGTCACCAGTACTACCAACAGACGGTAAACAAGCAGGTTAACTGCCCCACTTTCAGCGGCCAGCAACAGGTTGATGTCTGTATCGTTGGTGGCGGATTAACGGGTTTGTCTACCGCCCTGCACTGCGCAACACGAGGCTTAAGCTGCGTATTGTTGGAGGCAGAAACCCTCGGATTTGGCGCTTCTGGACGCAATGGTGGTCAGGTCAGTCCGGGGCAGCGGCTGGACCAAACCACGCTCGAAGCTAAAGTGGGCCACGAGCCAGCCGGTAAACTATGGCAACTGGCGCTTGATTCCATCGATTTGGTGCGCAACTTAATTGACCGACACCAGATTGACTGTGACTTCGTGCCGGGTGTTTTGCACACAGCCTTTAAGTCCAGTCATGCCAAAGAGATGCGTGACAATGTACGAAAGCTCAACGAAGAATATGGGTACCACGATACCCGCTATATTGAGCGGGATGAGCTGTCGCAGATGCTGGCCAGTCCACGCTATCATGGTGCCGAACTGGATATGCGAGCCGGACACCTGCACCCCTTGAATTTCACTCTTGCGCTGGCCGAATTGGCCCAACAAGCCGGTGCCAGCCTGTATGAGCGCAGCCGTGCCACAAAAGTAACCAGCACTAAACAAGGCATAAGAATTGATACCGCTGATGGCCAGCTCATGGCAAGTAAACTGGTGCTGGGATGTAACGGTTACCTTGGCGATTTATTTCCCAAAGTAGCCGGTAAAATTATGCCCATCAATAATTTCATCGTGGCTAGCCGCCCGCTCGGTGAAAACACCGCGCGGCAGCTTATTCGCGACAATGTTGCGGTTGCCGATTCAAAGTTTGTGATTAATTATTTTCGCACCACGCCGGATCATCGCCTGCTGTTTGGTGGCGGTGAGAACTATTCATCGCGCTTCCCGGATGACATCCGTACCTTTGTCCGCCCCTATCTGGAAGAAATCTTTCCGCAACTGCAGGGAATTGAACTGGAGTATGGCTGGGGAGGAACTCTGGCCATTACATTGAACCGTATGCCACATTTTCAATGTCTGGATAATCGTATCTATGTGGCACAGGGTTATTCAGGACACGGTGTAGCCTTAGCCACCCTGGCTGGTAAGCTGATTGACCAAGCTATCGCCGGTCAGCCGGATGATTTCAATGCGTTGGCCCGTTACCCTACTCCCACCTTTCCTGGCGGTACGTGGCTGCGTTATCCCGGCCTGGTAGCGGGCATGCTCTACTATGCGCTGCGTGATAAGTTTGGAAACTAATAAAACATGAGCAAACCTTTAACACCCAGGATATCACCCAGCCAAAAGCGCTCTATTGCCCGTCAGGAACAGATACTTGAAGTGGCTGCTGTGCTTTTAGAAAAACTCGGACCTGCGGCACTTACTACCATACGAATAGCAGAAGATGTAGGTATTTCAGTTGGCACTCTGTACCACTATTACCCCAATAAAGAAGCTATTTTACATGCGATGGGACAACGTTGGCTGCAACAGATGGCAAATACCCTTAAGCAAGATGAGCAGCAGTCACCGGCTAACTTGCATGATTTTGCTGAGCTATTTGTCAGTCATATGCATCAGTTATACAAAAAGCAGCGGGGCATTTTGCATCTGGTACAAGCCATGTTCGCCATCCCCCAATTGATGCCATTGGATGAACAACATGATGAACTGGTTATCAATCACGTAGCGAATCGTCTGGAGAAAATGGGGGTAAAACTGCCGTTGACAGAACGACAGCGTATTGGCCGAACCTTTCATGAAACCAGCCACGCTTTATTATTAGTGGTGGTCAATCAATCCAAACCCAGAGGCAGCAAAACACTTGAAGAACTCAAGCGTATGCTGCAAACCCTGGTCGTGTCTTTTACCTAGGCTTATTTTTGGCTGGCCAATAAATAAAGCATATCTGTTGTCAGCGTGGCCGCTAACAAGCTGGTGATCTGGCTGTGATCATAGGCGGGACAGACTTCCACCACGTCCATACCGACGAAGTTCAGCCCTTGCAGTTGGCGCAATAGCTCTAAAATAAAATGCGGGCTGATTCCACCGATAACAGGCGTACCGGTACCCGGTGCAAAGGCCGGATCAATACAGTCTATATCAAAGGTCAGATAAACCGGGGCATCCCCCATGGTTTGCTTAATCCGCTCGGCAATATCCACTGCCTTGGCATGCCAAAGCTGCTCGGCCGGGATCACCTCAAAGGGCGTCTTGCTGGAATGGTCAGTGCGGATCCCAAGCTGCATTACCTTACCATCTAGTAGTAAGCCCTGCTCCCTGGCGTGATAAAACACACTACCATGGTCGAACTCACTGCCACCTGAATAATCGTCGGTGTGTGCATCGAAATGCAGCAGTGCCACAGGGCCCCGTTTGGCCACCATGGCTTGTAATACCGGCAACGTGACCAAATGGTCACCACCGAAGGTAAAAGGTATAGCCCCCAGGTCCATGACCTTACTAATATGCTCGCGCACCGCTTGCATGGCGCCGGGTGCATCGCCATGGGAGAAATTGACATCCCCCACATCGGCAATCTTAAGTTTTCGTCTCAGGGAAAATTTCCATGGGTGACGTCGTTGCTCCCAGCCAAGATTGGCGGAAGCCTGGCGAATAGCGGTAGGTGCAAAGCGCGCCCCAGGCCTGCCAGACGTGGCAAGGTCAAAGGGCACGCCGCCAATGACCACGTCGGTATCCTTATCCATTTTGCTTTTGGACGCGAATACAAAGGTGTTAGCTGGCTGATAAAGCGAATAATTGGCGTTGGTCATAAATCTGCATCAAAGAGTGTTGAGATAAAAATCATATTCCTTGAGCGTCACGGTTTGTTCGAACTTGAGCAGTTCCTGCTCCTTGCAAGCCCGGTAGACTTGGATAAAGTCAGCCCCAAAATATTGGTTGAAGACCACCGACTCGCTTAACAGCGACAGTGCATCCGGTAAACGGCAAGGTAAGGATGGGTTGTCGAACTCGAACGTATTGCCTTCCTGCGGCGCAGGTGGGGTGAGCTTGTTGGAGATACCATGATACATGGCAAACAGCACCGCCGCCATCGCTATATAAGGGTTGGCATCCGCACCGGCTACTCTGTGTTCAACCCGGCGGCTATGGGGCTCACCCGGCGGTATGCGCACCGCTACAGTTCGGTTATCAATGCCCCAGTTGACATACATGGGCACATACAGATTGGGCTGCATACGGCGATAGGAATTAATATTGGGGCATAAGAATGCAGTGCTCTCCTGCATAGTCTCTAAAAGCCCGGCTACTGCACTTAGCAGTAAGGGATTCTCGTCGGCTTCCCCTTCTCCAAAAAGATTTTCACCGTCCTCATCTACCAGGCTTACGTGTAAGTGCAGCCCACTGCCAGCCAACGCCCCATAGGGCTTAGCCATAAAGGTTGCTTGCATACCATGCTGCTCGGCAACCTGATGAATGATGCGCTTGAGCATCATGGCATGGTCACAGGCCAGCAAGGGATCGTCCCCATGGCGCAGGTTAATTTCAAACTGCCCCGGTGCATATTCAGAAACCGCTGTATCCGCTGGCACGCCCTGGGCCTGGCAGCAACTATCTACATCCAACAGAAATTCAGCAAAATCATCCAGATTGAGCATGGAATGGCATTGGGTGTTGGCTTCACGCTTACCGGTTTTGGGAGAAATGGGGGGCTGAATATGGCCGGTTTCGGTACGCTCGGCATCGATAAGATAGAATTCCAGCTCCACCGCGACCACCGGATGCATGCCCAACTGTTTAAATAAGCTGACAGCGCGGTTCACCTGATGACGAGGGTCCAGCAGCACCGGCTCCCCCTCATAATCGTACATGCTGAACAGCACCTGAGCGGCAGATTGAGTGTGCCAAGGGCATATTGCTAGGGTTTTTAAGTCTGCATAACAAACGCGATCCGGCTCACCAATCTCCAGCCCCAATTGCGACTCTTCTACCGTCTCACCGGATGCGTCCAGCGCCAGCACAGAGAACGGAATGTGCATGCCCTGCTCGAGTACGGACTCAATGGCATCCCGCTTTACCCGCTTACCTCGTGCCACACCATTTAAATCTGACAGAATCAGGTCAAAAACTTCTACATCCGGGTAATTGACAAGAAAGGAGCTTAACTCCATGATCATCTCCGACGTTTATTATATTGAACACTTGTTCGTGTTCATCTCAGTTAAACATAAAGCATATTGGACATTCCAGCCTGAAAAACACCACTTTGTTAACGATTAGTTAAACTAAGCTTTGATGTTTTGCACACTAAATCAGCAGATTGCCACTTGAACTTTATTATTAACTCCAATAGCTTGAACCTAACGTTTCAATATTTTGTTCAGTGAGCCATACAAGTGCGAAACGCCAGTCCATTATTTATCGGTGTTTGTGCAGACCTGATAGTGCGTGGTCCTCATGCCTATCATCAGTCAGGCGACAAATATATCCGGGCCTTGATGCACGGCGATACGCCCGTGGTACCGCTGGTTATCCCGGCGCTTTTTCATACCCTGTCGGAAGCATGCAAATCCGCTTTTATAGAGAAGCTGGATGGTGTTTTGCTAACAGGATCTTATTCCAACCTGCATCCCAGCTATTACGAAGAAGCGGAACAGGAAGGTGATGACGCCGAGCGCGATCCACATCGTGACGCCAGCAACTGGGCCTTATTCGATAGTGTTTTAACTGCCGACCTCCCAATGCTGGGTATCTGTAGGGGTTTTCAGGAACTCAACGTCTACTTTGGCGGCAGCCTGCACCACAGGTTGCATGAAATAAAAGGGCTGATGGATCACCGAGAAGACAAGGAACAGCCAGTTGAGCAGCAATACGCCCCCGCCCATCCTGTGCAATTGAGTGGCCAAGGAATTCTAAGCGAATGGTTCGCTTCACAACAAAGCATCCAGGTTAACTCCATTCATATGCAAGGGGTTAAAGAGCTAGGTCATGGCTTACAAGTTGAAGCGAGAGCCGAAGACGGATTGATTGAGGCGTTTTCGCGTCCGCATTCATCTTTTCTGCTGGCCGTACAGTGGCACCCCGAATGGCGTCCTGAGCAGTATCCTCAAAATGCGCGGATACTGACGGGGTTTATTGAGGCTTGTCAGACCTGGCGGGACAAAAGGAGTCAACGATGAAGACATTACAAGAATGGCAAGCCGCTGATGCGGCGCATCACTTGCACCCTTTTACCAACCAGGCAGATATCAATCGCAAGGGCTCCAGGGTGATAAGTCATGCCCAGGGTGCCTATATATTTGAAGCCAACGGCCATCGGCTATTGGACGGAATGTCCGGGTTATGGTGCTGCAACTTGGGTTACAGTCAACCGCGCATCAATCAGGCCATTGCCGCCCAGCTTGAAGAGTTGCCCTACTACAATACCTTCTTCCAGTGCACCCATCCGCGCGCTACTGAGTTGGCTCAAGCAATCAGTGACAAGGCACCTGCACATCTCAATCGGGTGTTTTTCACCAATTCAGGTTCCGAAGCCAATGACTCAGTGCTGAGATTAATTCACCGCTATTGGGATGCCAGAGGAAAGCCACAACGAAAAGCTATTATTGCCCGGCAAAACGCCTACCACGGCAGCACTATTGGCGGTGCCAGCCTCGGTGGCATGGGTTTTATGCACGAGCAGTTTGAACCCTTGGGAGGAATTCATCATATTCCACAACCCTATTGGTTCGAAGCCAGCAAAGACGTGGCTGACATGGATGAGCAGAGTTTTGGGCTATGGGCAGCCAACCAGTTGGAACAAAAAATACTGGCCTTGGGTCCCGATCATGTTGCCGCTTTTTTTGCCGAACCCATTCAAGGTGCCGGTGGGGTAATCATCCCACCGGACAGCTATTGGCCGCGCGTACAGGAAATTTGTCAGCAGTACGGCGTATTACTGGTGGTTGACGAGGTCATCTTTGGCTTTGGTCGCACCGGAGAATGGTTTGCCAGCCAATTCTATCAACTTGAACCAGACTTTATCGTGTTTGCCAAAGGCATCACCAACGGCTTTGTGCCTTTGGGTGGTGTGTTGGTATCGGACAGGGTGTCAGAGGCACTGCTGTCCCATACCAATGATCTGGCCCATGGTTTTACTTACTCAGGCCATCCGGTAGCTTGCGCTGCTGCATTGGCCACTCTGGAGATTTTGGCCGAAGGGCATATCGACAAGGTGAAAAATGAGCTAAGTCAGGCTATGCGAGATTATTGGCTGCCCCTGGCCGATCACCCACTTGTGGGACAAGCCAGATGTAAAGGATTAGTGGGCGCGCTGGAACTGGTGAAGGATAAATCCAGCAAGCAGCGATTTGCCGGCAACGGGCGTGCCGGTACAGTCTGCCGGGACATGTCCCTGCAGGCCGGTCTGGTCATGAGGGCCACGGGCGATACTATGATTATCGCTCCGCCATTCATTCTTGACCGCAATGAAATCAAGGACTTAACTGAGAGAGCCTGGCAAGCACTGGATTTGGCCCAGGCACAATTACAACAATAACAAACCTGGACAACAGTGAAATCAGCACGATTGACCTAAACCTCCAACTTATTGAATAAGGAAGAACAATGACATTCTCCCCAAAATTGCGGTTACTTGCCGGCTCCGTGCTGGCCACATCGGTTTGCGCTGCAGCTCAGGCCGACACTGTGCATGTGTACAACTGGAGCGATTACATCGCCGAAGACACAGTGGCCAACTATGAACAGAAATCTGGAAACAAGGTAGTGTATGACGTATTCGACTCCAATGAAGTAGTCGAAGCTAAACTACTGACTGGCAATACCGGTTTCGATGTAGTGGTACCTTCTGCTCAGTTTTTAGGGCGTCAGATTAAGGCTGGCGTGTTTGCCAAACTCGATCGCAGCAAGCTACCAAACTGGAAGCATTTGGATCCTATGCTGATGTCCAAACTGGAAAAAGTCGATCCGGGCAATGAGCATGCCGTACCTTACCTGTGGGGTACCACAGGCATTGGCTACAATGTGGAGAAGGTCAAAGCCATTTTAGGTGAGGACTTCGAAGTCAACAGCTGGGATATGATCTTCAAACCCGAAATCATTTCCAAGCTCGCCGAGTGCGGCGTAGTGACCTTGGATGCCGCGTCTGAAATCGTACCTGCTGCCCTGCACTATCTGGGCATGGATCCAAATACTAACGATACCAAGGAAATCGAAAAAGCCGGCAAATTGCTAAAATCCATTCGCCCGCATATCCGCTATTTCCATTCCTCTCAATATATCAATGACCTGGCCAACGGCGATGTGTGTGTAGCTGTGGGTTGGAGCGGTGATGTATTCCAAGCTGCTGATCGTGCCGAAGAAGCCGACAACGGTGTGACCGTAGGATACGTGATCCCCAACGAAGGCGCCGCCATGTGGTTTGACATGCTGGCCATTCCGGCCGATGCCAAACAGGTTGAGGCCGCTTACGACTTCGTAAACTATCTGATGGAGCCCGAAGTCATCGCCGGTATCAGTGACTATGTGTCCTACCCCAACGGCAACAAAACCTCTACCAGCATGGTTGACCCGGAAATTACCGGAAACCCCGCCATTTACCCGCCTGCCGAGGTAATGGAAAAGCTCTATACCTTTGAAGTACGCCCAGCCAAAGTTTCCCGCGCCACCAATAAAGTGTGGACGGAAATGAAGGCCGGTAAGTAATCATAGGGTGTGTCCGGGCACCATTGGGTTGCCCGGACCTGACAAATTGCGATAAAGGATCCCCGTACCGATGACCTTGAAACACCTTTCTAACTCTCCCAGCCCGGTGTTGCTGGAACTGAAAAATCTAAGTAAGCATTTTGACGGCCATCCGGCCGTGCGTGACGTCAACCTGCAATTTTATCAGGGTGAAATTTTTGCCCTGTTAGGCGGATCCGGTTGCGGAAAATCCACCTTGCTGCGCATGTTATCCGGCTTTGAAATTCCAAGCGGTGGCAAGATCTTGTTAAATGGCGAAGATATCGCGCAAATTCCCCCTTATCGCCGCCCATTTAATATGATGTTTCAATCCTATGCGCTGTTCCCGCATATGACGGTAGAGCAAAACATTGCTTATGGATTGCAACAGGACAAATTAAGCAAGGCAGACATTGCCAGCCGCGTAGAAGAGATGCTCAAACTGGTACACATGACCCAGTATCGCCAGCGCAAACCCGCCCAATTATCCGGTGGTCAGCGTCAACGGGTTGCCCTGGCTCGCAGCCTGGCAAAACGCCCTAAACTCCTGCTGCTCGATGAACCCATGGGGGCGCTGGATAAGAAGCTGCGTGGTGAAATGCAGTTAGAACTGGTGAATATCATCAAGCAAGTGGGCGTAACGTGCGTGATGGTGACTCATGATCAGGAAGAAGCCATGACCATGGCTGATCGTATCGCCATTATGCATGCGGGTGAAATTCTGCAAATTGGCTCTCCACACGACATTTATGAATTCCCTAATTGCCGTTATGTGGCTGACTTTATTGGTGAGGTTAACCTGTTCGCCGGTGAGATCGTGGAAGAAGAGCCAGCCTATGTGGTTATTAATGTGCCAAACCTGGCCAGACCCATATACATAGACCACGGTATCAGTGGTCCGGGTAATACCCGCCCGGTGAGCGTTGCCGTCAGACCGGAAAAAATCCGTATCAGCGCAGAACAGCCGGACGAACAGTATAACTGGGGTACGGGTATCATTGATGACTTGGCATATCTGGGCCAGCACAGTATTTATCATATCCTGTTACCCAATAAGCAGTTTATTCAAGTTACCCAAACCAACGACAGGCGCCGTGAGCTGCCATTTGAACTGGAACAGGAAGTGTATGTTTCCTGGTCGCCAGATGCCTGTGTGGTGCTGGAGGAATAAGCATGGAACTGCTCAAAAGCCTCCGGCAAAGCTGGCTGTTCAGACCACGCAGCGGTGTCATCGCCATCCCCTACATCTGGCTGCTGCTGTTTTTCCTGGTGCCTTTTATTATTGTGCTGAAGATCAGTTTCGCTGAAACCGAAATTGCGATTCCTCCTTACACAGATTTGGTCACCTATGAAGACAACCATCTGACCATCGACCTGAACCTGGGCAACTATGCCTATCTGTTCAACGACGATTTGTACCTGACCGCGTATCTAAGCTCCATTCGTATCGCCTTTGTCTCAACACTGTTATGCCTGTTGATTGGTTATCCGATGGCGCTGGCCATCAGCCGGGCACCGGCATCAACTCGTAATGTATTGTTGTTACTGGTTATTCTTCCGTCATGGACGTCTTTCTTGATTCGTATCTATGCCTGGATAGGCATTTTGAAGCCCAATGGCTACATCAATAATTTTCTGATGAGCCTGGGCATTATTGACGAACCTATCATCATGCTGCATACCGATTTTGCCGTGTATATCGGCATCGTTTATGCCTATCTGCCCTTTATGATCCTGCCGCTGTACGCCAATATGATGAAGCTTGATCATAGTCTGGTGGAAGCCTCTCAGGATCTCGGTGCGTCGCCCTTCACTACCCTGACCAGGGTTATCGTGCCGCTTACCAAAGCAGGCATTATCGCCGGCTGCATGCTGGTATTTATTCCGGCCGTCGGTGAGTTTGTCATCCCTGAACTGCTGGGGGGCCCGCAGACCCTGATGATAGGCAAGGTGCTATGGGAAGAGTTCTTCAACAACCGTGATTGGCCGGTCGCTTCGGCTGTCGCCATTGTCATGCTGGCGTTGCTGATCATTCCTATTATGTGGTTTGACCGCATCCAGAATCGTCAAACGGAGGAAGCCTGATGCGTTTTTCCTTCAGTAAGATGATGTTGTGGCTGGGATTGGCGTTCCTGTACGCACCAATGCTGATTTTGGTCATTTATTCATTTAACGAATCACGCCTGGTTACAGTCTGGGCGGGATTTTCGACCAAATGGTATGGAGCACTGCTGGACAACCAGAAGCTGTTAGACGCAGTGGCCAACAGCCTGAAAATTGCCTTTTTCTCCGCCACCGCAGCGGTTATTTTGGGAACCCTGGCCGCTTTTGTGCTGGCCAGATTCAAGGGCTTCAAAGGCAGCACCTTACTACGAGGTATGATTACCGCGCCGCTGGTTATGCCGGAAGTTATTACGGGTTTGTCGTTGTTGCTGTTGTTTGTGGCCATGGCACAGTTAGTGGGTTGGCCGGGAAGTCGCGGTATGACAACGATTTGGCTGGCGCACACCACGTTTTGTACTGCATATGTTGCCGTGGTAGTAGGTTCAAGGCTGACCGAGATGGACATGTCGGTGGAGGAAGCGGCGCAGGACCTTGGCGCAACGCCGTTTAAAGTATTCTTTACTATTACCTTGCCGATGATTGCCCCCGCGCTGGTTTCGGGTTGGTTGCTGGCCTTTACCCTAAGCCTGGATGATCTGGTGATTGCCAGCTTCGTTTCCGGCCCAGGCTCAACGACCCTGCCTATGGTGGTTTTCTCCTCTGTGCGACTGGGCGTCAGTCCGGAAATCAACGCCCTGGCAACCATCATTATTGGTATTGTCACCAGTTTGGTGTTTGCCTCCTGGTACTACGCCAGACGGGTGGAGAAAGCCCGGCTGCGCGACCAACGGGCGTTGTCACAATCATGAAAGTCGGTAAGCGTATTAAAGCATTGAGAAAGCAGCGAGGCCTGTCCCAGCGGGAGTTGGCCAAGCTAGTCAATCTGCCCAACAGCACGCTGTCGATGATTGAACGGGATGCGGTCAGCCCGTCTATTAGTAATCTGCACAAGATACTAAACGGGCTGTCGATGCCGCTTAGTCAGTTTTTTACCCATGATTTTGTCGAAGAGGACAAGCTTGTTTATGGCCCCGACGAACTGACAGACATAGGTAGTGACGGTGTGCAATATCTGCTGGTTGGGGCAGAAAAGGCCGACCGGCAGCTGACCTTTCTGCAGGAAGTGTATCCGCCGGGCAGTGGTACCGGCGAAGAATGGATAAGTCATCCAGGTCAGGAAGCTGGCACAGTATTAAGTGGTGAACTGACCATATTGCAGGGCCATCAGGAATATCAATTAAAAGCCGGAGACAGCTACTATTTGAATACCCAGTTGCCCCACCAGTTTGTTAACCGGGGTAATGAGGTATGCAAAATTATCAGTGCCGTCACCCCGGCCAGTTTTTAACGCCCAAGGAGAATCCGATGAGCGACAAAACCTATGCCCAGTGGCAAGCCTATTGCCAAGCGCTTGTCAGCCAGCAACGAATCGAAGGGCGAGCCTTTATTAACGGCGGCTATAGGCAAGCGCAAAGCGGACGCAGCTTCGATTGCATTAACCCGGCAAATGGCGAAGTCATTGCACAAATTGCTGAATGTGATGAAGCCGATGTTGAGATGGCGGTCAGTGCCGCCAGACAAAGCTTTGAGTCTGGCGTATGGCGAAATCAGTCACCTAAAGTACGCAAAGAGACACTGATTAAACTAGCCGCCTTAATGGAGGCAAACCAAACCGAGCTTGCTGCGCTGGAAACCCTGGATATGGGCAAACCCATCAGCGAGAGTTTTCATGTGGATGTGCCGGGTAGCGCCGATGTGATTCGCTGGCACGGCGAAGCCATCGACAAAATCTATGATGAAGTAGCCCCCACCCAAGATGATGTGCTGGCCACCATCACCCGCGAGCCTATTGGTGTGGTAGCGGCTATTACTCCCTGGAATTTTCCATTGTGGCTGGCTTGCTGGAAAATTGGCCCGGCATTGGCGGCGGGCAACTCTGTGGTACTCAAACCTTCGGAGAAATCCTCACTGACCGCGATTTTTCTGGCACGCCTTGCCAGTGAAGCCGGTATTCCAGACGGTGTTTTTAATGTGGTGCCAGGATTTGGCCACACAGTAGGCAAAGCGCTGGGGCTGCATATGCAGGTTGATTGCCTGGCCTTTACCGGCTCTACTCGTACCGCCCGCACCCTACTTGAATATGCCGGTCAATCCAATATGAAACGGGTTTGGCTGGAAGCTGGTGGCAAAAACCCGAATATTATCTTCGCCGATTGCCCAGATCTGGATAAGGCCGCCCGCAGCGCCGCATCTGGCTGTTTCTACAATCAAGGCGAAGTATGTGTGGCCGGCACCCGTTTGTTGGTGGAACGCAGTATTCACGATGAGTTTGTACAAAAAGTCGTGGAAGCCAGTCGCTATTTCAAACCCGGCGACCCCTTAGATCCCGCCACCAATATGGGGGCCTTGGTGGATAAACAGCATCAGGGCAATGTGCTGCAATACATTCAATGGGGCCAGCAAGGTGGTGCCACTTTAGCCTTAGGTGGCGAGGCGGCGCTTGATGCTGACAAGGGGGCTTTTGTTGAGCCCACCATTTTCACCGGTGTTAATAACCAGATGCGTATTGCCAGAGAAGAGATTTTCGGCCCTGTGATGGCGGTGATCCCCTTTGACGATGAGCAGCAAGCCATTCAAATCGCCAATGACACCGACTACGGTCTGGGCGCGGCACTGTGGACTGGCAATTTGTCACGCGCCCATAAACTCGCCAAACAACTGCGAGCCGGTTCAGTGTGGATAAATAACTATAACGACGGGGATATGACGGTGCCTTTTGGTGGCTTTAAGCAATCCGGAAACGGCAGGGATAAATCCCTTCATGCGTTAGATAAATACACTGAGCTGAAAACTACATGGATCCAGCTTTGATCAATCAGGAAATCAGTCGCAAATAGCAAAGGTTTAAAAACGAACCCGGTCATCTTGTCTTTGACATTAAGACCATTGGGAAACTGTCCCAATCCAAGGCGGAGTGAGTTGTCCCGTCTAGATTCTAACAATAATGTATTGAAGGAAACCAGGATGAAACTCAAAACCAAATTACTCTCAAGTGCCCTGCTTCTTGCTCTACCGGCGCTGGCCAATGCCGAGGTCAGCGGCTATGTCACACTGACTTCGGACTATATGTTCCGGGGCCTTAGTCTGAACGACAAGGACCCAGCCATTCAGGCTGGCCTTGATTGGAGTTCGGAAAACTCCGGCTGGTATGCCGGAGTCTGGGCATCCCCAGTAACAGATGACACAGAAGTGGATCTGTTCGTCGGCTATGCCGGCGAATTGTCTGAAGGGCTGGAATATGACCTCATGGCAGTTTACTACGCCTATCTGGATGAAAACGAATACAACTACATGGAACTGCACGCCGGGCTAAGCAAAGCTCTGTCAGATAATTTCAGCTTGGGTGTGAATCTTGATTACACCAATGATTCTTTAGGCTCCAGCGCCTATGAAGACATGAATGCCCTGCATATGTCAGTTGTGGCCAGTTTCAGCATTCAGGAAGACCTCTCACTGGAGCTCGAGTACGGCCGCCAGGGCTGGGAAGAATATGGCGAAGATGAAGACTATGACTGGGGTCGCCTGTCTGTGCTTAAAGACTATGGCAACTTCTCTTTTGATGTCAGCGCCTGGTACAACGACCTGGATGGTGACGACTCATCCAAGTTCACCCTGGGCGTCAGCTACAACTTCTAGTCGCTCCGATTAGCCGTTTGCCAGGCCCAATCGGGCCTGGTTTCCCCATTGGGAGGTAAATAATGGGTGAACTTGTCAGCAGCTATTATCAGTTTAATGCCGGTAGTACCAATTACCCCAAATTGCAGGGTACCCTGGATACCGACGTATGTATCTTAGGCGGGGGGTTTACCGGCTTATCATCAGCTTTACACCTGGCTCAAGCCGGAATGAAGGTGGTTTTGCTGGAAGCCAACCGTATTGGTTTTGGTGCCAGTGGCCGTAATGGCGGGCAAATCGTTAACAGCTACAGCCGAGATGTGGATCATATTGCCGCACGCTACGGTCAGGCTGCTGGTGACGCCATGGCCGCCATGATGTTCGAAGGGGGCGAGATTATCCGCCAGCTAATCGAGCAATACCAAATTGACTGTGACTATGTGCCCGGTGGTGCCTTCGTGGCCATGAATGCCAAACAGATGCAGCATCTTGAGGCGCAGCAACGTTTATGGCAGCAACACGGTAATCAGCAGCTCACCCTGTTAGATCGTAATGCCCTGGCAGATATCGTCAGTTCCGACCGCTATGTCGGTGGGCTTAGTGATGGTTTAAGCGGACATATCCAGCCCTTGAAGCTGGCGCAAGGTGAAGCCCGCGCTATTCAATCTCTGGGTGGACAAATATTTGAACAAAGCCCGGTCACTCGGGTGGAACGGGGTAAAACCGTGCAAGTGCATACTGCACTGGGTTCAGTTAACGCGCGTTATCTGGTCGTCGGTGCCAATGCCTATCTTACCCATGTGCTGCCTGAGCTAAGCAAACGCAATATGCCTTGTGGTACGCAAATCATTACCACTGAAGTATTAGGTGAAGCACGTTGTCGCGAACTTTTACCGGCCAATTATTGTGTAGAAGACTGCAATTACCTGCTTGATTACTATCGTACCACGGCAGATCATCGACTGCTTTACGGCGGCGGCGTGGTGTACGGTGCCCGCGATCCGGCCGATATAGAACGTTTGATTCGGCCCAAACTGGAGGCCACCTTCCCCAGCCTGAAAGGCGTAAAAATTGATTTTAGCTGGACAGGGAATTTCTTACTGACCTTATCTCGGCTACCTGAATTTGGCCGTTTGGACAACAACATCTACTACATGCAAGGTTACAGTGGCCACGGAGTCACCTGCACTCACCTGGCCGGTAAAGTTGCCGCCGAAGCCCTGACAGGTCAGGCTGGTCGCTTTGACGTTTTTGCCAAGTTACCACACTTACCCCTATTGGGCGGGCGGGCCTTACAGATTCCATTTACGGCCTTAGGTGCTGCTTATTACAACCTGCGTGACAAATTGGGGATCTAAGATGTCAGTCATTAAATTCACCAGCACAGACAGCAGTTTTGACAGCTACCCCACTCCGCTGGAAAAACAGTTGAGTGGCCCGGTTACCCAATATATTGCGAATCATTACTCCGACCCGACCAATCAATTTCATGTCGGTTTCTGGGGCAGTGAGGTGGGTAGTTGGCGAGTAAGCTACAGCGAACATGAATACTGCCAACTGCTGGAAGGTCGAGTTGAACTGGAAGATGATCAAGGCAATAAAACCCCGATCCTCGCCGGTGAGCACTTTGTGATCCCGGCTGGGTTCAGCGGTATATGGCACAGTCTGACACCATGCAAAAAACTCTATGTAATATATGAAGCAACGCCCCCAACAACGGCAGAAACAACTTAAACAAACCTAGAATTGGTAGGTTAGGCTAATTCCCCATTGACGCGGGGCTGCAAGATAACGCTCAGCCACACCAAAGGCCTGGGTAAAATCATTAGCGCCGATAACATATTGAGTATCAGTGAGGTTTGTCACAAAAGCCGCCACGTTCCACCGTTCATTCAACTCCCAACTTAGCCTGGCATTAACCAGGCTAAATGCCTTTTGTACCGCCAGGGTAGAATTAAATACATCGTTGTAAGTCTTGCTGCGAAATGCCCAGTCTAAACGAGCGGTGACGCTGCTCTGCCCGGCCAGCGGCAAACGATACCAAAACGCCAAACTTGAAGTCCAAGTCGGAGTTCGAATCAACTTGGAGTCTAACGTCACCTGAGTGGCGCTGCCCACATCCACAAACTCTGCGTCGATGTAACTCAGGCTGCCACTTAGTCCCAACCTGGTATTCACCTTTGCTTGCCATTCAAGTTCCACGCCTTTACTGCGCGCCTCGCCCACATTATCAATCAGAATCTCAAGCCCTGATTCCTCACTGGACTGGCCACCACGTAACTGCATATCCTGATGGTTGATGTAAAAGCCGGTCAGATTCAAACGTAACTTGTTATCCAACCATTGCGAGCGCATGCCAAGTTCATAGGATGTCAGGTATTCAGGATCAAAGGGCTGAGCCGTTACCGGGGAATTGGGTAAACCGTTGAAGCCCCCTGATTTAAAGCCCTTGGAAGCTGAGCCATATAACATCATGCTGGGGCGATATTGATATTGCAGCGCCACCAATGGTGAGAACACCCGCCAGGACTTCTTAATCGCCCCTTGCGGATCCTGTGCCGTACGTCTGAATAGCTCCACTCCGGAGACATTCGCCACACCCAGTACCTGCTGGGATTTTCGCTCATAAGTCAGCCGCCCTCCCAACGTCAGGCTCCATTGGCTGTCTAACTGCCAGTTTGTCTGGGCAAACAATGCATAGCTTTGGTTATTCAACCAGTTGATGTAACGATTATCCAAATCGAGACTAATATTCAGGGGGTTACCCGGCCCGCCTATGTCCGTTGGCTGGTTGAGTGGTGAGCCATCTAATGGACCCGGCAAAGCTTCCAACGCAGCATACAGGTTCTCAAAAAAGATAAAATCCGCCTGGTATGCAACATCTTCATCAAAGGCAAACAGGCCAAGCAGCCAATCCAGCGAGCCATTCTGACCGGTTAAGTTAAATTCCTGACTGCGCTGGTTGCTCCCCTGCCAGTCACGGGTTACCCCGATATTGACCGGGTTGTGATCAAAATCACGACTGTATACCCCGTTCATGCTGTTATATGCGGTAATAGATTTAAGATTGAGTAAGGGGAATATTTGCCAATTGATAGTAGCAGCCCAAGCGTATTGGCTGAGGCTATTGTCATTACCCAAAGTGGCTGCACTGTCAAAGCCGGTCTGGCTGGTTTGCAGGGGCTGCAACGGCATAAAACGCCCTGACACTGAGGCAGCCTGATTAAATAGCCGGATAAGGCTGGCCTCATCGTTTTTTACCTCAATGACGGCAGGTGCACTGCCGTTTTGCTGCCACTGCCCGCTGTAGCTAAGAGTCAGGTCCAGGGCATCGGTTAATATCAATTGGTACTTGGCCAGCAGATTAAAATCATCCTGGCCACCTTCCTGCTCGCCGTTCAGGCGGGTAACAAAGCCGTCCCGGCTATTTTTCGACAAGGCCAGGCGCAGGCCACTGTCACTGGTCAGAGGCTGATTCCACACCAAGGCTATATCACGCCGCTGATACTCCCCCATATCAGCTTTTACACTCAGGCTTTGCTGCTTGGCCACCTTGTTGGTAAAGACCTGCACTGCACCACCTATGGTGTTTTTACCAAACAAGGTGCCTTGCGGGCCACGCAGCACTTCCAGATGATCAATATCGAGAAACCTGACAATCCCCCCCGCTGAACGAGCGTGGTAAACCCCGTCTACATAGATACCGACACTGGGATCAATAGTGGGAATGGGGTCGACCTGGCCGACCCCGCGCATAGTGATATTGGCACAATGTGTACAACCAGAGTTCTCCCCTACCGTGGTCACATCTATATTTGGCAAAAAATATGACGCGTCGAGCAGGCTATCGTGGCCGCCCATAAGTAACTGCTGGCCAGATAAAGCTGACACTGCCAGGGGGGTTAGTTGCAGGTCTTCCACCACTTTTCGGGCTTCGACCTTGATATCCAACAATTCATCCAGAGAAAGAGAGAAAAGGTCCGTGTTGAGTTGATTATCAGCGGCATGTCCTTGCTGGCTGACCACCCCAGCCAATAATGATAAGGCCAGAATGGAAGATGCTGTTACTTGCATGCAAGCCACCATCAACGTTAAGGGCTACATGAGTGTAGCCCATCGCCAGATAAAGTTTTAATTCAAGGGGTTCCGATTGTCCGGACATAATCCGAAAGCGCTTCCGCCACCCTGGCAAAGATTTCTCTGATATCTTCCGGCTCACAAACGAAAGGTGGTGCAAAGCTTAAGTTGTTGCCGCCGAATCGCACATACACACCTTTTTTCCAGCACAGTGCACTGATTTCGCTGGCGTGGCGAAGCGGTTGCTTTGCATCCATAGTCAACTGAATCGCTCCCGCCAGCCCGATATTACGAATATCCTCCACCAACGGCAGCCCCTTTAGTTCGTGAATAGCTTGCTCGAACACCTTGGCAAGATCCGCCACTTTGGGCAACAGACCTGGCTGTTGCAACTGATTCAGACTGGCCAATGCTGCCGCACAGGCTAGCGGATGGGCTGAATAGGTGTAACCATGCGGGAACTCAATCAGGTAATCATCACCGGGTTGATTCATCAAACAATCGTAGATTTCGCTGCTGGCCAGCACCGCCCCCATCGGCATCACGCCGTTGGTCAGCGCTTTGGCACAGGTCAGAATATCCGGCTGCACATCAAAATAATCAGCGCCAAACATGGTTCCCATTCGACCAAAGCCGGTAATGACTTCGTCAAAAATCAGCAAAATATCATGCTGGTCGCAAAGTGCCCGAAGCCGCTTCAGATATCCGGCTGAAGGTATAATAACGCCCCCCGACCCAGCCATGGGTTCAACCATAACAGCGGCAATATTGCTGGGATCCTGAACTTCCAAAATCGCTAACAAGGCATCAGCCAAGTGTTCACCCTGCTCAGGCAATCCTTTGCTGAAGCGGTTCTCAGGCAACCAGGTATGAGGTAAATGGTAAGCATCCAGTGTTTGCCCATAGATTTTACGGTTGCCACCAATTCCCCCCACCGAGATACCGCCGAAATTCACCCCGTGATAACCCTTACTACGACCGATGAACTTGCTTTTTTCCGGGCGACCTTTAGCCCGCCAATAAGCGCGAGCCAGTTTAAGAGCTGTATCAGCTGCTTCCGAACCAGAATTACAGAACAACACATGATTCAGTGCTCCTGGTGCCATTTCGGCGAGCTTATCTGCCAGTTCAAATGCCTGTGGATGACTAACGTTAAATGCCGGGGCATAGTCCAATTGCCCCATTTGTGCATTAATAGCCTCAGCAATCGCCCGATTGCCATGTCCCAGAGGGGTACACCAGAGGCCTGACAGGCTGTCATAAAGCTGATGGCCTTCTGGCGTGTAGTAATAAATGCCCTCAGCATGACTAACCATTTTGGGGTGCTTATGAAAACGTCGATTGCTGGTAAATGCCAACCAATGGCTGGAAAACGACTGACGATTGGGGTGAAAAGCCGCCATATAAGGATTCCTGGATGAATGAACTAAGAACAAGAAACGGACAAATGATCTTTGAATGCTAAATCTAGGTAAATTTCTTTGGACGATAAATCCTCAACTGATACAGTTCAGTTTAGTTTTTTTTAACCTATCAGCTCGATGATAAATTCCCGTAAGCTGCGTCAGGTCAGTAACCTGGACTTAAAATTGCTGAAAACCTTTATCGCCGTGGTTCAGGCAGGTAGTTTTACTGGTGCAGAAAGCTTGCTAAATCTTAGTCGCTCGGCCATATCCATCTACATTTCGGATCTGGAAAAACGCCTTGGCATGAAACTATGCAACCGTGGCCGGGCAGGCTTCAGCCTGACACTGGAAGGCCAAAAAGTGTATGAAGCCGCGCAAAAGCTGATGTATGCCACCGATGTGTTCCAGGAAGAAGTCAACAATACCTACGCAGTACTGAAGGGCGAACTGAACATCGGCATTATTGACAATTTGGTCACCATACCACACCGCACCATAAGCAATGCCCTGGCAAAACTTAAGCACATCAGCAGTGAGATACGCATTAATATCCGCATGAGCAACCCCGCGGATATCAGCCTGGCGTTATTAGAAGGCGAGTTGGATGTGGGGGTGATGCCCAGTCTCCAGCCGATTGACGGGCTTAGGTTACACCCCTTGTACAGTGAAACCAGCGCCTTGTATTGCTCTAATGCCCACCCTTTGTTTAGTAGCCCGGATGACCTGCAAACTATAGGTCAGCACAGCGCGGTGCTGCCTATTTACGCAGAACAAATGAATCAGCCCCAATTGTTCGATCAGCTCAATGTAACAGCCACCTCCAATGACAGAGAAGGTGTGGCATTTCTGATCCTAACCCACGAATACATTGGTTTCTTACCCGAACACTATGCCACACGTTGGGTAGAAAAAGGGGAAATGCGCGCGTTATTGCCGGATATGCTTAAATACCAAACTGATTTTTATGTGGTTACCCGCCAATCCCAACGAAACAAAAGAGTGCTGGACGTTTTCCTGAATGCGTTAGTTGATAAGCAGGTCATTGCTGACTAAGTTAATAGTAGCGTTTTATCAGACATCATCAGCCGCGCTGGATGTTAATCAGGGATGTAACATGTCAGAACAAAAACTGCAGTTTGTGCTTCGCCGCCACCGCATTAAAGCCGTTAGCGTCTATTTGCTCCTTCTGGGTTTCTTATTTGTCCTTAATCTATTATTCGGCAACCCCGAAGAACAACAAATATTCGCCGTCGCTGCGCTGGTTGCCAGCCTGACGTTACTCATCGTTATCAGTTATCTGGAAACACTAATCAGTGAGTTGCTAACTTCAAACGAACACCGCCGCGACTAGCTTTTATGGCGGTATAATGCTTTTCGCTGGCGCGCAGTTAAAACACGTCTTGTTATTTAACAACATCAAAGGCTATCAAATTGTTGCCAATCCCATAACATTTGGTAAATTGTCACAAGGATGATTTAAATAAAACCACAATAAATCACATCGGACGTTGAGCTAATTCGGGGGATCCATGTTCCACTCTTTAAGTTTGCGCGCCAAAATCATCGCATTTGCTGTCAGCATTTTTATATCGCTACTTGCCGTATCCTTTATTGGCTTGCACGTGCTAAGACTAGCCAGTGAAGGTGACAACATTGCTCGTATCAATCAGTTGATGAAGAGCACCGTAAACGTAATCCAGCAATTTGAACTCATGGTGGCAAACGGCGAGTTGCTAGAGCAACAAGCCAAGAAACTGGCCACGCAAATCCTCAGAGAAAATAAGTACCACGATTCTGAATATGTTTATGTGGTCAACGAGCAACTGGATTTCGTAGCCACCCCGCACGACCCACAGTTACATGACACCAGTTTTAACGATTTTACCGACGCGCAAGGCAAAAGCATTGGCCAGATGGTGAAAGGACTGGTGGGCAATCGTACCGGTGAGATCATCACTTACTATTGGAATGATGAGCGCAACGGTGACATTGTCGACCTGACATCTGTGGTACAAAAAACCCCACAATGGGGTTGGTACGTGGGAACCGGTATCAGTTATCAGGAAGTTGACCAACGCTACTGGGATACCGCTATTTGGCTGGTAAGCCTGTCTGTAATTATCGCGATTATTCTGGCACTGGCGCTGGCACGTTTCGGCTTTAGCTTAAGCCATGCGCTGGGTGGCGAAATCCGCCAGGTCAGAGAATCTGTTATGCGTGTATCTAAAGGGGATCTCAGGCTGGCTGACAATCAGGATAATATCGCCAGAGACAGCATTCTTGGTGCTGTCATCTATATGCAAAGTAAGTTGCGCGAAGTAGTGCAAAGCATCAAATCCGCCTCTCACAGCTTACAAACCCAGAGCCAGGATTCCCAGTCACGTTTTGATGAGCTGGATAAACTCACTCATACACTGAATACGCAGGCGCAATTAGTTGCCACCACCATAGGTGAACTGACCCATTCTGCCCAACAAGTCGCAGAACAGTCAGACCTCACCTCTCAGTCTGTCAGCTCTGCCGACGAGCAAGGCAAACAGGCCAACGCCTTGACGGATCAGTCCGCCACTACCATTGCCCTGCTTGAGCGTCAGATAGAACAGGCCGGCAATAATATTCAGGTGTTGGAAGACGAAGTCAGTCAGATAGCCAGCGTGTTGTCGGTGATTCAGGGCATTGCCGAACAAACCAACCTACTTGCCTTAAATGCCGCCATTGAAGCCGCCAGAGCGGGCGAACAAGGTCGTGGCTTTGCTGTGGTGGCTGACGAAGTCAGGCAGCTGGCACAGCGAACTCAGGCCAGCACGGGAGAGATCCAGCAGACCATTGGTAAATTGCAAACCGCCACCAAAGAAGCCAAGTCGTCAGTCAATGCCAGTATCGCCACCAGCGAACAGGCAGTGAAAAATGCCGGTCAGGTCTCTGAGCAGCTTTTACATATCGGCCAGTCCTTGTCTGCCATTATGGCCATGAGCGAGCACATCTCCCATGCCGCCGATACCCAGCTAAAGGCCGGGCAAGGTACCAGCAACAGAGTGGATGAAATCGCCCGAATTGCCGCGGATAACGCCAGCTTGTCTCAGCAAGCTCACCAGGCTACGGATCAGATCAAACAATTAGTCGTACAGTTGGAAAGTCAGGTAGAGAAATTTCAACTCAGCTAATTTCATACAACTCAATAGGCAACCCATCCGGATCGGCGAAAAAGGTAAAACGCCTGCCGGTAAATTCATCCACCCGGATGGGTTCAACCTCCACCTTATGTCTCTGTAGATCTGATACCGCGTTATCCAAATCACTAACCACAAAGGCCAGGTGTCTCAGGCCACAGGCTTCGGGTCGACTGGGGCGAGCCGGTGGATCAGGAAAAGAGAACAGTTCCAGTTGTCCGCCGTCCGGCAAAGCCAGATCCAGCTTCCAGGAATCCCGCTCTGCCCGGTAATTTTCCGCAATGATCTGCAAACCCAATGTCTGGGTATAAAACGCTTTAGCGCGTGGGTAATCCCGGCAAATAATCGCGACATGGTGAATGCGCTGCAGCATGTTTTCTCCTATTTCAATATGCACAAAAAAGGGCCTGACGGCCCTTCTTTTATTCGACGTAGCCTTCGTTGGCTTTGACCGTCAACGGATGGTATCCGGGTTTGGCTTCAGTAAACGCTTGTTTAGCAAAGGCCTTACCTTTTTCCGTTTTCGACAACGCCTGATACAGGGGTTTAACCAGCTTATTGCGGCCAATGTGCACCAGATAATCATGCAAACGGCTAAAAGCCGGTTCATACCAGTTGTTTACCGACATCAGCAACCAGCTGTGGGCAATCTCATTATTGCCGACCTGGGTCAGAGCAAAGGCATTATCCAGCTCGGTCATCTGAGCCTGAGAGAGAGACTCTGGCATGTTGTTGAGGAAATGCAGCCACTGGTGAGTATTCCAATTGGCGGTGTCAATTTGCTCGGCCTTTAGTTCACCAGCCAACCAGTTATCACGCGCGGCATCCACTTTCGTAAAGGCGTCAGAATGGGCCATGGGCGCACCTTCAGGCACACCAGGTTCGAAGATCCACTGTTGAATGCGCTGAGCATCCAATTTCTCTGCATGCTCCTTCAATAGTGTGTCATTTAAGTAGGCAATAAACTGATCTGTGGTAATGCTCTGGAAAGCAAAATGCTCAAAATAGCCCATCAGAAATTTATCAAATGCATCACGCCCTACTTTTTGCTCAAGTTCACGGGCAAATAATGCACCTTTTTCATAAGGGATATCAGAAAACACATCATCAGGATCGCGACCACGTAGGTCGATAGCCAGCATCTGATCAGCGGCCGGTAAGCTGGCGATATCCGCTTGCAACGACTGCTGCCCCAATACAAATTCCATTTGCTCGCGCTCAGGACCATAAATCATTTCCATAATGCGGTAGGTCAGATAGGTGGTGAAACCTTCGTTTAGCCACAGATCCCGCCAGGTTGCATTGGTTACGGTGTTACCCGACCAGGAATGGGCCAGTTCATGAGCAATCAGCGACACCAGACTCTTGTCACCCGCTATCACTGTCGGAGTAATAAAGGACAAACGAGGATTTTCCATGCCGCCGAAGGGGAACGAGGGGGGCAGAATCAGTAAATCATATCTGTCCCAGCGGTACTTACCGAATTTCTTCTCGGTCACATTCAGCATCGCTTCGGTATCTTCAAACTCCTTGGCAGCGGCCTCCAGCATGGACGGCTCAGCGTACACCCCAGTGCGCTCACCCATCGGTTTGAAGGCCAGATCGCCAACCGCCAGGGCTATCAGATAAGACGGGATAGGTTGCGGCATGGAAAAGTGGTATTCCCCATCACGCTCAGTAGCAGGATCGTTCGATGCACTCATCACCGCCAACAGTTCCGCAGGTGTACGAACCGTGGCCTGATAAGTCACCCGCACTTGCGGAGAATCCTGCAGCGGAATAAAGCTTCGGGCATGAATAGCCTGCGCTTGCGTGAACAAGAACGGCTGCTGTTTACCCGCGGTTTGCTCTGGCGTTAACCACTGCACGCCGCTCGCTTGCGGCGACGTATGGTAGGACACAGTTACCGCTTCAACCTTAGCTGGTACTTCAATACTGAGTGCCGCGCCTAAATGCGGATCGGCATCAGCCAGGGTGAAGGGAATATCCTGCCCCATAGCCGTTACCCGTTCGATGCTCAGATCCCGGGTATCCAGAATCAGCGTCGACGCGTTAGGCTCAATGCGCTGAAATTGGATGGTCGCGTCACCAGAAATAATGTGCTGGCTGAAATCCACATCAAGATCCAGATCCAGATGGGTCACTTTGATTTGCTCAGGGTTGGCAAAGGAATGGTAATCCTTGCTGACTTCCATAGCAGGGTTTGACGCAGTGCTGGCAGATTGCGGCTGTGTTTCTGTGGTTTTGCTTTGTTCGGGCGCTTTGCCACAGGCGGTCAGGCTAAGACCGAGCAGGACAACAGAGGCGATTTTGAATTCCATCGATGTTCCTTGTAGTTATAATCTTGGCGCCGATTGTGGCATATTTACCGCAAAGACCCAACGGCCTGTCAGCCCAGTTGCGTCAAGTCAGCTTATAAGGATGGATTGATGACGGTTTTGTATATACTCGGAGGACTATTTATCGCCCTTTTGGTGTTGATTCCGCTGTTGGAACGCTCTCGTCATCAGTTTACGCCTGAACAGGTTGCCAAGCTCAGCCGCTGGATTTGGCCCTTAATGATCATACTCGCCATAGTGCAACTTATCCGCTATATGCTTTGAGCGTTGTTCCCTTAAACGATTGCGCCCCATGATCCGTGACATTATTTGTTCGAGATCAAAAAGTCGTTGGGTTTTCGCTGCAAATGCGACAACTCTATGAAAACTTAATCTGGAACAACTTTTCGTAACACTTGCCTGGATAGAATGCCTGCCATCAACAGTTACATAGTCCAAGGAGACAGCATGGCCAGTCATTCAAAACATAGGGTGTATATTCCAACCAACGCCAGATCTAACCAGTATTTGATGGCAGAGATCAAAACCGATGACAGCTTCTATCAACATTTTGACAGCGCCGAAACCTGCTACGAAAAATTGAGCCAGCGCTTTTTTGCCCTGGCCGATCAAGCGGGCTTGCATAATGTCCATATGATTGCCAATGACAAGCTTCCTGTGGTGCGTTACCACGCAGAAGCCATGCATTTCCAAACCGGTAAACAAATTTTGTTTTTCTACGATCCGGCTATCCATGAAGGACAGAATTTATTCGTTAGCCCGGATTACCAGGCGCGTAAAATTCGCCTGTTGTTCCTGGCAACCGGCCCGGAAATTCGCGCCCACGCCGCACAATTCCATCAACAAGTGATGAGTGTTATCGGCCAATTAAAAGCGGAGCTGCCAGAGCAGGACTGCCAGATTAAAATCCGCGACCACCAGCATTTATCCTATGATTTATATGCCCATGAAAAGGGCCATAAAGAAAGTTACGGTTACAAATTACGTGGGCTTTACCCACGTTACAAAGCCAGACAATGTGAACTGCCTCAGCAACACTCGGCAATCAGTTATGTGACACTGAGTCTGCCTATGACCCGCCAGCTTAAGCAGAAGTTTGGCACTACGGGCGCTGCCAACTTTGCCCCGCTATATCTGGCCTTAGAAGAGCAATTTCTGAAGGCCACCAGAGATAAGAAACTGGATCGTCTGGCCATGGTGGCCAACGGCTTGACCCCACTGGTGCGTAACAGCCAGGTGGACCAATCTCAACACAATGCTGAACTGCAAAAAATCAGCTTCGACCCTGATGCCCCAGGTCAGCAGTTTGTTGGCTTCTGGGATAACGATAATCTTGTGGAAACCGCACACTTTATTATCGTGGCAGGTAAAGAAGACAATACCGAGTTCGGCTACGGTCATTTTATGAACCGGGTTGAAGAAGCTTTGTCTGTGTTCGCTAAGAGCTTAGGTATAGACCCGGCTCGTACAGCACTAACTCTGCGTTTCCATCAACATATCAGCTATCTGGCCTGATAGGTCTGGCCGGTCGCTGCAGCGACCGGCCAGCGTCTCCCTGTATCATTAAGCACAAGCAGATTCTTGCTGCTCAACCGCGTCGTTGTTAAGTCTATCGGCAATGGCCTGAACCTCAGCAAACCCTCGCTGCATTGACGCCTCGTGCCTGTGATCGGCAAATTCCTGATACTGAACCTGCACCTCATCAATTTGTTCAACGCCCAGGTAATGGCATAAGGTGCGTACATGCGGTGCCAGGTGATTCATCTGTTCCCGCACCCCACCCGCTTCAAAACCGAACTCACCGGTGGACGATAGCAAAATCAAACGTTTACCAGACAATAAAGGGGCTATAGGGAAGTCGCCCCGCGCCAAATCAAAACTAAAGGTTTTGTTTACCCGACTGACCTGATCAAACCAGGCCTTTAGTGCTGCCGGCATGCCATAATTGTACATAGGTGTTGTCATCACCAAGGTATCCGCCCACACCAGCTCATCAAAAAGCTCATCAGATAATGCCAGCACCTGTTTTTGCTCAGTTGTGCGTTTTTCTTCCGGCGTAAAACACGCCGCCAACCAGTTTTCATCAATAAAGGCAGGAGGTGTTTTACCGACATCTCGAAGCTTTATTTCATAATGAAATTTATTCATCTCTAGTCGTTCTATAAAGGCATTACCAAGCTGTCTTGAAATGGAACGGTAGGAATGCCTTTCATTAGTATCCCCTCTTACGCTGGCGTCTATTCGTAATATTCTCATGTATGCAACTCACATTTCACTGTTAGGAGTGGCCATTTTGCAAGTTGCACTTGCCAGTGACAAAAGATGCTTTTCACACACAAGATGAATTAAACTCATCTATATAGAATGTATGAAGACTTTTGAGTATGTCTGACTATCCATCACTTAACAGCCTAAGGGTGTTCGATGCCGCAGCCCGCCTGCAGAGCTTTAAACTGGCAGCTGATGAATTGCACCTGACCCCCACGGCGGTATCCCATCAAATTCGCAATCTGGAGGCATGGTTAGGATTACAATTATTCAGTCGACATGTGCGTCAGGTCAGGCTTACGGCCCCAGGTGAACAGTTAGCGCAGGTGACCTACGCCAGTTTACAGGCCATAGGTCAGGTACTCAGCGAGCTCAAACAGCAAAGTCAGGGCCTGGTGATCAGTTGCACGTCTTCATTTGCGGCCCTGTGGTTGCTGCCTCGTATGGCTGAACTGCAAGCCTTGTTGCCGGACACCCAAATGGAGATACGCAGCGGTGAATTGTTGGAACCATTGCAGTCAGTCAGTTCTCTGGGAATTCGATTTGGCCCGATAACTGACCAGGCTCACAGGCTTAGCCATGAGTACTTTACCTTGTATGGCACCGCCGAACAGCTGGCGGCGTTCGACGCGCGGCTGGGATGCAGGATTTTTATTCCCAAATGGAAAAACGCCAGTCTACCAGCGGCTCCCTGGGACGCTTACCGCCAGCAAACACCCATGCGCTGGAACAATTGCGGCCTGGAATATTTCGATCAGGAACTATTCGCCGTTCAGCAAGCCCAGGCGGGACTGGGGTTAGTATTCAGTGGTCAGACGTTGGTAAAAAATGCCACCAGCCTGCGTCCTGTGCCGTCTTATTCTGCCGTCCCATCCGGGTTAGGCTACTATGTGCAGCATACCGACAACCGCAAACTTACCAAGTTGATCTCTTGGCTGACCCTCTCGCTGACTTCAGCAATAGGCGAGTAGGGAGTTTGTGGCATTTTTAACAATGATGGGGCATCACTCAAAGAGGCTGCGCTTAGCGGGCACCCTTGCTATTACTCCAAGCAATCAAGGTCGCATTGGGCTGAATGACAGATGCCGTCGCTTACTCAACCAAAGACAACCAGCGACTTTCATTACGAGCCAGGGCATTATCTGACCAACCAATAACCCGGTTAGCCAGCAGGTGAAAAGTAACATTCTGCAACACTGGCACGGTTAAGTACTGAGACATTAAAAAGCGTTCAAGCTCTTTGATCGCTTGATTACGGTTTCGACCACTTTGCGAAACCACCTCAAGTAATCCCCGTAATTTTTCTTGCGGCAAATCCTGCCAATCAAGATTAGGCGGCAGATATATATCCAACATGCGCATGGGATCGCCATGCTCGGCTTGCCACATACGCCTGACCATATCAAACTGGCCGGCATGAATACGCTTGACTACCTCCCTAAAGGGGGCTTTTTCAATTTCAACTTTTACCGGTAAATCAGCCCAAATACGTTTAGCCAGTGCAGCATCAATAACACTGGGTTCCCGGTCCGATGTTAATATACGTAGCAACAGCGGCTTGTCTTGGTTGTACCCGGCGGCTTTCATCAACTGCCGGGCTTGCTCACGTTGTTGTGATTGGGTCAATTTGGTACCGGAGAGTGCTTCGTAATGGGCCATATCGGGAATCAGCCCGAACATCGCTTCTTCTCCTTTATCGCGATTATGCACCATCATGTTCCTGTCCATGGCCATATAAAGTGCTTCCCTGACCCGCAGATCCTGCAGCGCTGGCGCTTGAGGATTCATAAAAAACATCAGCAGTGTCATACGTCGCTGACGTGAAAACTGGTATCCAGGTAGGTTTTTCGCGCCTTTAATCTGAAAATACGCAAGCCCGCTTGCCACATCAGCTTGGCTTTGAGCCAAATAGCGGACCAAGGTAATGGTTTCCGGCAAGCGCTCATATACAACCTGTTCAATAGCAACGTTTTCAGCTTCCTGATAGAAAGAACTACGGCGTAAATATAGCCGCTGAGGCTCTGCCTCAGCTAATTGATAAGGCCCATTGCTAACCAAAGGCTGCTGCCTTGCCCAGCCATAGCCTGACTCGGCAAAAAGGTGCGAGGGTAGCGGCATGGCTGCACTGTCCGCCAACCAGTACAACAACTGCTCTGAGGGCGAAGAGACAACGATATCCAGGATCTGTTCAGACACCGCAAACATACCTAACGTTGGCTCAGAATTGGTATGTGTAGCTGGGTCTCTCGGCAAGTCGGATTGTATTGGCAGAAACCAGCTAGGAAGCGGCTTACCTATGCTTAATAGATGTCTGAATCCCTGCACGAAATCCATGGCAACAACAGGTTTACCATCGGACCAACGGGCATCTTCACGCAAGTAAAAACGGTAAGTTGTTCCCTGTCCTAATCGTTCCCAGCGGGATGCAACGTCGCCAACCACCTGCCCTTGGCCATCTATACGAGTTAGCCCAGCAAACAACTCAAGGGTTAGCAGACTGTCGGTGTTGGTAACATTAAGACGAGGATCAAAAGAACTGGGCAAATCGAGAACAGCACGCCTGAGGGTATCGGCAAAACACGTAGCCTGCAAAAGCAAACAGATAAGAATCAATATAAGACGAAAAACCGGCTTATGTGACAAAACATCACCTGCAACATCATTTGCCTGTCCATATGGCAGTAAATGGGCGTCTATGAAGTACAGTTTGAAGCGTTAAAACAAAAGGTCAAGCACTTCTCAAGTACAGCAACGACGCCCTTCTCTATCAGCCTCTGAGTAAATGGTCTAGGCTCAGTTGTCCCTCTGTCACAGCGAAAATCCCGCCATATAAGCCTTGGCTCGTCCTTGCTCGTCTACCCAATAGCCAACCGTCAATAACTGCTCAGCCACCACATCTGCAGACGATACCAGGGTTTTCTTACCTATTTGCAGAGACTCGCTCTGCCAAAACTGGCCATCGTGCTGGTACAGCGACACCTCCCACTCTGTCAGCGCTTCATCCAAACCCGTTTCTGCTAATACCAGCCACTTACCTTGATAAGGAATCAACAGTCTGGCCCAGTCCAATGCTGCTGAGCCAAACATTTCGACACTGATAAGATCGCCGCTGGTTGGTGACATTTTGGCTAGGAACAAATCCCCTCTTCCCTGATAATTTTGATCCAATGCCAGATAACTGGTTCCCATCAGCCAAACCTCCTCATTCACCACCTGGGTACCTGCGATAGTGTCTATGGGACTGTTACTCAGCGATACCGACCAATAAGGGTCGCCGTTAGTCGTCAGCTTCTTCAGCCAGGCACCTCTGGACTCCCCCATATCGCTTTGGTAACCGACGTATAAGTCAGAGTCCATTGCTGCGCTGGTGTAAAAATCCCCCTGAGGGGTATCGTCCGTTTGCCACCACTGCACCTGAAACTGCCCCTGGCTATGCTCATCAAGGCGCGCTAGCCAAGGGTTCTCCTTCGCTTCCAGATAATTAGTTGGAATAAAGTAATCATCATAGCCCACCAGCAAATATTGCTCCGGCGCCAGTTTGAACAGTTTCACAGGTACATTAGGCCGCTCGGTACCCAGCTGCGACACCCCAATCAGACTGCCGTCGACACTCAATCTGCCAATTAGCACATCCTGCTTACCCTGATTAACCTGCCCCGGCAGTGCGCCGCTGCTGGCTCCAACAAAAAGGATCTGATTGTTGTCGAGCAATAGCTGATTGATTTGATCCGTGCCAGTTGTATCAAGCACATACCGCCAAACACGCTGAACCGCGCCTTGGGTATCCAGTGTTAACCTTTCAACAAAGGCGTTGCTGTTCCCTTCTGCCTGACTTTGTGCTGTAGACCCCTCATAACCAGCGACAATCACCGAACAATCGCTTAACCTGACAACAGACTGCAACGCACTTTGTCCCCGATATTCGGGTTGATAGAGGGTTGGCCAACTGCTACAAGTCTCCGTTGGCGGCGCTGGAACCGGAACCGGTGCCAGATTGTCTCCACCACCACCACAGGCCATCAGCCCTGCCAGCATGGCGGAAATCATACTATTCTGAGCGATAAAATGGACTCGCCATCTATCACTTGTTATCAATTTGTGCTGTTGCATACTTTGCTCCCGAATTTGAATCGGCGCATTATCAAGAGCTGTGCAACAAGCCGCCCCTATAAACATCTTAAAAGATTACTAATTGAGCAGATGGGGAGAGTTCACGTCAGAACAGAATGTTCAGATGAGAGGGCAAAAGTGGCTGTCTAACACCATTTACCTATGAGGGGGCCGGCTGATCTCATAGCCAAACCAGTTCCCCATTAAGCCTGTTGGAGCAAGCTTAGCCTGACAGCCTTATGAGTGCTGCTTCTCAACATGGGCTTTAAAGTTATCCAGAATGCCCTGCCAGCCTTGGCGCTGTTGTTCGGCAGAATTTTCGTCTTCGGTTTCAAATGTCTCGACCAGCTTCACGCCCTGCTCGGTTGGCAAAAATTCCACCCGGACTTCGCGATCATCACCGAGTGTGTACTGAATGACTTTATGCGGTTCAACTTGCGTGTAGGTACCTACAAAATCAAAGCCCATAGATCCATCTTTGGCTTCCATGCGATAGTTAAACCCCTGCCCCACAACCATTTGGTTTTGCGCCCTCGGGCAACACCAAGTGTCGATGGCAAAATTCCATTGAGTGATGTCTTCTGGATTGGTCCAGGCATGCCAAACTTGCTGCAGTGTTGCCTTTACCGTGGTTTCAATTGAAATCTTCATAGGTGCTCCGTTGCAGTTATAAAGCGCCGTTCACCGGGGCGTCAAAGTGGGTTTGCTGCCAACTAGTCGTTGCTAGCCGGTCCGCTTCGACAACAGAGTATAAAAATTTTGATGTTTTGCATTGCAATGCTGCTCCGAGGCCCCGGTGTTTGATGCAAAAACCGGGGCCCAGGCGCATTAGTCGCGCCAGCGGCGGGTCAGATCCTCGTAAGCGTCAATGCGACGGTCACGGAAGTAAGGCCAGATACGTTTAACTTTTTCGGTACGGGCCAAGTCCAGCTCTACCAATAAAGTTTCTTCCTTGTCGCTGCTGGCCTGGGCAAGCAGCTCACCTTGCGGCCCGGCAATAAAGCTCTGGCCCCAGAACTGAATTCCCGGGTCGCCGTCAATGGGCGAGGCTTCAAAGCCGGTACGGTTGGCCACGATCACCGGCACCGAGTTGGCCACCGCATGGGCACGTTGAATGGTATGCCACGCGGTGTGCTGGCGCTCACGCTCATCCGGTGTATCTGTAATATCCCAACCAATCGCCGTGGGATAAAACAGCATATCCGCGCCGCGCATAGCCATCAGACGCGCCGCTTCCGGATACCACTGATCCCAGCATACCAATACCCCTAGCTTACCAACACTGGTCTGAATCGGCTCAAAGCCCAGATCCCCAGGGGTGAAGTAAAACTTCTCGTAAAAACCAGGGTCGTCAGGAATATGCATCTTGCGGTACTTGCCCACCATGCCTTCTTTGCGGTCGAACACCACGGCAGTGTTGTGATAAAGGCCCGAACCACGCTTTTCAAACAACGAGGTCACCAGCACAATATTCAGCTCGGCGGCCAGGGCCGCAAAATACTCGGTTGCAGGGCCAGGAATAGGCTCAGCCAGATCAAAATAGTCGGTGTTTTCTTCCTGACAGAAATACAGTGTGCTGTGCAGTTCTTGCAACATCACCAGCTCGGCACCTTGCGCCGCCAGATGACGCACCTGCTCAGCACTTTTTCGCCAGTTGGCCTGTTTGTCGTTGCCTGCCACGGCCTGCTGAACCAGACCTACTTTTAATTTAGCCATAGACGCTAACTCCTTTGCGCAACTGCGCGATCACTTCATCTTTTAAGGTACCTTGGGGCACCTGCATGCTAATACAATGCAAACTGCCATATTGCTGCACCAGCACTGCACAATCCAGCGCCACAATCCGATGGGCCGGATAGGCCTTGGCCAGTACTTCCAGAGCAAGTTTGTCTTCGGGCTGGCCGTAAATCGGGCACAGTACCTGCTGATTGTTAATCAGGTAATTGGCATAGGATGCCGGCAGGCGATCGCCTTCATCGCTAAAAATCACCGGCAGTGGTAATTCAAAAATCTGGTGCTGTGGTAAGGCCTGACGGCATTCTTCTACCAGCGCCTGCAATCCCGCAAAGTGACCATCATCCGGGCGATTAAAACAGGATTGGATCACCAGCCCCTGATCTGGGGTAAAACGTACCAGGGTGTCGATATGTCCGTCGGTATCGTCCCCTTCCAGATGGCCGTTTTCAAAGATGCTGACCTGACTGGCCCCCAGGTATTGCTTAAATTGGGCGCGGTAGTCATCCAGGCTCATCTGGCCGTTACGCTCAGGATTCAGCAAACACAGCGAGGTAGACAGCAAATGGCCATCTGCATCAATTTCCAGTGCGCCGCCCTCGGCTACGATATCGGTGCTGATCAGCGGCAATTTGCATAAATCAGCCAGAATCTCACGATTCGCCCTGTTGTCACGGGATGCATCAAATTTATTACCCCAGCCGTTAAACTGGTATTCCACCGGCTGCATACCCTGGTCTGACTGACAGGTCAGAAAACCATAGTCACGCAACCAGGTATCGTTGGGGTTGGCTTTAAGTAGCAGTACGTTGTCGGTACTGTTTACCCGGCGCTGGAAGTCGGCCATATCGCCTTCTCTTACCAGCAACAACACCCCACAATCGGCCTGATTAATGGCGTGGATCAGTTCTAGATATAAGTTACGGGCTTGTTCCAGCCAGGGGGCCCAATCGGTATCTTCATGGGGCCAGGCCAGGATCACAGCTTCCTGAGGCGCCCATTCGGGCAGTAAGCGGCGAGATGTGTTCATCATCATTTCCAGCACAAGTTGCAATTGCCGCCGATTATAGTCGTTAGGCAATACAGATCCACCGGAATTGCCCTACTTCAGCAGGTCTACCTGCACCAGATAGACCCCAAGGCCAACGGTAAATAAAAACATGCCCCAGATGGAATGTTCAATTGCCACAATTAAGGTCGAACGGGTTTGCAGATAACGGTAACCAAATAAAAGGCCGCCGAAGGCAGAGAGCAACACCGCCAGCCAGTTACCGTAAGCTGCATGAGCCAAGGCAAAACTGGCGGTGCTTAACCCCAAGCGCCCGGTTTTAGAGGGTAAGATGCCTTTGTAACGATGAAAAAAGAAAGTACGAAACACCAGTTCCTGCGGAAGTACCGACACCAGCGGATAAACCGCCAGGGTAAGCAGCCACAAGGATTTATCGTGTTGCGGTAAGATGAAAAACACTTGTGGCAGCCACAAGTACACAAGCAGGCTGATGAGCAGTGCCAATGGCACAAACAACAACAGCTGATGGCGCAGACAGTCTTTTATGCCTTGTATATGCCACAACCGAAAGCGTTTAAAATGGGGGTCGCTCAGCAATAACCACAAACACAAGGTACAAATGGTCAGCAAAATGGGGATCAGCCAGCCAATGTAGAATGACGCCAGAATGGCAACTGACATTGGCACCAAGCCAAATAAGCAAAACATTTCCAGCCAGCGATTCACCCTGTCACCTGTCGGTCACAAATTTGTCACACCCTATAAGGTATATACAAAAATCCACATGCCAGCGAAAAATATCTACAGCATCGTGAAGTTACTTTACGCGCTGTGCTGACCAAATTCGCTGGCCAACTTGGCCAGCGTCACTTGTTTAAATCGTGCTAACAGCAGCGCTTCGGCTTCGTGCATCACGTCACGCAGCGCATTATTAACCCCGTGCTCAATTGGGCAACTATTGTGCTCGTCGGTCAGGCCAATAGTAAATACCGAACTGTCTCCCAGAGCTTTGTGTATGTCATACAACGTGATATCAGACAAAGGCCTGGCCAATGACCATCCTCCATTATGCCCTTTTACGGCACTGACATAGCCTTGCTCGCGCAGCGCCGCCATGGTTCTGCGCACCACAACAGGATTCGTTCCCAGCATTTTACCAATGTCGTCAGATGTAGCTGGCTTGCCATGATGATCCAAATGGATCAAAGCATGAAGAACGCGGGAGAGGCGACTGTCTTTGCGCATAGCAATTTACCTATTGAATTTGTGCAAATGCTACCACAGCCTTATGTAACATTTAATGTTTCCTGTGTTGAACAAACTCAATCTATCATGTAACAATAATTGTTACTTAACGATGAGGTGAATTATGCAAACACAAGTACTGATTATTGGTGGCAGCTTTGCCGGCCTGTCAGCGGCAATACAACTGGTCAGAGCCAGAAAACAGGTGATAGTGATAGACAGCGGAAAACCGCGGAACCGCTTTGCCTCGCATTCCCATGGTTTCTTTGGCTTGGATGGTGAAACCCCGCACGATATACACCAAAAAGCGCTGGCCAAATTGCTCCCCTACCCCGACTTTACGCTGCATCAAGGTGAAGTTGTTAATCTGGTTAAAGATGCTGAGGGTTTTACTGCCACATTAGCAGATAACACTTCAGTAGATGCCAGTAAGATCATTCTGGCCACAGGGCTTCATGAGCAGTTACCCGATATTCCAGGGCTAGCCTCACGTTGGGGTAAAACGGTACTGCACTGTCCCTATTGTCACGGCTATGAAAACCGCGACCGGCCATTAGGGGTGCTAGCAACCTCACCGCTGTCAGTACATCAAGCCAAATTGATCCCGGACTGGGGCCCTACGACTTATTTCAGTCAAGGGCAATTTCCCCTCGAGCCTGACGTTCAGAAAATGTTAGAAAAACGCGGGGTCAGAATCGAACAAACGCCAGTAACAGAAATCATCGGTAACGCCCCGGAAATTAGTGCCGTGCGCTTGCAGGACAATCGCCAGCTTTGCATAAACGCTTTATATGTAGGACCAACCACGCGCATGGCCAGCCCGCTGGCAGAGCAACTAGGCTGCGAATTTGAACCTGGCCTTATGGGGCCATTAGTGAAAATAGACGAAAGCCAGCAAACCTCGGTATTGGGTGTTTATGCAGCTGGCGACATCGCCATTCCCATGCAGAACGCCACGCTGGCCAGTGCATCGGGCGTTATGGCTGGCGTGCATGTACATCATGCCTTGATCCAAATGCAACTAAACGCATAAGGAGTCGTCATGCAAACACAAAATCAACCCGCTTTTGGTGCTGATATGGCCGCTCGCTACGACAGCAGTCGGGTAAAATTGCAACCGATCAAAGATGCCTTGCATTTACAGATGCAGGCGCTGTTTTCTACCTTGCCGCAAAATGCCCGTATCTTATGTGCAGGGGCTGGCACAGGTGACGAGTTGCTATTTCTGGCCACTGTTTTTCCTAAATGGCAATTTACCTTAGTCGATCCTTCGGCTGCCATGCTGTTACGCTGCCAGGAAAAAGCGCAGGCACAAGGTATCAGCCAGCGCTGTGAATTTTTCACAGGCTTTGTACATGATCTACCTGAACGTGCGCCTTTTGATGCGGCCACCAGTATACTGGTGGCTCATTTCGTTCTGTCTCCTGAAGACCGACTGACCTACTTCAAGCATATTGCCAAACGGCTAAAACCCGCTGCCATGTTGATTAATGCTGAACTTAGTTGGAATCGACAAGACAGCAGTTTCGCCGCCATCTGTCAGCATTGGGTCGCGCTTCATCAATTGGCGGGGCTGAATATTAATCCCACCTATCTGGGAGAGCAGGTTGTTGTCGACCCACCCAATGATATTAGTCAGCTACTCACCAATGCTGGGTTCACGTCACCAACCTTGTTTTATCAGGCACTTCTCATACATGCCTGGTATTCAAAGCTTGCGGCCGCTTAAGCGGCCTTCATATCATTTTCCGGAATAATTCAGGTTAGCATGCAAGGTTTACTTACCTGCGGCACATCCATCTTTAATGCGGTCGAAGTTTCATACCGGCGTACCGTCCCGCGATCCATATCCAGCAGGTGACTGGGTGTAAAAGGCGCGAATTCAGGCTCAACCACCTGTATTAACGTAAAAGGCTGAGTTTCGGCCACCAACGCGACGAGTTTCCTTACCTGCGGATGCGCAATAAACACAGGATGATCCAAAACCAACACCGCAGGCTTTAGCAATATTACTCTGGCCAGCAAAATACGGGCGTACAGAAGCTGCGAGCAGCCGCGGCCCAGCTCACCTATGGCATTGTCCAGTAGCACAGGTTCGATACCCACCCACTCTGCGACAGCAACAGCTTGAGGGCCTTTTGCCAGGCCAGTGCCATACAGGATATTGCTGTAGACCGACCCTTTAAATAATTGACTATGTTCATCTATGACACACACCAGCTGATGCAGACGATTACGTGCAATATTGCTAAAACGATAGCTGCCAAGCACCAGGTAACCATTGGCTGGCTCCGCCTGCTGGGCCAGTAAGCGGCATAAAGCGGATTTGCCACGTTGTCCGCAAACCTGCAATCGAGCCCCGGCAGGAATTTCCATATTGATGCTGAGCGCTCCATCTGCAACTTGTAAGTTACGTGCTTTTAGAACATAAGCTTGTTTTCTTGCGAGGCGTCGTTTGGCACTTTTGGCGACAGCTAGCATCTTGTCGAATGCCAAGCGTAAACGCTGCCTGGCTACATAAAAGTTAATCCAGTCAGCCCAGCTGCGTACCAGGTAATCAAAGCTTAACAGGCACAGAGACAGCGTCAGTACCCTGACTAAATGCGGCCAGTGCTTAACACTGAAATCCGGTGATGTATAAATAAGCGCGGTTAATCCGCAAAGCGGCCCTAAACTGCGACAGCAAAGCAGGAAAAACTGCCATTGCACAAGCTGGCGTGCCAATGCCTTGCCCCGCAAAAGCACACGCTTATTCTCCTGCCTTTGCGTGTTGCTTCGTCCTACAGTCAGGTACCCAAAACAGCGCTCACTTAGATGTCCACTTAACCGGCCTCGGCTGCGCCTGATATCACCAGCCAGACCCAATGCCCAAGGCGTTAATGCCCCCAGACATAGTGCCGTTACCAGCAATGCCAAACATAGTGTGCCCGCCAGGTCCTGACTCTGTGTAAACAGAAACCCACCAAAACAAAAGCAGCCCAGCGCCCCCATCTGCACAAAGCCTAATCCCCTGCCGGCAAAATGCGCCACACTGTTGGCGTCACTAATCAGTCGATTCATGGCCACGCCAAGACGGTTTGGGCCATTCTCAACATCTGCGTCTAACATGCGGCTGAATAACGCCTGGCGATAGGCAATGACCAATCGCTGTCCGTTTTGCTCGGCCAGTGTTCTCAGGGCCAGTCGAGCCACAATATTAACTATGGCACCAGTAAGTAGTGCAAGACTGAGGGGCAGTATGTTTGCCTGCCAGATATCGGCAAACCACAAGAGTTTATAGCTGCTCGCGGCCACACTCAGCATCGCCAATAGTGACAGGGAAGCGAGCCGAAACGGCCCGATCCCTGTCACTATGCTTGGAAATCCCATAGCCTTTGACATATCAGGCAATATCCGCCTGATGCGCCACGCCGTCCTGGCCAATAATGCTACAGGCTTTAGCCGGATCGCGCAGATCCTCAAGACCATATACCGCCATATCCAGCACATGGGCCGCTTCGCGGGTCGCTAAGGGCGACGCACAAATTCTGCCGCTAATCCCTTGTACCTGATAGCCTTGTTCCTGCAACCAACTGGCACCGCTTTGTGCTCCCATGGCTTCTCGCGCCGCAAACAGTACATTGCTGAACTGTTGTTTAAACTTAACGCATTGCAAAATCGCGCGGGTTTCCTGCTGGTAAATGCCGTCGGCCACTTCAATCACTATGGCGGTACAGCCCTTACGTACTAACTCCGCCGCCAATATCGGGTAAATCCCTTTGGCTTTTTCAATGCCGATATTAAAGCTGGTTGGGTAGCCCGCATCGGTAAAGTCCAGCACATGGGCTGCGCCAGAGTCCTTCATCAGCCATAAATCGCCGCCCGCACCGGTGCCGGTAATTTTCATCGCCCCGACTGTGTAACCGGCAGTGGTCAGCCCATGGATCAGGTTAGCCGCCGTGGTGGTTTTACCTGCATTCATCGAGGTTCCCACCACCACCACACTTGGCACCGCAATTTGCCTGATACCGTGCTGGTGAGCAGGCAGCTTATAGTCAGCCACATTCACCACCTTACCCGCGGCATTGGTGATAAGACCAATGGGCTCAATTTGCGTGGGCATCTCAATACGGCTATGCCAGCCAATAGCAAGGCCCGCTATCCCGCCTGCTGCCACCATATGGCAGGCCGCCAGATCCTGAGGAACTAAGGCTTCAAATTGATCCGGGGCATAGCGATTACCAAAGGCCAGGATAATTTCGTCACCTTCATATAAGGTGGCCTTACGGCCGTCGATACGTTCAATCTTGGTGTGATGGCCAATTTCTGTCACGCGGGCCAGAACCAGGTCTCCACTGCGTGGAATGTGGCTCAAATCGGTTAACCCCTGCATGTCTTCGCTTAGTACACGACGGGTTACAAAAGCGCGTTTAGCGGCCAAAAGACGGTGAGCAGTAGTGTGAGTAGATGCAGACATAATATAATTCCTTTTCTGTAAGTATTGCTTGAGTGACGGTGTCGCCAATCGACGAAACGCATACTAGAAAAGGTTGCCTGACACTAAGGTTATACACCTTGTAAGCTTACCGTAAGATTAGGAAAAACCCAGTAAATACATAATGTTACAATGTAAAAATTTTTTAATTTTTTTCATTTGAGGCTATTCTTCAGCACCACATCCATCAACTGCAGCTTGCTGTAAGGTTGCTGTAAGGTTGGGCCACTTATACTCCTCCATTGCTGAAGTTCCGATAGGCAGGTTATGTCGTTTTCTGCATCTACAATGTGCCGTTACACAGCCCTGGCAATATTGCTGTTATTGCCGGTCACGCCTGTCTATGCCCAGGACGAACCACAAGCCTCCTGTCCATCAGCAGGCACCCCACCTTCAGCAAAAGAGTTCTATCGCTTTATCAAGAAGTTCAAAGCTGAAGATCTGAAACGCAATGAAACCCTGCTGCAATCCAGCGTTGAGCAGCTCAACTGTCAACAGGTCTTCAAGCTGAAACTGGTCAACCGGACAGGTGATATCAGCCACCGTTATTACGATACCCGCAGCTTCGAGTTGGTATTAGATGACAGCCATCAGCAGTTGGATCCCCTCGACCGGGTATTCAGACAGTTGGATAAGTTGGTGGGTGATGAAGCTGCCGACAAGGATAAAACCTCACAAAAGGAACAGTAAAAATGCGCGCCTTAGTAGTAGAAGATAACGTGCAAGCCGCTGAGCAAATCAGCGAGGCGCTGACCGAACACGGTTTCGCCGTGGATCAGTGCCATGATGGCCAGGAGGCCTGGTTTGTTGGTGACACCGAAGAGTATGATATCGCCATACTGGATATCGGCTTGCCGGGTCGCGACGGACTCAGTGTATTGACCGATTGGCGACGCAACGGCAACAAGATGCCGGTTATTATACTGACCGCCCGTGACACCTGGCGTGAGCGGGTCACTGGCCTGCGCGCCGGTGCCGATGACTATTTGATTAAGCCGTTCGAAATGGAAGAGCTGTTAGCCAGAGTGGAAGCCTTGGTCAGACGCAGCAACGGCCATGCCACCAGTGTATTGGCCGCTGGCTCACTGGAGCTGGATACCGCCACTCAACGTGCTACTTTGGCCGGCAAACATCTGGATCTTAGCGCACTGGAATACCGTCTGTTGGCCTATCTGATGAATCGTCAGGGTCAGGTTGTATCAAAAGCCGTGCTGACCGAGCATTTGTACCAAATGGACTTTGAGCACAACTCCAATGTGATTGAAGTGCTGGTTAACCGGGTACGCAAAAAGCTGGGGACCGAGCATATTCAAACCCGACGTGGACAAGGGTACCAGCTAAATGCCGACAGCTAAGCCTTACTCGCTGCGTAACCGTCTGATTTGGCGGATTACCCTGTTTATGTTTGTGGCATTAAGTGTCTTATCTGTGGCATTGGTGTTGCTGTTCGACTCCTATATCGAACGGCGCTTTGACCGTACTTTAACCAACCAATTGCACTCATTGTTAGCCGCAGCGCAGTTTGAACCAAACGGCGAGCTGATTTTAAATGGTACTCCCTCTACGGCTAGGTTCCAGGAGCCCCTGTCGGGCTGGTACTGGCAGGTTATTCACCAGCAGCAGGTAAAATATCAGTCACCCTCTTTGTATGCCGACGCACCCGCACCACTTTTGGATGAGATCAATCTTCCGCAGTTGAGCTTTATGGCGCTTGAAGGCCCAACTGGCTTGCCTCTGCGGGCCGCCGTGCAACGTGTACACTTTCACTCCCAGGATCAGTATGTATTTGTGGTCGCAAGTGGCCCTGTGGCCGATATTCAGCGCGATGTTATCCAGTTTGCCAGCCGCCTTATCGGTGCATTTGCCCTACTCGGGCTGATTCTCGGCCTCATATTACGCTGGCAGCTTAAGCAGTTGTTACAGCCAGTACGAAGCTTGCAACAAGGGATCAAGGCCATTCGGGATGGCAGCCAGGAGTCTTTGACACTGACCTTACCCAGCGAATTAACCGAAGTGCAAACCGAGCTAAACCACCTTTTGCAAAATAATAAAGAAATTCTAGAGCGCGCCCGCCTGCAGGCCTCAAACCTGGCTCATGCCCTGAAAAATCCAATTTCTGTGCTTAAAAATCATGCCAGTAATCTGCCACCAGCCGATGCCCGCATTGTGTTAGAGCAAGCCGACAAACTAAGTCAAAGCACACATACCCATTTAGCACGAGCCAGGTTAGCCGGTTCGTTCGAGAAGTTATCTGCCCGAACCAATGTGGCAGACACCCTAAGTGAGCTGGTCTTTAGTTTGGAATTACTGTACAAGCCCAGGGGCTTGAAAATGAGCTTTGCCTGTCACCCCAATCTGGTGTTTTCTGGCGATCCTCATGATCTGGACGAAGTACTCGGCAACTTGATGGATAATGCCTGTAAGTGGGCCCACAGCCAGGTGAAGTTTAGTGCAGCACAGATTGAGCGCGGTATCGAAATTACTATCGAAGACGATGGTCCTGGTATTCCCGAGGAACAGCGTCAAGCCGTATTCAGCCCAGGCAAAAGACTGGATGAAACCACGCAGGGAACCGGGCTGGGACTGCCTATAGTGCAGGATATCGTGCTGCTCTACGGTGGCAACATTCGTTTGCAAGATAGCAGTCTGGCAGCAAGCGGATTATGCATTGTTCTGCATTTGCCCGGCACACTGGCAGCCATGGACTAACACGGAGGCAATTCCTATGTACAAATTACTCATTGCACTGGCAGGCGCCCTGACACTAAGCGGCTGCCAGCTGACCCAACTGGTTAAAGATGCCGGCCCTCTGGATACTCAGCTTAAAAAACAACATGCCCTGGCTGCTCTTAGCATTAATGAGGAATTCGATAGCTATTTAAGTGACCGGGGCCGTGCCCAGTTATTGTCACAATTAGCCAAGCAGCTTAAGCAGCCTGTAGCCGATGAACTAAGCCGTGTGGATCCCATTACCCACGCTACGTGGTCGCTGAAGATTGCGGCGGTAAACTTTCAGGCCTTTCAACTCAAACGTGCAGGCAAGGAAGAAATCAATACCGAGTCTGAATTGATGTTTATCGACCTGCCTTATGTTACCCGCCGCAAGGTAAAACTTTACGCCGAACCCAGCAAACAAAGCCGCGAGCTTGGCAACCTGGAAAAGCACGATATCGTCAACGTACTGGCACAATCACCGGATGAGAGTTGGTACCTGATTGAACGTGGCACCCAACTGCTCGGTTATGTTCGCCATACCGCCGTCACCCCCTCCATTCTCAAGCGGGATTTCCTTAATAGTCGCCCCTATGAGCTGAAAGTAGATACGGATAACGATTTAACCCGTGACGGTTACGTACTGCCACTTCACGACATCTTTGGTCTGACCCAATGTCGCCAAGTTGAGATCCACTTTGCTCATCAATCCCGTCAGGCACAGCGTAGCCTAAATCTGTGCCAGAAAACCCCGGATATCTGGTTTATCAATCCACTGCACGATACGCCAGAGGCTTAACCCTTTAGGCCGGTGTGCAGCATACCCGGCCTGCTTAACCAAGTTTCTAAGTGCTAGATGGCTTGCATTACCAGATTGCTACTTTACCAGCCGAAGCTTACATAAAGCTTGCAAGGGCTCTCAGCTTACTGTCAGTGAACCAAGGTTAATCTCCTCTGCAGAACAACTTGGAGACACCAGATGAAACAGCCACTGACATTATTATCTATTGCCCTTCTTACCAGTATTCCGGTCGCTTACAGTATTGAGCAGCCCCTAAAAGCCTTTAAAAAATCCATCGTCCCATTAAAAATCACCCCCTATGCCAGTCTCAGAGTATCTGGGGTATATCAGGACAAACAGGAGAAAGTCCCCTATTCGCCTTTGGACCCAGCCAAACAAGGTGACGATAAACGCTGGGAGCTCAAAGACAATGCCAGTAAGGCCGGCATCAAATTCAGTTACCCCCTGGCCGGGCATAAACTCTATGGCCGCTTTGAACTGGGCACTAATGCAAATAGCGACTATTCCCCTTTCTTTAAAATTCGTCAGGCCTATATGGGCATCAAAACTCAGTGGGGCAGCCTGCAGTACGGCCAGCAAAATGCCATTGTCAAAAACTATGACGATTTTGACCGCAGCCATCGCGTTGGCGCATCGGTGCATCTGACCAAGGATGAGCTAAATACCAAACGCCCCGAACAAACCCTGCAATATCATTACAATGCCGATGATTTTCGCCTCTCGGCCCAGTACAACTTCGCCCGCCAACTGGACAGCCTCCCGCAGCTCAGGGTAGGCAGTCAGCGCTTAAGGGTCAGTGATACCGAGCTGGATTATGGTGTCGGCTATGGGGTGACGTATCGTGGTCTTAAACATATTGAGTTAGAAGCAGGCTATCAAAACAACCAGTATCCAAATGCCAAGTATTATACCAATGTGGCCTCCGCCAAGTGGAAAGTCAGCCGCGATTTGCAGCTTTCAGCCTACGGCGCTCAGCATGTGCTGGAAGACCATCTAAAAGGAGAAAGTGCCGAGTCCCGCCACTACGCTCTGGGAGCACGTTACCAGCTGTTTGATAATCACAGAGTGTATGGCAGCCTGGAATACGCTAAAGGGTACCAAGCCATTGAGGGTGGTAAACAACGCGCCGTGGTGCTGGGCAATGACTACAAGCTAGGCCAAAATAAGCATGTGTATGTTGAAATGCGCAAACGCTACTTTGATGCCGACAAAGCCGACGATCTCAGTGCGGCAGTTGGCATTAATATGAGTTTTTAAGGCCAATTCAGGACTGCCCTGATTGGATAGGATCAACGCTGAGACTTAACGAGCGGCTATAAAGATCAAGGGGAGCTTAGGCTCCCTTTTGACTTTATCAACTCAGCAAGCGAACAAAAGCCTGGCTGTCTAAAAACCACAGCAACAAAAAACCGCCCAGCATGGTCATGGTACCTTGCACACTTAAGCGACTGGTGCGCGGGCTTTGCACTTCAGGGATAACCTCATGGATCACCACAAACAACATGGCCCCAGCAGATAGTGCCAACGACAGCGGATAAGCAAAAACCGCTATACCGCCTAAAAATACCCCAATAACCGCCCCTAAGGGCTCCAGCAAGCCAGCCAGTAGCGACCAGCCCACCGCTTTCCAAACGCCAAGCCCCAAACGCAACAATACCACAGCCATGGCAAAACCTTCGGGGAAGTCCTGCAGGGCAATAGCCAGGCTGACACTGCTGCCCGAGTGCCAATCTGCCCCGGAGAAACTCACCCCGACCGCAATACCTTCGGGCAAGTTATGCAAGGCAATCGCCAACACAAACAGCCATAACCGGCTTAAATGGCGATGGCCTGGGCCGGTATCACCGGCAACCGGATGACCGTGGGGTACGTGACGTTCTATCTCACACATCATCCACGCCCCGCCTAAGGTGGCAAGTATCACAGCAAGATGTGCATAGAACGGGGGGAAGATCTCGGTGGCAGTGTCTATGGCTGGCAACAGCAGGGAAAATACCGCGGCTGCCAGCATCATGCCCCCGGACAGCCCCAATGACAGTTCCAAAAAACGCTGGTTGTAGCGACCGGGCAATAACACCAACATGGCCCCAAGCGCGGTGGAAAGAAAGCCCAATGCAGAGCCCCCCAGCGCCCAAGCCAGGGCATCAGTTGGCACAGCCCAGATTAACGCTACCAGACCAGCTACCCCAGCCAACCCACATACTCGCCACTTTATGGCAGTGCCACCATGCCACATCGATGCAGGTAAAAGCCGTGCTTGCCTTGTGCTGTCTGCTCTCATTGCCACCATTCACTTGTGTAAACATCGAATGGTTGCACTATAAAACAATTTATTGCATTTGATAATCATTATCATTAACTTATAAGGCGTTTTCGAATTCAGCCCTGCGTGGACCACTCTTAGCTAAAGGAATAACACTATGCGTTGTGCAAATCAGAAAGGCGTTTTCGTTCAGACCGAAACAGAGCAAACTGAACGTTTTTCACGATTGTCTCTTCATCAGTCCGACCGGGCAAACCCAGCGGAGACAAGCGCTCTGTCTAAGCCTGCAGGCACAACCCATAGCACTATCATCAATCCGCAGGGCCTGATAAAACGCTGGCAATATGCCACCAACGCGGCATCTCGGCGTTACAAAAGCCTAAATACATCTATAGCCCGTCGCTGGTATCTAAGCGCTTTAGATCTGTCAGAGCGGCTTTTACAGACAAGATTGTGCGCCGAGCATGTTGCCATTCATGTGATTAGCCTGCATAACCTCGCTGATCTGGAGTCCCGCTTGCGCCGATTTGACAAAGCGCGCTCTTATCATGAGCAAGCCCTAAACCGGTTGTTTTTGCTGATGCGGGACAACCACGACAAGCTGACCTTGCTATTTCCCCATCTGCATCGATGCAAAATGTCACTGGCGCTGTTCTGCCGCCACTACGGCAGCTCTTCGGCCAGTAACCTACTTTTGCGTCAGTCTATTCCCATTGGAAATCACTAAAGGAGTGTGCCATGCCGTTTGAATTACCTTCACTGCCCTACCCCTATGATGCACTGGAGCCTTATCTGGATAGTCTGACCATGGAAATTCACCACGGTCGGCACCATCAAGCTTATGTGAATAAGCTCAACCAGGCGCTGACAGACACGCCCTATACCAGCTTGTCGCTGGAAAAACTGCTTGGCCAGCTCAACGAACTACCGCACCAGCTGCAAGCTGCAGTGCGGGATCATGGCGGCGGACATGCCAACCATAGCCTGTTCTGGACCATACTGAGCCCAAATGGGCAAGGCCGACCCGACGGCGAACTCGCCCTGGCCATCGACCAACACTTTGGCAGTTTTGCCCAGTTTCAAAATGCCTTTACTCAGGCTGCATTGTCACGCTTTGGCAGTGGCTGGGCATGGTTAAGTCTGAACACAAAGGGCCAATTAGTGGTGGAAAGCAGCGCCAATCAGGACAGCCCGCTTATGCATGGTCACACCCCGATTCTGGGCCTGGATGTATGGGAGCACGCTTATTATCTTAAGTATCAGAATAAACGGGCCGACTACATAGAGGCTATCTATCAGGTCATTAACTGGCCAGAAGTGGCCAGACGCTACCGGCAGGCACGCTGATGTCGCACCGCACATTTAAAGCCATCAGCAAAAGAGCCTGGCAGCATTGCCACCAGGCAGAAGTAAATTTACTGGCGCTGACCGGGTGCGAATGGCAACAACAGCTCTATTATTACAATCAGGCATCCCATGAGTTGACCCTTCAGCTAGCTGATGCAGGGCAGCCGCTGATGCAAGAATGGCAGCTCAGACGCTGGCTGTTTAATCTGGTACGTTGGGCCATTGCAGCCCAGTGCCATTGGCAAAGGCAAACCCTGCTTGACCAGCTCTATCAACCGCTGCTGGCCTTGCAGGCGCTTTACCGGCAGTCGCCCCAAGGGGCAGAACGATTTTCCAAACTGCAGCGCGACCTGCGACGTTTGCTGCAGCCACTTTACCAGCGGGACAGCACAGGACCCGCCGGACCACGTAATAGGACATAAGATTTTATGAGCCATCGCATCGAAAAAGACTCCATGGGCGAACTTCATGTGCCAGTATCCGCCTTGTATCAGGCACAAACCCAGCGCGCGGTGCAAAACTTTGCCATCAGTGCCGCAACCATGCCAGCCGGCTTTATTCGCGCCCTACTGCTGATTAAACAAGCGGCCGCCCACGCCAATGGCGAACTCGGTTTACTTACCCAGCCACAAACCCATGCCATTACTACCGCCGCCCAGCAGCAGTTGGATAATCTTAAGTTAAGCCAATACCCGGTGAGCGTATTTCAAACCGGCTCAGGCACCAGCAGTAATATGAATGCCAATGAGGTACTGGCGACCCTGGCCACGGAAATTCTGGGGGAAAAGGTTCACCCCAACGATCATATCAATCTTGGTCAAAGCAGTAACGATACTATCCCGAGTAGCATTCATGTCAGTGCCGCTATTGCCCTTGAGCATGATTTACTGCCCGCTATACATCGCCTCCATCAAGCGCTGGAGGCACAAATCGCCAGTCACGGCGATATTGTTAAAACCGGCCGTACCCATCTGATGGACGCCATGCCGGTAAGCTTTGAGCAGGTATTTTCAGCCTGGCAGGCACAGCTCAGTCATGCCACAACGCTGATTAAGGAACAGCAACAACGCTTATTGCAGCTGGCTCAGGGCGGCACGGCAGTGGGTACCGGTATCAATGCTCATCCAAGGTTTTCTGCACTGCTTTGCCAACAGATCAGCCACACCACCGGCCTTCCCTTTCAGCCCGCCGAAAACTTATTCTTCACTATTGGCAGCCAGGATGTGGCAGTGGCTTGCTCCGGCGCGTTAAAAACCCTGGCAGTGGCGCTTATGAAAATAGCCAATGACCTGCGCTGGATGAACTCAGGTCCGCTGGCAGGCCTAGCCGAAATTGAACTACCCGCGCTGCAACCCGGTTCGTCCATTATGCCGGGCAAAGTCAACCCAGTGATCCCCGAAGCCGTGGCCATGGCCTGTACTCAGGTTATAGGGCATGACAGCGCCATCACCCTGGCCGGTCAGTCGGGTAACTTTGAACTAAATGTGATGCTGCCGCTGATTGCCAGTAATCTCTTAGACAGCATCGGTCTGCTGGCGGGCAGTTGCACGGCCCTGGCCGAGCAGGCGTTGAAGGGATTAAAAGTAAACCAGCACAATATTGCATCGGCCCTTGCCAGAAATCCCATTTTGGTGACGGCGTTAAACCCTATTATCGGTTACGAGAAAGCCGCCGCTATCGCCAAGCAGGCTTACCAGCAGCAAAGGCCGGTTATAGAGGTGGCCGCCGAGCTGACCGATATACCCTTAGCACAGCTGCAGGAACTGCTGAACCCGGCCAAGTTAACCGGGCAATAAACTAAAGGAAAGCGACCAAGGCGCATTTCGGTGCGCCTTGTTTTACTTGCATTGGTAATAACCTAATAAGCGCCAGCGGCTTTTAAACCCCCGTTAGTTTCAGCTACCTCGCCAACTCAATACCAGGCATGGCGATAAAGCCTGGCAGCGCTTTGATTCGTGCAATCCAGGCGGCAATGTTTTGGTAAGGGCTAATATCCACATCACCTTCCCAGGCCAGCGCCACATAAGGAAATACCGCACATTCGGCGATAGTCGGCCTGCCTGCGGCCAGCCATTGATGCTTAGCCAAATGCTTGTCTATCAGCCCTAAAATATGTTCACTGCGCATCAGTGCCAGCGGCGCATCCAAATTGGCGCCGAATTTTTTAATCAGCCTGGCCGCGCTCGGCCCATGTTGGATCTCATTAGCTGCCACGGATAACCATTGCATTACCTGCCCTTGCAAGTGCGCTTCTCCCGGCCACCAGGCCTCTCCACCGTAGCGACCGGCTAAGTAAACCAAAATCGCCTGGGCATCACGCAGTACCAATGCCTCGTCTTGCAGAATCGGCACTTGCCCCCAAGGGTTGAGGCTGCAAATGGCTTCACTTTTATGTTCGCCGCGGCTAAAGTCCACGGCCACCAACTCCAGCTCAATCTGCGCTAATGCCGCAAATAAACGCACCTTATAGCAGTTACCCGACACCTCTAAATCATACAGTTTCATTACGCTTACCCTCCTCAGGGATCAATTGATTAAACTCCAGTACATTGCCGTCCGGGTCGCGAATAAACAGCGCCACCCGCCGCGGTCCTATCCGTTTGGGCCCCTCAGTAATCACTATGCCTTGTTGCTTCAGCCACAACTGAAACTGCTCAATGTCAGCCACCAAAAAAGCTGGATGGGTCATACCGGGCAACTTAATGGGTTCATCTAACAGCACATTTCGGGCATCACGGCGGGTAACGCCGTTGAAAATCAGGTTAATTCTTACCCCTGCCGGGCTGACCATTTCATTGGCCTCACCGTAGGAGATTCGATAGGTTTCACGAAAGCCCAAGCCTTCGTAGAAACGCAAGGCGCGCTTGCGGTTGGATACCCGGATCCCCACATGGTCATAGCCAATGACAGGCTGTGGGCATTCAGCCATGGTTAGGTTCATGGAATTAAATCTCCCGTTTGATTGTACGGGATGCAGTCTGCCAGCTTTCAAATATCAAGATAATCCGGTAATTTTGGAAAAAATATTTCCGAATAATGGAATAAAAATGGACCGTCTTAACGCTATGGCCATGCTGGTTAAAGTCACAGAGACCGGCAGTTTTTCTGCCGCCAGCAAAGCCCTGGGGGTGCCGCTTGCCACCTTAAGTCGCAAAGTGTCAGACCTGGAAAAGCAACTAGGCGCTCGCCTGCTTGTCCGAACAACCCGAAAACTCAGTCTGACTGAAGCTGGAATTCACTATGTAGCAGCGTCTAAGCGAATTCTTGAACAGGTTGAAGAAGCAGAGCGCCAGGCCGGTGGTGAATATACTCAGCCTAAAGGAGAGCTGGTGATCACCGCCCCACAAATGTTTGGCCGCTTACATGTGCTGCCGGTTATCAGTGAGTTTCTGGCCAACTATCCTGAGATCAGGATCCGCTTATTGCTGGCAGACCATAACCTGGACTTAATCGAAGAACATGTGGATATGGCGGTTAGAATCGGCCGGTTGCCCGACAGCACTATGGTCGCCACCCAGGTCGGTAGCGTACGAGTCATCACCTGCGTAAGCCCGGCACTTCTATCAAACATACCTGCGCTCAGCCACCCTGAAGATTTACTAGAATTACCTTGCGTCACCCAAGATACCAACCGCAATGCAACAACCTGGCGCTTTAAGCAGCCCGGTAGCTCTAATTCGCTGGAATTAGCTATTCAAGCAAGACTTTCCGTCACTAATAGTGATGCTGCCCTTTGCGCCGCTATACGCCAAGTGGGGATTACCCGACTGTTGCACTATCAAGCCGCCGATGCCATTGCAAAAGGTCAGGTGCAGATAATTCTGCCGGAATATGAGCCATCCCCCCTGCCTATACATTTACTGCATGCTTCCCGCGGTATCATGCCGCTAAAAATGCGCAGTTTTCTGGACTTTGCTGCACCAAGGCTCAAAGATAGTGTTAGCGCCTTGCAAAGCCCTCCGTCCGGCTGACCTATGTTTCGCTAACAGCCCAGTTGGCCCAGGGAATACTGGTGCCTGGTTATGGTCTTGATTTATAAAGTGAGTATAAATGTGATTAACTTTTTATTGCTGATCGCGTTATTGCAGCTTCCTGGCGCAGTTGCTCAAACTGAGCCGCTTAGCGTTAAAGCCCAGCCCGGTCAGGCAGAAACCTTATGGCAGAGACTGTCTGACAGCATTATGAAGACAGACGAGCTGACGCCTTCGGGATTGATATACAGCCCATCTCAACCCAATCACTTTGCGTTACTTCCGCTTCAGGATCCCCACGCCTTCACGCAGTTAATCTCCCAGATGCAGCAAGCAGAAGATTTTTCCATCGAGGAGATTAATCTGCCAGCGGGGAAGCTGATTAACCTGATATATGATGTTTCAACCTGGGAGCGGTTTGGCGTCGGGCTATTTTATCAGCACGGTACTTGGTACCGCTTCTATCATGCAGGGGTATCAAGCAAAAACTTTACGCCTATGTTTGATTTATCACTAGTCGGCAACAATCAGGTTGAGGCCATCCTTTGCATCGCTGATTGCAGTTGGTGGGGACGCAATGCCCTGGTGTTGCTGGATATGCAAGCGCTACGAGTCGATATTATTGAAGAGGTGTCCATGTCCTATCTGGACTGGGTCAATCAATAGCCAATTTAGGCACTCGTCTAAATATGCCCATCTTGAGTAATACAGAGAATAGCCGATGGTGATTACAGAGTGGCTGTCATCCTGGTTGGGGTTGGACAGGGCCTATTGCAGCCCAGTTTTATCCATTCGACAACGCACCTACCAAACACAACTTGCCCGGGAATTTAAACGCCAGCGCCGCAAGGCACAACAGATGCAACAGCAGGGGTGGCATTGGGGCAACACTGGGTATTTGGTTGCGCAAGCCATTGCGCAGGTGCAGCAAATATGTGTTTGGCCAGCCACCGAATCCAGTGAGATGTACTTCACCAGAGTGCAAACGGAACTGGACGCGCTGAAAACACAATGGCGCAGCAACAGCATGGATGAAGCGGGCTATGCCAGCGCCACGGTGAGTTATTTTCAGCAACAGGTCCGGTTTAAACTAGGCCATTTTTGTCGCATTCAGGAAACGCCAAACTGAATGGGTGACTAAAAAACCGGCTTAAATCGGTACAAATGAACATCGCCAAAATGTCGCGTATCTTGATAATTTTCATAACCGCCTCCCTCTACAGCTCCCGACAACATAATTAACTCATAGGTGTCAGGATTGATATAAACTTCCATAAGATAATAACGAGAAGAACAACCACCATCTAGCCTGAATTGGCCTATCACTATAGACTGTTCCTCTCCTTCTCCGAATAGCATGGTACAGAAGTCCAGGCTGGAGAAGTCAATCAGAGCAGATTTATCAGCCTGTTGAATCTTCAAGGTTGGTTTTTTAGTGTTTTTTTCCCATTTCCACCTTAATTTGGCCGATTCCACCATTCTCCGCTGGCTATGATATTCATCTTCACTGATATCCTTCACAAACTTTCCATCAGCAGAATATTGGCTATAAACTTCTACTTTCCCATCCCGCCAATGAGATATAGACCTAGATAAATAAATATTTTTTGCTTTATCAAAAAAAACACTAGTATAAAGCACCTCGTTTTTTAATTTTTCGATATCAGCAATTCGTTGAATATCATGATGATTATCTATAGAAAACAGTTTACTCCCGCCAGAATCAAGTATTACTACATTTTTTGACCGACCTATCCAGCTTCTATTAAAAACTGCATATCTAGAATTAAAGCCAGAATGAAAAAAACTCATACCCTTACTGGAACTTGAGTCTTTATAATGTTCGATACCTTCATTCACTAATACAGAAGCTTGATTACGTAGTGGCTTACCATCCAAGTTAAAAATGAAATTATCATTTTTATTTCTACCAGAAAAAATAACAAATTCACTGGCAAGATACATATCTACCAACGAAAATGATTGGCTTAAGGCTGCACTAAAATTAACGGATTTATACAATAGGTACGACTTAGGCAAACGCTGGGATAAACAGGGCGCCAGGCTACTAATCGCACCCTGCATCCCATTGAATCCGCTGGCAGGTTCAAACTTATCACAAGCATTGTTTAAGGCACTTAACGACGATAATTCATCCTGTACCTCGGCGATGCGCTCTGCAAAAAACGCTTCATTTTCTTCTGTTTCGTCCAACTTACGCTGCTGATGACTAGCATCAAATTGGCGCCATATTGCCTCATCGCTTTGATTTTTGTTCGTAGCAGGGGCAAGTTCTATATCTTCTATCGCCTGTATTTTTTGCTGGTTTAGCCAATTCCCCGCTGGGAAAAGATTTATCTCAGCCTCAAGCACTTCGCTGATAGCATTTACGCTAATTCCCCCCTGTTTTAGCAACCTGAGATAATAACTTTTAGCTTCAGAGCCACTCAAATGCCCTGAAAGACTGTTATTTAAAAATACTGCATCCCACGCTGGGCTATCTGGAACATTAAAACTTATATCCTTACTCGCCGACTTGCCCATTACCCCCGGATCGCACTCAATATAATTTCCAGAGGTAAGCTCAGTATGGAATTTCAATTTCAATCGATACAGGCTTATTTTATTTTCAACCTCTTGTGGCAAGCGCGGATAAGCGGTGTTGCTGGCATTCTTCCCGTATATGGTGTTAACGGCAGTCTTTGCACTCTTAAAGGCCCAGGTCGCCAGGCAATATACAACCGGCTCACCGGCTAAAGTATAAATTGCCAGTTTGGCATCAATATCTACCACAGCCATGCCATTGGGCTCAGCGTCGCCTTCATAGCCATCCAACATTGAGGCAGGAAAAGGTACGTTTACATTACGAAATTTCAGTACATCGGTTTCAATGCGGTGATTCAGCTTTTTGTCTAAAGAGTCGTTGGCAAGCGCACTGGCAATTACACAACTATAAACAAGCACCGCGAGTAAAAACTTGCTCATAATGCCACTCCATCTATAATTTTCTTCGCATCGGATGAATATCGCCCACATTTACCTTCCAGAGTCAGATAATAACTTGCAAAACTTTCCGCTCTTTTCAGCCAATTTGCTTTATCTTCTTTCATTCGTATCGTTTCAGAAGCGCGAAGTGCACTCAGAGCGTAAAAGTAATAAAACGCCGAATTTAACTCTGGCATTTCATCAAGTTCACGGGACTTATCCATAAAATAAAGGGCAACCTTATAATGCTCCTGAGAAAAGGCATAGGCAGCAGCCTGCATATTGGCCTTATCACTTCCCTTTGTTGTTTTTACTTTATTGTAAATGGACTTTTGTATATTTTTTTCTTTTTCCGTCAGGAAAACATAACGAACGAATTTCGGCACTGCCGTACCACTGGGAATGCTATAGCTACCTAAGTTTTTCAGATCGCTTTTAGCGCAGCGCTGCAGCGCTGTGACATCATTTTTATTTTGGCCACTGGCAGCCACCACTTCCGCTCGGATTTCACTGACAAATGATTCGGCAATTTCAACGGCCTGTGCAGGGATATAATTTATCAGGCTGACAAATTTTCTATGCTCGGCAATAAGCATTTTTTGCTTTGTCTCGGATAGCGAAAAGGTATCCGTCATTCTCTTGATAGATTTTTCGTTGACCACATACAAAAACACCGCACAGGTTGCTAAAATCAGCAATGCTTTAACCACACCTTGTGATGCTGAAGAGATTCTGGTGTTATCTGTATCGGATATATAAGAAAAGGAATATATAGATTTTATAATTAAAGCCAAGCTGCCAGCCAGAAACAACCAACCCAAGTATTGATTACCTTTATAGCCAAGCCACTGATTAATGAAGAAAAAATAGATTAAGACCTGAGATAAACCCAGCTCTTCAGAATATTCCTCAATTATGGTACCTACTGTAACTAAGGCAGCAAAGGTACTCAGAATAAAAATACAAAATAAGCCAATAGGCGCAGTAAAAAAATACGACAAAAAGCCAATAATCAACCAAAAAATTGTTGCAGCTTTCAAAATAAACTTCCTTACCTACTTCAAATGTCTCTGGACATATGTGAATTAACGTCACTATCACTCAAAAGCTTTTACCATGAATAAACAATAAAATACCGAAAATGGGCGACATCCTGCATTTACTTGCCAACTTTACAACGCAAATTGTCCTGAATATTCCCCAGCACAGTGGCAACATAATCGGCCAGCGGGCCTGGCGTTAAACCTAGTGCCCACTGACAAAAACCCGCCGGGTAATTCTGCTGATAAACATAGTTTTCAAGCATGGCTAACACCTGATAGCCCAAAAGCGGCTCAGTGGTGTCAGCCATTTCATCGTCAATAGCTTGAGGGACATCCAGCGTCACATAAGGCAACAGATACAAACTCGTCTGATCCCCTTGCCCAAGCAGCTCCTCAATTATCGCTAATGCTTGTTGCACTCGACCATCGCGCGCCATAGCAAAGGCAAGCAAACGCTTATCGTCCAGTGACTGAGATGCTTTCAACACGCGGTCCATATGCTGATAAAGCCCTTGCCAAACCTCACCAACATGCGGGGCGGGGGCTGTGGCCATCAACCTTGCAGTTATATAAGGATACTTGGCAAAAGCACGGTGCAGAAAACTAATGTCTCGGGGATTTTTAGGGCGGATCCACTCTCCCATCAAGGAATAGGTACCTTGCTGAATCAAACGATAAGCCTCTAGTAACCAAGCTTCATCAGCTTGGTCAAACAGCCCTACGGGTAAGCCTATGGGTGGCCTTCGCTCAGAAAATTCAAAAACCTTATTGTCACCACAGCGGTAAGCTTGGTTTGCCCAAAGCGTTTCCGGCGGTGCAAACATAATAAATAAACTCGCACGATGGGGCTGTCGCTGTTGGCAGGCGTAATCAAGTATTTCAAGGAGTTTGCTATGGTTTGTGATCTCATTGAGTCGATAGCTTGGTGAGGACTCATGGCTACTACCATAGGCAATCAGATGTGCCATTAAAATAGCGACAAGCATTAGCCTGGCGGTTGCCCAAGGCTTAAGTACACGAAAAAGTGGTCTCATCAACGACCCATGACTCAAGGTTAACTAACGGTAAGTTAAGGAAAATTTGTGCAAATTACCAACACTTTTAACCTACCCCGCAGAATGTCATATCCAACAAACTGACTGACAAATACAGCTTACTTAGCTTATAAAGCTACCTTGCAGTCAAATTAAAGGGCGATGAATGTGGACCAGCTTGCACTGAATTGGGAAACCGAACAGGCGAAGAAAGGGCAAGTGGCTAAAACCAGACTTTGTGTAACGATAAACGGCAGGCGGCTTACCGACCTGGTAGCAGACTATGAAAAACAACAGCAGTTTTCGCCATTCAATGACGTGTTTTTACACCAAGCCGATGTTCAATACTATTCGCAGGCCAACTGGTTACAGAGCCTTAAAGAGGGAAAAGCCTCGATCATACTGTTAGGTTGCAGCTGTGGGCAGGTTGAATGTTCTTTCTTTACCGCCGATGTATTTAATCGCGACGGCTGGGTTTTCTGGCGTTTCGGCGGCTGGCCAGAGAGGGACTACTCTGAAATGCAAACCTATTGGTTTGAACTTTCTGCATATCAACGCACGGTTGAGGATGCACTATATCAACTGCATAAAGATAAATAGCTCAATGTTGAGGGCTAAATATCAACGCCAACGCCTATTTTGTTGGTTCGTTTAAAGCTAGGGATGATTTAAGATTCTGTGGGCATCAGAAAGAGAGAAAATGGTCGGCGTGAGAGGAATTACTCCGGACTCCTGTCCTCCGCCCTTCGGGCCAGCTGAAGCTGTTCCAATGCGTTCCAGACGCATTGGTGAACTCCGACGGTAACCGCTAACGCGCTTATGTCGCAGGTTCGTTGAAAGCTAAGGAAGATTTAAGATTCTGTGGGCATCAGAAAGAGAGAAAATGGTCGGCGTGAGAGGATTTGAACCTCCGACCCCTGACACCCCATGACAGTGCGCTACCAAGCTGCGCTACACGCCGACTGAAGAGGCTGCAAAGTTTACTTATTTTACCTGGCTTTGCAATGCCCAGATGACAGAAAAAAGTTTGTTTGCCGATTATCTGTGCAGCCTGGGCAAGCTGTGTGCAATTTTAGGTGCGCCTGGGCTCAACTGCGACTGCTGTCGGAGCTGATACGGCTGGCTGTAGCGCCCTTCTGATCTTTGTATTTGGCATCCTGACGGGCGTTATAGGGTTTCTCCGCAAAATCAGACAACACTTCAAAACTTAGCGCTCCAATTTTCATATTAGGACGCAAGGCCAGTGGCAACTTACCGCTGTTAAAAAACTCCAGCACGATATTACCAGACCAGCCAGGGTCAATACGGTGCGCCGTCACATGCACCATCAGGCCCAAGCGTGCCAAAGACGAACGACCATCCAGCCAGCCTACCACGTTGGCCGGTAAGGTTACCGATTCCAGGGTAACCGCCAGGGCCAGTTCACCCGGATGTAAAAAGAAGGCTTTGCCTTCGGCGATTTCAATCTCGTCACTCATCACCGATTCCAACGCCGCTTCCATTTCTTCGCGACGGCCGCTTAGGTCAATATAAGGTGCAGCGTGATCTTCAAATACCCGAAACTTATTGCCCAGACGAATATCCACGGTTACCCCGCTGATCATATTGTCCTCAGGCATAGGCTGAATCTGGATCTTGCCTTCATTAAGCCAGGTTTTGATGTCTTTATCGCATAAACGCATGGTGATTCTCGGTTGGCAGGTGAAATCGGGGCACAAAAGTGTGAGGCCGTCATTATTCCTGTGCCCCCGTTTAGATTCAATGCTTTTAATCAGCTTCTTTTATGCTGATATCAATGGCCTGCGCCTTATCCTGGCCACTGATATACAACTGTTTAGCCAATTGCCGGGCCGCCGCCCCATAAGCCTGGCTGATGGCACTTTGAGGCTTATCCACAATAAGGGCTTTGCCGGCATCAGTGTATTCGCGAATATGGATATCCAGCGGGATATGCCCAAGTAGCGGCACCTTGTTCTGCCCACTGATGCGCTCGCCGCCCCCCTGGGCAAACAAAAATTCCTTATGCCCACAGTTCTCGCACTGGTGATAGCTCATATTCTCCAGCACTCCCAATACCGGCACCTTGACCTTGTTAAACATGGCTATGGCCTTTTGCGCATCGGCCAGGGCAATATTTTGTGGGGTGGTCACCACCAGCGCACCGGATACCGGCACCTGCTGCGCCAGGGTTAGCTGAATATCACCGGTACCGGGCGGCATATCAATCAGCAGATAATCCAGCTGTGGCCATAAGGTCTCATTCAATAACTGCTGCAAGGCTTTGCTGGCCATGGGGCCGCGCCATACTGCTGCATCGTCGGCAGGCACCAGATAGCCGATACTGTTAGCCACCAGCCCATGGGCCCGAAGCGGCTGCATATGGCGGTTGTCACTGGACTCGGGATGCTCACCGGCATTCCCCAGCATAATGGGAATGGAAGGGCCATAAATATCAGCATCCAGAATACCGACCCTGGCCCCCTCAGCTACCAGCGCCATGGCCAGATTGATTGTAGTGGTGGACTTACCTACCCCACCTTTCCCCGACGCCACCGCCAGTAAGTTTCGAATGGATCTGTGACCGCGTTTGGCATCACCGCCAAAAGCAATGCTCTGACGGATCTGGATCTTATCTCCCCCATCCAGCTTTTGCAGGGCCAGACTCAGCGCTTGATGCTGTGACAGGCAGGCAAACGGCAGGGTTAGAACCAAACCGCCGTTTTCAGGCATAAACCAGCCACTGACCTTTTGCTCGGGCAATGAGAAAAAGCGTGCAACACAAGCAATAAAGGAAGAAATATCAGTGCCAGCATGGCGTTTTTTAAAAAACAACGGCGAACTCCTTGCTACAACTTACAGAGAACTATGATTAGGGCGCAGATTTGGGTAACATTTGCCTCTTTTCAAACTCCACCCTCTATTACGATTCTTAAGGCGGTTATGGCAGATTCGCAACGTAAAATTCTGGTTACCAGTGCCCTTCCCTATGCAAATGGCTCCATTCACCTGGGCCACCTGCTGGAACATATTCAAACGGATATCTGGACCCGTTTTCAGCGAATGCGCGGCCATCAGTGCTACAGCGTGTGCGCCGACGATGCCCACGGCACCCCGGTTATGCTCAAAGCCCAGGAACTGGGTATCAGCCCAGAGCAAATGGTGGAGCAAACCCGTGCAGAGCATCATCAGGATCTGCAGGATTTTCACGTGGAGTACGACAACTACTATATCACTCACTCGCCGGAAAACCGTGAACTGTCCGAGCTGATTTATCGCCGCCTTAACGATGCAGGCTATATTAGCAAACGCACCATCAGCCAGCTATACGACCCGGAAAAACAGATGTTCCTGCCGGACCGTTTTATCAAAGGCACCTGCCCGAGCTGCGGCGCCGAAGATCAAAACGGCGATAGCTGCGATGTCTGTAGCGCCACTTACAGCCCTACTGAAGTGAAGAATCCACGCTCTGTGGTATCCGGCGCGACGCCGGTGCTGAAAGACTCCGAGCACTATTTCTTCGACCTGCCGCAATTTGAAGGCATGCTCAAAGACTGGCTGAAAAGCGGTGCCATTCAGGAAGAAATGGCCAACAAACTACAAGAGTGGTTTGAAGACGGCCTGCAGCAGTGGGACATCAGCCGTGATGCGCCCTACTTTGGCTTTGAAATTCCCGATGCACCCGGCAAATACTTCTACGTATGGGTAGATGCGCCGGTTGGCTACATGGCCAGCTTTAAAAATTTCTGTGACGCCAATGGCGTGGACTTTGACAGCTTCTGGAACAAAGGCACCGACACCGAGTTGTATCACTTTATCGGCAAGGACATTACCTACTTCCATTGCCTGTTCTGGCCGGCCATGTTGGAAGGTGCGGGTTTCCGCAAGCCAACCGGTGTTAACGTGCATGGTTTTGTGACCGTCAACGGCGCCAAAATGTCCAAGTCCCGCGGCACCTTTATCAAAGGCCGCACCTACCTGGATCATTTAAACCCTGAGTATCTGCGTTACTACTTCGCCAGCAAACTGAACGAAGGGGTAACTGACATCGACCTGAATTTCGAGGACTTTGTGACTAAGGTCAACTCGGATCTGGTGGGTAAGGTAGTCAATATCGCCAGCCGCTGCGCCAGCTTTATCAGCAAAAAGTTCGACGGCAAGCTGGCCGCCGAACTGCCGGAACCGGCGCTGATTGCCGAGTTCCAAAATGCCAGTGAGTCTATTGCCCAGGCCTATGAAAAGCGCCAGTACAACCGTGCTATCCGCGAGATCATGGCCCTGGCCGATAAAGCCAACCAATATATTGATGCGCAAGCCCCCTGGGTAACTATTAAGGATGAAGACAAACAACTGCTGACTCAGCAGATTTGTTCACTGGGGATCAATTTATTCCGCATCCTGATGGTGTACTTGAAGCCGGTACTGCCCAAGCTGGCCGAGCAGGCCGAGCTGTTCTTAAACGACCAGTTGGATTGGACCTCAGCCCAGCGTGTTCTGACAGACCACAACATCAATGCCTTTAAAGCACTGATGCAACGTGTTGAAACCGACAAGGTAAATGCCGTGATCGAAGCCTCTAAAGAAAACCTGCAAGCCAAAACAGCCGGCCCCGCGCCAGACAGCCCGCTGGCAAAAGACCCTATTGCCGCCACCATCGAATTCGATGATTTTGCCAAGGTTGACCTGCGTATCGCCAAAATTGCCAAGGCTGAGCATGTAGAAGGCGCAGATAAGTTATTGCGTTTGCAGCTGGATTTGGGCGGCGAAACCCGCCAAGTATTTGCCGGTATCAAGTCGGCTTATCAGCCTGAAGATCTGGAAGGCAAGCTGACGGTGATGGTAGCCAACCTGGCCCCACGTAAGATGCGCTTTGGCTTATCTGAAGGCATGGTGCTGGCAGCAGGCCCAGGTGGTAAAGACCTGTGGATCTTAGAGCCGCACGAAGGTGCCCAGCCGGGTATGAAAGTGAAATAAGTAAAAAAGCGCCCTCGGGCGCTTTTTTTATATATTGGCCTGCTTGGCAATAAAGGCCGGTTTAGGTGACCACTTAGGCTTTTGCAAAGAAAGCGGAATCTCTCGCTTTTTACCAATCAGAATGTATACCGAACCGAACCAGCGGCAATAATGACTGGCCCACTGCTGAAACTTATTGTCAGGATTGACCTGACGGTCAAACAATAGTTCGGTGTGCAGCAGGCAGCGCTCCTCAACAATTTCAAAGCCCAGCAGGTTCATCCAATCCTTAATACGCATCATGGAAAAGCAACGGGCATCATGTAGCAGGCTGTCGGCACGCAGCGGTATATATTTGGCAAGCCCAGCCAGACTTAGCGGATTAAAGCCAATCAGGGCCAGATGCCCATCCGGCATCATCACCCTATTAACTTCACGCAGTATTTGATGCGGATCCTGGGCAAAATCCAGCTCAAAGGCCAGAATGCAGGCATCAATACAGCGTTCCATAACAGGCAACTGGCGGGTTTTCGCGGTTATTCCCGGCGCTTTGCCCAGACCATTATGTATTGAAACTTGATGCTTAATGGGGCAATCAGGTAAATCAATGGCCGCACTTAATTGCCCGACTTTAAGCAAGTGGTAACCAAACCAATGACGGCTGGGCTCCAGCAAACGCTCGGCCACCACTTGCTGCAATAGCAAACCACTGGGCAAATCTTGCCAGGTGGAAGGATAGCGGGGCTTTTTGCTGATCAGAGCCGGCTTCATAGGAACCGTCAGGCTATTTGGCTGTCTTAGGCTCCTAGCATACCAGTTTTATTGCATAGCTGTTACGCTGTTATCCGTTGTGATTTTTATGTGAGAGATGTCGTTGATGCTGACCGTTTCTGCCATTCCTGCTTTTACCGATAACTACATCTGGTGCGTGCATTCAGCGCAGCACGCCTTGCTGGTTGACCCGGGAGAAGCGGCGCCTGCTCTGGCTTTTTTACAGGAGCGACAACTGCATCTGACCGATATTCTGATCACCCACCACCATGCTGATCATATCGGCGGATTAAAAGCCCTGATAGCAGCTTATCCGGATGTGACCATCCATGGCTTGCAATCGCAACGTGTACCGCTGGTTAATCATTATGTTAGCCCGGATAACACCTGCACTATCAAGGCCTTTGAGCTGGATTTTGAGGTCATGTTGTTACCCGGCCACACCCTGGACCATATCGCCTTTTATCACCCTCAGGTTGGTCTGTTCTGTGGGGATACGTTGTTCAGTGGGGGCTGTGGACGATTATTTGAAGGGACCCCTGCGCAGATGTTTGCCTCATTGACCCAATTGGCAGAGCTACCTGATGATACTAAGGTCTATTGCACCCACGAATATACCCAGGCTAATTTGCGCTTTGCGCTAGCGGCTGAGCCAGATAATCAAGCCCTTAAGGACTACAGCGTCTGGGTGGATACCCAGCGTCTTGGTAATAAGCCTACGCTGCCCAGCAGTATTGGCCTTGAAAGAGCCATTAACCCCTTTTTACGCTGTGACAGTAAGCAGGTTCGCTCACAAGTTGAACAATACCAGGGTATAAAAGCCAACTCCCCAGAGGACGTATTTGCCGGTTTACGGGGCTGGAAAGATCATTTTTAAGCCTTACAATGGCAGCACTATCTACCGCCATAAACGGTAGCTCACAGAATGACCCTAGACGGCCGATAAGATTCCAAGGAATTACTTGGTTGCGTCAGAACAACGAGAGAATCAGGTACGCCGATGAGAAAATTACTTTTTATTGTTCCTTTGTTGGGACTAAGTGGTTGTATGACCACCGAAGAATTAACTCAGGTTGACGAGCAACAGAACAATGAGCTGGAAATTGCCGCCCAGGTTATGCAGGCCTGTGAAGAAGTAGAGCACGATAGCGAAACCTGCCAGATTGCGCAGGAGGGAACGATCCCCATCACGCATCCTGTTGATGAGATCAATCACCCTATCGAGACCGTGCCGGAACTCATCGATCACCCAGAAGAAGTGCAGCAGATTACTAACTTGTGGTCGCGAATTGCCAGCCAGTTAGCTTTCGAGGTGCCGGATGACAAACGGGTTAAAGTGCAGCAGGATTGGTATCTTAAACATCCCAAATACATGGACAGGGTCAGTAAACGTGCCGCACCCTTTTTGTTCCTGATTGTTGAGGAGCTGGAAAAGCGCAAGCTGCCGATGGAACTGGCCCTCCTCCCCATAGTAGAAAGCGCTTTTGACCCTTTTGCTTACTCTCATGGTCGCGCCGCCGGTATGTGGCAGTTTGTGCCTGAAACAGGCAAACGTTTTGGTTTGCACCAAAGTTGGTGGTATGACGGTCGTCGTGATGTTCTGGCATCCACCCAGGCGGCGATGGATTACCTTGTCTACCTAAACAAAATGTTTGACGGTGACTGGTTACATGCTTTGGCTGCTTACAATAGTGGTGAGGGCCGTGTGGCCCGGGCCATCAAAAGTAACAAGCGCAAAGGCAAAAACACTGACTTCTGGTCTCTGGATCTGCCTCGCGAAACCCGCGCCTATGTACCTAAGTTGCTGGCGCTGGCCAATATTTTGAAAAACGCCGATACATGGGATGCCAAATGGCTGCCCATTGAGAATCGTCAGGTAACCGGCGTTGTTGATGTAGGCTCTCAGATTGATTTAGCACTGGCCGCTGATTTGGCAGGCCTCAGTGTTAAAGAGTTACATGCCCTCAATCCTGGTTACAACCGCTGGGCCACCGACCCCAAAGGGCCACATACCTTGTTGCTGCCTTTGGAGAAAGTCGACAGCTTTATGATTGCCCTGAATGATCTGGATGAGTCCAAGCGTCTCAATTGGGTTCGCCATCAGGTTAAAAGTGGTGACAGCCTGCTCAAGCTGGCGCAGAAGTACCATACCTCGGTAGACGTGATTCAGCAGGTCAACGAGATGAAAGGCAATATGATCCGCGCTGGCGATCATTTACTTATCCCGGTTGCCCTTAAATCCCAGGATTATTACAGCCTGTCAGCCGAACAGCGCCTGGCAGAGACACAATCTAAGCCACGTGCGTCCTATCAGCTCAGCCACCAGGTTAAAAGTGGTGATACCCTGTGGGATCTGAGCCGCAAATATGACGTGAATGTGCGAAATCTGGCCAAATGGAATGGTATGGCTCCCACCGACCCTTTGATGCCGGGTAAAAAGCTGGTGATTTGGGTAAATAAAGTGTCCAGCACCCAGTCAGACAACGCGATTATGCGCACTGTAACTTACACGGTCAGAAACGGTGACTCACTGGCTCGCATTGCTGGTAAGTTTAAAGTGGGGGTTGACGATCTCACCCGCTGGAATCAACTTAATGCCAAGAAGCATCTACAACCCGGCCAGAAGCTAAAAGTGCATGTGGATGTGACTAGGATCTGAGTGAGGAGTGAGAAGTGAGGAGTGAGGAGTGAGGAGTGAGGAGTGAGGAGTGAGGAGTGAGGAGTGAGGAGTGAGGAGTGAGGAGTGAGGAAACATCATGACTTGCTATTGTGGCAGCACTCTATGGAATTGGTTGAACACATTTACGCACTCACACACACTTTCCCTCGTTCGGAACAATTTGGTTTGATTTCACAGATGCGCAGAGCTGCCGTGTCTGTGCCATCAAACATTGCCGAGGGCGCAGCCAGAGAGAGTAACTCAGAATTTAAACATTTTTTGGTTATCGCCAGAGGCTCATTGAGTGAATTGGAAACCCAACTGATGCTTGCAGATAAACTCGGCTTTTGTTCTAACACCAAACCACACATGGATCGCCTGGGGGTAATATTTGCGCTGCTGGGTGGACTCATACGTAAACAAAATAACGCCTCTTCACCTAACATTTAACTCCTCCCTCACTATGCTTAATTTCAGTCTAAAGCGCTTACGGGAAAGCCATGAAGGTACCTGGCTTTTACTGGACTTTTTTATGCTGGGTTTGCTTATCCTTAACCTGGCGCTGATTTTGTTCGACTCGCTTTACGCCACCAATATGGTGAGACAATCATTAAATCAGCTCTCTCCCGCCTTGCTTGACTGGTACCAACCGCTGCACGCCAATTTTATTTTGATTGATTTGGTGTTTGTGGGCATATTCCTCAGTGAGTTTATGCTGCGCTGGTTGGTTGCCATCAAGCGCAAAGACTACCTGCGCTGGTACTTTTACCCTTTTATCCACTGGTACGATTTAGTCGGCTGCATCCCGGTTGGCGGTGCCAGGTTTCTGCGTTTTTTACGCATTTTTTCCATTCTCTACCGCTTACAGAAATACAAAATCATTGATATCAAAGACACCGCGCCTTACCGCTTTTTACGTTTTTATTATCAGGTTTTTGTGGAAGAAGTCAGTGACCGAGTGGTTATCAAGGTGTTGTCTGATGCTCAAGATGACCTGCGCCAGGGCTCGCCATTACTGGACGATATTATTAATAAGGTACTGGCTACCCGCAGGCCTGTGCTATGCCAGTGGTTGGCTTCTATATTGGTGCATTCCGGCCATACCCTTAACCATGAACAAAGCGGTGAAGTGGTACGCCAGCATGTGCAAGATAGTGTGACTAAAGCGGTACGCGACAATCAGCAAGTGGCTCGTCTGCGTCTGGTACCAGTGCTGGGAGGTAGCGTTGAGAAGATGTTGGAGAATGCCGTCTCCGATATTGTGGTACAGAGTTTGGCTAACCTGTTGTTGGATGTCACGCCGGATAAAATTGACCAGTTGATGACACATGGGCTGGGGGCCAGCAACTTGCAGGAACAAGCCCTGGATCAGGAAATGCTAAAGGTTGTGGATGAATGCTTGCAACTGCTTAAAGAGCATGTGGGCAAACAACGCTGGAAAGATGCTTTATAGAAGTGGCGACGTGCTGTTCTTTTTCACCTGATACATCAGGCTGTCTGCGACACGTAATAAGGTCTCTTTGTCTTGCCCATGGTCAGGGTAAATAGCCAGACCAATACTGGCTGAGATTTGCAGTTGTATATCGGCGAGCACAAAAGGCGCTTCCATGGCTTCAAGAATTTTCTCCACCACCAATTCGGCGTCCCGACTGTCATTAATAAAATTCAGTAATAAGGTAAATTCGTCTCCACCAATACGCGCCACCGTATCGGTATTACGTACCGCACACTCCAGCCGCCGCGACGTTTCAACCAGAAGCATGTCACCTACATCGTGGCCATAAGCATCGTTTACCTGCTTAAACTTATCCAGATCCACAAATAACAAACCCACACGCGATTGATTTCTGGCGCCAAGCTTAAGCGCCATATCAAATCTGTCCATAAACAGCATACGGTTTGGCAAGTTAGTCAGAATATCGTGGGAAGCCAGATACAAAAGTTTTTCTTCTGCCTGCTTGCGGGCAATAGTGGCCGCTATCTGGGTGCAGACAAACTGCAGTAACTGTTGTTCGTCTTGCGCCAGCCATCCCTGACAACGTTGAACCGACATGGCACCAATCACCTGTCCTTGTGCCCGAAGCGGTAATCCCAGCCAGTCACAATGCACCGTGTTCGCCGTCTGCTGCGTATTACGACGTATAAGTTCCCCCGTGGTGACTACCTTGTGCAAGGCCAGCATATCCTCGGCATCGGCTAAAGGTATGGGGCAATCATCGCTTTGGTAAACCGTCTCGGTCTGGAGTGTGATGGGATCGCTTAGCAGTAATGTTAAACCACAGCAGTCCAACAAATTAGACAACATCTGATGAATGCCCTGATAAATGGACTGCAGATCCTGTGCCCCGTAGGCGGTTTCGGTAATCCGGTAGACCGCTTCCCTCACCCGCTCGGCTTGCTTTATGCGGGTGACATCACGGGCCACGGCAACCCGTACCCGTTCTTTTTCCAGCCAGCGGGCCGACCACATAATATCGATGATGCGACCGTCTTTGCGTATGTATCGATTTTCAAAATGACGCTTAGGCTGCCCTGCCATAATCTCACCGGCTGCCTTCAAAGTGCGCTGCCGATCAGCAGGGTGTACCAGTTCGATCATGGGTTTACCCACCAATTCATGCTGCTTATACCCCAGGATCTCTTCACAGGCGGCACTTAAGAATAAAAACTGCCCATGCTCGTCTACCACGCAAACTGCATCCATCAGTTGATCGAGTATGCCAGCCAGAACAGATTGAATGTGTTGCGTCACGTCGTCACAGAAAAACACTACTTGAGGCCTATAGCATGACGTATTGAGCCTCAGTTGCCTAGTGGAACCTGGCCCGACTTGCAGAATTTATGCACGACCTTGGCTAAAAATCATAAATATGTTCCAGCCTGATTTGTTTATCCTCCAGCTCCTGTAACAAGGCATGCAACTGTTCAACCTGCACCCACAGATAGCGTTGTTGCATCCCTTGTGCGGTCACCATAGGCAAGCCAAACAAAGTAACAGCGTGGGTAAGCTCTTGTTTCTCGGCCATTGGCTGCAGCACAGACAGGCTAAGGCCTTTGTTGCCGGATATATCCAAAAAGCGTACTCCCTGCCCTGCCAATTCGGGTATCAGGCGACTAAACTCGCCCCATCTGGGCAGGGCCAAAATGCTGGCTTGGGCATTTTGATGCAGCACCTGAACCTGTGCTGGCAGCCTGGCCGTATCAGGTACAATGGCAGACAAATAGACCAGCCCCTCAGCCGGTTCATAAGTGACGGTGGCGGCATAACCGATCAGCGCGGCATAACCTTGCTTGAAGCCAAATTCGAGACTAAACGCCAGCTTGCGCTCCAGCTTACGAATAAAATTCTCGCCAAAAAAATCGCTGTCCTGCCAGATTTTGCCCACCCAGTAAGCAAAATCAAACTCATACCAGGCCTTATCAAAAATCAGTTCACTGTAGGCCCGGTGTGCCTGGGCAATCACCACATCTTCCTGAGTTTGCCCGTTGGCCGTCCAGGCGCTGAAGCGGCCAATGCTTTGTTCATAAGCAGACTTCAACAAATACTCCACAGTGGTACTGATACCGATAACCTGTAGCATCGTCAGGTACTCTTCATTATGCGGATACTTGTCCTGGGTTAAGGCCAGCACCCTGTCGTATAAAGTCCAGTAGCGGTCAATACTGGCCATAAAGGGAAAGTCGCTGGGCGCTTGGCCGGCAGCGAGAAAATCGGCATATTCCCTGGGATTAAACACCAGATACCATTCGGGGATCGTCAGCAGCGTTTGCTCCTCTGCGCGCTGATATTGAGGGAATCTCGCTTGCTGATTACCCCTCATCAATTCGCCAGGATAATGCTGGCGCCATAAACTGTTGCGAAAACGATAGTCTGGATCGACCTGCTGTTTTAGCGCGAAAAACTCAGGGGCTCTGGGATAAGCCGCGAGAAACTGCGCCTCGTCGGCATAAATCTGATACGGCAGGTAGTAACTGCCGCCCACGGCAATCACCGCGTCAATCATTTCCCGGCTCCAGGCCTTTACCTGGGCCATAGCTTGCCGGTCTGTTCCTTGCTGGTAGTAGACCACAAGCGCAAAGGTTTCGCCTTTGGCCCAGGCCAGCAGAGTGCCCGGATCAGCCTTGGCATGACGAATGGATACGTTGATGATATTGACCTGATGACGCTGAAAAATCTCGGCCATTCTGGCACTGAATTCGTTCAGCGCCTGTACTGGTACAAAATACTCACGTAGCGCGTAAGTCACCGCTTTGCGATCCGACGGCTCCAGTTCCAGCACCGAATAACTGGCTTCATAGTTACGCCATTCAACAGCTTCGGAGGCATAAACCAACGGGTCCACCAGGTTTTCCCGCAACCATTTGCCCGTATCGTAATCAGCCACCCAGCCTGCCACTTTAGGTGTCCAATAATAGTCCTGGTCTTCAGGAATAAGTCGTTCAGGTACGGTAACAGCCTTATCGGTTTTAAACCAACTGACTGACCTAACCTGAGTAAAAGCCGGGGGATAAATATCCGCATTATGAAAAACCAGCGTCTTGTCATCACGCAGGGTCGAGAAAAAATAGTCTTTATAGTCCGCCAGCGGCATTTTCTGCTGCTGTCTTTCCACCTTATGGTTATCGGTCAGCCACAAAGTGGCTTCCACTAACACGCCCAGGCCGCCATAACCGCCAACGGCGGCAAAAAACAGCGCGGGGTTTTCTTCTCTGGAGGCGCTAACCACAGTGCCGTCGGCCAGTACCAATTTTATCGACTTCACCGAATGGGCTAATGGCCCTTCGCCAATATAGCGGCCATGGGCATTAACGCTAATAGACCCGCCCACGGTAAAATTGGCATAGGTTTGCATAATACGAATAGCGAGATCGTGCGGGTCAATCACTTCCTGCAAGGCCCGCCAGGTTATACCGGGCTGCACTGTGACTTCCTTAGTGTCGGGGTCCAGGTTCAGCACCTGATTAAACTGGCGCATATCCAAATGCAGGCTGTCCGGATAACTGACCTGTCCGCCCTGACTGTAACGGCCGCCGCCGATGGAAATTGGGCCTGTGGAATGCTTCACCGCCGCCACCACCTCGTCTAAGGTTACCGGAGCAATAACCTGCGCCACCACAACCGGATTCAGCTGTGTAACGTCAGTAACCATAGGATGCAGGGGTTGAGGTTTGAAGTGGCTGTCACCGCTGGACCAGATCACTGAGATGGTGGCAATGGCCAGCAGCAAAATAAAAATGCTGCTCCATTTAACTAGCTTTCCCGCTACCTTTAATAACAGCTTTATCACTGTGCCCATGCAGAAGTCCTTCTGATATGATTTTGTACAGCCACTGCCAAGGAATAGTAACATGGCCATGACCCGGCGCCAGTTTATCGAACTAACCGCCCTGATGCTGGCCAGTATGGCCTCGCGCGCTGCCACTGGCAGTGCGGCTTCCCCCTCCGCTGAGCAACTGGTTGGCAATTTCAGGTATATCTATGCAGACAGTGCCCGGCGCGCCGACTTTTTACCTTTCCTGCAAAACGTATTTCACCTTTACCCTGAGCAGGAATTGCAGGCCCTTATTCACCAGGCGGTAACGGACTTGGGTCAAGACCAAGCGGTTTATCAGTTTTTGCAGCAGCAACTGGACGAAATTCGTCCTCTTTTGGCAGATTTACGCTACGCCTTGCCGGCCTTGCAAAAGCAAAAGCAAAAGCACATTATGGCGGTACAAACCCAACCGTTGTTGCCGGAAAAACGCTTCGAAGGTTACCTGGAAATCGGCAGCAGCGGACGCTATCTGGACAGTCTCGAAGAGCGGTTGGATATTCAGGGTCAGCGGGTGTTTATCAGCGAACAAGCACCGGATTATTCCCTTGAGGATATGCTGGACCGTGGCCAGATTGCCCAAGCCGGTGAATGGCTGGCACTGAATGATTACCGTCCGGCACTTGAACAGCTTGCCGAACAGTCCATGGATCTCATCACGGTTTATATCGGCTTTCATCATTGCCCGGTTGACCTGCGCGAGTCTTTTATCGGTACCCTGCGCAACAAGCTCAAACCTGGCGGCCAGCTTATTCTGCGAGACCATGATGTGCACGACCAACATATTTGGCATCTAGTGGCCCTGGCCCATGATGTATTCAATATGGGCACCATGGAGAGCTGGCAATACAATGCCGACGAACGCCGGCATTTTTATTCCTTGCAGGAACTCCAGCACATGATGCAGGCGTTCGGCTTTAAACAGCAGGGCCAGTCGCTGCGCCAGCAAGGTGACCCCACCTTAAACACCCTGATGCGCTATCAGCGTGCCTAAACTGCCCAGTTAGGATTGGCTGGCCGCGGTATCGGGCACTACGGATGCACCGTTAGATGCCGTACCAGGGGTATAGGCCCAGACACTGTCCCTGGCACCAAAACGGGCGCGCTTATGCGTATTTATCGCCATTTTTGCAAAGATCAGCGTGAACAGCAGTGCAGTAATTTCCACCATGGCAAGCCCGGCGTGCCACCATAACGGTGGCCCCGCCACCCAGGCCGCCATGGCACTGATAACTATGCTTAAGCAGCCCAAAGCGCATAGCCACAGTAAATGCACCGCACCTCTGGCCGGCCCATAGACAAAGGCCCAGCCCACCGCAGTTAAAAACACCAGGTAATACACCCAAAGGTACGCCGCGTTGGCATCGCCGCCCATAGCGCTTACCCACTTGCCAATACTCATGGCAAAGGCGACTCCGGCCACCGAGCCCCAACACACGCCTATGGTAGCCGACGCCATCAGACAGGCATTTCTTTGCTGCTCAACCATCTGCCCCGCCTCACGCTGCTTACGTCTGCGGCTTTCAATCCACAGCAAATTGCCGCTGTAGAAAATAAAGGCACCGGATAAGCCCAACAAAAAGTACACCCAACGTATGGTATCGCCACCATAACTGCCAAAATGCAGGGCAAACACGCTGATCACTATGTCCAGCCAGTTGTCCTCAAAGCCTGGCAGGTAATCCTTATCCAACACCTCGCCGGTATAAGGATGGAGACTGACAAAGCCAAAGGACGGCGAACGCACCATATGCTCAGCGTCACTACCGGCAACACGCACTGAGGGAGCATTGCCCGCCACTCTGGAATAACTGGCTTCCATAATCTGGAAGTTATCAGAAAGCTCGGCAATCACCGGCGCCAACTGTGCTGGCATCATCAGTTCAGAGGTGGCATAAGTCGGCGCATCCGGATTGGCGGGGGCACGGGCAAACATGGGCTGCTCCTTATACACCAACTCACCCAGGCCATCGTAAATCTGGTCGTGGAACGCAAACACCACCACAGTCCAGGCAATCACAATATGAAAAGGCAAACTGGTAATGCCGATGGCATTGTGCGCATCAAGCCAGAAACGCTTGCTGGTTTTATTCCGTCTGACCAACAGGAAGTCTTTCACCAGAGATGGCAGCAGCAGGATCACCCCGGACAGCAGCGCCAGCCCATATAAAAAACACACCACGCCCATCACATACACGCCCCAGGCATGATGGCCTTCACCGGGAATACCGGCGGTCTGGTGCAGTAAGTCAACCAGATGGGCCAGCTGCGAAGGGCTATGTTCACGCACCAACAGATGATTAGCCTGATCCAGGCTCGCCAGCCAAAAGGTGCTGTTGCCGTCTTTGCCGCGCACTTGCCAGCTTAAAGGCGCTTCGGTGCCTTCATTAGGCTGCATATGTAAGGTAAAGCTGTTGGCCGCTTCAGGGTGCTTTTCCAGCACCTGCTGCACTAGCAAGGACAATCGCTCCTCTTCCACCCAGGGCAGTTGCTCGGCAGGCGGGCTGACCCAGCGGTCCAGCTCGGGCTTGAACATCGTCAGGGCACCGGCGAAAAAGCAGATAAACAAAGCCATACCGCCGATAAGGCCGGTCCAGGTGTGCACCGTCTTATAGGTTTTCAGAATATCACCGCGCATCATATACCTCCTTGCATCAATGACTGGGTTAACAACAGCAAACTCCACACCGCAATACTGGCACCACCCAGCCATAACCAGGCCCTAAGGCCAGTACTGAACAGGTAAACAAAAGCGAACAACAGCATCCAAATCAGCGCAGTGGCCCACATATTGAATTGCACTTTGTTGTCGGCGTGCAGACCACCTGGCCCTACCCAGGCGAACAGCCCTGTGACTCCTAAGGCCAAAACAAAGCCCAGCACAATACCGGCCAGGCTTTTGCTCCACCAATGTGGCTGAATGCGTTCACGCCTGCCCATGCTTGGCTCCTTTTTTGTTGAGTAAGCTGAAGAAGGGCAACAGGCCAAGCAGCAACATGGCGCAGACCAGTGCAGCAAAGAAACCCGCCTTAGCATCGATTACCCACATCCACGCGGCAAAGGACAATCCCAATACCAGCCAGGCCAGCCAGCGCCAGGGCCGGTTAGGTAAAGGCCGGGTCAGCCATTGCTGGTTGTTAAGACTGAGATAAAACAGCACGCAGCCACAGAGGCTGAGTAGAAATGCACTAAACATCATTTTCTTATCCTTAGAAAAACGTACAGCCCACCGGCAAGCCGGTGGGCTGTCAGACTAGCTATTACCAATCGTAGCGGGCACTGAGCGTCCAGTTTCTGGGTTCGCCCCACACCACGGCCCCATCCCATGAGGCGATACTGTTAAAGTATTCTTTATCGAACAGGTTGTTGACGTTTAGCGACAGGCTAAAATGGTCATTAACACTATATCTGGCCATCAAATTAACCAGCGCCACGGCGCCTTGCTCGCGCCGCTCTGGGCTGGTAATCACATAGCCGTTTTCGTTGCGGCCCAGCCCGGCCGGTTTCTTGCTGTCCACATAATAGGAAGACTGCCAATGCATACCGGCACCCAGTACCAGGTCTTGCCAGGTACCGGGCATTTGGTACGTGGTACTCAGATTAAACAACTTTTGCGGGATCTCAGTTCTGATTACCTCTCCCAAGCTGTCACGGGTTTTGGCATACGAGAAGCCGCCGTAAATATTCCAGCCTTGATACACTTCGCCGGACACTTCCAGCTCATAGCCTTTGGTTTTATCGCCCTTGCCGCTGCTGCGGTATGGTGTATTACCACCGGGCGTTATATAGCCTAGGGGAAAGGCTTCGTCCCGTTCGGCCACATTATCTTGCTCGGATTCAAAATAAGCCGCCGACAAATTCAGCAAATCAAATTCGGTTTTGATGCCCCCTTCGTAGCTACGACCTGTGACCGGCGCCAGAATCTCATCCTGGGCGTCATAGTAATTTTGCGGTCTGAACGCATCGGTGTAACTGGCATACAGACTGGCGTAGTCATTCACTTCATACACCAGGCCGGCGTAAGGCGTCAGCTCCTTATCCACTTCGTACTCACTGCGGGTCATACGAAATTCGCCGCTAGCGGGATTGTACATATGGGTGCGGGTTTCCCAGTTGGTTAGCCGGGCACCAGTTATCAGTTTCAGGGCATCGGTAAAATGCACTCGGGTCGCAATAAAAGCACCGCCACTGCTGTTCTCATTTAAACTACTGCGGCCTGTGTCTTTAAAAGGATAACGCAGCACATCACCTGTCCAGGTGAAGTAATTCAGGTGTTCCAGCGAAATAGTGGTTTGATCGGCCTGATTACCCAAGCTGGTGCGGTCGCGGTTAAAGTAGCTGTAGCCCAGAATCAGATCATGCTCTCGGCCAAGTAGCTCGTAAGTGCCTTGTAAGGTCAGATCAAAGGTTTTCTGCTTATCTTCACTGCTACTAATTACCGCACTGTAGCCCAAGCCCAGATGGCTGCTGCCATCAGGGTTCAGGAAATCCTCAGGATAAACAAAGAACAGCTCACCACCTTGCATATCAATAGTGTTATAGGTAGCAATGGCATTGAGCTGCCAGCCGTTATCGAAGGCATGATCCACACCCACAAAGTAGGTTTTCTCTTTAATCGGCCAGGAGCTCCAGGTCGATGACATGCCCGTCATATTGCGCCTGGGATTGACCAGACTGCCGTCGGCAAAATAGTAAGGGGCCGCGTGGGAATTGATCACCCCGCGAGAGGCGGTATCGGCATATTCAATGCCGCCACGGACCAAAGTGGCATCGCCTACATCAGCTTCTAAGGTGGCATAAACCGAAGTTTTCTTCTGACCATAGCGGTCAATAAAGCTGTCCCTGTCATAGTGTGCGGCAGCGATGCGGCCACGCACATTCCCCTCTTCGGTTAGCGGGCTGCTGACATCGGCTTCAATACGTTGGTAGCCCCAGCGCCCGGCACTCACCCCTATGTGGGCATCGGTTTGGTGGCTGATGGCACGTTTTCTGACCAGGTTAATTGTTGCGGTAGGCTCACCAACGCCTGTCATCAAACCGTTGGCACCGCGCACAATTTCTACCCTTTCAAAGGCCACGGAGTCACCGTTCACATCCGGCCGGCGACCACCGGGAAACTGCTGGACCCCATCAATCTGAATCAGGTTGGCTTCGCCACCTCGAATCATAAAAGACGGGCGATCATAGCCCCCCAAGGTACTGGTATGTATACCAGTGCTGTGTTGCAGAATGTCTTTGATATTGACCGTGTTCCAATCTTCAAGAAACTGACGGGTAATAACAGACACTGACTGCGGTGTTTCACGCAGTGACAGAATCATCTTTGTAGCTGATTTGGTGGCCGCATCCGAATAGCTGCCATGCGTGGAGGCCGTCACATAAATACGCTCATATTCCTGGGCACGGGCTTTGTTAGTGCCGTCAGGCTCTTGTTGCGTTGTCAGCTCACTGTTGGATTCTGTAGCTTGTTCTGTCGCGACAACGGGTAGAGACAGCGAAAAAATGGCTATCACAATTGGGCTAAAAGAGAGACGGCGAAGGTGTTGATTGGCATTGGCTTGCCTAGAGTTGTCCATGAGTCCTGTGTTCCTGTGCTTTGAGAATGAAAGCCAGTCAAATTGACCAACAAATTCATGCAAATGATAACCATTACCAATTGTATTAACAATGATAATATGAGCGATTATCGGAATTGGTTCATGAACAGCGTCAGATCAAGTCATTCAACAGATAGTAGAAGTACTAATTTGATGTAGAGAAAGAGAACATATTTGGTGGCTTATAAGCCTTAAAGAAGTGATCTTTGCAGTCAGCAGAGCATGGGAGAGTTAAGTGCAGGGTTGAAAGCGATGTGACAACTGCCACATCGCTTTGTTGGGTTATCTAAACAGGACTTTTTCCTGATTAAACCAGTACACGCAAAAGGCGATCAGGGCGCCAGCGATCAAGACAGTAGAGCCAAAAATCGCAAACAACGACACATAATCCATAGTGCCTTTAATCAGCTCTTTGATGGCCAGCGCCACATTGGTTATGGGCACCCAGGCCCAGCCGCCTTTGAGGTCTACACCGGGCATCATCGCCATCACAATCGGTAGAATGGCCACCATAATCAGGCTACCCATATAGCTTTGCGCTTCTTTAAAACTGCGGGCATAGATAGACAAGCTCAGCAACAAAGCAGCAAAAATAGCCGCAATAGGTGCCAGCATCAGGAACATCAGGATGAAATCCAGTGCACTGATGGCACTCATAAACTCACCCACTACTTTAATGGCCATGCCCTGACTAAGTACCACACCCCACACCGCCATACTCAATATGGTCATCAGGGCACAAGTCACACCAGCAAAGGCGATAGTCAGGAATTTACCTAGCACCAGTTTATGCCGTTCAGTGGGCGAAATGAGTAAAGTTTCCAGAGTGCCCCTTTCCTTCTCTCCTGCGCCCATATCGGTGGCCGGATACATGGCGCCCTGCAAACAAAGTAAAAACAAAATATAAGGCAGGAAACCGCCGATTTTCTCACCCCAGTTCTCGCGGCTGTCAGCCACATCTTCTTTTTCAATAACCACGGGTTTGAGCAAACCCGCTTGCTGTAAATCACTTAATGCTAGGGCATCAAAAGCCTGGCGACGCTTATCCTCAATCTGACTATCAACCAGTTCCTTAATCCGGGATTGCACCATATTCAGACCTGCATCATTAAGCACCAGCACCAAAGTGGCCTGGCCGCCTTCCAACACTGGCTGGTCATAGTTGCTCGGTACCTTAAGGGCAAAGTCGATGGTTTCATCACGGATCAGCTGTTTAAAGTCTGCATCCGCGTCCACCTCAACCAGTTCAAACTTGTCGCTGGCCTCAGCAAGTGAAGCGCTGAGTCCCTGGGCATATTCACTGCCCACCATGGCGTACTTCAACACTTTGGTCTCGGCATCTTTCACCGCCTTGCTGGCAAAAAAGCCGAAGGCACCAAAAATCAGCGGAAACAACAACAAAGGTAAGGCAATCATAAAAAACAAGGTTTTACGGTCGCGTAACAGCTCCAGTAATTCTTTTTTAAATACCAACCACATTATGCTGCTCCTTTTATCGTGGTCAGGAACGACTCGTGCATAGAGCCGGCAGACAAAGCTTTAAAGTCCAGCAACGAACCATCAAAACAGGTACGGCCTTTGTCAATCACCGTCACCTTGTCACAAAGTTCATCCACTTCATCCAGATGGTGAGTAGAGAAAATAACCGGTGTGCCTTGCTCCTTGAGACGGCGAATAAAATCCAGCACGGTTTGGGTAGCCATAATGTCCAGGCCAGTGGTTGGCTCATCCAGGATTACCACCTCTGGTTGGTGGATCACCGCCCTGGCAATAGAGGTTTTCTGTTTCATGCCAGTGGAAAAACTCTCACTGCGTCTATCCAGAAAACTCTGCATATCCAGAAGATTGGCCAGCTCATCGATTCGATGCTTAAGGTCTGACTCACTGACGCCATGTAATCTACCGAAATATTCGATATTCTCACGGCCGGTCAAACGGCCGTAAAGGCCAGTGGAACCGGATAGAAAGCCGATTTTACGCCTGGCAACCAAAGGTTCCGCCAGGATATCCACCCCATTAATACTGACACTGCCAGCAGTGGGCTTAAGAGCGGTAGACAACATGCGTAAGGTGGTGGTTTTACCTGCCCCATTTGGCCCAAGCAAACCTAATACCTGGCCTTTATCACAGTTAAAATTCACATCCTCTACGGAATGAAAAAAACGTCCCTTCAGCCTGGGATCTTGCTTTTCCTGATCACTGAGCTTTTTAACATTCTCGACCACAAACTTTTTGGCCAGCCCCTTAATTTCAATCATACCTATCTGTGCTCCTTCCCTCTTCAGTGCTTATTATTCTGAATGTAACTAGAAATCAGCTACACAGAACCAATAGTCTGGCAAGGTAGAATTTAATAACAGATTTTTTTCATTTTCTTTTGGGCATGAAGTAATTCTGGTTGGCATAGAACGCGGCTTGCTCATTGTCCGGCCACCAGCCAGGCACGCCTAACAGAGGCAGAGGCCACAACGCTCCCCTTTCACCTAGGCAGTTTTGTTGCTCCAGCCGCTCAAGCAGTTTTTCATCAACATAAGCGAGCTGCTGCTTGTTGTCCCAGGAAAAATAGTCTTTTGGCACCTGGATTCCCAGCCACTTGCCGGTCAATCCAAGATAAGGCTTGAGTAACATTTCATAGTTGGCATGGCCAAATACCAGCGCCTGAACACGGGTTCCCCAATCACTGCGGCGATCAACAAATGCCCCGTGCCACTCATGCTGTTTGAGAAGATTAGGGATCTCATCGGTTGAGTAAATCAGCAACACCCCACATTCATCAAAATGGGTAATACGATTGCGCCTAGGTGTACGTTGATTGGAACCAACCGCATTAATATCCGTCATATGTAGGCGATTCAGTGCGCTTTTACTGCGCGGAAATTGCTTCCAGATCAGAGCATTAAACAAGTCGTGCCAATTTTGAGGCCGGGTAGGCACCTGCTCATAGGTGTGGATAAAAGACTCGTAACAAAGCGTTTGCTCATCCAGCATCTGCTGCGACACAAAGCGCACAGGCAAGGATGCGTCCGCATTTAACCAATTGAAATCCGGCCAGGTTTTGATGCAGCACAAAGCATATAGATCGTCTAACCAAGAGAATGGTGGGCGTAAAAATGCGTCTGAGGACCATTCTTGCGGAAGGTGCTGGGCAAAACGTCTGGTAGTGGTCGTATTTTTCTTACCGCTGGTCGCAAAATGAGCGGATTTTGGGCGTATGTCCAACATGGGCTGACTGGTCTTGATCCGGGGATTTACCTATACTTGGGCCGGATTTTACGTGATGCAAAACGAGATGATAATGAAAAAAAACCTATTGGCTGTAGCTATTGCACCACTTTTTATGGCGCTTGGTTGTACATCTACCTCAACGACAACGAATAATTTTTCACAAGCCTATGACAGCATTACCGCTGCCGAACTGGCCCAACATACCAAAACCCTGGCCTCTGACGAATTTGAAGGACGTTTGCCTACCACTATTGGTGAAGAGAAAACCGTTGATTATCTGGTCAGCGAATTTAAACGTTTGGGCCTCAAGCCAGGCAACGGCGACAGCTACCTGCAGCCGGTTAATTTGCTGGAAATTACTGCTGACCCCAACGTTAGCCTGAAGTTAGGTAGTCAGACCCTGAAATACAAAGAAAACATGGTCGTCGCTACCAAGCGTGAGCAGGAAACCGTGTCTTTGGACAACTCCGAACTGGTGTTTGTTGGTTATGGCGTCAATGCACCTGAATACGACTGGAACGACTATGCGGGCCTGGATGTAAAAGGTAAAACCGTAGTGATCCTGGTAAACGATCCCGGTTTTGAAAATCCGGATAGCGGCAAGTTCCAGGGTAAAACCATGACCTATTATGGACGCTGGACCTATAAGTACGAAGAGGCCAGTCGCCAGGGTGCCGCTGGCGCCTTGATTATCCACGAAACCGAGCCTGCCTCTTACGGCTGGTCGGTAGTGGGTAACAGCTGGAGCGGCCCGCAATACAGTTTGGCCAGCGCCGATGGTAATGCCGGTCGCGTCGCGGTAGAAGGCTGGATCGATCTGGATGCCGCCAAGAAACTGTTTGCCGAAGCCGGCATGGACTTCGCTGACATGAAAGCCAAGGCTCAACAAGGTCCTATTGCTCAGCCATTAGGTGTGACTGCGTCAGTGACAGTTAACAGCACCCTGAAACGTTCAACCAGCAGTAATGTTATCGCCACCCTGCCCGGTCGCGCCCATGCTGATGAGCATGTAATTTACACTGCGCACTGGGATCACCTGGGCAAAGACGAAAGCCTCAATGGCGATCATATTTATAACGGAGCCCACGATAACGCCACAGGTACCGCCGCATTATTGGAAATGGCTGAAGCTTTTACCACACTCCAACAAGCACCTGAGCGTTCCATTACCTTCCTGGCAGTTACCGCTGAGGAGCAAGGTCTGCTGGGCTCAGCCTACTACGCTGAACACCCGGTTATTCCACTAAACAAGACAGTGGCTAACCTGAATATGGATGCCATGAACATTTTGGGGCGAACTAAGGATGTGGCTGTTGTAGGTAAAGGCAAATCCGAGTTGGAAAACTATCTGGAGAAAGCGGTTAAAGGCCAGGGACGTTATCTAACTCAGGAAGACCGGCCCGAAGCTGGCTACTACTACCGCTCTGATCACTTCAGCCTGGCCAAAAAAGGGGTACCGGCCCTGTATGCTAAAGGAGGCACTGACAGTTGGGATGAAGAAACGGCGCAATACCGTAAACGCACACAGGTGATTACCCGTGGTTGCTACCACCAAGTGTGTGACCAGTTCCGTGAAAGCTGGAACTTTGGTGGCGTTGAAGAAGACACGCGCATGTTCTTTGAAGTGGGTTTTGACATCGCCGACAGCCAGGATTGGCCTAAGTGGTTACCCACCAGTGAATTCCAGCGCAAAAACTAACGGCTGTGGGCCGGTTGAACTTACAACCGGCCTATTATATCTCTGGACATGGCATGAGGCCGGTGTCTCCTTTGACGATGGACTGTTACAACCGGCATTGAGGTAGTTGTCGTGATCCTCGAAAAACTCAAGGCACGAATCAGACGGCGATTCCTTATGGATTTGCTGTTTGTTGTTCTATCTACCCTGTTTGTATTTGTCATGCTGGGTAACGTCGACATGCTGGAGATGATTTACCATGCATCGCGTCAGCATGAAGCCTGGGAATTGGATGAACTAGTCCCCAGCGGCGTCTATTTAATTATGGCGCTGTGTTTTTTCTCTTTTCGCCGCTGGCACGACGTACAAACCCTTTCACGCCTGAGTGAGGAGCAATCCCTTCGCCACAGCATTACCGGCTACCCGAATCGCCGGGCGCTGGACAGATTATTGCTGGGAAAGCTTCGCAACACTGACTTCCCCCTGACCTTGTTAATGATTGATGCACTCGGACTGCGTCAGGCCACTATGAACTATGGCTTGTCCATGGGGGATGAATTACAGGAAAAAATCATGCAACAAGTCAGTGCCCAACTCCAACCTAATGAGCTACTCGGACACTGGAGTAGTGAACAATTAATGGTCTTCGCTCCTGCTATTTCAGATGACAGGCGCAGAGAACTAAAACAAGCCATTAGCAATTTGCATATTAGCCTAACACCCGATGCTCCTGCCGATATCCACTTTATCTGTGTCAGCGTGGTAGTGGAACGTCGCGAGAAATTGCAATTGGGATTAGAGCAGTTGGAAGATGCGTTGTACCTGTCGCATGCCAGCTACATAAGGCAAAACTGATAGTTTTGGCAGGCAAAAAAAGCGCCGGATAACCGGCGCTTTTTTTGTTTTTTACTTCAGGTCAAACCTGTCGGCGTTCATCACCTTGGTCCATGCTTTGACAAAATCGCGGACAAATTTCTCGCGGTTGTCATCCTGAGCATACACCTCAGCGTAGGCACGCAGAATTGAGTTAGAACCGAATACCAGGTCAACCCGGGTTGCTGTCCATTTCACTTCACCGCTGGTACGCAGCTTAATGTCATAGGAATTGCGCCCCGTGGGTACCCAGCTGTAATCCATATCGGTCAGGTTGACGAAAAAGTCGTTGCTCAATACCCCAACCCTGTCAGTGAATACGCCATGGGTACTACCGCCAAAGTTAGTACCCAGCACCCGCATACCACCTATCAGCGCCGTCATCTCATGCGCCGTCAGGCCCATCAGCTGTGCACGATCCAGCATCATTTCCTCTGGCTGTACCGAATAATGCTGCTTCTGGTAGTTGCGAAACGCATCATGTAATGGCTCTAGTACCGCAAAGGATTCCACATCCGTCATGTCCTGCGTGGCGTCACCACGGCCTGGCGCAAAAGGCACACTGATGTTAACTCCGCCGTCTCGCGCTGCCTTTTCAATGGCAGCACTGCCACCTAATACAATCAAATCGGCGATACTGACGGGTTTCGCAAAACCGCTTTGAATTTCTTCAAGTACATTCAGCACCTTCTCCAGCCTGGCCGGTTCGTTGCCATCCCAGTCTTTTTGCGGTGCCAGGCGGATCCTCGCACCGTTAGCACCGCCGCGATAGTCAGAGCCGCGGAAAGTGCGGGCACTGTCCCAGGCGGTTGCGACCAATTCACCTGTTGTCAGGCCACTGGACAAGATCTCGGCTTTAAGTGATTGCACATCCGCATCAGTCAAGGTGTAGGTAACGGCTGGCACAGGATCCTGCCAAATCAAATCTTCAGCCGGAACTTCTGGCCCCAGATAACGGCTTTTCGGGCCTAAATCTCGGTGCGTAAGCTTAAACCAAGCCCGGGCAAACACTTCATCGAAGTAAGCAGGATCGGCGCGGAATTTTTCCGAAATCTTGCGATACTCAGGATCCACTTTCAGCGCCATATCCGCGTCTGTCATCATGGGATTGCAACGAATAGACGAATCTTCCACATCCACCGGTTTATCTTCATCGCGAATACTTACTGGCTCCCATTGCCAGGCGCCTGCCGGGCTTTTTACCAGTTCCCACTCATGGTTGAACAGCATTTCAAAGTAGCCGTTGTCCCATTGAGTCGGATTGGTCGTCCAGGCACCTTCAATACCGCTGGTGACGGTATCACGACCAACGCCCCTAGATGTGTGATTCATCCAGCCAAAGCCCTGTTCATGAATATCCGCGCCTTCGGGTGCTGGCCCCAGATTGGCCGCATCGCCGTTACCGTGTGCTTTACCTACGGTATGACCACCGGCTGTCAGGGCCACTGTTTCTTCGTCATTCATGGCCATTCGGGCGAAGGTCACACGCATATCCTGCGCGGTTTTCAGTGGATCGGGGTTGCCATCCACCCCTTCTGGGTTCACATAAATAAGGCCCATCATCACCGCAGCCAATGGATTTTCCAGATCACGCTCACCGCTGTAACGGCTGTTCTCACTACCGGATGGTGCCAGCCATTCTTTTTCAGAACCCCAGTAGGTATCTTTTTCCGGATGCCAGATATCCTCACGTCCGCCGGCAAAACCAAAGGTCTTCAGGCCCATGGATTCATACGCCACATTACCGGCCAGAATAATCAAATCCGCCCAGGACAAACTGTTGCCGTATTTCCTTTTCACCGGCCACAGCAAACGTCTGGCCTTATCCAGATTGCCGTTATCCGGCCAGCTGTTAAGCGGCGCGAAACGCTGATTACCGGTGCCGCCACCACCACGCCCATCGGCAATACGATAAGAACCGGCTGCGTGCCAGGCCATACGGATCATCAAACCGCCATAATGTCCCCAGTCTGCGGGCCACCAGGCTTGACTGTCGGTCATCAGCGCATTTAAGTCGGCCTTAACTGCCGCCAAGTCGAGCTTGCTGAACGCTTCGGCGTAATTAAAATCGGCATCCATAGGATTGGTTTTGTGATCGTGCTGATGCAGGATGTCCAGATTCAGCGAGTTTGGCCACCAGGCGGTGTTGCTGCTACCGGCTGTAGTATTGCCACCATGCATAAACGGGCACTGGCCTCCAGAAGACGGGTTGTGTTTTTCCATGTCTGATTCCTCTTCATATTGCAAAGTTGGATGAACATATTCATCTCAGATAGATACACCTTAGCAGCGTCTCACCATCTTAAAAATCAGATTAATAAAAACAGGTTAATCTGTTTTAAAGATTAAAAGGGTCTTATTGTTGTGACTGCCAGGCCCCAATGGGGTTCCCTTAAATTAACCCAGGCAAAAAAAGCAAAAGGCCTGACAAGTCGCCAGGCCTTAAGTAAAGAGGAAAATTACCAGACTGTAAAATAACCCTAATTAGAAAAAGGTTTTTTAAGGTAGTTTTTTCTCTACGCTAAAGATACCGCGCAGTTCACCTGCACTAAAGCCAGTTGCCATATCCAGCGGATAGAGAGAATCAAGTGCTACCTGCACTTCATCACTTAATTGACTACCATGACAGGCTAGGCATAGCCCCTCCGTCACAATCGGTTTGGCAAAGCGGAATTGGCCATTTAGTAACTCGCTGGCCATTAACGAAGTAGCCGCCTGCCCCTCAGACAAGGCTTGCTGAAACATCTTTATTTGGGCCTGCTCCCAGTCGTCTGGCTGATTAGCTGGGTTGCGCACTTTGTGGCTGGTACGCCCCAACATCCAGCCGTCCGTAGAATAGGCACTGGCAATACGTGGCGCTTCATCCCTGCATACTTCGATACCTTTAACAAAACCACCGCTTTGTATGGCTTGTTGCAATGTCCCTTTCAGTTGTTTGGCAAACTGGCCTATTCGGGCCTTTGCTTCAGCCTGCAGTGCCGCTTCATCGAAAGCCTGTGCCTCTTTTGCTGTCGTCTGAAATGTCATCAAAGACATCCCTGCCATGGCCACAACCGCTAGTCTTGGTGTTAATTTTTGCATGCCTGTTCCCCCGAGCCTGTTAACTGCCTTAGTATAAGATCTCACCCAAGTCAGTCTATAAGACCATCAGATAACGGAGTAGATTATGGCGGAACAGCATGAATTTTCTGTCTCTCTGACCTTACTGCAAGGTTATAAATTTGAAGTGGACTTTGGCGAATTTGGCCAGGTCTTCAGCGATGAACCCGCCCCTCTTGGTGAGGGTAACGGCCCCAACCCGTCGCGCTTGCTTGCCGCTTCGGTAGCAAATTGCCTGGCGGCCAGTTTGATGTTCGCAATTCGTAAGTTTAAAGAAGAGCCAGGTAAGGTATCGGCGACAGTAAATGGCGCATTGGAACGTCAGGACGGCAGATGGCGAATCGGCAAGCTGGATGTGCAGCTGCAGCTGGGCAACTCAGCAGAGCATCTACCCCATTTAGAAAGGGCTTTAGCGCAGTTTGAAGACTTCTGTGTCGTCACCCAAAGTGTGCGTCAAGGTATCGAAGTAAGCGTCAGTGTCACGGATAGTGATGGAACCCTATTAAAACAGGCTTAACTAGAGACTGACCAACAGGGAGCAACGCGCTCCCCCGCCTTATTTTGTCCATTGCACGGCGTTTATGCCTTTATAAGAAAGTTTATTACAGAATCATCTTGCATTTTCCGCTGAGACTGGCACAGTCGGGGGGACGAAAGCTTTGTTTCAGAAAAAGACGGCTTTCGGCAAAAGTTTTTTACTAACGCCCTGTTTTTTCACGTTTTAGTAACAAAACCGGCAAAACGGAAGTTTGTCGCCAGGGTCAGGATGTGCCCGAAATCTGCCGTTTCAAGTGGAACGGCACCAATCTGTTTAACCAGGAGAGACCTCTTTTTATGTGCGGTATATTCGGTATTCTCGACATCAAGACGGATGTCACCGAGCTACGCTCCAAGTCACTGGAGCTTTCCAAGTTATTGCGCCATCGCGGCCCAGACTGGTCAGGGATTTGGAATAATAATAATGCCATCCTCTGCCATGAACGTCTGGCTATCGTTGACCTTGATAATGGTGCCCAACCGCTCATCTCGAATAATAATCAGCAGATCCTGGCCGTAAACGGTGAAATTTATAACCACAAGCAGTTGGAAGCGGGTTTAGAAACGCCTTACGCGTTTAAAACTAAGTCTGACTGTGAGGTGATCCTGCCTTTGTATCAACAAAAGGGCGTGGACTTTATCGACGACCTGCAAGGTATGTTCGCCTTTATTCTGTATGACGAAGCGCAAGATGCTTACCTCATCGCCCGTGACCATATCGGTATTATTCCGCTATACACCGGCTTTGATGAGCACGGCAACTTCTACGTAGCGTCTGAGATGAAAGCTTTGACGCCGGTGTGCAAGACCATCAAAGAATTCCCTCCGGGCCACTACCTGTGGAGCAAAACCGGTGATCTGGTTAAGTACTATCAGCGTGACTGGATGGACTATGAAAACATCAAGGACAACCACACCAGCCTGGAAGATCTGAAAAATGCCTTTGAAAAATCAGTGAAAAGCCACCTGATGTCAGACGTACCCTACGCGGTATTGCTGTCCGGCGGTCTGGACTCGTCGCTGGTATCGGCTATTGCCGCCAAATATGCTGCCAAGCGCGTGGAAGATAACGATCAAACGCAGGCCTGGTGGCCTCGTCTGCACTCCTTCGCCGTAGGCCTGGAAGGTGCACCGGATCTGATTGCAGCCCGCAAGGTTGCCGATATGATTGGTACCGTGCACCACGAAATTCATTTCACCATTCAGGAAGGTTTGGATGCCATCAAAGATGTTATCTACCACCTGGAAACCTACGATGTGACCACCATTCGTGCTGCCACGCCAATGAGCCTGATGTCACGTAAGATCAAGGCCATGGGTATCAAAATGGTACTGTCTGGTGAAGGCTCGGATGAGATCTTCGGCGGTTATTTGTATTTCCATAAAGCGCCAAATGCTAAAGAGCTGCACGAAGAGACCGTACGTAAGCTGGAACGTCTGCATATGTTCGACTGCTTGCGTGCTAACAAGTCTACTTCTGCCTGGGGTGTGGAAGCCCGCGTGCCGTTCCTGGATAAGGAATTTATGGATGTAGCCATGCGCTTGAATCCAAAAGATAAAATGTGCGGCAACGGCAAGATGGAAAAACACGTACTGCGCGCCGCCTTTGATAACGGCGAGTACCTGCCTGCCGAAGTACTGTGGCGTCAGAAAGAACAGTTCAGTGACGGCGTAGGCTATTCCTGGATTGATTCGGTAAAAGATTTTGCTGCCAGCCAGGTCACTGACAAGCAGATGCAAACGGCCGAATTCCGTTTCCCGGTAAACACCCCTGATACCAAAGAAGGCTATCTGTTCCGCACTATCTTTGAAAGCTTCTTCCCGCAGGAAAGTGCGGCACGCTGTGTACCGAGCGGCAAATCCATTGCCTGCTCTACAGTAGAAGCCCTGGCCTGGGATGAGAGTTTTACCAGCAATGCTGACCCATCTGGTCGTGCCATGCGCGGCGTACATAGCGACGCCCTCGCTAAGTAAATCGCCCATCACTTCTCAAAGCCCGCCCCGAGCGGGCTTTTATGTTCATGGATGAACAGTATGCCACGATGGCATGGATGCCAAAGAGTGGCGATGTCCAGGGATGAACGGGCAGAAAAGCTGCTCCCGACGTTTTCTGCACTTCCACCGTCCTTGGCGGTCGGCAGAAAAGCTGCTCCCGACGTTTTCTGCACTTCCACCGTTCCTGGCGGTCGTATACCGACGTTGCAGGAGCATTCGTCATCGATGCCCAGGGATGGACTGAAAAACTACTCCGTCGAAAATATTCACTCCGAATCTGCATTGATTGTTTTATATCAACTTTACTGACCCACAAGTCATTGGCATCAAGTGCCCATGGCGTTTAAGCTGGTAAAAATGCTTTTCATGGAAAGACCATGCGCGCTGCTTTTGTGATATCCCATTTGTTACTGGCTGTGGCTTTATTGCTGTTGGCCCAAACCTGGAGCTGGGTAGCCTGGTTACTTGTGCCATTGGCGATTACCTTTGTCATTGGCCTGCGCGACATGCTGCAAACCGAGCACAGCATCCGTCGTAACTACCCATTGATTGGCAGGGGTCGCTGGTTGATAGAAAGCTTTCGCCCCTTTGCCCGCCAGTATCTGATAGAGTCAGACCTGGACGGCACCCCCATTAACCGCATGTTTCGTAGCATTGTTTACCAGCGCGCCAAGGGCGATCTAGATACCCTGCCCTATGGCACCAAAATCAACACCTATGAAAGTGGCTATGAATGGATTAGCCATTCCATTGCCGCGCGCAATATTCATGAACTGGACTGTTCACCACGGATAAAAATCGGCGGCAAAGACTGCCTTCAGCCTTATTCTGCCAGCCTATTGAATATTTCCGCCATGAGCTTCGGAGCCCTAAGTAACAACGCCGTCAGGGCACTCAATAAAGGCGCCAAAATCGGCGGCTTTTACCATAACACTGGCGAGGGCGGCATCTCCGACTACCATCTGGAACATGGCGGCGACTTGGTCTGGCAAATAGGTACAGGCTACTTTGGCTGTCGCGACGGTGAAGGCAAATTCTGCGCTGATACTTTTGCCGACAAGGCCACACAAGCCAGCGTAAAGATGATCGAAATCAAGCTTAGCCAGGGTGCCAAGCCCGGTCACGGCGGTATACTGCCAGCCAGTAAAAACACCGATGAAATTGCCCGCATTCGCCATGTACAGCCGCATAGCGATGTAATTTCCCCGTCAGCCCACACCGCCTTTTCCACCCCTATCGAGATGATGCATTTTATCCATTTGTTGCGGGAAAAATCCGGCGGCAAACCCGTTGGCTTTAAACTCTGTATTGGCCGCCAGAGTGAGTTTATCGGCTTGTGTAAAGCTATGGTGGAAACCGGTATTCAGCCGGATTTTATTACCGTGGATGGCGGCGAAGGCGGCACAGGAGCTGCGCCGCTGGAGTACAGCAACTCTGTGGGTATGCCGCTGCGTGATGCCATTGCCTTTGTGGAAGATTGCCTGATTGGTTTTAACCTGCGCGAAGACATTCGCATTATCGCCTCAGGCAAAGTGTTTTCCGCCTTCCATCTGGTGCGCAATCTGGCCCTGGGGGCTGATCTTTGCAACAGCGCCCGTGGCATGATGCTGGCTCTGGGCTGCGTGCACTCACTGGAATGTAATACCAACCGCTGCCCTACCGGCATTACCACGCAAAATCCCAAACTGGTGAAAGGACTGGATGTGCAGGACAAAGGCCAGCGTGTCGCGCGTTTTCATAAGGAAACCGTGCATGCCGCGGTGGATATTGCCTCTTCTGCAGGGCTTACCAGCCCGTCCATGGTCAATCGCAGTCATGTACAGCGACGTATTGATCAGCAGCGCGTAGCCAGACTGGATGAGCTATTCCCCTACCCAACTGCTGGTTCGTTTTTACAAACCCCTTATCCTTCCAGCTACCGGCCGTATATACAGGAAGCCAGCAGCGAGCACTTTATGCCCGACAACTACCTCTGCCACCGCTGTTAACAAATTGGACATTAATTACACAAAGAATGGCACAGAGAATACTAAGATGAGATGAGGCGGCGTGAAGATAATTCAGCCCTTCATGTGCTTCGTGCTATTCGCGGTTTATTTGGCGTTTTTTACTCACCACGAAGGACACTAAGAACACGAAGTTAAAGACATCCCAGAAAAAAGCCACCACCTACATCATGCTCTTTGTGGATGTGAGAGCGTGAATTACCGAGCAGTAGATACTAAACCAAAAAGGAAAACAGAAAATGGAATTCGAAACGCTCTCCAACAAAGTGATTGGTTGCGCAATAGAAGTACATAAAGAACTCGGACCGGGGTTACTTGAATCAACCTATGAACAATGCCTGGCTCACGAACTGTATTTAAACGGTATAGAATTCAAGCTGCAACATCAATTACCTGTCGAATACAAAGGCTTTTGTCTCGATTGTGGCTATAGAGTCGATATGCTGGTATGCAACAAGCTTATCCTCGAGCTTAAAAGCGTTGAATTGGTTAAGGAAATTCACAAAGCTCAATTGCTGACCTACATGAGATTGGCCAATATAGCGACAGGCCTATTGATAAACTTCAACGTTGTAAAACTCAAAAGTGGGCTGAAACGATTCGTCCTTTAATCCTTCGTGCTCTTCGTGTCCTTCGTGGTGACGATTCAACTGTTTCCCCATCACTAAAGTTCAAGCCTGCTGATTGGCAGCCAAAGCTGACAAACCATCGCCCAGGCAAGCTTGCCGGGCTGGGCCAATTCAGGTCTTTTAGGTATAATTCGCTCCCTCTCCCTGTAAAGGCATTCCCGGGCTTGATAAAGTCGCCGGGCGTCGCCATTTACAGGCCATTGCGATTTGATTGGAGCCTTAAATGGAAACCCGTTTTGATGAACTGCTGGAGTTCCCCTGCTACCAAACCTTTAAAGTACTCGGCCTGGCTCATGAGCGCCTGCCAGAGGACGTGGTAGCCTGCCTGCAGCAACTGGCCCCGGATAACTATAACCCCAGTATCCGTCCCAGTACTAAGGGCAATTACCATTCGGTATCTATTGATGTGCGCGTGACCAGCAAGGAGCATATGGAATCCGTTTATATCGAGCTGGGTAAGCTGGAACTGGTTCGCGTGGTGCTGTAAACCGTGAGTGAACAACCGCTAATTATCCGCCAGTTGGGCAGACAAGATTACGCCCCGATTTGGCATGCCATGCAGCAGTTTACCGACCAGCGCAGCGCCGACACCGCCGATGAAATCTGGTTGGTGGAGCATAACCCGGTGTTTACCCAGGGCCAGGCTGGCAAAGAGGAGCATGTGCTGGCCCCCGGTGATATTCCGGTGGTCAAGGTAGACCGCGGCGGCCAGGTTACCTACCACGGTCCTGGTCAGCAAATGATGTATATCCTGCTGAATATTAAACGCCTGAAAGTGGGCGTAAGGGAGCTGGTCACCGCCCTTGAGCAGTGCGTGGTAGACATGCTCAAACCTTATGGCATTGACGCTTATCCTAAGGCCGACGCCCCCGGTGTTTACGTGGACGGGCGCAAAATCTGCTCGGTTGGCCTGCGTATTCGCAAAGGTTGCTCATTTCATGGTCTGGCGCTAAATATCAATATGGATCTGTCGCCTTTTCAGCGTATAAATCCATGCGGCTATGCCGGGCTGGAAATGATACACTCCGCCCAACTCGGCGGGCCCGACAACCTGCCAGAAGCGGGCAAGCTATTAAGCCAGGCATTTTGCCGGCTCATTCATATCGAACACACTGACAATCGGGAAGGTTTTGATGACTAAAGCAGTACGTGTCGAAGCAGGAGTAAAACTGCGCGACGAAGACAAGATGAAACATATTCCTGTCACCATCATCCCCACCGAGCGGGAACAGATGCTGCGTAAACCCGACTGGATCAAAATCAAGCTACCCTCCAGTACCGAAGGTATCGACCGCATTAAAAACATTATGCGTAAGAACAACCTGCACTCGGTGTGTGAAGAAGCCAGCTGCCCAAACCTGTCCGAGTGTTTTACCCACGGCACCGCCACTTTTATGATCCTCGGCGATATTTGTACCCGCCGTTGCCCGTTCTGCGATGTGGCCCATGGTAAGCCGCTGCCGCCGAGCGCCGAAGAGCCGGAAAAGCTGGCCACGACTATTGCCGAAATGAAGCTGAAATATGTGGTGATCACCTCGGTAGACCGTGACGACCTGCGTGACGGCGGCGCCCAGCATTTTGTCGACTGTATTAATGCCATTCGCAAGCACAGCCCCAGCACCAAAATTGAAGTGCTGGTGCCGGACTTCCGCGGCCGTATGGATACCGCGCTGGAAATCTTTAAAAACGGCGTACCGGATGTGTTTAACCATAACCTGGAAACCATTCCGCGTTTGTACCGTGAGTGCCGCCCTGGCGCTAACTACAAATGGTCGCTGGAACTGCTGCGTAAATTTAAGGAACAGCACCCAGAAATCATGACCAAGTCCGGTCTGATGATGGGTATGGGTGAAAACCAGCAGGAAATGGCCGAAGTGCTAAAAGACCTGCGTGAACATAACGTAGATATGCTGACCCTGGGCCAGTATCTGCAACCCAGCCGCCACCACTATCCAGTGAAACGTTATGTCCACCCGGATGAGTTCGACGCTCTGCGTGACACCGCCTACGAGCTAGGCTTTAGCCACGCCGCCTGCGGCCCTATGGTACGTTCAAGCTACCATGCAGACCGCCAGGCTGCCGGGGAAGAAGTTAAGTAAAAAAGAAGGGCCAGATAATCTGGCCCTTTTAGTCTCTTCGATTGATATTTTATCAATGACTCGGCAAGGCTAAAGCGGCCTACTGCCTAGGTTTATCAATAAATTCTTTGACCACATTCGACATATCAAACGACTTCCCTCCTTGAACCGGCGGGTATTCAGCTAACGTCTGTAAATGTTGGCCCATCAGCTCTCCTAGTGGTTGAAGTAACCAGGATACTTTTTGCATCAAATGGCCGTATGAATCAGAATTATCGTAACTTTCAAATGGGTCCATCCGAATGTTAAATATCAAAGGGGCCGTACGAGGAACAAGATTGGCATAGTAGTCCTCTTTCGTTGAAAAATGTAACTTCCAGGGACCTATCCGCGCGGCAGTGAGCTTGGATTCATAGTAATAAAAAATATGGTCGCGGGCCGATTCTTTGGAACTGCCTAACCAATAAGGTAAGTTGTTAACACCGTCGATGTATTGCTTTTTCTCCTTCATGACTTTTTCAGCCACATTGTCCACACCTGCCGCAGCGGCAAGACTGGTGAACATATCCATGTGACTTTGGATGCCATTCATTATCTGATTAGACTTAACCTTGTCCGGCCAGCGCAACATTGACAATACCCGCACACCACCTTCATAAGTCGTCATCTTTTCACCACGAAACGGTGTAGTAGCGCCATGTGGCCAGGAAGCATGCTCTGGACCATTGTCGGTGGAATACCAAATGATGGTATTTCTGTCTAAGCCATTCTGCTTGAGAAAATCCAATACCAAGCCAATATCATGATCGTGCTGCAGCATTCCAGAGCCATGGTAGTCGGCTTCTGATGTATATTTCTCCGCCGCATAACGCCATTTATCGTCCAACCGCGTATAAAGGTGCATTCTGCTGGTGTTCAACCAGACAAAGAAGGGCTTACCGGCATCTTTAGCCTTTTTCATAAAGCTTTGCGCCAGCGGAATTACTTCCGCAGAATCAAAATTCTTCATTCGCTCTTGCGTGAGTGGCCCGGTGTCTTTAATTGATTGCTTTCCAACCAAACCAAAGCGCGGGTCCTTAGTACGATCATTCTTGTCGGTTGCAAAGGAATGAATAACGCCTCGGGTGCCAAACTTTTTCTCATAAGTCGCTAAGTCGCCTGAGTACGCCTTGCCGAAGTTCTGGTAATCACGCTGCTCGGCTTCTTCCTGAGTATTTAAGTGATACAGGTTGCCAAAGAATTCATCGAAGCCGTGCACGGTAGGTAGGTGTTCATTTCTGTCACCCAGGTGATTTTTACCAAAATGCCCGGTGGCATAACCTTGAGCCTTAAGCACCTCAGCTAACGAAGGAGACTCTTTTTGTAGCCCCAATGAATCACCTGGCTGCCCCACCGTTGTCATACCCGATCGGATGGGATACTGCCCGGTCAGGAACGCTGCGCGACCTGCGGTACAAGAAGGTTGTGCATAGTGATCGGTAAAACGAATTCCTTCTTGACCTATGCTATCAATGTTCGGGGTTGTATACCCCATAGTACCCATCCCATAAGCGCTGACATTCTGCCAGCCGATATCATCTCCCCAAATAACAAGAATATTTGGTTTTTGCGATTGCGCATAAGCACTCCCGCACATGATTGAGAGTGCTGCTGCAATCCTAAGAACACCTCTCAACATACTTCCAAACGTTATATTCATCTCAATTCTCCTCGAGACAATTTACGCGGTGCAAAAACGCACCGCTTATTACTTCTAAATCAACTGATTATCTTTCACTTGGAAAAATAATCAGTTCTTGAAGTATTTTGGCTATCAAACTAAAGCGGCAACCTGACAAAATATGTTGGTTCAGTGGCCCGCTTGATGACCAAGCACTTCCAGGAAAATATAGACCGCAGTTTATTTTTTAGCCAAGCTAGATGGATTGGAAAGCCGTTGAAATTCAATATCTTTAATAGCGAATGGATGATGTTAAATAGTGATGTGTAAGGGGCTAGGTGCGAGTTAAGGGATTGTTTTTTTAAACGCTCAATACGTGCTTTTCCCCATTGCAGTCATCAATAGCACCTAATACTTGGGGTGCTTACACAACCTGGTGAACAGCAGAAAATTGCCCTTCCAATAAGATTTCAAGTCTGGTGACGGCTTTGAACTCGGTACTTTAGTATCCTCTTACAACCAAGAAGAATATGCAGATAGCGAACATGACAGACAACCATAAAATAGCTGGAACGTAATTCCCACTTTTGGCTTCCGAGGCTAGATATGCATTAAATTCCTTCTTACGTTGCCGGTTACCACAAGGGGATGGCGAACTATTGTGGTGTCCAAGTGAAGTGACACCATCGGCAATATACTCTTTAGCTGAGGCTAGTGTCGGTAAGAGGCCCAATTCAATTTCGCAGTCTGCATCGAGTACGTACCAACTAGTTCCTTGCTTTACGATAAATCGACCATCTGAAACGGCATATTGACCAGCTTTGAGCATTTTAACTGAAGCCACAGCTTTCTCCTTGAACACTGACACCACGCTCTAAGGCAAGAAACATTAAACCGCATGCTGGCCTAAGCATTTAACGGTGTAACAGCTGCCGACGGTAGTGGCTTTAGGGTAAGTTATATTTTGCCGAAAAAATGTCGTTATCTGGATCTGAATTCCACACATATTCGCAGTAATCAGCGATTTTCTCTGCCCTATCCTGCCCCCAGATATGGGCGATTAAGGCCAGCGACATATCAATCCCCGCAGACACGCCTGCCGATGTAAAAATATGACCGTCTTGCACCCAGCGCGCTTTGGCTACCCAGTTGGCAGTAGGAAGCTGTGACGCCACCCAATGAAAAGCCAACTTATTGGTGGTTGCGCTTTTACCCGTCAACACCCCAGCCCTGGCTAATAAAGCACTCCCCGTACATACGGCAGTGATATATTTCGCGCTTGACGCCTGGCGAGATATCCAAGCGATCAACTCAGGGTTGTTTACCTCTGTTCTGGTTCCTTTACCTCCAGGCACTAAGATGATGTCGTAAAGTGCTGAGTTGAACCCCACCGCAGAGTTTATGCTCGGCCCCTGGGCAGACGCCACGCTACCGACGGTTTCAGATACAATGTCAATTGAAAGCTCATCGCCAAGCTGCCCCAGCATTTCTAGTGGGCCGAAAACATCCAGTAACTCAAAGCCATCAAAAACCAATACTCCCAGTTTCATTATCCCTCACTTGTAAGCGTCTTCAGTATCAATAAACCTAGTTTTATTGATCCAAGACATGCTCAGGATTAGCGCTTCCCAAAGTGCCAAATTGAAGTAAATATAGTGACAATAATTAAGCCCAATCCTATATGTAAAAGCCAAATAATTGGTCTTATGAAGCTTGGCTTAACGACATTGGGTAACTCTCGAAGAATAAAGCTACCTTTTGTGAAGGGCAGCCAAGGGCTTACTCCAGATTTTTTGCCAAGAGCAAGTAACGCTGTTGCCAATAGCACACATGCCACACCAAGAATCATTAAAGTAAGCATGAAGCTCTGCATTATTCTCTAATATCCTTACAACACCCGCCACAAACGCGAGCAACGAGTTGCTAGTCGAGCGCCCAAAGTCCATCGCGTTTTTGAAAGCGATTGTTGTATGACGATTTAAACCTTACAGCTCAGTCCCCAGAGTCTTAGACAACTCTTGCAACTTATCCCTAATTTCATTCTTTGCGGCAAAGTTCAATTCTGTTTTCACTAGGTTTTCCAGAACCGTGTAATATGCAAGACTAAAAGCGCTGTCTTTTGATGAGACTAAGTCCGGTTTTACGCCAACCCATTCCCAATTTGTTTTAGTGACCGGATTTATTGCTTTACCATATGGAATACCTGCAACAAAACCATTCCCAAAATCTAAAAAGCGCATTGGGTGCGCTCCGCCGCCAGTCACTTCACCGACCACGACTGCTCGCTTTAAGCTCTGTAAGCTATAAGCAAAATCTTCAGCTGCTGAGAAGGTTTTACTACTCGTTAAAATGTAAATGGGGATATCGACGAGCTTCTTTCCTTTAACTTTTCTGAAGGTCCAAAATTCATCAACTTCACCAGAATCACGCCAATAAATACTATTAAGATGAGTCCTATTTTTAAATAGATAGCTACTAATTAGCTGTGACATCTCTGGATGCCCGCCACCATTATTCCTAAGATCGAAAATAATAGCGCTTGTATCAGCAACCATCGACATAACATTGGCTACACGCTCGGTTGAATTGCTGTTTACTTTATCAAAACCCCAAAAATCAATATAACCAACATTACCTTCCAGTATTTCAACCTTACTAAATCCAGAGTTTTTACGTTCAAGTCTTTCCCAATAACTTTCTGAAGGTTGATTGGCGTCTATTTTTTCATCATTCTTCCATGAAAAGCTAAAGTGTTTATCAAACTTCTTTAGATCATTAGCAATTGCTTCTGCAAACTCTTTGTCACTCGAAACACGCTCTAGTTCTTCAGAAGAAGATAATATTTCTAGTGAATCTAATATCGCAGGTTTTTTTTCATCAAGGACATACTGTTTAGCAATTTCTTGCTTCAAGTGGCGGATAATTTCCAGCCTTTCTGCGCGAACGGCCGTATCAGCAAAAGTTACACAAGGGATAAACAAAGCACCCACTAAGAATTTAATCACTAGATTCTTCCTGACGCCGTGCGCATGCCCCGCTAACTGGCGCTCTACGCTTTAATATTTTGTTCACTACAAGCTCCAAACAACCCCGTCGATGCGAGCTATGAGCGGTCGCCGTGCCACACTTTGTTAACTGCTTACCACTCATACCCAACAATTCGAATTCCAGTTGAATCTATGCTCAAGGGAAACTGTGAGTACTTTAATAAATGCTCTTGAATCGACCTAAGATCATTGCTCAGATTTGGCAAAGGTCTTTTCGCATCAGCATGACGATTTGAGTATACGGCAGGAATAAAAATCCATTCAATTTCTCTTAAGCTGACATACGGAGCTGGACTGCAATCACCGAACCTCTCATCATCAAGTAGTGCATCAGTAGCGCAGATGCTGCATTCAATATGTCGATCCCAATCCAAAAACTTCCACAAAACACCGCCTATATTCTCAGGATACTCCTCGCACGCAAAAAACAGCTTTCGCCACTTAGCATTGCTCATATGAGCCACTTTAGCGCTTCTAACAAGTTTATCTATTTTATCTTCGTCGCTCATTATCACCTTGGGCAGTTAACGCCCGCCTCAGCGAAAAAATTATCCAATGAAGGCGCCTGCCAGGTAGCTGCAGCACGACTTTTTGCCTCCTCTCTCTGCTCTGGCGTCAACGGTTTGGTGCTTCCCAGATACACTAATTGTTTGTCAGCCAACCAAGACGACCCGCATGCGCCATCATGGTTTACGCCATACCAGAAGTGAGCCGTAAACCATGAAACGTGCTCGTTCGACTGATACCCGTTGACCTGTTCAGGACGAGTCCGCTCTAGCCAAGCATATAGATCTGATTGGCCGATGAATCCATCACGACTTTCCTTCGGAAGGATCAGCACATCTTCATTTACTGAAAAGGTAATTCGGAGGGCCGTTTGAAAGTGCTCTAGATCAAAAAGTTGCAAAACATCGACCGGCACGGAATGACCAGCATCCACCAAACGGCAGCCAAAACTCTTCGCGTAGTATTTGTACACGTTGCGTTGGCTATCTTCGAAATCGGCACCAAAAACCGAGCTAAAATCGATAAAGCGCTTACTTAAAACTTCTGCTTCGTTTCCGAAAACCCAATCGATCAATTGATCATAGGCTCGATCCCAAGGCTGAGACCTCGCATTGTTGCAATTGCTGCACAAATTCTTCGCATATTTCAACGCATTAGAATTTGAGCCTCGTATCAGTTTCTGAGAACCCGCGACGACAAGGGCTAGAGCTCTATCACCTTTGTAAGGGCCCTTGCCATGAGCACGCACAAGATCAGCTTTCTTAAATTTGTGCTCTGCACTATCTGCCGGAGAACCACACATCCAGCATTGAGTTTCGTTTTCAGACACCGCCACGATCTCCCAGCAACCTAACGAATGATATAGACTCCCCCTTTCCCGGGGTTATGCCACGATTACTTGGCAAACATTGAGGAGAACTGTCCATGTCTGATTTGAACTATGTCTATGGCATTGATTTAGCCAAACTGAGTTTCAGTATTCACCGTGAAGGACGCCATAGCAAGGCCTGAATACATGACCTCCTTGTCTTATATGACGCACCATCCCTGGTGCACCAGTCCCATTTCTTTACTGCGCGGTAAAGAAACGAGACGCAAAGAAAGCGCGCCCGCGGATTCCCAACAACGTCAGTCCAGGTCACTGCGAAAAGACGGTCGTGAAAACGACGTTCCCGACGCGTCTTCCACTCAATTTACTCCCAGCAAATTGCCCGCCTTTTAGCAGCAACCTGATCAGACCGGGAATTTTAAGCGGGGGGTAAAGCGGCTTGGGCCGCTTAAGGGGGTAGCAACTGATTGATGTTGTTGTCGGTTAATGTCTGCTTTGTGCCAATCGCGTTGATTGACTGCAATAACGGTCTTGTCACCGCCCAATTCTCTCAAACTGTTTCAACAACTACGCCCCCTTTGATCTATTATTTAGTTGCCACTGAACGTGCTTTTACTGCATCAAAACTATCTGTAGATACGTTTATTCTGCCGCCTAAATGTACCAAAACTTCTCTTGCCCCTGCACCCAAGGCAAGCTCTCGTAACACCCGCTCTTCTATGCTGGTAAGTCCGCCCTCAGTCTTCTCCAGCTGGTGCATGATAATCCTTGGTGCAGGTCGTATCCTTGACTGATGAACTTGCTTCACACCATATTGGAGTATCTTCTCTGCAAGAAAAAAGTCAGCAACCAATGATCTAGGATGTTTGAAAGGATTATGAACACTGGTGTTATTCGTTTGCAGGCGCTTAACCGCAATTCCTATCGCTTTGATAACCTCTCCGTTAGCCCCTTTTTCGATAGCTATCAGCGGTTCGTCCTCATATTGAACGTCTGACGAAAACACTTTAATTGAGACTTTATTCTCACTTAATTCGATAAGTAAGTCGTTTGAAAACAGGCTTCTCAGGTAAGTAAACAAAGGCTTGTTTCTCCAAAAAACAAAGGAAGTCCAGTCCGATTATGATGTTTTTGTTATTAGCCACTGAATATATCCCCGACCCGACCTTTATAGTCGTATCCTTTTGATTTGTAGTAGGCCAACTCTACTTTCTTAAATGAGTCAAAGTATGCAGCAACAAGTGGCACAAAGAAAACGGCTGCAAAATATTGCTTAACTTCTCCATCAGGTATGTAACCCACCTCATGAATAAGCCAATGATTTATATCGAAGAACCTAAAAAATACAACGGCTACTAACCCAAATATTAGTGAACCGAAAACCTTAAACCAGGTACTCCTAGCGAACTGCCATAAGATACGAGAAGTCTTTGAAATAAAAACAACATATAAATAGAAAAGAGTGACTAAAACTACCAATTCATAGTGAAGCGCGGTTGGCACCAAGAAGTAGCTAAAAGCTGGTGCAATGAAGCCAAGCATTGTCCGCTTGTATTTTTCTACGAAGAAAATCCCTTCGTTTGTTACATCATCGGGAAGTGAATTTACAGATTTCATAGTGGCTTATAACGCTCCCTTCTAACGAATCCCCTCATAAAACAAAGTAGATTCAATAAGATAGACACGCATGGTGCTGAATGATCTAATTCATTTCGCCAAAAACTTACCAGATATCAACACCATGCCTGACATTGCCATCTTACACGATTTGCTCAAAAAGCAATGCCCTGAAATTCACGCCAAGCGCTTAGATTCCCTGATGCTCGCGACGTCCTCCCTACTCGATGGTCACCAACTGTCGCTCACGGAGTTGGGCCGAAATATCGCAGGTCCGGTTTCGGCCAAGCACAATATCAAACGGATGGACCGGCTGTTGGGTAATGCGGGCCTGCACCAGCAGCGTCAGGTCTTGTACCGCTGGCATGCCAGGTTGTTGTGCCGCGCTAATCCGATGCCCATCGTCCTAGTGGATTGGTCTGATGTGCGTGAACAATTACGCTTGATGACGTTACGGGCTTCCGTCAGTGTCCGGGGCCGCTCGGTGATACTGTATGAGCGCACCTTTACCTTCGCCCAGTACAACTCGCCAGCCTCTCACAACGCCTTCCTGGCAGAGCTGGCCACTGTGCTGCCAGCGGGCACGTGCCCCTTGATTGTGACCGATGCCGGTTATCGCAATACCTGGTTTCGCCAGGTTGAATCCATGGGCTGGTTTTGGCTGGGACGGATACGTGGAGAAGTCGGTTTCCAACCAGTGGGCCAATCCCTGTGGCACAGCAATAAATCCCTCTATCCCCAAGCTTGCCACCATGCTGAGTATATTGGCCCGGTACGCCTTGGACGCAAAAGCCCTATTCACTGCGAACTGCACTTGTATAAAGCCAGGCCTAAGGGGCGAAAAGACCGGCGTTCATCTAAAGCGGGGCGCTCTCACACCGCCCAGCGTAGTTACCAAACCGGTAGCAAAGAGCCGTGGTTGCTGGCAACTAACTTGCCGCCTTCTTATTTCAACGCCAAACAAGTCGTTAACCTGTACGCCAAGCGCATGCAGATTGAAGAAAGCTTCCGTGACCTGAAAAGTCCACAATACGGCATGGGCCTCAGGCACAGTAAAAGCCGCTGCCCCAAGCGCCTCGATATCCTGTTGCTGATTGCTTTACTGGCCACGCTGGTGCTTTGGTGGATTGGCTTGTTTGCCTTAAAAGTCGGGTGGCAGCGGAAGTTCCAGGCCAATACCGTATCTCATCGTCTGGTGTTATCGGTGGTCAGACTCGGTAAAGAAGTCAGGAAACGCGCCAACTACCCCATTCCTGAACAACGATTGCACTGGGCACTGCAGGAATATTCCCGACTTGTACATTCGTTGGGGAGACCTGAATTATGAGGGGATCCCCCAGCGCTCCCTTAGGGGCAATAACACGCGGGCTAAAATTGGAGCGAAGTGACTGAGCCCACGTGTTATTGTCCCAGGGAGCTTGCGACCGGCTACAGCGGTTTGTTATGTGCTTGAATTACCGATTTCTTTGCTCTTGAATTCGAATACCTTTTTGACGGTATTGCAGATTTGCCCTGGCACAGCTTCCTTGTTCTTATAATGATATTCAGTCTGATAATCGCCTTCGGGAACAATCATATCTACAAATAGCTCACCGGTGTTTAACTTCAAAATTCTATCCTGAATTTCATAGCCAAACTCGAGAAATGAAGTGGTGTTATACATGGTTGAATGTATAACTCCATCTACAAGTTCCCATTTATTCCAATACATTTCAATTTCCAATGAGTTTACTAATGAAAAGGCAATTTCACATTTGTCGCCAGACTTTTCATACTCAATAAAACTGTAATCTATACTATTTGAGTCATGGTTGATTATCCATGTACCGATTAAATCTTCGTTCGCTCTATTCGTAGACTCACTACAAGACCAAACAAAAATAGAAAGTGCTATGACTAAAAATCTCAAAACTACTCCTGAGGCACATAACGAATGATATAGACTCCCCCTTTCCCGGGGTTATGCCACGATTACTTGGCAAACATTGAGGAGAACTGTCCATGTCTGATTTGAACTATGTCTATGGCATTGATTTAACCAAACTGAGTTTCAGTATTCACCGTGAAGGACGCCATAGCAAGGCCTGAATACATGACTCCCTAGTCCTCTATGACATGTCTGTCCCATTTACAACCGGCATCCTGCCTTGCCTTGCTCTGCTTAATTTACGGCCTGCATTCTAGCCATACCCTTTCATTAGGGTGATGCTCTGCAATTGTTGCGAGAGCATCATCTAGCTCTTCGTTATTTGCAGGATCTATCTCGTAGCTAAAGTTTGTAATATCGAGATCCATTTCCCTATAGCTAGCAAGTTCAGATTCACTCAAAACGTTACTACCAATCCAGACAGGGTACTTGCCCGTTACAATTACAGCCTCAAGCTCTCGAAATCCTTCTTTTGTAACTGCGAATATGATCATAGGAATTTAACACTTAACATTTGGGGCAACCGGAGCAGCTGCGCCGTGTAGGTTCTCCCTTGCCGCGCTTTTAGCGGCAACCAGCAAAATGTTTTTGTTATATGCTGATTTCATTAAATCACTTTCGCGTAGCCCACTACTTTGTATGCCTCGCAAATATGCCAAGCGAAGCCGGGCGCGAACAGCTCTAAATCTGCCTTCGGAATTATACATTCGAGCCTGGCTTTGCATTTTTCTCCTGGCTTCAGCCACTTTTTACCTTCAAACTCGACTCGACCGATAAAAAAGTAGTCTTTGCCTGGAATCAGGTGGTTGGGCTGAACGCCAGATACATAACCTTCTCGGCCCCTCATTGGGGGCTCAAAGAGCGCTACTTCTATATCAAAAGCAGCATCGACAGTCTCAGCTATTGGTTCCATCTATTTCCTGAGCAACTCGGGCATATAACGAATAATAGGACTCCCCCTTTCCCGGGGTTATGCCACACTCAAGCATGAAACCATAGAGGAAAACTGTCCATGTTTTATTCCACCTATTTTTATTGTATTGATTTAGAAAAACTGAGTTTCAGTATCCACGGCGAAGACGCATGGCGAGGTCTTGAATACGTGACCTCCTAGTCCTTTATGACACGCGTTCCCTGCTGGCATTTATGACCTATAAGCAGCTCCCTATTTTAAGCTGGGGAGAAAGCGGCTGCGAAGCTTTGGCCTAGTTGACCATTATCAATATCAATGAACCTGCCCCTGCTGATCATTTTTACAGTCCGATGTAACCCTAAGGTGACGATTGATGATGTTAAAAAGTACTGTTTTTGCTTGTTTCTTACTCTTTCAGCCAGCATGTTGGCTGCATCAGAGCATAAGGCCAATTTAACAGCTGTATAATGATGCGTTAGGCTTGGAACTAATGCTAAAAATTGCCCCCAGTAAAAGGAAATGAAGATGTGTTATAAAACAGGGAAGGTTGATGTTTCCCCACGAGTTAAAAAATACCTTGCAGTAGCCATAATGGCAGGCCTGATGACTGCATCTGGAGGAGCTTCAGGTGGTAATAGCGAGCCATTACTTTCAGACTCGCAAAACAAAGTGCCGTCAGTCAATGCAGGTCCAGACCAAACCGTCACAGAGCTATCAAAGATTACACTGAGTGGCAGTGGTTCCGACAGCGATGGTTCGATAGCGCGTTTCGATTGGAAGCAGACATCAGGAAAAACGGTATTTATCGAAAATCCAAGTAGTCCGGAAATCTCATTCCGCGCCCCAAAAGGCATCACTGAGCAGCAAGTCACCTTGCAACTGACTGTTACGGATAATGAGGGCGCAACCAGCTCGGACTCATTAGTTATTACTGTAATCCCAATGACACCAGAAGAAGCGGGATTAGCGCTTGAAAAGGCGATGAAGAACATCGGCAATTTAGCGAAAGTAGTGACGCTGCCGCCGCACCCGGATAAAACGCAGGCGATAGCCACAGTCGAAGGAGTAGACGCTAACAAAAACGGTACCAGAGACGACTTAGAACATATTGCCTATCAGGGTATGAATTTGCAAAAAGGGGTTAATTTAGATACATATAACCACATGATATCTATAATAAATATGATTCAGCCACCGAGTCCGGTAGTCGAAAATAGCATCAGTGAACTTGCCATCTATTGTGCATATCAAGCTGTCCCCAAAAATGTAAAAAGGAAGATGCCTTTAAGTTTTCTATATAGCATCGTACTTGATACGCAAGCGCGAAAAACAGCGCACTATAGATCATTGACTCGATCAACGCATAATTTAAGGGCTGAATCATGCGAGCAAACGTAATAAGCCTCTTTTACATTTTTATTTTGGCGTATGGGTCATTGTCTTACGCCGAGACAATTCAAGGTATTCCATGACCACACCGGTCGGACTATAGCCAATGGAAGGGTACAGCTTTACGCCTTTGAAAATACTGTTACGTAAAGTGTCATCAATGAATGCACAATATTCCTCTTGCTGATAAACCAATTTACATGAATTCACACCCAGCACGGGAACGTTGTACCCTTTCGTTAACTGGTGCAGTATCTCGTACAAATCGATCTGTTGCTGCATGGTTGAGGCTGGCTCTTTACCGCCAATAATCAAAGGCGCAGGTCACATCCAGACATGCCTTACGGATGGACCAGAATTAGGAGAATACGTTTTTCGATAGGTAGCAAGGTTTGCTGAGCGCTTAATCAGCATTCGGCCTACAAAGTCGAACAAGTGCCCTACTTTCGCCAGTCCCTGAAAATGGATATGTTCTCGGTACCGACACAGATTTTGTGGGAAGTATCTGAGGTTAGCTGACCGCTTAAGGCTTCTGAGATGGTATCCACTGTAAATCGCTTAGGCAGCTAAACAGTTGGATAGCTTCTCGCTGCGCGAGCAGGCTACATTACACATCTATCATTAACTCCTGGAATAACCGATATTTCTGGCCAGCCTACACCGAAGGTCTGATTGTTCTGGTTAGCGTCACTTTCTAGACTGCCTTCTTTTTCTCAGAGGGCATGCTTTCATGACGGATAGCAGCAGTACGTCTTACCAATCAAGGCATAAACCCAGCAGTACATTTTCTTCCCGCGGCGACTATCTGGAACATGAACTGCAAATTATGGCGCCGCGTCGCTGGCGGCCCAATCTGCCCTTTCGCGACTACCGATTCGAATTTGAAGATTTAGTACCGGCCATGGCCGCGACCATAGGCAAAATTGTTATGGTGGCAGCCGTGGTGGGTGCATTTGCCGGGCCACTGGGCTTATCGCAGGAATTTGTGATTGAGAATGCCCGTTTTGAAATGCTGATTGCCGCGATTTTGTTTGTGGTACTGATATCCGGCTTTCTAAACCCTAATGCTAACTTAGCAGGCACCCATGGCCCACTGATCCCTTTGATACCCTTGATTGTTGCCTCTGGTGGTCATCCCATGGCGCTGGGGATCCTGATTGGGGTGTTCGGTTTTATTCTCGGCATAACCAAGGGCGGCAGTTTGCTGGCCAGGTTAACCAGTAACGGGGTATGTGGTGGGCTGCTGCTTTACCTCGGTTTTATTGGCATTACCGCGCAAATAACCAAGCTGTACAGCTGGGCCGAAAGCTTCGATATGGCCTATATCGCCTTTGTGGTGATCCTGTGCACCATATTAATGTACGCCTGGCTTGAACATATTCAAATGCGCTGGCTAGCCATTCCGCTGGGCGCTTGTCTGGCGGCGGTGATTGCCTTTGCCTTAGGCGCACCTTTTGAGTTCACCACCAGCCCCAGCATTCCTAATCTGTCACCTGCCTACTGGTGGGGAGAAGATACGGGCTGGCAATTAGGCTTACCTGATCTACAAAGCTTTATTGCGGTGGCGCCTTTTGCGGTGCTGGCGGTAGCCATGTGGTCTCCAGATTTTCTTGGCCACCGGGTATTTCAGCAATTGAGTTATCCGAAGAAAACCGACAAGGTACTGATGAATATTGACGACACTATGCTGTCAGCCTCGGCCAGACAAATTGTCGGCAGCACCTTAGGCGGTGGCAATTTGGCCTCTTCCTGGGGAACCTACATAGTGCCAGCCGCCATTGCCCGTCGCCCTATTCCTGGCGGAGCCATTTTAACCGGCATACTCTGTATTGTTGCTGCGCTGTGGGGTTACCCCATGGATCTGGCCGTATGGCCACCGGTACTGAGTGTTGCGCTGATTGTTGGGGTATTCTTGCCCTTGCTGGAAGCCGGTATGCAAATGACCCGAGAAGGTAAAACCACCCAGTCGGCCGGTATCGTGATTTTCTCATCGGCGCTGGTTAACCCGGTATTCGGCTGGTCGCTCACGGTGCTGCTGGATAATTTGGGCCTGATTGGCTGTAAAGAAAGAGGTAAAGAGCTCGGTCACGCAGGACGCTGGATTATTCCGGGAATGACCTTTGCTGTGCTTTGCGCCGTGATGGCCGCCATTGGCATGTTTCCGGGTATTCCGCCGCTTCTGGCATCTTTTGCTCACCCTTAGTTTTACTGATGCGCGGGCTTAGCGGCCTGCGCATTAAAGATAAGGGTGCTGAGCAAACCAATCCTGCAAAAATTCAATAAAGCGCTGCAGGCGGGGCGGCGTAAAGTGTCTCACCGGGTACAACGCATAAAGTGTCATCAGGGGTTTAGGGGCCTCGGTTAAAATCTCTACCACCTCACCACGTTGCAAAGCCGGGTAACTGATAAAGCGGGGAATAAAGCCTACGCCCATGCCCTGTTTGATCATATCCAGCAAAAACACCGAGCTGTTGGCCTTCATATTGCCACTGATAGCCACACCGTCAGCCCCCACCGGCCAGTGATTTTTATGCCGAAAATAACTGTATTCAAAGCATTGGTGGTGGCTCAAGTCATCCGGCTTAAGGATGGGGGCATGAGCGGCAAGATATGCAGGGGCGGCACAAATGCTGTAACTGAATTGGGTAATAGCTTTACCAACGTAACTAGAATCGAAGGCCTGACTGGCTACCCTAAGGCCAAGGTCAAAGTTATGTTCGAGCAGATCCTGCGCCTGGTCACTGAACTCGATATCCAGCTCAATATGCGGGTAGCGGCGCATAAACTCGGCAAATACCGGAGCCAATGCGGTTAACCCCAAAGCCATCGCCGCATTGATGCGCAGGCGGCCTTTAGGCTCTTGCTGCTGCTCCTGAATATGAGCTTCGCTGTCTTCCACTTGGCGCAGAATCTCCCGGCAGCGCACAAGATAATCTTCCCCTAGCTGGGTTAGCTGCAAACGGCGGGTGGAGCGCTGCAATAACCTCGCTCCCAGACTGTCCTCCAGGCTACTGATTTGTTTGCTGATCATGGACTTACTGCTGGCACTTTGTTCCGCGACACGTGAAAAGCTGCCCAGCTCTGCCACGCGCACAAAAAGCTGCATGGCCTTTAATTTATCCATATTGTTTCCATACAGGAAAAAGAGTTATCACATTGTAGCCATATATCAATTCAATACACAGTCCTATAGTGAAGCCGTTCCAACATACTGGAATTCATAACCAAGGAGTTTGCTATGTACACATTGTATTTTTCTCAAGGGGCTTGCTCGCTCGCCACCCAAATTATTTTACGTGAACTGAATTTGCCAGTGGAGTTGGTGAGCAAAGCCAGGCTTGCTGATTATCAGCGGGTAAATCCTCTGGGTGCCGTCCCTGCTCTGGGGGTGGATAATAAAATCCTGACCGAAGGCGCAGCGATTATTCTCTACCTTCTCAATAAGCACCCTAACGAGCTACTGCCCTTGGCTGGTGATGCGCGTCAGCAGGCCATAGAGGACCTGCTTTTTGCCAATGCCACTGTACATCCGGCCTACAGTAAATTGTTCTTTATTGGTTCAGCACTTCCCGATGGCGAGGCGAAAACCCAGGCACTGAACGCCGCAGCCGAAAAAATCAATACACTCTGGAATCGGGTGGAAACAAAATTAGCTAACCAGCCTTATCTGGGTGGTTATCGTCCGTCAGCGGCAGACATTTTATTGGCCGTGTATGAGAGCTGGGGCCAGTACTTCCCGGTCAGCATTGAACTGGGTCCGCGCAGCCGGGCGATGATCGACCAAATCCGTGCCCTTCCCAGCTACCAGGCCTCTGTTGCCGCCGAGCAACAGGCAGCCTAATGGTGAACGGCCAACATTTGTCTGAGTTACAGGTGGTCGAAGCCCTTTTGATGCAGTACTTCGAAGGTTTGCATAATGCCGACATCAAGCTACTGGAACGCATTTTTGATGCCGACGCCAGGTTATATGCGCCCGGCGTGCGCCGCAGCAAAGCGCAGTGGCTGGAACTGGTGGCCAGTCGGCCGGTTCCTTGCGAATTAGGGCATCCCTTTGACTATCAGATTTTGGCCATTGAGCTTTGCGGTGAACAAGCCATGGCCAAAGTCAGTTGCCCGCTGCTGGGGCGCCATTTTATTGATTATCTCGGCCTCTTAAAGGAGCAAGGTACCTGGCGCATTGTGGCCAAACAGTACGCCGATAACCCGTTTAACTCATATCACGACAAGGAGTGACCATGCCTTACGTTAATATCAAAGTTACCGATGAAGGGGTAACCAGCGAGCAAAAACGCCAACTGATTAAAGGGACGACTGAGCTGTTGGTAAAGGTTTTGAATAAAGATCCCAAAACCACTTTTGTGGTAATTGAAGAAGTGAACACCGACAACTGGGGGCTTGGCTACCAAAGTGTTTCTGAACTACGCAAAGCAGCGAATCGCTAAACCAATATGATAAGAGCCGGTACTACCGGCTCCTAATCCCTCAACCCAGCCAACGTGACTATGCCAGGATACTGTTGGTTCTTGGTTAATTTTCTACAAACTCATTGTTCTTAAAATGCAATTGCCGCCCCTCCGCGCCCTTGGCATCAATATCCAGCACAATCAGGCTCGGCTGATCATCGGCAACAAAAACTTGCTGCCCATCAGCATCCCACAACGCACTTTGTCCGCAGGCCTGCCAGCCACCGGTCTCACCTATAAAATTCGCCAGTAACACCGGACATTGCCCCTGTTTGGCGATAGTTGCCAGAATGTGGCTGTCGGCCTGGTAACCGCCTGCTGTTATCAGGGCACTCGCCAGATAAATATCAGCACCAGCCATTCTGGCCTGCGCAACATGACGGGGATCGGCAAAATCAGCACATATAGCCAGCGCCACTTTATGTCCCTTGATATCAAAATAGCAGGGCGAATCCCCGGCTAAACAATATTGCTCTTCTCCAGCATGCAAATACTGCTTACGGTAGGTAACGACTTTTCCATCCGGGAAACATAACAACGCACCTATGTAAGCCTTGCCATCTTCACCCGGCAGCGGGCAACCGGCAATCACTAGTACATTGTGCTTTAAGGCAGCCTGAGACAGCATAGCTTTGCAATAAGCCTGCTCTTGTGCCAGCTCAGCGGCCAGATCCAGTTCATAGCCAGACAAGGACAGCTCAGGAAACACTAGGATATCGGCGTGATGCTGCGCTGCTAACTCAATGGCCTGCAGGTGGCATTGCATATTTGCCGCAATCAGCCCGCGCTGACTGCTGACTTGCGCCAGACAGATGCGGATTGAAGAACGCATAGTTTTCCTTAAAGAAGGCGGTTTCTATATAAAGATGATGAAGACCAGTTGGTCTGATACACCCTTTAGCCCGGATAAAACCAAGCTGATGCCAGCACTGTATTATATGCCCAAGGTTGGCAATAACTTAGGTACTTAGCGGTCACATTTGAGCTTATCGCCCGCCTGCCACATCCAGTAAACTGCCGGTCATATAAGAAGCCCCGGCGCCTAGTAAAAAGGCAATCGCCTCGGCCACTTCACTGGCCTGTCCACCGCGCTTTAATGGAATGGCACTTTTTAGCCGCTCAAGACGGTTTGGCTCGCCGCCATCGGCGTGAATATCGGTATCGATAAACCCGGGTCTCACTGCATTCACTCGGATCCCCTGCCCCGCCACCTCTGCGGCCAGCCCCACAGTGAGTGTGTCCATGGCACCTTTGCTGGCAGCATAATCCACGTATTCGTTGGGTGAACCGTATTTTGAGGCGGCTGATGAGACATTGACGATAGCACCGCCTTTTCCGCCAAACTCGCTGGACATGCGCTTAACCGCTTCACGACAGCATATAAAGGCGCTGGTCACGTTTGTACTTAGAATATGATTGATACGGGCCGCGTCCATATCCACCAGTTTACTTTGGGTTTTAAGCACACCGACATTATTGACCAGCGCACTGATGGGGCCTAACTGTTGGTCAATTTGCCCAAACATTCCCACAACCTGCGCCTCATCAGCCACATCGGCCCGCACTGTTAAAACCCTAACGCCCATGCCCCGCAGCTCTGTTGCCAGGGCTTCAGCCAAGGCTGTCTCTTTTCGGTAGTTGAGGCAAAGATCATAGCCCTGCCCAGCCAGTACTCTGGCGGTAGCCGCCCCAATTCCGCGACTGGCGCCGGTAATCAATGCAATAGGTCTCAAACCTTACTCCTGTTTGTTGCCAATTGATTATTGTGACGCTGCCAGGCTTTGCCTGTCGATGACTTCGCCACGCAGTATGACTTTATCCAGGCTGTCGTAAGCCTCAATGCTCTGCAATGGATCACGATTAAGTAACAGTAAATTGGCCATTTTGCCCGGCTCGATGGTGCCGTAATCTTGCTCAAGTCCAAAGGCACGCGCGTTGTTGACGGTGGCCGCCGCCAGAATATCCTTCAGGCTAATGCCCACGTTATGCATATGCTGAAGCTCATTAAAAGTAGACAACCCAGGCTGTGCGGCATAAGTCGGCGAAGAGGGGGTATCTGAGGCAAGCACCATAGGATGGCCTTTTTCATACAAGTACTGGATAACTCGTTCGCCATTATCAATGGTGCTCTGTTGAATCTGGCGAATGCGCTCAGTCGGCAATCCACCAAAGTCGCTTAACAGCTCTTGTTTAAACCACTGAGCTGGTTCAGTCTGATACCAGCTCAGAATTTCTTGCGGCACCACTTTAGCATAATGACTATGTTCCAGCGCGTCGGGCATCATAATAGCGGTAAGACTATCCATCACATTAAAGGTTGCCTGATAGGTCATGCCAGTTTTCAACACCCTATCCAACACCTGACGAATCGCATCCGGCATCTGTTGCTCTTGTCGGTATTGGTTCCAGTTCCACATGCCGTGCGCCATCACATCCAGCCCGGCATCAACAGCAACTTTTTGCATATCAATGGCATTGGCATGAGCCAAAACCGGAAGATTATGCTGTTTGGCCGCCTGCTTCACTCTGTTTAGCAACTCAGCACTGATATTCGGCCAATCACTGCGCTCACCAAAGCCATCTTCGATAAAAACTTTAACGCAGTTGGCGCCCTCACTGGCCATCTTGGCTACCACCGCTTCCGGTGTATGCTCAGCAGGATTCACACCTTCAGGAACGGGTATTCCTGTATCAGCCTGAATGATCATATAGCTGAACATCTTGCTGGCCAGTTCCGGCCCGGTAAACATGGTCGGGTAACCGCCTAGTATGGGTGTCGCACCGCAATGATAGATATCAGGATGCAGTGGCTGACTTTTAAAAACCTTAAGTTGTTCAGTTGACTGGGCAGGATCGAGCAGTTGGGTAACGCCGAAGTACAGGTAGCTTCGCGGTTGCTGAATCTCAAATTGCTTCTGCAACGCCTGAGGTTCACCATTAGGCAGTAAACCCGGCATTAACGACAGATGCACGTGGCTGTCCATCAAACCAGGAATAAGATACTTGCCGGTCGCATCCAGTCTTTGCTCGCCAGCTTGTGCGACTAAAGGCGAAAAAGACACCTGGGTGATTCGACCATCTTGAATGCGAACATAGGCTGACTGTTTAGGCTGATCCTGCTCAGGAGAAATCAGCGTGGTATTCTCAATCAGCAGCGACTGTGACAGAACCGTAAGGGGTAGCAAGGCACACAAGCCAACAACAGGTTTAAACATAATTAGTCTCATATTTTTGTTATTTGCATCATAACCTTAATAACAAAAGCAGGGAAAATGAGCAGATGTAAGCAGGTATTGCCAAAGCCCTCAGTATTCAGTTACACACTAAAGCCATGATATAGTCCGCCCTTCGCGTTTTTCAAAGCGGTATAAATTTTCATGTTAATCAAACGCTTAATTCTTCTATTCGGTCTAACATGGCAGCTCGCCGGTTGCCAAAATACCCAGGCCCCAGAAGCGCCTCTGGTGCAAAACAACGTCTCAGCGCCGGTCGTTGTAAAACCGAGTCCAACTCCCGTTATCAGCAAGCCAGAGGTTGCTGTTGTGCTTCCACACCAAGTGGACGATGTCTGGCAACGTATTCGTATGCAAATGCAGATGCCGGTTTCGCAGCATCCCAAAGTAAAAGCCCGTATAGACTGGTACTTGCAGCACCCAAACTATATGCAAGTGATCAGTCAACGTGCTGCCCCCTTCTTACTACATATTGTTGAACAAGTAGAAGAACGCGGATTTCCGCTTGAGCTGGCACTGATCCCACTGTTTGAAAGCGACTTTAATATCAAAGCCTGCTCCAGCGAGCGCGCCTGCGGCTTGTGGCAATTGACGCCGTTAATCGCCAAGCATAACGATGTTGATATCAACTGGTGGTATGACGGCCGTTTGGATGTGGTTGACTCCACTCAGGCCGCGTTGGCCTTCTTCGACTATTTACAGCAGCGTTTCGAGGGTAATTGGCTGCATGCTTTGGCGGCCTACAATGCCGGTGAGGGCCGGGTTGCTCGGGCCATTGAAAAGAATAAGCGTCTGGGCAAATCCACTGAATTTTTTGCCCTGGATCTGCCCAGAGAGACCCGTCGCTATGTTCCTAAACTGCTAGCCGCAGCAGCATTGTTGAAGAATGCAGAGTCTTATGGCATGCATTTCCCGCCCATTCCAAACCAGCAAGCCGTGACGCTAGTCGAATTACCGCAACCTTTGGATCTCAGTGTAGTAGCCAGCTTAACGGGCATTAGCCATCAACAGTTGGCCAAGCTAAACCCTGGCCACAAGCGTTTTCCAGCCATGGCCAAAGGTGCCAACCATTTACTGATCCCGGCCGACAAGCAAGCATTATTTGCCAGTCAATTGGATAAACTGCCCCCCATGGAAGACTACAACTGGCTTAAATACCGTATTCGACCTGGCGACAGCCTAAGCGTGATAGCTAAACGCTATGATCTGAAGATAGAAGACATTAAATTCTTGAATCAGCTTAAGACCAACCAAATACGCGCCGGAAAGACATTATTGCTGCCACTGCCTGCCACCGCGTCGGCTGATACCAGCCTCGCCAGCAGCTTGCAGTATCAAGTACAACAAGGTGATAGTTTATGGACTATTGCGCGTCGACACGGGGTAAAGTTGGAGCTGCTGAAAAGTTGGAATAATCTAGACAACGACCGCATTGCCCCCGGAAAAATACTGGTCATCAGGCAATAGAGTTCGCCAGTGTTTTGAGTGAATGTGGCACGATCAGGCGATGAATGGGCCTGACAGGTAACATATAAAGTTGCCCAAGTCGGTTATGCACATTCACAACCGTCGTGGCAAACAGCCGGGCTTGTTGTCCTTCCACTTTTATGTGGAGGGACAATATGACATCCAGATGTTTATCCTGATCCGTGAGCAGCACTTCATCATGGCTGTTGTGCAAAAGTGTGAAAATCCCCACACGATCACCTGGCTGATAATCGGCCTCCGCCCGCCCTTTCTGCAGCCCACTCAATAAGCCGAGATCTTTCAGCCCAGCCAAAGAAACCAGTTTATTGCGTATCAGCATCAAGGCGTTTACCCAGCCAGGTGTCTGGCTGGCCAGTTGCAAGAATAAACTCAGTGCCGACTGACCAGAATAAACAATATCAATGCTGTGACAGTCAGCAAACCAGGCACCGGGAAGCTTTGCGTGAATCAGTGCTTGCTCCGGAAGATTATTAAGATCGGGCATGTCTACAACCACCCCAGCTTTATAAGCCGCGCGTCATGGCACCAATTTTAACCGGCTCCACCGAGTGAAAGTGCAGCTCCCTGACCTGACACATGTCTTTCCACATCAGATCATAACCTTTAGTAAACGACATGGCGTTTACCCGCTTAAACCAGCGCTTACATTCCTCTTCACTGGCCTCTCTGCGTTCACCCGCCACGCCTTTGAGCCTCAATGCGGGCCAGTTGTCAAAACCACCTCTGAGCAGTGACTTAAACCAGAACCAGCGGCCACTGTTAACCGCCAGCACGCAGATACTGGCATTGTGACTGATATTAGTCGGTAACTGCCGGGTAAATTTTTCAAAGAAAATTCCTTTGCCTGGTTCGGTCAGCATCAAGGAGCCAATCGGGGTTACATGAGGTAAACCGTCCTCACCAATACTGGCGATGGCATAATGGGAAGACGAGCTGAAACTCTGAGCAAAAATCCGCCGGATTTGCTGCCAGTCCTGTTGAATATCCATTCTCTACATTCCTCTAGTTTGCGCGCAAGTATGGCCATTGCCTAGCCAGACCAATGCTATACAGGCCACCAATGGCCAAGCAAATCAGTGAACTGACCAGCATAAATACCGGGCGTTCCAGTACTTGTTCAAAGAATTTATAGTCATTTACTGCCACGATAAACAAACCATACAGACCCCGAAACAGATAGACGAAGCTGATTAAGCACATGGCCGTGCGCAGTAAGGGAAGCCGACGAATCAGGCGTGCGGCACTCAATGCATAGGCTCCCCAGATACCTAGCACGGCGCTGATTGCCAAGGTCAGTAAAGCAGGATAAAGGCTGCCTTGCTCTGCCATCTGCGCCATTTGCTCGCCGGCACCAAAAAATCGATACCAGTCAGGCCCTCCTGCTATCACAGCCAAATGGGTAATGGCAGCGATCAGGCTGGCACCGCCTGCGGCAATTAGTAATCCATTATTCTTCATACTTTCCATTCTGTTGCTTCTGGTTACCCTGCTCAAGGTTTTGTTTGTATCAATCTATTTGCGTCAGACTTCTGCCCTTTCATACAACTGATAAAAGGCACAACACCGTCTTTCCAACCTTGAATCATAAACAGCAACAACAGTCCTCCTGGCACCAATACTGCCTTTAATACAGGTCCGAGAATGTAACTGTAGAAGAACAGAAACGGCAGGAACAGAATGTAACCCAGTATACGTACACAAAACTCTTTCATTATCTCCACCTATTAAATTGAGCGCGCTCATTAATATATTTTGAGCACGCTCAATTTTCAACTAGAATGTGCAAAATACCTGGCGGCAATCTGGAAGAAAAGATGGACAAGAAGCAGCAAACCCGTAAGCAAATTTTGGCTGCTGCCTGGCAGCTTTTTGCTGAACAAGGCTATGCGCAAACCAGCACCCGGCAGATAGCCATAGCTGCACAGGTAGCAACGGGTACGGTGTTTTCCCACTTCCCCACTAAGCTGGATTTATTGAAAGAAGGTTTGCAGGATAAGCTGGATGAAACCCTGGCATGTGCCAGTCAGACAGACCAACTGGATAACCCTAAAGACAGGCTGCTGCACTATGCCAGCCACCTCTACCAGTTTTACCTTGAACAAAAAGAATTCAGCCGCGAGTTATTCAGAGAACTTATCTGGCAATGGGACGATCTGGAAGCAGAACTGGAAGACTTTAAACATACCCTGTTTTCCCGCAGCCACTACAATCCCATCGCCGCCAATTTGCTGATGGACTGCTACTTTATGACCCTGCTAGACGGTTTGCATGGTCAGCAAAACCAGCAAACAATGCTCAACAATCTGCACGATAAGCTGGCCTTAATCGCACTGTAACCAAACATGTTACCCATAGATTCATTTTCTCTGCAGCAGCATCAAGGCCACTACCATGAGTGGCCTTTAAGCTCCTTGCTGTATTACAAGGGGCAGAGTCTGGGAATACGCATTCCAGGCTTTGTAATCGAGCGGCAGTTCGCGCTAAAAGACTGCTATTTGTTACTGGTTAACTGGGATTGCCCCTTTGAGGAAGGCTATGAGGTGATAGTGTTAAGTCACAGACTTAAAGTGGTTGGCACTTATAGTTTCACGCCCTTTCTCAACAGCTATCTACTCAGCAGTATCAGCGAAACCGCGGCAAATCGGTTCCAACTGGTGTTTAATCAAAATGCGCGTTTTGAACTGACTATCGACTACCCCAAAACACATTGGCTTAGTCGCACTGTGAGGGTCGAAAAATTGCCTGCCCGGACAGAAGATTAAACAAGAAAACGCCTTACTACTGCTCCAACTAAGTCTTCGGCTTCCTGATGCACAGAATGACTAGCAAAAGGTACATTCATAAAATCGCTTTGGCCTAATTGCTCTCCCAGCAGTCTGGCTTCATTGAGTGAAAGCAGAAAATCTTTGTCACCACGGAGCTGCAATACCGGGCAAACTATCTTGGTTACCTGCTGATTGGGATAGCCACTCTCCGTTGTATCCAACCACAGCGATTTCAGCTTATCCACCAGCAATTCAAAATCCGGTTCAGGGTTGGCACTGTAATACCACGCCACATCCTCGGAAAAATGCACACACCAAAAGTCGGGCGTTAAGCCCTGCAGAAGTTCAATAGAAGGATCATCAGGCAAAAGACGCCACTGGGCACCTATTGCAATCAGCCGCTGAACTTTTTGCGGACTGGCGGCAGCCAATCGATAGGCCACAATCCCACCATCACTAAAACCTAATAGCGAATACTGCTGAATACCCAGATGGGCGAGCAGCGTTTCGACATCTTGCTGGTAGCGGGCATAGGTCAGTGGCTGTGAGCCCAATGAAGAGCGACCATGACCACGAAAGTCCATCGCCACACACTGATAGCCAGCCGGAATATATGCCTGCAAGCAGGCCATATCCCGGCTGGAACCCAGTCCGCCGTGCAAGATCACCAGCGTCTTATCCTGCGGATAGCCCCTCAACTCGTAGTAGATTTGGCTGCCGTCTACAGTCAGATAATCGCCTTTGATGTCTTGCACTTTATTCATAAACTACTGGCCTACCGCATCCAGGGCCTGAGCTACATCGGCAATAATATCGTCGATATGCTCGATCCCCACTGAAATACGGATAAGGTCGGCGCTGACCCCGGCCTTTTTCAGCTCCTCGTCATTCAACTGACGATGGGTGGTAGAGGCTGGGTGACACGCCAATGACTTGGCATCACCAATATTAACCAGGCGCAGGATCATTTGCAGTGCATCGATAAAACGCCCACCGGCTTCTTTACCGCCTTTGATACCGAAGCTCAGAATACCAGAGGCTTTACCCCCGGTGACTTTCTGGCAGCTTGCCTGATAAGGGCTGTCACTTAAACCGGCATAGTTAACCCAGGATACCTGCGGGTGATCAGACAGATAACGCGCCAGTTGCATGGCGTTGTCACAATGGCGATCCATTCTTAGGCCCAGCGTTTCCAGCCCCTGCAGAATTTGGAAAGCATTGAAAGGCGAAATCGCTGCGCCAGTATTACGCAGCGGCACCACGCGGCAACGGCCAATGTAAGCGGCCGGCCCCAACGCTTCGGTATACACCACGCCGTGATAAGAGGGATCTGGCTCATTCAACAGTGGGAAACGCGCTTTGTTGGCCGCCCAGTCAAACTTACCTGAGTCAACAATAATGCCGCCCACGGCCACACCGTGCCCGCCAATATATTTGGTCAGGGAATGCACCACAATAGCGGCCCCCTGCTCAATGGGGCGGCACAAATACGGCGTGGCCACCGTGTTGTCTACAATCAGCGGCACCCCATGACGAAGGCCAATTTCGGCCAGCTTCTGTATGTCCACCACGTTACCGGCAGGGTTACCAATAGACTCACAAAACAGCGCTTTGGTGTTTTCATCAATGGCGTTTTCAAGGGCCTCATAGTCGTCGTGTGAACACATGCGCACTTCAATGCCCTGACGCGGGAAGGTATGAGCAAACAGGTTATAGGTGCCGCCATAGAGTTGGCTGGTGCTGACAATATTGCTGCCCACTTCACACAAACACTGAATAGCATAGGTAATAGCCGCCATGCCCGAGGCCAGCGCTAAACCACCAATGCCCCCTTCCATGGCCGCCACGCGCTGTTCAAGCACCGCGGTGGTGGGATTCATAATCCGCGTATAGATATTGCCCTGCACTTTTAAATCGAACAGATCAGCGCCGTGCTGAGTGCTGTCAAAAGTGTATGAGGTGGTTTGATAAATAGGTACGGCAGCCGCTTTGGTGGTGGCCTCCGATTCATAGCCGTGATGCAGCGCCAGGGATTCCAGCTTCATGCTCAACTCCTTGTAGAGAGGGTGAAAAATAAAAGGCGGTCGAATTATTCGTACCGCCTTGTCGGGTTAGTTTGGTTTGTCTACGTCGTTAGTGTCCTGACCATCCTGCCCCGCGCCCTCTTCAATGCGCCTGGCAGCCCCCGCTTCTTCCAGTTTTTGTTGTTGTTCGTTATCCAGCATGGGTGCACGGGATGCCTGATTGACCTGATAAATGGTCTCGGCATTGTGCAAATCTTTTTCATTGGTAATCGAGGCTATCGCTTCGCGGCCACGCAGGAAGCCTTTGATCTCCCTGACAATAGTGTCCAGCTCCTCGCTATTTCTGGACAAGCTCAGTACATAGCGTGGCATTTCCAGATTGCGGGTACCACTGGTGGCAAAGGTTGAGGTAGTGATCCTGGAGGTAATGATCCAAGGGGTAATGGAGCTTCTGACCACCACGTTCTCAGAACGGGTGGAGTCATGAATCGCCATACCTGTGGAGATCTTACTTTCGGTGTAGGTGCCTTCGGTTTTCATCCACATCAGCAAGCTGGAAAACTGCATTTCCGACCAGAACAAATGGGTACCACGTTCCAGAATACGACCACCGGCCAATAGGGTCTGCCAGCTGAAGAACAACACAATAGCCGCAGAGGATAATGCGCCTAACTCTGACAAAAGCGCCATTGCTTGGCTGTCTGACATACGGCCAAGCCCCGCCATGCGTTCGCTGGCAAAAGCATAAATGTCGTACGCGCTGCCCACCAGAAAATAAAACAATACTGCGGCGGCAACTAACAAAGCTTGCCCCACTATGGTGGACAGCAAACGGAAACGCTTAAAAGTCGCGCTATAGTCCATTTCATGTACTTCGGGCTGCGTTTCAATCAAAAGTTGCCCTTTGAAGTTACCCTTGCCCTGGCTTTGCTCCTGCAAAACAGGCTCAAATCCCTGGTAAATACGGTTGGGGATCTCTTTATAACGGCGATTAGCCAACACAATATTTTCAATGTTGATAAAGATTTCGTTCGGGTGTACCGACTCCTGCATGTTCTCACGGAACTCCGCCACTTCGGTTTTGGGCTGAGCCAAGGCGAAGCGCTCTTTAATCATCAGTGCAGATACGGCAATCACCGCCAGACTCACCACAAACAGCAGCGCCAGGTTGCCCCAGGCACTGAATACAATCACATTGTCAAACCACAGCTTCAGATCGCCGCGGGTAGAGGCATTAAACTGCGAATACAGATAGCCAAGGCCAACAGGTACGACAATGGCGATCACCAACAGTTTGGCAATACTGGTGGCATTTTTACTGTGCAGCTTGCGGTTACGCGCGGATACCAGTGATGCCGCCATGCTGCGCCAGGCCATAATCAGATAAAGCAGCAACAAAACCGACAGCACAGGGGTAATCAAAATGCCGGCCTCACCGACCAGGCCCGACACGGAAACAAAGTAAGCCACAGCAAATACCACCAGCGCCATCACACTGGTTACCACCAGGCCACCTAGCTCCTGCACGAAGTTACGAATGGGGTATGGGGTAAAAATCAGCTTAGGTAACAAGGTATGAATAAGCCTGGCAGTCCAGCCCAAGGGCTCCTTGAAGGTAGAGTTTTTGCGCCCCATCAGCATGGATTCAAGCTCTTCGGCACGGTACTCGGTAAAAGCGCGTTCTTCCTGAGCATTCTCTCGCTCACTGGGATTAAAGTTTTGCGCCAATGAGGTCGGTACCGAACGGCCGACAAAATACTTAAACATTTGAAACAGACCAACACCGGCCTGCTGTAATCCCCATATCAGAAGAATCAAGCCCAACCCCGCGTTCAACCAGGCTTTAATCATGTCCTGTTTGAGCGCTTCACTGATCCCCAGCAGCGGCACTATCGCCAACATACAAATAAGTATTCCACCCATTAACTTGGTGAAACCCTCAAACTTAAAGGGGTTCTTTATCCCCAGCGTATTGGCGCCAAAATCGTATGCCATAGTCCTGTCTCGCGAAAACAGAGCCGGGGGTCCGGCTCATTAATTGAAAGGTACACTGTGCCGGAGCGTCAGTTTGCCCGACAGTACCGATTTACGTTAGCAAATTCAATAGCTTGCCAATGAAATTGCAGATTACAGAAATAGCCTGTGTGCATCACCACAGCGTAGAAGGTTTTACTCTCGCCCCGCGTTTAGGATCCCCATGAGATTACCTAGCCAGCCCCTTGGGTGCTTAACAGCATAGCAAGCCCTTAGTTAAAGAAAATGACAGCAGGATATTTCTCGTCGGTTTGCCATACTTAGCCGAGGATGAATAACAGGGAGGTTGTCATAGTGCTCCTCTTTGCTACTCGCCGTATCCGGGTTCAGGCCACTGGCCAACGCTTAAAATCAGCACCAACAAGCTCCGGAGAATACTTGATGAAACCGCTTTTCCCCAATAAAGATCATCCCGAAACAAAGTCCGAAAAAGATGCCAATGGCAGAAACAGTTACAAAATAAATACCGACTGTCAGTATTATAAGCCGCAAAAAGAAAGCACTGGCAGCCAGGTTATCGATGGTAATTATTACAAGGTACCTAATGATGCAGGCAAACTGGTGGTGGTATGGGTAGCCAATGATCAAACCATCTCAGACAACCTGAAATACTTTTGCCATGGTTATAGCTTCGGCACCTACAAGAAATTTGGTTATTCCCTTGCCCAAATAGATGGCACCTTACTTGATGAATGGGAATTTATTGGGAAAAACATCAAGGTTAACCGAGAGGGTCAGTCGGTAAGTTACACCTTGGAGCAAACCGTTTTTCAGGCATTACGTGAAGCACTTGCTCACGGACATAGAGTGGTGGCCGTATGCATGGCAGAGCCCACTTACTGGGATCATCTCAATGCGACTCTGGCTGCCTGGTGGCCTACCCCATCAGACGTCAGAACCATACACAGTTTTAAAATAAAACGTTTGCCGGATGAGCTCAGCCAGTTCAGCAAAACCACTGTCAGTTCTAAAAACACCTTTGGGCATTTTGTTAAAAACGACACCATCAATAATCAAATGGCACAATACCCCACTATCGCTTACTTAAGGCTTCTCAAATCCAAGGAAAAGTGGAAAAAGTAGGCATCAACATACAGTGTTTTACATTTAATTTGCCGCCAAATCTGTTGGTTAGCATTAATCTGTAGCAAAAATTTACAGGGAGGAGATAAATGCTAAGCAGAAACCAGGGATTTGACCTCGCCAGGGCCCTTGCCCTGTTTGGTATGGTGATAGTGAACTTCAAACTGGTGATGGGAGCAGAGCAAGGCCAAGCTCATTGGCTTTATCTTACCAGCCTATTGGAAGGCAGAGCAGCTGCGCTGTTTGTCATTCTGGCAGGTATCGGCATTGCCCTTATCAGCGCGAAAGCGCAGCAAAGCGGCTCCTTGTCTCAACGCAGACAAGTGCAAACTGATATCTTCACCCGGGGTGTGCTGTTACTTGGCATAGGTCTGGCGTATATCACTATTTGGCCAGCGGATATTCTGCATTTCTACGGCTGCTATTTTATGCTGGCCGCACTGGTTTGTTTCGTCCCGGATCGGCGCCTGCTGCAACTGGCCATTGCCCTGATCCTGCTATTTCCTCTGATGTTGCTGCTGGTGGACTATGACCGCCACTGGGACTGGACTACCCTCACCTACCATAATATGTGGAGCCTGGATGGGCTGTGGCGGCGTATTCTGTTTAACGGTTTTCACCCTGTTATTCCCTGGCTGGCATTTTTACTCTTCGGTTTGTGGCTGGGCAGAAGGTCGTGGTACAAACCTGCTACCCAAAGAGTATTGCTGCTACTTGGCGTGAGTTTATGGCTTATTGCTGAGGGCTTGTCCTGGCTGGGTAGCCAGCTACTGGCATCCGTCATTAGCGATCCTGTCGAGCTGGCCGAGGCTGGCATATTAATCAGCACCGATATGATCCCCCCTATGCCTTTGTACATGCTGTCAGCCAGCGGCAGCGCGCTGGTTGTCATCTGCCTTTGCCAATATGTAGCCAATAGCGCACCGCGCCTGTGTTCGCCTCTAATCAAAACCGGACAAATGGCGCTAAGTTTGTATGTCGCTCATGTCATCCTTGGTATGGGTACTCTGGAAGCACTGGGGATGCTGGGTAATCAAACTATTGAAATGGCGCTGCTGGCTGCAGGTGTATTCAGCCTGTTTGCAGTAGTGTTCAGTGTCATCTGCCTGAGTTTGTTTGAACGAGGCCCACTTGAATGGTTGTTCCGGCTATTGTTGCGCAGCTTGTCCAAGGCAAACACGAAAAACCCCGCCTAAGCGGGGTTTTCATTATTTTCAGTGCAGTATTTTAAGCACGGCGGCGAACACCGGCCCAACCAACCAGCGCCAGTAACATCAGCGCTAATGCACTTGGCTCTGGCACTGCACTGGCGTCGGCCACATCGACACTGGACAGCGACGCAAAACTTGCCTGCACGTCCTGGTCGTTGATATCACCAAACACCGCATCAGGTCCACCTACACCGAATCCAAACACACCAGACTTAACTGCTGTAAAACTGAATTTGGCAATGGTCAGCACGGCATCCGTACCGATACCCGCAAAGTCCCAATCGACAAATGCCAGACCACGCCCAAGTGCATTAGCTTCGTCGGTCAGCATCCAAGGCCAGGAGAGAGCATCACCCAGGTCAGAGCCGAAGGTTGACACATAGGCAAAGGCGGTATTGTCAAACAACAAATCGAACTGGAAAGCGGTAATCTCTGCCAGGTTCTGACCGGTAATAGTGACAGTCACCTCATCACCCACCTGGTAGTTGCTTTGGTCGGTTTCTACATTAATGATGGCCGCTTGTAGGTTTACGCTCATCAGTAAAGCAAATAAGGTAATCAACTTTTTCATTTTTCACTCCTTAAATCTTATTCAGTAGCACAGCCGGTACGTGTACAAAGCTGACGCATTAACTGTGCATCACGAACGTTGACGGTACCGTCTTGGTTTAAATCAAAAGACATATCTATGGTCTGTTTAGCCGCCAACGCGCGCAGCAGGCCAGTGAAGTCCAAACGATCCACATCGCCGTCACCATCAAAGTCACCCGGTACAGGTGGAGGTAGCAAGTTCAAGCTGACGAGCACTGGATCATGGTCAGATACACGGTATGGATTGGCCGCATAGAACTGCGGATGGTTGTATTGGGTGTCGTAATCCAGCGCACGAGGTTCATCGGCGTTGATATGCCATTCGACCACATCCACAACCTGCTCAGCCAAGGCTTCGCTGCCGATTGCGTGGTCCAGATACCCCATCTCACCGCCAAAGGCGTATGAGTAGGCTTCGGCGCCCACATGGGTTTCTACCAGGTTAGTAAAGCCATTGCCAGTAAAGGTACGAATCGGGTCTTCCTTGGCGTAAGCATTCAAGTCACCAATTACCAAATGGTTGGCGTTACTGGTAAATGTCGGGTCGCTGCCCATCCAGTTAATCAGTGCCTGGGCTTGGGCCACACGGGTTGTGTTATAACAACTTTGACCGTCGCCCTGATCGGCGTCAGCGCCTGAGGCACCGCCGCAGCCTTTGGACTTAAAGTGATTCACCACCACAGTCAGCTCTGCGCCATTGTCTGTTGCCGCAAAACGCTGCGCCAAGGGCGGACGGCTGAACACACTGTTGTTGTTAATCAGTGGCGGACCAACCAAGTCCACAGCCACTGGTTTGTATATCAAACCTACCGCAATCTCGTCCGTGCCGATTTTGCTGACACCGGGGTTTACGTAGGCATAGCGCTCTTCACCCAGATGTTGGTTAAGGGCCTCGGTTAACTGGGCGATAGCGCTGAGCTCACCGTAGCCGTCATTTTCAATTTCCATCAGGCCAATCACATCTGCATCCATGGCCGCCAGTGCCTGAACTAACTTGTCCAATTGACGCTGATACTCGTTCAGATCATCTGCACCGCGAACGGCGGGGAAACCGTTACCCTGGCCGTCACCGTTGAAGAAATTCAGTACATTGAGGCTGGCAACGGTGACATTACCGCGGGTCAGCTCCGGCGATGCAGTTCTGGCATTAGAATGCACAAAGGTTGGCTCCTGAGCAGGAACGACCCGATAGGCATTGAAGCTGTAATCCAGGTTGCCAAGTAAGGCTGTTACTGTATCTCCGGTACGCAGGGTATTTTGTGCAGACAAGCCGCCGGTTGGGTAAACCACAGGGTTCGGATTCTGAGCACTGATAGTGTCGTCCAGAATAATGCGGTTGCGCTTGTTCTGGTCAGCCAGTGCAATGGCTTCCGGCGTGCCAGGCGCATGCAGGTTGGTAGGAATATAGTTACGGCCATTCCCCAAGCCCACATCACCATAACGGCCCAGATTGAAGTTGTCGTTCACCGTCAGCACATGACTGAAATTAACCAACATGCCTTCGAAAGATTCCGGCTGCTCGGCACTGGCAAACGGCAGACTAATAGTCAGGGGTTCAACAGTCGCCGTGCCACAATCCAAAGGCGCAACATCTGCAGCCAACTGGGTTCTGGTGTAAAACTCAGTGACGTTGCCCTTAACCCGAACCAGGCTGCCAACTGCAGGCAGGTTATTCTCCGTGCCCTGGTAAACAAAAATACCTTCAGAGGTGGTATTGTCATTATCCCACTGGCTGCTTTCTTCCTGCACAAAGTAACCACGCAGGTTTGGCACAGTATTAGTGACGACGCCTTCGATCACTTTGTTCTGATCCACCATGGGCGATGCGGCACCACTGCCTTGAATGGCGCTGATCAAGGTCGCGTCTTCACCACACAGACCAATATCATTGCCCGGCTCACCACCTACATCACCATTATGCGAGCCCAGGTTAGTAAACACGTTAGTGCCCAGATTTATCCATTCCTGGTTGTAGTCGAAGGTGTCAGACGAGTCGGTATCGCCGCTGACAATGTCGGGTTTACGTACCAGTGTCACATCCACCGCAAAATTGCTGCTGTTACCAACCTGACCGAAGCTATCCACCACTTGGCCATTTTTACGCAGCTCCAGCACATCATTACCGTTGAAGTAAGTGACAGTGGCAGTGATGTCTGCCTCCGCCAGAATCTCAGCATTTGAGCCTGAATTAGCAATCACATAAGTCTCGCCAGACGCAAGTTCGCCCTGCAGATCTACTTTGTTACCTGCTGAGGTTGAGCCATTGGCATATAACAACACCTGATAACCAGACAGATTAAGGGTTGCGCCCGTTGCATTGAACAGCTCGATAGCTTTATTGTTACCGCCGGCACCTTCCACGTATTCGGAGAAAATCAAACCAGCTTCACCTGGGGTTGGATCTTGCGGATCGCCACCACCATTGTCACCGCCGCCGTTGTCGCACTCATCTGCGCTGTACAACACCTCAACCCACTCGGGGTGATCAATAAATGGATTTCTGTTGCCCTGGAATTCGTAGATGGCGTTGTTGCGGTTCTGTTCCACACTGTCCACCGGATCGGCATTGTGCCATTCAACCAAGCGACATAATTTGCCAAGTGCAGGTTCACCGGGGCCGGTGAGTCGGTCCACCAACTGCAGATCAGGCGTCACATCCGCGCCTTCATAGCGAACGTCCATATAGAGCATCATTCTCGCCACATCACCTTTTACTGCATCTCTTGGCTCAAAAGAATCGCTATCGATGCGGTTTTGCGGCGCTTCAGCCAGTGGGGAGTCACTGCTATCAAAATCCAGATTGCCACGCGAGGCATTTACCGAAATATCGGTGGGACGCAGGTGGTGAATATCGGTGTAAGCCTCAAAAGACTGGCTATTGAAGCCGTGGCTGTTCGGCCATACATGTTCACGGTTCCAGTTATCCGGGTTGCTGCTTTGGCTGCCACTGCCGTTACTGGACTTGGCCAGTGACGTGCCTTTGTAAAGTAGCGTCACGTTGTTGCTGTTTTGTGGGTCTTGGTCGGTAACTGTCAGGGCGGTCCACACTTCAGAGTAGCTCAGTACCCGGTGGTCGTTGCTGATGGTGTTAGTTAGCAACGGCTTAACTTCTGTTGCAGCACTGCCTGCGCCGATAGCCGCAATAACCGGCGCATAATATTGCGCATCATTAAACAGTGCTGCATCGGCTATCTTGCTTAAATCCGGGCAATTGAAACACACGCTGCCATCAATAACATCATCATTTCCCCCCGTATCGCCCCCATCACCGGGATCGGTTTCCGAGCCAAATGACTTAAGCGGGAAAGGAGAACCGGCACTGGCGTTATTGGCCGCGCCGTCCAGCGCATTAATGCCACTAAACGTCCAGTTACCGGGAGCAAAAGTAGCACCATCCGGGCCCGTGCTGGCAACACGGTATGCCCAGCCATCCAGGTAGTCCCACACCTCACCGGTTCCGTCGACATTCTCGTCACCGTAGCTATCCACTACCACGCCATCACAGAAGACTTCAATGGCATCATCACCGTTTACGCCCGCATAGCCTGAAGTGAAATCGGGTGAGAAACCAAAGAAGCTAGTGAAACCCGTCGACTCAGAGGCCACATACAAAAAAGTACCGGCGCTAACTGCCTGAGCTGGAAAGGTAAATTCCTGACCATCGGTTCCCTCGCCATTATTGGCAAAGCCGACACCACACTGGCTGAGGTCGTCAATATCTTTTGCCACATAAAGCTCGACAGCCTTGGGAATGCCCCCCGTTAGTGGCCCATCAATAACGCCGGTCAGAATTAAAGAATCTGCAGGTGCTGCGGTCACCTGCATCGACGCCAGTATGGCAACAGACAGCAGGGTTAGTTTTGTTTTCATTGTCCTTCCTTTCACAAAGTGTTGAATGGTGCTTGTCGGTTAGCTTCACCCAGGTCAGGGCAGCGTATATAAACTTATCCAATTCTGTGCTTTGGTATAAAAACAGGAAGACGTCATAAAAATTCATAACTTCTTGTACATATAGCTTTATAATCAATGCGTTATGACAGACAGGTAATATTATTTGTTTACTTAGGTAAGAATAGGGCCGTCTGGCATTGAACAAATTAAGAACAACAACGCCAGAGTCATGGGTTACTTCAGAAAATGACAGAGAAATGACAATGCAGAAGAATGGTCAGGTATTTATGACAAGCGTTTCATCCAGGAAGACATTGATGTCGATAAAGTCTTGGGTAAGTTTGCTTTGGGTCGCTCTAATCCTGCCGGTAAAAGCTTATGCATCAGACAGTTGGCAAGGTCTGACGGCCAGCAAATATCAACTGTTACTCACAGGCACCACACCGGCTTCTTGTGCTTTTTCTGACCAAGGCTGCGCAAACAACAGCGAGCTTGCCCCTGCCCTCAGGTTTTTCGTTGAGATGGCTAAGGCCAGACAGGCTGGTGAGGGTAAACCGCGTATTGGCATAGTCACCGCTGCCAGCCCAACTCAAAGTACCGCCAATCTTGTCAGCTTGTTTGAACAGGCGGGAGCGACGGCTATTTGGCTACCGCTTAGCGGTGCATACCAGTTGGCCAGCCAGCTTGAAAAAAGTGGCGTAGCGGCCTGTTCGCAGCTGATTGAACAATCCAAACAACCTGCCCAACAGGCACTTAATGTGCGTGCCCGCCAGACTTGTCAAAATCCCCAAAACCTTTTAGCTGACATTCAGTCGCTTCAGGGACTCTATATTGCAGAGGGTAATCTGTTGCAGGCGGTCAGGGCCTTCTTTCGTCCAGACGGTTCGGCCAGTGCCGAACTGACCCTGATCCGGCGTATGGTGCAGGCCGATCGCATGGCGGTTAGCGCTTCCGGCCAAAGCATAAAATTGCTCTCCGGCGGCATCCAACAACATCCGGTGCCAATGTTGGTCAGTGGCAGCACGGAACAAGCTTTTCGTCGCGGGGCATTTTCGCTGCCATTGGGCTGCATAGACAAAACCACCTGCATGGCTTTGCATGAAGACGATCTGGTTTATCTGCCTCAAGGGGGATTGGGGCTGTTTGACCTTGGCATTCTCGACACCAAGCTGTCTGAACAAGATGGTCAGGGACGATTGGCGTTACTCAGTATGCATAGCGGCACGCGTTTTGGTTTTGGTCTGGATGAGCAAGCCGCCCTTCTAGTCGGGTGGCGCAATCAGTCCATAGATCTTCATGTTGCCGGGCAAAGCGGGGTGTATATCATCGACAGCGCACAAGGGATCTACAAGCTACAAGGTGGAAAACGACAACTGGTTGCCATGAGCCACTATCTTAATCCCGGCGATAGCGCCACCTATCAGCTCGCCAGCCAAGCATGGCAGTTCAAGCTCACGGGTCACGCCTTACAAATGCAAAAGAGCTCAGGCATATGGCGCACGACTTTAGACAGCAACTGCAAAGCAAATCAGCCGCTTCGCTGGCAGTTAGGCAGCTTGGCACTGGTAGCCATGCCCAGTGAAGAGACAAAATTTCGCCGGGCAGGACAAACCTGCAGCTATCATGACCTGCCCTTCGGCATTGAAAATTAACCGGGTGAAACCGTTCTAATAGCTAAGAAAAACTTGAATTTTCGACCACCTAACAACACAACCACATAAGCGGAAAATAGATTGTAATAGGTAGAGTAGATGCAACAGACTTCCTACTCCTTGCTGAAAAGCAAGGAATGTAGTCACTCCGGTAAAAGCATAGCGAGAAATGTTGAATGGAAAGCTTTCATTTCAAGTATGGGCAATGCGAGCAATGTGGATTAAGCACTGAAGCAGTTGGACCCTTGAAAGTCGTTAACTTTTGGCAAGAAACGCATTCCGGTTTCGTTCCTACTTATCTATATGTATGTGATAGCTGTTTTGCATCCCGCCATTTATGGTGCGATCACCTTTTTCCTGATTATTGTGAGGCATGCAATAGCAAGATTGAGGATGGCGATCATTATCAGCAAAGAGAGCCAGGTAAAGATCCGCAAGGATCTAGTGCGACGGAAAAAGAAAAATGTCGGATTGTTTGTTATGCGTGCCATAAATCCAACGCTTGAAATGCCAACCTGACACTCCCCCTTAGCTAGAATGGCAGACATTTTTTGCGATGTTGTTCTGGTTCGATATAGTCATTTTCCGATTAATTTTAATGTATAAAAGCAATATTCGTTGTGTATTGCAGTGTTTAAACAAAGTATCGGCATGAGTATCTGGTTGTTCTATCTGCTATTGCTGTTGGTTTTACTCTTGGTATTTTACGGCTTGTCATTTGTGCTGTTGCAATGGCGGGTAAGCCGTTACTACCAGTTAGCCGGTCAGCGTTATGCCAGGCTCGGCGTACTCGGCAGCCTGGCATTTATCTGGCAAATTGTCTGGACGATCCTGCGTTTAAGCTGGTATCTGCTCAGTAAAAACCGCTTGGGACTTAAGCCACTGCAGGCAAGTACCGGTGCCAAGGTGTTGCTGGTGCATGGCCTGCATATGAATGGCAACTGCTTTTGGTCTTTTCGGGTTTACTTGGAGCGTATTGGCTTTCGTACCTACAGCATTAATCTGGGTAAGCCTTACACCCCAGTTCAACGCTATGTGCAACGTCTGCATAAGGTATTGCACAAGGTCGCAGATGGTGAAAAAGTTCATCTGGTTGCCCATTCCATGGGCGGTTTGGTTATCCGCATGCTGCTAAAACAATATCCGGATGATCTGAAACTCATCGGCTCTATTGCCACTTTAGGTACCCCTCACAAAGGCACGGCGATGGTCGGTGATTTTGCCCTTCCCTGGCTAAAGCGTTTATTTCACCCCGCCAGCCCCAGTCTGAACAGCTTACCCACATTGGCCGAATTAGCGCCGCATACTGCCCTGATGACATTGGGCTCTCGTAATGATCTGGTGGTTTACCCATTAAGCAGTGCCTTGCAGCCCAACAGCCGCCAGGTAAAGTTATATGCCATGAGCCACATCGGTATGTTAACGGAGCCCCGCGTGCACAAAAAAGTGGCGCACTGGTTGAAGACTCAGCTTGGCTGAACACTAGGGTTAATAGGTTTGGCCCAAGGACAAATATAACTGATAGGCGCTGTCCTGATACTCCGCCTCTGCCTGTCCATAACCCAAAAACACCGGCCCGATGGGGCTATCCCAACCAGCGAAGATACTACCGGCCCAAATCCAAGGGGCCGTCCTGTTGATATCTGGCTGTAACCAGTTGTCTTCCACTCTGCCGCGCTCAACCGACATACCCAAGTACAGCGGAGACTTAAAGAAGCCGAATTTGTCTTCATGTAACTTGTACATGTAGATCAGGCTGCCAAATGCTACCTTGGGGCCAAACAGATAGTTTTTGGGGTATCCCGACAAATTAAACAGCCCCCCCAGCGAATATTGTTCCAAGGCTATATCGCCATCGTCTGATTCATACTGTTCAAAGCGCCAACGGGTCTTAAGTAAATGAGACCGCCATTGATGAGCCCCCACCAGCTCCCAGGATTGATTAACACTATCAGAATGTTCGTCAGCAAAGCGGTCATCCAACCACTGATAAACCGCCGACAACTTGATTCCCCGAGTAGGAAAAGCACTATTGTCCAGGGTATCCCAGGCAAAAGCGAACTGAGGACCGCGTCTGTCGTAATGCAAATGCTTATAGCCAAAACTGCTGGCCAACGCAGCGGGCAATCGGTAGCTGCCGTTCTTGTCGATCCAACCTGCTTTGAGCACGGCATCATCGGAAATATTCCATCCCGCATCCACACTCAGCATTAGCTGTTCTTTATAGAAGTCGCCTAAAGACAACCCTCTGCTGTCTTCCACTACCAATGCGCCGCTTTCTCGCACCATCTTACCAGTGACAAAAGTGGCAGGTGACAACACCGGCCAGTACAATTCGCTGCTAAGCAGCTTATCCGTGCCAAGCGCCAGCTCAGAATGCCACTCGGCCCCCAATTTTGAGAGATTGGTCAGGGTGTAAGAAGCGCCAAGTTGTACATGGCGGTTACTGCCAAAATCATCTTCAAGACGAAAGCGAAAATTCAGATAGCCTGGCCCCCAGCTTTTTTCTTCAGCCTTGAGCACCATAGTGGTTTCTTTCTCATCGGTGTGATACAGCTGATACGACACCCGCTCTAAGGTATCCAGACCATACATGCTGCGGATACCTTCACGAAGTTGTTTTGAGTCAAGCGCTTTGCCATCCTGGTAACCCAAACGCTCAATCAATACGTCATCATCCAGACGACTTTGGTTATCCAGAATCAATCGATTAATCGCCATTTCGCTGACCAGCGCATTGCGATGTGAACTTAACCAATATTGATAACTGTCGGCATCCTGGCTGAAATCCAGCAACTGCTCGGCGTGCTGATTGGCAATCAAACGTCCCGCGGCCACGGCTTCTTCAAGGCGGAAAAAATCCAGGGTGCCAATATCATCAATCTGCGGTCGCAAATGTAAGTCAGTCTCCTGCAACAAGGCCAGTTGCTTTAGCACCCCTTGCCGAACCAGAAAACTGGTTAGCTGTTCGGTAATGGCAAACGCCGAGTCCAGTTGTTCAGCGCTTTTCAGCGGACCGTCAATATTTACCGCTATCACTCTATCGGCACCAAGGGCTTTGGCGATACTTACCGGCAGGTTATTGGCGACACCACCATCAACCAACAACTTGCCGTCCAATTTCATCGGCCTGACGACGCCGGGAATCGACATAGAGGCTTGTACTGCCGCCAATAAGCTGCCTTTTTCTAAAACCACCTCATCACTGTTGGTTAAATCTGTGGCCACCGCCCGAAATGGGATGGGCATACGGTCAAAATGTACCCAGTCAGACTGCACGCCAAAGGCCTGCTCCACGAGATCGGCCATGGCCTGTCCGGCTAACACGCCTTTGGGTACCCTGACCCCTTCCAGGCCAACCCCCAACTCCAATCGAATGGGGTACTCATCACGCTGCTGTTTGCGACGCATAGGCATTTCATCACGGTAGACCTGATCGCGAAAACCATCACCCCAATTCAGGTCATGCAGAATATCCGCGATCTCATCCGGGCTTTTACCCGACGCATACAAGCCGCCAACAAAGGCCCCTATGCTGGTGCCGACCACCAGATCGACGGGGATCTGGCGCGCTTCAAGTTCACGGATAACACCCAAATGTGCGCCGCCGCGCGCACCGCCGCCGCCCAATACCAAAGCAATACAAGGCCGCCCCTCAACTTTTTCACAAGGTAAAGGAGATTCGGCTCGAAGCGGCAATATAACCAGGCTCAACACCAAAATAAAAAAGCTACGCAGCATCGGTAATAGTCCTGTCAATCTTAGGCGTTAGTGTAACCAGATCTACCAGGATTAGTATTCGCTTTGATGACAAACAGCACATTGCACTCATTTGCCTTCCGTTCATCACTCATCGTTATGTCGATACTCATACCCTGGCCCACGATGCTGATTATTTAACCAATCAGACGCATGTATATTATTCATTTCTATACCTTTATTGATTCTACGCAAAAGATTTTCGCTAATTTTTGGCAACATATGAGCGATACCCTAACTACGCCTTTCGCCTCACATCTATTTATTGGAGCAGTAAATGAGCGCACCGAAAGCAGGACCGCTTAGCAACCTCAGCATCACCCTGAAAAGTATGATTTCTCCCAGCCTAATACTTCTGTTTATGGCGTTGGTTGGTATCTTTGCTTACTTGGAATTGAACAAAATCAATACATCAGTACAAGGAATCACCCAGGACCTCGCTCCAGACTCTGGTACAGCCTCAACCATGATGCGTCAGATATACCGCAAGCGCATGCAGGTGAAGGACTACTTCAGCACAGGAACACAAGCCACCATCGACCGTTTTAAACAGGAAGATGCGACACTACAATCCCTGATTGCCAAAGCACAGGCCGATATTCAGAATCCGCAGCGCGTCGCCATGATCAGTGACCTTGTGAAAATGAATGATCAGTACAACAAGATATTTTTTGAGCAGGTTGTGTCTAACATGCAGCGCCGCCAGACGCTGGTGGCAAATACCATTGTTCCAGTGGGTAAAAGCATTGAGTCGAGCTTAAACACAATTCTGGATGCTGAAGAACAAGGAAACAACCAACAGCAATTCCGCGCCGTCAGCACTGGTTATACACGGCTCATATCGGCTAAATACAACCTGTTTATGTTCTTAAATGACAATCAGAAAAACAGCTTCTCTGCGGCGCTCGCTGATATTGAACAGGCTATGGTCTCCTTACAGACTGTCAAGCCAGATAGCGTGCCGGAGTCTCAGCGACGCGCACTGAAGCAAGCTCTCGCCGACATCAGCGACTATCGCCAAGCCATCGAACAAACGGCCAGTGCTATTGACCTAAGAAGCCAGGCGATAGAATCATTAAATGCGCTGGGGCCACAGCTTGCCAGCAAAGCTGTGTCACTCAGCGACAGCGTATTCAGTTCGTTGATTGACGAAGGTAATAAAACCGAGATCACCATACAAACTACAACCTTAACTATTGCCTTACTGACACTGGTTGCCATTGTTGTTGGTTTGAGCTTGGCCTACTTTATTACCAAAGGGGTGATACGCCCCATCCTTAAAGCCAACGAGGTGCTTCGCGATATTGCTGAAGGCGAAGGCGACCTCACTCAGCGTCTACCGGTAATGAGTAACGATGAATTGGGCCAGATGTCAGAAAGCTTCAATCTGTTTGTAGAAAAGATGCAAAGTACCGTCACTCAAATCAGTTCGGCCACCTTGCAACTCGCCGCGGCCGCCGAAGAGATGTCTCAGGTTACCGAACAGTCCAGCGCAAACGTTTCCGAACAGCGTAATGAAACAGAACAAGTTGCCGCCGCCATCAATGAAATGACCGCGACAGTGCGCGAAGTAGCGCAAAACGCTGAGCAAGCCTCGCAAGCGGCCAACGATGCCAATTCACAGTCGCAGTCTGGCAATCAGACTGTTGCCCTGACCCTGCAAACTATTAATCAACTTGCTAAAGATGTAGACGACTCTGCCCAGGTGATACTGCGATTGCAGGGCCAGACAGAGAACATCGGCTCAGTACTCGAAATTATCAAGAATATTGCCGAGCAGACCAACTTACTGGCCCTGAATGCGGCTATCGAAGCGGCCCGCGCGGGAGACCAAGGGCGTGGCTTTGCAGTAGTCGCCGACGAGGTGAGAACGCTGGCCAAGCGTACCCATGACTCCACCGAGGAAATTGAAGAACTGATTAAAGTGCTGCAATCCGGTGCGGAAAATGCGGTGAAAGCCATGGAGCAAAGTAAGCAGCGAGCCGGAAACACAGTTGAACAGGCCCAGCAGGCTGGCCAAGCTCTAGATGCGATTACCCAATCGGTGGACACAATTTCACAGATGAATATCCAGATTGCGGCAGCAGCGGAGCAGCAGATTGCGGTGGTGGAAGATATTAACCGTAACGTGCATAACATTCACGGCTTGTCTGAGCAAAATGCCGTTTCAGCCGCTCAAACCTCTAATTCCAGCCAGGAACTGGCCAGGCTGGGAGAAGACCTGCAACGCCTGGTAAGCCAGTTCAAAGTCTAAGTAAACCGGGTTATGGCGCCCCTTTCCTCCATGGGGCGCTAATTCGGCCAGCATTAGCACCATTCATATACTGATATCCGTACTAAAACCTCCTGCGTACTGCACAGTTTTTAAGCTAAGCTACTGCCATTGCACTAGGCTTTGTGTATAATCCGCCGACTTTTTTCCGGCCGATCTGAGAGCCGGCCAGTAATGCCTTTAGCCAGCGAGACACTATGACCGTAGAAACCTATACCCCGAACCAGACCACGACACTGGACACCCCCAAGAAAGTCTTGGCTGAACAAGCCAAACAGGGACAGGAAGTCGATATTGCTGGTGGTAACCGTATCGGTTTTATTTCTCTGGGCTGCCCGAAAAACCTGGTGGACTCAGAACGCATTCTGACTCAGCTGCGTACCGAAGGTTATGATGTGGTGAATACCTATAACGATGCTGACCTGGTTATCGTCAACACCTGCGGTTTTATTGATTCCGCGGTGCAGGAGTCGCTGGATACTATAGGCGAAGCCCTGGCTGAAAACGGCAAGGTAATAGTGACCGGCTGTTTGGGGGTAAAAGAAGATGAAATTCGTGAAGTACACCCCAACGTGCTGGCCATTACTGGCCCACACGCTTATGAAAGTGTGGTTGAACAGGTGCATGGCTATCTGCCAAAACCCGAGCACAATCCCTTTGTGAATCTGGTGCCGGATCATGGTGTAAAACTAACGCCTCGTCATTTTGCTTATCTGAAAATTTCCGAAGGCTGCAACCACCGTTGTACTTTCTGCATTATTCCCTCGATGCGCGGCGATCTGGTTAGCCGTCCCGTCGGTGAAGTATTAGACGAGGCAAAACGCCTGCAAGCGGCCGGCGTTAAGGAACTATTGGTAATTTCACAGGACACCAGCGCGTACGGTGTAGATGTGAAAAACCGTACTGGTTTTTGGAATGGCATGCCGGTCAAAACCGGTATGACCGAACTCTGTGAAAAACTGGCCGAAATGGGTATCTGGGTGCGCCTTCACTACGTGTACCCCTACCCTTCAGTGGATAAAGTAATTCCGCTGATGGCCGCAGGTAAAATTCTGCCTTATCTGGACATCCCGCTGCAGCATGCCAGCCCGCGCATTCTTAAATTGATGAAACGCCCAGCAGCCGCTGAACGTACTAAAGAGCGTATTAAAGCCTGGCGTGAAGTTTGCCCACAGCTTGTTATCCGCTCCACTTTTATCGTCGGCTTCCCTGGTGAAACCGAGGAAGACTTCCAGATGCTGCTGGATTTCCTGGACGAAGCGCAGCTTGACCGGGTTGGTTGCTTTAAGTATTCCGACGTTGAAGGTGCGACAGCTAACGATCTACCAGATCCTGTCTCTGAAGAGGTCAAACAAGAACGTTATGAGCGCTTTATGGAGAAGCAACAGGCAATCAGTACTGCCAAGCTGGCAAAGCGTATCGGTACACAAATGGATGTGTTGATTGACGAAGTAGACGAAGAAGGCGCTATCGGACGCACCTACGCCGACGCTCCAGAGATTGACGGTGTAGTTTACCTAAACGGCGATACCGAGCTTAAGCCCGGAGACTTGGTCAAAGTACAAATAGAGCATTCTGATGAGTACGACCTGTGGGGAACCCGGGTAGACTTGCTTTAAAACGATAAACGCCTCTGATGAGGCGTTTTTTTTGCCCGCAACCAATCTGATAATCAGTGAATCCAAGCATCCCGCAGTAACGGTCAGACTTGGCCGCTAATCCTGGTAAGTTCAACCCGATTAGCTGCGTTAAGGATATAATCAGATTACTATCTTAAAAAAATTACAATAAACGAGGCATTTTAATGAAACTAGTAACAAGTCTGCTGTTAACCGCACTGAGCCTGGGTAACAGTACACTGGCAGCAACCACCTTAACCAGCGAAAAAGCCACCATCAGTATTGAAAAAGTCGCCGATGGCCTATCCCACCCCTGGGGCATGAGCGTTATGCCAGATGGCAACCTGCTGGTAACCGAACGAAGTGGCAATTTGCGCATTATCAGTCCAGCCGGTCAGATCAGCGAGCCCATCCAAGGCTTACCTGATATCAGGGTATACGGTCAGGGCGGCTTGCTGGATGTGCAACTGGATCCTGATTTTGCCAGTAATCAGTGGATATATTTCAGTTTTAGTGAACCGTTAAATGATGGCAAAGAAAGCAGCACCGCCGTTGCCAGAGCCAAGCTAAACGGCGATAGCCTAAGTGATCTTGAAGTTATTTTCAGAGCGAACCCGAAAATAGAAAGCCCCTATCACTTTGGCAGCCGTTTGGTGTTTGACCGCCAGGGCAACCTGTTTATTACTCTGGGCGATCGCGGCTCCAGACGCCAGGATGCACAAACCCTGGATACCCATCACGGCAAAGTAGTGCGCATCCGTAAAGATGGTGAGATCCCCAAAGATAATCCCTACATTAATCAAGAGGGTGCCCTAAACGAAATCTGGTCTTTGGGGCACAGGAATATGCAAGGCGCGGCGCTGAACCCACAAACCGGCGAACTGTGGACCCATGAACATGGCCCCCAGGGCGGCGATGAAGTCAATATAGCCAGAGCCACTAAGAACTATGGTTGGCCGCTTATTACTTACGGCGAAGAATATGGTGGCGGAAAAATTGGTACCACCAGTCAAGATGGACTGGAACAGCCTCTTTATCATTGGGTGCCATCTATCGCCCCCAGTGGCATGTTGTTCTACACCGGCAAGCAATTTGATGCCTGGCAAGGTGATCTCCTTGTTGGCTCTTTGAAGTTCAGTCAATTGGTACGTTTGGAGCTGGATGGCGACAAAGTCACACATGAAGAGCGCATGGATATCGGCCAGCGCGTAAGGGATGTGGAACAGGGACAAGACGGGGTTTTATATCTACTGACAGACCAGCCTAATGGCGAACTGCTGAAGCTCACGCCCGCCAGCAAATAGCGTAAAAGCGGCGGTCTGCTGACTGTCGCTGCGTTTGCCTGTTTGTTTATCAGCCCTGCCTTAGGCAGGGTTAATTTTCTGTTCAGGCAGATAGGTTAAGGTCAATGTCCGTATCTGCTTTAATTTTGCGATAATCCTGGACACTGTAAAAGATAAGTACCGGACTCAATCAATAAGGACCCCCGCGATGCCAACTCTGTTCAACACCCTCAAACTAAGCGTTCCGCTGGCAGCCTTGTTGCTTGCTGGCTGTGCCAGCATCAGCAAGGAAGAATGCCTGGTGGCAGACTGGTATGCTATGGGTGTGACTGATGGCAGCCAGGGACGTGCATTGGCAGCATTCAGAGACTATCAGGCTGACTGCGCTAAACACCAACTAAGCAGTGATTTTGAGCAGTACCAGGCCGGTCATCAACAAGGCGTTGTTAACTATTGTGTGTATTCCAATGGCGTAACCCTGGGCAGGCAAGGTAACAATTTTAATACCTTGTGTGAAAGCGAGCGGTTCGAGGACTTTCAGGAAGGCTATTTTCAGGGACAACAACTACATCAGATGGAGAACAAGCTGGCCAAACTTCGCCGTGATATGGCGGCTATAGAAAGCAGGATTGAACAAAACCAGCAGCAGCTTAAGGACAATCAAGCCAGTATCATCGATGAAAACAGCACGAAAACACAAAGGGAAGAGCTACTGAAAGACAATGACAGGCTGCGTCGTGAGATACGCAGGTTAAAGACGGATCTGGGCGCACTGGTTGAGCTTGAAGAAGAGACCGATCTGGAAATAAGCCACTACCTGAACAGTATACAGTTGTAGCAGCACATCCCCTTGGTAGCTCAGACCTAACTTAACTTTGTTGGGGTAATTGTATGGTGATGCCAAACCCTTTGCCTGGCGGATCCAGTTGCAACTGCCCTTTGAGTTTCTGTGTGACCAAATTAAATAAAATGGACATGCCCAGTCCGACGTTGCCAGCCTTTCTGTCCGTGGTAAAAAATGGTTCGAAAATATGCATGCGCTCATGCTCGGACAGCCCTCGTCCATTATCCTGATAATGAATGATCAAATGATTCTCTTTTTGCATCAGCGAGATCTGTATTTCAGCCTGGCCATTTTTTGCTTCATCAAAACCGTGATTAATACTGTTATTGATAAGGTTCGTCAGGATCTGTGCATGTGCGCCGGGAAAAGTAAGAACAGGCTGGGATATACATCCGTGCATGCTGACCTTAATGTGCTTTTGTTGTGTTTTAGGTGACAGCAGATGCAAGAGATTCTGGTAATAGTGCATCAGCTCCAGCTCTTCAAGCACGAGTGACTCTTGATCTGCGGCGGTTTGCTTAAAGCTGGTGACCAGCTCTTTGGCTCTGCTCAAATTATTACTCAGCAGCGTCATAGCTTGTGCGGTGCGTTGTTCTACGGCAGCCACATCAGAGCGTCGTACCTTACCTTTATGGAGCAACTGCCAAAATGTATTCAAGCTATCCTGCACCACGCTAGCCGATGTAATGGCGACGCCCAGCGGGGTATTCACTTCATGGGCGACACCTGCAACTAAATTGCCCAGAGCCGCCATTTTTTCCGACTCAATAAGTTGCTCCTGAGCTTCCTTCAAATGCGCAATAGCGTCTTGTAACTCGTTGGTACGATCTTCAACCCGTTTTTCCAGAGACGCATTGAGACGCTGTAGCTTTTCCTGATATTGAAGACGCTCCATCTCGCCGGATATGCGTCCGGAAAACAGTTCAAATAAGGTTTGCGTTGTATCTGGCTCATGAATGGGGCGTTTGTAGAGTGCCACTACAATTCCCATCACCTTACCGTCAGAGTCATGAATCGCGGTACCTAAGTAACCGGTGATCTGCATATCAACAAGCATTTGGTCATTCGGAAAATAACTAGTCACACCAGAGGGGTAACAGCAAGACTGCCTATCCAGCACCCCTGCGCACGGCGTATCCTTTAATGAATAGCTGATATTGTCCACAAGCTTACCGTTAGCCACCAGCGCCAATGTCTTGGCCTCATACACGTCAGCTTGTAAAGAAGCCACAAAGGTATAATCCGCTTTGATAGCGTAATCCAGTGCTAAACAAATCTGTTCAAAGAACGCTTGTCCGTAGGTATTAGACACGCTACGGATAATATCCTTGATAATCTTTTCCAAAATGAACTCTCAATTCCATCGAACGCCTTTCGCAAGGATACAAAAGCGCAGTAGTTAAACAAACAGCAGGTGCCACAACACCACGACGCCAATAATGAAGTGACATCATATAAATGCAAGATAATCCTATGGCTCAAGAGCACTTAGTTGATGTCGGTCAAGAATAAACATGGCTGTCACAGGAGTAGTGGCAGTAGCTAACAAACCCGCAGATTACCGGGGTGTTATCGAACAACAGGGAATAAGGAGGGAGGTAACATACGCTGTAAAGCAAGAGGACGATAACGATTTTCCAACTGTTGCAAGCGCCCCTCTTTGAGCAGGGTCTCAATAGCTTGGTTAATTGCAGCTAAATCTGTGGTATCCAAGGCGCCTTTTCTGATCATCAGATGAGCCGGGGTAACAATCAACGACGAACCATTTAGCACCACTGAGTCATAGCGGTCGGGACCCAAATTTTGAAAAAAGATATCCGCATCGACCAAAACCAGTTCACCCCGGCTGGGATGTGCGAAAAACAATTCGGTGGCTTTAGCGGCGTCTGGATAAGGTGTATATAAATTCAATTCCTGCCAGCGCGCTCTTAAGCGCTGAAAGTGCTCGCCGTACCAACCGCTGGCCGGGCCAATTAAACGCAGTCCTTCTGCCTGGGCTTGTTCCAATGTCAGGGAAGTGGGCAATCCATCCCGCTTATGGCTGAACAGCCCCACAACCTCCTGGCGATAGGCCTGACTAAAATACGCGTATTCCCGTCGTTCAGCAGTGTTTGAAGCACGAACCATCACATCAAATTCGCCATCCTGCAGGCTACGAATAATTCTGGCCCCCGTCATTGGCAATAAATGCCAACTTATCTGACATCCCGCTTCGGTTAGGATCAGGTTAGCCATATCAGCATCCATGCCCACCACTCGCTGTTGGTCATTGAGATAAGCAGAAGGAGCATGTAAGTCCAGATGCACTTTAAGTTCTTTGTTGCATAGCGCTTCGCTGGCCACAACAGATGAACCAAGCCCAAGTAGGCTTAGCATTAAGCAGAGTTTTACTACAACATTGTTCACAATGGGAAAGCGTATTCGGCCGAGGGGATTAAGACCGGCGCATTATGCCTGAAAATCAATCAGAATGTGGTGATTTTTTTGGCAGGCCGATTGGGAATACCGGCCTGCCAATTGCGAGTTACTTTTTCAAAAGCTTAAGTGTCGCCAGCGTCAGTGCTTCAGCACCTGTGGCAACCACTTTATCCGCCTGTGGTGCCCAGAACGGGCTGTGTAAAGAAGGCAATTTACTGCCATTTTTCTGTGCATCATCCCAGATATTCTGCGGTACACCACCTACCCAGAAAATCATACTTTTTATGCTGTTATCTGCGCGGTAATAACGACCAAAGTCCTCACCGGCCATACTTGGCTTACCTTCTTTAACCCGATCTGCACCAAAATGCTCGGCAAATACACCTGCCATTTGTCGGGTAAAGTCAGGATCATTCCAGGTGGAAGGCGTGTATTCTTTCTTATAGGTAACCTCCGGCATCAGATCTTCTGGGATCCCCGCCGCTATAGCTTCGCCCTTTGCGATACGGGTAATACCATCAATGATTTGCTGACGAGTGGCATCTGAGTAACTGCGCACTGTCAGCAATAAGGTCGCCTTATCAGAAATAATGTTGTGCTTGCTTCCTGCTTGGAAACTCCCCACAGTGACCACTGCCGGGTCCTGCGGATCCAGCTCACGGCTAACCAGGGTTTGTAAGGTACTGACTATACGACTGGCTAAAACAATAGGGTCTTTGGTGCTTTGCGGATAGGCACCATGCCCTCCTACCCCATGTACCACGATATTTATGCTGTCCACATTGGCCAGGGTGTAACCTGCGGTATAGCCAATCTCACCGGCCGGTGCCGCAGATGAATTGTGAAACGCCAGGGCATAATCCGGCTTGGGGAAGCGCTTGAACAAGCCGTCATTCAGCATATCGCGTGCCCCGCGCCCACGCTCTTCGGCAGGCTGCAGGATCATCATTAGAGTACCTGACCACTCATTTTTGCGAGCCGCCAATTGACGAGCAGCCCCTAGCCAGCCCGTCATATGAGTGTCGTGACCACAAGCATGCATGACGCCGGTTTCCATACCTTCCTCGGTGGTCGCAATCACCTTAGACGCAAAGTCCAAACCGGTTTGCTCGATGACAGGTAAGCCGTCCATATCAGCCCGGATCATCACTACCGGACCCGGGCCATTTTTCATCAAGGCCACAACGCCGGTGCCACCCACCTTTTCGGTGACATCAAAGCCCAGCTTGCGTGCTTCTTTAGCCAACTTAGCGGCAGTATTAACTTCCTGGCCACTTAGCTCCGGGTGTTGATGCAAGTCTTTATAAACCTTCATCAATGACGGCAAATCTTTATTAATAGCGTCGGTAACGCTATTGGCTTGGGCCTGGGCACCAAACAGCGCTGAGCAAAGGGCAAGAGAAAGAAGAGCGGGTCTGAACGTCACGGGCGATCCTTTTTTGAATAGCTATTATCTTCCACAGCATACCAGCCGCAGATTAGGGGGGGAATTCGATTGTTTACGCCCTGCATAGCCACAGGTAAAGACAGGACCAGCTCAAATCTTAGTCGGATCGGCGGGGATCAATTTGCCATCTGTACGCTGTTCAATTTGTTTAAATATATCCCGCCAACTGACAATACCCACCCAATGATCATTATCATCAACAACGGGCAAACAGGAAATGGGATGACGATTAAACAGCCTAACAGCCTGTAATACGGTGTGGTTTTGGTTAATAGTGATCAGATCACGGGTCATGATCTGATACACCTTTTTCTGAAAGGATGCCATATCTCTGGCGTCCGCACTGGATGAGCCAATACGGGCACTCACTGCCTTTAGCAGGTCGCGGTCGGAAATAACCCCCAGTAAGGTCTTCCCGTCCACCACTAATACATGGTGGAATTTGTGTTTTTGAAATATTTCATGCACCCGATGTAGGTTGTCATCCATCTTGACCGTCACCACCGGGGCACTCATTATTTTGCTAACTTTCACCCTTTTGCCTTCCAGAACAAAAAGTTAACAGCGCCTTACCGGCACTATAGCGAAACCGCAGAATAACCGCCAGCAGATTAGAGTGTGTTGATCTTTTGAGTATAGATTTTGTTCAAATCCAGCCCCTTCTGGTCACGACGCCGGGCTGAAGGCCTAGTGGGCCTAAGTCAAAGCCCGGCAACACCGAGCAGGAGGGGCTGGGTTGAACCCTTCGGGCCGCGCTTGTGGGCTCTTTCTACGGCGTTATCACTCACTCATGTAGAATAACTACACCACGTTCGCTCTGCCTTGTATAAAGGGCCCACAAACTGCTGCAAAATCATACTCAAAAGATCAACACGCTCTAATCAGCGTCCTCGTCAACCGACAATTCTGCCAGGTTGCTGCTGATTTTCTTCGACGATTGCACGCCCAGGCTCTTAAACTCTTCCGCTCGCCGTACCAGATTGCCGCGGCCCTCAGAGAGTTTTTTCAGGGCACCATCATACTTCTTCTGCACTGTCTGCAAAGACGCGCCCAGCCCTTCCATGTCAGCGGTAAAAGCGACGAACTTGTCGTACAGGTCAGCGGCTTTTTTGGCAATTTTCTGTGCATTCTGATTTTGGTATTCGTACTGCCAGATATTATTGATGGTGCGCAGAGCCACTAGCAGATTGGTGGGACTGACCAGCATAATATTATTGTCCAGCGCCAGCTTGATAAGGTCGGGAGCCTGGTCGATGGCCAGCAAAAACGCGGGCTCTACCGGTACGAACATCAATACATAATCCAGGGTTCGCACCCCATCTAACTTCTGATAGTCCTTATTACCCAAGCCCTTAATATGATTACGCAGAGACTGAATATGCTCATTTAAATGGCGGGCGCGGCTGTCATCGTCCTGCTCATTAAAATAACGTTCATAGGCGGCCAGTGACATTTTGGCATCGATGATCACATCCTTGCCACCGGGCAAGTGCACAATCACATCCGGTTTGTAAGCCTTGCCCTGTTCATCTTTGTACTGGCCCTGGGTTTCATATTCATGCCCCTCGCGCAGCCCAGATTCGGTAAGAATGCGCTCCAGCACAATCTCACCCCAATTGCCCTGCTGTTTATTGTCGCCTTTAAGGGCCTTAGTCAGCGCTGCGGCTTCTTCGGTAATCTGTTTATTCAGCTCTTTGAGACCCAGGATCTCGGTTTTCAGCGAGGCACGCTCTTGCCCTTCCCTTACATATTGATCATTAACCTGCTTTTTAAAGCCTTCAATCTGATCTTTAAGTGGGGTTAACAAGGAGTCCAGACTCTGCTTGCTGGCCTGGCTAAAATTCTGGGTTTTCTGCTCAAATATCTTATTGGCCAGGTTTTCAAACTGCTCTTTGAGTCTTCCTTCGGCTTCCTGCAACACCGTCAGCTTTTCCGCCATGGCCTTTTGCTCTTGCTCAAATCGGGCCGACTGCGTCTCAAGCTGGGTACGAAGGCTGCTTAACTGATCGTTGGCGCGCTGCCATTTGTCCTGCCACTCGCGGCTTTGCGCCTGCAATTCGGGGATACGCTCAGCCTGCTGGCGGAACTGGCCCAATTGGTTTTGCGCTTGTAATTGCTGTTGGTGATAAGCCTCAATACTCCGCTCTTTGTCGCTGACCTCCTCATAGGCCTGATGCAGACTGTGCTGACTTTGCGCTAACTGCTGCGCCAATTTATCCAGCTCGTTCTGAAACTGCTGCTTGTCGGTGCGGGCGCGACTGGCCACTAACATCCAGCTAATAACGCTGCCCACCACAAGCCCGCCAAAGCCAAGGGCCAGATGCAATGCATTGAGTTCCAGATTCATTATTATTGTTCTCCAACAAAGAATTCGTTTGCAGGACTATGCCCTACCAATCAACTGGCGAGTTTATCATGCAGGCCGTTGGATTGGCGGCATAAACGCACTAAAAACCTAGCTTTAACAAGCTGCGTACCCTGGCTTTGACTGACGCAGGCTCATCAACCAGCGCCGTCTCCAGCAACTGCGTGACCTCGTCCTGCATATCAGGATACTGCTTTGCCAAGTAAAAAAGGCCGTGAAAAGACCAGGCTCGCACAAATTTGTTGCTATGGCTGAGCCCCCAACGCAACTTAGCTTCCACTGCTGTTTTGCGAGAAGCATCAACGATAAAAGCCGCAAAGCATTGCAAAAGGTGCAGTTGTGTCTACCAACAGTCCAGCGCAACAAAGATATCCAGTAAACGGTTTTGCTGCACTGGAGTCAGTTCTTGTAGATGAGCGAGATGTTGCTTTAGTAGCCAACTGGCGCCGGGTTGGCAAGCAGGCTCGGCCATCAATTTAACCAGTTGGGTAATAGCGTCAGCCTGGCAGGCAAGGTTTAGGTAAACCCCGGCAAGATAGTCCGAGCTTTTTCCATCCCAGTTTAAGATAACCTGCCTGAGTGCCATCATGCTTCGCCAGGTTAGGTGTTAAAAAGCTGTGGAGAAGCGCGTAGCAAATGCCGGTACACACATAAACTGGCGTAAGCGTCATTGGCTGCGTAGGCAATCTGTGCCTCAGATAAGGGCAAACGCGCCCAGTTGGATGTGGACAGATGTTTAGACTTAGGCAGATACTGTTTAAGCACAATAGCCACGGCCGCCTGCACCCCAACCTGATCTTTATAACCCAGTGATTTCACAACCTTGGCCAGGTCCACACAAGGTTTAAGTGCCACCCCCAATTTATGCTGCAAAGGCCCTCTGTCAGAGCGAAGACCAAAGCCCACTTTAAGAATATGTTCGGCCTGAATAATTGTCGCCAGGTGAGCGTTTCCCTCAAGTAAGGCAGCGCTAAATAAAAACGCCTCTTTATCGGTAGCCAGTTGCAGCAAATGTGGGCCGCCAGTGGACTGATTGGCTACAAAGCTTGGCTTGCTCTCCGTATCAAAGCCCAGCACATCGGCCTGCTCCAACACTTGGCAAGCCGCCGCCACTTGGTTGCCGCTGGTCAGCATATGAATGTTCTTGGGTGTTAGGCCAGCGAAGGGAGGCAGTTCCCGTATCTGCTGTTTGGAAGGCCTTGTGAGATAAGAATGAGGCTGCATAATCCATCCCTGTGTTTTTTTGCAGCCTAGCGGATTTAGCCAAAGCTTAGCAAGGGCAAAAATCTGCTGATGTAAGGGACCTGCATACTTTCTCCCTGAGGGGGATGCTTAGCTGGCTTTAGGCAAGTTTCGCGCTCTAACCACCAATGCGATACCGCCCAAAATCAATAGCGCGGATAACATCAGTTTCACTGACACCTGCTCAGCGCTGAATACCACTCCCCCCGCCGTTGCCAGTAAGGGGACCAGTAACTGCAAGGACGCCGCCAGCGATACAGGTAACAGTGGCAAGGCCGCATACCAGATGGCATAGCCGATCCCCGAGGCAAGAATGCCGGAGAGTAGCGCCAATACCACGCCGCTATCTGACACCTGCATATGGTGCCAGCTAAAGAGCATCAGAATCGCTACCAGCGGCGCGGCGCGAACAAAATTCATTGCTGTGTCATTGAGCGGCTGTTTGGTGCCCTTACCCAGCAAGGTATAACAGCCCCAGGCATTGCCAGCAGTGGCCATCAAAAGAAAACCCAAAGGGTCCGGCTGCCATTTGTCAGGTGCCAGTAAGTACCCCAGCCCCGCCATGGCTACCAGCATGCCCAGCAACTCGAGTTTTTTCGGCCGCTGGCCGGTCAACATACCCATTACTAGCATGCTAAGTTGCACAAAACCAAACAGGATAAGCGCGCCAATGCCGGTTTCAAGCCATTGGTAGGCATAAGAAAAGGCTGCTGCATAGATAAATAACATGGCTGCAGACAGCCAACTGCCGCGTTTGAGAACCTCCGCTGTTCCGGTTCTTGCCGAGGCAATCAGCAGCAAAACCAGCGCACCAGATAACAGTCGAATTGCAGTAAAACTGGCCGCATCGGTACCGCCGTCCAGCAACGCCAGACGATTTAGCACCGAATTGCCAGCAAAGGCCACCAACGCCAAAGTTGTGAGCAAAAAAAGTTTCAACATAAAAGCCGTCGGCGACCAATCAAGGCAACAGCATATAGCCATTTTTGCGGCACACCAAGTTGAGGTATAAGCACTCAATCACGGCACCTCAGCTAGAAAATGCAGACACATGCACGTAAGCTGCGGTTTTTGGCGATCCATGCAAGTGAGAAGTGGCGTGACAGACAGCGTAAAAATTGAAGATCTGGTAACCGGTAGTGGCAAAACGGCAGTCAAAGGGGCGCTGATTACCGCCCATTATCGCGGGTGGCTGGAAGATGGCAGCGAATTTGATTCGTCCTACGATAAAGGTCGCCCGTTTCAGACCGTACTCTCCGCTAACAAAGTGATCCAAGGCTGGTTCCAAGGAATGCAAGGTATGCAGGTTGGCGGTAAACGCAAGCTGTGGGTACCGGCGACACTGGCCTACGGCGAGAGACAAGTCGGCGACAAGATCCCTGCCAACAGCAACCTGATTTTCGAAATTGAGCTACTGGAAGTGCTAACCCGGGATGACTAGATAAGATAGGTAGAATAAAGGCGTCCAAAGACGCCTTTATCAGTTTGCTTTACTTGGACAATGCTGCGTCCAGTTCTTCAATTTTGGCTTTCCAGATGGCAGGGCCGGTCTGGTGGGCATTACTGCCCTGGCTGTCCACCGCCACGGTCACCGGCATATCTTCCACTTCAAATTCGTAGATAGCTTCCATCCCCAAATCTTCAAAGGCCACCACACGGGACTTCTTAATTGCCTTAGACACCAAATAAGCGGCGCCGCCCACAGCCATCAAATACACGGCTTTGTGCTTGGCAATGCTCTCGACGGTGGCAGGACCGCGCTCGGCTTTACCAATCATACCGATAAGACCAGTTTGCTCCAGCATCATATCGGTAAACTTATCCATACGGGTCGCCGTAGTCGGGCCTGCGGGGCCAACGACTTCGTTACCCACGGCATCCACAGGACCCACGTAGTAAATAAAGCGATTGGTCAGGTCTACCCCTTCTGGCAGGCCTTCGCCGTTTTGCAGCATGGTCTGAATACGTTTGTGCGCAGCGTCGCGACCGGTCAGCATTTTGCCTGACAACAACACAGTTTCACCGGACTTCCACTGTTGAATTTCTTCTTTGGTGACGGTATCCAGATTCACGCGGCGCGTATTCGCCCCCACTTCCCAGGTCACTTGTGGCCAGTCTTCCAGTTTAGGCGGGGTTAGCTCGGCGGGGCCGCTGCCATCCAAATGGAAATGCACGTGGCGGGTAGCCGCACAGTTAGGGATCATCACCACAGGTTTAGACGCTGCGTGGGTAGGCACAGACTTGATTTTAATGTCCACCACGGTGGTCAGACCGCCCAACCCCTGTGCACCAATGCCTAGGGCATTAACTTTATTGAATATATCCAGGCGCAGTTTTTCTTCGGTGGTCTCGGCGCCACGTTCCATCAGTTCATGGATATCCACCGGGTCCATCAGGCTTTCTTTGGCCAGCACCGCGGCTTTTTCTGCTGTGCCACCAATACCCAAACCTAACATGCCAGGTGGACACCAACCGGCCCCCATAGTGGGTAAAGTTTTGACTACCCACTCGGCAATATCATCGCTGGGGTTTAACATCACCATCTTGGATTTGTTTTCGCTACCGCCGCCTTTGGCCGCGATCATCACCTCGATATGGTCACCTTCCACCATGTCGATATGCACCACTGAAGGGGTGTTATCTTTGGTGTTTTTACGGCTACCTGCCGGGTCGGCCACAATTGAAGCGCGCAGCGGATTGTCGGGATTGGTATAAGCACGGCGAGTGCCTTCATCCACCATCTGCTGCACTGTCATATCGGTTTTATCCCACTGCACACCCATACCGATTTTGACAAAACAGGTCACAATGCCAGTGTCCTGACAAAGCGGGCGGTGGCCTTCGGCAGACATACGGGAGTTAATCAGGATTTGCGCCATGGCATCCTTGGCGGCCTGGCTTTGTTCTTTTTCGTAGGCCTTCTCAACCGCCTTCACATAATCCAGCGGGTGGTAATAGGAGATAAACTGTAGGGCATCTTCGATGCTATCAATAAAATCCTGCTGACGAATCACAGCCATGCTTTTGCCTCATCGCGTTGTCTGATTTTTACACACTCGGTAACCGTCAATGCGGCTACCTGCTTGGTCTTTCTTGTTGTTGCAGTATGATACTCCCATTAGCCGCGGCGACCAAGGCCGGATAGCCTGTATCTGATTAGCCTTTGGTCTGGATCTCATGCCTTTTTGGGAATGTTGTGAATACCACTTTACTACCTGATAACTTACCAATTCTGCGCCTGTTCGCGCATTTTGCCGACCAGCCCTGGGCAATTCTGTTGGACTCTGCGCAAAGCCAGCATGAAAACGGCCGCTACGACATACTGTTGGCCGACCCGGTTGCCACTATTCAAACCTTTGAAGGTACCAGTCAGATATGGCAACGCAGTACTGACAGTGTTGAAACCCAAAAGAGCGACCCTCTCAGTCTGGTGGAAGACTTAAACCATGCACTATTCGGTGATGTCCCTCCCCTGGATGCGCCTTTTACCTGCGGTGCGGCGGGGTACTTTAGCTACGACCTGGGCCGCTGTTTTGAAGCCCTGCCCGCGCAAGCAGAGAAAGATATTCAGGCGCCGGATATGGCGGTAGGCTTTTATAGCTGGGCGCTGGTAAGGGATAACCACACTGGCCAGACCCGGCTTTATGCACACCCTGACTACCCAACACCCAGTGCAAAGGAACTGAGAGCACTGATAGATAAGCCAGCAGAGAGCGCCAGTGAATTTAGCTTAACCGGTGGCTGGCAGGCCAATATGAGCGAGGCTGAATATCTGCAAAAGTTGGCGCGCATTCATGACTACCTGCTGGCAGGTGATTGTTATCAGGTAAATTTGGCGCAGCGCTTTAGCGCCCCCTACGAGGGTGATGAGTGGCAGGCCTATTTGACCCTGCGCGCCAGTAATCAGGCGCCCTTTTCGGCCTTTATGCGTTTAGCCAACACCGCAATTTTGAGTTTGTCACCTGAACGATTTTTATTAGTAGACGGCGATAAGGTGCAAACCAAGCCGATCAAAGGCACTCGCCCCAGACACCTGGACGCAGTTCAGGATGCCCTCCTTGCCGACGAATTACGTCAAGCTGACAAAGACCGGGCCGAAAATCTGATGATTGTGGACCTGCTGCGCAACGATTTAAGCAAGCACTGCCAAAGTGGCTCGGTAACAGTGCCTAAGCTGTTTGATATTGAAAGCTTCCCGGCCGTGCACCATTTGGTCAGCACCGTAGAGGGAAAGCTGAATCCTGAGGCGTCTGCTATGGATTTGTTGCGCGGCGCTTTTCCCGGTGGCTCTATTACCGGCGCCCCGAAAATACGCGCCATGCAAGTAATTGAGGAGCTGGAACCCCATCGCCGTCATTTGTATTGCGGCAGTATTGGGTATTTATCCGCCCAGGGTCGTATGGACACCAGCATCTGCATACGTACGCTGATATGTGAAAATCAACACATTCACTGCTGGGCAGGGGGTGGTATAGTGCTGGATTCGCAGCCGTACGCTGAATATCAGGAGACCCTGCATAAAGTGAATAAAATTCTGCCTGTATTAGCAACCGTTTCCAAACACTGCAGTTCAGACAAGGAGTAGTCTCGGGGAGTCATCCATAACTTATGCGCAAAAGTGAGTTTCTAAACCGATTCCATCATGCCCGCCAGGTAGAAGGCGAGGCTGATTTTCCACTGAGAAAACCTGGCTGCCCTGCCGCTGTGCTCATGCCCATTATTGAACGTGAAGAGCTGACATTACTGTTTACCCGCAGGGCCAGTCATCTTAAACACCATGCAGGTCAAGTCAGCTTTCCCGGAGGACGGCAAGAACCCAATGACACGGATTTACTGGATACAGCCCTGCGTGAGACTCGTGAAGAAATTGGCATAGATACCAGCAACATAGACATTGTCGGGCAACTCCCCCGCTATCGCACGGTCAGCGGCTATGAAGTCACACCTTTCATCGGACTATTGCGCCCCCCCAAGGTGTTAGTACCCGATCACAATGAAGTGGCTTCGGTATTTGAAGTGCCACTGAGCTATCTGATGAACAAACAAAATCATATGATTCACTTAGCTGAGCGCCGCGGCCTGCCCCACCCAATTTATTTTATTCACTGGCAGAATCAACATATCTGGGGAGCCACCGCGGCATTTGTACGCAATCTGGCCAATCATCTGGAGTAACCAAACTGTATCAGCTGCAGTGCCTTGTCTCTTGGTGTTCTATCGCCTCAGCCTGACTTTTAGCCAGAAAACTTTACATCAGATTAACTTTTCTAATCCGGGGCATTACTTTTGTCTGTTTGTCAGATTGACCAGAATAGTCAATATTGGACAGTTACAAGAATTTTAAAATGAGAACCCTATGATCAGTGTATTTGACATGTTCAGTGTCGGCATCGGCCCATCCAGCTCCCATACAGTTGGCCCTATGCGAGCGGCCAAAGCCTTTTTGCAGGATCTTAAGGATCAGGGTCTGTTTGAGCGCACTGATTTTGTCAAAACCGAGCTTTACGGCTCCTTGGGTCAAACAGGTAAAGGTCACGGCACCGGCAAAGCCGTTATTCTGGGTTTACTCGGCCATGAACCTGAAACCGTTGATGTGGATGAGGTCGATTCCATGCTGGCTGAGATAGACAAGACTCAGCAGATTAATCTGGGTGGTGAAAAACGGGTAAGTTTTCCGCGAGAAGGGGCGATTGTTTTCCACCGTCGCAAAACCCTTAAACTGCATTCCAATGGCCTGACGTTTTTTGCCTATCAGGGCGAGGAATTGCTAGCCAGCCAAACGTATTACAGTATTGGCGGAGGCTTTATTATCAAGGAACAAGATTTCGAGGATGAGAAAGCCACTGCGCTGAAACATGACGAACAACCCGTGCCCTTTCCTTTTGAAACGGCTGCAGAGCTAATGGCACATTGCAAAGAACATGGCATGCGCATCAGCACCCTAATGCTGAAAAATGAGCAGGTGTTTCAGAGTGAAAAAGAAATTCGCGCCAAGCTTTGGCATATCTGGCAGGTCATGGCGGCGTGCGTAGAAAAAGGCAAAATGACCGAAGGAATTTTGCCAGGCGGCCTGAAAGTCAGACGCCGTGCACCAGATCTCTACCGTAAACTGCAAAACGAAAAAAGCGCAGATCCCATGGCCGCCATGGACTGGGTGAATCTGTTTGCCTTGGCCGTCAATGAAGAGAATGCAGCAGGTAGCCGGGTGGTAACTGCCCCCACCAATGGCGCTGCCGGTATTATCCCCGCCGTACTTTGCTACTTTGACAAATTTGTCCGTCCGGTGGACGAAGACACAGCAGTACGTTACCTGCTTACTGCGGCGGCAATAGGTATTTTGTATAAAAAGAATGCCTCCATCTCAGGTGCTGAAGTGGGCTGTCAGGGTGAAGTGGGCGTAGCCTGTTCTATGGCCGCGGGCGCATTAACAGAGATACTCGGGGCCAGTGTCGCAGCAGTGGAAAATGCCGCTGAAATCGGTATGGAACACAATTTAGGTCTGACCTGCGACCCGGTGGGTGGCCTGGTACAAGTACCTTGTATTGAGCGCAACGCCATGGGTTCAATCAAAGCGATCAATGCCGCGCGATTAGCCATGCGTGGCAGCGGCGAGCATAAAGTGTCACTGGATAAAGTCATTAAGACCATGTGGGACACCGGCAACGATATGAAATCTAAGTACAAAGAAACGGCGCGCGGCGGATTGGCGGTTAATATCATCGAATGTTAAGCCGTTTCTTTACCGGGCAGGACGCCCGGCCAGCCGCCGTAGCCCAAGATAAATCACACTTTATCGCTAGGGCGAAGGCGGATGGACAAGCTGCTGCACAGGGACAGGCTGCAGCGTAAATTGGTCAACGGCAATAGGCGGATTGGCGGTTAATATCATCGAATGTTAAGCCGTTTCTTTTCCGGGCAGGATGCCCGGCCAGCCGCCGTAGCCCAAGATAAATCACACTTTATCGCCAGGGCGAAGGCGGATGGACAAGCTGCGGCACAGGGAAGGGCTGCAGCGTAAATTGCTCAACGGCGCGCAGCGGATTGGCGGTTAATATCATCGAATGTTAAGCCGTTTCTTTACCGGGCTTGAAAATGCGAGGGGGAGACATAAATGTCTCCCCCTCGGCGTAAAAATTTAGCTCTGACTTACTTCACCGGCAAGGTGAGATCCTTAAACATCCGCTCAATATCGTCGTTGTTTTTCTGCATCATGGCTTTCTCTACCACATCTTTGGTTAGGTGCGGCGCAAAGCGCTCAATGAAATCATACATATAGCTACGCAGGAATGAACCTTTGCGGAAGCCAATCTTAGTGGTGCTGTATTGGAACAAATGGCTGGCATCAATCTTGACCAGATCGGCATCCAACTTTTCATCCAGTGCCATAGATGCAATCACACCAATTCCTACCCCTAAACGTACATAGGTTTTGATTACATCAGCATCGGTGGCGGTAAACACAATTTTAGGCTCTAACCCTGCGCGGTTAAAGGCGTCATCCAGCTCAGAGCGGCCGGTAAAACCGAACACATAAGTTACCAGCGGGTAGTCGGCGATATCTTCAATAGCGATTGAGGTACGCTTTGCCAGCGGGTGCTCACGATTAACAATGATACTGCGATTCCAGTGATAGCAAGGCAACATCACCAAATCATTGTACAAATGCAAGGCTTCAGTAGCGATAGCAAAATCTGCTTCACCTTTAGCGGCCAAATCACTGATTTGTGAGGGTGTGCCCTGATGCATATGCAGTGACACCCGCGGATATTTGCCCATAAAGCCTTTAATCACACCAGGCAGAGCATAACGGGCCTGGGTATGGGTCGTAGCAATATTCAGTTTACCCTGATCTGGCAGCGTATGTTCCCTGGCGACAGCTTTGATGCTTTCTACCTTGGCCAGAATCTCACGAGAGATATTGATCACATCTTTGCCCGCTTCGGTCACATGGGTCAGATGCTTGCCACTGCGTCCGAAGATCTGCACCCCCAGCTCATCTTCGAGCATCCTCACCTGTTTACTAATGCCAGGCTGAGAGGTAAATAAACTCTCTGCTGTGGCGGACACATTCAGGTTATTATTGAGAACTTCGACTATGTATCTGAGTTGCTGTAGTTTCATCTGGTGAGCGGGCCATCGTTTGCGCGGTTGTTTATATGCAAAATATATATACTGATGGGAAAATTAATTCCATAAAATTTTAGATAAATACCGGGATTTTCTTCATTTATGGACGATAACCAATTGGCAGGCCAGGCAATTGGCTTTCCCTGCCGGTGCATTATTGGTATAAATCAGAACATCTTTTCCGGGTAGTAGTGACTATGCCAACCTCATCGAAGCTGATCGATTTCTCGTCTGTACTGGCAGCCGGGGTACACGACATGAAAAATTCTCTGTGTCTGTTATTGCAGTCCATTGAAAATCTCAGCCAGATGATGCCCGAGGCGAATCCACAGATCAGCGAAAATCTGGCGAGCTTGCAATATGAAGCTTTTCGACTAAATACCGGCCTGATGCAACTGTTATCCTTGTATCGCGCAGAGAAACAGAATTTGCCTATCAGTGTTGATGAACATTATGTTGGCGACATTGTTGATGACTTGCTGGCAACCAACGAAGGCTATGTTGCCAATAAGAAAATGCAGTTAGAGGTGGACGTCGAAGAAGATATTGCCTGGTACCTGGATGCAGATCTCATCAATGTGCTGCTCAATGACATCTTGATTAACGCCATGCGATACAGCAAACAACGGTTGAAACTCAGTACCTTTCAAGATGAAGGTTACTTGTGTTTTCGTATTGAAGATGATGGTCCGGGTTATCCAGAGAGTATGCTGCAAGCCGGCAACAGCACCATGCACGAGTTTGACATTGCTAGCGGTCGCACAGGACTGGGTTTATTTTTCGCCCGTATGATTGCTCAGGCTCATAATAATAACGGCCGACAAGGTTCAATTCACATGGAAAACGGCGGTGTATTGGGTGGCAGTGTATTTACTCTGAGATTACCTTAGTATGCCCTGCCTAGGCAGTTACAATAACAAAAAAGTGACAAGTATATGTTGTTTCCCACTATCATAATTTTGATTGTTGCTTTGGTCATTATGGCCATCGTTATCAATGCCATTCAACAGCATAAAGAGCAGGTTGAAGCGGAAAAGCGTGCCGAATTAGCTAAACAGAAATCAATCGTCGACGAGACAGAAGATGCGCTGATGGCTGCTGCGCAGATGCCAATTTCCCAGCAGTTAATACTGATATTACACAAGCGCGTACATAATGCCTTGCAGACTATGTTTGAGCTCAATCCCAAAGCCATGGACATTAAGCAGCGGGTCAAAGATGCCAAAGAACGGGTTGATGCCACCAAGCCAGAGCAGTTAGCGCCGCCGAGCGATCACTTTCTGCTACCAGAAAATGACAAACAAATCATAGTGTTAATACAAGGTATAAAGAAACTTCGTACCTTGTTGCGCTCAGAGAATTCTAAGGGCAAAGTAGATACCCATGTCTTTATTGAAGAAGACAAACGCCTTGAGCGCCTGCAATTAAAAGTCAATGTCGAAACCTTAGGCAAGCGAGCCCGAAGTGCGATTCAGAGCAATATGTTGGGCTCTGCACGACAATACTACGAGAAAGCTATTGCAGCCTTGAGTGCCCAGCCCAATCCAGATGAATACGTTGTCAAAAAGCGCCATGAGCTAGAAGAACAGTTGCAAAATATTAAAGACAATCTACGTAACGCCAACGCCGCAGACAGAGCTAAGCGGCAAGATTCAGAACGAGCGGATTTAGACGAGCTGTTTGCGCCCAAGAAGAAATGGTAACAAGGCAGAAAATACACAGTCGGTATTTCTGCCGCTAAGCAAACACAAAACGCTCAAATATCAGAGCCAAAAAATGCGTGGCTGGCACAGACAAGTTACTTCGACTGCGCCGAATCACACCAATACGTTTAGCTGGCCCCGAGTGCGCCAGCGGTACGCAGCAAAGTCCGCGGCGTAACATGTCTTCACGACAAATGGCCGGAACCACAGAGACCCCCAGACCAGCCGCCACCAACTGCCCTACCGTAGATAGCTGACTGGCCTCGGCAACTATATTGATATGGGCATCCGTCTGTTTAACGGCCTCTTCACACCAAGCCCGGATAGTAGACCCTCTGTTCATCGCCACATAACTTTGCCCGTGCAAATCAGTCCAGCTCAGTGATTTTAGCTGGCTTAGCCGGTGTTCTGGATTAAGTAACACCACAAAGCTGTCTTCACAAAGCGGCATAAACTCAAGTCCTGGCATATGCTGAGCCTCAAAGATAATGCCGAGCTCAGCCCGCCCATCCAACACGGCTTCCATGACCCGTTCCATCACCACATCCAATAAGCTGATATTGATATTGGCGTGCTGCTGGTGAAACAGCTTAAGTATTTGCGGCAACAGGCTGTTGGCAAAAGACGGCATGGCCGCAATGGTCAGCTTGCCTCGCTGCATGGCAAACAAATTGTGTAAATCGGTAAAGGCTTCATCCCAGTCGTGTAATAGGCGCTGTGCTACAGGTAAAAATGCCCGGCCCTCCGGCGTTAACTCCAACATTCGGGTACTACGCGACAACAAGCTGCCCCCCACCGACTCTTCAAACTTACGGATTGCAATGGATAAGGCTGGCTGGGACAAATGCAGCCTAAGGGCTGCTTCAGCAAAAGACCGGCTCTCGGCCAGTTGAACGAAAATTTGTAACTGTCGAATTGTGATGCTGTTGGGCGCCTGCACATTCATAAATATTATTAATTAATTCTTAAATTAAATTGATTTTACATATTTACAACATTACTCAATACTGAGGCAAGTGCCTGATACGCTATACCTGATATTCAGGCAAACAATCATAAGACAGGAGAAGCAGATGGCAGGTTTTGACAAGGTGGTGTCCAGCTACGAAGAGGCCATGGCCGGACTGGAAGACAACATGACGGTGATCGCCGGCGGCTTCGGCCTGTGCGGCATTCCTGAAGGCCTAATTGCACAAATTAAGAAAATGGGCGTAAGTGGCCTGACCGTAGTGTCGAATAACTGCGGTGTAGATGGTTTTGGCTTGGGAATATTGCTGGAAGATCGGCAAATTCGCAAAATGATTGCTTCATATGTGGGCGAAAATGCGCTGTTTGAAAAACAGTTACTCAACGGCGAGCTAGAGGTTGAGCTAACACCACAAGGTACGCTGGCTGAAAAAATGCGCGCCGGTGGCGCGGGCATCCCGGCATTCTACACTGCTACAGGCTACGGAACCCCCGTCGGTGAAGGCAAAGAAGTACGCGAATTCAATGGCCGGCCTTACATTCTTGAGCCATCTATTACAGGTGACTTTGCCATTGTCAAAGCCTGGAAAGCAGACCGCTATGGCAACTGTGTCTACCGCCATACTGCACAAAACTTCAATCCCATGGCCGCCACCGCGGGCAAAATAACCGTGGTAGAAGTAGAAGAAATTGTCGAGCCAGGGGAAATTCCTCCAAGTCAAATTCATACCCCTGGTATTTATGTCAACCGCGTTATTAAAGGTAACTTTGAAAAACGCATTGAACGCAAAGTGACTCGCAGCGCATAAGGAGAACAACATGGCCCTATCTAGAGAACAAATCGCCATGCGTGTGGCGCAAGAATTTAAAGACGGCAGCTATATCAATTTGGGCATTGGTATTCCAACCCTGGCCGCCAACTATGTCCCTCAAGGCATTACAGTGATGTTGCAGTCGGAAAATGGCTTACTCGGAATGGGACCTTACCCAACCGAAGAGCAGGTGGACGCCGACATGATCAATGCGGGCAAGGAAACTGTTACCGCCAGTACTGGTGCTTCTATTTTCAGCTCAGCAGAAAGCTTTGCCATGATCCGTGGTGGCCATGTGGATATTACCGTGTTAGGTGCCTTTGAGGTGGACCAAAATGGCAACATTGCGTCCTGGATGATCCCAGGCAAATTGGTGAAAGGTATGGGCGGTGCTATGGACTTGGTTGCAGGCGCCAAAAATATCATCGTTACCATGACTCATGCCGATAAACACGGTAATTCAAAGCTGCTAGAGCAATGTACACTGCCATTAACCGGCGTAAATTGCATAAACCGTATTATCACCGATTTAGCTATGCTGGAAATTCGTGACAATGCTTTCCACCTACTCGAACGTGCCCCAGGTGTATCTGTTGAGGAAATTAAGCAGAAAACAGCTGGTAAGCTTATCGTTGAAGGCGATATTCCAGAAATGCAATTCTGACCAATAGAGTTCGAGCATATCAAGGCCAGCGTCAACGCTGGCTTTTTTTATCAAGCTGGCAGCACCAGATAGCCATGCCAACTTTATTATCTCTAAAAAGCGTAACTCCCCTGCTCAAGCACCCAGGGTAAAAAAAAGCCCTGTTAAACAGGGCCATAAGTCATTGGAGAATGATTCTTTTGTTTAGGCGGTAAGCAAGCACACACACGCCGACCATTAACAACAATACAGATGCTGGCTCAGGCACCGCAGCCGTTACCACACCTTGTGACAACAAGGTTTCTATCTTGAAAGTTGCACTGCCACCACTAAATAAAAACACATCAGAACCGGCACTGTAGCTAATGTGCAGGCTGTTATCAGTCACGCTGATAAAAGGCACAATACCGTCCTGCGTCAGATTATTGGTTAAGAGTACGATATTGGCGATAGTTTCACCAGCCTGGGAGAACACAATGTTGCTGATCCAGGCATCAAAGGTCTGAAAATCCCAGTCATCTCGGGATAACAAGGTCAAAACTGATGACAAGGGATCATAGTCTATCCACACTTCACCGCCTTGCCAGTCATCAGGGTTTTGTAAGAAGTCAGCGCTATCTAATTCAAATCCAGTCCCGACTTGCTGGTCAAGACTCTGATAAACCAGAGGTAATCCATTCCCAAAATCAGGTAGGTTAGATTCAGTACGAAAATCGGCACGGATGAGTGACGCTTGGCAGGATAAGCTGATAACAGCAAAAAGTAAGGCAAACACTTTCATAAACATCATGAACCTCAAGTAAGTTACCTCATGTAAAACTTTTGACGTCCATGTGCTTTTTAATTAAGCATGATTCAGACCAAAATATAACCAATTATTTTTTATGGATATTATTTATAACGTGAAGTCTTCTTATCTGAATTATGTAAATTATATTGACAGTATAGATGCAGAGAGGAAAACCGCGAAAGTTCCTCTGCTGCACCTATTTCAAGGGGATAAATGTAGTAAAGCGATGTTATTCGCGCTTTGTGCTGAAATGCCAGGCAGGATAAGCTAATAGTGCCAGGAGTTCCTGCATGGGCATTGGTCTGGCGTACAAATACCCTTGAGATTGCTGGCACCCAAGTTGCCTGAGCAACTCATGTTGCTCTATGGTTTCCACACCTTCGACCACTAGGTTCAGCGATAAATCAGCAACCATTGCCGTCAGGTTTTTAACTATGCTGCAGGCTTTGTTGTTACAGGTGAGGTCCTGAATCAAAGAGCGATCAATTTTCACTGTATCCAATGGCATGTTTTTCAGGTGACTCAAACTTGAGTAACCGCTACCAAAATCATCCAAAGCAATATGGAAACCTTGCCTTTTGAGCTCGACCAGGATTTCGCTGGCCTTATCCTCGTTGTCCATTAATGCGGTTTCTGTGATTTCCAATTCCAATTCACAAGGCCGCACACCATGGGCCGATAAACAGCTCAGCAGCCAGTCACATAGATCTGGCTGACATAAATGCCTGGCCGACAAATTAATCGACAGCATTGGTAGCTCTCTACTCTGACCGCGCATATTCGGCAGCAGTTTGCAAAGCTGTAAAACGACCCAACGGTCCAGTTTAATAATCAGGTCACTTTGTTCTGCGATGGGAATAAACTCAGCTGGAGATATATCGCCCAGCTCAACATCACGCCAGCGAATTAGCGCTTCAATACCAGTTAAGTGACGACTATTCATGCTCCACTTGGGCTGAAAAAATAAATGCAATGCATCATCATCGTCAACTAGCGCTTGGGATAGACGCCTTAATATCTGATGTCGGCGCACACTTGCCTGACCATCCGAGGGATTATAATAGGCGACACAATTGCCTCCCCTGCGTTTGGCATCTTGCACGGCCATTTCAGCGGCGTTAAGAAGCGTCTCTCGTTTGTCAGAGTCATGTGGAAAACATGCTACGCCTATACTGGCGCAGCAACTGATTTGCTTATCCCCCAGACTAATGGGCTGACGCAATACGTCCAAAATTGTTTCACAAAGCATGTCCGCGCATGCATCACGACTTTGATGAAGCAATACAAAATCATCAGCGTATAAACGCACCAGGGTATCTTGCTCGTCAATGATTTTTTTTAGCCGAAGTCCCTGCACCCTGACCACCAAATCGCCAATGGTCAGTCCATACTGTTCATTGATATGCCCCAGTTGACTGGCATCTATCCAAAGAATTAAAAGCTTAGTTCGTGTTGCTTTAGATTGTGCTAAGGCCTGAGGAAATCTATTGATCAACATCTCCCGACTGCCAAGCCCCGTCAGGCGATCATAGTGAATGAAGTCGAATGAGTGACTTATCCGGGTTGGCTGTTCACTGAGATCTTGCATCATCCCGAGGTAGAAGCGAACCTCACCGGATTGGTCTTTTATCTCCGTGATTTTCAGCCACTGACGATAAATGGCATGGTCTCGCCGGCGATTCCATATTTCACCTTGCCAACAACCTTGTTTAGATATGGTCTGCCACATTTCCTCATAAAATGAGGCCGGATGCTGGGAAGAGCGAAACAGCGCAGGGGTTTTGCCAATGACTTCTTCACTGGCAAAACCTGTGATTCGGCAAAACGTTTTATTCACACGAACAATACGTGCACTGGCATCAGTTAACATCAGCCCCTGACTAGCTTCATTAAACAAAAGATCCGCGACATCAGGTAATACATCAATAGCTTCTTGCCCGGAAAAGCGAGGCAAGGACATCGCTAACTCATTCATACCATCTCTCTTCTTTGCAGGCTCAAAAAATGCTGAGCCAGCAAATGCAGCTTCTCTACATCGGCCCCCAACTGTTGTCCTTTCAATTGCGCAGAGCTGGCCGCCGCGGCAGAACATCTGGCTTGCTCAAACAAGTCATCGGCGCGTTTATTTAATGCTTCTAAGGTATCCAACTGGCGAGAGGTCGACTGATCGGTATGATGAGCCTGCTGCTTGATATCCCCGATAGCACAGAGAATATCAGCAATAGAGGTAACCGCTTCTTCTACAGCCAAATTAGTTGATTCTGACATCTTTGCTCCCTCCCCCATACTCGCCGATGATGCATCAACGGCCAGCAACAGCTGGTCAATAATACTCCTAATCTCTTCTGTAGATTGCTGAGTGCGGTTTGCCAGTTCTCTGACTTCGTCTGCCACAACGGCGAAGCCTCGTCCCTGCTCACCCGCTCTGGCCGCCTCTATTGCAGCATTAAGCGCTAACAGGTTGATTTTCTCAGCCACCTCTCGGATAACATTGACCACCTGACTAATACTGCCACTTTGGTGGTTGACCTGACTAAAACCCGACTGAAGCCCTAACAACTGACCGTTTAACTGCGCCATAGCATGACGCATATTGCTAAGTTGCTCTTCGCCTTGCCTTGCAGCATTCTCGACATGACTGGAGTATTCATTGGTTCTGCGGGACGAGTCAGATGTTTGATTTTGGGCCTGCAGCATAGTGGCTAAATCATCCAATAGCGCTTCAATATTTTGCTGTTGCTGTAGGCTTAGATCAGCAGCCTGACAGATATCACTGGCAGCCTGACTGCGAACATCCAATAGCTGTGCCGCTGTATTGCTAAGTCTGGCCATTAGCGCTTCTAATTCCTTTCGCTGCGAATCGTAAGCATGGCTGAGATTAGCGCTGATTCCACGCTTGCCTGTGTATATGTATCCCATCAGAGGATTAATTTCTGCATGTTGCAACAGCGCTTTCATCTGTCGATGACCGCTATTTTGCTTAATGCCATAAACACCTAGTAGTGGCCAAAGTGACAAAGTTAGCAAAGCAGCAACACCATGCCCGATGGATGCCTGCACTGCACTCGCTACCGGCAGACTAAGCGGCAATAGCCAACCCCATGGCAATTCGTAATGCCAAGCAGGTGATAAGCGTGAAGGCCATTTGGCATAAACTTTCGCAGCTCGTTTTTTCTGATCTTCTGTCAGCGCCGTCCGAATGGACTGGTACTCGACGATCCGCCCTTCAGAAAAAACCGGTGTGACATAAGCATCGACCCAATAGTGATCACCATTTTTACAGCGGTTTTTAACCACACCTCGCCATGAACGACCGGCCTGAATGGTAGACCAGAGATCAGCAAAGGCTTCTTTAGGCATATCAGGATGACGGATTAAGTTGTGATTTTTGCCCAGTAATTCTTCCTGTTGGTAGCCAGACACATCAACAAAATCTTGATTAACGTAGGTAATAACTCCCCGGGGATCTGTAGTGGTAATTAAATAGAGTTCAGGTGAAAAGTGCTTTTCTTGTTGCGTTACAGCCGCACCTCTGCGCATAGCTATCCTTACTATAATTATTATTTAAAGGAACTGAAAAAAGCGATGTAGGTTCGTACTAGATCTGCACGAACATGTTAAATTCATGTAATAAAGTATTCTCTGACTCACACGCAAAACTTGATCTAGATCAAGTTTTTATAAAAAAGACCACAATAACTAAAGGGTTATATATTTATGCAATAGATTGATTTAGGCACCAGAACGACTTTTCCGAGGACAAAGAGAGTGTGCTATAGTGCGCGCCCTACAGCTTAGGGTGGTGTGTGAATGAGTGATTTTAGCCAACGCTTTGGCGGTACCAGTCGGTTATACGGAAACCAACAGGCGCTATGGTTAAGCCAGGCCCATTTTTGCGTGGTGGGCATAGGTGGCGTCGGATGCTGGGTAGCAGAAGCGCTGGCGCGCACGGCGGTAGGTGAACTCACCCTGATTGATCTGGATGATATCTGCACCACCAACACCAACCGTCAGATTCATGCACTGCAAAACACCGTCGGCCAAAGCAAGGTCGAGGTGATGGCGGAGCGCATCCGCCAGATTAATCCACAATGTCAGGTACATTGTGTTGAGGACTTTGTCACACCGGAGAATGTCCGCGATTATCTGCAAACGTTCGACTATGTGATTGATGCCACAGACTCGGTAAAAGCCAAGGCGGCCATGATAGCCCACTGCAAGCGCAATAAAATACCGGTGCTGACCATAGGCGGCGCGGGTGGACAAACCGATCCCACTCAGGTCAAAGTGGCTGACCTGGCGAAGACGGTGCAGGATCCTCTGGCGGCCAAAGTGCGCTCTCTATTGCGACGCGATTACAAATTTACCAGCAATCCCAAAAGGCGCTTTTCGGTGGACTGCGTGTATTCCACCGAACAGTTAAAATACCCTCAGCAAGATGGCAGCGTATGTACTGCTAAGCAATTTCCGGATGGCAGCATGAAGCTGGACTGCAACTCAGGCTTTGGTGCCTCTGTGGCCGTAACAGGAACTTTCGGTTTTGTGGCCGCCGCACGTTGTATTGAAAAATACTTAGAGCGCTGTCAGAGGCAAACCCAGGCTTAATCCATTGCGGGTTTTACCCTTCTGAAGGGCTGCCAGGCTTTATAGGTCAGGCAGCGCCATAGCCATTCGAGCGGCCCAAACTGAAAATACGTTAGCCACCAGGGGCTGATCAATAATTGGCAGATAAGCAGCGCAAGGGCAATAAGCAGTTGCCAGGCTCTGTCGACTTGCCCATACCAGCCCAGACCATAACCGAAAAACAGCAGGCTCAGCACCAACGAATGGGTTAAATAATGGGTCAATGCCATTTTGCCCATGGCAGCAAGCCCACTTAGCCTTGCCAACCAACGGGGTTGACTGCAAAGCCATAACAATCCGCCCAGATACCCGGCACTCAACACATATTGGCTTAAATAGTACAGGGAATAGGCCACCGCGCCTAACCAGGAGTCCAACTCAAACCTGGGAGCCTGCATAAGTATCAGAGCCCATAAACTCAAAGGCAAACCTATGCCGATTCCCCCACAGCAAAGTAACTTCCATACTCTGGAATAGCGCTGATAATTTTCTATCATACCGCTCCCCTGCAGCGCATAGCCGAGCAAAAACAGCGGAAAGATCGCCAACAGGATGTTAATTAGGCTAAACGGAAACTCCGCTGTTGCCTGTTGCAAACGGAACTTGCTAGCTTGCAAAAATGTCCCCTGCCCCAGAGCTTGTATTTCCTGCTCAAGCTCAAGGGCATTTTGCTTAAGCTCCTCAGCGCGCAGTCGGGCATCCAATTCGAGCAGCTCCGGCTCGGATAACTCGGTGCTGTTTTCATCCACAGGCAAAGGCTTCGCGCCTGACATCAGCAGCTTAGCTCTGGCCTCTACCGCCTGCTCGTATTGCCAGTCCTGCTCATGCTGATTGCCGGTATCCTGAGTACTAAACAGTAAAGCTGCCAACAACAGCAGCACACTGGGCGCCCCAAGCCACCAAAGCGCTACGCGCAGCTGGTTGTGAGGCCGCTGCAAATCCTGCAGATAGCCCTTATCAAACAACCACACCATACCCAGCAAGATAAACCCTGCCATGGCATAGCTATGCAGAATATCGCCACTCCATAGGAACACCAGATGCAGCAAACCGAACAGGAAAAGCACCGTCAAGCGCCGTGAAAACCAGGCAAAATAGTCGCGTCCAGTCGCCTTGCCGTGGCGTAACATAATCGCAAAGCCCATACCGAATAGCAGGGAAAATAAGGTATAAAATTTACCTTCTATAAATAGCCGCACGAACCAACCAGCCGCCAAAGACAGGCCTTGCTGCGACTCATCCCATTGGCCAATTTCAGATATCGGCCGGTTAAACCATTCGATATTCATCAGCAGGATCCCCCACAAAGCGAAACCTCGTAAAATATCCAGAATGACCAATCGTTGTGCGTCGGCCACAGGGCCTGGGGAGGAAGAAATAGCGGATGAATCGACAAACTGATGTGCCATGTCAGGCTCCTTGCCTATGGCTGGTTTAAGTTTAGCGCCATTGCCCGGCTTTTAATTGCTGACATCACGGCATTAAGGCCATTACTGCGGGATTGGCTTAGGTGCCTTCCAAGACCAAGCGTATCCAGATATCCGGCCAAATCCAGTGATTGAATCTCGGCTATAGAATGGCTTTGCACATACTCTATCAATACCGCTAATAACCCCCGCACAATCTTACTGTTTGACCACGCCTGCACAGATAGCAAACCTTGTAAATTGACGGTGCAGCTAAGCCATACCTGGCTCTCACAGCCCGGCACTTCATGTTCAGGCTGGCAAAGCGCATCTGATGGCGATGGCAAAACGCGCCCCGCCAGCATCAGCTCGCGCATTTGAGCGTCCCATCCTGTTGTCTGGCGCAGCTTGTCAGCCAGCTCAGTCATATTCAGTGTCTCCACAAGGTTGTGCTAAATATTCGCCAAGCAAAGATTGTAAATAGCCAATCTTGTCATTGCTCAGTTGACGATAATCAAAATACGGGCAAACAAATAGCCGATAACGCGGATTTACTGCGAACTCAGGGGTTAACCAAAAAAGTCCCAGACTCTGCTGCTTGTTCAGCGCATTGGCATAAGTACGGCCGCTGATAATCTGTATGGCCTGCTGCTGCTCATCCAAAACTGGCGGAGAAAACAAAAGGGCCGTTGCAGAGCTGGCTTGTAGCAAGTGATTGTCGCGATAATGCTGCCAATTGGGTGTCCCCGACGCTAGTTTGATATCTTGCGCCTGCAGCGCAAAGACCAGCTTGGCATACACATTAAACACCTTACGCCAGCCATTGCCGCAGGCCTGGCCTAGTTCGGCAATATCGCCACTGACTAAAGGTTGGCAAACAGACAGATGCTGATAAGGCATGGGCCGGTTGGCAATATACACTTTAATAAGGGCATTAGTGTCCCCAAGCCCCACAGTGACGGGCAAGGTTTTACTCACCCGCTTGTGCCAGTGCGTCCAGCAATTCTTCCACCTTAACCATAATCCCCTCCTCTTCTTGCGCCAGAGGGAATAGCATCAGCAGCACTTCGTCTTGCTGCCACTGGGAAAACAATGTCTGTTGCAACTGTGCAAAAGGGATTATTTTGGGCTTAGACTCTGGATACTGCTGAGCTCCCCACAGCTGGGCACTTTGGGCGTCAGGAAACAGAGGTGTACAGGCGTCTCCTTCGGCGCTTAGCATTACCCATCCCAACTTGCCTTCCAGCCCCCATAGTGGTTGCTTGTCCAGTAATAACTGAAAACAATACTCGGCACGGGTCTCAGGATCCTGATCTATCAGTGCATCCGGTGTATGGGGCTGTGTCATGGTTGGTTCCACTCTAGGTTTTAGGACATATTGTGCCGGAATTTTTCGGTGAAAAAAATCAGACTATGCAGGGTTCTAGGCTTTGCGATTCAGTCGAACCCAAGGGGTTGTGCATCCCGCGCGGATGCAGCATATAAAAAAAACCCGGTCATCGCTGGCACTGTCTAAGTGTTCAACCGGGGATTACTCCGGGCTTCCTGCCCTCCGCCCTGCGGGCCAGCCTGCGGCTGTTCTACAACGTTCCGGACGTTGTAGTCGAACCCAAGGGGCTCTGCATCCCGCGCGGATTCAGCATATAAAAAAATACCCCGGTCATCGCTGGCACTGTCTAAGTGTTCAACCGGGGATTACTCCGGGCTTCCTGCCCTCCGCCCTGCGGGCCAGCCTACAGCTGTTCTACAACGTTCCTGACGTTGTAGTCGAACCCAAAGGGGTTCTACATCCCGCGCGGATACAGCATATAAAAAAATACCCCGGTCATCGCTGGCACTGTCTAAGTGTTCAACCGGGGATTACTCCGGGCTTCCTGCCCTCCGCCCTGCGGGCCAGCCTACGGCTGTTCTACAACGTTCCTGACGTTGTAGTCGAACCCAAGTGGCTCTGCATCCCGCGCGGATGCAGCATATAAAAAAATACCCCGGTCATTTCTGACCAGGGTATTTTTTTATATGGCGTCCCCTAGGGGATTCGAACCCCTGTTACCGCCGTGAAAGGGCGGTGTCCTAGGCCTCTAGACGAAGGGGACAGAATTTTTGTCAGCGAAGCACCGCTTCGCTAAAATTCTGTAAGTGCGAAGTGAGCCAGCGAACTGAGCGGCACTATCCTTACTGAATTTAATTCTGCGCTGCCAACTAGGCTTGGCAACTATTTCCTTATTACTGCCTTGGCAGTCTTCCTTTTGCTTTCGGATTTTTCCGTCAGCTGAATATGGCGTCCCCTAGGGGATTCGAACCCCTGTTACCGCCGTGAAAGGGCGGTGTCCTAGGCCTCTAGACGAAGGGGACAGAAAATCTTCTTTGCGAAGCAAGCTTCGCAGATTTTCTGTAAGGTGAACGTAGCCATGCGAATTGAACGGCATTATTCTTCTCTTACAGTACTCTCTGTCTTTGCCAACTAGGCTTGGCAATGATTATGACATTTTGTCACAACCTAAAATTTGGTGGAGCTAGGCGGGATCGAACCGCCGACCTCTTGCATGCCATGCAAGCGCTCTCCCAGCTGAGCTATAGCCCCTGGATTTCTGTTATTCTATGAAGTGGCGTCCCCTAGGGGATTCGAACCCCTGTTACCGCCGTGAAAGGGCGGTGTCCTAGGCCTCTAGACGAAGGGGACAGAATTTTGTCAGCGAAGCACTGCTTCGCTAAAATTCTGTAAGACGAAGTGAGCCAACGAACTGAGCGACACTTTTATCTTACAAATTCTGTCGGTAGAAAGTTACCTTTCAACCCAACGCAAACCTTCATAGTGAGACTTGGTGGAGCTAGGCGGGATCGAACCGCCGACCTCTTGCATGCCATGCAAGCGCTCTCCCAGCTGAGCTATAGCCCCGTCGTCTCTAACAGGCGCTGTTCCGTGACAGCGGGGCGCATTCTAGGCACGCCCCTATTCCCTGTCAACGCTTTTTTTAAGATTCCGATCTGTTTGCTATATAATTGAGCGCCTTGTCTAAACGCTGTGCAACTTGCTCTGGTTTTAGCAGGTTTAAGGTCACATCCAGCGACGGCGAGTTCCCTGAGCCTGTAGCTGCAACACGCAGTGGCATACCTACTTTCCCCATACCAACACCCAACTCTTCTGCGGTAGCATTGATGGCGTCATGGATAGCAGTCGGGTTCCAGTCACTGATTTCCTGTAATTTCTGTTTAACCAGCTCTAAAGGCTCTTTAGCGACAGGACGTAAGTGCTTCTTCGCCGCATTCTCATCAAAGTCTTCAAACTCTTCATAGAAATAACGGCTGGTCTCAGCCAGCTCTTTAAGGGTTTTAACCCGTTCGCCCTGAATTGCCAGTAATGCTTCCAGACTCGGGCCATTGGCAAGATTAATGCCCTGCTGCTCAAAATGCCATTTGGCATACTCAGCAACCTCGGCTGCCGGCAAGGTTTTAATGTAATGTTGATTCAACCAAATCAATTTATCGGTATTAAAGGCCGATGCTGACTGACCAATAGCATCCAGGCTGAACAGCTTAATCATTTCTTCCAGGCTGAAAATTTCCTGATCCCCATGGGACCAGCCCAAACGCACCAGATAATTAAGCAGTGCCTGTGGCAGAAATCCGTCATCGCGGTACTGCATCACGCTTACCGCACCATGACGCTTAGAGAGCTTTTTACCATCATCACCCAAAATCATCGATACGTGAGCGTATTCAGGCAAAGGCGCATTCAGTGCTTCAAGAATATTGATCTGTCTTGGCGTATTATTGATATGGTCTTCGCCGCGCACAACATGGGTAATACCCATATCCCAATCGTCCACCACCACACAGAAGTTGTAGGTTGGCGCGCCGTCGGTACGACGGATGATCAAATCGTCCAATTCGGCATTGGCAATCTCGATACGGCCACGAATATGGTCATTGATAATCACCGAGCCGTCCTGAGGATTCTTAAAGCGAATAACAAAAGGACCATCCTGCTCAACACCATGACGACATTTACCGTCATATTTGGGCTTCTGTCCTGAAGCCATTTGCTCTTCACGTAGAGCATCCAATCGCTCACGGGAGCAATAACATTTGTAAGCTTTACCTTCGGCCAGCAAATTGTCGATGACTTGGTTATAACGATCGAAACGTTTGGTTTGATAATAAGGGCCATCATCCCAGTCCAAACCCAACCATTGCATCCCTTCTAAAATGGCATCAATGGCTTCCTGAGTTGAACGTTCAATATCGGTGTCTTCAATCCGCAGTACGAATTTGCCTCCCTGGTTTTTGGCGTGTAACCAGGAATACAAGGCAGTGCGAGCGCCACCTACGTGTAAATAACCTGTTGGACTGGGCGCGAAACGGGTCACCACTGTCATCTTCTATGCTGTCCTATCAAACAAAAGTGGCGGTATTTTACCAGTCTTGACGACAGAAACCTATGGCCTTGCCGGTTGAAAAGCCATCTGCCTAAGCGGTTAATAACAGAGCAACTTTTATCCAGATTGACGCAAACAACAGCACCATGACGAGTTTTTGTTCACTTGGACCGTTTCGGGAAAATTACTGTTGACAGCTAAGCTCGCCTCCCTATAATACGCCTCCACTTGCCAAGCACAGCACGGCGGGTAGGAAATATGGATGGTTAGCTCAGCTGGGAGAGCACCGCCCTTACAAGGCGGGGGTCACTGGTTCGAACCCAGTACCATCCACCACCTTCTCTGTGCAGGCAATATCTCTCTGGATGGTTAGCTCAGCTGGGAGAGCACCGCCCTTACAAGGCGGGGGTCACTGGTTCGAACCCAGTACCATCCACCATATATCTCTGCTAGATGTAATAGCAATACTCCCTGGATGGTTAGCTCAGCTGGGAGAGCACCGCCCTTACAAGGCGGGGGTCACTGGTTCGAACCCAGTACCATCCACCATAATTTTTATTTTATCTTCAGTAATACGGTGCAAGCACCACCTGCTCCCTTTACCAACACGGGCATCACCGGCTCCAACCCAGTACCGTCCACCATAATTTTTATTTTGTCTTCAGTGATACGGTGCAAGCACCACCTGCTCCCTTTACCAACACGGGCATCACCGGCTCCAACCCAGTACCGTCCACCATAATTTTTATTTTATCTTCAGTAATACGGTGCAAGCACCACCTGCTCCCTTTACCAACACGGGCATCACCGGCTCCAACCCAGTACCGTCCACCATCTGTAATTTTTATTTTGTCTTCAGTGATACGGTGCAAGCACCACCCGCTCCCTTTACCAACACGGGCATCACCGGTTCGAACCCAGTACCATCCACCATAATTTTTATTTTATCTTCAGTAATACGGTGCAAGCACCACCTGCTCCCTTCGCCAACACGGGCATTGCCGATTATCCGAAATGCAGATAACGTTCTAGAATCTGTGCTGTTTTAATTTCCTTAGTTAGCTATCCAGGCTTGGATACACAGCTATTTCAATTCCTATCCCCAAAATATTCTCTGTATCGCACTTATTTTTCCTTACCAAACAAAGTCGTTTACCTGATAAAGCATTTAAGCATCCTGCAAAATATGCGATAAGCTAAGCCTAAGTGATGAAAAAAGAGCAGGGTTCTATGGATGCGAAGCTGGCCAAAACCTGTCGGGTACTAATTATTGATGAGCAGGTCCTGGCGCAGGGGTATATCAAATACTCGCTGGAGGAATTAGGTTTTCGTGATATTACCTATGTAGATAAAGCTAATGCCGCATTGAAGATCATCGAAGAGGAACATTTTGATCTTATCGTTTGTTCCTACAACCTGAAAAAAGATCAGGACGGTTATTACCTATACGATCAGCTTAAAAACAGCCACGCCTTGCCCCTCACCACAGCCTTTATATTTATCAGCGCAGATACTAATTCGGAGCTTGTGCATAGCATAATCGAGCTCCAGCCCGATGACTTTCTTGCCAAACCTTTTAGCGTCAAGGATTTGGACAAACGTTTAAGCCGGGTTTTAAAACGTAAGAAGGTGCTTAATCCGATTTATCGCCTGATGGATAAGGACGATTTTGTCAACGCTCTGGATGCCATTGAAGAGTTTTTAACCCGCCCGGAATTTGCTGAATTTTTTCCACTGGCATTAAAGACCAAAGGTGAGCTGCTGCTCGCCTGTGACAAAGCCAGGGATGCAAAAGAATTCTATCATGCTGTGATTAATGTACAGCCCTTTACCTGGGCGAAACTCGGGTTAGTGAATGCATTGATAAAGCTGGATGAGGATGAAGAAGCAGAAAAACTGATCCTGCAACTTGCCTTTAAACCCGACTCACAGCTAGTGGCCTATGATTTACTTTGCGGCTTACACGTAAAGCTACAGGATTTTGAATCTGCTTTAGAAGCGGTACTAATGGCAGCGGAAATATCCCCCCGCAACTTACGCCGCCATAGGGTAGCAATTAATTTATCCCGTCTAACCCATGACTATGAGACCCAGTTTGAAGCTGCTAAGCGCATTGTAAAATTTGCCAAGCATTCCATTCACGATATGCCGCAAAACTATATCAATGTAGCCAGAGCTGGCATTGATTTCGCGATGACCGCCGATGAGCAAGAGACATCCAACCTGATAAAACAGGCAAACGACTATATTCGTCAGTTTCAGCAAACCTTCCCCAAATCAGAGCTTCAGGAGCAGATAAAGGTCGTTAATGCCCGTCTTTTGTACCTACAGGATGAAAAAGAAAGGGCCCGTGCACTGGTGGAACAGTTAAGCGAGGAACCCAACCAAAGCCAGGATTTAGAGGATTTGCTCGACAAAGCCAAAGCATTTCACACGCTGGGCTTATATGACCGTTGCCAGAATGTGTTAGACGAAATAGAAAGGCGCTGCCGACTCACGCCAGAGCACGGCGAGCTTTTCCTGCATTACATTCAGCAGGAAAAACGTGAGAAGGCAGAAATCCGTCAAACGCCTAAAGAGCTCAACAACAGCGCCGTCGATTTTTATCAAAGCGGTCAGTTGGAAGCCGCGCTCAAAGCTTTTCGTCAAGCTTACAGCCTGATGCCCAAGAACCCATCTATTGCATTGAACTTGCTACAGGCAATCGCCATGAAAGTGCGCGAACAGGGTTTGTCTGAAGGAGCTGCGAGCATGGTGGAGCGCTGTATCCTGACAATTGAAAACGGCAAGCTGAATGATGAGCAAGAAGAACGTTATCTGAAGGTAAAAAGCTTTCTTCAAGAGGCGGTATAGATTTCTTCTGACGGTTGTTACAATCCGCCCCCTTAACCACTCAATATCAACAACATGCGCCGCAGCAAATTTCCCATTGATGAGGATCAACAGGTCAACTGGTCAGTTTTTTGGCAACTGATTCCATATCTTAATGAGTTCAAATCCCGGGTTTTATTGGCACTGCTATGTCTGGTCGGTGCCAAGCTTGCCAGTGTCGGCATGCCTTTTGTACTTAAGCACGTGGTAGATGATCTAAATGTCTCAACGCCAGAGGTGGCTTTAGTTGCAGTACCCATTGCACTCATAGTTGCCTATGGTTTGCTTAGGCTATTCAGCGTGTTAGCGGGTGAAATCCGCGACACCTTGTTTGGCAGAGTTACCGAGCGTGCCATGCGTCGTCTAGGCCTTAAAGTTTTTGAACATTTACACCGACTGGACCTGGATTTTCACCTGAATCGCCAGACCGGCGGCCTGTCGCGGGATATTGAGCGCGGCACCACGGGTATCGGTTTTCTGATGCGTTTTATGGTGTTCAATATAGTCCCAACACTGCTGGAAATCAGCCTGGTGGCCGGGCTGTTGCTGCACAACTATGGCGTTGGCTTTGCCGTGGTGATTATGCTGTCTGTATTTGCATATGTATGGTTTTCGGTGAAAGCCACCCATTGGCGCACCCGCTATGTACGAGAAGTGAATCTGGCCGATTCCTCCACCAATTCAAGAGCCATAGATAGCCTGCTGAACTACGAAACCGTTAAATATTTTAATAACGAAGATTATGAAGCCAAACGTTACGACCAGGATTTAGCCGACTGGGAGCAAGCCCGGCGTAAAAACCGTTTGTCCCTTTTTGTATTAAATGGTGGGCAAGCTTTTGTAATCGCTGCAGCCATGACGGCCATGATGTGGATGGCCGCCAACCAGGTAGCGGCAGGTAAAATGACCTTAGGTGATTTTGTCCTTATTAACGCCTTCACCATGCAAGTTTTTATGCCGCTGAACTTCCTTGGCTTTGTATACCGCGAAATCCGTGGTGCACTGGCCAATATTGAGAATCTGTTCAAGTTGCTGGATAAAGTCCCCGCTATCAGTGATGCCAATAACAGCACTTCGCTACACATAAGCAAGGGGCAAATAGAATTTAAAAATGTCAGCTTCCATTATCGACATGACCGCCCTATCTTACGCGGCGTCAATTTCAAGGTTGAACCCGGTCAACGGGTTGCCGTAGTCGGCGAGTCGGGAGCAGGTAAGTCAACCCTGGTTAAGTTGTTGTTTAGATTTTACGATGTTTCCGATGGCGGCATTTTTATCGACGGTCAGGATATCAGAAAGGTTAGCCAATCATCATTGCGCAAAGCCATTGGTATCGTCCCGCAGGATACCGTGCTATTTAATGACACCCTCTACGAAAACGTGCACTACGCCAGACCCGATGCCAGTGAACAGGAAGTCAAGCAAGCCATTCGCTTGGCGCACTTGGAACATTTCGTAGAATCACTGCCAGATGGATATCAAACTATGGTGGGCGAACGAGGGCTGAAATTATCGGGAGGCGAAAAGCAGCGGGTTGCTATCGCCAGGGTTATCCTCAAACGTCCGCCTATTTTGTTATTTGACGAAGCGACGTCATCGCTGGACAGTCAATCCGAGGGAGCCATACTCACGGCGCTGCGCGAAGTAGCCCAAGGTCACACCAGCCTGGTGATTGCCCATCGCTTATCCACCATAGTGGATGCTGACAATATCCTGGTTATGCATCAGGGCCGGATTGTTGAGCAAGGTCAGCACTGCGAGTTGCTCGCGAGCAATGGCTACTACGCCAGACTCTGGCAACACCAGCAGCAGGAGGCTAACGAATGAACGAGCAACAACTTATGCTGGAAGCCATTAACCAAACCATGCCCTTTGGTAAATATGCCGGTCGCAAACTGTTGGAATTACCCGAACCCTATCTGGTGTGGTTTGCCCAAAAGGGATTTCCTGCCGGCAAACTCGGTGAGCAACTCGCATTGGTGCATGAAATTAAGGTTAATGGCTTAGAGCAAATGCTAAGACCTTTATTAAGGTAACAATATGCGCAGCCGCCATAAAAAAGACCGCCCTTATCAAATTAAGAAAACCGGCATTAAGGATGAAAATATCGACCGGCAGATTCTTATTCTGCATAGAGCCATGCTAGATAAGCTTTGCCAGCAGCCTACACTGGTCGAAAACGTATTCAGCACTCTGGATAGCCGCAAAGAGCAAGGACGGCTCGGTCATGGTGCCTATCTGACTTGGTACTGTGCTCTTGAGCACTTAACCGATGCACCACAACAAATGTATGACGCATTATTGGAAGACAGCCCGCGTATGCGCAAGTTGCGCCGCCAAACTCCGCTGGTGGGAATATTGACAGAAGAAGAGCGTCAGCAAGCTCTATTGGCCGATGCGCTGGGTCAGACCAGTATCCAAACCCTGTTAGGTTAACCCGCATGTTTCACATCCCAAAGCCACTTAACAAAGGCGATACCGTTGCCATCACAGCCCCCTCCTCCGGCGTGCCACAAGCAATGCATCCCCGTTTAGACTTGGTTTTAGCGCATCTGCGTAATCAGGGCTATCGCGTCATTGAAGGACAATGCTTACGCGACAATCATCAGCATGTCAGCGCCAGTAAGGCGCTCAGAACAAAAGAACTTATGGACTTTTTGCTGGATCCACAAGTTGACGCCATTTTGCCCCCCTGGGGTGGCGAGATTGGTATGGATCTGTTGGACGCGCTTGATTACGACCAGTTGGCCAAGGTTCGCCCTAAATGGCTGGTCGGCCATTCAGATATCAGTACCTTGTTAAACGCCCTGACGAGCAAATTAGGTTGGTGTACTGCCCACACGACGAATCTGATGCAGATGGTACCGACAGAAAGTGAGCCGCTAACCGCCTCAGCATTAATGCCGCTTAGCTTAGCATCAGGCCAGTCCTTTACTCAGCATGCTTCCAGCCATTACCAATTAAAGGGCTTGAATTTCAGTGAGTTTCCGCAGCAAGGGCTACAGCTTGGGCCTAAAAGCCAGTGGAAGGTTTTAGGTCAGGCAGATGAAGTGGAATGCCGCGGTCACTTATTCGGTGGTTGCCTGGATATCCTCATCCACCTTGCCGGTACTGAATATTTTGACATAAATAGGTTTGAACAGCGGTCGCAAGGCCAGGGCATGATTCTCTACCTGGAAAATGCTGAGCTAAGTGCACCAGCTATGTTTCGCGCCTTGCAGGGGTTGAAATACCGAGGCTTCTTTAGACATCTCAATGGACTGCTAATCGGCCGCAATGCCGCCCCAAGTCATGACCCAACATTCAATGATCAGCAAATACTGACACAGCTATTTGCCGACGCGCCATTTCCGGTGATTTATGATGCTGATATAGGTCATCTGCCACCCAATATGACACTGCTAAATGGTGTTCTTGCTGTGGTTAAAGTAAGCAGAGCTAACACTTCATTAACCCAGCATTTATAACCTCTAATAAGTTAGCATTGGTATATGTCTAATTTTTTTACACCACATGTAAAGCCCTTGCAAGAAAAACACATAACCTATTGAAATAAATATCAATATAAATATTGGCACAAATTTAGCTTTGGCATGGCACAACTTCTTCATGCCGTACCTCCTGCATAACAAAAAGTTGTCACCCTCACACCGAATTAAGTAGTTACTTTAGGGAATAAAACATGAAAAAACTTATCACGCTTTTAAGCTTTTTCGGATTTTGTTGTACTGCGCAAGCCGCGCTAATCACATCATCCTTTACTGGCAATTTTAACGATGACAATAGTCGCTACTACATCCAATTTGATGTAACAGCAGACAATACTCAGGTCAATTTGATCAGCTTCAGTTACGCGGGTGGCGTGAACGCTGCTGGTACCAGCATTGTAGATGGCGGCTTTGACCCGCAGTTGTTTGTATTCGACAGTGCTAACAATCTGCTGCAATCCAATGATGACGGCTCTAATGTGACATCGGTGAGCTCCGGTAATTCATGGGATGCCCTGATCAATATTTCGCTGAATATCGGCACTTACTTTGCCGTGCTGACACAGTACAACAGTGACTACCAGTCAGGTGATTTGGTAACAGGCAACTGGTCACCAGCAAACCAAACTAACTTTAATGGTCGCAGCTCCTTCTTCGCTTTCGATATCAGTGGTGAAGACCTGGCCAACGTTGGTGGTATTGGTCACAATGTGACTACTGTTCCAGAACCATCCAGTCTGGCACTGCTGGGCTTGGCACTACTTGGTCTAGGTGCACGTCGTAAGTTTTCCTAACGTCAAGCACCTTAAAAAAACAACCGCCTATTGGCGGTTGTTTTGTTTATAGCGCTGAGAATCTACCTAATACTACACGCGAACGCTTAATCCACGCGATAGTGCTGTACGGTATGACAAGATAGCCGGTATCAAGGCCAACACAGCGGCCAACCCAACGATAATCCCCAGGTACCCCAAGGTTGAACCAGAAAGCGGCAAGCTATTGATAAACAAACCATACTCACTGCTTATCCAGCCCTTTAACAACGCCAATAAACCAGCTAAGCCCAGATAACCTGCCGCCGCCCCAACCAGAGCAATTAAAATGGCTTCCAGTTCTATCAGCAGCAACACAAAGCTGGCGTGTGCGCCAATAGCACGTAATACCGCAATCTCGCGTTCACGCTCCCTCATTGAGGCCAACAGCATAGTCGTCATGCCCAATAAGCTCGCCAGTAATACAAGCAAGGCAATCAGTGCCAGGGCTTTTTCCACCATCCCCATCATCTGCCATAACTCGGCAAGAGCGACACCGGGGATAATCGCCAGTAGCGGTTCTGCTTTGTATTCATTGACCTTACGCTGAAAGGTCAGTGTACCGATACGGGACTTCAGCCCTACCAGCATGGCGGTAACCGAGCCTGGCTGTAGATCATGCCCTACCCCCTGCGCCGCATGGTCATGGTCATGGTCATGGTCATGGTCATGGTCATGGTCATGGTCATCAGCATGTTCTTGATTCGATTGAGCTTGAGAAGTTACTTGCACTTTCGGATGGTCGTGCCCGCTATGACTGCCCGAAGTGTGAATCAACTCAATGGAAGCCAGATTGACGTGCACTGTCTGATCAACAGGTGTGCCGGTCGGTGCCAGGATCCCAACCACTTTAAACGGGTAAGCATCATGATGGGTAAAACTCACCTCACCGGTGCCATGAGAAATGACCAACTCATCACCTAAATGATAATGCAGCTTAGCTGCCACCTCACTGCCCAAAACAACTTGCTGTGTGGTGGAAAAGGCTGTCCCTTTATCAAAGCTAAGAGCTTGACGACTACCATACTTAAAGTGCGTAAAGTAATCCGGCGTGGTGCCCATCACGCGGTATCCCTTGTGGGAGTCGCCTAAAGAAATAGGCACTGCCCAGGCCACTTCTTTCGACTGACTTAGCGCCTGGTAGGTCTGCCAGGATAAGTTGTTGCTGGGATTGCCAATACGAAATACCGAGTACAGCAATAAGTTAGTAGAGCCGGTTCTGGCCCCTACAATTAAATCAACACCGGAAACCGTGCGACCAAAGCTGCTCTTCAGTTCATTTTTAAGATGATCCACCCCCAGCATAATGAATACCGAAACAGCGATGGAAAATGCGGTTAAAAGTACCGTAAGGCGACGATTCCATAAACTGGCAGAGGCAATACGTAGCAGCATCAGGCAGTCTCCTCAATGACAGAAAGCGCACGCAAGTCCTGGTGAATGTCAAAATAATCTTTGAGGGTCTTATCGTGACTGACAAATACCACCGTGGCCTTAGTCTCTTCTACGCAGCCAAGCAGTAAATGCAAAAACTGATCTCTTAAATCTGAATCCAATGCCGACGTTGGTTCATCAGCAATGATAATTTCGGGTTTGTTTAACAAAGCTCGAGCCACCGCCACCCGCTGCTGCTGTCCCACACTCAAATTACTGGCCCGGCGCGCCAGTAGCGCCTCGTGCAACTCCAAACGCTCCAGCATATGGGCTAGAAACCCTTGGTCACGCTCACCATTGCCACCAAAATTCCAGGCTAACTCGATGTTTTCCTGCACACTTAAATAGGGTAACAGATTAAACTGCTGGAAAATCATACCGATATGCCTGGCCCGAAAACGATCCCGCTTGCCAGCGCTAAGCGCCGTTATATCCTGCCCCAACAGGCTAATCTTGCCTTGCTGAGGTTTCAGAATACCTGACAGTAAGTTCAGTAAGGTGGACTTACCACTGCCGGACGGCCCGTATAAAAATACCCTCTGGCCTTTATCCACTTGCCAGTGCTGGATATTCAGTAAAGGTTTGCCTTCCCAGCCAAAACGAACCTTATCCAGTTGTATTACGGGTTGGATTTCTTGCATCGTCATGTTCTCTTCAGACTGCATTTTGTTATGATGTAACATTATTTGGTTTATTGTGTCGGTTTCCAATGCGACTTGCAATTTTGCTTATCCTTGTATTCCCTCCGTTGGTCTTAGCTGGAGATGTTTTTCGCACTATCGAATGGGAAGCCTTGCTACCAGAACGAGATCAAAAGGCCTTTGATGAAGCGCCGCCAATCAATCACAGTGAGGATCCTTTCGTTGTTCCACAGACAGATCAGCAGGAAGCCGACAGTATTCAACAACAGATTGATGAGATTAAACGCAAGCGACTAAGCGAAGCCTTGGTATCGACCCGCATACGCGCCGAATTCAACCAGCAGGCGTTGCGCCTGGCCGGATTTGTCGTACCCCTGGAGTACCATTCAGATAACACAGTACAAAGTGCATTTCTGGTTCCCTATTTTGGCGCCTGCATTCATATGCCCCCACCACCACCCAACCAAATTATCTATTTGCAGTTTCCTCCCGGACATAAGGTCGAGGATATTTATCAGGCCTATTGGCTGTCAGGCATTCTTTCCACACAGCTTACCGAAAACGAGGTTGCTACCGCCGCCTACAGCATGCAGGTAAAGGAAGTTCACCCATACGAGGGCTAAATGAACTGAGTGGCCTTACCTGTTGCAATTAGCTCAAGCAAACAAGCCAATGAGATTGATTCGCAATAGCAGAATTGTTAAAGTTAGCACGCTTTAATTCTTCTCGCACACATCAACCTTGATGGATTTATCATGACACACAACGTTTCCAAGCTGACTCTGGCACTTGCTATTGCAGCCTCCCCTGCTTTAGCTAACGACAACATCGAAAAACTCACGGTTTTAGGCTCAACAACAGCCATCAATCATATTCCTGGTTCGGCCCACTACCTTGACAGTAAAACATTGGCACAATTTGCTTATACCGATGTGATGCGCGCCCTGGTTAGCGTTCCAGGTGTTTATGTGACAGAAGAAGATGGCTATGGCCTGCGTCCAAATATCGGCATGCGTGGCACCGGCCAGGATCGTTCAGACAAGCTGATTATTATGGAAGATGGCGTACTTGCAGCACCCGCTCCATACACAGCCCCAGCGGCTTACTATTTCCCCACTATGGGACGTATGCAGTCGGTGGAAGTGTTGAAAGGCACTTCCTCCGTTCGCTTTGGTCCCCGCACCACAGGTGGCGTGATTAACCTCAATTCCGTCGCTATTCCAGAGCAAGCCTTTGCTGGTCACTTAAATCTGGCGCTGGGCACAGACAACTTCAATAAAGAGCATCTGGTACTGGGCGGCTCAAATGAGCGCTTCGGAGCCGTTGTGGAAGGCTTTCGCTATGCGGCTGATGGTTTCAAATCGCTGCCAGGTGGACAAGACACCGGTTTTGAAAAACACGATCTGCTAGGTAAGTTTTCCGCAGTGCTTAGCGAAGATGGCCGTCATCACCTGTTAGTTAAACTGGCGCAAGCCGAAGAGCGTTCTGACGAAACCTACATTGGCATTCTCGATAAGGACTTCGCTAGCGACCCTTTCCGTCGCTACGCTGCCTCTCAGTTGGATGTGATGAACACCGATCACGACCTGATTCAGGTATCACACACCTGGCAGATGACTAATGAAAGTAGTCTGGTAACCACAGTCTATCGTAATGAATTTGCCCGTAACTGGTATAAGGCCGATCGCATCGGTGGTAAGAGTTTAAGCGGCGGCGGTTTGGAACTGGCCAGTGAATTTGAAGCCAATCCAAACGGTGAATTAGCCGTGCGTTTGAAAAACAATAACCGCCAATACCTTAGCCAGGGAATTCAGACCGAGTACAGCCTGAGCCTTGGCGACCACCAGTTAGTGCTAGGTGCTCGCCTGCATGAAGATGAGGAAGACCGTTTCCAGTGGACGGACACTTATATGATGGACAGCAGCCTGACTATGCGCTTGGACAGTGCTGGCGTGCCAGGTACAGATACTAACCGTTTGAGCAGTGCCAATGCTCTGGCCTTATATGCTCAAGGCAGCATGGTATTTGATGACCTTACCATTAACGCAGGCTTACGCTACGAAGATGTTGAAATGAAGCGTGAAGACTGGAATAAAGCACCGGATCGTCTGCAAGACCCCAGTGTGAAAAAGCACAGTCTGTCGTTACTCAACCCCATGCTGGGTATCAGCTATCAGTTGGCTGACAACTGGGTCATGATCGGCAGCGTTCAACGTGGTGTGGCCCCCCCATCGCCGGGCAACGAACAAACTGCCGAAGAAAAGAGCCTGAATATGGAAGCCGGGGTACGTTATCGCGATAACGAATTGGCCTTTGAAGCCATCGCCTTCAACAGCGACTATGACAATATGCATGGTAACTGTACCGCCAGCCAGGGTTGTGATGACGCCAATATTGGCAATCAATACAACGCCGGCGAAGTAGATATTCAAGGCTTCGAAATGCTGGTCAGCCAGGCTTTCCAGTTGGATAACCTGCGAATTCCGGTCAGCCTGACCTACACCTATACCAAAGGTGAATTTAAGAACAGCTTTGAGTCCGACAATGAAATTTGGGGCAGTGTACAAAAAGGCGACGAGTTGCCTTACCTGCCTGACCATCAACTACTGTTACAAACCGGCCTGCAAAGCGGCGACTGGCAGGCGAACCTGAGTCTGCGTTATCAGCAGGAGATGCGCACCAGCGCTGGTCAGGGAAGTATTGCCGATCTGGATAAGGTCAAAGCCCAAACTGTGGTAGATGCCAGTGTCCATTATCAGTTGGCTGACAATCAGCGCCTGTCGTTGCTGATCGACAATCTGTTTGACCGCGAATACGCCGCTACCCGCGTACATGGCGGCTTGCAGCCGGGTAAACCGCGCTACATCACGCTTGGCTATGAACTGAGCTTCTAAACTCCAGCCTGCCAGACCGCGCCCGCCACGCTGGTGCGGTCTGCTTTTCACCTCCCTTCTTCAACGCAAAATTCACCTACCAGTGCCATCCGGCATAGTCTTTGCTCCTCATCTTTAAAATATCGAACTTACCAGCATTAGCTGAGGCTCCATGCTATCTGAAAAGGAGGCCAAGCCCTTGATGCATAAGGACTGCGAGGATGAATAGTGAAGGTTGCTAACCGGCTCAACGCAAAATCGGTCTGTCTCTATATGGCAACGCTATGGACCTTACTGGCATGTGCAGATGGGGCTATAGTCACCGCCAGACAAGCCGAGCCTATCGCCGCCATGAGGCTGCAACCAGCGGAACTGGCGGCGTTAAGCCATCCACAAACTGACGCTGGTACAAGACTGTCGCCAGCCAACAACAATCCCGCATTTGAACTGGTTGAGGTTCTGATCACTCCCTTGTTTCACTCCGCCAGTATCACCTTGCAAAATATCGCCACCGGTTACCAAGCTCGCGTGACCTTTCAACAAGATGGGGCCCTGCAATGGCAGCAAGCCTTGGACTTGCAGCACGAGCCTGTCCATCAGAACCTGTCGGGCAGCCTGGTCGGATTGGCCGAGGATAGCCAGTATCATCTGCGCATCCGGCTTTATCAGGATGAGCAGCTAAAACACGAGTTCGTTCGCTCCTTTCATACTCGCAGCAATCAGCCCCCCATAGATCCCAATAAAATTTACCGCCTGCAGGATATCTACCAGGGCGGCGTTTTAGATTTGGAAGCGTTGAAGATAGAAGGAAAGCCGGATGGCTGGGCGAAAATTGTCGGCAACGGCCAACTGACCATTCAGGCCGGGGAACAGGACGATGTTGCGCTCAATATAGGCGACAATAGTTACATCTATTTTGAAAATATCCGGCTAAGAGGTGGCCGGCGACATGCGATCAGCAGCCTCAACGCGCATCACCTGTGGTTTAATCGCTGTGATGTTGCGGGTTGGGGACGTTATGCCACGGATATTCGTGACGGCCTTGCGTACGAAAATGACCAGGCCTCTCAGCCCATCAACTATGACGCCGGTTTTAATCTGCAACAAAGCGGCGTGATAGTCATTGAACATTGCCATGTTCATTCTCCCGTTCCAGCTGCCAATCACTGGGGATATGGGCACCCACATGGTGCAACAGCTTTCCTGGCCGCCGCCAACCACCCTAACCCTGATTTCGCCGGGCAGATCGTCCTTAGGTACAACCATTTTGTCGGAACCGATAAGCATAGGTTCAATGACGTGATTGAGAGCCGCAGTAATGGCCAGTCATGGGGCGGTTTTGTGCGTGACTCTGCTATTCATGACAATGTTATTGCCTTTGCCAATGACGACCTGATCGAGCTGGACGGCGGTCAGAGCAATGTGCTGGTATACAACAACGACCTGCAACAGGGTTACAGTGCCATCAGTGCCACTCCTATCCGACAAGGGCCAAGCTATATATTTCACAATCATATTTATAATCTTGGCGATCAGCGTCAGCGGGCCTGGGCGGCAATTAAACTGGGGGGAATGCTGAGTGCCCCCATAGGAAAAAGCCTAATTTTTGAAAATCTGGTGATCAGTCGCAGCAACGGCATTGCAGCCGCCAACTTTAAAGGAGACAACAGTTTTTGGACGGATGCACGTAACAATGTGTTTATCCATGATAGGTACTGGCAAGTTATGGGTTACGGCATCTACGATGAGTTACCTTTGGATGCATCAAACTTCGTCAATAACTACCTGTTTAACCTGGCGACAGGACAGCCCGAATACCGAGCTCGACTGGATCTTCCCTTCTCCAATCCCGACATGCTTCAACGCCAGGTGGCAGAACAACTCAGTCAGCAAGGTTCCCCCATTGCACTGTCTATCCCGCCCGCACTGCGGATAGCTAATTTTTCTCGCCTGACCAGCCAGGATCAGGTGCTTATTGGGGCTTTACCCATCAACACACTCAGAGAGGCCAAATGATATCTCACCAGCATCAATGTATTTTCATTCACATCCCAAAATGCGCGGGTACGAGTATTGAAAGAGCTCTGGGTCACTTCGCCTTTCATCGTGGTGGCCGGGACGGACAGGACCATCGTAGCCTGCGTATGCTGCAACAACCCTTGCCCATTATGCAGGCCTGGCGGAACAGTGAAAATATCAAAGAGATACTAAGACGCGAAAAGTACCGTTGGCGGCGCCATAGCAATCCTTGTAATGGCTTGCAGGTCAATCCACGGCAATACCAACAGTATTTCAAATTCAGCATTGTCAGAAACCCCTGGGACAGAGCCTACTCTTGGTATAAAAATGCCACGCGAGACCCTTATCACAGAAGAGTATTGGGAATTGATGCCGACATACCCTTCTCAGACTTTTTGCAGCGGTTCATAGGAAAGGGCTTTCTGCGCTCACAATTGCATTGGCTGACCAACTTTGATGGGCAGATTGCATTGGACCACCTGGGCCGTTTTGAAAACCTGCAAGAGGATTTTGTGCTGATTTGTGACAAGCTGGGTATCCGCAACATCCATCTGCCCCATGCCATTAGCGGAGACGCCAGGGACTATCGACAGGCTTATCGGCAAGCCGACATCGAACTGGTTGCACAGCATTACCAGCAGGAAATTCACTTACTCAATTATCAGTTTGAATAGCCAGGGAGGTATCAATGCACCTTTATCAGGACCAATTCAGTAAAGAGCACGACTTTGCCAAGCAAAAACAAGCAGATAAATTTCTGGTGATTGCGTCAACCCAAAGGTGTGGCAGCCATATGCTGGGACATGCTCTGTACTGTACAGGCGTATTCGGCTTTCCGCTTGAATACGCCAATCCACTTAACCTCAAAGAATGGGAAAAACAGTTAGGCGCCCGTGGCCTGCATAACGTACTGGATATTTTGCAGCAGAGGCGCACATCGGCAAATGGGGTATTTTCTATTAAGGTCCATTACGACCATATCCGCGAGTTTCAGGGATTCCCTAATTTGCTTAAGCGCTTCCCTGATGCATTATTTGTGCTACTGCATCGTCGAGACACCTTAAAGCAAGCCCTATCATTTTCCAAAGCAAAGCAAACTGGTGTATGGATAGCGGGTCAGGAAGCCAAACAAGACAACGCCGAATTCGATTATCAGGATGTAAACTTCTGCCTGAAAAAAATCATCCAGGACACCGCCAGTTGGCGCTACCTGCTGGCATCACAGGGCTGTCGATTCTTGGATATGGAGTATGAAGCCTTGCGGGCGGACCTGACGGCAGGCGTACAACGCATCGCCTCGGCCATGGATATCACCTTACCCATCAGCACTATTCGCGAACTAACCCAGCGCCAGGCAGATAGGCAACGCGACGTCTGGCAACAGCAGTTTCTAGCCTTACACCAGGGCAAGCAGGAACAACTATTCAAAGCACCCAGCGGCATAAAATCGCGAATACGCCGCCTGTTGGGATATTAAGCAGATGCAACCGCTTAGCGCCAGTTGCGAACCTATGGTCAGTGTAATAGTCCCGGTTTACAACCGACAGAATACCATTGCCCGGGCGCTGAACAGTATTAAGCAACAAAGCTTTGCAGACTTTGAAGTCATCATTATTGATGATGGCTCCACAGACAACAGCCAACAGGTTATTGCTCCCTATTTACAAGACCGGCGTTTTCACTATGTACGCCAGGCCAACAGTGGCAAACCGTCACTGGCCAGAAATGCGGCGGTAAAGCGGGCCCGTGGTGAATGGCTGGCGTTTCTCGACTCCGATGATGAATGGCCAGTGACACAACTACACTCGCAAATACAAACGCTACTGGCGTTTCGTACCTACCAGGTTGGTATGGTGTTTACCGACAACCGCAAATATCTCAACGGCGTGCCGTTAAAAGACAGCTTTTTTGCTCGGCTGGGTATTGAACAGGCATTAAATGCGGCAAGCGAACGCGACTCGCCATCGGGGCGCTTATTCCATAGCCTAGCTTTCCAACGCTTACTGTGCAGACAAGGTTTTGTCATGACACAAGGGGTACTGGTCAATCGGCATTTGTGGCATCAGCAAGGCGGGTTCGATACAACACTGACCTTTGCGGAAGACACAGACTGTTGGCTAAAACTCTCTGGTCTCTGTCGCATAGCCCAAGCGTACGGCCCAGGCTTTAATTACCATTGCCATGGCCAAAACATGACATCTGGTCTAAATATTCAGCACTACAAAGACAGTATCAGGGTACTGCAGCGCCACGAACAACGACTGGCCAACGACAGCATCTCAGTGCGCTATCTTCGCGCCCGTAAACTGGCTTACCGGCTTCATCTGCTCATCTCAATAAAGCAGGCAAAACATCAATACAGCGAGGGACTGCCCCTACGCGACTTTCTTAATGTGAAATGGAATAAAGCCCTAATCAAAGCTCTCCTTAAAAGCTTACGCTGGTTGCCGCTGCACCTCTCGCTGCGCTGTTGAATTCGGCGACTGCGAAACCGATTTGAAACCACGGCGACGATCCGCTTTCAGCTGCGCTAAGGCCAGGTATAAGCGTTCTTTGGCAAAGTGGAATGACTGTTCATCACTCAGATACCCTTGGCCATCGGCTAGCTTATGCAGTTGCTCCGCGGTCCGGTGCAGACGGCTATCTGGGTGGTTACCCAGCATCGACAAGGCAGGCAGCAAAAACCGGCGTCTGATACGCAGGTAGAGGTTTCGTTTTCTTCTCAAGCTGGGATTGGCGCTTTTCTGCTGTTGTTCCCGCATCGCCTGCAAGGCAGCCCGAATATCGGGTTCTTGGGTAAAGTCCAGACCGGGCACATCCGCCAGGTCGGTCAGGCTAACCCTCGCCAGTTTATCGTCTAACCAGGCGGCTCTGGAAGGTGGTGACACCCGCTCTGGTAGCACCTTTGCGCCCACCGCCAGAGCCCAGTCAGCCCACTTGAACATATTTATCTCGCACGTGCTCCACACCGGTATCCAAGGCACCCGATAAGCATCAGCCAAAATAGCCGCATGCATTGACTCCGCCAGCACCAGCTTGGCTTTAGCCAACTGTCGGATCACCGCTTTGGACTCCTGCCTGGGATCAACCAGGGTAATCCCGGCCAATTGGCACACGCTTGTCCAATCAGCCCGCCGGGCACTGTCCAGATGCGGCACAAAGACAACCTGTCGTTCCAGTGGCGGTAACTGCGGAACCGCCAGCACGTCGGGGATCAGTATCGCCGGATCAGCCAAGACCTGACGAGTGTCCAAGCCGAGCAAGGCCGCCGTGAGTGGTCCACGCACACCGTAGCAGTGGCAATGCGGCTTTGACAAACTCGCCGGCAGTTTTCCATACCCGGCACCGGCGCCCAGAATCAGGATACGTTCAGCATCCGGCAACTGGCGGGTCAGCACCGTACCGACGCCCGCCAGCAGCACATTGGGGGTTAACGGCCAGTTACCCGGCATCAGTGCCGGCCACAACCAGTCGTTTAAATCATCGCCGAAGTTTCCTTCTCCTGCCGTTGTTGAACGCCACGCATAAAACTGCATATTCTACCCCTGCCTAAGACTGTTCATGATGCCTCTGACCCACCCCGGCTTCAGAGCCGAAAGGCTGGTTAAATACACCGTTATCCCCAACACCACACTGACAAACAGGCCAGCCAGATGCGTCTGTTGATCCGCTTGAACCCAGGCTATTGCCCCTATCATCAGCACGCAAGCGATGCCTATCTGAGCGTAATCCCACAGCAGCACCGGCCACTGCAGCCGGAAAAGCTTGTTTAACTGTATGGTCTTGATAACTAAGTCGCCGCTCAATTGCACACCAACGGCCGCTACGGCGGCCATCACCCCCCAATGACTGCCGAAAAGCCACACCAGAGCCAATGCCAATAGCAGCAATATCAGGTCGATTTCCATCCCCCAGCGGGCTTTGCCCATGGCCACCAGCGTCGCTGGCACATACATCACCAGGCAACGAAAAGCCGCCAGCAGACATAGCCAGGTAAATGCGCCGCTCGCCGGTTGCCAGCGGGCATCGAAAAATAAATGAATCAGGTCGCCGCCCAGCATCATCGCCCCTAGAAACATCGGTACCATCAAGGTCGCCGTGCTTAAGCTGATAGCACAGATAAAGCGTCCAACCTCGGGGCCAGCCTTGGCCCGTTTGGCAATGGCGGGTAAAGCGTAACTGAGCAAGCCATCGCTTAAGGCTAAACGGGGAAGGTCCACCAGCCGGTTCGCAAAGGAAAAATAGCCAACGGTAGTGGCATCGCTGACACTGCCTAATACCAGTGTGACGGCCCTGACCAACATACCGCGACTGAACATCTTAACCCCTAGCGGCAGGCCACTTTGCACGAGCTGTAAAAAGTAACGGAATTTCAACCTGGCAGTAATCAGCCCCCTTTGCCAGTAAAGCAGCATAGCCAACGCGCAGCATTCCATGAGCAAGGCTTGTATGACCACCGCCCAAGCCCCCAATCCCGACAAAGCCGCCAGGATGCCGGCGGTGGCGCCGACAATCTTCCCCGCCAAGGTTCGATTAGCCAGCGCCTTGAAGTTTCGCTGACGGCGCAGCTCCGCAACAAAAGGCCGGCTTTGCACTGTCATCACCAGTTTAAGGCTGGAAACCGCAACCAAGGCTACGAACAAAGGACTGGCATCAAACAGCAGGCAAGCGAGGGGCAGGAGTATCGCCGCAAGTAAGGCGCCAGCGCCGCCATACCAGAATACAGAGGCATACAAGCGTTTACTGCGGACGCGACGCCTGACCATAGGGTCTTCCAGTACGCTGCAAAAAATCACCCCGACCGCTTCGATTAGGGTAATAGCCAGCACCCCTAATCCAAACAGCTCGGGGCCCAGCAGTAGCGCGTAGACTATGAAAGAAGCGATGGACAATATCAACAGGGCGGCTTTTTCGTAAAAAATCCAGGCCAGATTGATTAATCGATGCCGCATGTCTTAACTCATCTGATTTAACGGCGCAAAGTGGCCAAATAGACTGCCATACAGGCTGATCAGCGCATAACGGCTCATCCTGGCCCGTCCACCGGACAACTGCATCGTGCGTCGGTAAAGTTTCTGGAAAAAGCGCACATCATTGGCTTTAAAGGCTTCGCGCAGAAACTCCTGCATATTTTCGTACCATACCTGCTTGGCCTGTGTGGGACTCAAGCCAGCCATTTCCATCAGGCGCTGAACACAAAGCAAGCGGAATTTGTAGTTGCGATAACCCTTTGCGGTCAGATTGGTAGCGTGATTTACTTTATGTACTGTTACTTCCTCAAGGGTGTGAACCTCCCCCACTTTCGCCAGCTTAGCCCACAGCAAACGGTCTTCGCCAAAACGCAGATCTTCATCAAAACCGCCTACCTGGCGAATGGCAGCTGTTTTGGCTAAAACCGACGAGGTGGCATTCACCACGTTACGACTGAGGAATTGTTCAAACACCATACCTCGCTTAACGCGCTGCACAACCAGTGGTAATTCCTGTCCCCAGTCAACTTCGGCAAAACTATCGATCAACACAGCCTGCGGCTGCGCATTAGCCAGCGCGATTTGCATTTGCAGTTTCTGCCAATGACTCCACTGATCATCCGCGTCCAGAAATGCCACCCAAGGCTTATCGGTATGTGCTATCGCACAGTTGCGGGCGGCGGCGGGACCGCGATTAGGTATTTCCAGGTAAGTGATCTTATTGGCATACGCACTGTTTTGAATGACATGTTTTGAGTCATCGGTCGAGCCATCGTTGACCAGAATAACCTCACCAGGCAGCGCCCGCTGCCGGAACAGCGCATGTAAGGTGTCTTCAATGAAGGCGGCATTGTTATAGACAGGGATGATGACGGCGATATCTTGAGTGGTATAGTTCATGGGACTCTCCTGTTATTGTGCTTGGTTTCAGCGGCTAACCGCGAGGCAGAAAAAGAGATCAGGGCAAACAAGAACATGTCGAAGCTGTTATGGTTCAGCACCGCGAAAGCGACCGCGTTGATAGGGATCATCAGCAGCAAAATAGCCAGCATGGCGGCGACATGCTGTCCCTGCGGGGAACGACAATATGCCTTGCCGGCCTGCCACAGGCTGGCAAGCATCACACCGCTCACCAACAACAGACACAGTAAACCGCCATGCAACATGGCTTCGTAGTAACCACTGTGGGCATTGCCGATATAGCCCCATCGGGTGACGAAGGACAGCGCCGCATCACTCACCCAAAAGGCGCCGAAACCAAAGCCGAAATAAGGTTCAGTTTCGATATACTGCGCAAGCAGCTCCCAGATAACCACCCGGTTGGTCAGGGTCGGATCTCGTCCCAATAAGGTCAGCAAATCCGCATACAAGGCATAACCAAGTAGCGTCCCGCCCGCCAGCAAGCTGCCGAATAGCAGCAAACGATGGCGACAGGTTGCTGGGTCATGGCTGTGCAGATAGCGCAGGGCCATAATCAACCCCAGACCGCCGATCAACATGACCCAGGCGGTTGCCGAGTCTGCTAACACAATGCCGATGGTCAGAATCAACATCAAAAACTTATCCAGGGTTGTCAGATGCAGCCCGGACCCGGCAAATAACAACAAGGCATAGGCGCAGTTTCTGGCACCGGCATTCTTATCGGCAAACAAACCGACAAAGGCATTGGCACGAAGTCCCCCGCCCACCATGACTTGTTCGGGGATCAGCGGAACAAGCAACAACCCCAGCAGGGTCAACAGGCCAACCGTTCTGGCAAAAAATCTGAGCAGTGACATAAGCGTGAAGCTTTGCACCAGAACATAGGCCGTCAGCACCAGCGTGCTAAATGCCACCACTCGTCTGAGGCTGACCGACGGCGCATATGACCAGAGCACAGACAAGGCCAGATAGCCCAGCAAACACCACCAAACAAAATCGCCAGACAAGCGCCATTGCTTGACGTTGCGCGAATGCCAGAGTAAGAGCGCCACCAGCAGCAAGAGAAGCACGCCCATAATCTGACGCGCCGGGTCTCCCGCCGCGTGCGAGGCCATCATGTCGTCAGCGCGACCACTGGTCAGCCTGGTGGTAAAGTCCAGTACACCGCAGTAGTAAAGTAAAGCCAGCAGCAGACAACAACGCTTCATGCTGTCCAGTTGCAACCGCATACTCAGCTAACCCCCAACAACAGTTGTCGATAGTGCGCTGCTGCCTGACAAGCGCGGTAGCGCTGCACACTTTGTATCAGCCGCTGTCTACCGCTGTCGCTCAGCGGTAACTGCAAGCTCGCCAGCATGGCCTGACATAAGCCGCCAACATCACCCATCTCCACCAACGGCGCCAACTGGCCATCATCGAGAATTTCCCTGGGGCCATGCGGGCAATCAAACGCCACCACCGGCGTTCCCAATGCCATTGCCTCAACCAGTGCATTGGGGCTGCCTTCAAAGCGGGAAGACAAAACAAAAAGATCAGCAAGACGAATTTCTGCCAATGGATTTGGGCAGTACCCGGCGAAGTCTATGCGCTCACTTACCGCTAACTTAGCAGCCTGCGCGGTCAGAGCCTCACGCAACGGCCCTTCGCCAAAGATAATTAAACGGCATAGCATCTGCTGATTCAGACGAGCAAAAGCATCCACTAGGAAATCGAAACCTTTTTGCTCCACCAAGCGGCCCATGGCCACAATCACCTTGCCTTGTTTTTGCTGCAACCAGGGATGCTGTGATGCAACGCGGGACTGTAATTGCCATTGGTGATGAATAACTGGATTGGGTGCGGTCGTCACCTGGTGCGCACCTATACCAGCAGATAACACCAAGTCACTTGCCACGCCTTTAGATACGGCAATCACAGGTTTGGGTAAGAGCCGATAAAGCCAGGGGGCGAGGACATAAGCGCAGCGCACCATCCACTGCGGATTAACCTGGCGATCCAATGAATAAGTGTTGCGCTCACTGACCGATAGCTTAGCCAGCCATCCAAGGCTGGCACAGGCCACAATGCTGATCACATTCACATGCGTCAGTACCGACAACACCGCATCCGGCTGCAGCGCGCGCAAGCGTCGTCGCAGTCCGGCTAAGGCTGCAATGCTGCGCGATGCTCCCAGCTCAAACACGTCCACCTTAGCATTCACATACTGGAGGTTCTCGCCCCCCGCCATCAGCAGAATGAGGCTCACCCTATCCTCGCCTTCGGCCAGTTGATTGGCCAGACGCACCATCATTTTTTCCGCGCCGCCACCACCAAGGTCCTGCAGAATTATTGTGATTCTGGCCATGTCTGCTCCTGGATCTGTTGCAAATAGCTGCGGGCGGCATAGTCCTGATGGTATTGCTGAACGCTAGCCGCCAGGTTCTTGCTGGTTACACAAGGGGCCATCAGCGCCTCGGCCAAGGCCGTAACATCTTGTGCTTTCACCAAGATGCCCAGCTCGCCGCCTGCCAGCAGCTCAGATGGCCCGGTTGGACAGTCAAATGCAATCACCGGACAGCCTAAGGCCATGGCTTCTATCATCACCGTTGGCATCCCCTCATGGCGGGAGGACAAGACAAACGCCAGGGCATGACGCATCAGCGCGTAGGGGTTACTGACAAAGCCGGTAAAGCGCACTTTATGTTCAACTCCCAGCCGACCTGCCAACTGTTTAAGGTTGGCTTCTTCAATACCCGCGCCGACAATCATCAGCGATGCCAACTCAGGTTCCCTCTTGTAAGCCCGGGCATAGGCCAGCAACAGCAAATCAAAACCTTTCTCTTGCACCAAGCGTCCTACCGCGCAGAAATAGGCGCCAGCGGGTAACACCTCTGTCGGTTTCGCTGCCAATTCAAACAGCTTGGGGTGAATAACCGCATTGGGAATGCACAGGATCCGTGAGTAAGGGATCCTCACCACCCGTTTCAACTCATCACGTAATTGTTTGGATACCGCGACAATAGTGCAGCGCTGCATGGCGTATATGTTATACAGCGCTTTAACCATCCACACCGGCAGCCGCTGCTCTTGTGTATCCAGTGCGCTATGGCGGGTATAAATAACATGTAGGGCAGGCATATACAGCTTACAGGCAAATGCCAGCATATTAGCCGTTTCGGTCGCCGCGATTATCGCATCGACCCGCCATTCCCTCAGGCAGGTAATAAGCTGCTTAAGTTTGCCAACCCGCCCCAACCGCTGGCAGGGTGTTGCTGTGGCATAGGATTTTGCCAGTTGTTGGTAGCCCGCCGCCGCATCACCCTGGGTATCCCACACGAAGAATGAACAGGTCACCCCCAAGCGCTGCAAACCGTCGGCCAGATTCTGCGACACCCGCTCTACGCCGCCATCAACAAAGAAAAACTTATGCAGAAATAACACATGCCCGGGCTTGTTCATCTCTTCCTCCACTACCTGAGACGGTGCTTATAAGCACAGTAAATGGCATGTGGGCTTGTGGTCAGATATCGCCACAACAACTTGCGGGGTTCAGTGGCGGCCCGATGCAACCATTCCAAGCCCATACGCTGCATAAACAAAGGCGCACGTTTATAGTCACCGGTAATGTAGTTAAAACAGCCCCCACAAGTGATGATAACCGGCACATGCAGCCACAACTTATTGCGGGTACAAAACGCCTGTTCTTTTGGCTTACCTAAGCCGACCCACAACACATCGGGTTGCACACGGTTGATGCGATCTAACAGGGCTTTTTCCTGGTGCTTGGTAAAATAGCCGTCGTGGGTGCCAGCCACCGCAAAATTTGCATACTTGGCTTCCAGACGTTTGGCGCACTCTTCTACAACGCGTTTATGCCCACCCAGTAAGAAATGGCGAAGCCGGCCTTTGTGATGATTAGGGATATCGTGAATGGTGTCGGTCGTTGCGGTTCGTTCAGGGATCTGATGTTCGGCAAACAGTCTGGACATTTTCACCACACTTTGGCCGTCGGCATGGATCAGGTCAGCCTGTCTGAGAATGCCCATAAAATTGGGATTGCTGTTCGCGATGGAAATACCCTGGCCATTGGAATCAAACACCAACATGGGTGACAGCTCGTCCTCCAATCTTTGGTGTTGCCGGTACGCCGCAATTCTCTGCGCAATAACATCCACCAATTCCGCCCGGGTAACGCAGGCGGTGCGCAATCCGCCAACCTGGGTAAACCTGACATCTTCTAATCTCATGGTTTAACTCCTGTTTTGCTTATTTCAAGTTGTAAAGGCCCACTGCCTAACAACCTCCCCTAGCCTGCAGGTACCCCATAGCCATACTGCTCGTAAGCCGCTTGGTAACCATCCATCTTGCTGGCTTTCTTGATATCAAGATGATTCAGAACCACACCATCAATCCTGCAACCGCTTTGCATAAACCGGCTCAGTCCGGCTTTAATCTGGTGAGCCGTGGCCGCTTCAGCTTTCACCACGTAAACGAGTGCGTTGCAGTGTGGCACTGTCACTAACGCATCACTGACCGCCAGCGTCGGTGCCGAATCCAGAATGATGTATTGATAGTGCGCTTTGAGCTTATTCATCATCTGCCCAAAACGCTGAGAAGCGAGTAACTCCTGGGAGTTTGCAGAGGGTGAACCCGCAGTTAACAAGTCAATCTCCCACTCAGGCAGCTTAACGATGCACTCATCCAGCCTGTGAGTATTTGACAAAACATTGGACAAACCAGGTTGAAATTGGGGTTGCTCAAACAGGCCTGCCAAGCTGCTGCGCCGAAGGTCGGTGTCCACCAGCAAGGTCCTGCCAAGTTGTCCCATGGCAAAGGCAAGATTGGCAGATGTCATGGTTTTACCTTCACCAGGGACACTGGAGGTCACAATCCAGGTACGCTGCTCAAACTCCACGGTGAGCATCATCAAATTGGTGCGTAAGGTGCGAAAGGCTTCAGTAAAACTATGCTGGTCAGACTGGAAATAATGGCGCAGTGGTAAATCTTTGCGGCGTGGTTTTTTCTGTTTGGGTATAACCCCTAAAGTGCGGTATCCCAGTTTTCGTTCTGCATCCCTGACCGAGCGAATGCCGTTGTACAAGGTATCCAGGACTATGGCCAGGATCCCCCCCAGTACCGCAAAGACAACCAGCGCCAGCAATACCAACAGCTGTTTATTGGGCTTACTGGGTACTGAAGGTACCTGAGCGCTATCCAGCACTCTGGCATTCGCGCTTTCAAACCCTTCGAGTTCACTGGTCTCTTTAAGGCGGGTGAAAAAGGCGTTATACATCTGCTGATTGATGTCCACTTCTCGTTGCAAGGCTTTATGCTGGGTTTCTAAGGCCGTCAGCCGACGAAAATTCTGCTTAGCTTGTTCAACGGCCGTTTTAAGCCCTTGTACCTGGGACTGGAGAGATTGATAGTCGATATTGATCCCAGACACTAACTCCCGAACCTGGCTGTTAAAGTTCTGACGAATCGTATCCAGCTCTGCCTGAGCGGAAATCATGCGCGGGTGCTTCGGACCAAATACCTTGCTTAAATCCGAGTGCTTGCGCTGGGCTTCAATTTCCGCCCGTCTGACGTTCTGAATGGAAGGATGATTTAAGACTTCCGGCAATCGCGACAAGGTTGACATGTCGGCACTTTGCAGGTTGACCTGCTGGTAAATAGTGCGGCTTTGTTCCAGACGATTTTGCGCGTGCAGAAGCTGCTCATTAAGTCCCTGCAGCTCGTCAGCCGCTAAGCCAACGACACCATCCAGATCCACCAGCTTTTCCTGCTCGTAAAAATCTGCCAGACGCTTTTCTGCCACACTGAGTTTAGTTTTCAGGCCTGCCAAGCTGTCGTTCAGCCAGGATGCAGCCTTACTCGTCATGTCCAGCTTTGCTTGCAGGTAATTGTCGATATAGACCTCGGCAACCTTATTGGCTATCTGTGCGGACAACCAGGGTGAGGGACTCTCGTAGGCGATGATCACCATTTGCGTGTTCTTAACCGGAATTATGCTCAGGCCAGCCCGGAAACTATCTATGACTTTTTTATTATGACTTTGCGCTTGGCTGGTCTCAGTTGCTTCACTTTCGCCCCGCTCCGCAAGCGCTGGTAGTTGCTGTTTTAACCATTGCCGAAATTCGCTTAACCAGCGTCCAACTGGCAGCACCGAAGGCGGTTGCTGGTCGGGATCAAAATAGGCATGTTCAGCCAAGCCCAGTTCATCAACCACCCGCTGTGCTATATGCCGCGAACGCAATACCTCATGCTGGGTTTGAAAGTATTCTTTGCGACTGAAATCCAGCCCGTACACTTCTTCAATGGACAGCACTTTGCTTTCCTGCGCTTCAATCATCAAGGTGGCTGAAGCCTGATAACGCGGCGTCACAAAAAGCAAAGCAAAAGCAGTTAACATTGCGCCCAGCAGTGCAAAGGACAGAATCCACCACTTACATCTGATAAGTGTTTGCCAGTGCTGGGTAAAATCCAAAGTCCCTGGCTCCAACAAGCTGGCCGGTATTTGCGCTCTGTCATCCCGGGACATAAATCGCGCTCCTGTGTTCCTTGTGCATAAAACCATCCATTAAAAAAAGCGCTGCTTGACGGTCACGATGTCGCCCGCCAGGACTTTATCAGTGGGGCTGGCATCAAAGCGTTGAGGCTGTTTCTGTTGATTACGCAGAATCTGTATATCGCTGCGGGACGCTCGCTCGGTATAGCCTCCGGCCAAAGCGGCAGCTTTATCAACGGTCAGCCCAGGCTGAAATGGATAGCCCCCAGGTCGCTTCACCTCGCCGTCGATAAAAAAGGGCCGATAGTCTTCAATAGATACGGATACTGACGGGGCGACCAGATAGCCGTCTTTCAGACCCTGATAAATTTGAGCTTCTAATTGTCGGGCAGTAAGACCTGCAACCTGGATATCGCCCAGAAAGGGGTAATGAATGATGCCGGTTTCAGGCAAGCGTCTGCGCAATGACAAATCGGCCTGGCCGAATACCGTAATCTGAATCAGATCCCCCGAGTCCAGTTGGTAGTAGCCAGTTTCTTCACTTTGCCCGTCCTGCCCCCAGGCCGTTTCCACACCAAACAGTATTAAACACCAGAAGATGCTGCTGAGAATTCGGTTACAAACAGCTGTCATTGTCGCTCCCTGATTGCTCATATGGGTCACGACTATGCCAGTTACATGCCAGTAACAATTCTCTGTTGGTATGCCCATTGCTCAGTCCAGTGTTAACAGGCGCTGCAGGCCACGACTGATGCGACATGCCGGTGAAGAGTAAGCCGCCATGCGCGGATACTGGGTCCTTTTTCAGGGGTTTACAGCGAATTTATGTCCCTGAATAGGGACAAGGGTGTGAATAAGAGGGGCTGTGCAGACGACACATTAACTTGCAACTCAGTGTAGTGAAGCGCCAGCAGGCATGTGAATAGGCTTTGAGCACAAAACAGACGCTGTCGCGGCTTTACGACAGGGTTGGCCAATTTAGTCAGTACGCCCCCAGTGGCACAATACAGGGAGAGAGACAGATGCGATCACCAGCTAACATCCAACAGGGCCAAGGCTTTATACAGTCACACCAAAACAGCTTTGCAACCGCTTACCGACTGGTGGATTTATTGCTTATCAGCTTGTCTTACGCAGGGTTTTTATTCTATTGGCAACTCCCTTTAAATAGCACCTATGTTGTGCTGTTGCTGGTGAATGTGGTGATTTACATGATTTGCGCAGAAGCTATGGATATTTACCGCTCCTGGCGTACCGCGTCATCGATGTTAATGCTTAAAATCGTCTCTAGCGCCTGGTTATTAACGGCGCTGCTCACCATTTCCTGCCTGTTTTTATTTGACTCTGCGCCAAGTATTCAAAAAAACACTATCGTCGCCTGGATAATTTCAGGCTTTGTGTCTTTAAACGCCTGGCGACTGGTTTTCCGCTGGTTGTTGGCAGTATCCAGGCGTCGCGGTCATAACACCAGAAGTGCCATCATTTTGGGGGCAACACAAGTGGCTGCCGCGCTGATCGAGCAAATGCAACGCCACCATCAACTGGGTATCCGTTTTGAAGGGCTGTTTGACGATCGGCAGTTGGCCCGTCTTCCGGATTCGCTTACTGCACATGTGCGGGGTAATACTGATGAAGCAATAGCTCTGGCTCGAGCCCGCAAGGTGGATCACATCTATATTGCCATGCCGATGTCCGCTGAACAACGCATACTTGAACTGCTCCAGCACTGCAGTGACACCACAGCGAATGTCTACATCATTCCGAACTTCTTCACTTATAACCTATTAAACGCCAGATGGCAGAATGTTGGTGAGGTGCAAACCTTGAGTGTTTTTGACACCCCTTTTGAGGGGGCCAATAACACACTCAAACGCATTGAAGACATCCTGCTTTCCAGTTTAATTCTTTTAGCAATTGCTCTGCCCATGCTGTTGATTGGCATAGCGGTAAAACTTACCTCACCCGGCCCGGCTATTTTTAAGCAGGTGCGCTATGGACTGGGCGGAAAACCGATTCTGGTTTACAAATTTCGTTCCATGACCAGCCAGGACAATGGCAGCAAGGTCAGGCAGGCAACCCGCAATGACGCTCGAATTACAGCCTTGGGCGCATTTTTGCGCCGCACCTCACTGGACGAATTACCGCAGTTTATCAATGTGTTGCAAGGCCGTATGTCCATAGTCGGCCCTCGCCCGCATGCAGTTGCGCATAACGAGGAATATCGTCGCCTGATAGAAGGCTATATGTTGCGGCATAAAGTTCGACCGGGCATCACCGGCTGGGCGCAGATCAACGGCTTTCGCGGTGAAACGGAAACCCTTGGTAAGATGGCCAAACGTGTCGAATACGATCTCGACTATATACACAACTGGTCAATAAGTTTTGATTTAAGAATCATTGTTATGACCTTGTGTAAAGGATTTACCAGCAGCAATGCCTATTAAAGCGAGTGCGTTAGCGCCCGGGAAAATCGCTCATGTCCGCACTCCAGACAGGGACGAATTTTTTCAACATGGGTTACTGAGTGGCGGTGATGGCAGCGGGTACACTCAAGCTCGCCCAGTGCCACCAATTCACCAACATGATAGATACCCTGATGTTGAATGTCCCGCAGGGACTCATGCAGGGCTAAGCCACTTTTATCCGACGCATCAGCCAATAGTGACCATAACTTGTCTTTCGTTGCCTGCCACCAGGGAGAAGCATCGGCATCTTGCTGCCAATGATGCGCAAAGGTTTCCAGATCTCTGGTCAAGGTGTTTTCCAGTAAACGCATCTCTTCCTTGCTCAGCTCACCGGCTGCCTGCAGATAGGCTTTTGCCCTGGACTGAATGGCGATCAGGTCTACCACATCCTGCTCTACCGATTTCGCCACCCAGTCAGATATTTGCTCAAGCAACTTGCTATAGCGGGATGAATCGTTGTCTTTCATATTCACTCCTTATCATCAATCTTTAGGCTAAGAATCATCTAATCTCCATCAACACGAACAAAATTCGCTGGCAAAGCCCGCTCACTCACCGTCAAAGCCAGAGAAATGCCCCCTTGCTATTGTTCCTGATGGCCCCAGTGAAGTATTCTATGGGGCTACACCTTTATCAACTTTTGTAGTTCGGAACCCAAGATTGATGGAAAGACAGTACAATCCCCAGCAGATAGAAAAAGACGCCCAGCAGTACTGGCAACAAAGCGGTCTATTCAAGGCCCTGCCAGATAACGACAAGGAGAAGTTCTACTGCCTTTCCATGTTCCCCTACCCCAGTGGCCGTCTACATATGGGCCACGTACGTAACTACACCATAGGCGATGTGATCAGCCGTTTCCAGCGCATGCAAGGCAAGAACGTAATGCAGCCTATGGGTTGGGATGCCTTTGGTCTGCCAGCGGAAAATGCCGCCATCGACAACAAAACCGCACCGGCCAAATGGACCTACGCCAATATTGATTACATGAAAAACCAGTTGAAGTCGCTGGGTTTTGGCTATGACTGGGATCGTGAACTGGCCACCTGCCAACCGGATTATTACCGCTGGGAGCAATGGTTCTTTACCCGCCTGTATGAAAAAGGCTTGGTGTATAAGAAAAACGCCACGGTCAACTGGGATCCCATCGACCAAACGGTACTGGCCAATGAGCAGGTGATTGACGGTCGTGGCTGGCGCTCTGGGGCACTGGTCGAACAAAAAGAAATTCCACAGTGGTTTATCAAAATCACTGACTATGCTGAGCAGTTGCTGGCTGACCTGGATAAACTGGAAAGTTGGCCGGATCAGGTTAAAGCCATGCAGCGCAATTGGATTGGTCGCTCTGAAGGCATTGAAATGACCTTCCAGGTCAAAGACAGCGACGCCAGCTTCGATATCTACACCACGCGTCCAGATACCCTGATGGGCGTCACTTATGTTGCCCTGGCTGCCCAGCATCCGCTGGCATTGGAAGCGGCCAAGCAAAACCCGTCTTTAGCCGCCTTTATTGAAGAGTGTAAGAACACTAAAGTGGCTGAAGCCGATATGGCGACCATGGACAAAAAAGGCTGTGCCACAGGTATTACCGCTGTTCACCCTATTACAGGTGAAGACGTACCTGTCTGGGTTGCCAACTTTGTTTTGATGGATTACGGCTCCGGCGCAGTAATGGCCGTTCCTGGCCACGATCAGCGTGACTGGGAATTTGCCACAAAATATGGCTTGAAGATCCAACAAGTTATTGCCCCCAGCAATGGCGACGACGTAGATCTGTCCAAAGCGGCCTACACGGAAAAAGGCCTGCTGGTCAATTCCGGTGCATTCGATGGCCTGACCTCAGAACAAGCCTTCAACGCGATTGCCGATAAGTTAAGTGCCGAGGGTAAAGGCCAGCGCAAGGTAAACTATCGTTTGCGTGACTGGGGCGTATCTCGTCAGCGTTATTGGGGTGCCCCCATCCCAATGTTAAATTTACCAAACGGTGAATCTGTGCCCGTGGCTGCAGATGAATTGCCGGTGCGTTTGCCTGAAGATGTGGTAATGAATGGTGTCACCTCACCTATCAAGGCCGATCCAGAGTGGCGAAAAACCACCTATCAAGGCCAGCCTGCTGAGCGTGAAACCGATACCTTCGATACCTTTATGGAGTCGTCCTGGTATTACGCCCGTTACTGTTCAGCACAGTTCTCGCAGGGCATGCTGGATGCCAAGGAAGCCAATTACTGGTTGCCGGTCGATCAGTACATCGGCGGTATTGAGCACGCTATTTTGCATTTGCTTTACTCACGTTTCTTCCACAAGTTATTGCGTGATGAAGGCTTGGTGCAGTCTGATGAGCCGTTTAAGCGCCTGCTGTGTCAAGGTATGGTGCTGGCGGACTCTTTCTATCGCGAAGATGCCAAAGGTGCCAAAACCTGGTACTCCCCTGCTGATGTGGATGTAGAAAAAGACGAGAAAGGACGAGTTGTGCGCGCCATATTGCGCAGTGACGGCCAGGAAGTGATCCATGGCGGTATGACCAAAATGTCCAAGTCAAAGAACAACGGTATCAATCCGCAGGAAGTTATCGACCTGTACGGTGCAGATACCATACGTTTGTTTACCATGTTTGCTGCACCGCCCGAGCAAACCCTGGAATGGGTAGAGTCAGGAGTAGAAGGTGCCAACCGTTTCCTGAAACGTTTGTGGAAACTGGTACAAGATCATCTGGCCGCCGGTGAGGTCAGCGCCTTAAATACCGACGCACTGAATGCTGACCAAAAAGCCCTGCGCCGTGAGGTGCATAAGACTATCGCCAAAGTGTCAGACGATATCGGCCGGCGCCAAACCTTCAATACCGCCATTGCCGCGGTAATGGAACTGCTTAACCACCTGCAACGTGCACCGCAGCAAGAAGCGCAGGATCTGGCAGTGATGCGTGAAGGTATCGAAGTGATTCTGGCCCTGCTTAACCCCATCACCCCACATATTTGTCACAGTTTGTGGACCCAGCTTGGTCATCAAGACATCGAATACAGCCCCTGGCCACAGGTAGATGAATCTGCGCTGGTAGAAGATGAAAAACTTATCGTAGTACAGGTCAACGGCAAAGTGCGGGCCAAGCTGACAGTGGCCACCGATGCTACGCAAGAGCAAGTGCAGGCCCAGGCCCTGGAGCAAGAGAATGTGCGCCAGCATACCGAGGGTAAAACACTGCGTAAGGTAATTTACGTACCCGGCAAACTACTTAATATTGTGGCTAATTAATGGGCAGGCTGAGTGTCGTACTGATTGCAGCGCTGCTGCTGAGTGCATGCGGGTTCCATTTACGTGGAACCGGCTTACTGGGCGACAAAGTGACTAAGGTACATGTCGCCAGCGACAATCAGCATGCACCACTGCCACGTGTATTAAAGACCAGTTTAAAGGGATACAAGGTGCAGGTATTACCTGCACCACAAGAGCAGGAAATTACCCTCTACCTTTATCCCGAACAACTGGAGCGTAGTCTGTTATCCCTGTTTTCTACCGGCCAGGTAGCCGAGTACGAACTCAATTATCATGTGCGTTTCGAAGTCAGGCTACCGGGACAGGACGCTCAGTTGGTGGAATTCACCTTGAACCGTGAGTACCAGGATGACCCAAATGCCGTCTTGGCGAAGTCCAGGGAACTGAATCTGATCCTTGACGAGCTGCGTAAGCAAGCGGCTGATCGCATCATTCGTCAGTTGAGCCAGCTAACCGAACAGCAGCCCTGATGCAGCTTTATCCCAATCGCCTTCAAGATGCTCTGAATAAAGGCCTGGCAGCGTGTTACCTGATCTTTGGTGATGAGCCGCAGCAGAAACTGGAAAGTCTGGAAGCCATTCGCCAACAGGCTCGTCAGCAAGGTTTTGATGAGCGAACCTCATTGGTTGCGGACACTAGTTTTAACTGGAATCAGTTGCTGGAGGCCAGTCAAACCCTTTCCTTGTTCGCCAACCGACAGATTATCGAAGTTGAGATGCCAAGTGGCAAACCAGGCATTGAAGGGGCAAAAGTGCTCACACAGCTAGCTGAGCAGCAAAACCCCGATGTGTTACTTATTTTGCATGGGCCACGTATTGGCAAAGATGTGCAAAATGCCAAATGGTTTAAACACCTCGACAAGCACGGTGCTTATATTCCCTGCTACCCGCTGGAAGGCAAACAGCTAAGCGGTTGGATAACCGACCGTCTTCGCCGTGCTGGCCTGCAAGCCACACCCGATGTCACTAAGCTTCTAAGCGACTATTGTGAGGGTAATTTGCTGGCCGCCCGCCAGGAAATCGACAAGCTTGCGCTCCTCTATCCCGGTGGTCAGTTAGATCAGAGTAAGGCCGAGCAAGCGCTGGTTGATCAATCCCGTTTTAATGTTTTTCAACTAGTGGATGTATTACTGGCAGGCGATGCACAAAAAGCCGTAAAGATGCTGTATAGGCTTGAAAGCGAAGGAATAGAACCGACCATTGTATTATGGGCTTTGGTACGTGAATGGCAGACCCTATCAAATTTGCAGTTTGCCCGCAGCCAGGGACAGAACCTCTCAGGCCTCTGGAGCAAGTACAAAATCTGGAGCAATCGACAGTCTCTCTATCAGCAAGCCCTCCAGCGTTTGGATGCTAAGCATCTGCAGCAGATGCAAGGCAAGCTAGCCAGTCTGGACCAGGCGCTTAAGCAGTCAGCCTTGACCAGACCTTATATTGAATTATGCCACCTTTGCCTGCTATTTATTCCCATGCCACTTCAGGGTATCCCTCTGGAGTATACATGAGTGAGGTCATTGCATTATTTGGCGGCACCTTTGACCCCGTACATATGGGCCATCTGCATGCCGTTTCTGATGCAGCCAAACAGGTTGGGCTAACCAAGGTTCATCTGCTGCCCTGCCATATTCCACCGCATAAATCCGGGCCCAAGGTCAGTGCAGAACATCGGCTGGCCATGTTGGAACTGGTTTGCCAGGATTGGCCTTTGTTTTCGGTGGACAAGCGAGAGTTGGAGCGAGATACGCCTTCCTATACAGTTGAGACTCTGCGGCAGTTCCGTCAGGAATCGCCAAAGGCGGCACTGGTTTTTATCATAGGCATGGACTCATTAAAAAGTCTCGACAGCTGGTATCACTGGCCAGAGTTACTCAAGCTTTGCCACCTGTTGGTTTGCCAACGAGGAGACTGTCCCGCCGAGTTTAATCCGACCATTCAGGCCCTCTTGGCTCAGCACCAGACGGATAACCCAGAGCGTTTGAAAGACACCCCCTATGGTCATATTCTGCTGGCCGCAACTCGCGCGATACATCAGTCGTCCACCGCGTTGCGTCAAACGCTTGCCCAGGGCGGCCATGAGCCGGATTTGTTGCCCCCAGCCGTTCTGGCCTATATTCAGCAACACAAGCTGTATCAGGCGCCTTGTTAGGCATGCTAGAATATGCGCCCATTTTTTACTGCGGTTCAACCGCGAATTGAGCCTTTTTGTCTTGTAAGGAGAACCTTTGGAACACGAGCAGCTCAAACAATTTGTTATTGATAAAGTCGAGGATATGAAAGGCCGCGACCTTGTGGACTTGGATGTGGCCGAGAAATCCACCATCACCGATACCATGCTGGTATGCTCAGGTAACTCCAAACGCCATGTAGTGTCCATTGCGGAAAAAGTGGTCATCGAAGCTAAGCAAGCTGGCATCACGCCACTTAGCATCGAAGGTCAGGACACAGGTGAATGGGTGCTGGTGGATTTCGGCGATGTGATCTTGCATGTGATGCAGGATGAAGCCCGTGATTTCTACCAATTGGAAAAACTCTGGGGATAAGCTGAGGTGAAACTTCAACTTATCGCTGTCGGCACCAAAATGCCGGACTGGGTGGAAACGGGCTATAACGAATATGCCCGGCGCTTTCCGTCAGATATGCCGCTGCAATTGGTAGAGATAACCGCCGGGAAACGTGGCAAAAATGCAGATATTCAGCGCATTTTACACAAAGAAGGCGAGCAAATGCTGGCAGCCGTCCCCAAAGGAAACCGTATCGTGACGCTCGAGGTAACAGGCAAGCCCTGGGATACCGGCCAGCTCGCTGGGCAGATGCAGCGCTGGCAAATGGATGGGCGGGATGTCAGTCTGTTAGTCGGCGGGCCAGAGGGATTAGCGCCGCAATGTATACAGGCATCCGAGCAAAAGTGGTCTCTTTCAGCCCTGACCCTGCCTCATCCGCTGGTGCGTATTGTGCTGGCGGAAAGTCTTTACCGGGCCTGGTCGTTGAATAATAATCACCCCTATCATAGGGAGTGAGGTGTGGAAAATTAGTCGTTAATGCCACCAAAACGCATAACTATCCGAGATCATAGTGCTGAAGCAAATCTGTTTGCCAGGCGGACCGTCATTACCTTGCTTGGTATACTCGGCTTGTTGTGTGTGCTTATCAGTAATCTGTATTATTTACAGGTTACCCGCTTTCAGGATTACCAAACCCGCTCCAACGGCAATCGAATTAAAGTGTTGCCGGTCGCTCCAAATCGCGGTCTGATCTACGACAGAAACGGCGAATTGCTGGCCGAGAACCGTCCCTCATTCAGCCTGGAAGTCATCCCCGAACAAGTCGAGAACCTGGATAGCACACTGGCAGAGCTCGCTGAACTGTTAAATATCTCGTCTGAGGATATTGAAGATTTTCGCGAAGAGCTGAAAAGCCAGCGCCGCTTTAAACCCGTAGCATTAAAGACCCGTCTTAGTCATGAAGACGTGGCCAAATTTTCTGCCAAACAACATAGATACCCCGGGGTATCCGTCGAAGCACGCCTGACCCGACATTACCCTTATGGGGATACCCTTACCCATATGCTTGGTTATGTAGCTAAGATCAATAAAAAAGATCTGCAAAAACTGGTAGAGGCTGGGCAGGAAGACAACTATGCCGCCACTTACAATATCGGCAAGCAAGGTGTCGAGAAGTTCCATGAAGACAGGCTACATGGCCAGGTTGGTTATCAGGAAGTGGAAGTTAACAACCAGGGGCGAATCATTCGCACATTGGAATTTCAACCCCCGATCCCCGGCGATGATATTGTTCTGAATATCGACGTTAAACTACAAAAAGTTATACAAGATCTGATGGCCGGATACCGCGGCTCTGTGGTGGTTATAGACCCTAACAACGGTGCAGTGCAGGCACTGTACAGTAACCCCAGCTACGACCCTAACTTGTTTGTGCATGGCATTAGCAGCAAAGATTATCGCCAGTTGTTACAGTCTCCAGATCGGCCATTGATTAATCGCGCCACACAAGGCCAGTATCCTCCCGCCTCAACGGTTAAGCCTCACTTAGCCCTGCTGGGCTTGGAGGAAGAAGTCATTACCCCGCAGACGCGCATGTTTGACCGCGGCGTCTATCAGCTCAAAAATGTTGAGCGTCCCTGGCGAGACTGGAAAAAATGGGGGCACGGCTGGGTGGACGTCACTAAGTCCATTGAAGTGTCCTGTGATACCTTCTTCTACGACTTAGCCTACCGACTGGGCATAGATCGCATCAGCGATATGATGGTTAAATTCGGATTTGGCGATTATACCGGCATAGACTTATACGAGGAATCAGACGGCAACATGCCCAGCCGCGGCTGGAAACGCGCAAAACATAATCAGCCCTGGTATATCGGCGATACTATATCGGTGGGTATTGGCCAAAGTTACTGGACCACCACCCCCCTCCAATTAGCTAAATCTGTAACCGTGCTGGTCAATCATGGCACACGTTACGTACCCCAGTTGCTGCGTGGACGCTATGTGGATGGTCAATTGCAACTGAATGAACCTCGCGAATTGGCGCCACTGGTATTAAAACATCCTGAGAACTGGGATGTAGTGATGGACGCCATGTACGGCACCGTCAATCGTGAACATGGCACCGCACGCAAAGCGTTCAAAGACACTAAGTACATCTCCGCCGGTAAAACCGGTACGGCACAGGTCATTAGTATTGCCGAAGGCGAAGAGTATGATGCTGAAAAGATTGCTGAGCATCATAGGGATAACGCCATGTATATAGGTTATGCACCTTATGATAATCCGCAGATAGTGGTTACTGTTGCCATGGAAAACGCCGGCGGTGGCAGCTCTCAAGCAGCCCCTATTGCACGCCAGGTAATGGACTATTTCTTTACCATCCACCCACTTGAGTCTCATGCAGAAAACCAAGTTAGATCCGAATAAGCGAAGTATCTGGCAAAAGATACACATTGACCTGCCATTGCTGCTGGGGCTGCTTACCCTTATGGGCGTGGGCCTGTTTGTTATCTATAGCGCAGGCGGACAAGACTGGGATCTGATCAAGCGACAGTTAATTCGCTTGGCGCTGGCACTCACTGTGATGTTAGTGGTCGCACAAATCCCTCCTCTTGCTTACCGCCGCTTATCCGTGCATTTTTATGTGGTTGGCATATTAATGCTGGTGGCAGTGTTAGCCATAGGGACAGTAGGTAAAGGCGCGCAGCGCTGGCTGGATCTCGGCTTTATGCGCTTTCAGCCATCTGAAATCATGAAGTTGGCGGTGCCTATGATGATGGCTTGGTATATCAGCCGCTTTAATTTGCCCCCCAGACTCTTGCATATTGTCGGCGGTTTTTTACTGCTGGTCGTCCCCACTCTACTTATCGCCAAACAACCGGACCTGGGCACCTCATTGCTGATTGCCAGCTCTGGACTATTTGTGCTGTTTTTGGCGGGCATGAGTTGGAAGCTAATTGGCTCAGTGGCCGTATTGGCCTCCGCCTTTGCACCTGTGATGTGGTTTTTCCTAATGAAAGACTATCAAAAACAACGTGTACTGACCTTTTTGAATCCCGAGTCGGATCCTCTCGGTTCCGGCTATCATATTATTCAATCTAAAATTGCTATTGGCTCGGGTGGCTTTTCTGGCAAGGGATGGCTGCATGGTACACAGTCACAATTGGAGTTTTTGCCTGAGCGTCACACTGATTTTATCTTTGCAGTCTTCAGCGAGGAATTCGGCTTTACCGGCATCCTGCTGCTGCTAGTTTTATATTGTTTTATCATTGTACGTGGCATGATTATCGCCACCCGAGCCCAAGAGGCATACAGTAAGTTGTTGGCAGGCAGTCTCACGCTAACCTTTTTTGTCTATGTATTTGTCAACATGGGCATGGTTTCGGGCATTTTGCCGGTAGTTGGTGTTCCACTGCCGTTAGTCAGCTATGGCGGTACATCCATGGTGACATTGCTGGCGGGTTTTGGCATGCTGATGGCCATTGGTACACAAAGACGTCTGTTATCAAGATAGAAGAACAACATGAGACTATTGTTGGCCATTTCCCTGACAACTCTAATTGCAGCTTGCAGTACAGCTCCCACAGGACGCTACAGTCAGCGGCATGATTCTGCACCACATCGTTTGCCCACCGAGATTTCATTGCATGACGCGGTGCCGACTTATGAAGACCAAAGCCGGGGTGGCAATGCCCCATACCAGGTATTTGGGCAGCACTACACCCCCATCGAAACAGCCAAAGACTTTCAACAACAAGGTGAAGCCTCCTGGTATGGTCAGAAATTTCATGGGCATTTGACCTCAAACGGCGAAGTTTACGATATGTATGCCATGACGGCAGCACATAAAACCCTGCCCCTTCCCTCATTTGTACGAGTGACCAACCTGGTCAATAACAAACAGGTCATAGTACGGGTTAATGATCGAGGTCCTTTTCACGGTGGGCGAATCATTGATTTGTCCTACGCTGCTGCGATGAAACTGGATATGCTTAAGACGGGCACAACCAAAGTTAAACTGGATGCCATTCATGTGGAACCAGATGGCACAGTGATGATCGCCGGGGAGCCTCAATTACCGCCTCTAAAACCTGTCGATGGCCTAACCAAAGCTTGGTTTGTACAAGTTGCCGCTCTTTCTGATGGTGCACGTGCTGAGCAGCTAGCCAAAGGGTTGGAAACGCTTTATCAACTCCCCACTCACGTGCCTCAGGATAATGGTATTTATCGCTTGCGATTAGGTCCGCTCGATGACGAAGGCCATGCCAGACAGTTGATGGAAGAGCTTAAACGGAACGGCTATGACAAAGCCTATCCGTTGTATGCACCACACTAGCGCCCTTAACAGCAAGAATAATCGGACAATTAAGCTAAGTTGCGGCACTTTTTCGGCTAAATACACTCTAAAACTCGCTAACCTGGCGGCACAAGACAAGTGATTAATGTTATATTGTCGCTCCAGCTGTGATTGACACCGTAACCGTCAGGAATCGGTGTGCAATAGAACATGACAGATACAATAAAGTGGACGGGTAATGCTTAAAACCAAACTTTCTTCGACGACATCAGTTGTCAGTTTCATCTTCCTACTCTTCAGTACTTTCTCTTATGCGGCCGTGGTCATTCCGAGCCCTCCAGAAGTTGCTGCCAAGGGCTATGTCCTGATGGACTTTAATACCGGCAAAGTCATCGGCGAAAGCAATGCGGATATTCGTCTAGCACCCGCCAGCCTGACCAAAATTATGACCGCCTATGTGATTGGCATGGAGCTGAAAAGCGGTGCCATCAAAATGGATGATATGGTCACCGTTTCTCAGAATGCCTGGGCTAAGAACTTCCCTGAATCTTCTAAAATGTTTATTGAAGTGGGCAAGCAGGTCAAAGTATCTGATTTGATCCACGGCATTATTGTGCAGTCGGGTAATGATGCATGCGTCGCTATGGCAGAGCACATTGCCGGCAGTGAAGAAGCCTTCGCCAGCATGATGAACAGCTATGCAGAAAAATTGGGCATGACCTCTACCCATTTTGTTAACAGTCATGGCTTGGATGATGCTAACCATTACACCACACCTCGTGACATGGCTTTGCTTTCAGAAGCAATCATCCGCGATGTGCCTCAGGTTTACGAGGTTTACTCGGTTAAAGAGTTTGAATACAACGGCATCAAACAATACAACCGTAACGGCTTGCTGTGGGACAAAAGCCTGAATGTTGACGGTATCAAAACCGGTCACACCAATGATGCAGGTTACAGCCTGATCACATCCGCCACTCAGGATGATATGCGTTTGATTTCTGTGGTAATGGGTACCGACAGCGAGCGCACCCGTAAAGAAGAAAATCGTAAGCTGTTAAAGTACGGTTTTCGTTTCTTTGAAACCATCGTCCCTTACAAGGCTGGCGAGAGTTTTGTTTCGCACAAGATCTTCATGGGCGACAAAGATACGGTGGATTTGGGTATAAGCGCAGACACACCTATCACCATCCCCCGTGGCCAACGTAAAAACCTTCAGGCCAACTTTGAGCTGAACAAAAAGCTGGAAGCACCATTGGCTAAGGGTGAAGTGGTGGGTACTCTGTATCTACAACTGGATGGCGAAGATGTTGCCCAGTACCCGTTAGTAACTCTGCAAGAAGTTCAGGAAGGCGGACTATTCAAGCGCCTGATGGACTGGGCTAAAATGAGTGTAGGCCTAGACGGCTAAAGATAAAAAAGGGGGCATACGCCCCTTTTTTTATGGTACCGGATACCAAAGTTCTTTTCTTGTCAGCGGCGTCTGCGCTGGAAGAATCGGATTATCCAGATGCAAGATAGTGCGTTTCTCCAACCCGGCGTTTTCCAGCATGGCTTTATGTTCAAACATAAAGAGCTCATCAAACTTGCCGTTAGCAATAATTTTTTCCAACCCGCTTTCAATCAACTTAGCCAGCACGACATTTTTACGATTAACAAAGAAGTACGTTGCGGTGGGATAGTAAAGTGCCACATTGCGATCAATGCTCAGTGGTTGCTGATCAACATGCAATTCAAACTCATACCAGATTTCAACGACAGAGCGCGGAAGAAAATCGCCACGTTCCTGCTCCAGCACAGTGAACAACTGATCGTAGTCTTCAGCCAATACCACTTCAAAACCGCTGGCCTGCAAAATCTTCGTATCTGGCCAGTCACTGCCGGAAATTGGCCTGAAATTCAGCAACCCTTCAAGGTTATTGATATTAGTAAAGTTGGCACGACTGCCAATTTTGACCAGAGGTAAGCGTAAGCCAATCAGGCCCTTAAAGATCGGGATACGAATGGGTAACAGGTCTTCTTCGCGCTGGTTGTCAGTCATGCTCCACAGCACGTTAATTTCGCGGTTAGACTCAAGCTGACTGATGGCTTTACCCTGTAACATGATTCGGTCACTGGCAGTCAGATTAAAGTTAACCCCGGTGTGCTCAAGGGCCAGGGTAAGAAGCTCAACCGGATAACGAGTACGATCATCCAGCTCCGACATGGGCCTTGGATAAACTATATTCCAGGTGGCTGCAGCCACTGTGCTGCTAAACCATAATCCTGCAAATGCCAACAATAATTTGGACTTCAACATGTTACTCTCTTCACAACAGCATAAAGCTATTCTATGCCTATATACTTGTGGGTTTGAAGGGATAAACGCCAATTGCGTTGAATACAGGTCGCTACGGCCAAATCTGTGGCGCGTTTTTGCTGGCTGATAGGTTGCAGAAAGATTTGTGCGGCGGGATTAGTCGCCGGTCTTGCCAACAAAGCATCTAACTCTTCGACGTGTTTGATCATGGCGATGGGATGTTTAATCTCATCTGCGCGTGCTAATGCCTGATCGACTATTTCATAGCCGCCCTGCATATTCACTTTAGGCGACAGGGTGACCCAGGTTTTATCATCTACCAGGATTTCAAAGGTACCACTGGTTTCAATTTGCACGGAATACCCTGCATCAATCAGTACGCTTGTCAGCGGTCTGAGGTCGTACATGGCAGGTTCACCGCCAGTGATCACTACATGTTTTGCCACATACCCTTGCGTGGCAAACAACCTGAGAATGCCATCAGCTGTCTCGCTGAACCAGCTATCATCCGGCGCTTGTTTAACCAGCACCTGTTGAACACTTTGCTCGCGCTCAGGATTAACCTCCCAGGTATGCTTGGTATCACACCAGGGGCAACCAACCGGGCAGCCCTGCAGACGGATAAAAATTGCCGGCATGCCGGTAAAGCTGCCCTCGCCCTGAATGGTTTCGAACATTTCATTGATTTTCAGGCTGTTGCTCAAAGGATATTCCTGCATGTAAATAAGCGATACCGACCGCCCCTGAACATAGAGCCTGGTCGGACAAAACTGGTATGATTAGCACCAAGTTGGCAGATTATAGAGAAGGCAGCCAGATGGCACAAAAAGTAGTAGTGATTTTTTCCGGAGGCATGGACTCCTTTACGGTACTCAACAAAGCACATCGTGAAGGGTTCGAGGTATATGCACTGTCCTTTGACTATGGTCAGCGTCACAAGAAAGAACTGGCCTATGCCGCCAAGGTATGTGAAACCTTGGGCGTTCACCACAAGGTGGTGGACATCAGTGCGATTAATCAACTAATTGGCAATTCTTCACTAACCAGCACAGATATTGACGTGGCTGAAGGCCATTATGCCGCAGAGAACATGAAAAACACTGTGGTGCCCAATCGCAATATGATCCTGCTGTCCATGGCAGTGGGCTACGCTGTGTCGCTTGGTGCCAGCAAAGTCTATTATGGTGCTCACTCCGGCGACCACAACATCTACCCTGACTGTCGTCCGGAATTCGTGATTAAAATGAATGATGTATGTGCCATCGCTAACTATGAGCCAGTGGAAATAGTCAGCCCCTATTTGCATGAAAGCAAAATAGCTATTCTCACTGACGGACTTGCCATGGGATTAGACTACAGCCAAACCTGGACCTGCTATAACGGCAGAGAAAAAGCCTGCGGGAAATGTGGCGCCTGTAATGAAAGGTTAGAGGCATTTGCCGAAAACGGAGTCACCGACCCCCTGCCCTACGAATAGCCATAATAAAAAGCCGCCCTTAGGCGGCTTTTTATTAGGTATTCTTACTGGCGAAATAGGCTAACTCTCGAATACAGTGTTTCAGCACGGGATTCAGTATGGTGTTTTTACCGTTAATCGCATAAAACTCGTGCTTAAAGCTAAAGTCTATTCCACCTACCTGCACCAGCCCCAAACCAGGGTTGTTGTTAACCAGTGAGTGTGGGAGTAGTCCCAGATAATTCCCCGTCAGTATCGCCGCCATACAGGACTCAAACGAATCGGAGAAGGTGTGAATCGACATGCGCTGATTCTCACCAATGTAGTTCGATGAGGATAAACCTGTGATGCCGATTGAGGCATAATCCTCTAGGCGTACCTTATCTGGAAATTCATCCCGGTACTTGGCTAGCGGGTGCGACTCGTGGCAATAAAGTCCACCACTGTTAGCCACACCTAGGGGATGAAATACCAGGGATTCAGGCTTCACCATATCATAGCTGGATACCACTAAATGACATTCCCCAGACAGCGCCACGTGCTCGACTTCATTGTAAAGACGAGTTTGGATATTGAAATGAATGTCATCAAACTTCTGCATGGTACTTTTTACCGCCTGACTAACCGCTTGAGACAAGCTCATCGGCAAGCTGGACATTAGCACTAGGGTGATATGACCTGAATAGTCATCATGCAAGCTTTTGAGATTGAAAACAAAATTGTCGAAGGCATTAAAAATTCGCTTGGTTTCCTGAAAAACCACTTCACCTTCTTTGGTCATTTGGAAACCACCGCGACCACGATGACACAACACCAAATCCAGTCGCTCTTCCAATTTTTTGATTGCAGCACTGATGTTGGGGCGTTGCATACGCAACACAGGTTCAGCCGCGGTAAAGCCATTACAGGACGCTACAGCGTAAAACACCCGCAACAGTTTGATATCAGATTCTTGTAGTCTGTTTAGCATATGGGTCCAGATCTTATAGGTATGCCAAAAGATACTACACTTGTTTAGACCAGCCTTGCAAACAACAATTTATCGGTTACAGGTATATTTCATCACCCTGTAACCGGTACTTGTCGCGGATATTGGCTTATTTGTCACGAAATAGCGACTAATTGCTGGCGTAATTGCTCGATCTGGTCTCTTACCGCAGCAGCTTGTTCGAACTCCAGTTCTCTGGCGTGTTTGAACATTTTTGTCTCAAGTTCAGAAATTTCATGCAGCAGCTTATCGGGCGAATTCGCTTTATAACCCTTGGATCTTTCTGCCACTTTCGCCAGGCGCTCGCTACGATTGCGATCACCGAGATCCATAACATCGGTGATAGGTTTATTCAAAGCCTGCGGTTTAATACCATGTGCTTCATTATAAGCTTGCTGTTTCTCACGACGCCTATTGGTTTCGTCAATGGCCCGCTGCATCGAGCCGGTGATAACATCGCCATACAGAATCGCCCGGCCATTAGGGTGGCGAGCCGCGCGCCCGATAGTCTGAATCAATGATCGATCGGAACGCAGAAACCCCTCCTTGTCAGCATCCAGAATGGCCACCAGCGAGACTTCCGGCATATCCAAACCTTCGCGTAACAGGTTAATACCCACCAGCACGTCAAACTTACCCAGACGCAAATCACGGATAATTTCCATTCGCTCAACCGTATCGATATCTGAGTGCAGATAACGCACTTTGACCCCGTGTTCATCCAGGTAATCGCTCAGATCCTCTGCCATACGCTTAGTCAACGTAGTAACCAATACGCGTTCGTTCACCGCAACCCGCTTACGCACTTCGGAGAGCAGGTCATCCACTTGGGTACCTACCGGGCGGACTTCCAATTCAGGGTCAACCAAGCCAGTAGGCCTGACTACCTGCTCCACAATGTCGCCAGCAGACTTCTCCAGTTCATATTTTCCCGGCGTAGCTGACACGTATATGGTCTGGGGCGACATTTGTTCAAACTCTTCGAACTTAAGCGGCCGGTTATCAAGTGCAGACGGTAGACGGAAACCGTACTCTACCAACGTTTCCTTGCGCGAACGGTCGCCTTTATACATGGCCCCAATCTGCGACACAGTTACATGAGATTCATCAATAAACAGCAAACCGTCAGCAGGGAAATAGTCGATCAGGGTCGGGGGCGGTTCGCCTGGTGCCCTGCCGGATAAATAGCGCGAGTAGTTTTCAATACCAGAGCAGTAGCCCAATTCCAGCATCATCTCGACATCAAACTGACAGCGCTGTGCTATGCGTTGCTCTTCAATCAGCTTATTCACGCTTTTTAGCTGCTCACGTCGTTCCTTTAATTCCACCTTGATATGCTCTATGGCATCCAGGATTTTCTCTCTGGGGGTAACATAGTGAGTCTTAGGAAAGACAGTGGCGCGCGCCACGGACTTTTCAATAGCGCCAGTGAGCGGATCAAACAGGCTGATCTTCTCAATCTCTTCGTCGAATAATTCGACCCTGACGCCCTGACGATCTGAGTCTGCGGGAAAAATGTCGATGACATCCCCACGTACACGAAAAGTACCGCGCTCAAAACTCACATCGTTACGGGTATATTGCAGTTCAGCCAGGCGACGCAGAATATCGCGCTGATCCATCAGATCGCCCTGACGCAAATGCAACAGCATTTTCATGTAGGACTCGGGATCGCCTAAGCCGTATATGGCTGACACACTGGAGACAATCACGACATCTCGCCGCTCCATCAGGGCTTTGGTCGCCGATAAGCGCATCTGCTCGATATGGTCATTGATAGACGCATCTTTCTCAATAAACGTATCTGTAGTAGGTACGTAGGCTTCTGGCTGATAGTAATCGTAGTAAGAAACGAAATACTCCACTGCGTTGTTAGGGAAGAACTCTTTCATCTCCCCATATAACTGGGCGGCCAGGGTCTTATTGTGTGCCAGGATCAGCGTGGGTCGCTGCACCTTTTCAATCACACTGGCCATGGTAAAGGTCTTACCGGAACCCGTTACCCCAAGCAGGGTTTGACACGCAAGGCCACTATCCAGCCCTTCCACTAGTGCTTCTATGGCCTTAGGTTGGTCGCCAGCAGGACGGTAGCTAGCCCTGAGTTCAAATCCTCGGTTCATCCTGCGACCTCCTGTGTCTGCTGCAACTGATATTCTTCTTCCAACAATCGTTTAAACCAGAAAAACGCCACCAGGGCAGTCAGCAAATTCGCCAATATTCCGGCAGCGAACATACCCGGCAGTTCGTACAAGCGACTGCCCAAATAGGAAATAGGTACGAAAAACACAAACAACCTCAGCAAGCTAAGCAGCAGCGCACTCATGGGTTTATGCATCGCATTTAAGGACGAGTTAGTCAGAATGATAATGCCCTGAAGACCGTAACCGAGCGGCACTATCATTAAAAACAGTTGGATCAGCTCTGCCACCTGTTGCTCTTCAGCAAAAGCCATCGCAATTAACGGAGAGGCAATCCAGAGTAATAAAAAGATCCCAAACTGCCACAGCATGACAAAACGCATACACAGCAGGTAGCCTTCTTTAACCCTGTCAATGCGGCCAGCTCCGAAATTCTGGCTGATAAAGGGCGGCAAACTCATCGACAGTGCCAATACAACAATACAAGCTATGGACTCCAGACGATTACCTACCCCCCAGGTAGCCACCGCTTCAGCACCATAAGTGGCGACAATAGCCGTTAACACGCCATTGGCGATTGGCGTCAGCATATTGGCACCCGCAGCAGGTAAGCCAATCTTTAGCACAGCACGACTGGTCATGCGAAACTCACTGAGCGTCAACAAGCGAGGCAGAACCAGTTCCCTTTGTGCTACCAGCAGATACAAAATATAAACGCAGCCAAACATCCAGGCTATCATGGTCGCGATAGCGGCACCCTGTATACCTAGTGCGGGAAATGGCCCCCAACCAAAGATCAATAAAGGATCTAATATAGCGTTAATCAGTCCCCCAACGGCCATAACAGCACTGGGTGTTTTGGTGTCACCGAAGGCGCGAAGTACCGCGTTGCCCACCATAGGTAAGGCTAAAAACACACCGGCAACATACCAGATGTGCATGTAGTCGCGAATATGCACAAGTTGTGATTCGGATGCCCCAAGTAAACGGAACACCGGATCAATGGTTAGAAAGCCTGCTACGGCCAAAATTCCAACCAGCAAAAAGGATAACATCAATGCGCCGGTACCAAACTCCTTGGCCAGATGTGCATTACCCGACCCCAGATAACGAGCGATAGTGGCTGATGTTCCTATTCCCAGGCCAATATTCAAACTGATTAGGGTAAAGGTAACAGGAAAAGTAAAACTGATTGCCGCAAGCTCTTCGGTGCCAAGTAAACTCACAAAAAAAGTGTCGACCAAACCAAATGTCATCAGCATCACCATGCCCATAATCATGGGAAGGGTCATTCTTTTCAGCGTGCTGGCAATAGGCTGGTTTATCAAATCATGGCTGGCAGAAGATCGCACAATATCGCTCAGTCTTTAAAAGGGGCTCACATAATAAGGGAGGATCCATCAGAAGACCATCCAATAGACAGTCAGCATTTGTGTAGAAATGTGAGCATTTCCCCTTTCAGGTTTAGCAATCGATGACGGCGGGCTAAGTCAAGCGCTATAAAAATAGAACTTGCGTTATCCATTTAATCGACTGATTTAAAGGAAAATTTAATTTCCCTTGATTAAAACAACTAACAAGGAATACGTGATCGCGAGCAAAAATCGGCCAAGATGTCCAACCATTCACCAAGAAATAGGCTATCTATATGTTTTTACTTGTTTTTCTCAAAATAAACAAGTTTTCATGCCTTAGCCCCTTGACAGCATTTTTACTGCGCTCAGCGCATTTCTTCCCGATTCATCAACATAGTTATCCACAGATTTAGTGGATAACTCATGCCCGCCCAGTGAGCTCGCGTTTTTCATCCAGCTGTGGACAAAAAATGGTAAGTCGCCACTAACCTTTGGGACGTGAGTGCTATGTTGCAGTTTTGTTAAACACTGTTTATTTAGACAGTCAGCAAGGATTTTGTAATAACAAATGCTGCTAATAGGTCATTTTTTATGCCTAATAGCGATCCCCCGATCATTACCGCAGTGAGAAGCCATTTCCAGCTTGATCTTCCTCGTTCTTAATTCGCGCTGACGGATGAGAAGCACTCATTGCCTAGCAAATAGGCAAACAGTCATAAACTAGTAAAATTTATTGATTCGGTTGTTGACACCCATCAGGCAGCTCATTAATATTCGCCTCCGTTGAAACAGCCTGACTAACCAGTCAAACCCTTTCAACAGTGAATATCTGCTCCCCCTTAGCTCAGTTGGTTAGAGCGACGGACTGTTAATCCGCAGGTCCCCCGTTCGAGTCGGGGAGGGGGAGCCAAATTCACTTGCAATTTTCTGTTCCCCCTTAGCTCAGTTGGTTAGAGCGACGGACTGTTAATCCGCAGGTCCCCCGTTCGAGTCGGGGAGGGGGAGCCACTCCACATTTCCTAAAGTTACCTCCAAGCCTTATAACACCTCAGTTGTACCCATAATAACCCTAGTAATATCAAGTTGTTAATCTGGTCGTAAAAACGGATAATAGCGCCAGCAATTCGAATCCCCGTATTAGGCATGACTGAATATCTCCTGCTGCTTATTGGCACAGTGCTGGTAAACAATTTTGTATTGGTCAATTTCCTCGGCCTTTGCCCTTTTATGGGCGTGTCTGGCAAGTTGGAAACGGCTATTGGCATGTCCATGGCCACGACCTTTGTATTGACGCTAGCTTCTTTGACCAGCTACCTGGTCGAACACTACATTCTGCTGCCTCTGGGCATTGGCTATCTGCGCACCTTAAGTTTTATTCTGGTGATAGCTGTGGTGGTGCAATTTACCGAGATGGTTGTGCATAAAACCAGCCCTACTCTTTACCGGTTGTTAGGGATCTTCCTGCCCCTGATCACCACAAACTGTGCGGTGCTGGGTGTTGCCCTGTTAAACGTTCGCGAACAGCATAATTTTATGCAATCCGTGGTATATGGCTTTGGTGCCGCCGCTGGATTTTCCTTGGTACTGATACTGTTTGCTGCCATGCGTGAACGTCTGGCTGCCGCTGATGTCCCCTCCCCATTTAAAGGGGCGTCCATTGCCATGATCACCGCAGGTCTGATGTCACTCGCCTTTATGGGCTTTACCGGTTTGGTCAAACTCTGATGACGCTGTTGTATGCACTTATTGCCATAGGTTTGCTGGCATTAGTCTTTGGATTGGTGCTTGGCTACGCCGCCATTCGCTTTAAAGTGGAAAGCGATCCTCTGGTAGAACAAATTGACGCCATTTTACCGCAAACTCAGTGCGGACAATGTGGTTTCCCGGGTTGTCGGCCTTATGCAGAAGCCATTGCCAATGGAGACGACATCAACAAATGTCCGCCGGGCGGTGAAGCCACAATAAAGCAACTGGCCGATTTAATGGGGGTGGAAGCCAAGCCCCTGGACGGCGCACATGGCGAGGCCGACGTAAAGAAGGTGGCCTTTATTCGTGAAGACGAATGTATTGGTTGCACTAAGTGTATTCAGGCTTGTCCTGTCGATGCCATAGTCGGTGCCTCAAAACAAATGCATACCGTTATATCTGCGGAATGCACGGGCTGTGACTTATGCGTTGAGCCCTGCCCAGTGGACTGTATTGATATGCTGCCGGTTAAACCAACGGCAGCCTCATGGCGTTGGCAGTTAGATGCTATCCCGGTAAAAACCCTAGATTGAAGAGCGAAGTACATTGCAATCATTGATAGACAAAATTCGCCAGGGCCGTTTTTTTGATTTTCCCGGAGGAGTCCATCCACCGGGACGCAAAGAAATGTCCAATCAAGATCTTATCGGTAAAGCGGGTTTGCCTGAACGCCTGTATCTGACGGTTAAGCAACACATAGGAACCGAAGGACAGTTACAGGTTGCCGTAGGCGACCAGGTCTTAAAAGGGCAAGCGCTGACCCGCAGCACTAATCCGTTCTCACTGCCGATTCATGCGCCGACTTCAGGGCAGATAACCGCCATTGGCCCGCATGTTTCCGCGCATCCGTCTGGCATGGCGGAGCTAACCGTGGAAATCACCCCGGATGGCCAAGACCTGTGGCACAGCCTAACGCCCCTGCCCGACTATCAGCAGTTACCCAAGATCAAGATTATAGAAGCCATCTGTGATGCAGGGATTGCCGGTATGGGTGGCGCGGGCTTCCCCACTCATATCAAGGTAAGCCCCAAAAAGGATGTCGAGTTCCTGATCATTAATGGCGCGGAATGTGAACCCTACATAACGGCTGATGACCGCTTAATGCGCGAACATGCCTGGCAAATCCGTCAGGGCATTGATGTACTTTGCCACTTGCTTAATCCCGGCCATGTACTTATTGCCATCGAAGACAATAAACCTCAGGCAATCCAGGCCATGCAGGTGGCCTGTCAGGAAAATCCGGATTACATCGTCTGCCCTATCCCAACTAAATATCCTGCTGGCGGCGAAAAGCAGCTGATACAGGTATTAACAGGCCGTGAAGTGCCCCACGGCAGACTCCCCATTGATGTGGGCGTGATTATGCAAAACGTCGGCACCTGCTTTGCGGTAGCTGATGCCATTTTTACCGGAAAACCGCTGATACAGCGCGTGGTGACTCTTACCGGCGAGGCGATGCAGCGCCCATCCAATGTGTGGGCATTGTTAGGTACACCGGTCAATCATCTGCTTGCTCAAGCCGGTTACCAGGCACAGCGGCAAAATACCCCACGCCTGATTATGGGTGGGCCTATGATGGGCTTTAGCCTGGTATCCGACCAGGTCCCCGTGGTGAAAAGCACCAATTGTATTTTGGCCCCCACCGATCAGGAGATGACCCTGCCCGAGGAAGAGCAGGCCTGCATCCGTTGTAGTGCTTGTGCCGATGCCTGCCCGGTAAGCTTATTGCCGCAGCAGCTTTACTGGCACAGTAAAGCCAAAGAGCTGGACAAAGCGCAGGACTACCATCTGTTCGACTGCATTGAATGCGGCGCTTGTGCTTATGTGTGCCCGAGTCAGATCCCACTGGTACATTACTACCGAGTGGCAAAAGCGCAGGTGCGCCAGCAAGAAGAAGAAAAGCAAAAAGCCGATAAAGCCAGAGACAGATTTGAAGCACGCAAAGAGCGCCTGGAGCAAGAGAAAACTGAGCGCGAGCTTAAACACCAGCAAGCCGCCGAGGCGCGCCGTCAGGCCATGGCGGCCAAGGGTGGACAAGCTTCCTCAAATGCTGCCGAAGCGCTAGACAGAGCCAAACAGCGTCAAGATGCAGCACAGCCTGTATCCGATTCTGGTAGTAATGACAAAGTTGCCGCAGCGATTGCCCGTGCCAAAGCCAGAAAAGAAGCTCAGGCAGCCGAAGGCAATACAGTCGCGCCGGCGGAGCAGCTACCAGAGCAAAATAAACAAGATAAAGTCGCGGCCGCCATCGCCAGGGCTAAAGCTAAAAAAGCCGCGCAAGCTGCTGAAAATACCGAAACGCTTGACAGCGCGCCCGCCGAAACCGATAAGCAGGCCAAAGTGGCCGCCGCTGTCGCCAGAGCCAAGGCTAAGAAAGCCGCGCAAGCTGCTGAAAATACCCAAGCCTCTGACAGCGCGCCAGCCGAAACTGATAAGCAGGCCAAAGTGGCCGCCGCTGTCGCCAGAGCCAAGGCTAAAAAAGCCGCACAAGCTGCTGAAAATACCCAAGCCTCTGACAGCGCGCCAGCCGAAACCGATAAACAGGCCAAAGTGGCCGCCGCTGTCGCCAGAGCCAAGGCCAGAAAAGCCGCTCAGGAAGCGAGCACAAGTAACCAGAGTGACACACCGGCAGAAGCCAAAGAAAAGCCGGTAAGAGCTCCCAGGGCCCCTCGCAAAGCAAACAAAGCTGCAGCGGACAATACCAAGGCCGAGACTGACGATCCCAAAGCCCAGCGCATTGCGGCAGCCATAGAACAAGCCAAGGCCCGCAAGGTACAAAAAGACCAAGCCGCCAAGCCAACCGATGAAGAACCAGGGATAGCAGTGGCTCCTGAGGTGACCATAAACGAAGAGAAGAAGCAGCGTGTGGCCGCCGCTATTGCCAAAGCCAAAGCACGTAAAGCCAAACAAAATGCGCAAAGCAGTGCCGCTAACCAGCAGGAAAACACTGAAGAATGAGCCTTAGATTAGCCAGCTCCCCCCACCAACATCAGCAGCGCAGCACCGCTCAGTTAATGCGGCTAGTCTGCTATTGTGCCCTGCCCGGCTTTGCTTTGCAGTGCTGGTTCTTTGGCTGGGGAAGCCTGATCCAGTTTGCTATTGCTGCAGTGTTTGCCTTAGGTATTGAGGCGGCCATATTAGAGATTCGTAAGAAAGACTTTGAACGAGCGTTGGCCGACGGCAGCGCACTGCTTACAGCCCTACTGCTGGCTATTTGCATTCCGCCGCTAACCCCTTGGTGGATAACCGCAATTGGTGCCTTCTTTGCCATAGGCATTGCCAAACAGCTGTATGGCGGGCTTGGTTTTAATCTGTTTAACCCGGCCATGGTGGCCTATGTCACACTATTGGTATCCTTCCCCGTCGCTATGACATCCTGGATGCCACCCGTGGCACTCGCCGAACAAGGGTACGATTTCTTTGATGCGCTACGCGTGATATTCACCGGATTCACTGCCGACGGTTACAGCCTGAGTCAACTTAGGATGGGTGCTGACGGTTTTACCATGGCGACACCGCTAGACAGTGTTAAGACCGATATTGGCCTGGGTTTAACCCTACAAGAAGCCACCAGCAAGGTACAATTTGCTGATGGATTCGGCATTGGCTGGCTGTGGATTAATTTGGCCTATCTGGCCGGTGGTTTGGTGCTGCTCAAACTGCGCGCCATCAAATGGCAGATTCCCGTGAGTATGCTGGGCGCCATCTTACTGGTTGGCGGTGTGATCCATCTCGCCAGCCCGGATCTCTTTGCTTCTCCCTGGTTTCATCTGCTAAGTGGCGGCACTATGCTGGGGGCCTTTTTTATTGCCACCGATCCAGTGTCAGCCAGCACCACAGACAAAGGCCGCCTGATTTTTGGTGCGGGTATAGGCTTACTGGTGATTGTTATCCGTACCTGGGGCGGCTATCCGGATGCTATTGCCTTTGCCGTGGTACTAATGAACATGGCGGTACCGCTGATTGACTACTACACCCGCCCTCGCACTTATGGTTATCAAAGCAGAGGCAAGAAAAGATGAAGACCCATCTGAAACGCAGTGGCATCACACTGACCGCCTTTGCGCTAGTGACCACAGGTCTGATAGCCATAACCAATGAATTAACCGCGCCGCGCATAAAAAGCCAGGAGCAACAACAGCTGCAGAAAATTCTTGGCAGCATTGTGCCTCCTGCACTGCACGACAATGATATTGAACATGACTGTACCTTGGTCACCGATGCCAATTTGCTCGGCGATGACAGCCCCAAGACCGTTTATCGCGCCCGTTTACAAGGTGAGCCTGTTGCCCTGGTGCTGCAAACCATGACACCAGATGGCTACAGCGGCGATATCGATTTATTGGTGGGCGTCAACCTGGCAGGAAAAGTGACTGGGGTTCGGGTACTTAAGCATCAGGAAACCCCCGGACTTGGCGACAAAATAGATATCAGGATCAGCGATTGGATCTTGAGCTTTGACGGCAAAGGGATGGACAATGGCGAGCAGAAAAACTGGGCAGTGAAAAAAGACGGTGGCCAGTTTGATCAATTTACCGGCGCCACTATTACCCCTCGCGCTATGGTAAAAGCCGTTAAAAATGCCTTGTTACTGGCATCCGAGCAGCAGCAGACGCTGTTTGCAGCCCCCAATCAATGCCAGCCCCATAATTCAGATAGCGGAGACCACCATGAGTGAGCTCAAAACCCTGTCTTGGCAGGGGCTTTGGAAAAATAACCCGGCCCTGGTTCAACTCCTGGGTTTATGCCCGCTACTGGCGGTTACCGGCAGTTTTATCAATGGCCTGGGCTTGGGGCTGGCCACCACGTCGGTATTAATCGGCTCCAACACCACGGTATCATTAGTACGAAATCTGGTGCCCAACGAAGTACGTATTCCCATTTTTGTGATGGTCATCGCTGCCTTTGTTACCGTGATCCAGCTATTGATGAATGCCTATACCTATAACCTGTATTTGGCTTTGGGTATTTTTATTCCGTTGATCGTGACCAACTGCGCCATTATCGGACGGGCGGAAGCCTACGCATCAAAAAACCCGGTTGGCTATGCCGCTTTTGACGGTTTAATGATGGGCATTGGCTTTACCCTGGTTTTAGTTACGCTCGGTGCATTGCGTGAGATTCTCGGCAGTGGCACTCTGTTCAGCGGCGCGGAAACCTTGTTTGGTGATTGGGCACTGAGCCTCAAACTGACCTTATTTGTTACCGAGCATAAGTTTCTGTTGGCCATTCTTCCACCGGGAGCCTTTATCGGCATGGGGTTGCTTATTGCCCTGAAAAACGCTCTGGATAAGCGCTTCGAACAATTACAAAAGCAGCCGGCCAAAGTTGTGCAACGAGCGCGGGTGACCGCAGAAAGCCAGTAAGCAAGCTACGAGCTACGAGCTACGAGCTACGAGCTACGAGCTACGAGCTACGAGAAAATAATAAGAACTAAGCATGAATCAACAAAAACGTATCGACATACTTAGCCGCCTGCGCAATGAGAACCCGCATCCCACCACGGAGCTGAATTTCTCATCGCCATTTGAATTACTGGTCGCCGTTACCCTTTCAGCCCAGGCGACCGATGTGAGTGTGAATAAAGCCACTGACAAATTGTTTCCGGTGGCCAATACCCCCGAAGCCATTTATGCCCTCGGCGTTGATGGCTTAAAGGAGTACATCAAAACCATCGGCCTGTATAACGCCAAGGCCGAAAACGTTATAAAAGCCTGCAAAATTCTGATCGAGCAGCACAATTCCATCGTGCCGGAAAATCGTGAAGCCCTGGAAGCCCTACCCGGCGTTGGCCGTAAAACAGCGAATGTGGTACTCAACACCGCCTTTGGCTGGCCGACCATAGCCGTGGACACCCATATTTTCAGAGTCAGCAACCGCACCAATCTGGCACCGGGCAAAAATGTGGTAGAGGTAGAAAATAAGCTACTTAAAGTGGTACCAGCCGAATTTAAAGTAGATGTACATCACTGGCTTATCCTACATGGCCGCTATGTCTGCGTCGCCAGAAAGCCCCGCTGCGGCGCCTGCCTGATTGAAGATTTGTGTGAGTTTAAGGAAAAAGTCGACTAGCCCTGCTGCTAACGCCGGTGAAGTTAAACAGACAAGCTATACTTATTAGCCTCCTCTAACAATTGGTTTGGCCGTTATCGGCGGCTATTCCTAATTACTGAGTTAAGGCGATGGCCAGCATTGAGGGACTTCCCCAAAGTAGTCAACGAAGAAAGGTAATTGCCGGAGTTGCAGCAATTTCCAGTTTCCTTATCTTGCCAATGGCTTTTGCCAGTTCTACCAGACCCACTTCAATTGGCAGAGAAAGAATGGATATAGAGCGATTTGTTGAAGATTGTATAGCGGCGAATAACGAGTCTGACTCGCAAGCGGGCGTAAAGGAAGTATTGAAAAGAGCGGTATCTACTCCAAACGCGGTTATCAATGCGCTCGGGGAGCCCAAAAGGGCTGGGCTGAATGTTCTGCTAAGCTCACCGACACTGACTATATTTGCGGCAACCTGGACACCACAGATGAACTTGATGCCACATAATCACCTCATGTGGGCGAATATCGGTATATATACCGGGCGTGAAGATAATATTTTATGGAAGAGATCATCTGATGGTATTAAAGCCTATGGCGCAGAGGCGCTATTTGCCAAAGATGCCGCAGCATTACCTAACAATGCCATCCACTCAGTGACGAATCCATTATTACGATTTACGGGGGGCATTCATATTTATGGTGGCGATTTTTTCAACACCCATAGAAGCCAGTGGAACCCGGAATCACTCAAAGAGGAGCCGTCTGACGGTGATGTTATTCGAGGTATTTTTCAACGAGAGAATAAACGGTTGGGCTTAGACTCCCAAGGTTAACTGGGTAGTAAGTCACACATTTTTTACTGTCGTCCAGCAGTTCACCCATTGTTGGTGCCAACAAACTATTCAGGGTTGCCATCTCTTTGCTAAAGCAATGATCGATAAGGTTGAACAAAAACTGCTAGCGTCGTACCAGCCGAATTTAATGTAGATGTACAACCTAGGTTAATATTACATGGCTGCACTATTTGCATGGCCAGAAAACTCCGCTGCGGCACCTGTTTGATTGAAGATTTGTGTGAATTTAAGGAGAAGGTCGAATAGCGCCATGGAGATGATCGTCAATCAAAGCATAATTAACTGTAGCTAGTAACGACCTCCCTATCTTGAATACTTGAGACAGAAACGGCTTAGCTTTTTCGAATAGTACGACGGTATTTATTGGGGGATATACCGACCATTTTTTGAAAATGATGGATAAAGTGGCTCTGGTCGTAAAAACCGCAGGTAAAAGCAATATCCGTCAAACGTTCCTGACCTCTCAACAAGCGTTTGGCGAGCTCGACCCGTTGCCTGGTAATATAGTTCGCCGGAGAGTCAGCAAAGCTTTGTCGAAATAGGCGGGCAAAATGAAACGGGCTAAGCCCGACCAAATCAGACAGCAAACTCAGCGTAAGCTTTTCTCCTAGATATCGATGAATATACGATTTGATCAGCAATCGGTCTGATGCCGACAGACCAGCCCGCAACTTTGTTGTTGCACTGCTTTTGTCACTGTAGCGTTCTAACAGCAGAGAAGTCACGGTATGTAGCGATTGTTCTGCATAAAGCGGCTCAATTCTGTCAGCATTCTTTAGCAACTGTATCAGCGACAGCATAGTTCCACTCAAACCTTCATCAGTCTGATAGACCAAATCTCTTAGGTTTAATAGTCGAGCATCAAGATTCAAGTGTCGTTCGGCTTCTTGGCGAAGGAATTGATCAGGCAAGTATAAATGGGCAATTCGAATGGGTTTAGGCGAACACCAACGACTAAAGTGTCCTTGAGGCATCAAGCAGAGTTTACCGCGTTGCCCCTTTAGGTGGGGTTGGTCACAACGAAATGTTTCCTGTCCGCCGTCAAGATAAAGGCTAAGGGTGTGTCCTTTGTCATATTGATATTCAACTTCATTAGGTTCAACGTTCCACACCCGAAAGCCGACGCCTCGGGTGAGGCTTTCAGCCATTTGTTGCTGTAAACCTAATTTGACTTGTGGATCTTTGTCTTCTGAGTGAAATTTCAGCATACCTTCATATTTAGTTGCACCTGCAACGCCTTAAAACAGCGCAAGATTATCCAATATCGAAGAAGAGTAGGCTGATAAAGTCGCAGAAATTAATCCATGAGACAAGTTAAAAGCATGACAAATAAAACACTCCAGTCCCTTGCCCTGCTCATACTTAGTGCGGTGTCACTCGCAACCTTTGGTTCTGAAAACGTTAAGACTGTGGGGTCAATTAGCAGTGGTACTTGGTATGAAATGACATCCACAGTAATGAAAGAACCTCGGCGTTTTGCGGTGCACTTGCCACGCTCATACTCAGAAAAAAAGCAACAGACCTATCCTGTTCTGTATGTTCTCGATGGTTACTCCACCAGGATGCGTGGAATAGGCGGCATGATTGAATCACTCTCCAACGCTGATTTGGGTCAGCAAATCCCCGAGTTTATCGTCGTTGCCATCCCTAATACCAACCGAAGCCGCGATCTCACCCCCACCCAAGGTGATTTAACCTATAAAGGTAAAGTTCTGGACAGATTGTCTGAAAACAGTGGCGGCGCAGACACCTTCGCTGACTTCTTGCAGGATGAACTCTTTCCTTACATTGAAAGCAATTTTCGAGTTTCCAGCCAACGCGGCATCTTAGGTATGTCATTCGGCGGGTTATTTGCAACCCACCTACTATTAACACGCCCAGACATGTTCGATGACTACCTCATCTCTGATGCCACTTTCGTTTGGGATAATAACTATTTAAATCATGCGCTTAAAAAATCACTCAACAAATTAATGAACAAAGAAATAAACGCATTTTTTGGTTTCGCAAACAACGACCATTTGGGGGAGTTAGGCGTCACAAACCGACGTTGGGGAAATGACTTTGTAGAAAAACTGCAATCTATTAACAATGACAAGCTAAGAGTAACCTCAAGATACTTCCCAGAAGAGCAACATAGCACGGTATTATTTCTGGCTTTCTACCATGGACTTATCGAGTTGTATAAGCCTAGCGAGAGTTAACATGTCATTGTGTCTTAATTCGCAGCAAGAATGACCTGCAAAGGCTTCAAACTCCCACCGTTATAGAACTTGATTTGCTTTTGACTGGCTTGGCGTTGCTTCCCACACTCTATTGTGTACTAGCGACAGCACAGCCTACCTCTTGTGAAAATGCGATGAAATGGATTACAAAAAATCCAAAGTAACAGGCTGTCTAATTTTAAAATAGAAACAAAAAATATCTATCAAAGGATTAACTGAACTAACTTAAAATTTTACATACCAATAATCTTCTACTTATTAATACATGGTCTGATGTATATCTCCCTCGCTCCTTGCCTTATCACTGACCATAATTTTTCCCTTACTAACATCGTACGAAGACATTTCATTAAACCTGAATCGCTTTTCTTCGTCGCTATTATCAATCGGTACTATATGCAGATACTCTTCATCTTTTTCGGTAGTAAAATAGTATAAAAAACCATTATCAACTTTCACATGATAGAATTCAGTTGGAAGAATAATGTTGGTATTTATCAACTCATCAGTAACAATAGTCTCGCCATTCAATGCGATAGGAGTAGCGCGATATAAAAAGTTACTTTCCGCGTCTACCAAATAATAGCTCTCTGTTTTTTCACCATCTGTAAGCCCATACCCCCAGAGGCCCTTTGGCAGCGTAACTCTCTTACCGGAAAGATCCAATACAACCAATTCCGGTTCACCTTTTTTAGCCAAAGTTACGGCAATAAATTCATTTCCAATCCAGTCTATCGCAATAATTGGGTTGTTACTTTTATATACTAAATTCTCTTTTTTAAAGCTTGTGATATGCTTAACATTACTTAGATCATCTGTAGGAACCAAATAAATCTTATTATCCACGCTCAATAATATATTTTTATCATCGGATGAAATAGACAAATTTCCAAATGAATAAGATAAGACAAAATTTGATACTATTTGGGGCTGATCTGATTGATATTCACCCCAATAAATTTGCAGCCGACCGCTACGGTTTGATAAAAACAAATATTGGTCTTTATGATGAAAAAAAGCCGGAAATAAATCTAAAACCGTTGAATTACTTACTCTAGTATAATTCTCAGGAGCATTAATCCATAAGTTGTCGAAGTCTTTATAATTTGTACTAAATAGCACATTCTTACCATCAGGGAAACGCGACATCTTAGAAGAAAACTGTTCAGATATACTCACTATCGCCTTTGAGTTTCTTCCATCAAAATCACTTTGAACAATCTGATTATTGGGAGGTGAAGAATAGTGATAAATGCGTTCAGAATCATGATGCCAAATTGCTTCATAGACAGGGCGAGAAAATTTTGCGCCTTCTACAACCTCACCATTTGACAAATTCATTGATAGCAATTTTGTTTTATGGTCGCTATCAGTGCTCATTATCAAAAGTTTATTCCCATCAGGGGAAATATCAATACTATGATGGCCCCAACCGCTTGGCTCCGGCTGAGCAATTAAACTGTGTTTAGCTTTTTCCAAGTCAAAAATATAAATTTGATTTGGCCAAAAATTTCTTGGTTGAGCGGTATAATAGATAGTTCTATTTTTACTGTGATAGTCTAAATCTTTAATTCTCCTATCACTACAATCAAACAGTAACTTACTTTCTTTTAATATTTGATTCTCGCTAGTTGGACTGGATATCAAATCCTTGTAAACGCTACAAGAGCCCTTATTTTTACTTAGATATATTACACCAACATAGTCATTTTCATTTTCTTCGACAACAGCAATTATACCGCTGATATTATCATGCAACTCTGAGCGTTTGGTCACTCCCGTTTTAATGTTACTTACCCAGAGATCACTTTTACCATCTTCATTTTCCTTGAGATAATACAAATGCACTTTATCGCGAAAAACGAATGGGGATTTCTCAACACCTTGGGCACGAGTCAGTGCAATTGAGAACCCTTCACCACTCTTTACATTTTCGTTAAAAAAATATAAAGAGTAAAATGCAAAAAGAGAAAAAACAAAGATAAAAAAATACTTTACCCATTCCCCCTTACTTTTCAATTCAGATAATTCATGTACGCTAGAATCAAACTTACAATCAGATTTTTCTAGACCAACTTCATTTAAAAGTGCAGGACTTAAAGGAATAACTTCGCAAACTAACCGATAACCACGTTTAGAAATTGTCTTAATATAACGGGGATCTTTTGCATCATCATGCAAGACTTTTCGAAGATTGGCGACTAACTTATTGATAGCATTATCGGTAACAAGTGAACCAGCCCATAAATTGTCTAAAATATCTTTTCTGGATACATTAGTGTTCGCTCTTTCAACAAACAGTACCAATAACTCAAATAACTTAGGCTCAATGGCGACTTCCTCAGCCCCATCTTCACGTAACAACCGCCCCTGATTCACATCAAGTATGTAAGCACCAAGCCTTACCATAATCCCTAAAAAACCATATAAATCATACGAATAGACTCTATCACAAATGAATTTAAGTGGAAATGCAATTTGTCTTTTAACGACATGTGCTACCAACATGCCTAAAACGCGAAAAATCACCTTTTCGTCACTTTTTTTCTTCTAAACATCATTACTTTTTAGTGTTAGTCACAGAGTATCATCCAATCATTCATCAACAAGAAAGAGAGTCATATGATTAAGCTCATCTGCGCTATTACTTTGGTCATTCTTGCGCATATAGGAAATGTCAACGCCACCCCGCGCGGTACGTCAAAGATTGATTCATTATATTCAGATATATTGCTTGAGCAGCGTGATTTACTGATATATATACCTAGTGGATACTATCAAAATGAACATTTAAATTATCCTGTTCTTTACTTAACCGATGGGTTAAGAAATTTTAATCACGCATTGGGAACACTTGACCTGCTCACTCAATCCCATATGGCCAACGAAATGATTATCGTAGCGATAAAAAACACTAATCGTACGAAAGACTTCACCCCCACTTATGATGAAAGCTACAACCAGTGGGGAATTTCTGGTGGTGCTGATAACTTTCTGGACTTCATGCAAAAGGAACTTATACCTCACATAAATAAAAACTATAGAACCACTGGATTCAAAGTCCTATCCGGTCATTCTCTTGGCGGCCTACTTACAGTTTACTCCCTACAAACAAGACCAGACTTATTTCAAGCTCACTTTGCGTTTAGTCCAAGCTTATGGTGGCATCAAAGTGTTATTTTTAGAGACGCAGAAAAATTCCACAAAAAAACATCGGAATTAAACAACTATTTGTATTTAAATCTAGCCGATGAAGGTGGAGACATGCTGTCATCATTCGAGAAATACAAAGAATTATTGCATAAAAACAAAAGATTTGGGTTCAGTTATCACGCCGATTTGATTGAAAATGAAAACCACAACACCACATCAATGGTCGGCCATAATAAAGCGTATAGAAATTTATATGAAAAGCTGAAGTGCCCACAAGATGTTATAGATAAAGGGATAGCGGCGATAACACAATGCTACAATATGCTATCAAAAAAATATGGCACAGAGATAAACCCAGAGTATTCAGTGTATCGTCAAGCCGCGAAAATTCATTTTAACAATAAAGAATACAATGAGGCGGTGAAGGTCCTAGAATCTATTGCTAGGCTTTTTCCCAACGTATCTGATGCGCACTTTCGACTTTCATATGCGTATGAAGCAAATGGGGAAGATAAAAAGGCCTTAGAAGCGGTCACCAAAGCACTAGAGATAAGCGCAACGGAGAACGTAGAGAACAACAGCTATAAAACCTTCAGGGCGCACATATTGAATAAGCTTCACGACAACTAGCCGACACTCAATAAACCAATAAAAAGAGATAAGTTCAATAGCAAAGCATTACGCAACAAAGGCTTTCCTGTGAAGCCTTTGCATGCCTAAACAACGTGTTTAACAGTCGAGCATCAGACCATGAAAGTTGCGCGATATGCTCAATGTTTGTGCTCGGTTCTTTGGTTCAAAGTGTTAGGGCTAGGTTCTTGAGAAGATTCTTACCGCATAAAGTATGCCGGCATGAAAACGTCATTGCCATCCGGTAAAAAATGCTAAATGCCGAGCCAAAAGCGTTTAAAATGGCTCACCTTGCAAGCTTACTTTTTGCAATTGCCATGTTTGCATTGCAAGAGAGCCCCGTTGTGGCGGCTGTTTAATTGAAGATCTCTGCTCGTACAGAGATAAAACTGACATATACGCCCTTTACACTTCCCGTAAACCCAAAAGGACCAGACAAATGAGATTACTGCATACCATGTTGCGCGTTGGCAATCTGGAGCGTTCCATTGAATTTTATACCGAGTTACTTGGCATGAAGTTATTGCGCACCAGTGAAAACCCTGAGTATCAATACACCTTGGCGTTCCTTGGCTACGGTGAGGAAGATACGCACACTGTCCTCGAACTCACCTATAACTGGGACAAAGACAGCTACGATATGGGCACTGCTTATGGCCATATCGCTATCGGCGCCGACGACATTTACGCCGTATGCGAGGAGCTTGAGCGTCGCGGTGCAGATGTCTACCGCAAACCTGGGCCGGTCAAAGGTGGCTCTACGGTTATCGCCTTTGTGCGCGATCCTGACGGCTATGCGGTCGAACTGATTCAGGAATAAAAAACACATGATAAGGACGTTGATTACCTTAGTCCTGCTGTCAACATTGAGCCTGGCGGCCATCGCCAGGCCAGTGGTAATAGCCCATCGCGGTGCATCCGGTTATTTGCCCGAGCATACCCTGCCTGCGGTCATTTTGGCCCATGGTATGCGGCCGGATTATATTGAGCAGGATTTGGTGCTATCCAAGGACGGGATATTAGTGGTGCTGCACGATATCCATCTGGATACCGTAACTAATGTGGCGGATATTTTCCCGCAGCGAAAACGCACAGATGGTCGCTTCTATGCGATTGATTTCACCCTGGCGGAATTAAAAACCCTGCGGGTGCAGGAAAGGCGCGATGAAAAAGGTCTACAGGTATTTGCCAACCGTTACCAGGAGGATGGCAGTAATGCTGAACTTTTCCGCATCGCCACCTTCGAGCAACAGATTACCCTGATCCGAGAACTCAATCGCAGCCGCGGCACGAATATTGGCTTGTATCCTGAGCTAAAATCTCCCGCGTTTCACAGAGCTGCCGGGCAGGACATCAGTAAGATTTTTATGGCGATGTTGGCAAAGCACAACCTCAATCACGCTGAGGCTAATGTTATTGTGCAGTGCTTCGACTTTAACGAAACCCGCAGACTGCGCAATGAATTGGGGCTTAAAACCAGCCTGGTACAATTGCTGGCGGAAAATAGCTGGCAGGAGTCCGATAACGACTACGCCTACCTGCGTTCCCCTCCGGGCCTCAAAGACATTGCAAAAGTGGCCGATGGTATAGGACCTTGGTTACCTCAGTTGGTTGACTTTAGCTCCAAACAACCGACCTCGTTGCTGCTGGATGCCAAAGCCCTTGCTCTGAAGATTCACCCTTACACCTTAAGGGCCGACCAGCTACCGCCTAATATGAACTGGCAGCAAGCATTGACTCTGGTGTTTGACTGGCTGAAAGTAGATGGCATCTTTACCGACTTTCCAGATAAAGTGGTTGATTATCTGCAAAGCAAACAAAAATAAGGGCGCTCTTGGCGCCCTTATTCTTAATAGACAATCACAGCCCTTTTTCCATACGGATAATCACCCGCCGGTTCTTAGCCCGCGATAACTCGTTACTGTTTTCCGCCACATGACGCCGCTCGCCATGGCCTGTCACTTTGATTCGCTCGGCATCCACGCCCTGCTCTTCGAAGAATTTTTTGACCCGCTCGGCCCGACGAATAGACAACTGCATATTACTCGAACTGCCACCGTAGCTGTCTGTGTAGGCATCCAGCAGCACCAACTCAATATTGGTGTCTTCCTTCAGATAATCACTGATCATGCTGAGCTTTTTGCGCGAACCACGGGTAAACTCAGCCGAGCTTTTTTGATAAGACAGCACAGTGTAGGCAATATCTTCAAAATTAAATGGCAGCAGATTTGCCACACATTGTGAGAACTGCCGATATTGGTCGAGGAAGTTGCTGGCATTCAATCCAACTGCGACGCGATCCTGCTCGTTGTACCAGTCCCGGTAATAAATAGTCGGCCAAAAGCCCTTTTCCAGTTCCGATAAAATGGTCCAGGCGGCCTGTTCAGGCAAATCACCGTTGTACTGTTTACGGATAGGCATTTCAGCGATCTGGCGTTGCATCATACCTGGCATCCAACTGGGCGGAACCGAATATACCGCTGCCACACCATAGTTTTTGGGGAGCTGCAGCATGTCCAGTTCAAACTCCATATTCAACTGCTTACTGGCCATACTGGTAAACATGGCATCGCCATAACCGGGCACATTGTGCTTCAAGGTGCACTGCAAGCGGCTTTGGCTACTGAGCTGCCAGGACGACGTTTCGATAGGTGCGGCATAGTGACGCAACCCCGCTGACGCCGGCACGCTCAGAAAACCTAGTAGAACACAAAAGAGTTTATTCATAGCGTCTCTGTCCAATTCCTTATCCAGATATCGGCCGTTATGCCAGGTTCTTGACCTGCATATTGCGCATTCACTGGATAGCCTCGGCCAGACTTGTCATAATCGCGGCCCAGATGAGGCGGATGCCGTAGCCAAAGAGTAAACAGAGTAAAAGATGACAGCAGAAACGCAACAACTCAAGCAAAGATTCAGGGGCTACTTCCCTGTCGTTATAGATGTCGAGACCGCCGGATTCAATCCTCTCACTGACGCCTTGCTGGAGATTGCTGCAGTCACCTTGAAACTGGACGACAATGGCCAACTGGTACGTGATAAAACCATTCACTTCCATGTTGCCCCTTTTGAAGGCGCTAACCTTGAACCCGCCGCTTTGGAATTCAATGGTATCGATCCTCACTGTGCCCTGCGCGGAGCCTTGCCCGAAACAGAGGTGATGAAAGAGCTCTGTAAGCAAATCCGCAAAGCGCAAAAAGATGCAGACTGCCAACGCTCGGTCATTGTTGCTCACAACGCCGCCTTTGATCAGGGCTTTGTCAATGCCGCCATTAACCGCTCGGCGATCAAACGCACGCCCTTTCATCCATTTGTCTCTTTTGACACTACCAGTCTGTCAGCCCTTGCTTTTGGACAAACCGTACTGATTAAAGCCTGTAAAGCCGCTGGTTTGGCTTTTGATCAGGCACAGGCCCATTCGGCCTTATATGATGCAGAACAAACCGCCGATTTATTTTGTATTATCGTCAACAAATGGCGGGAATTGGGCGGCTGGCCGCTAGCCATCGAACAAAGCTAGGCCGTTGATTCTGTTTCTGATATAACTCAGCTACCCGAGCCAGATTTACCTGGTTGAAAACAAAAAGGAATGTGCTGATGAAACAGATTTTGGTGATTGCAGATCTGCCAGGCAGTAAGCCCAAGGCCTTGGCCAAAGCCAAGCTGATTGCCGATGCCCAGAATGCGAAGGTAACTGTACTTAGCTTTGTCTATGAGCAACTGAAACACTTACCCGACAACCTCAGTGCCAGTCAGCAGAAGGCCATTCAGCAAAGCTTAGTAGAGCAGCGTCAGCAATGGCTGGAACGCCAGATTAAGGACCAGGACCTCAACCCCGAGCAAGTCACCTGTCAGGTGATTTGGGAAAAGAACATTGCCAGTTGGACAGAAGAATTCAGCCGCAAGCACAAGCACGACCTGATTGTTAAGACAGGGCGACGCAGCGAAGGCATGTTCTATACCCCCACGGATTGGCATCTGCTTAGAACCAGTCAGGTACCTGTACTGCTTGTTTCAGAAAAGAAATGGAAGAAACAGCATAATGTCATGGTGGCGCTGGATTTAGGCAGCAAGTTGCAAAGCAAGCAGGCCCTAAACCAACAACTGCTCAGCACGGGTATTGACTGGGTCAGACACTTTGGTGGCGAATTGCACTGTGTATATTGCCTGCCTATGTCGCCGGTATTGAAAGATTTAATGGGACTGAGTGGCAAGCAGATGGCCAGTGACGCCAAGGCGCAATATATGCCCTTGATTCAAAAAATGGCCGGTGATTTTCCACTTAATCCAGAAAATGTGCACATTAAGGCCGGCGACCCAGACAAAGTGATCCCTAGTGTCGCGGCAGATATTAATGCCGGATTAGTCACCATTGGTACAGTCGGGCGTAAAGGGTTAAAAGGCAAGTTGCTGGGCAATACGGCAGAAAATATTCTGTCGTTGCTGAAGACAGACATCATTGCCATGCAACCCTAAGTCGGGATGAAGAGCAAAAAAAAGCCGCGATAACGCGGCTTTTTTATCTTCGGGCAATTACAGCTTGTCGCTGTTCTCAGCCAGGTATTTAGCAACGCCTTCAGGGCTTGCTTGCATACCTTCTTTACCTTGTTGCCAGCCGGCTGGACATACTTCGCCGTGCTCCTGGTGGAAGTTCAGCGCATCAACCATACGCAGCATTTCGTCAACGTTACGGCCCAGTGGCAGGTCATTGACGACCTGGTGACGTACATTACCTTCCTCGTCAATCAGGAAAGAACCACGGAACGCCACACCAGCTTCAGGATGCTCTACATCATAAGCCTGACAAATTTCGTGCTTCACGTCAGCCACCAGAGTGTACTTCACAGGACCAATACCGCCCTGGTTAACTGGGGTGTTACGCCATGCATTGTGACTGAACTGAGAGTCGATAGACACACCAATCACTTCTACACCACGCTGTTTGAACTCATCATAGCGCTTATCAAAAGCGATAAGCTCTGAAGGACATACAAAGGTGAAGTCCAGAGGATAGAAAAACACAACGGCTTTCTTGCCTTTGATGGCATCTTTCAGGTTATAGCTGTCAACAATTTCGCCATTGCCCAGTACGGCAGCAGCGGTAAAATCCGGGGCAGGACGACCAACTAATACACTCATCATCTTCTCCATTTCTTGGTTGATGTTCTGCTTGTCACCCTGATGGGATACAAGCTAATAAAAGACTAGAACACAAGATAAGGGCAGTAGTGCAGCAAACCAAGAGCAAAAGTACAGTTAAATGCATAAATGTCCAATTAGTGTACTTCGGTATGTCATTCCCCGAAATCACGCTCCCCATTAGCCAATTTTGTTTGATGATTAATAAATCACTTGGCAAAACCTCTAATAACAATTATTATCATTTGTAATGTTATAGGAGTTGTATTTTGTTCGTTTGCCTCTGCCACGGTATCACCGACAAACAAATTGCCCGCGCCGTTCGCGAAGAAGGCGTTGGAAATATGCGTGACTTACGTAAGCAGTTTGGCGTGGGCAGTCAATGTGGCAAATGTGTGCAACTGGCACAGCAGGTTATCGACAATACCATAGTTGATGAATCGCTGTTCAAGGAAGTCTGCTAACAGCAAATCCGAATTGTGCGGTGACGCTTAAGTTTTTGTTCTCTATAATGAACAAATCTTAGCTCGCTGGTTTTTGCATATCTGCAAAACAGCACGTCACGGAGTCCGGCTATGAAAGGCGATAAGTCCCTTATCAAACACCTGAATAAAGTACTGGGTCATCAACTGGTGGCAATCAACCAATATTTCCTGCATTCCCGTATGTTCAAGAACTGGGGCTTAAAAGGCCTGGCCGACAAGGAATATCACGAATCTATCCGGGAAATGAAACGTGCCGACGATTTGATTGAGCGAATTTTATTTTTAGATGGTATTCCGAACCTGCAGGACCTGGGAAAACTGCATATAGGTGAAGACACCGAAGAAATGCTCAATTGCGATTTAACCTTCGAGCATAAAGCCATTCCAGACTTGCGCAGCGCCATTGAGTACGCAGAATCTGTGCAGGATTACGTTAGCCGGGATCTACTTGGCAAAGTACTAGATGGCCAGGAAGAGCACGTTGACTGGCTTGAAACGCAGCTGCAGTTAATTAGCAAGCTCGGTATCGAGAACTACAACCAGTCGCAAATGCACGACGATGATTAATCAAAAAAGGGGCCAAGGCCCCTTTTTTATTCTACGTGGCGCGGTGCCGCGCAAAAAATTATTCAGCGTCGCTTTGTTCAGCATCTTTGTTAGCTTTGGCTCTGGCCGCCGCTTCTTTTACCAATGGCTGTAACTCACCCTGCTGGAACATTTCCAGCATAATGTCGCAACCACCCACCAGCTCACCTTCAACCCAAAGCTGAGGGAAAGTCGGCCAATTGGCGTAAGCAGGCAACTCCGCACGGATATCTGGATTCTGCAGAATATCCACATAAGCGAAAGGCTCGCCACAAGACATCAGCGCCTGAGAAGCCTGCGCCGAAAATCCACAGCTGGGCAGCTTAGGAGAGCCCTTCATATAAATCAGGATAGGGTTTTCAGCGATTTGCTGTTTGATTTTTTCCAATGTTTCCACGATAACTGCCTCTTAATTAGGTTAATACCGATTTGAGGCCATTATACCCCTTTTCAAGGGGCGGCCCATGGCTTTGTTTGGACATCTTGTTTTTCCAGCGACAAGCCTCATATTCAGAAGGTGAGTTAACTGGCTATTTGCCCCTATTGGCTTTAGACTAATTAATAAACCAATAACTTTATAAACAACGATGCATCGCGCACTTTGCCTTGTGTCGTCTTTTTGACCAACATGGAGAATTTACATGGCTTTCGAACTTCCGCCCCTGCCGTACGAAAAAAATGCCCTGGAACCGCATATCTCTGCTGAGACTCTGGAATATCATTACGGTAAACACCACAACACTTACGTGGTTAAGCTGAACGGCCTGATTGAAGGTACAGAATTCGCCAATAAATCACTGGAAGAGATTGTTCGCACTTCTCAAGGTGGCGTATTCAACAACGCCGCGCAGATTTGGAACCACACGTTCTACTGGCACAGCCTGAGCCCTAACGGCGGCGGCGAGCCAAGCGGTGCACTGGCTGACGCCATCAATGCCAAGTGGGGCTCTTTTGCAGCCTTTAAAGAAGCCTTCAACGATAAAGCCGTTAACAACTTCGGCTCCAGCTGGACCTGGTTAGTAAAATTGGCAGACGGCAGCCTGGATATCGTTAACACCAGCAATGCTGGTACGCCGCTGACTGAAGCAGGTGTAACCCCGCTGATGACAGTGGATCTGTGGGAACACGCCTACTACATTGACTATCGCAATCTGCGTCCTAAGTACATGGAAGGCTTCTGGGCCTTGATCAACTGGGATTTTGCTGCGCAAAACTTCGCCTAAGCAATAAATCAGTCACAAAAAAAGCGCCTTACGGCGCTTTTTTTACGGGCACTTATTCTCAGTCCACCAAATCTTGTGGCATTTCCTCACGGATCTCATGCCATATCTTGCCGCTGGCAATACCATATTTACGGATCAGGCCAGGAACCTGCTCATGAGCGCCAGTTTGGGCAAGCTGAAGCAGTTGCGCGTAGTAGTCTCGTGCCAGGTTTCGAGATTTGCTATTGGAGAAATAGTAACCACCAATTCGAGCGTATAAGCCTCTGAATCCGTTCATCATCAGCACATAAACTTTGTTACCTGAAGCCAGCGCCAAATCATGATTAATCTGATAATCATAGTCAGCAAAGGCTTGGCCATCTTCCGCTACATCGGCATAACCTTTAAGTATTTCTGCCGCTTTCTCCGGAGAGTTCTTAATGGCGCCACGAATAAACACTGCACTAACGCTGGTACGAGCAGCCAACAGGTGATCTACCAACTCTGGAATGCCATCCTGATCCAGACGAGCCAAAGTTTCGAGGATATTCAGACCACAGGTCTCCCAGAAGTTATTCACTTTGGTTGGTTTGCCATGCTGAATAGTTAACCAGCCATCGCGAGCTAACCTTTGCAAAACCTCACGCAGGGTTGTGCGTGTCACCCCAATCAGTTCGGACAATTCGCGTTCAGCAGGCAGTATAGTACCGGGAGGAAATCTGCCGCTCCAAATTGACTCGACAATATATTCTTCGGCAAATCCGGCTGGACTTTGGGATTTATAGATCATGCAAAAGCTCGCTTAACACCGATTAATTGTTGTTATCCAACTGATTGTACCAGATGTCATTGCTAATTGAACCAATTAACTGTGGCGCCAAAAAGTGCCTGAAAAACAGCTTTTTCCCGCCATCCTCACACAGATTGAAGCCCTTTCCACTCACCGTAATATAAGGGGTAAGCATAAGAATTGGCTTGCTTTTTTGTACACTTCTCATTAAAACATTCTAAGCCGGATTCCCTCGCAGGGAACCCAGCGGCTAAATACATCAGGGAATTGCATAGCGGACAAGAAGATCCGACCTTAATGCTTAGCCGATGGCACCTCCGACATGTAATCCGCCCTACTCACTGAAAGGACCACATAGCATGCAACAATCCATGGTCGTCGCACTGTTCAGAAATTTTCTCGGAAATGCGCCTGACTGGTATAAAAAGGCCATTATTGCGTTTTTAATCATCAACCCCCTGCTCTTTCAGGTCAGTCCGTATTTAGCGGGTTGGGCACTCATACTAGAGTTTATCTTCACCTTGGCTATGGCATTGAAATGCTATCCATTGCAACCCGGCGGCTTGCTGGTCATTGAAGCGGTGTTTATCGGCATGACCAGCCCCGAACATATCAAGCACGAAATAGTGGTAAATATTGAGGTGCTGTTGCTGCTGATTTTTATGGTGGCAGGCATCTACTTTATGAAAGATTTGTTGCTATATCTGTTCACTAAGCTTCTGATCAGATTGCGCAGCAAAACGGCTCTTGCGCTGGCATTCACGCTCTCTTCGGCGGTACTTTCCGCCTTCTTAGATGCGTTGACCGTGATTGCGGTGATTATCAGTGTCGCTACCGGTTTCTACTCCATCTACCATAAAGTCGCATCTGGCAAAGACTATCATCACGAACACGATCACACCGCGGATGACAGCATGCCTATGCCCAGTCGAGAAGACTTGGAAGGTTTCCGCAGCTTTTTGCGCAATTTGATGATGCATGCCGCAATTGGTACGGCACTGGGCGGCGTTACTACCATGGTGGGTGAACCACAAAACCTGATTATTGCTGATAAGGCTGGTTGGAACTTTGTTGAATTCCTGGTACGCATGGGCCCTATTACCTTGCCAGTGTTGATCGCTGGGTTGTTGACCACCATTTTGCTGGAGAAATTCAAACTTTTCTCTTATGGTGCACAGCTTCCCGAGACCGTACGCACTATCCTTGCTGACTACAGTAATCACGTAGACAAGCAGCGCACTAAGCGCGATACCGCAAAGTTAATGATACAGTCATTGATTGCCGTGTGGTTGGTAATTGGTCTGGCTTTCCACTTGTCTGCTGTAGGCTTAATTGGTCTATCAGTTATCGTACTGGCGACTGCCTTCTGCGGCGTTGTTGACGAGCATCAAATTGGTAAGGCATTCGAAGAAGCCTTGCCCTTTACTTCACTACTTTGCGTATTTTTTGCTGTAGTGGCCGTCATTATTGATCAGGGATTATTTACTCCTGTTATCGATTGGGTATTAACCTTTGAAGGCAAAACTCAGTTAGTCATGTTCTATCTGGCTAACGGATTATTGTCCATGGTCAGTGACAACGTGTTTGTGGGCTCCGTGTACATCACTGAAGTCAGTACCGCCCTGAAACACGGTCATATTACTCGTGACCAGTTTGATATGCTGGCCGTCGCCATTAACACCGGGACTAACCTACCAAGTGTTGCTACGCCTAATGGTCAGGCTGCGTTTTTATTCTTACTGACATCGGCATTAGCGCCATTATTAAGATTGTCATACGGTCGAATGGTTTATATGGCTTTGCCCTACACGGTAGTGCTTACCCTAGTCGGGCTGGCTGCAACCTATTTTGGTTTATTGGAGTCGACTGAGTGGCTATATCACATGGAGTGGATTAATCACCATAGTCCTTCTGAGATGCCTCACGAATAACTAATCAGACGCCTCGCAAGAGGCGTTTTCACTTTTGATAAGAGAGCGTATGCAATTGTTTTCTCAAATAGCAGAATGGCCAACCAAACGCTGGCCCTGGGCATTGTTGTTTATCTCAGCTTTGATACTGGAACTCACTGCACTGTACTTCCAGTATGGTATGGGCCTTGAGCCTTGCATCATGTGTATTTATCAGCGCAATGCGGTATTCGGCCTGCTGTTTGCCGGTCTGTTTGGCATGCTTCTATACAAAGCCTGGTTTGGACGACTGTTGGCCTTTGGCCTATGGGCTGTATCAGCCATTTGGGGATTACTGATAGCTATCGAACATGTGGATATTCAAACTGCTGCGAACCCATTTTTTACTGTCTGCGAAATTGTTCCCAACTTTCCCAGTTGGTTGCCTCTGCATGAGTGGATCCCGCAAGTTTTCGCCGCTACAGGTGATTGTGGGGACATTGACTGGTCATTTATGGACATGAGTATGCCGCAGTGGATGATCGTGATTTTCGCGGTTTACACAGCACTACTGGCCACAACACTTGTCGCCAGACTGGCAAGATTCAAAAACATATAAATACTGAGGGCTGGCAACACAATGCTGGCCCATTTTCTTTGCGGTCAAATATAAATATCCAGGTGCCCGGGACCTGCTCGGTTTTCCCCTTCAACCGGCTTTTCCGCTTCCTGTTTTGTTTTTTTCTTGCCCTTCTGCTCTTGCTGCTGTTGCCGACTTTGCCGCTCTTCAGCCGTCAGATTTCGGTCATCTTCTTCAAGCGAACGAAGCTTGGCCTCTTTACTGACTTGCTCGACACGCTGTTCATCCTGAACTGGGTTCGTTTTTCCCTGCTTAGGCAAGATTGGAAACAATAAATCGCTAACCATCTATACTCCCATCGCTCTTTTCTCGTCTGAAGTCACTCTTTTATCGGTCATATTTTAAACACATTTAATCATTGGACTCGAGTTTTTGGGTTTTGTGCCATCAATTTCTAACAACTTATTCTTTTTTGCTTTAACCAATGTCAATTTTTGCACCAATTTCCACTTGCCTTAGGACCATGCCATGCAGTAAGTTAAAGGCCGAACAAAGATAGCGTGAATAATTAATTAGCAACATGATTACTCAGAACCTGAAAGCGATTCATCATCACCATCATATAGCATAACCTTTCAGGTTCGTGCTGGAAGGTCTATGGTTACCTTCCAGTGGCATATCGAACCAGATTTAGATACCCCCGGAAGGCAACTTCCGGGGGTTTTTCGTTTTAGGGCTCGTGAAAATTAAGGTAGGAAATATGACAGACCGCAACAGACTCAGAATTGCCGTACAGAAATCCGGCCGCCTTTGCGAAGGCAGTATGGAGTTACTCAAAGCTATCGGCGTCAAGTTGTCGATTCGCGACCGCTTGTTGATTGCCCATGCCACCAACTTGCCCATCGATCTGCTGCGAGTCAGAGATGACGACATTCCGGGTTTGGTGATGGATGGTGTGGTTGATTTGGGCTTCATCGGCGAAAACGAGCTGGAAGAAAAAATGCTTGAGCGACAGGCCCAGGGTAAACAGTTCCAATATAAGACCCTGGAACGCTTAGAGTTTGGCGGTTGCCGTTTGTCCCTGGCGGTACCGAATGAAATGGATTACCAAAACGTGCAGTCTCTGCAAGGTAAAAAAGTCGCCACCACCTACCCCTTTTTGCTGGAGCGCTTTTTCCGCGAGCAGAATGTCGATGCTAAAGCCGTCATGCTTAATGGTTCGGTTGAAGTCGCCCCGCGCGCCGGACTAGCCGATGCCATCTGCGACCTGGTCAGTACCGGCGCAACCCTGGAAGCCAATGGCTTGGTAGAAAAGGACGTCATTTTCCGCTCCAAGGCCGTACTGATTCAACGCAGTGGCGACATGCTGGACAGCAAACAGCAACTTATCGACAAACTACTGACCCGCATTAACGGCGTAATGCAAGCGCGGGAAAGCAAGTACATCATGCTGCACGCACCAAAGGATAAGATAGAGCAGGTGAAACAGCTTTTACCTGGTGCAGAGAACCCGACACTTCTACCTCTGGCCGGCAATGAAACCAGTGTCGCTGTGCACGTAGTAAGCACCGAAACCCTGTTCTGGGAAACCATGGAAAAACTAAAAGCCCTGGGTTGCAGCAGCATTCTGGTGCTCCCCATCGAAAAAATGTTGGGTTAAGTATGCAAGACTGGAATCAATTAGCCACGCCACAACAAGCCGCTTTGTTGCGTCGCCCAGCGCTGGCCGATAATCAAAGCTTAAGCCAGGCCGTGACCGCCATTATCGAACAGGTTGCCAATGAGGCCGATGAGGCATTATTCAGCTTGGCAAAACGCTTTGATGGAGTTGAACTAACCGATCTACGGTTATCCAATGTCGCTGTCGAACAGGCCATTGCCGCACTCAGCAATGAACGTAAAGCTGCCATTGAACTTGCTTATCAGAACATTCGGAAGTTCCATGAAGCGCAGCGCCCTCAGGATGTCCAGGTGGAAACCAGCCCCGGCGTCATCTGCGAGCTTAAACACCAAGCCATCGCTTCTGTGGGCCTGTACATTCCCGGCGGCACCGCACCGTTGCCCTCTACGGTATTGATGCTGGGCGTGACTGCCCAGGTAGCAGGTTGCCCGCGTAAAGTGCTGTGCAGCCCGCCGAACAAGCAAGGTTCACTGGCCGCTGAAATACTTTACGCTGCAACCCTGTGCGAAATAGACGAAATTTATCTGTGCGGCGGTGCCCAGGCTATTGCTGCCATGGCCCTTGGCACGCCAAGCATTGCCAAAGTAGATAAGATCTTTGGTCCGGGCAACAGCTATGTAACCGAGGCCAAACAGCAGGTCAGTCGAATTCCAGGCGGCCCTGCCATCGATATGCCAGCAGGTCCATCTGAAGTACTGGTTATCGCCGACGAGTTCGCCAATCCGGCTTTTGTTGCCTCTGACCTGCTCTCTCAGGCTGAACACGGGGTTGACTCACAAGCGGTATTAGTGAGTGATTCAGAACCGCTAATCAGCGCAGTAAAACAAGCCGTTGAGCAGCAGCTTAGCCGCTTAGGACGGGCCGAGATTGCCCGTCAAAGTATGCAGCACGGCCGCTACATCCTGACCCGGAATATGGCAGAAGCCGTTGAAGTATCAAATCAATACGGCCCAGAGCATTTAATTCTTCAAATGGAGAATCCACGCAGTTGGCTGGACAAACTCACCAATGCCGGCTCCATTTTTGTTGGCCCCTGGTCGCCAGAATCGGCTGGCGACTATGCCAGCGGCACTAACCATGTGCTGCCGACTTATGGTTATGCCAGAAATACCTCAAGCTTGGGCCTGCTGGATTTTCTGCGCCGCTATACCGTTCAGGACCTAAGCCAGGAAGGCCTAAAGCAGATTGGCCCAGCCATTATGTGCCTGGCTGACGCCGAAGGTCTGGACGCACACAAACAAGCCGTAGCCCTTAGATTGGATGCTTTAAAATGACAGATGGCCTGATTGACGCTTTACAAGCGAAACACCTTAGAGATCTGAAGCCTTATGAGTCGGCGCGACGCTTATTCTCAGGCGGACAAGACTGGTTAAATGCCAATGAATCGCCTTTTGTCGGCGAGTATAGCCTGGACAGTCAAAAGCTTAACCGCTATCCGGACTGCCAGCCTAAAGCGGTCATACAGGCCTATGCTGCTTACGCTGGCGTAACGCCCGAGCAGGTACTGGTCAGTCGCGGCGCCGATGAAGGTATAGAACTATTAATTCGAGCGTTCTGTGATGCCGGGCAGGACAGTATTCTTATCTGTCCACCCACTTATGGCATGTACGCCATCAGCGCCGAGACCTTTAACGTTAAGGTAAATAAAGCCCCGCTTAATGCGGATTTCAGCCTCAACCTTGATGCCATGGCCGAATTTGTCGGTAAGGTCAAAATAGTATTTATCTGTTCGCCGAATAACCCTACCGGTACGCAGGTCGCGCCTGAACAAATCGAGCAGGCACTGGCGCTTTTTGCAGGTTCTGCCCTGGTCGCAGTAGACGAAGCCTACATTGAGTTCGCGCAAGGCCAGGGCTGGGCCGGGCAGTTAGCCAATTACCCGAATCTGGTGGTACTGCGCACCTTATCCAAGGCCTTTGGTCTGGCGGGCATTCGCTGCGGCTTCACCCTGGCCTCCCCTGAGATTATTCAGGTGCTACTCAAAGCCATCGCGCCCTATCCTTTGGCTGAGCCTGTCGCCCAGATTGCCGCCCAGGCCCTGTCACCACAAGGACTGGCATGGATGCGGGAGAAAGTCGAAGTCCTGAATGTGCTAAGACAACGGCTGCAAGATCAGTTGCAAACTCTGGGCGACTTTGTTCAGGTTGGCGACTGCCAGGCCAACTTTATTTTACTGCGCAGCCAATATAAACAAGGGCTGATGGATGATCTGGTCGCTCAGGGTATTTTGATCCGCGATCAGTCCAAGCAACTAGGGTTGGAAAACTGCCTGCGTATCAGTATCGGCACAGAAGAACAAAATCAGCGGCTCGTGGCCGCCATGCAACGCTTTTTTGAGGAGAAGGCCAGATGAGCCAGCAAGCTATTTTATTTATCGACCGCGACGGTACGCTGGTAGAAGAACCGGCCATTGATAAACAGTTAGACAGTCTGGAAAAACTGGTCTTTGAACCTATGGTGATTCCAGTGTTAACCCGTCTGCAGCAAGCAGGATTTAAGCTGGTGATCGTCAGTAACCAGGACGGCCTTGGCACCGACAGTTTCCCGCAGGCGGACTTTGATGCGCCGCACAATAAAATGATGGAACTGTTCGCCAGTCAGGGAGTGACCTTTGACGACGTGTTAATTTGCCCGCACTTTGATGCAGACAATTGCAGTTGCCGCAAACCCAAGCTGGGGCTGGTTAAAGACTATTTGCAACAAGGCAAAATCGATTTTACCCGTTCCTATGTGATTGGTGATCGCCCCACCGATATCCAACTGGCAGACAATATGGGAATTGTCGGTATTCGCTATGACAGGCAGGACAACAACTGGCTGGCCATTGAGAAACAATTAAAAGGTCAGGGCCGCATCGCCGAGGTTATTCGTACCACCTCGGAAACCAATATCCGTATTAAGGTGGACCTGGACAATCAGGCCAAATCGCAAATTAGCACTGGCCTTGGCTTTTTTGACCATATGCTGGATCAAATTGCCACCCACGGCGGCTTTAACATGCAGGTTGAGGTAAACGGCGATCTGCACATTGACGACCACCACTCAGTGGAAGACACCGCCTTAGCTCTGGGTGATGCGCTGCGTAAAGCACTAGGTGATAAACGCGGTATAGGTCGCTTTGGCTTTGCCCTGCCGATGGATGAATGCCGCGCCGAGTGTGTGCTAGATATTTCGGCCCGCCCTTATTTAAAGTTCGATGCTGAGTTTAGCCAGGAACGGGTTGGTGAAATGTCGACACAGATGGTATCGCACTTTTTCCGCTCCTTGGCAGACTCTATGGGGGTCTCTCTGCACCTTTCTACCACCGAAGGCAATGCCCACCATCAGGTAGAAAGTCTGTTTAAGGTATTCGGCCGGGCCTTGCGTCAGGCCATCACTAAACAAGGTGATGTGCTGCCGAGCAGCAAGGGGGCGCTCTAGTGGAACTGGTGATTGTAGATACCGGCTGCGCCAATATTGCCTCGGTACGCTTTGCCGTTGAGCGCCTGGGGTGTCCGGTGACGGTCTCCGATGACCCCGAGGTTATCAAAAGTGCTGACAAAGTCATTCTACCCGGCGTTGGCTCTGCGCCGGCTGCCATGCAAAAAATTGAAACCAAAGGACTGATCACTGTGGTCAGAGAACTTACCCAGCCAACACTGGGGATTTGCCTGGGCATGCAGCTAATGACCCGTCAGTCTGAAGAGGGTCATGTGGCTTGCCTTGGCATGATTGCCAGTGAGGTTAAACGCATGCAGGTCGGCAACCTACGTTTACCTCATATGGGTTGGAATACCATCACACCCAATCCAGACAGCCCGCTATTTGATGGCATTAAAGACGGCAGCTATTTCTATTTTGTGCACAGTTTTGCCGTGTCGGTATGTGATTACACCCTAGCACGCTGCGATTACGGCATGCCATTCAGTGCCAGTATTGGCCAGGGCAATTTTATGGGTGTGCAATTCCACCCTGAGCGCTCCGGCGAGGCAGGCAGCCGTTTGTTGAACAATTTTATCAGCCAGTGCTGATCCAGATTCGACCACTGGCAACGCCTTTGGTCAATCGGGCTTTGGCCCGAACAAGACGAGAGAAAATATGATAATTCCAGCCATAGACCTTATTGATGGTGAGGTGGTACGCCTTTATCAGGGCGATTACCAACAAAAAACCCGTTACACCCAGCAACCACTGGATGTAGCTAAAGCCTATGCCAGCGCTGGCGCAAGTTGGCTGCATATTGTTGATCTGACCGGCGCCAAAGACCCGGCCAAACGCCAACTTGGTCTTATCCGCGAGCTGGCTGACAGCAAACTAATGAAGTTTCAGGCTGGCGGCGGTATTCGCAGCGAGCAGGATGTAAAGGACTTACTCAGCACTGGTATTGAGCGCGTGGTGATTGGATCACTGGCGGCCAAACAGCCGGAGCTCGTAAAGGGCTGGCTGCGTGAATACGGTAGCGATGCTATCGTACTGGCACTGGACATTAATATTAACGCCCAAGGCAAGAAATGCATTGCTACGCACGGCTGGCAACAGGACAGTGGCGTAGAACTGGCCCCCTTACTGGATGGATTTCTGGAAGCTGGTGCCAAACACGTACTTTGTACCGATATTGCCTGCGACGGCACTCTGCAAGGCCCCAATCAGGCCTTGTATCAGGAAATGAAAGCTGCCTTCCCACAAATTATCTGGCAAGCATCCGGCGGCATAGGCAACCTTGAGCATATTCAGGCACTTAAAGGCACCCAGGTCGACTCTGTGATCCTGGGCCGTGCCCTGCTGGAAGGCAAATTTGAACTGGCTGAAGCCATTGCACTATGGGAGCAAAACTGATGCTGGCCAGACGTATTATCCCCTGCTTGGATGTGAAAGACGGTAAAGTGGTGAAAGGCGTGCAATTTCGTAACCATGAAATTGTCGGTGATATTGTACCGCTAGCCGAGCAATATGCTTTGGCAGGCGCTGACGAATTGGTGTTCTACGATATCACCGCTTCCAGTGATGCACGGGTGGTGGACAAAAGCTGGGTAAGCCGGATTGCCGAAGTCATTAACATTCCATTTTGTGTGGCCGGCGGGATTAAATCGGTAGAAGACGCTGGCAAGGTACTGGAAATGGGCGCCGATAAGGTTTCCATCAACTCTCCGGCGCTAGCCGATCCCACCCTGATCACAAAGCTGCATGACCAATTTGGCCAGCAATGCGTGGTTATTGGTATCGACAGCTATTTTGATCAGTCCTCCAATACCTACCAGGTCAAACAGTTTACCGGCGACGAGAAACGTACTCTGACCACCGGCTGGCAAACCGCAGACTGGGTTAAGGAAGTGCAGCAGCGAGGCGCTGGTGAAATTGTACTCAACTGCATGAATCAGGACGGGGTGCGTCAGGGCTATGACATTGCCCAACTCGCCGCCATTCGTGTCAGCTGCCAGGTGCCGCTAATCGCCTCAGGCGGCGCGGGAACCATGGAGCACTTCAAGGCGGTGTTTGAACAGGCAGATGTAGACGGTGCGCTGGCCGCCTCGGTTTTTCACAAAGGCATCATCGCTATCCCCGCATTAAAACAGTATCTACGTGACCAAGGTATTCCCATCAGGGACTAGCGCAGTTCAACACGAGTGAGGAATTTATGATTATCAACCAAGACAATATTGACGCGCTGGCCTGGGAGAAAATGGACGGCATGTTGCCGGTTGTGGTGCAACATGCCATCTCGGGAAAAATTCAGATGCAGGGCTATATGGATCGTGCAGCCCTGCAAAAAAGTCTGGATACCGGTCATGTGACCTTTTTCAGCCGCTCCAAACAAAGGTTGTGGACCAAGGGTGAAAGCTCAGGCCATACCCTTGATTTGGTGGAATTGAGCTGTGATTGTGACCAGGATGCCCTGATTGCCCTGGCCTTACCTAACGGCCCAACCTGTCATACCGGCGACCCAAGCTGCTGGCATCAGGGTGCTACCCCTAGCCTGACCTTTGTTGCTGAACTTGAACAGCTTTTAGCCCTGCGTAAATCGGCTGCCCCGGACAGCAGTTACACTGCCAGTCTTTATGCCAAAGGGATCAAACGGATCGCTCAGAAAGTGGGCGAAGAAGGCGTGGAAACAGCGTTAGCCGCCACCGTTGGCGATTTAGAAGAATTGAAGAATGAAAGTGCTGATCTGCTTTACCACCTGCTGGTTCTACTGCAGGCCAGCAATCTTAGCCTTCAGGATGTTATTCAGGTACTGCAAAGTCGTCACCAAAAGCCGGAGTAATCTCCGGCTTTCCCGCCTATTCATTCGATTTTATCGATATAATTCCTCGATATTCAGGCATATTAATTTTCATATACAAGCCGTAAGCTATTGCTATCGAATATAAGGAGGTAATTTGCGTAATTCCGAAACCAGCTGGGGGTGGACCAGCATCATTTTACACTGGCTCAGTGCAATGGCAGTGATTGGCTTGTTTGCGCTGGGTTGGTGGATGGTAGACCTGGATTACTACAGTGAGTGGTATAGGGAAGCACCGCACCTACACAAAAGTATCGGAATACTGTTGGCCTTAACAACCTTATTGCGACTTTTGTGGCGCTTCAAAAAGCGACGTCCTGAGGCACAGGGGAAACCATGGGAAGTGAATCTGTCCCATCTCACTCATGTGCTTATGTATATTTTGCTACTTGCCATTTTTACCAGTGGTTACCTGATTTCCACCGCCGACTCACGCGGTATTGATGTATTTAACTGGTTCACGGTGCCCGGCTTCGGTGAATGGGTTGAAAATCAGGAAGATCTGGCAGGTGAAATTCACGAGTGGCTGGCATGGAGTTTGATAGGTCTAGTAGTACTGCATGCCCTGGCAGCCATCAAACACCACGTTATTGATAAAGACAACACCTTAACCCGAATGCTAAAACCTTGATAAGGAGATTACCTTTTATGAAGAAGCAATTACTTGCAGCCAGTCTGTTGGCACTGATGGGCACGGCCCCTTTGGCACATGCCGCCGACTATGCGATCGACACCAAAGGCGCGCACGCCTCGGTAAATTTCAAGGTAAAGCACATTGGCTTTTCCTGGCTGACCGGACGTTTCAACAAGTTTGATGGTCAGTTCAGCTACGATGCTGAAAACCCAACAGCCTCAACCATTGAAGTAAATATCGACACCACCAGCATAGATTCCAACCATGCTGAACGCGATAAACATATTCGCAGTGGTGACTTCCTGAATGTCAGCAAGTTCCCCACCGCCAAGTTTGTCAGCACTAAGGTGGTAAAGGATGATGACAATGAGTTGAATATCCACGGTAACCTGACGCTGCACGGCGTGACCAAGCCAGTGGTTATCGAAGTAGAAAAAGTGGGCGAAGGTAAAGATCCTTGGGGCGGCTACCGTGTGGGTTTCGAAGGTTCAACCACCATCAGCATGCGTGAATTCGGTATTGAACATAAACTCGGCGACCTAGCCGACACCGTAGAGCTGGAATTGCATGTAGAAGGTATTCGTAAGTAATTCGCTCGTAGCTTTTAGATTAAGGCAGACCCAAGTCTGCCTTATCTTCTCTACCCCGCCCTCTCCCAAGCAAAAACAGATGACAAGCAGACGAAAACGGAGTAAAAAGCGCCAATTTTAGTTTGTGCCGAGATCCCCTTGAGCGCCCTTATTCAATTACCGACCGAACTTAGTCAGCACAGCCTCGACAATCTCGCTGACAATCTGGCCGAGAAAGGCTACATGGTAATGCCTGAAATGCTGCCCCCGCATATCACCGAATCCCTGCTGTTAGAGGTGTCTGAATATGGTCGACAACATTTCCAACCGGCTGGCATAGGCCGGGAGCAGCAACAACAGCAAAACCAGTTTGTCCGCACAGACGAAATTCGCTGGTTAACCGGTCAGACAGATGCCCAGCAAGAGTTTCTGACGGTAATGGAGCAATTGCGCCTGGGATTAAATCGTCGCTTGTTTATGGGCTTGTTCGACTATGAGTGTCACTTCGCACACTATGGCCCAGGGGATTTCTATAAAAAGCATCTGGATGCCTTTAAAGGACGCACAAACCGTGTACTCAGTACGGTTTTATATCTCAACCCCGGTTGGACTACCGAGGACGGTGGTGAGCTGCTGATGTATGAGAAAAAGCAAAAAGCCCCTTTTCTTAAACTAACCCCACTGTTTGGCCAGATGGTGATCTTCTTAAGTGAGCGTTTCCCCCACGAAGTGCTAGCTGCCAACCGTGATCGCTACAGTATCGCTGGCTGGTTCAGGGTCAATGCCAGTATCGGCGGCGCAATCGACCCTGCCCGCTAGCTAGGAATATTGGACTAAGCCGACTGGGGGTCTGGCTTAGTCAGCATGTTCAGGATTGAGCGGTGCCGCATACATGCTCAGCATGCGCTGACGGATTTCTTCTGGCACATCAGCCAAACGCTGGTCAAAGCGCTCACGTTCAACCTTGAGCTGACTGGCACTAAAATGGGCGTTCTCGTGACTGGTATCCAAGCCCAGTTTTTCAGCCGCCAAATGGGTGGTGGTCAAAGTCGGATAAAGCGCGCGAATCTGCTTATCGATTTCTTCAGCAACCTGTTTGGCTGAATCAAACTGCGGCCCCTTTATCGGTTGCCCAAAGCACACTTCGACTTTGCCTTTGTAACCAACAATGCCGCGAGAAATACTGGCCACATCTTCATGGTCTTCCTTCTCATACTGTCCCGTCATGGCTTGCTGATGCAATTCTTTGGCTTTTGCCAGATCGCAGGGATCGTATTCATAACCTATAGCCACAGGCACGATACGTAGTTGACTCAGGTACTCAGAAAATTCCTGCTCTTTAGGTTTATTGAGCATCAACATGGAAATAATCGCCGGGTTGGTCTTATCCACGCCGTCTTTGGCCCGGCCTTCCCGCTGTGCCAGCCAGATATGCGCATTTTCTTCATGCAAGGAATGCTGGATATAGGCAGCGAGCTCTTTACTGGCCTGCAGTTTTTCCCTTTTGCTTGGTACAGAACGTTTAACGATAAAACTCTTGTTCAAACGCATCAGGTCTGACACCCAAGGCTTGGTTAAGAGATTGTCACCAATGGCGATACGAACCGTATCCTGCCCCTTTAAATGCAGCGCCCAACAGACAAACGCTGGGTCCAGCGCAATATCTCTGTGATTGGAGATAAACAAACAAGGACGCGTCAGGTCGAGCTGCTCCAAACCATGAATACTCAGCCCAGTCGTACTGGTGTCGATCATGCGCTGGATAAAAGGCTCCAGCTGTTTCTGAAAATCACGTACCGTTCGAATAGCACCAAAGCGCCTTTTCAAATGCCAGCGCAAAGCCACCGCCAAAGGCTTACCCAACCACTTAGGCCAATTGGCAAAGCGAAAACGCACCAAAGCATCCAACAATTCAGGATCGTTGAACAAGCGCTGCAGCACAGTCTGAACTTCATCGTCCTGATAAGGACGGATTTGAGCAAAGGTATCCATGAACAATCGATTCACGCCATAAAAAAACGCGCCAATTTACCTGTAGACAAGCAGAAGCTCAATGCCTTGTATGGTAAATTTTTGTTAACACAGAGCAGTTTAATACCACTATCTTACTTTTATTGGCCGAAGCGTTTACCACCATGCTGCAGGTAGTTTTGTTCTTCTTCACTAGCAACACGCCCCAATACCTGGTTACGATGTGGAAAACGCCCAAATCTGGCAATGATATCTCGGTGTTCTATGGCATAGCGCAGAGCATTTGAGGCCATTTGCAACTGCTCGCCCTCAGTATACAGGGAGGCGAGCAGCGAAAACTGTTGCACAGACAAGGCCTGTATATCCTGTTGTTCTGCATGTTCCAATGGATGATAGAAGAATATCCGCTCTATTAGTGATAATTGCTGATCATGACCAAGGGTTATTCCCTCCAGGCAAAGTCCCAGAGCCTTTTCATCATAGGCAAAGGCTTGAGCTGTCCCACGGTGAATGTTTCGACTGAATTGGTCAAACAAAAGGATCTGTGCCAACCGTCCTTTGGCAGTTTGCAGCCAGTTATCCAGTTTACCCTGATAAGCCTGTTCAAGCAGGCTGGCATACGCCTTGCGGATATGCTTATCAGTCTGGGGATCTGCGCCATACCAGATACCTGACTTACCCGACTCAGCTAATCCATCCCGAATCTCACCGAACCAGTACATCAGGATCCCATCTGCCTCTTCCGGAATTGTTTCCTCAAAATTATTACTCATATTATTCAATCACTTAGATATATTTTCTGAAATTTCTCAAGATCTTGTATTGAAAGCAACTTGGCCAACCCTATATAGATATTGTCGATGCCTGAGGGGTCGACAAATTAAATCAGCCGCCGCGTTGCGGGGCTACAACAACCCATATTGCTTACGAGGATATGACTATGCGTAATATTGATCTGTCTCCACTTTATCGTTCTTTCATCGGTTTTGACCACCTTGCATCTATGATTGATGCCGCCAGCCGTAACGAAAAGCAGCCTTCTTATCCCCCCTACAATATTGAATTGCTGGGTGAGGACAAGTATCGCATCACCATGGCGGTAGCGGGCTTTGCTGAGTCAGAACTGGAAATCCAGGTTGAAGAGAACACTTTACATGTTACCGGCAACAAAGCGGAAAAAGAGGAAGCGCGCAATTTCCTGCATAAAGGAATTTCAGAGCGTAACTTCGAGCGTAAGTTCCAGCTTGGTGACCATGTCAAAGTGCTGGGTGCCGATTTGAAAAATGGCCTGCTGCACATTGACCTTGAGCGTGTTATCCCCGAGGCGAAAAAGCCTCGCAAGATTGAAATAGGTAGCAGTCTGTTGGAAAACAAAGGCTAAGCCCTAAAGCCCTTTCCTCTCTCCCTGGAAGCGGCTCTTATGAGCCGCTTTTTTATAATTCAAGCTCGCTCAACAGACCTTCAGACAATCTGCTTAACCAGAAAATCGATCAACAGCTTATTTACTTCTTTACTATGGCTGATGGGTGACATGTGTCCACCAGATACCCATAAGCGCTGCACTCTAGGTAAATACTCAACCAGAGCATCTGCAACAGCCAGCGCTGAACTGCGGGACTGTTTTCCGCTTAACAGCAATACAGGGCATTGAATTTGGGCGTAATCAGCAAGCTGGTAGGCTTCGCTGGTCAGGCCAATAAAGTCCATTCTGACCTTTTTAACCTGTCCAGCAAAACCCTGCTGAACCGCCAACGGCATAGACTCAAAATAGCCCGCCCCATTCCAGTAGTTAACAAAGCAAGCCCCCGCCTGCGCCGCATCCAAGTGCGCGACCTTTTTCCCCAGCTCCTGCACCTCAAGCCAACCTGCAGATTCGTGTGACAGTAAATGGAAAGCGACCGGCTCGAACAAGCTAAGCGACAGCACCGCATTAGGCCGTTCGTGAGCAAGTTTAAGCGCTACAGCACCACCAAAAGAATGAGCGCATATATGAAACTGCCTAACCCCTAAGTCAGATAAATGTTGCTCAATGCGCTGCGTTTCGTTCTCCAGACTAAACGGTACGGTAAGTGTTGGAGCAGGCGCCTGACCATAACCAAGCAGGTCAAAATTGACTATGCGAAACGCATCTTCCAATTGGTCTACTAACTCCCGCCATTGACGGGCACTACTCATCGAGCTGTGCAGCAATACCAGGGCTGGTCCCTCAGGATTACCACTGACATACACACCTTGCATAGACATTTCCCTTTTCCCCATAAAAAAAGGAGCTGACGCTCCTTTTTAATCAAAAATCAATTTTGATCAAGCAAGCAAGGCAGATAATTCCTGGCTAACTTGTTCAACCGGCTTGGTACCATCTACTTTATGGTAAGCACAGCGACCGGAAGCGGCCTCATTGCTGTAATAGTCAACCAAAGGTTTGGTCTGTTCGTGGTAGATACCCAGACGCTTGCGTACGGTTTCTTCCTCGTCGTCAGCACGGATAACCAGGTCTTCACCTGTTACATCATCCTTACCTTCCACTTTCGGCGGGTTGTAGGTCACATGATAGACCCGACCTGAAGCAGGGTGGACACGACGGCCAGCCATACGCTCGACAATAATGTCGTCAGCTACGTCAAACTCAATCACATGATCAACGTCTACGCCGTTTTCTTTCATGGCATCGGCCTGAGGAATAGTGCGAGGGAAACCGTCTAACAGAAAACCATTCTGGCAATCAGGTTGAGCAATACGCTCTTTTACCAAACCAATAATAAGCTCATCGGAGACCAGTTTACCTTCGTCCATGACTTTCTTGGCAGCAAGGCCGAGCTCGGTGCCAGCACTGATGGCGGCTCTGAGCATATCGCCGGTAGATATCTGTGGTATCCCGAATTTACCCATTAAAAATTGGGCTTGCGTGCCCTTTCCTGCTCCGGGAGCGCCAAGCAAAATGATGCGCATACCTGATCCTCTTACTGGTCTGTGACAATTATATGAATGAGCTGGGAACTTTACACATTAAGCCCAGGGGTTACAAGCCGAAAACCGTGTGAAAAACACCATGTCAGACCATAGTTTTAGCGGTCTTTAACCATAAAGGGCGGACCTGCTGGCCCGCCCTTTGTTATCGGTACTGAAAACTTACTTGACTAGTTCCATCAACAGCTTATTCAAGCGCCCCACAAAGGCCGCAGGATCTTTCAAACTGCCCTGCTCAGTGAGTGCAGCCTGATCGAACAAGACTTCGGTCAGCTGAGCGAAACGGTCTTCGTCCTGTAGCTCAGCTAAGACCTTCACCAGACTATGATCTGGATTCAGTTCAAAGTGATAGGTCATCTCAGGAACACTTTGCCCGGCAGCCTGCATCAGTTTAATCATCTGCGTGCTCATGCCATATTCATCAGCCACCACACAAGCGGGCGAATCGGTCAGACGATGGCTTAATTTCACCTCTTTGACTCGCTCACCCAGTACGGTTTTAACCCGCTCGGTCAGACCAGCAACTTGCTTCTCGGCCTCTTCCTGTGCTTTTTTGGTCTCTTCATCGTCCAGGTCTCCCAGATCCAACTGACCTTTGGTAATGGCCTGGAACGGCTTTTCCTTGTATTCATTCAGATGAGACATCAGCCATTCGTCGATGCGGTCAGACATCAGCAAGACTTCAATGCCCTTCTTACGGAAGATCTCCAAATGAGGACTGGATTTAGCAGCCTGATAATTATCAGCCGTAATGTAGTAGATCTTATCCTGGCCTTCCTTCATACGGGCAAGATAGTCGTCCAGTGATACAGTTTGCGCACTGCTGTCTTCCTGCGTGGAGGCAAAACGTAGCAAGCCCGCAATTTTCTCACGGTTGCTGTAATCTTCTGCCGGCCCTTCCTTAAGCACATTGCCAAATTCGTTCCAGAAGCTCTGGTACTTGTCTTTGTCATTAGAGGCCAGACGCTCCAGCATCTGCAGCACTTTTTTGGTACAGCCCTGGCGCATGGCCTGAGTGATCTTATTGTCCTGCAGAATCTCACGAGAGACGTTAAGCGGTAAGTCGTTAGAGTCCAAGACCCCTTTGACAAAACGCAGGTACACCGGCATAAACTGCTCGGCATCATCCATGATAAACACGCGCTGCACGTAAAGCTTCAAGCCGTGTTTCTGCTCACGATTCCACAAATCAAAGGGGGCTTTAGCCGGCACATACAGCAGGCTGGTGTACTCAGTCTTACCTTCCACTTTATTGTGCGACCATAGCAGCGGATCGCCAAAATCATGGGAAACGTGCTTATAGAATTCCTGATATTCCTCGTCACTGACTTCAGACTTATCACGGGTCCAAATTGCCGTGGCCTTGTTGATGGTCTCCCACTTACCCGGCTCAGCTGGCACTTTCTCACCATCAGGCCCTTCCCTCTCAGGCACTTCGTCTTTGTACATCTGCACAGCCACGCTAATGTGATCAGAGTACTTACCTATGATGGAGCGCAGACGCCAGTCATCTAAAAATTCTTTTTCGTCGTCTTTCAGGTGCAAGATAACGTCGGTACCACGCCCGGCTTTTTCAATATCAGCGACAGTGAAATCACCTTCTCCGGCACTTTCCCACTCCACACCGCGAGACGCATCCTGACCAGCTGCGCGAGTGCGCACAGTCACTTTGTCAGCGACAATAAAGGCGGAATAGAAGCCCACCCCAAATTGACCAATTAGCTGAGAATCGCGGGCCTGGTCACCAGATAACTTACTGAAAAATTCAGCAGTACCGGATTTGGCAATAGTACCCAGATGTTCAATCACATCATCACGACTCATGCCGATACCGTTGTCGGAAATGGTCAGGGTACCAGCATCTTTATCTACAATCAGACGAACACGCAGATCACCATCGTTCTCGTAGAGTTTGTCGTCAGACAGCGCGCGGAAACGCAGTTTGTCTGCAGCATCGGCGGCGTTTGACACCAGCTCGCGCAGGAAAATCTCTTTATTCGAGTAAAGGGAGTGGATCATTAACTGAAGGAGTTTTTTAACTTCAGTTTGAAAACCATGGGTTTCTTTATGGGCTGCATCTGCCATAAACGGACATCTCCTAGTACTGTTTCATTTCCGACCGCCAATAGGCCATCGGCATCATTCACTTCGAACTAGGAGATAAGGACAGATTGTCTGATTTCAACGATGAATGTCGAAATTTATTCTAAGCATGTGCTTTGTTCAAAGCTCTCTGCGACCACTGAAGGCATGCATCAACGTTGAGCCATCCAGATATTCCAACTCCCCGCCAACCGGCACACCGTGGGCGATTCGACTGGCCTTTATCTCTCGGCTTCGACACATTTGCGCGATGTAATGCGCTGTTGCTTCACCTTCCACGGTCGGATTTGTGGCTAAGATCACTTCCTGGATCTGGTGCTTATCCAACAGCTCGCCAAGGCTATCCAGACCAATATCCGCAGGCCCAATGCCATCAATAGGCGACAAATGTCCCATCAATACAAAATACAGGCCGTTGAATTCCGCCGTTTGCTCTATGGCCATTACATCCTGGGGAGTTTCTACTATGCAAAGAATTCCCTGTTGCTGACGCTTGGGGCTGGCACAGATATCACACAAGTCTGACTCGGTAAAATTGCGGCACTGCTGACAATGCTGTACATGCTCCATGGCATTGTGCAGGGCCGAAGCAAGTTCCTGCGCCCCCACTCTATTGCGCTCCAAGAGCTGAAATGCCATGCGTTGAGCAGATTTCTGGCCAACACCAGGTAAGTATTTCAGGGTACGAATAAGTTCACTGAGTAATGGGCTGAATTTCATGACAACTTTAGAGTTAGGCTAAATGATAAAAGGGACGATTTCGGCCGTCCCTTCATTGGTATCGATTAAAACGGCATCTTAAAACCAGGAGGCAAAGGCATGCCACCGGTCACGCCTGACATTTTCTCTTTTGTGGTTTCCTGGACACGACGTACCGCATCATTGATAGCAGCTGCAACCAAATCTTCGATCATCTCTTTGTCGTCTTCCATCAGACTTTCATCAATATCCACCCGACGTACGCTATGATTACAGGTCATAGTCACTTTCACCATGCCAGCACCTGATTCTCCGGTTACTTCCAATTTTGCCAGATCATCTTGGGCCTTTTGCATACGCTCTTGCATCTGCTGGGCCTGTTTCATCAAGTTGCCCATTCCACCTTTAAACATAATCACCTCTTTGCTTTGCGGATAACACTTCCGGTTATCCCTATCTCGGTTTAATACTTTGCGCCGCAACCGACGCTGAAAATTCACTGCGCAACAAGTTAATGCCGGGGTCAGTTTGCACCACCTGCTCTGCATACGCCTGGCGGGCTTGTCGAATAGCATGAGCCAGGGCAAACGGGGTATTGACCGGGCTCCCCAACTCCACTTTAAGCTCAACTGGGCGCTTTAGGGCATCACTTAAATGCTGCTGAAGCTGTTGATGTGCAGAAGGTGAATACAGGTGCTCCTTGCTACTATGTAACAGCAAATTGACCTCATTGCCCTGTACCTGACAACCAGCGTGTAACGCCAACTGCTTAACCAGACCATTAATTCCCATATGTTCAACCAGACGGCTCCAATTATCCAGCTGGCTGGCATGTAAAACTTTCTGCCCGTCTGATAAAAATGCGGGAACATCCCTATCAACCTGTAAAACAGAGGGATCTTCATCCTGATACGCTGCCAGCAGATCTTCGGTGGCAGACATATCATCATCGATTGATTTCGCCTCATCTGCCGCCTGTTCATCTTCATAAGCCGTCATATCAGCCTGATAGGCCTGCATATCTGGTGCTGAAATATCCTCGTCCGAATCACTTATCAGACCTTCATGATGGACAAATTCTTCATCACGCGGATATTCATTTTGCTCCTCTATTGCCTGCTGCGACACATCGAACATCGCCTCTTCTGGCATGGCATTTTGCTGGGCACCAAAAGCAGCAGGGAAATTCGCAGGCTCATCATGCCAGGGCGGGCTGTCATCTTCATCCACCGGCAAACTGATATCAGGCTCTGGAGCAGAAATCGCAGCGGCAGTCTCTTGCTCGGGCAAGGCCATATCAACAAATTCAAGCTTGGCATCAGCAACGGGACGGCTGAAGTTGATAGTCGGCGCAGCAGATTTTTCCACTGCCACCGCTGGCGCGTTTTTCTCAGCTTGCACCTCTTCACGCAGCTTGCGCCTTAATGCCAACAAGCTTTCTGTGGTATTGGGTGCAGCTGCCACAAGTGGCTCAGGCTCAGGCTCAGGCTCAGGCTCAGGCTCAGGCTCAGGCTCAGGTAAAACAGTCTGAGCAGAGGTTTCTTGGCCAACAAGTGCTTGTGGGCCCAGTGCTTCTGCTTGTTGCCAGACTAACGCCTGGTCATTTTGCAATTGCTGTAGTTCATCAGAGATATCTTCCTCACCATCGGAGGGTATATCAAAAGGAACTGCGGCTTCTTCACTGAGCTGGCGGATTTCCGCTAGAGTTTTTTTTTGAGCCACGGGCTGGAATGCCAGCATTCTCAGCAGCGTCATTTCCAACCCACTGCGACCGTCAGCAGCAAAAGGTAGGTCTCTTCTGCCCTGTAACGCTATTTGGTAGAGCAATTGCACTTGCTCAGGAGACACCGCCTTTGCCAATTGGTAGATGGCTTTTGCCGTGACAGTTTCAAGTTTGCAACTGTCTGGGACAAATTGGGTCAATGCCATCTGGTGTAACAGGCTACATAACTCCGCCAGAATCTGGCTAAAGTCAGGAGCCTGCATCGCAAGTGATTCGACTTGCTGCATCACTTCTACACTGTCACCTTGCACTATGCCATGCAACAACTTCAGCACCTGGTTTTTGTCCAGCAAGCCGAGCATATCGACAACAGTCACTACATTGACTTGGCCATTCCCTTGAGCAATCGCCTGATCAGTCAGACTCAATGCATCTCGCATACTACCTTGAGCAGCACGCGCCAGCTGCGCCAGCGCCTCAGGCTGAGCACTAATCCCTTCTTGCTGCAAAATATGCGTCAACTGCTGAGCAATCTGGTCTCGTGACAAAGCCTTTAAGTTAAACTGCAGGCATCGGGACAAAATAGTGATGGGTAATTTTTGCGGATCTGTGGTTGCCAGTAAAAATTTGACGTGGGGAGGCGGTTCTTCAAGGGTTTTGAGCAAGGCATTAAAGCTGTGCTTGGACAGCATATGCACTTCGTCAATCAGATAAACCTTGTAGCGACCTCGGGTTGGACGATATTGAACGTTGTCCAACAGCTCTCGGGTATCTTCTACCTTAGTACGAGACGCCGCATCGATTTCCAGCAAATCTACGAAGTTGCCTTGGTCTATTTCACGGCATGTTGCACATTCTCCGCAAGGAGTCGCACTCATGCCTTGCTCGCAATTTAAACTTTTGGAAAAAATCCGGGCAATTGTGGTTTTACCTACCCCACGAGTACCTGTAAATAGGTAAGCATGGTGTAGGCGGTCATTATCCAATGCATTCGAAATAGCGGACACAACATGCGACTGACCGACCAATTGCGCAAAATTCGCTGGCCGCCATTTCCGGGCGAGAACCTGGTAACTCACCTAGTCCCCTTCAAATTCGCAAAGATAGTGACAAATAATACCTTGCTCAACTAAACGCTGATAACCGCCCAGGTCCGGTAAGTTGATAACAAACGCAGCATGCTCAACTTTGCCGCCCAGCTGACGTACCAATTTCGCCGTGGCAAGCATAGTGCCACCTGTGGCCAGCAAATCGTCCATCAACAACACGTTTTCGCCATGGTGAATTGCATCCTGGTGGAGTTCCAGCACGTCTTCACCATACTCCAATTGGTAGCTTTGACGGATAACTGCACGAGGCAACTTGTTAAACTTACGAACAGGCACAAAACCACAGCCTAATGCCTTGGCCAATGGCGCACCAAAAATAAAGCCCCGGGCTTCAGTGCCTGCGATCTTGTCAAAGCCGTGATTTTGGTAGTGAGCCGCCAATATATCAATACAAGCGGCAAAGGCCTTACCGTCTTGCATGAGGGAAGTCACATCCCGAAACTGCACACCGGGCTTAGGGTAGTCAGGCACGGTTTTTATGGCTGACTTGATATACTCTATCGTCACGCTATCGCTGCTCTTTTTAGTGATTCAGATAGAAAACGAACCAACCCAGGATCACATGCAACAATGGCAATGCCAAGGTTGTCACTAGCGCAGCCAGAAGATATTTAACGTTAAAAGGGTCTTTGAAATTCTCGTCGTGATGCATGTCTGAAATCTCTTAAAACGGAAGCGGCAAATCTTAATGCAAACTGACAAGGATTAACAGCAGAGGTTAGTATCAAGCGTCAACTGCAACTAAGTCGGTACTAAGATACCTTTACCGACAAATTTATCCAGCGCCTGACGGCACCCTGCTGCAACTTGGTCTGCAGGTAAATGCGGCATCGCATTTTGTAGCTTTTCAATCAGAGCACTAACTTCTTCAGCGTCATCTTCAACGCAAGACAATACAAAAGCGTTGACTTGGTCGATGTTAAGGAAGTGCACATCATCCTCTTTATCCCGAAACACCACATAATAGTGTGGTCCTGAAGGGGTTTCAGGTTGAAATTCTGTGCTTATCTGATGTACGGGATACTCATAACTAAGCACCCAGGCAAGTTCAGATAGCTTTACTGCCGAATAAGGCTGCCCGGCCCAATCACCAGCACTTTGCCCTTTAGCCGTGCTCAATGCCAGCTCAACCCATTCATAATGAGCCAGCTCTGCCATAAAAGGAGGATCGCTAGGCTGAAGCGCGTATTCATTGGCAATAAACTCAACAAACTCCTTACTGATATCCACGAAATAAGGGGAACGACAGGCATGCTTGGCTAAAAACGCCCGGCATAACTGCTGCCAGCTGGAGTCGTCGTAGAGACTACATAGAACAGGAAAACCATTAGTAACAAAGCCACTGACATTGTTAAAAAAAAGCTCCCTGTAGATATTCATTCGTCTGTCTTCAACATCTTCAGGTGCTGGAAACGTCTCGGGATCCCGGATGTGATTAGCAAATGCGAACTGTTTTGATAAGTGTGACATCAGGCTCGTTGTTCCTGTCTGGGTAAATAGTTCATCTGCAAGGCCCGAATACGCTCCACTTCTTTGAGCAACACAGGTAAAGGAGGAATATTAAAGTCCCGTTCCAGCAAGGTGGGCAACACGCCATGGGTTTGGTAAGTCAACTCCAACAGGTCCCATACGGGCTGAATGACATCGGCTCCATGAGTATCAACGATGAGATCGTCAGCTTCATTGTAATGGCCGGCTATATGCAGATAAGCAATTCTGTCAGTGGGCATTGCTTTGAGAAAAGTGGCAGCATCATAACCATGATTAACGCCATTGACGTAGATATTGTTTACATCAAGAAGCAACTGGCAATCAGCCTGCTCTAACACCGATAAGATGAAATCTATTTCCGCCATTTGTGCATGTGGCGCTGCGTAATAGGAAACATTTTCAAGCACCAAAGGTCGCTGCAAAATATCCTGCACTTGCTTAACTCGGTCAGAAACATGCCGCACCGCGTCCTGACAAAAAGGAATGGGCATTAAATCGTAAAGATGGCCGGCTGCAGAGCAATAACTCAGATGCTCACTGTAGGTACTGATATTGTATTCATCCAAAAAGCGCTTTACCGCTTTCACAAAGCCAATATCTAGTGCATCAGGACTACCAATGGAAAGCGACAACCCGTGAGTTTTAAACTCATATTGCTGAGTAAGCGCACTCAGTTGCTTTTGATAACGCCCACCCAGTGGCATCCAGTTTTCTGGTGCAACTTCCCAAAAGTCGACGGGTACACAGCCGAATGATTGAACCTCTTCCAGCATCTCTCGACGTAATCCCAAACCAACATTCGTCGCATTTAATGCCATACGATTTCCTCAAGATCTGCACGAAAGCAAAAGGCCGCCCGTGGCGGCCCTCTCTATTCTTATGGCTTAATGGGAACCACCACACTTACCTTCGCCACATTTCCCTTCTTTCTTGGCTTTTTTGCTTTCACCGCACTTACCTTCGCCACATTTTCCTTCTTTCATGGCCTTTTTGCCTTCACCACACTTACCTTCGCCACATTTTCCTTCCTTCATGGCTTTTTTGCCTTCACCGCACTTACCTTCGCCACATTTTCCTTCCTTCATGGCTTTTTTGCCTTCACCGCACTTACCTTCGCCACATTTTCCCTCTTTCATGGCTTTTTTGCCTTCACCGCACTTACCTTCGCCACATTTCCCTTCTTTCATGGCTTTTTTGTCTTCACCGCACTTACCTTCGCCACATTTCCCTTCTTTCTTGGCTTTTTTGTCTTCACCACACTTACCTTCGCCGCATTTCCCTTCTCCGGCAAACTGCATATAACCGCTTTCTAAGGCTTGCATTGCAAATGCACCGTTATCTGCAGCCATGCTCACATTTGACAGAGAGCCAATCACTACGGCACCTAAAGCTGTTGCTATACCGGTTTTCTTTATCTGTTTCATATTCAGTTCCTAAGCAAAAATTGTATTAATACAGGTGACTGGCCGAAAGGCACTAACATGATGTTAGACCAATGCAGCAAAAAAATAATTTCACATTTCTTTAAAGAATGAAATTTCAGACTAGAGCAATATTATTCAAGACGGAATACTTTCAGACAAAATAAGCTGAAGCAAGTGAAGCGCTTGGCAAGGACAGTTATTACAGAATACAAATCTTATGACTCGCCGATACATCAGCCAGCGTAGAGCATAATGCAACCGCATAGGCGCGAGTGTAAGCTACATGGTACAAATAAAAAGGCCCCGATATCGGGGCCTTTTTTACTAAGTTCTACTCGAAACTTACAGTTTTACACCGCGGTTACGAGCCTTTTCCTTAATATAGGCTTCCCAGCTCTTCGCTGTGCGTGCCGTTGCGCTGTCATTCATAGCCAGCTTAACGTGCTTATGCGCTTGCTTAAAGTCATTTAAGTAAAAGTAAGAAGTCATCAATTCGATGTGTAACTTACCTTCATCTTTGCCTTTAGATAGCTCTAACGCCTTATCAAATGCAGGGATGGCATTCTTATAGTCTTCAGCAGCAGCTAACAGAGAGCCCTGACGACGATAATGATCGACATCATTACTCAGTGCAGCCGCTTTGCCGTAGTAGTAAGCAGCCTTTTTGATCTCCTTGGCAGAGTGGAAGGCGTTCGCCAAACTGGCAAGATTCTTCTCGTCACTCTTAAGCAAACCATCCTTCAGGTGTTTCTCCATGATGGTGGCAGCTTTATAAGGAATATCATTTGTTGCATAAAGTTGGCTAAGTACACGGATTTCGGACTCTTTAGTCAAAAAACCGTTGTTATAGGCAACTTCCAGCATAGCCAAAGACTTCTTAAAGTCTTCAACCTGAGCATAGAACATACCTAACTGAGACCACCACTGAGCGGTATCAGGGAACTGTCTTACCAATTCCTCTGCAACCTCAATGGTTTGTGGCCACATCTTACGCTCAAAGAATGCTGACAGCTTCAGTACATAAGGGTTCTTGTTCGGCTTTTCGTACAAAGCGATGGCTTTGTCTGCAGGCCCCACAACCTTATCCCACTGCTTTAATTCGTAGTTGGCGTTAGCCATACGAACATAAACATCTGGATCCTGTTTACAGGTAAAGTCAATGTACTTCTGATACCAAACCAGCGCATCACTGTACTTCTGTTCCTGCAGGTTAAGGTCAGCAACAAGTTTCAGGATAGAGGCGTGGTCTGCATCCGTCAGTTGCTTGTCTTTCACAGAATTTTGCAAGTAACCCAAAGCCTTTGAAGCTTGACCTTCCTGAGAGGCCAAAAGCTGGCCAATAAACTTGTCGGTAAAAGCGCGATCAAAGGCATCTGAAGTGTCGATTTCATACAGAATGGTCAGTGCTTCTTGCAGCTGCTCATTATTGTATGCCTCAAAGGCTTTCTGAATCTTCTTACCTACACGTTCGCTAGGAATATTAGACGGCCCTTGCTTATAACCAGGACACACTACAGGTGGTGCAGACTGCGCCTGCACCAACCCAGAGTATGAACAGAGCACCATAGAGCTCAGCACGATCAGCTTACTGATTGGATTTTTCGTTATTTTCATTACGATTGCTCCAACTTAAAGTCCAACTGTACTTTTTGATTCAACTGCTTAACAGGCTTGCCATCTACCACCTTTGGTTTGTACTTCCAGCGGCTTAGAGCGCGGCGTGCTTCACGGTCAAAGATACGTTTGGGTTCAGCATCGATAACTTCAATATCGTCTACACCACCCACTTCGTTAATGGTGAAAGACAACCTTACCCATCCTTCTTTACCGTCACGTGCCGCCTCTATGGGGTACTTGGGCTCAATACGCACTATTGGTGTAGCTTCACCGTCGCGCATTAAAGCACCAGGACCACCGATGGCCACGTCAGCACCACCAACATCCACACCAGGCAAGTTAAACGCCATGCCGTCAGTGTTAGGATCGTTTGCTTCAGGCTCCTGAGGCTGCATTTTTGGCGGCTGCTGCGGCGGCGGCGGAGGCGGCGGCGGCACCCTGGAACGAGTTTGCGTATTATCTTCAGGCTCACTCATGACGACGTCGATTACCGGAATTTCCGGAACCTCGTCAGCAGGCCGTGAAGAATTGGCAATTAATTTCGCCATAATCACAAACAAGGCAAAGGTTATGGCCGCACCTACTAGTATTGATACTATTAGACGAAGCATATTAATTATCCTTTGCTGCTACCGATATCCTATCAATGCCAGCAGCTTTGATCTGATCCATTACTTCAACAACGACACCGTGTTTGGCTTCAACGTCAGCCTGAACGATTACGACATCAGTCGGCTGTTCAGCCAGCAGGCGCTCAATGTTGGCAGACACACGCTCAACATCAACCATGCGCTTATCCATCCATACTTCACCATTTTCATTGATGGCAATAAAGATGTTGGCAGATTTCTGTTTAGTCGCTTGTTCAGCCTTAGGTTTATTTACTTCGATACCTGCCTCTTTTACGAAAGAGGTAGTTACGATAAAGAAGATCAACATGATGAACACGATGTCCAACATGGGAGTCATGTCGATCGTTGCTTCTTCTTCTTCTGCACGATGTTTACGAGCCATATAAATCTCTCTTTAATGATGAGGCAAGCTGTCGACCAACTTCTCTTTAGAAATTTTAACTTTGGCTTCCAGACGTGTGCTGAAGAACACACCGGAAAGCGCCGCAACCATTCCCGCCATAGTGGGAATTGTAGCCATGGAGATACCTCCAGCCATCAAGCGCGGGTTACCCGTTCCCTGCACCGCCATGATTTCAAATACGGTAATCATGCCGGTTACTGTGCCCAACAGACCAATAAGGGGGCACATGGCAACCAAAGTTTTAATCAACAACATTCTCTCACTGAGTTTGTCTGATGCTTGCGAAATCCATGCATCACGAATCTTATGCGCATACCAGGATGTGGTGTCCTTCCTTGCGTCCCAGTCGGTGATGATTTGCTTCATCACCTTAGGGAACACGCTGGTGACGTACCAGTAGCGCTCAATCATCAATATCCACATGAGGAAGAGCGCGGCAGCAACAACATACAGTACGTCACCGCCGGTAGCGATAAAATCCCTGACAGATTCCAAGAGTTCTATCAGGTATAACATATTAAGCTTTCTCCACCTCGGCGTGAGCCGCTACGATACCCGCAGCTTGCTCATCCAGGATATGCACGATTGACTTACTGCGACCAGCAACAATGCTGTGCAGAAGAATCAGAGGCAGTGCCGCAATAATACCTTGAGCAGTAGTTACCAAGGCCATTGAGATACTTCCCGCCATGATACGAGGGTCACCGGTACCGAACAGCGTAATTTGCTGGAAGGTTGCGATCATACCCAGAACCGTACCCAATAGACCCAACAGAGGAGCTACTGCAGCGAAGATCTTGATGATATTGATACCGGACTCAATGCTTGGCAGCTCGCGCAGAATAGCTTCATCCAGTTTCAATTCCAGGTTCTCAGCATCAGCGCCTTTGTTCTCTTGATAAACCTTCAGGATACGACCTAGCGGGTTAGAAGAAGAAGGATTGGCCGTGTTGTTCAGCTGTGAACGCATTTTGGCACTAATGGTAGTCAGTGTTACGAACTTGTAGATAGCAATCAGGAAGCCTAGAGCCAACATACCAGTAATAACGTAACCTACTACACCACCTGCATGGTAACGCTCAGACAAGGTAGCCTTAGCAGTCAACAGGCCCAAAATGGTGCCGCGAGTCGGGTCTACAAAGAAAGGATTGAAACCAGCTTTGGCATCCATGAAGCTTGATGCATCATCGACCATATGGCTGTCAGGTTGACGTCCAAGAGGCTGCACTTGTCCTTTCTCAGCATTGTAGGTCAGATAACCATCTTTGCTCACCAGGTTGAACGTACCAACACGTACTACTTCCTGACGGCTAGAACCACCATCCAAGCTGATAACATCAGTTTCGAAACGGGCAACTTTGCCAGACTCGGTCATTTCAGTTTGTAGCGCGAACCACAGTTCTTCCAGTTCCTGAATGTTTGGCAGACCTTTACTTTCAGAGGCCATACCTTCCAGGAAAGCGGAACGACCTGGGTACTGAGCACTAACAATTGAGCTAGAAATCAGACCATAGGCTTCACCAGATGACTGACGAACCACACCGAACATCTCACCTAAAGTACCAGTCGCATTTTTCAGCTCCTGCTCTTTTTCGGCTAAACGTACTTCGTTGTCCGCATATTGCTTAGCCAAACGGTCACCACGAGCCTGTTCGGCCTTCAAACCGTCTTGCGCTTTCTTTAGCAACGCTTGCTTATCAGCACGGGCAGAATTGAACTCGGCTTCACGTTGAGCATTAATGCGCGCTTCGGAAACACGGTTCTTTTTAACTTGTTCGAGCAACTGATCCAAGCTGGTAGCAGCTTGAACAGGTGCAACGCTCACAGCCATCGCAGCTGCAAGCAGGGCAGATTTGAATAGGTTTTTCATTCTGATTACTCCGCAGCTTTAATTGGCAGTTTGATAAGATCGAAGGGCTCCAACTTACGGCCCATCTTGATAACCTTAACTACGGAATTCAGGTATTCATCACCCAGCTCTTCCCAAGCACGGCTCTCATTGTTCCAGACCCAAGCTTGCTTCTGGTCCAAAGACAACGCCAACAACGCTGTACGGCCCAGGTTGAAGAAGTCAGCAGCAATGTTCTGACCGTTGAACTGAAGCTGTTCCTGATAAACACGGATAGTATTACCGTATTCGTTTTCAATCAGATAGGCTTCCAGAACCTGACGGAACTGCTCAGATACAGTTACGTTTGCATTACTCATCAGATCACGCAAATGCGCTACACGCGCTTTACGCTCTTCGTAATTGATAGGCAGGTCCAGCTCAATGAACTGTTCCAGCGCATCAATCATGCGATACATCAGAGGAACTACGCCACGCTTAACGCCTTCGATACCGTCGATTTGACGTTGCAGAGAGGCAATACCTTCTTCCTGTGAAGCAACCAAACGAGCCAAATGATCGTTATAGACTTTCAGGTTCTCGGTCTCATCAACGACACCACGGTACTCAAACAATAATTCTTGAGTTTGCTCATAGATCTTGTCGATCTTCTTTTGGGATTGCGCTGCAGCCGCGTGGATCTTTGCTTCTTCGTTTTGCAAATTTTTAAGAGGGTCTGCAGAGACAACTTGGCTGCCACCTAGTGCGAAGGCACCGATAACGGCAGAAGCAATTAGATTTCTCTTGCTCATTTTGGACATAGTTCCCAACCAATTTCTTTTCTTGAATCCCCGAGACCAGCCTGGTCCAGCCGACCACGAGGGGCTTAAAAACGGTTCTATTAATAATATTTGAGAAGGCAGGCCATACCGAAGATGGACCAACGAAGCCTGCCGACTCGAACGCCGAATGTTCACATGGAACGATCAAAATTGTCAAGGCTAGCCGTCTATTTGTCAGTGACGAAACCGCCAGCAGTAAAGAGCGGGGCCAAGATAGGAGGTTACAATGATTGATATTACAGCACCAAACACTTTGTTCCCCCAGTACTTTCGTTTAACAAGTAGACAACATATTCCTTTCATTATTAAGAGGATAACTCTAGGTTTCAGGCAATTACCTGAATTACCGAGCTAATTTGTTTTTTTGCCACCGCGCAATGCATCAAATCTGAGTGTAAATTTCTCCATTTGGCGTTTGACTGCTTCCCCATCGCCAGTGATCGTTTTTGAAATAGGTTGACGAACCTGGCTGACACTGGCCGTTTTTACCAGTCCCTCTGATATGTGGAAGTTTGATTTGACTGGCTGTTCTGACACCTTTAGTTGTCTCAATATTTTACTCATAGTTTCCTCAAACTTGTTAACCAGATCAGCGTACTGTATTGGCACAACAGCGCTCTGAGACAACCAGTGTTCTTTAAGTTGATAATGGATATGAAAGTGTTCTGCAATCTGTCCCAGATCTAAACTCCACTCCAATCCCTGACTAAAATGCGTTCGAAAACATGACCATGCAGAATCCAATGATTCACGTTCAATATGGATAATTGTAGATTGCGGAAATAAACTTTTAATCAACCCAACATGCCACATGTTACTTAAACTTTTATCAATGCACTGCGTAAAATTCCCCCCCAGTGCAGTAACCTCTCTTATATATAATCTCTTAATCTGATGTCGCTGCTCGGCCGTTAAATTCTGCTCACCAGCAACAGATTGAGCTGACTGCCCGGCTTTTCCGACGACAAAAGCCACAGCCTTGGTTAAGGTCTCACATTCACCAAGCCCGAAAGTCCCCGAGTACCCTTTTAATGCCTGCTCTAGTAGGGTTGTGCCGCTACGGGGAAGCCCAACAATGAATATAGGCTTTATTTCTGGCTGGCCAGGGTCTGGCACAAACGGTGGCAATTCAGTGGTTTTTATGAGCTTATCTGCGGCTTTAAGTTCCTGCTCAAAGCTATAAGAATTACCTCTGATATCGGAACTCGCTGCTCGTTGTGCTGATAAGAACGCTAGATCATATTCTCCGGCCGAGAACTCCAGCTTTGAAAGTGCCGAATATAGGCATGCCAAAGATTGGCTTGGCGGTGCCTGCCGCAAAGACATAGACTCTGCCAGTTTCCGCATCTGTTGATACTCGGCACTGTTGAATGTGACGGATGTATCGGCGTTAACCAAGTTTAGCCATGATTCACCAGAGGCTGGATAACTCTTCAGTACTTGCCTGGCACTAGCGCTTGCTTGAACAAAATCACCAAGCTGCAGTTTTAACGTCGCCTTGAAGTGTAAAACTGCTGGAGTATAAGCATGTAATGGCAGAGCCCTCAGTGTAGACTCAACATTTGCAATGTCCCCGCACTCCAACATCATAGCAAGTTTCTTCACGAAACTTTGGGATCCGGGTTCTGGTTCAAATTGAGCCAGTGCTGAAAGTGCCAATTTAGGATGACAAGCCATATATGCCACCCGGCTTATCCCCAGCCAGTCTTCATTCAAGGAGACTCTGCTTTGAATTAGTTTCTCGATAAGCGCTTCGATTAAGACATCATCACTTTGTTTCAAAGCACCAACCAACTGAGTCAACACTGTATTTGTCCCCGTCACAACACACCACTTCTTCATTTGCTTTAGGCTGAAAATAAGAAGCCCCGCTATACGGGGCTTCGTTTACTTATTTGCGTTGTACTTGATTAGAAGCGCAGATTAGCGCTCAAACGCACATAACGCGGAGTTTGCCAGTTTGATGGATTACCGTAGTCCGCATCAACACCAGGCTTAACATAGGTACCCTGAGTTGGCGCTGACTCGTCATCACGAATCTCAAACACTTCAGTAACGGAGTCGTTATTGAATACGTTGAAGACATCGGCACGCAACGTCAGATCAAAATCACCCAAATCTACATTGTAGCTGGCAGTCAAATCCAACTGCCAGGTACTTGGGGTTGTCCCCAGAGAGCCACGTGGTACCAATTCACCTTGAGAGTAGAATGACTCCGAGCCGTAAATACGAGCAAAATCATCCGTTGGGTGATAACCAAAGGCATTCTTCGGACGACCGGTCTGCCACTGGAAGTTTGCGCCAAGTTGCAAGTCATCAGTTAATTGGTAAGAACCAAACACTTTAACCGCATGGCGTCTGTCGTTAGGCAGATTACCGTAAGCGCCATCCAGCAGACCCGGCTGGTCAAACAAGGTTGTTAAACCTGCATCATCCTGACCATTATCTGAGCGAACGTAACCTTCGTTGTTACCCCAGCTGTGCGACCATGTATAAGCGGCTTTCATCATCCATACGCCATCCCAGGCTTTTTCTGCTGTGATGTCTAGCTGACCAAAGTTACGTACGGACTCTGGGTAGTTCAGGTCTGAACCTGGAATAGTATACGCCTGCTCTTTCAGCGGGCCGTCACCATCTGGATCAGTGGTCACAGTAATATCAGCACCAGGGTTAGCCAACACATAGTAATGGAAACCTGAACATTCGGTACAAGAGCTACCGAACTCGCGTTCCAGATACTTGTTGAAGCCATAGTCTATCGCTACGTCTTCGATAGTAGTGGAAAGCTCACGATAGGTAGCCTGAATACCCATGCTCCATTCATCGTTCAATTGGAACTGATAACCGGCAATAAACTCATCCGAGTACATGGAATCCAGATTCGCATCTACGATAGATAGTGCAGAAGGTACATCACCATCAGAGAATACGTCTGTTGGACGACTCTGAGCACCATCGAAGTTTGGAATATCCAATGCAGAATCCGCAAAGCCAGTCCACTCACGGTATTCCTGAATATAGGTTTCGGCGCCGGAAAGTCTGATGTTGGTGTTTGCTGCAACAGGCAGATAGTAACGACCGTAGTTCACCCAAATTTTGGAGTCACCGGTTCCGGTTGGATCGTAAACCGCACCGGTACGCAATCCCCAATTGTTATCAAGCTTAACAAAGGTATCACCTGCACCATTCTTGTTTTCAAAAGAGTCATTACGCAGACCTAAATTAAGTACCAGGTTATCAGAAACTTGCCATTGGTCTTGAATGTAGAATGCGGTGTTAACGTTCTCGAATTCACCACCTGATGCATAAGTACGACGGCGTACTTCATAAGGCGATGGGTTCGCTGGATCGGTAACGTCATCCACATAAATCAGGTAATAGTAGCCACCTGAGTTAATAGTAGTTTGAACCGCAGTCAGTGTTTCCGTATCAATACCGAAGCGAATCTCATGATCGCCCAAGTACCAATCCGCATCGACACGAAGTACTTCACGCTCATCTTCACCGCTACCAAAGGTAAAGTTGGCCCAGTTTCCACCAATAACGAACGCACCGCTGCTATCAAAACGACGATAAACAGCAGGGTTTGCATCTAGTGCACTAGTTGTAGAACGGTTGTACTTGTTCAACCCCCACTGTGCGGACACAGAGAAGTTGTCGGTCAGGATACTAGTGTATTTAACTGTGTAGTTTTTACCACCATTCTCCGTGAAACCGAGAGTCTGCCTGGAAGAATCGATATCACCATTGGTTGCAAAGTCAACGTAGTTTTCTTCTTTGCTCTCATCGGAGAAGGCTGTGACTTCCAAAATGTTGGAATCGTTAATGTACCAGTCAATCTTGGCAGCCCAGAATGCATCCTTATCTTCGTCTTTATACACTTCCTGAAGTAGATCTGCACCGCTTTGAGTTTCGCGACCACGATACTCGAAAATGTCTGAACGAGGATTGTACAAAGCATAGTAGAACAAGCGATCTTCAATAATCGCACCACTTGCCCAGATATTCACATCCCAGTAATCATTTTCATCATAACGGTTATCAATACGGGAAAGTCCTTCGGCAGTGTACGTGGTGGGCTTGTCCGCACGCAGTGAGTCGGGTTCCCAATAGGCATTCATACCGAATTTAAATTCGTTGCTACCGCTTTTGGTTTTAGCATTAATAACACCACCGGTGACACGGCCAAACTCGGCAGAATAACCGCCGGTCTTAACTTCGAAAGTTTCGAACATGTCGAAAGGTGGTTCACTGGAACCCACACCAGTACGGAAGTTGGTAATATTCAGGCCATTAACATAAAACGCGTTTTCAGCAACAGATGCGCCACCAATTGAAGGCAAGTCACCGAATGCGCTATCCCCTTTGGTAGTACCTGGGGCTAAAAGCGCTACGCCGGTGAAATCACGTGGCACAGGCACCTTATCCAGTACCAGAGTATCTACTGTAATACCAGTGCTGGTGCTGGTTACGTCAACCATAGACACCATAGAGCCAGTAACAGAAATAGTTTCCACGTCTTCGCTGCTGAGCTCAATTTCCATATTGACTTTGCCGCTGATACCTACCTGAACCTTCTCTTGAACTAAGGTCTGGTAACCATCTTTTTCAGCAGTAACCTTATAGGCTCCTGGTGGCAGCAAAGGAAAACGGAAAACACCATTATCACCAGTTGTAACAGAACGTTTCAGACCGGTTTCAATGTTTTCGATGGTAACAGTTGTGCCTGAAAGAACAGCACCACTAGTTGTAGTTGCACTACCTGTGATAAAGCCGTTGGTATCTGTCGCCATTGCAGGCGCAGCAAGGCCTAAGCTTGCCGTAACAGCCAAGGCTGTCAGGCTTCTTCTGAATGTAAACATATATTGTCTCCCTGGACCACTTATAGTTTTGTTTGTGGCAATTTTTAGTTCCGCTTAAGCGGATATTTTTTGTAAGGGGTAGTGAACCCCTGATTGATAATATACACGTGACTTCAATACGGTCAACTGACGCTTTTGGATGCATTTGAGCCTCCAACACGCCGATAGAGCGCAAAATAATCTATTTGTAACAATTTCCTTACATAAGCAGAGAGTAGACGAAAAAGCAATTTGTTACATTTTAGTGTCAAACTGCGGATTTCTCGCCTACTCCATTTACTTGATATTTCTATAATTAGCGCTGCATTAAGGCAAAACCCAATTGGTTTTTTACCTTACCAGGTAGTTCCGGCAGGACCGCTTTCGGTAGCATGAATGTCGCCATGTTGAAAAAATCTTTAAAAATGCGATTCGATTCGGTCGTACGTTTTAAATACTCATGTCCCGAAGATCCCCCCGTGCCAATTTTTCCACCTAGCATACGCTGCACCATCATTGCATGGCGGTAACGCCAAATAGTTAACTTCTCGTCAATCTCGGTCAGGCAAGTTATAAATTGATAAGGCAGATTAAACAGGGGCTCTTCGTTATATTGGTTGATAAAGAGGGCGGCGAGTAAGGCTCGCTGCGACAATCTGAAATGCCCCTGGCTCTGCCAATGGCTATATTCCTGTTCATCCCACAAAGCGGCAAAGGTATCGCGAGTGGATTGCAGCTCTTTAAGCTCCTGGCGTATGTCTTTTTCGGTTAGGGTTGGATTGCTGCGGATGATTGCCTCATCGCTGGCTAACATTTTATCTGTGGCCTGACGATACAGAGTCCAGAATTTGAAATCATCGAACTCCAGCAAAGGCAGGCGCTCTAACCAACGCTGGGTCAACTCAAACAAACTGTCTTTCTTTTCCAAGGCTTCTAGAAAATCTCTATCCTTTTGTTCCAGGCGGTTATAGAAAGACTGCTTATCAAAATCGATGCGGAACTCCCTTTTCAGGCCCAAGCCGATTTCCAGCATCTTAAACTGAATACTCTGAAAACCAGAGGCCGGTACCAGATAGTCCCTAAAAGCCAGGAATTCCTGTGGACTCATGGTCTCCATCACACTTATTTGGTCATTAAGTAGGCCTTGAATGCTGATGACTCGCTTCAGCCGATGCACAACTGTAGTCAACTGCTGATCCTTCACCTGTTGCTCAGAGAACACATCAATGACGGAGGATAGTTCGTGCAGGATTTGCTTAAACCAAAGTTCATAAACCTGATGAACAATGATAAATAAAGTTTCATCGTGTGCGGCTTCACCGTATTTGGCGCTTTGCAAGTGCTGGGCACTCAGCAGCTTATCCAAATGCAGGTAATCACCGTAGTAGCAGGGCTCCAGATTCTTTTTCATGATTATTATCCGTTATTCTGACACACTGGAGTTTACCATCATGATATGGCGGTTGTGTCTGGCTGGATGACAAATCATCAACTAGCCTTCTGGAATCAATTCTGAACGGGATAAACAATGAAACTGGACGACGATATCCATAATTATTACGAGCATTTAGTATTAGAAAGAATAGAAAAGCTCGGATTACATAAGAACCAAGATGATGATTTTATCGCCGACTTGTGTTGTCTGACGCTAAATCAATGTCCTGCTAGGTATATTCGATTTGAAGTTGATATGGCCTTTTACATCTCAGTTAGCGAACGCCAACAGATGGAAATGAACGTAGCAGAAGCCATGGAGAAAGCCTTGAAGTATCTGGATTCAGACGATGCGAAGAAAAAAGCGTAGGTAAGGTGGCGGTCCCACCAGCCACATCCCGGCACATGAGTCCTTTACTGCGGCTGCTCCCTTCCGGGCCTGACCGGGTTCATAAAGTATCATTGCGAGAGGACCGACAGGACCACCATTGATATGCCTTAGAAAGCGTACACGCCGCTTCTAAAGCGGCGCGCATTATCCCCGATGCCCACACAGGTTGCAAGGGCACAGAGCCGATTTAAGTCTTAACGGTTCAGAAAACGCTCTTCGGCCATGCGATTAGCTTCCAGGTTGGTCGGCAAACCTTGCTGCTCCGCGCGCTGATATATCTCAACCAAAGTATCGCCAATACCTTCGATATGCTCGCGCATGGCTTGTGCGTTGCTATCCATCTTCTGATGATAAATATCGATAACACCGCCAGCATTAATTACGTAGTCTGGTGCATACAAGATACCTTTGTCTTTCAACATGTGACCATGACGCTCTTCAGCTAGCTGGTTGTTGGCAGCGCCCGCAACCACACGAGCCTTGAGTATAGAAAGACTGTTATCATTAATGATGGCACCCATGGCACAAGGAGCCAGCACGTCCACATCCAAACCGAAGATCTCATCAGGAGACACCACAGTAGCGCCTAATTCCTGAACGGCCCGATCCAGGTTATCCGGATAAATATCCGTGACAAAAAGCTTGGCCCCTTCTTTATGCAGATGCTCTGCCAAGCGGTAACCAACGTGTCCAAGTCCCTGAATAGCCACTTTCACCCCATTTAAGTCTGAACCCAAGGCATGGCGCACTGAAGCACGTAAGCCAACAAATACACCATAGGCAGTCGAAGGTGCAGGGTTACCATCAGCCTCCCCGCCATCGTAACGGAATTTAGCCTGCGTACCTGCAATAAAGTCACTGTGCTTAGCCATCAATTGCAGGTCACGAACCGCAATACCTGAATCCTCAGCGGTGATGTATTTGCCGCCCAGGCGCTGAACAAATTCGCCCATCGCCAACATCATGGCATCAGATTTATCCTTACGAGGATCACCGATAATTACTGACTTACCGCCCCCCAACTTGAGGTTGGCCATGGCAGACTTGTATGACATGCCTTTTGACAATCTGAGTACGTCAGTTAACGCCTCTTCACTGCTGGCATAAGGCCACATCCGACACCCGCCCAAGGCTGGCCCTAAATTAGTGTTGTGCACAGCGATGATGGCCTTTAATCCTGACTTGGCATCATGGAAAAACACCACCTCTTCATGATTGTCGTAGGCCTTGTGATCGAAAACAGACATATTGTTACCCTGTAAAAATGCGGGATGTTAGAAAATTGTTGCACATGGTAGCGCATGGAACAGAGGACATGTCTTGCTAACTTTAGCCCATGCCCAGCCTCAATGAGCAACACCAATCTTAAAAATCGAACCTGAGTAGGAGGCTCATCCTAGTAATTTCAGTTGAAAAACGCCTTGTTTTTCCGCATCCTTGAGCCACTTTATAAACCCTCTGTGCTTTATGAAATTAGATAAATTTGATCGCGAAATTCTCCGGGTGCTACAAAAAGACGCCACCGTCTCCATGGCTGAACTCAGTCAGCGGGTGGGATTATCCCATACGCCTTGTTGGCGCAGGGTTAAACGCCTGGAGAGTGATGGCATTATTAAACGTAAAGTCACCCTGCTTGACGGTAAGAAACTCAACCTTGGTGTGAGTGTTTTCATCTATGTCACACTTAAAAATCATGACGAAGAATCTCTCAATGGCTTTGAAGCTGCCGTTCAACATATTGCTGAAGTCGTGGAATGCCACACCACCAGCGGTGAGAAGGACTATTTGCTCAAAGTCGTGGTAGAGAGCATTGAAGAATATGAGTTGCTGCTAAAAAGCAAGCTCACTCATCTTCCCTGCGTGGATCATCTAAGTTCTACCTTTGCCCTGAAGCAAGTTAAGAACACTACCGAACTGCCCATCAAGAACCAATAATAATGATTTGCCCGGCTTGCCGGGCAAAGCCGCTTTAACTATTGAGCATCAGGTTGATTTTCCGGCTTTGCAGCAACAAACTCAGGCAACTTGTTGCAATTCTCATGAATTCGCTGAATCAACGGAAAACTGGCCATATCCACACCAAAACGCAGCGCATTGTAGATTTGCGGCACTAAACAAACGTCCGCCAAACTCAGATCAAAGCCAAAACAGTATTTGCCCGCCGTGGTCTGCAAGCGTTTTTCAATCCCAGCAAACCCCTTTTCAATCCAATGACGACTCCATTCAGCTTTGCCGTCAGCATCAACTTGGTAGTGGCTTTCCAAATATTGCAATACCCGCAAATTTGCCAGGGGTTGAATATCCGCAGCGATATCCTGCGCCAGCGCCCTCACCCTGGCCCGTTGCAGTTTATGCTCCGGCAGAAGCTTAACCGCAGATGGATACTTTTCATCCACATACTCAATGATCGCCAGTGACTGGTTGAGAATAATATCCTCATCTTCATCTACCAGAGTTGGCACCAATTCAGATGGATTTAATCCCTGATAACGAGCCTGATGTTGTTCTCCACCATCTTTAACAAGATGCACTGGCACATATTCATAAGCAATACCTTTGAGATTAAGCGCAATACGGACCCGGTAACTTGCCGATGAACGCCAATAACCATGTAATTTAATACTCATTATGGATACTCTCTGATGTATTGATCTATAGCGCCAAACAGACTGCCGCCCTGCTCATCGAGCATTTCAATGCGTATTCTGTCGCCAAACTTCATAAAAGGGGTGCTAGGTTTACCGTCACGAATAGTTTCAATCATGCGTACTTCAGCAATACAAGAATAGCCAACACCACCATTTTCTATCGCACTGCCGTATTCTGTCCCCTGCTTGTTGGACACAGTTCCGGACCCAATAATTGCACCGGCTCGCAAATTACGGGTTTTAGCTGCATGGGCAATTAACTGACCAAAATCAAAGGTCATATCAACCCCCGCATCGGGTTTCCCAAACAGCTTGCCGTTTAATGTGGATTGCAGCGGACGCTGTAGTTTAAATCCTTGCCAGGCATCACCTAACTCGTCGGGCGTAACGGCCACAGGAGAAAAAGAAGAGGCTGGCTTGGATTGGAAAAATCCAAATCCTTTCGCCAATTCTTGTGGAATCAAGCCTCGTAGTGACACATCGTTGACCAGCATAACCAGTCGAATGTGATTGCCAGCTTCCAATGAAGATACGCCCATTGGCACGTCGCCGGTAACAACCGCGACTTCAGCCTCAAAGTCTATGCCCCAGGCTTCATCGGCCACTAGAATATCGTCATTGGGTCCAATAAAGTCATCAGAGCCCCCTTGATACATCAGAGGATCGGTCCAGAAACTTGGCGGTAATTCTGCACCACGCGCCTTTCTGACTAATTCAACATGATTCACATAGGCACTGCCATCGGCCCATTGATAAGCTCTGGGCAAGGGAGATGCGCACAGGCTTGGTTCAAACACCATTACATCATCCAACTGGCCTATATTCAGCGCATGATAGGTGGCCTGCAAATGCATGGACAAGGTATCCCAGTTATCCAAAGCATACTGCATGGTTGGCGCAATATGGGTCACCGCAACAGCAGATTGCAGATCCTTGCTGACGACGACTAATTGTCCATCGCGAGTGTCATTTTTAAGTGTCGCTAGTTTCATACTTCTTTCTTTATTTGTTCGAAATGCTTAAGCACAGTAAGTTTGCAAAAAGCGCACCTACCCTGAATGTCACTATTACTACTTAACAACAGGTGAGGGTTAAATTAAAGCGCATGATATACAGTTGAGTGAGTCTGACTGTCTATCTCGGCGTAAAAATGCATTTACGCCGAAGATGTTCCGGCAAGCTTAAACTTTTACGGTCTTCTTACTGATCCCGTACTCTCTGAGCTTATTGGCGATAGCCGTATGACTCAGTCCCAGCTTACGGGCCAACTGTCGTGTGCTTGGATAGGTCGGATACAAGCGACGCAACAAGTCTTTTTCAAAGCGTTTCACTTCCTGATCCAGTGTACCTTCCACTTCGCTGGAGAAATAACTGGAACTTGCCATAGTGTCAGGCAACTGGATGTCTTCTTTGCTTAACTCATCGCGTTCCAGCAGTGTGAGTGCACGATACAAGGCATTCTCCAACTGCCTTACATTACCTGGCCAGGGGTAACCTTGCAGGAAGTCAACACAGGACTTATTAAGTTTAGGTGGCCTGCGTCCCAACTTGACGCTTTGGTTCTTCAGGAAGTGCTCGGCCAAACCAATCACATCGCTCTTTCTTTCCCGCAATGATGGAATAGCCAAACTTAAAACATTAAGCCGGTAATACAAGTCTTCACGAAAACGTCCTTCTACCACCATCTGCGCCAGGTCTTTCTGCGTGGTTCCGATAATACGAACATTTACCACCAGTTCCCTGGTGTCACCAACCCGGCGATAGGTACCATCTTGTAAAACACGTAAGAGCTTGGCCTGCAATGACAACGACATGTCACCCACTTCATCCAGGAACAAGGTGCCGTTTTCTGCCTGTTCCAACAAGCCACTTTTTGCCTGACTCTGCCCATACGCACCTTGCCCGTAGCCAAACAACTCTTGCTCGGCCATATCATCCGGCATTGAGGCGCAATTAAGCACAACGAATTCATGGCCACCGCGACGACTGGCTTGATGGCAAGCTCTGGCAATCAGCTCTTTGCCCGTTCCGGTTTCTCCTACAAGCAATATAGGTGCATCCAGTTCAGCCATTTTTTTGGCTTCCCGCACCACTTTTTTCATTTGTGCGCTGCTGGCGTGGATTTCATTAAAAGAATCACCACTGGCTTGGTGAAATACTGTCAGTTGCTGCCCCAGGCGATACTCAGATTTCAGCAACAGAACCGCCCCGGCTAATACCGAGTCGGCTTCGCCGTCTGCCACCATCACCGGCAGAATGTCAGCCAGAAAATCCTGCTCGATGAATTTAACCTTTTGGGTTTGTGCAAGCACCTGTTTACCGTCCAGCCAGCGCCCAAAGTTGAACCCTTTAACAAACTCGGCAATATCTTTGCCGACCAGTTCATCCTGTGAGCTTTCAAGGCTGGAAACCGCCGCTTCATTCACCAACAAGATATTGCCGCGACTATCGATGGAAAAAACCGGATCCGGTAAAGTGCGCAGCAAAGCTCTAAGTTGATTTTGCTCGCGCTCGATAGGCATAAATGGCGTGGTTTTGACGTCCTCAATGCCTTCGATACGACGGATTTTGGGCATCAAATGCTGAAATTCTGCAAATTCAACATTCGGAAAATGCAAAAAGATCTTACCGCTGCTGTCGATCTCTATGCCACGCAGGTTGATTTCATATTCAACCAGTATATCCAGCACATCCTGGGTAATCCCAAGTCGATCCTGACAGCTGATCTCCAAACGCATAGACAAATCCAATGTGACGAGGTTGTAAACATTTTATGACATTCAAAAGGGCGAGAACAGCGAAATCTGGTATACCAGTCTGAAGAAAAGGTGGGAAGCTGGGATGGTAAGGCTTCGGCAATGTACCGAAGCCTAGGCAAGTTACTTCAGCAGAGCGTCAGTTTTCGCCGCGCAAATAAAATCATTCTTGTGTAATCCGTTAATAGCATGAGTCCACCATGTAACGGTTACTTTACCCCATTCAAGCAGGATAGAAGGATGATGGAACTCAACCTCGGCCAATTCAGCCACCTGGTTGGAAAACGCCCAAGCCTGCTTGAAGTTTTTGAAGGTAAACTCACGTTCTAACTGCATAACATTATCCCTGACCTGAGGTACCCAATCAGGAATATCACGTATCAGCTCGGCCAGTTCCTGCTCAGATACTTGTGGGGCATCCGCACGGCAGGCTTCACATTTTTGTTGAGTTAAATTGCTCATGGTTTTGTAGTTCTCCAATAATACTTACTTCAACTGGCCATCTTTTGCGGCTTTGGTGGAAACTTAGGTGCATGCAAACCAAGTTGTTTAGCCTCTTCCACCAGCGCCATCATGTCCATCTCAGCTAGACCAAATAAATCATCCAAACCATTCAGGGTGTAGTAAACCGGCTGCATGATATCAATTCGATACGGAGTACGCAGTGCTTCCAGCGGCACCATATCATGGCGCTCGGGCTTGTCACTTTCCAGGGCATACAAGGTTTCACCTGGCGAGGAAAGAATTCCCCCACCGTAAATTCGTAAGCTATCCGCCTGTTTTAACAAGCCAAATTCCACGGTAAACCAATACAACCTGGCCAGATAAACGCGATCTTGCTTACTTGCCGCATAGCCAATCTTTCCATATGTATGGGTAAAGTGGGCGAATGCTTTGTTTGTTAACAGGGGGCAGTGACCAAATATCTCATGGAATATATCCGGCTCTTGCAAATAATCGAACTCTTCCCGGGTTCTGATAAAAGTAGCTACCGGGAACTGCTTGTTTGCCAGCAACTTAAAAAACTCATCAAAGTTAATCAGGGCCGGTACCTGACCGACCTGCCAGCCCGTCTCTCTGGCAAGCACCTCATTGACTTCATGTAACTGGGGAATTCTGTTATGCGGTAAATTAAGCAAATCCAGGCCATGCATAAACTCATCACAGGCTCGCCCGCGGATAATCTGCAACTGACGCTCAACCAAATCATGCCAAATCTGGTTTTCTTCATCGCTCCAGTGGATAACCCCATTCGCATCCGGCTGACGGGAAACATATTGGGTACTTTTACTCATACAAATCTGTCGCTTGTTGTTCGCCTCGCCCTGATACCTGCATCAGGGCTATTAAGTTGGACGTGAGTCTACTCAAATAGTGGCAAAGAAAAAGCGACTGGCACGTTAGCCAATAGTTTCAACTGTAACAGTTTTTTTACAAGGTCAGGTTTATCCCTATCCTGGTACCTATAGCCTAAGCGTCTTGTCCATCATTACGACTGACTGTCTTAGTGGAATCATCGATGCCACGTAATTGCTTTAAAACGCCAGAGGCAATCACACTGATCTTCGGCTCTGTTTCACTGACGAAGGGCAAAGGACGACACTGTTTCAATGCCTGTACACCAAATCTTGCAGTCAGCACACCAGCACCCAGCCCTTGGGCCACCCGGGTTGATAATTTAGCTGTCAGACTGCCCCCCAGCGCCCAGGCCGAGGCTTCGGCAAGAAGCTCGCTGGCTCCTGCATATAACATAGTGCGTACGGTCTTTTTTAATAATGCAATCTTGCTCAGGTATCCGGTTTTCACCCCATAGCAAGCACAGATCTTGTTGATCATGCGAAGATTTCGCCACAGCACCAACAACATATCCAACATAACAAAAGGACTAACCGCAATGAGTGCAGCCGAGGCTTTGGCCTCGCGGCTAATTTCATCTAACGCCCTTTTATCGGCAGGTGCCATAACCTGCTGCTCGAAGAGTTGAATCACTTCCCTGTCGGCATAATGCTGCTCAAGTGAAGTCAGCCAGTTTTGCCCATCCGCTTGAGAAGCGGATGGCATTTTAGCCAAAAGATCCCGACAAAAATTCCCTGCCTCACCAATAGCCGGGCTTTGGCTAAAACCCAACGCCATTTGCTGCAGATGCTCCCGCTGCTCAAGTTTGCGAAAACTTAGCCATTCGCGACCAATAGACCAACTGACACCAACGATCCCGGAAAGCAGCAAAATGGCCCAGGCCATGGCGAGTAAGTCCAAGGCCTGCCAGCCTTGCCACAAAGTTACCCCTAATTGCACTGTGCCCAATAGCAGTGCCAGAAGTAACAGCCAGAAAAGTTTGCCGGGCCTAACACTGTCAAGCTTCGGAGCGGGTTGCACATCTGATTCGACAGGTAAGGTCAGTTCCACCTCATGTTCTATGTGCATAGCCTTCCTGATAGTTTCAGAAACCCTCTCTGGGCTTTCATTATCCAGTACAACTCTAGGCTTTAACTGAGTCTCCGGAGACATGTTATTCATACCAATTTATCTCCTAACAAGAACTCCAACATTTGATCCATGCGAATGTGTGGCAAAGCGGTTAATGGGTCTCTCGCCGGAGGAGCAAACTGCGGAAACTCAAATCCTTGTTTCTGCCAGAAGGTGGGAGCTGGTCGACGGGATGGAACATCACCTGGATAGAGCGTTAAGGTTTCACCTTGCAGGCCATGCCCGGAGAGCACACTAAGCCTTTGTCCTTGATAAAGAGTTTGTCCAACCTGAGAAGCTCGAATGGCAGCGAGCGCTGTTGTTTGTAATTTAACGCCCTGATACTGCATTTCTTGCCTGGCGCTGTGCACCATAGACTCAAGCAAACGAATCAAATTATCGTGCTGGTCAGGCGTCACATGGTCCGCCTTACTGGCAGCAAAGATTAGCTTATCAATGCGCGGTGAGAACATTCTTCGCAGCAAAGAATTTTTGCCGTAGTCAAAGCTCTTTAATATCCAGTTGATTGCCTGCTGCAACTCATCAAATGCCTGTTCCCCGCGATTAAGTGCCGATAGGCAATCCACTAATACGATTTGACGATCTAAGTCGCTGAAATACGCTTTATAAAATGGTTTAACCACTTTGCTGCGATATTCAGTATACCTGTCTACCAACAGTGCCAAATTGCTCCCTGCAGGAAGACTTTGCCAGTCAATGTCTGTCTGGTTGGCAATAAAGGGCACAAATTGCAGTACCGGTGCGCCTTCCAGTTCACCGGGCAAGACAAAGCGTCCCGGCTGAATTAACTCTAATCCCTGCTGTTTGCACTCTGCCAGGTATTGTCTGAACAGGGAGGCTAACCTTTGAAGCTTTAACTCATCTCCCTGTCCCAGCCAGTCCATCTCCTGCAAAGCTGCACGGAAGGGCTCACTGAGGCTGACTCTGGCACCTTCTTGCATTTGCTTAACACAAAATGCGCTCCACTGCGCATAATCCATACCCAGCAGAGGTAAATCCAGTAGCCATTCTCCTGGATAGTCGAGTATGTCCAAAATCAGGGTTGATTGGTCAAACAGATACTTACTCACCCCTTGTCCGGGTTTATAACGAAGATGCAAACGGATCTGGCTGACACCACGAGTAGGTATAGGCCAGCTTGGTAACTCCGCATTCAAGGCGTCCATCCCTTGCTCATAGGCAAATCTGGCCAAACGAAGATCGGGCTGAGTGACTCGTTTAGCACCAATTAGTCGGCTTTCTTTGCTAACAGTGAAGAAAGGCAGGTTGGCCGACCCCGTGCTCTCCAGCAATTGATTGACCAAGGACGTAATAAACGCCGTTTTGCCTGCGCCGCTAAGACCGGTTACCGCCAGTTTAACGTGTTGGTCAGCTAAGCGACTGGCAGCCTGATGCGCCTTACCCTGCAAACGTTCAAAAAAGCTTTGTATGCCGCGGTCTGTCATCCTACATCCTGTTTCAAATACAAAAATGGGCGGTTACCCGCCCCTCCACGCTAATGGTCACAATATTACAAACGACTGATTTCTCTGTTCAATTGATACTCAGAAGAAGTGACGTAGGTCTCCATTTTGCGCAGACGCATCTCCAGTCTGTCAAAACGTCCCTTAATATCCTTAAACGCCTGACGAGGAGGTTCTCCTGCTTGCCACACCTTAGACTTAACCTCTACATGAGAATTGTCCTCTTCACCGCTATACCAACCCTTACCCTGATGGTTGACTGACGCTTCTGTCACCGGCTTCTTATCCAGAATAAACCAGGCAGCAATATAGGCCATGATGAAAAACGGTCCAGAAAGTAATACCGCAGAGACCAAAATGATTCGAATTAACCAGGCTTCCCAACCAAAGTAGTCTGCAATTCCTGCACAGACACCGGCAACTTTGCCTTTTTGACTATTGCGAAACATTTCACCTTTGGTTTTCATGCCCGGTTCCTCCACTGCGGCGCTTCGGCATCCAGAATAGCTTCCAATGTCTGAATGCGATCAGCCATCTTCTCAGCCTTATCGGCTAACTCAGTCAGGGTTGTAAACTCTTCCTTAGACAAGCCCTGTGCTACTTGTTTCTTACTGCGGTAATGCAGAATTAACCAGATGGGCGCCACAAAAATCATAAATATGATAATGGGCGCTACTAAAATACCTATGACATCTTCCACAATCTTCTCCTCAACCTAGGCTGCCTATAGGCTTAGTCTTTACTTGCTGCTTTAGTACTTTTTTTATTCAATTTCTTTTTCAGCTCTGCCAGCTCATCGTCGACTTTGTCACCGGCTTCCAGCGCAGCAAATTCGTCGGCTAAGGTCTTATGGCCAAGATCATAGGCTTCAATTTGACTCTCTAAATCATCGATCTTGCGCTCATACCGCTCAAAGCGTCCCATGGCATCATCGACTTTACTGCTGTCCAGCGTGCGCTTCACCTCAAGTCTGGATTGCGCAGTCTTCTGACGCAAAATAATAGCTTTCTGCCTGGCTTTCGCATCAGCTAACTTTTCCTGCAACTGCGCTGTCTCACTCTGTAGTTTAGCAATCTGATCTTCAACCAGTTGCAGTTCTTTTGTCAGCGCTTCGGCATGCTCAGCGGCTTTTTTCTTTTCCACTAACGCTGCTCTGGCTAAATCGTCACGGTCTTTACTTAGTGCCAGCTCAGCTTTAGCTTGCCAATCATCAGCCTGATGCTGCAGTTTACTGATTTGCGAGCTGATCTCTTTTTTGTTGGCAATGGTTTTTGCTGACGTGGAACGCACTTCCACTAGCGTATCTTCCATTTCCTGAATAATCAGGCGCACCATTTTTTCAGGATCTTCCGCTTTATCCAGCAGTGCGTTGATATTGGAGTTCACTATGTCGGTGAAACGAGAGAAAATACCCATGATGTTTACCTCTTTCTTCATGATTTGAATGGAAATGGACTTACACTTCCAACCTTTGTAGATGCTATACAAATAACAGGCCAATCAGACAAACAAAGGTAAGCCATTGCTTTTATAGGGAATATTTATTTTCTGGGCTTTTCATGTCAGCTAGCATAATATTGATATCAACCACTAATTAGTCGATTACACCACTTTTTAAGGAACACAGTGAGCAGGTTTCGCCAACAAGATAATCTGTTGGGACAATCCAACAGCTTTTTGGAAGTTCTGGAGCAGATATCTCAAATCGCCCCACTTAACAAACCCGTGTTGATCATTGGAGAACGAGGGACAGGTAAAGAGTTAGTTGCAGCCCGTTTGCACTATTTATCCGGGCGTTGGGATCAGGCCTATTTAAAGCTCAACTGCGCAGCCCTAAACGATAATTTGCTTGAAAGTGAGCTGTTTGGTTATGAAGCTGGTGCTTTTACCGGCGCCGCAAAACGCCGCGAAGGGCGCTTTGAAACTGCCAATAACGGCACGTTATTTCTCGACGAATTAGCCAATACCTCAGGGCTTATCCAGGAGAAATTACTGCGTGTTATAGAATATGGCGAGTTTGAACGGGTCGGTGGCTCAAAATCGGTCAAAGTAGATGTGCGCCTGGTCGCCGCAACGAATGAAGATCTGCCAAGTCTGGCAGAGCAAGGTGAGTTCCGTGCAGACTTGCTGGACAGGTTAGCCTTTGACGTTATTACGCTTCCGCCACTTCGGGAACGCCCGGAGGATATCATGATGTTAGCCGAAAACTTCGCTATCAATATGGCCAGAGAGCTTGAGATGGAGTTGTTTAGTGGGTTTACTGAAAAGGCCAAACGCACACTTATGGAGTATGACTGGCCGGGCAACATTCGTGAGCTAAAAAACGTGGTAGAGCGCGCCGTTTATCGTTGCAATAACCCACATTTACCCGTTCACCAGATAGTGCTAGATCCCTTTGACTCTCCCTTTCGTCCAAAAGGACGGGTTAAAACATTGAACCGAATCCAGCCTGCAGATAAGCCCAGCGAGCCGACGCCGCCCAAAACTGTTGCAGCAGAACCAATACCCGCCACCAATGGTTTTGGTATGAATTTCAACTTTCCGGTTGATCTTAAAACCCTCTCTCAAGACTTTGAAATTGAACTCATTCGCCAGGCATTGGCAGATAGCCAGTTTAATCAGAAGAAAACCGCTGATAAACTTGGCCTGACCTACCACCAATTGCGTGGCTATCTTAAAAAGTACAATCTGCTGGATGGCTCGTCGAGAGAGCTGGATTGATGAAAAACAGAACCTGCCTGGGTCTCATGTTGTCATGCATAGTGAGCGTAGGCTGCCAAGACCTGAATGATGCTGAGGTCAAACAAAAAGGGTTAATATACTGCTCTGAGGGTAGCCCTGTGACCTTTAACCCTCAGCTAGATATTTCCGGTACCACCGCAGATGCCGCTGCACACCAGTTGTATAACGGTTTGCTGGACTTCGACCCAGAAACCAGCAAGGTTATTCCAGCTCTGGCGGATAGTTGGCTGGTCAGTGAAGACGGCCTGACATACACCTTCCAACTGCGCAAAGACGTACAGTTTCACCAAACCAGTTATTTTACCCCGACCCGGCCTTTCAATGCTGATGACGTACTATTTAGCATCAACCGCTGGCGCTTACCTTCGCACCCTTATCATAAAGTTTCTGGTGGTATATATCCGTACTTTGAGAGCTTAGGACTGCAGGATATTGTTGCTGAAGTTAACCGCCTCAATGGCTACCGGGTAGAGATAAAACTACGCCACCCCGACAGCTCATTTTTAGCCACACTAGCCACCGATTTCGCCGTGATGCTATCTGCGGAATACGCTGAAAACATGTTAGTTGCCGGCACACCTGAACTGATAGACAGTCAACCCATAGGCACTGGCCCGTTTAAGTTTGAGCATTTCAGAAAGAACAATTACATCAGGTATTACAAACACCCAGAATACTGGAACGGCGAGGTCTATCAGGAGCAGTTGATATTTGACATTACCCCTACCAGTTCCATGCGTTTGGCCAAACTGATTACCGGGGAATGTGATGTCATCGCTTTTCCTGCCCAAACAGAACTGCGCATTGTCGATCAGCGCCAGGATTTAGTGCTAGATGAGAAACCTGGCCTGAATGTGGGCTTTTGGGCATTCAATTCTGCTCGCCCTCCCTTTGATGACCCAAGGGTGCGTCGCGCCCTGGCCATGGCGGTAGACAGAAAAGCACTACTTGATGCGGTATATTCAGACAGTGCCGTTGCATCAAAAGGCTTATTACCGCCAACATCCTGGGCTTTTGACGAAAATCAGCGTGAGATTCATTACAATCCGGCGCTTGCCAGACAACTATTGGATGAAGCAGGGATTAAGCGTGGTTTTCGCATGAATATCTGGGCCATGCCGGTACAACGTGCGTACAACCCCAATGCCACTAAGATGGCTGAGCTTATCCAAAGCTATCTGGATAAAGTTGATATAAAAGCAGACATTGTCAGCTACGAATGGGCCACCTTTCGCCGATTACTCAAGCAGGGTATGCATGACTCAGTTCTGATTGGCTGGTCGGCTGATAATGGCGACCCAGATAATTTTTACCGTCCGTTATTAAGCTGCTCCGCTATCGCTTCTGGCACCAATAGGGCCAACTGGTGTTTGCCCAAGTATGATGAGTTGATAAATGAAGCGTTACGCTATACGGATGAGGACAGCCGTATGCATTACTATCATCAGGTAAATGAGCTTCTGGTAGAGCAAATGCCATTGGTACCTATTGCCCATGCTTATCGTTTTCAGGCTTACCGGGAAGGTATAACCGGTATGCAAATCAATCCGTTCGGCGGGATTCGGTTTGGCCAGGTTCGTAAGGAAGGGCGCTGATATGTTTGTTTATCTGGGACGTCGCCTTAATCTCCTATTTATCACCTTGCTGATCCTATGCATCGCCTCTTATACCCTGGCATTTTTGTTTCCTGGCGATCCACTGACAAACCTGTCAGGTAACCCGACGGCATCTGATGATCAAACCCAGCAACTACGTATGATGTACGCTCTGGATAATGGCTATATTGCTGGATTTTGGCAGTATCTGAAATTAACCCTTTCGGGTGAATGGGGCCTCAGCCTGACGTCACAAAACCCAATTTTCTCGGATATTTGCCAGTTTCTGCCAGCCAGCTTGGAGCTAAGCCTATATGCTATGGCTGTTTCACTGCTTATTGGGATCCCATTAGGCATTGTGGCCGGGCTGAATCATCGCCGCTATACAGACATGGGTATTCTGTCGGTCAGCTTAATTGGCTTTTCTATGCCGGTATTTTGGCTGGCACTGCTATTGATATTAGTGTTTGCCCTGCAGTGGGGGGGATTACCAATGTCAGGACGGGTAAGCCTTATCTATGACATCCCTCATCAAACCGGGTTTATGCTGGTAGATATTTTACGTGCCGATATTGCTAACAAACAGCAAGTACTGATGGATGCCTTACACCACTTGTTTCTGCCTACTCTGGCCTTGTCCATCGTCACCAGCTCACTGGTAATACGCTTAACCCGCCGCTCAGTCATCAATGTGATGGGCAGTGATTACATTAAGGCGGCCTATGCCAAAGGGCTAAGTCGAACTCAGGTATTCTGGCACCATGGAATGAAGAATGCCCTGCTCCCTATCATGCCGCAATTGGCGATGCAGTTTACCGTTTTGCTAACCAATGCCATGATTGTGGAAGTCATATTTTCCTGGCCAGGCATAGGTGAATGGATGATTCAGGCTATCTATCAAAGAGACTTCCCCGCGATCCGGGGCGGTATGCTGGCGGTATCGGCCTTAGTTGTCATAGTTACTATTGGCGTAGATTTACTAATACGCATGATCTACCCGTTAAGTAAGAAGCAGCTCCATGCCCAAGTCTAGTTTTTACGACGAAGAATTTTATCCTTCACCGGTGCGCCAGACCTGGAATGAGTTCCAGCGTAATCACATTGCCCTTGCCGGTCTTTGGTGCCTGGGATTTTTTGTGCTCTTAGTGTTACTCGGCCCTTGGTTTCTCCCTTTTGGTCCACTTGATCAAAACACCGATGCCATACTGCTGCCGCCCGCCTGGGATGCCAATGGTGATGTGGCTCATCTGTTTGGAACTGATGGGATTGGCAGAGATTTACTTGCCAGGGTAGTACATGGTTGTCAGATTACCTTTGGCGCCAGCTTCTTTCTGGTGCTGTTAGCTATGTTGGTCGGCTGTAGCATAGGGGCTTATGCGGGGATGAGTCGTGGCTTGCGGGCAAGCATCATCAACCACCTGTTGGATGCCATTATGGCCATCCCTACCCTGCTCATTGCCATTATCATTGTGGCTATCCTTGGAACAGGGTTAATGAACAGCATGTGGGCCATCACCCTGGCGCTTATTCCACAGTTTATTCACCACACCCGCGATATGGTCAGACGTGAATATCGAAAAGAGTATGTCACCGCCGCGCGTCTGGATGGCGCCAGTGATGCCCGAATATTTTTTCACAGCATACTGCCGAATATGATCGAGATGCTGGTCGTACAGGCCACCATGGCACTGTCAGTGGCCATATTGGATATCTCCGCATTGGGCTTTCTGAACCTGGGTGCCCAATCCCCTTCCCCTGAGTTAGGTGCGATGCTGTCCGATGCCCTGGAAACGGCGTATGTCGCCCCCTGGAGTATTTCTCTGCCAGGTGCTGCGATCTTTTTAATGGTGCTCTCCATCAATCTGGTGGGTGATGGCCTTCGTACCGCACTGAAAAACAGGGTGAATCAATAATGCCGCTGTTAGATATCAAAAACCTGACTTTAGAGATTGATACTCCCCTTGGCTGGGTCAAGGCGCTGGATAAGATAAATCTAAGCATTGATAGCCGCGAAGTGCGCGCATTGGTTGGCGAATCTGGGTCAGGCAAAAGCCTGGTGGTAAAGTCCATTGTTGGGGCCTTGTCTGATCGTTGGAAGGTCACGGCCGACCGTATGAACTGGAAAGGACAGGATCTATTATCCATGTCTGATAGCCAGCGACGCGCCATCACCCGCAGTGAAATATCTGTGGTGCTGCAAAACCCGGCAACCTCACTCGATCCCTCTGCGACCCTGCGCGAGCAAATTGAAGAAAGCATTGCCGATTCACAATTAAGTAAAGGCTGGTTCTGGCAACGTAGACAACAAAGACGAGAGATATCAGCACAGCAATTACATAAGGTCGGCATTCGAGATCATGACCTCTGCCTTGGCAGTTATCCCCATGAGGTGGCAGAGGACATCAGTCAAAAATTTGCCCTCGCCATGGCATTAGTGTCTAACCCCAAATTACTTATCGCAGATAATCCGACCATGGGCATGGAACCTACAACCAAAGTCCAGGTTCTGCGCCTGCTGGCCAAGCTGAACAAAACCCGAGAATTAAGCATACTGTTTGTCAGTCATGACTTGCTGGCCATTTCAGCCATGGCAGACACTATGACGGTGCTCTACTGTGGGCAAACCGTAGAAAGTGGCAAAATGGGGCAATTAAAAAGGCGTCCACTGCATCCATATACTAAAGCCTTACTGGATAGCGCCCCCAGTTTCAGGCGTGATCTACCACCTAAGGCAGCTCTTTCCAGCCTGGACGGCACCATTCCTACCTTGCAACATTTACCTATAGGCTGTCGTCTCGGACCTCGCTGTCCCAGAGCACAAAAGGAATGTGTAAAAATGCCCGATGTGCGCCGCATCCATGACCATCACTACGCCTGCCATTTCCCCCTGCACAGGGATAAGATATGAACCCGTTACTGACTGTCTCTAACCTCAGTTATTGTAAGAAAGATAAATCCTGGTTCGCCAAGCAAGAACGTTTCAGCCTGGCTCCGGTCAGCTTTGAACTTAAAGCTGGCGAGACTATGGCCATTATGGGTGAGAATGGCTCAGGAAAGTCCTTGTTGGCTAAATTACTCGTTGGTGTAGCGCGTCCCAGTGCCGGGGAAATCCTGTTAAATGGTGAATCATTGCATGACAAGCGTCAGCGCTTTCAGGCTATCCGCATGATTTTTCAACACAGTAAGGAATCGCTAAATCCCGCCCTGACGCTGGGTAGTCTGCTAGAAGAGCCATTGATCCTTAATACGGACCTGGATGCGCGTGAACGTAAACGCAAAATAGAAGAAACCCTGAAACTGGTAGGCATGCTGCCGGAACACCAATATTTTTACCGCCATATGTTATCTGAGGGGCAAAGGCAACGGGTTGCCGTAGCACGAGCTCTTATTCTTAACCCCCAGGTTTTAGTGGCTGATGAGCCCTTTGCCGCCCTTGACCCGTCGGTTCGCTCGCAAACGGTCAACTTACTGATGAAGTTACAACGAGACCTGGGACTGGGTTTTATATTTATCTCGCACAATCTGGGTATTGTCAGGCATATCAGTGACCGAATTCTGGTGCTGGAAGCCGGCCAGTTGGTGGAGTCTGGAAAGACCGATGTAATATTCAACTGGCCTAAGTCTGACTACACTCGCCGATTGATTCATGCTTACCAGGCGCTGATCAGTCGTGATGACTAACCCCAATCAGGAAAACGACAATCCCCCAGACATAAAAAACGCTGCAATTGCAGCGTTTTTTTTATATCAACCACATTACTGAACGGCGTGGATCTCAATATCCGCTTTTTCCTTTAGCGCCTCAATAAAGTCCACATAAAGCTGCTGGCTGCGACCAGAAGTCAAACGCTGCTCCAACCCTGCCAGCATCGCCTCTTCCGCTTTAGCAGCCTGATGAATAGCATCAAGACGGACGATAGCGACATTACCGTCAGCAGTGTTAACTGCGGCCATTTTCGCATCCATACCCAGCTTGAACGCTTGCTCTACAACAGCGGCAGGCAACAAAGAGCCATAACGCACCTGATTCGCTTCGCTTGCCCAAACCAAGGCCTTTTCGTCAAGCTTGGACTGAATATCCTCGCCACTGGTAGACAAACTCACCACTTCATCGGCCCATTGCTTGGCCGCACTTTGCGCCTTATCAGCCTTTAATTGCGCGAGGATTTCTTCAGAAACCTCAGCCAAAGGACGAGTACGCTGAGGTTGATGCTCTGCGACGCGCATCACGATTAAATGATCAGGGGTAACATCAATGACTTCACTGTTTACGCCTTCTTCGATCAGCTCATCAGAAAAAGCGACATTCAACACCTGGTTTCCTGCGAATACACCCTGCGCTTCTGCACGACTGAACATGTCACTGGTTTGTATTTCTTTACCTAGCAAGCCTGCAACATCTTCCAGATTATCTGGTTGTTCAAAGGCCATCTCTGCGACTTGTTGATGCAACTGGTAAAACTCTGCTTGCGCCTTATCACGTTTAACCTGTGCAACAATCTCGTCTTTGACAGCATCCAAAGGCTGCACTTCTTCCGCTTTGACACCGGTCAGCTTAATGATGTGCAAGCCAAATGAACTCTCTACCACATCGCTGATATCGCCTTCTTGGGTCAGTGCAAAAGTTGCTTCTTCAAAGGCAGGATCCATCACATCCCGACCAAACCAATCCAAGTCACCACCATTTTCAGCACTAAAATCATCAGCAGAGAACTCTTTAGCCAACGCGGCAAAATCTTCGCCGCTCTTAGCCCGTTTCAGCACCTCTTCGGCTTGCTCTCTGGCTTTTTGCTCATCATCACCAAACTCAATCAGGATGTGCGAGGCACGACGCTCAGCCGCGGTGCGGTATTGCTCCATATTGGCTTGATAAGCATCGTTAATCTCTTGTTCGGAGACGTCAATGCCAGCCATCAGATCCTCAACTTTAAGCTCTAGGTAACGCAGAGATACGCGCTCTTCGGTGTCAAAATTACTGATATTGCTTTGATAATAGTTGCTAACATCTTCTTCAGATACTGCTACGCTGTCCAAAAACTGCTTGGCAAATATCATCACATAGCTGATGTCTCTTTGCTGCTGCTGCAGCGCGTACACCAGCTCAACTTCGCTATCTAAGCTAAATTCACTGCCAAGCAGCGCGCTGACCAGTTGCTGGCGAGTCATGTCCAGACGGATTCGCTCACGAAAATCCTGTGGCTGCATACCTGCCTGGCGCAAAATGGCCTGATACCTGTCATTATTGAAAATACCTCCAACCTGAAACTCAGGCATGGCTAACAAGGCATCTTTTACCTGAGCATCACTGACACGCATACCCAGGTCTGCGGCGGTTTGCTCAACCAGTTTGTCCGCAATCAAGCGATCCAGCAGACCACGCTTGAAGGTTTTCATATATTCAGTGTCGGCCATCAAATTGGCAAAGGCTTCACCATATTGATTTTCCATCCTGGCTCTTTCGTTCTGATAAGCATTCTCCAGGCTGGATTGGCTGATATCGTCACCATTGACCGTTGCAACCGGGACATCGGTCTTGGCATTTAAATAGCTACCAACACCAGCCAAGGCGAAGGTTAATATCACCAAGCCCAATATAGCTTTGGCCCAAAATCCTTGGGATCCTTCTCTGATTCTCTCTAACATCTTGGTCTTTAAACTCCAATTCGCTCCAGCACCGCTATCGGTGTGGTCAGCACTTAGTCAAACGGGTGGGATTATAACCCAGCATGGCTGGAAACAGAATGCCATTGGCAGTGGCAAAATGCGCAGTTGACAGGTCGCTGACATTCAACACAACTTTGCTTCTTTGCTGCGCATAAATAAAAAAAGCGATGATTTCTCATCGCTTTTTTTAAACCGAAAAATCGGATTAGTTGCAAGCATCCTTCAGAGCTTTACCAGCTTTGAAAGAAGGCACTTTGGCAGCTGCGATTTGAATGGTCGCACCGGTCTGAGGGTTGCGGCCGCTACGAGCAGAACGCTCACGCACGGAGAAAGTACCAAAGCCAACCAGAGCAACTTGATCACCGCCTTTAAGCGCTTCAGTTACTGCGTCAGTCAGGGCGTCAAGAGCACGGCCTGCAGCAGCCTTGGAAATATCCGCGCCAGCAGCGATTTTATCGATTAGTTGAGACTTATTCACAATATCATCCCCTTCAATTGTTATTATATTGCTAATTCGCAAACACTTGTTGCGAAATTGTTATAACAAGCTTGAATAGCAACTTCAAGCCAAGTTTTCGTTAATTTTTCAGTTACTGAATCGCTGCGATCCCTTTCGTGACAAGGCTTGAAGCGAATTCGAATTTAAGGCTACCACAACTTTTGTGGGAGGGAAGCCCCACAAATCAAAAAAAACGCAAAAAGCCACGTTTTACAGCAACTTTTTGCGCTTATTGCCCCATTACAGGGCATTTTTTGCTTGTGCGGCAGTCCGACTAAGAGGTTTTAGCCTCTTTGGCTTTGATCACTTCGAAGCCTTCAGGATTGTTTTCCAGTGCCAAAACTAACACTTCATCAATCCATTGCACCGGGTGAATATCCAAATCCTGCTTCACGTTATCCGGAATTTCCTTCAAATCGCGCTCGTTCTCTTTAGGAATAACCACAGTTTTAATGCCACCACGGTGGGCGGCCAGTAGTTTCTCTTTTAACCCACCGATAGCCAGCACTTCGCCTCGTAAGGTAATTTCCCCTGTCATCGCCACATCGCAGCGTACCGGGTTGCCAGTCAGCGTCGATACCAGAGCAGTACACATGGCGATCCCCGCACTTGGGCCATCTTTAGGGGTAGCCCCTTCAGGCACATGCACGTGAATATCGCGCTTTTCATAAAAGTCTTCGTTAATACCCAACTTGCCAGCACGACTGCGCACCACCGTCATGGCAGTTTGAATAGACTCCTGCATCACATCACCTAAGGAGCCAGTGAAGGTAGTTTTGCCCTTACCAGCAACGGCAGCGGTTTCAATGGTCAGCAGATCACCGCCCACTTGTGTCCAGGCCAAACCGGTAACCTGACCAATCTGGTTATTCTTGTCAGCCTTACCGTAGTCAAAGCGCTGTACACCAAGATAGTCAGCCAGGTTTTCCTGGGTCACCACGACCTTCTTGATAGACTTGTCGAGCAAGATATTCTTCACGGCCTTACGGCAGATTTTGGAAATCTCCCGCTCCAGGCTACGTACCCCGGCTTCACGGGTGTAATAGCGAATCACGCCCAAAATGGCCGACTCTTCGATGATTAGCTCACCTTTTTTCAGGCCATTGCGACTCATCTGCTTTTCAATCAGATGGCGGGTAGCAATATTCAGCTTTTCATCTTCGGTATAACCCGACAAACGAATCACTTCCATCCTGTCCAGCAATGGTCCTGGGATGTTCATGCTGTTGGAGGTTGCCACAAACATGACATCCGACAGGTCGTAGTCAACTTCCAGATAATGGTCGCTAAAACTACTGTTCTGCTCTGGATCTAGCACTTCCAATAACGCGGAAGCAGGGTCGCCACGCATATCCGAAGACATCTTGTCGATTTCATCGAGTAAAAACAGGGGGTTCTTCACCCCTACTTTGGCCATTTTCTGAATTAGTTTGCCAGGCAGTGAACCTATATAAGTGCGGCGATGCCCGCGAATCTCCGCTTCATCGCGCACCCCGCCCAATGCCATGCGTACATATTCACGGCCAGTGGCCTTGGCAATGGATTGACCAAGGGAGGTTTTACCGACCCCAGGAGGTCCCACCAAACACAGAATCGGTCCCTTGAGTTTACGAACTCGTTGTTGCACGGCCAGATATTCCAGAATACGTTCTTTGACACGCTCCAGGCCATAGTGATCGGCATCCAAAACTTGTTCGGCGGCAGACAGGTTTTTCTTCACCTTACTGCGCTTATGCCAAGGTACAGACACCAACCAATCAATATAACTGCGCACCACTGTTGCTTCGGCCGACATAGGTGACATCATCTTCAGCTTTTGCAACTCAGCCGATGCCTTTTGCTTAGCATCCGCCGACATTTTTGCCTCTTCAATTTTCTTGCTCAGGCTTTCAAACTCATCCGGCGCTTCGTCCAGCTCTCCCAGTTCTTTCTGAATGGCTTTCATTTGCTCATTCAGATAGTACTCACGCTGACTCTTTTCCATTTGCTTCTTAACCCGGGTACGGATCTTCTTTTCCACTTGCAGCAGATCGATCTCGCCTTCCATCAGCGCCATTAAGTACTCCAGGCGCTCGTTGACCTGCGCCATTTCCAGTACTTTTTGCTTTTCCGCCAACTTAAGCGGCATATGGGCGGCCATGGTATCGGCTAAACGCGCGGCATCATCAATACCGCTGAGCGATGTCAGTACCTCTGGTGGAATCTTTTTATTCAGTTTGACATAACCTTCAAACTGCGAAATCGCTGAGCGAATCAGTACTTCCTGTTCGCTATCAGCCATCGCATCGTCTTGCTGCTTAATAACCTCGGCAACAAAAAACTCTTCGGTTTGTAAGTAGGTTTGGATCTCACCGCGCACATTCCCTTCAACCAACACTTTGACCGTGCCATCAGGCAACTTCAAAAGCTGTAAAATAGTGGCAATAGTACCGACCTTATAAATGTCATCGGTCTGCGGCTCATCAATAGCAGCGTCTTTTTGAGCAACCAAAAAGATCTGCTTGTCATTATTCATGGCAGCTTCCAGACACTGGATGGATTTTTCCCGGCCAACAAACAGCGGGATCACCATGTGCGGATACACCACCACATCCCTTAATGCCAGGACGGGCATTTCGACACGTTCAGGTCGCTCAGTCGTCATACTCAATCTCTTATCGTTCTAATCTAAACTGGAAGTTATATGGGGATAGTCAGGGGAAGTTCAACGAATGCCCTGTCATATTTGTCATCCTAGCAACAAAAAAGGCCCCTGTGGGGGCCTTAATTTATTCAGATGCCGCCTTTTTTTCTTTGGCGTTATCATAAATCAATATGGGTTTGGACTCGCCGCGGATCACGGACTCGTCAATTACCACTTTACTGACATTAGTCATGGCTGGCAGCTCATACATAGTTTCCAGCAGAACGCCTTCAACAATCGAACGCAAACCACGGGCACCGGTTTTACGCTCCATGGCTTTGGTTGCAATGGCATGCAACGCATCATCACGGAATTCCAGCTCAGTATTCTCCATAGAGAATAATGCGCCATATTGTTTGGTCAGGGCGTTCTTAGGTTCACGCAAGATCTGAATCAGGGCTTCTTCATTCAGCTCTTCGAGTGTCGCCACTACAGGCAAACGACCGATAAACTCAGGAATCAAACCATATTTGATCAAGTCTTCCGGTTCAACCTGCTGGAACAGCTTGCCTAAACCCTCTTTACGCTCTTTGCTGCGCACCTGAGCGACAAAGCCGATGCTAGTACCTGTTTGCATGCGCTGTTCGATAACTTTGTCCAATCCGGCAAAGGCACCACCACAGATAAACAGGATCTTGGACGTGTCTACCTGCAAGAACTCTTGCTGCGGATGCTTACGCCCACCTTGCGGTGGCACAGAGGCAATGGTGCCCTCAATCAGCTTAAGTAGCGCCTGTTGCACTCCTTCACCTGATACATCACGGGTGATAGAGGGGTTGTCCGACTTGCGGGAAATCTTGTCGATTTCATCGATGTAAACAATGCCGCGCTGGGCCTTCTCTACGTCGTAATCACATTTCTGCAGCAACTTCTGGATAATGTTTTCCACGTCTTCGCCCACATAACCGGCTTCGGTCAGCGTGGTGGCATCCGCCATAGTGAAGGGCACATCCAGGAAGCGCGCCAGGGTTTCCGCCAATAAGGTTTTACCACTACCGGTAGGGCCAATAAGCAGAATATTGCTCTTACCCAGCTCAACACCTTCGTGTACGTCACCGTTACGCAAACGCTTGTAGTGGTTATACACCGCTACTGCCAAGACTTTCTTGGCATGCTCTTGACCGATGACATAGTCATCCAGGTGTTTATGAATATCCTGAGGCTTAGGCAGGGCTGCCTGCTTTTTCTTCGGGGCTATTTCTTTGATTTCTTCGCGGATGATGTCGTTGCATAGCTCAACGCATTCATCACAAATAAAAACTGATGGCCCGGCTATAAGCTTACGCACTTCATGCTGGCTTTTGCCGCAGAAAGAACAATACAGCAGCTTATTATCGCCGTCCCCGCTGTGACTATTACTCATTTACTCGTTACCTCTGTCAGACCTGGGGCTACCTGTCTTACAAGTATTAACCCTTATCGACCAATTTCTCAATTTCTTGGCTGCAATTAGGTCAGCTGACTATTTTTCCTGGTGAGCATCAAGCCGGTTTGCCAGCACCTGATCAACCAGGCCGTATTCCATCGCTTCCTGAGCACTCATGAAATTATCCCGGTCAGTGTCCCTGGCAACAACCTCGAAATCCTGCCCGGTATGCTCAGCCATTAAACGGTTCAGCTTCTCTTTAATAGACAGGATCTCGCGAGCATGAATTTCAAAGTCAGAAGCCTGCCCTTGGAATCCGCCCAGAGGTTGGTGAATCATCACTCGTGAGTTAGGCAGGCAGTAACGCTTACCTTTAGCTCCGCCAGACAGCAAAAACGCCCCCATACTGGCAGCCTGACCAACACACATGGTGCTGACATCAGGTTTAATCAGATTCATGGTGTCGTAAATAGCCATACCGGCGGTAACAGAACCACCGGGCGAATTGATATACAGGAAGATATCTTTTTCCGGATTCTCAGATTCCAAAAATAACATCTGCGCCACAATCAGATTTGCCATATGGTCTTCGACCTGGCCAACCATGAAAATAATCCGCTCTTTTAAAAGTCTGGAATAGATATCGTAGGCCCGCTCCCCTTTGGAAGTTTGCTCAACCACCATGGGTACTAAAGAATTCATGGGCTCAAAGGCGTTCTGCATCATATAAGGCTTCTCGTTATTCACCAATGGGACGTCTCCTTGTCACTAAGAATTTCGTCCGCTGAAAATAAAAATGCTCGGTAGGTACCGAGCATTTAAGCAGTTGCTGACTAGTTAAGTCAACGAACAACGAGCAAATTAGGCTTGCTTGTTCATGATTTCGTCAAAGGCTTTTTTCACTTCTTTAACTTTAGCGTCAGCCAATACACTTTCAACCGCCTGGTCTTCCAAGGCGATATTCTGCATTTGCTGCATCAACTCTTTGTTGCCTTTGTAGTAGCTTACTACTTCAGCAGGGTCTTCATAAGCAGAAGCGGTGGTTTCAATCAAGGCGTCAACTTTGGCCTGATCAACTTTCAACTCTTTCTGCTTGATCACTTCACCCAACAACAAACCAATGCTTACGCGACGACGTGCGTTTTCTTCAAACAGCTCGTCTGGCAGTTGCGGCAGGTTGCCTTGTTGCTGGTTACCAAAGCGCTGCATAGCTTGCTGACGCAGTACATTGATTTCCTGGCTGACCAGAGCCTTAGGCAGTTCAACTTCGTTGGTTTCCAGCAAACCTTTGATAACTTGCTCTTTCACCTGGTTTTTCAGCGTTTGTTCCAGTTCACGCTGCATGTTCTTACGAACTTCAGCGCGCAGTGCCTCAACACCACCTTCTTCTACACCGAACAACTTAGCAAACTCGTCATTTACTTCTGGCAGGTCCAAACCTTCAACTTTAGTTACCTTGATAGCAAACTGAGCGGCTTTACCCTTCAGTTTTTCCGCATGGTAATCTTCAGGGAAAGTGACTTCTGCTACCACTTCTTCACCAGCTTTCTTACCAACGATTGGCTCTTCAAAACCAGGAATCATACGGCCTTTGCCTAGCTCCAACTGGAAACCTTCGGCTTTACCGCCTTCGAATTCTTCACCGTCGATAGTACCAACGAAGTCGATGGTCACGCGGTCGTCTTTCTTAGCCTTACGCTTGCCTTCTTTCCAGTTAGCGTGCTGTTTGCGCAGTGTATCCATCATGTTGTCCAGATCTTTATCAGTGATCTCAACAACAGGCTTGTCCACCTTGATCTTATTCAGATCTTTGATTTCAACTTCTGGATAAACTTCGAAAGACGCAACGAACTCAAGGTCTTCGCCTTGGTTATCTTTCTTCAGTTCAAACGCAGGCATGCCAGCAGGACTCAGTTTCTCCTGGATCACGGCTTCGTAGAAATTACGCTGCATCACTTCACCAGCGATTTCCTGGCGAACAGCCTGACCAAAACGCTTCTGGATAACAGTTACAGGCACTTTGCCAGGACGGAAACCGTTAACCCGTTGGGTTCTGGCCAATTGCTGCAAACGGGATTTTACCGCAACATCGATCTTCTCTGCCGGTACGGTAATGGTAAGACGGCGCTCTAAACCTTTTGTCGTCTCAACGGAAACTTGCATTCTTCTACCTCAACTTTGCGCACTTAGGCGGCTTTTCTGTATGCCCACCCATTTCCTTATAATCACGCCCAAAATTGTGTGGCGGGGATCAGGTTTGGTGAAGGGTGAACTTGGACCTGATAAAAAGACGCAGCATTATAGCGGCAGCAATAGGTCAATTCCAGTTGTAAAAATGAAAAAATTGCGTAGATAAACGCACAATTTAAAGAAATTTGAGATTGAGATTAAAATAAGGAGGAGAGAGGAGTGGGGTGGACGATGGGACTTGAACCCACGACAACCGGAATCACAATCCGGGGCTCTACCGACTGAGCTACGCCCACCACTGATTCTCTTTTTGGTCACGCCAGATTAGAATGGCGCGCCCGGCAGGATTCGAACCTGCGACCCACGGCTTAGAAGGCCGTTGCTCTATCCAGCTGAGCTACGGGCGCTCTTCGAACCTGAAGCAAGAGATGGTCGGTGAGACAGGATTTGAACCTGCGACCCCTTGTACCCAAAACAAGTGCGCTACCAAGCTGCGCTACTCACCGACTCTTGCTGTAGCAGGGTAAACATTTACTGGCTGCTACGGGGCGCGAATATTACCCACATGACCTATGACCGTCAAACACTTTTTCAATAAAAAAAGTTCGTATGCGCACTTTTTCAGCACAGTGGTGATTATTCGGCTTAATCGTTGTCGTTTTAGCCAATTTCAGTCCTTAATCCCGGTTTCTCTCCGTTTCCTCGGCGAATTCTCCTTTTATGTTTATAGCAAAGAATCCCAGACGGTATTTTTTGTTTTCGCTACATAGATAAGAAGAAAAACCCACGCTCTATATATAAGACCGTAAACCCACTTTCTCTGGAAATAATCAAACAAGCCTGACGGACCCCGATCAAGTACTTAATGGAATCGCGATTCTGTGGGACAATATTGCCAATCATTTTTTGACAACTGATTCCAAACCTATGCCAGCACAACTCATCGACGGTAAACTCATTGCTAAACAACTTCGCCAGAACGTCGCCAATCAGGTTGCCTCCATCCGGGCATCAGGAAAGCGGGCGCCGGGCCTGGCAGTTATCCTGGTCGGTAGTGACCCCGCCTCTCAGGTTTACGTAGGCAGTAAACGTAACGCTTGTGAAGAAGTCGGTTTTACTTCCCGCTCCTATGATTTGCCGGCCACCACCAGCCAGCAACAGCTACTAGAGTTGGTTGATGAGTTAAATAATGACAATAGTGTCGATGGCATACTATTACAGTTACCTTTACCTGCGGGTCTGAATGCCGAGCAAATTTTAGAGCGTATTCACCCGCATAAAGATGTTGATGGCTTCCACCCCTATAACCTGGGACGATTGGCACAGCGCCTTCCTGCCTTGCGCCCCTGTACACCCAAAGGCATTATGACCTTGATCGAATCCACCAAACGTCCGGTTAAAGGTCTGGACGCTGTGGTGGTTGGGGCCTCAAATATCGTCGGCCGTCCCATGTCCTTAGAATTATTATTGGCTGGTTGCACTATTACCGTCTGCCACAAGTTCACCAAAGAATTACGTGCCCATGTAGAGCGAGCTGACTTGCTGGTCGTCGCGGTAGGCAAACCGGAATTTATTCCTGGTGACTGGATCAAGCCTGGCGCCATCGTTATTGATGTAGGTATTAACCGCATTGATGATGGCAAACTGGTTGGCGATGTGCAGTTTGCCGAGGCTGCCGAGCGTGCTGGCTGGATCACCCCTGTGCCAGGCGGTGTAGGCCCTATGACGGTAGCCAGCCTGATTGAGAATACTCTGGAAGCCTACGTTAAATACCACAGCTAATGGACGACACGCTTATCATTAAGCAAACCCGCCACTGGGTTGAAACCTTGGTGGTGGGGCTTAATTTCTGCCCTTTTGCTAAAAAAGAATTGGCCAATACCCGTTATCAAGTGTGCCATCAAAGCGGTATGGTTCAGGCTGTCGAGCGCTTGCTGGAGGAATGCGATTTTCTTGATGCGCATCCAGAAATTGTTACCAGCCTACTGATACTGCCGCATTTTGCGGACTTCGAGCTGTATTTGCAGTTGTTGGATGAAGCAAACCTGAGTCTGGACAACAATGCGCTCAGGGGCACCTATCAACTCGCCAGCTTTCATCCTGAGTATTGGTTTGAGGGCGAGGCAAAAGACTCCCCCGCCCACTTTACCAATCGTGCGCCTTTTCCAGTCCTGCATCTTTTACGTGAGTCCAGTATTGAACTGGCCGTGGCAAAATTCCGCGACCCGGAAAACATCCCGGCCAGGAATATCGCCACCGCACAAAAGCTTGGCCGCGAGCAACTGCAATCGATGCTGGATGCCTGCAAACAGCAAAACTAATTACTGGTGGCTGGCTCAGCGACCTGTCTGAGCCGCTGAAACAGCCACCCCAGCAACACCAAACACAGTCCCAGACCGATAAAGGATAAGGCGCGCAGAAGTCCCTGCAGATTCGCCATATCCAGAATAAACACCTTGAGGATCACCAGCAGCATCAGGCCAAATCCAACACGTTGCCAGGTTGGACGAGACAGACGGTAGGCCAAGGCAACCAACGACGAGGCTAATATCAACCAAATCAGTGAATAGCTGTAGTGCTCAGCATCGGAGGTGGCTTGCCAGATTTGAATATCACTGCCATTCCAATACTGTCGGATCTGGCCGTTAATAAACAGCATGGCCAGCAGTCCACTCCCCCACCCGGCCACCTCGGCGGCCTTACCTTGCAAGTGCTGCCGGGACAGATGCCAAACCAATAGAGCAGGAATTCCCCAAAGTGGAATTAACCAGTTAAGTAACGGCCATTCACCAATAGCTTGGTAGTCGATAAAAGGGTTGTCGCCAAACAGCAGCTGTAACTGCAACAACCCACCACCTAACCACAACAGCCCACCGGCGGTGCGGTAAAGCCCCGCCAGCACACCGGCAAATTGCATACGATACAGATACAGGCTGCCCAGCAGCCACCAGTTCATTGCCAACAAGACAGTCTCTTCAAAGATCAACTGACCTGGCCAGGGGTAATGCCCAACCAACCAATAACTGGTTTCTGTGGTAACTAGCAGAGCGACTAAATGTAAGATAGCCCCTTGTAACCAAGCTTGCAGCTCAGAGTCTCGCCATAGACGGGCGGTGGCATAGAACAAACCAATTGCCACAGGATAAATCACTAAGCTCCAATGTACACCGAGCAATGTCAGGTCTTCATACCCTGGTGTCCAGGGCGCTAAGCTCAAGCGCAACAGCACCAAACTGACCAGCACTTTAATAATCCAATGGGGCAATGCCAGTGCACGTTGTTTGGCCAGATAGCTTACCGCCAGCACTTGTATCAACAATGCCAGCGTCAGGGTGCTGCCATCCAGTAGCATGGTTAAACTCAGCGACAGATTGGCATTACTGCCTGCCAGGTAACAAAAGGCCTGCCAGTTGTCCGTGAGCCCCTTAGCCCGCATCGCCAATACCATCGCCATCAGCAATAGCACAGTCGCCCAAAGCGGATAGAGCATGCCGGTATCGCCTTGTGGCGCCATAGCATAGCCAACACCAATGAGTACAAAAGGGGCAAAGGCGGTTAACAGATGGAAGACCAAGCGCGTTGGCTGGCCGCGCCCGTACCAAAATCCGTAAGCGAAAATCACCAGACTGCCTGCCAGCACCAACAAGTAACCGTCTTGCAATAGCTGGCTGATATCCGTCACAAGGCCGGGAGGCGGCACGACCCAAACACCCACCAGCAGGCATAGCACGCTAAGTAATGCCGCATGATCAAAACGGCTGCTCAGCAGCGGCAGGCTGATTAGCATGATGGCCAGAGTCAGCACCAACATCAAACTGCCAGGCTGATAAGCTAAACTCAGACAGTGCAGCAGAGCCGGTATCAATAACGCGGCCAGCGCTAGGTTAACGCGGTTAGGTTGCCAAAGCCGTTTAAATGGTTTGGCTGTAGTGTCTCGCTGATTAAGCAGCCAACCACATTCCGGCGCAATAACCAGCGCATAGAAAGTCAACAAAATGAAGCCAGCAAAAGTTAAGCTGTCTGCAGGCTGCCCAAGCCAAAGCGCCGCTATATACCAACCAAAGTGGCCAACAAATAAGGCATTCCACAACCAGTTCTGTTGTACCCGCTTAGCCAGCAGCAATACCGATAAGCTGACAAAACTCACATAGCTGAGTAACGCCAACAAGTTACCACTGTCGCTGCTAACCCACAGGGGAACCGTATAAGCGCCAACAATACCAATAGCAGCCAGTAAAGGCCCTAACAGTAATGACAAATAGCTGGCAGCCAAGGCGATAACCGCCAGCAACACAAAAGCCGGCAATTGTCCCAGCATGGCATAGTTATGGTAGGACAACAGCACCATGGTAAAGCTGGTAATAAAACCGCCACTGGCGAGGGCTGCGGGGGTGTAATTAGCCCAACCTTCAAAAGGCACGGCGCGGCGATGTAACCAAACTGAAGCGGCAATCAGAGCCACGCCGAATCCAGCCCCTAATATTATTCTGGCCACAGGGGACAGCAAGCCCATTTCCAGGCTGTACTTGGCCAGGAATATCCCGCCAAGGGCCAAAGCCAACGCACCAATCCACACCATTCCGTTTTGCTCAAAGCGCTTTTGCCAGCCTTTGAGCGTATCAGACAGGTTTGTCGTACTGCGGTTTTGGGGGGCAGGCTCAGAGAAAATGGTCACGGCCGGTTTAGCTGGTAGGTGCTCGCCCCCTGGCATCAATTGGCTATTGCCAGGCGATACAGCAGCATGCTGCGCATCGGGTTTGGGAGCCAAACTGGCGGGTTTAGCAGGCGGCCGCGCAGGTAAAGGCAAGGATTTACCTTGCTGCAGGATTTCCACTTGCTTACGCAATGCATCCAGATCCCGGCGCAATCCAAGCACTTTAAAAAAGGCCACCACACCAGCAATCAATCCCGAAATACAAATAAGGCCTATCAGTGCATCCATGCTTACCTCCGGTCACCACAGCCTGTTGAAAGCAAAGACAATACGCAATTCCTGAAAAAAAACAAACCCGCCATAAGCGGGTTTATCTATTAGCCTGTTTATTTAGGGCTAGCGATGGGGCGCTTCCCCTTCCTCTACGTGGCCAACCGGCAATTTATTTTCAGGTGCAGGTGGCTCAGCCAGGAAGTCCTCAACTTGCTTGTCCAACTGATTGGCGGAAAAACCGGAAATCAGATAAGTCTCACCTTGCCAATACGGAGCACTACTTTGAGAGGTAAAACGTACATAATGTTTTTCCTCAGATTCGAGCAGGCTTAGGTCAACTTGCTGTCCATCGAAAGTGACTAGCTGCATGCTGGCCTGCAGGGGCGCTTGCCAGAATTCTTCGCCAACCACCAGGCGCTCCTCAAAATTAAGGTTAAGCACATTGGCTAACAGCGAATCGAGCACGCTGGCGTATTTAAGTTCCCGACCGGAGGGGAGCTTATCCAGCACAAAGTCTGTCTGCTCTGCCGACTCTCGACTGATACGCCAGCCTTTACTGTCCAAACGACTGATGCTGGCAATTTGCTGTTTATCAAGATTTAGAATAGGTTGGCGCATCCAGTCACGCACCGCCATTGGCAGCGTTAAGTCCTGATCTATCAGCCAGCTCTGGTTGTCATTGGCAAAACGCACATAACGCCCATGCCCACTGGCTGGCGTATTACCCACCAGTAATTGCCAACTGCGATCGTCAGTTTCAAGCGTTAGCTGACTTACCGTGCTGCCTGGCGCATCCAGCGCTTGTAATCCTAGACGATGAAACTGATTAACCTGTCGGGTCTTGGCCTGCAAGCGCTTGGCATCAACCAGGGCTTGCAATAGTTCAGCAAGCTTCTGCTCATCAGCAGGATACCCACCTTCACTGCTGATCAGCCACTTGCCGTCAACCTGCTCGGCTTCGATGGACAAACCTTGGGCATCCAACATTGCCAGACGCTGAATCTTACTGCCCTGCTCTGCCAACTCAGGTAGTAGAGGCCCTTGTTTCAATACATCTGGTTGGCTGTCCTGCAGAAACAAAAACCAGCCAGCACCAGTGCCCAGTAGCAGCACCAAAAACAAACTGAGAAGATGTTTAGCCATGTTTAACTTTCCCCGCTTTTCTGCGCAGCAATCTGGCCATCAAGCCCAACAACAACACCAATAAAATCGGCGCAACCGCGATATTAATAAATTTCAACCAACTACCTAGACGCTCAATATCCTTATCTAACTGATGGCGCACATCACGCAGGGCGCGACGAATCTCAATTTTCTTCTGCATAAAGTCGTCCAGCGCTTGCTGTTGCTGCGCATCAAGTACGAGGGCTCCACCTTCGCTGCGCTGCCCCTGTAGCTGTGCTAAAGCCTGCTCGGTCTCATCCAGTTCACGCTGCAGCAATTGTTCTTGATCTCTGAACGCCTGTTCGGCTTTCACTGTGAGTGCCTGAACCACATCAAAGGGACGCGAGAAGGTACCGCGACTGCGGATACTGATCAGGGCATTACTACCGCCTAGGTTCTCCACTGCATTGGTCAGAAAATCCCCATTATTAGCAAAAGGGGTAAAGATGGTTTGACCGAAAAAGTTGCTCTGACTAACCCAGAACCTGTCGGTTAACAGGTCTGTGTCACCCACCAGAATCACGTTGATCTCACCCTCTGCGCGCCATTGTGAGACCTCTGCGCCTTCTGGAGCTGAATCAAAGGCTGACTTCACTTTGCCCGCCAGTCTTGCCGCTAGCACATATTGCTGGTCACTACTGACAAAGTTATCCGCCAGTTGCTTGGCATCGCGAGTCATGGCGTAGGACATATTATCCACTAAGCGGCTGGATGCGGAGGAATGCAGCAGGGGATGCCAACTTAACCCTGGTCCTTTGGGGGCACTAAACTGACCAAAAGACGCACCGTTAATCAGTTCCAGACCACGAGTGATGACATCCGAGCTATCCAACTGCTCAGCGCCCAATCCCAAAAAGCCCATATGTCTTGTTACACCGGACTGGGTACGAATATCCAGCCCAGTGGCGGCATCCAGCACCACCTGGTCAGCATCGAAGCCGATGCCCCAGGCATCAAACAGCTTATGCAGATCCGACCCATTAGCGCCGCCCATCGCCGCCATCGGGTCTGACTCATGATGAGGGTCAACGAAGACCATCAGCTTGCCACCGTTAAGTGCATACTGATCAATACTAAATTGCAGAGCGTCGGTCAGATTTTTGGGATGAATAAGCAACAACACGTCGGTGTCGACGGGCACGCTTGCCGCATCAGAGCCCAGCACCTGTACATCATAAAGCTGCTGCAACTGGCTGATACTGGTCCAGGCCGGATCAAATCGCCCGGTCATGGGGTTTTGACCGCCTTGCACCTGCAAGTCCGTTATCAACGTCACTTTCACTTGTTTTGGATCGCTCAGCTGATAAATCAGCTTACTGATTTCATATTCAAGAAAGCTTTCCTGTTGCGGATCAAAAAAGCCGATCACTTTTTCATCATCAAAGGCATTACGCGCCGCCAATCCCAGATAAATGGCATCACCGGCCGCACCAACACTGGCGGCAGTTAAACCAAAACGACTGGCTTCGTCTTCTGCCTCAGAGAAGGGTTCGGGATCCACTTTATGCAAAATGATCTTGCCCTTTGACGCGGAGCGATATTCTTCCAATAGACTTTCCACCCGGTTTGCGTAATTTCGCAGTCCGGTCATGCCCTTGGAGGCCTTATCAGAGAAAAACAAATATAGGTGGACAGGCTCATCCAGCTCGTTCAGTACTTGTTTACTGCCCTCTGACAGGGAGTAAACCTGATTTTCTGTCAAATCCAGGCGTGCAGATCCCAGCAATTGATTGTTTAGCAGCACCAATACAAAAAACACCAGCAGCAAGAGCACACCGGCAACAAAAGTCGATAATCGGTTCAACATGGGTTACTCCGCCTTCTTCTGCTCAACGGCTAAAAAGCCACCGTATAACCAAATTCCAATGGCGATCAGGAAATACCCCACATCATTGAGCGCGATCACGCCCTTTGCCATGGACTCAAAATGGGTCAGGAAACTAAAAGAAGCCAAAGTGTCTAGCATCATGGGTGACATCCAGCCTTTAAAGGCATCCAGAACAATACCACTGCCTGACAAAACGAACAGAAAACACACCACGACGGCCAAGATAAAAGCCACCACCTGGCTTTTGGTCAGTGCCGACATGCACATGCCAATCGCCAAAAAAGCGCCGGCCATCAGCCAACTGCCTAAGTAGGCGGCCAGAATAATACCGTTATCCGGATTGCCCAGATAATTGACCGTTAACCACAGCGGGAACGTCAGTACCAAGGCTAGCCCCAGTACCATCCAGGCGGCCAGGAACTTACCCAGCATGACCTGCCAGATAGTGACAGGCAGTGTCATAATCAGTTCTATGGTGCCGCTTTTACGCTCTTCTGACCAACTGCGCATTGCCATGGCGGGTACCAAAAACAGGTAAAGCCAGGGATGAAAGTTGAAAAACGGCAGTAAATCAGCCTGACCGCGTTCATAGAAATTACCGATGTAAAAACTGAACACGCCGCCCAGCATCAGGAAAATCAAGATAAACACATAAGCCACTGGTGTGGCGAAGTAACTGGCGAATTCTCGCCGAAATAATGTTCCAACCATTATTCACTCACCTCAGCTGTCATTTGTCTGAATACATCGTCCAAACGCCCCTGCTCTTCATACAGGCTGTCTACCTGTAATCCTCGATCTCTTATGTACGCTGATACTACCGGCATGATGTCCTGCTGGCGCTCAGGGAACAGTACGACCCGTCCGCTGTGCTTTTCAATTTCCATATCTTCCACACCAGGCAGTTCCGCCAGGCCGGAAATATCCGTCATTTGGGTGAAATGCAGACTAATAGCCTTGTAGTAACGGGAACGGCGTTGTAAGTCGTCCGGGCTGGCATCAAACAGCATCTTGCCACCGGCGATAATCATGGCGCGATTACATACCGAGGTTACTTCCTCAAGAATATGGGTGGAGATGATCACAATTTTGTCTTTCGACAGATTCTGAATCAGTTCCCTGACCTGGTGTTTTTGGTTGGGATCCAAGCCGTCTGTGGGTTCATCCAAAATCAGCACTTGAGGGTCGTGCAAAATGGCCTGGGCCAGCCCAACCCGGCGCTTAAAGCCCTTGGACAAGTTCTCGATAGGTCGGTCGAGCATGCTGCGCAGTTCCACCATGTCGATAACCTTAGCCAGCCGCTGCTTTTTCTGCTCGCCCTTAAGGCCACGCACATCGGCAATAAAATTGAGAAACTGCAGCGGTGTCATGTCTCCATAGGCTGGAGCACCTTCAGGCAGATAGCCCAAGCGGCGCTGTATTTGCTTGGCAGACTGCTGCATGTCCTGGTCGAAAATACGGATCTCCCCGCTGCTGGGGGGCAAGAAGCCCGTCAACATTTTCATGGTGGTGGACTTGCCCGCGCCATTGGGTCCGAGAAAACCGACGATATCGCCCGGCCTGACCTCAAAGGAAAGGTTATCGACAGCCTTGAAACTGCCAAACTGTTTACAGAGGTTCTTTACTGAGATCATAAGATTCCTTAAATGATCAAAGAGTTAGAAAAATCATTAGCCATATGGGCACTGCCGCCCAAATTTCAACCCCTGATAGACAGCAAGCCTGGTTCAAAGGTTTCGCAAAGAGACTCAGCATGCCTGATCGACAAAAAAAAACCCACCTAAAAGGTGGGTTAAAAAAACCAGTCCGGGAATGAGCATTGGGGTTAAATCCAATACCTGATGGATAATCTACCGACAAAAGGTTTTGTAATTATTACCGCCAGCACTGAAAATGTTGCAAATTATGACACCTAATCTGGCTATGCAACTGACTCCAATCGGTATTATCCATACCCCTTACAAAGAAAAATTTGCCATTCCCCGCCAACCCGGCCTGGTAAAAGAAGCTGTGGGGGAGATTCATCTGCACGCCGATTTCGCCGATCCCAACGCGTTTAGGGGAATAGAGGAATTCTCGCATTTGTGGTTGCTGTTCCAGTTCCATCAAACCGCTCACAGGGGGTGGAGTCCATTAGTCCGCCCGCCTCGCTTGGGCGGCAATGCCAAACTCGGTGTCTTTGCTACGCGCAGCACCCACAGGCCCAATGGCATCGGTCTGTCTGTGGTTGAAAATCTAGGCCTCGCACAAAAACAAGGTAAAACCTTTCTAAAAGTAGGCGGCATGGATTTGATGGACGGCACCCCGATACTGGACATCAAACCTTACCTGCCCTATGCGGACGCGATACCTGGAGCGAGCGGTGGTTTTGCCAATCAGGCACCAGAGCCTGACATGCAAGTGCAATACGCTGCTGAGGTTATTCCCAACCTGCTGCAAGCCGAACAGCGACAGCCAGGCATTACCGACTTGATAAAACAAGTTTTAGCACAGGACCCTAGACCGGCATATAAGAAAAAACAGCAGGACATACAAGAGTTTGGCATGCATCTGGGAGAGTTTAACATCCGCTGGCAGGTCAAATCAGGCCAAAGCCTGGTGACACAAATCATCGCCACAAACTCATAGCGGCAGATAATCCACCAGACAATACAGTTTTGCCTTTAGCCCCTCTCAAAGCGCTGCTAGAATGTCGCCACTTTTTTCTGTCAGGCACCTGACAGCAACCACAATCTGCTCCACGTAAGACGGTAAAATGGCCAAACATTACCCGTATTGGTGAGCACTTTAGATACCAGGTAAATAGAACTATGCGTAGTAGTCAGTATTTATTAGCGACTCAAAAAGAAACGCCAGCCGATGCCGAAGTTATCAGCCATCAGTTGATGCTGCGAGCAGGCCTTATCCGTAAGCTGGCTTCCGGACTCTATACCTGGCTGCCAAGTGGTTTACGGGTACTTAATAAAGTTGCCGGCATCGTACGTGAAGAGATGGATAAAGCCGGCGCTATTGAAGTGCTTATGCCTGTGGTTCAACCGGCTGACTTGTGGCAGGAATCGGGTCGCTGGGAAGAGTATGGCCCTGAGCTACTGCGTATCAAAGACCGCCACCAGCGTGATTTTGTGCTGGGCCCCACCCATGAAGAAGTGATTACCGATCTGGTTAAGCGGGAAGTAAGCAGCTACAAGCAGTTGCCTATCAATCTGTATCAGATCCAAACCAAATTCCGCGATGAAGTGCGTCCTCGCTTTGGTGTTATGCGTGGTCGTGAATTCACCATGAAGGATGCGTATTCATTCCACCTGAGCCAGGACTGTCTGGAAAAAACCTACCAGGATATGTACCAAGCCTATTGCAATATATTTGAGCGTATTGGCCTGGAGTATCGTCCGGTTATTGCAGACACAGGTTCCATTGGTGGCAGTATGTCTCATGAATTCCATGTGCTAGCGGCCTCGGGTGAAGATGATATTGCCTTTAGCAATGCCTCTGAATTCGCCGCTAACGTCGAGATGGCCGAAGCATTGGCCCCTGCCGGTGAGCGCGCCGCCCCAAGTGCAGACATGCAACTGGTGGATACGCCCAAAGCGAAAACCATTAACGAACTGGTGGAGCAATTTAATCTGCCAGTAGAAAAGACCATTAAGACCTTAATTGTCAAAGGTAGCGAAGAGGCTGGCAGCGAGCTGGTAGCCTTGCTGGTTCGCGGCGATCACGAACTTAACGAGATCAAAGCGGATAAACTGCCTGAAGTCGCTTCTCCTCTGACCTTTGCCAGTGAAGAAGAAATTCGCGCTGCCATTGGTGCAGGTCCAGGTTCGTTGGGACCGGTCAACCTGAATATGCCGGTTATTGCTGACCGCGCGGTAAGCCTGTGTAGCGATTTTGGTGCCGGTGCCAACCAAGACGGTAAACATTATTTCAATATCAACTGGGAGCGTGATGTCGCGCTACCCAAAGTGGCAGATATTCGTAATGTTCAGGCTGGGGATCCGTCTCCTGACGGCCGTGGCACCCTGGAGATAAAACGCGGCATCGAAGTGGGCCACATCTTCCAGTTAGGAGAGAAATACTCACAAGCGATGAACTGCGGCGTTTTAACTGAATCAGGTAAACACCAGGTACTGACCATGGGTTGTTACGGTATCGGCGTGTCACGTATTGTGGCTGCAGCTATTGAACAGAACCACGATAAATACGGCATTATCTGGCCAGACGCTATCGCACCTTTCAAGGTGGCGTTGATTCCTATGAATATGCACAAGTCGCATCGTATTCAGGAAGCGGCTGAGGCCCTCTACAAGCAATTGCAGCAAGCCGGTATTGAAGTGCTGTTTGATGATCGCAAAGAGCGCCCTGGGGTGATGTTTGCAGACATGGAACTAATGGGTATTCCCCATCATATCGTGGTGGGCGAGCGCAATCTGGATGAAAATCAGGTTGAATACAAGTGCCGCCGCAGTGGTGAAAAACAACTTCTGGATCTGGATAAGGTGCTGAGTTTTATTCAGGCACTGTAAGCTTGTATTCTCTAACTTAAAAGGGGCCTAAGGGCCCCTTTTTGCTACTCGCGATTAGCTCCTGGCCCTGTTTGCACCGTTATAAATAGCTTAAAGCCGACATATACCTCTTGATAAATAAGCATACCCGCTGACACTTACAGTAAATTCCCCTTGGTTTATACTCAGCCTTTAATTAGAGTAATGAATAGTCAAAGGATTTCCTTATAAATCAAGGGAGAGCAGCAAGTACCTTGGTGCTGATTGCTGAACAATATGCAGCAGGTTGAGGCATGAAATTAACATTTTATGGTGTCAGAGGGTCAATCCCGGCGCCGGGTGCAGCTTTTGTCCGCTACGGCGGGAATACAGCCTGTGTGCATATTGCATTAAACGACGGCACAGATATCATCCTAGATGCAGGTACCGGCATCAAAGCGCTTGGCGGTAAACTAGTAGCGCAACAGAATGATATTCACTTGCTGCTTACCCATAATCATTGGGACCATATTCAAGGCTTCCCTTTCTTTGCCCCCATTTATCAAGCAGGTCGCCGGATCCACATTGTACCGGGGAAAACCCAGTTAAATGAGCAGGATGCGATTTTACAGCAAATGACCGGCAGTTATTTCCCGGTCCACTACCAGGATCTGCCAGCCCATATTACTTTGACTCCAGTTCCAGATGAAAAAGACAGTTGGCAAATAGGTAGCGCAACTGTGTCGAGAATGGCAATGAATCACCCTGGTTGTGGCAGCTCATATCTAATCGACGCCGACGGCGTCCGTATAGCCTATATCACAGATAATGAACTCTATCCGCCTTACCAGCGGGCCACCAGCTTTCTTGACTGGGTTAATTTTGCCAGTGGCGCCGATTTACTTATCCATGATGCTCAATATCAAATTCAGGATATGCCGAGGAAAGCTGGTTGGGGACATTCAGTCGCTGAAGAGGCGGTAAAACTAGCCATGGCGTGCAGAGCCAAGTCTTTAGCCTTGTATAGCCATGACGATATGCGAACGGATGACGAAATTGACCAAATCCAGCAACATTGCCGTGACATTATTGATATCGGCCAAATGTCTGTCAGCGTTTTCGCCGCCGCAGAAGGTATGTGTATTGACTTCGATCAGCGTTGAGTAAATTGGATGTTACAACGGCATAGATTTGCGCTTTTACTTACCGGTGGCGGGGCTCGTGCGGCTTATCAGATTGGCGTGCTGAAGGCTATTACCCAACTGCTGCCTCGCAATCACAGCCTCCCCTTCCCGATCATCTGCGGTACCTCAGCCGGAGCCATTAATGCGACCGCCCTGGCTTGTTTCGCATCCTGCTATCACCTCGGCGTACGCAAACTTGAGTGGGTATGGAAAAGCTTCCACCCTCAGCAAGTTTATCAGAGTGATATACTGCCCTTGTTTGGCTACCTGGCGGCTAATCAACTGCAGATGCTACGCGTGTCAAATAACGGTGGTCGTCCTTCCAGCCTTTTGAATAATCAACCACTGCGGCAGTTGCTGAAGAAGACTTTGGATTTCAGTCGTATTGACCGCAATGTGTTGACCGGTCACCTCAAAGCCATCAGTGTTACCGCTTCTAGTTTCAGCACTAATGATTCCATCAGTTTTTTTCAGGGGATCCCTGAGCTATCTGCCTGGCAACGTTCAAAACGCCAAGGAGTGAAGACACAGCTCAACGTTGAACATCTGATGGCTTCTTCAGCCATCCCATTGGTGTTTCCACCGGTTAAAATCAGTGACCAATATTTCGGCGATGGCTCTATTCACCAACTTTCGCCCTTAAGTTCGCCTATTCACCTGGGCGCAGAAAAAATATTGGTGATTGGGGTTGAACAACCCAGGCCGGATCGCCGCCACCAACTTCAGGATTATCCAAGCAGTGCCATGATTGCCGGTCACCTGCTGGATACTATATTTGCTGACACCCTGCATTCAGACTTAGAGCGGCTGTACCGGATAAACCATACTCTGTCCTTACTAAATGACAAACAGCGCAAAGCTACGCATCTGAAACCCGTTGAATGCTTGGTCATCAACCCAAATGCCAATATCAACGAACTGGCGATGGATCATTATAAGCGCCTGCCCAGTGGAATACGTGCATTGATGCGCATCATGGGCGCCAAGCCTGATTCGCAGTCAAGTTTGTTAAGTTATCTCATGTTTGAAGGGCATTTTTGTCAGGCCGTGATGGATCAGGGACTGCGTGACGGCTTGCAAAGGTTGGATGAAATTCGCGCCTTTCTGGAAATCTGACCAGTCTTCGACTAAATCTGAATGAAGGAAGATCTCTGCAAGGGAGCGTTTTCCATTTCAGACAACCAGACAGACATCCAACCGATTGTTGTGCAGCAAGGAAGAGTAATGGAAAGAAGCACGTTGTTGATTGTCGAGGACGAACAGCTTATCGCCCTTAACCTCTCTTTAGATTTGCAGGATTGCGGCTATCTTGTCTGCGGTATTGCCAGTTCAGAAAAAGAGGCCTTTAACATGGCCTCTGAACATAAGCCTGACTTGGTGATGATGGACATCAATCTTGGTGCAGGGGGCGACGGCATCAATGCTGCGCAACGTATCGGCTCAGAGCTACGTATTCCGGTTGTTTATCTGACGGCTTATACCAGTGATGACCTTATTCGTCGTACCGGCCTGACCGCCCCCTATGGCTACATAGTAAAGCCTTATAATGTCAGGGAGTTAAAAGCCAGTATCGAGACCGCATTATCTCGTCATAAGTACGAGAAAATCACTGAGCGTTCCGAAAAACGCCTCAAAGCGGCGGTACATGCGGCCAAACTTGGCCTGTGGGAATACAATGTACAGCGTGGCACCATATTGTTTGAAGGACTATTTGGTGACCAGGTCAACATCAAAGGTGATATGGTAGAGCTCCAAGCGTTGGATTTTTTCACTAAACTGGCGCTGGAAAATGTCGAAGAGTTGGAAGAACTCGAATCCCTTCTTAAAAGCGGACAAAACGTAAGCCGCACCATTAAACTCAAAAGCAAAGATGGCGCAGTCAATGAAGACCGCTGGATTGAGTTGTACCTTAGCGACATGACGCTGGAAAATGGTTTGATCCGTATAGGAGCAGTCAAAGATGTCTCTGAGCGGGAAAACTTTGTTAACGAGCTGAGAACCGCCTACAACATCCTCGCCAATATAGACGAGTCAGTCATTGTACTTTATTCAGACTTTACCATTCGCTCAGTTAACAAGGCTTTCTACAAACACACCCATTTTTCGGCTAATGATGTAGTTGGCACACCAGTTTCAACGGTACTTTCAGGAAATCGACGGCATGATGAGATGCTTTTCGATAATGAAAAGAATACCCGACATGAAGTGGTCGTGCATCGCAAAGACCATAGTCACTTTCACGCCCTGCAAACCATTACCCGAATTCGAGCAACGGATCATAATCCAGAACTCTACATTATGATTCTTACCGACATATCGTCGCTCAAGAAAGCCGAGCGTGAACTCAATCGCATGGCCTATCGTGACAGCCTCACCGGCTTGGGTAATAGAAACCTGATGAATCAGGTGCTGGCCGATATGGAGTGTGCTGAAGAGAACAATATTGGTTTATTTTTCATAGACATAGACTCATTTAAATTGATCAATGATTCTATGGGACATGAGCCGGGCGACCAGCTGCTAGTAGAGTTCTCCCAGCGCTTACAACAAACAATGCGGGCTGAAGATATTCTAATTCGCCTTGGCGGCGATGAATTTGTGGTTATTGTTGAACAGATAGAGCGACACGAGGACTTCGAGCGCCTGGCACAAAAGATCATCGAGATATGTAATGAGCCTTTCAATATCAGTGGCAGGGAAATCATGGTGACTTGCAGCATTGGTGTTGCCATTGCCGATGAAACCGTAGATTGCGCAGCCTCATTGCTTAAACATGCCGATGCGGCGATGTACGAATCAAAGCGCAAAGGCAAATATACTTATACTTTCTATTCTGACAATTTAGTTGATGTGGTGCGCTACCGACTGTTCATCGAGCAAGGGCTGCGTAAAGCGCTGACCGAAGAGAGCATCACCGCCTTCTGGCAACCCATAGTAGATGCCCAAACAGGTAACGTGGTGGCCGTTGAAGCATTGTGCCGCTGGATAGACAAGGATGTGGGCATGATATCCCCCGATGCTTTTATTCCGGTTGCAGAAGAAACAGGGCTCATTCAAAGCATAGGTCTGCATATGCTAAGAGAAGCCTGTATGCTTATAAAGCTTCTTGAAGAACAAGGGTTTGGCGGCATTCGCGTAGCAGTTAATGTATCAGGTATTCAACTGAAAGATGCCGAAATACTGGATGCCCTTACTGAGATGCTTCAGGATTCCCAGGTCAATCCAGCCGACCTGGAGTTAGAAGTCACAGAAAGTACTTTGCAATCTGAGAATGCCGCCTTATTACTTTGGCAAATTCGTAAGCTGGGCATTAACATTGCAATTGATGACTTTGGAACAGGGTATTCTTCACTATCCCGCTTGGCAGAAATGTCGGTAAATAAACTTAAAATAGACAGATCCTTTGTGGACAACCTTAGCCAAGATGGCCGCCATCAAATCATCATTGAGGCGATAATCAACTTAGCGCGCAGTTTGGGGCTGGCTATCACTGCCGAGGGTATTGAGACTCAGGAGCAGTTAGAGTATTTACGAGACAAAGGCGTCGACAGTATGCAGGGCTATTACTTCGCCAGGCCTATGCCCCTGGCTGAACTATTAAAATTCCTACCCGATAGGCACCAAAGCGCCCGGCATCTATTTTAAAGAGAATCGCGAGTCTGAGCTGGCAAACTACCAGCAAGGCAACACGTTCAGCTAACTACTCAATTGCCAACTCAGACAATTTCACACAGGTTCCTTTTTGCCCATCGACCTGAATACTAAATCCGGCCTGTTTGGCAAAGGTCTTCATTAAAGTAAAGCCAAGTTGGCTGGATAAACTGGCATTTTCAAACAGTGCGTTGTCAAAACCAGGACCATCGTCACACACTTCTAACTGCAACAAACCATTGCGGCGTTCCATTCTAACCGTCAGCGTCCCCTGTCGGTCATGAAACGCATACTTAAAAGCATTGGTGACCGCTTCACAAATCAGTAGCCCCAGCGGCACCATCTGATTAATGTTAATATTCAACGGCTTCCCTTCGTCTATCAGATTCAGATTTAACTGCTCTCTGCTCGACTTGCTCAGAGTGTCTCCGATAAGATTTACCAGCCGGTTCACATAACTCTGCAAATTAATCGAAGCCAAACTGTCATTCTGATACAACAACTCATGGATAAGGGCCATAGCCCGTATACGGTTTTTCAGATCACTGAGCGCCGCTTGCTCTTCCTTTTTGACCTGGCGACTTTGAATATCCATCAGGCTACTGACAATTTGCAGATTATTTTTCACCCTATGGTGTACTTCATTAAGTAGTGACACTTTTTCTTTAAGTGCACTTTCGAGCCGCTGCTCCGCATACTTCAGCTCTGTCACATCACTGCTTGATACGACCACTCTAAACCAGTCACCGAGCACATCTGAAATGGGATGCACGTCAATTTGAAACCAGCGACCTTCCACGGCATGAACCAAGCCAAATGTGCCTGACTCACCGTCTTCCCGAACATTGCCCGATAGATAGTCACGCAATCTGCACAGTACGCCGCTGCGGTCCAGTTTTTCCAGTAAGCTCAGAGGTTGCTGCTCCAACTGTGATGCATCAAGACCAAGCATGGCGGCAAAGCGATGGTTGATGGCTGATACCCACACTTCGTCATCTTCCCGCCAGTCCAACACCAATAAGCCACTTGAAGCACCGGTGAACACTGACTCCAAAAATGCAGTTTTATGCATCAAAGCCGCTTCCAACTCTTTTTCATCCTGCACGTCAGACACCATACCCGACATCACAATAAGATTACCTTGCTCGTCGCGTTGGCTGTCACCTCGGGTATTAAACCAGTGATATGTGCCATCTGCGGCCCGACCCAAATAATTGATATCGTACTTATTCCCCAGCTCTACGTGCTCCCGCAGATGAGTCATGACCTTATCCAGATAATCCGGATGAATATGCTCCTTCCAGGTGTCAATATGCGCAGGCGCATTCGCCGGCCAACCCAACAACTCCAAAAAACGTGGAGAAAACCAGTTGCTGTTATCTGCTGGATACCACTCCCAGGGCGCATCGCGCGACCCCGAAATAACCCGTTCGAAGCGGTCATTGGCTTCCACCAGTTTTGCCTGATAGGACAAGCGCTCGCTAATATCCACTACCGTAGCAAAAACTCTAACTTCGCCATCCAACTCGCTACGATATAGAGTAACTTCTACGGGTATTTTCTTGCCTGTTTTACCCAGGCCATACACCACGCGAGAGGTCATCAAGCCAGAACTGCGTATACCGACACTGATTTCCTCGACCAATTTTCGATGATGGCTACGCTGCTCTGGTGGTAGCAAGGTATTAACATGCTCGTTAAGTAAATCCTGCTCGTCATAATCAAACATGCGGGTTAGCGCGGTATTAACCATACGAATATGTCCCAGCGCATCTGTCACCAACATACCAAAAGGTGAACCCTCTACCGCTAAGCGCACTGTAGCAAGGCGCTCTTGTTCTCTGATGAGTTCCAACCTATCTAGCTCAGCCCGGTAGACTAAGTCCTTGTGTTTGGCATATTCACTAAGACTGGGAATACTGATGAGGTCAGGTAAGATTTTAATCAACACATAAGCCGTGCTCAGCGACACAATCGCTGTTACCGCCTTGGCAATACCATGGTATCCATAAGCGCCCTGCCACACAGTGTAGATACCAAATAAATGGGTGATTCCACAGCACAAGATAAATGCCGCAAACAGGTACAACATCCAGCCAAAACGAATATCCTGGCGTTGTCGGACAAACAGATAAAGAACAAAGGGAATAGTAAAGTAGGCAGCGGCAATGGCGGCATCCGATATCACATTCAACCACAGAATATCGGGCTTCCAAAGATAGCAGTGGCCGTGGGGCATGTAATCGGTGCGAAAGAAGTCAGTAACCTGCTGTTCCATCAGAGCTCCTTGTCCACTCAACATGGATTATTGTTATTCTATCAATATAGTTGCCATTACAAGCTACGCCTCGAAAGTTCAGGGTCCTTCCAACAAATAACGTTCAGCGCGTTCCACTCTGCGCGGTTTACCGGCAATCACCAAAACGTCCTGCGCTTCAAAACGCCAGGAGGCATCCGGGCTTGCCAGCTCTCGTTCATTGCGACGAATCCCCTTTAATGACACTCTGACTGCCTCCAATTCAAGTTGGCTGAGTGTTTTACCTATAGCCCAGGCATTCGGCCCTAATACCACAGCGTGCAGAAACTCCAGTTTGCTCTGCTTCTCATAAGTGACTTCTGTGGTTTCACCGGGGAAAAATCCATGCATATGTCCATAATGATTCTTCCGCTCGGCCCGCACTCGTTTAAGAATGCGCGACATAGGCACGCCAGATAGATGCAGCACCTGGGAAACCAACATCAGGCTGCCTTCCAGAATCTCGGGGACCACTTGTGAGGCACCGGCCAGATACAGCTCTTCCATGCGATAGTCTTTGCGCGTTCTGACCACCACAGATAAATCAGGATTCAGGGCATTAACGGTGCTAAGCACACTGATCGCCTTGTTATGCTCATCGAAGGTGATAATGGCCAGCTTTGCCCGCTTCACGCCTACGGCAAGCAGAATATCTTTACTGGCGACATCTCCGAAAGTGACAGGCTCTCCGGCATGACGACTCTCCTGAACACGGATGGGATCGGCATCAATTGCCACATAGGCAATACCCTCCACTTTCAACATCCGACTTACAGACTGTCCGACCCGGCCAAAGCCGAAAATTAATACATGCCCCGATTTTTCGGTTAGCTCCTTTGGAATATCTTCAGCTTCTACAGGAAGAGGCTGGGTAAGATTACTGGCAAGTTGCTTAGCCCGGCTAATCAGATATGGGGTTAATGCCATGCTAATGATCCCAACCGACAGCATGAGCGAGACCATTCGCGCATCAAGCAGATGCTGTGATAGAGCCAAGGACGCGAGTACAAAACTAAATTCACCCATTTGGCATAATTTAATACTGGCCGCCCAAGCGTCACTGGCTGGCGCTCTGAAAAGCCAGGCTACACTGCGTAAAATCAGAATCTTAGCCAACATCATCAGTACCACCCCGGCCAACACCCAATACCAATATTGCAGCAGTGGTCCCAGTTCGAGTTTCATACCAATAGTGATAAAGAACAGTCCCATCAGAATATCTCTAAAGGGGCGAATATCTGCTTCAAGTTGGTGGCGATATTGGCTTTCGCTGAGCATCATGCCTGCCAAAAATGCTCCTAACGCCATGGACAAACCAAATAGATAGGTTAATCCACCGGCCAATAAAGTGACCAGCACGGCAGTTAACACAAAGAGTTCATCGGTACGGGTACGTGCCACCTCGCTGAATATTCGAGGGAGAAGCCATTTTCCAACCGACAATAAAATACCTATGACCAGTCCCCCTTTGAGCACAGCAATGAAAATAGCCAAAGGGAGATTCTGATCGCTACTGTCGGCCAGCAGCGGAATGACTATCAGAAAAGGGACAACCGCCAGATCTTGAAACAACAACACACTCACCGCCATTTGTGCACGAGAGGTATTGAGGCTGCCCATCTCAGACAGCTGTTTGATAACAATAGCGGTTGAAGACAAGGCGCACATAGCGCCAACCACAAAAGCCGCTTTGCTGTCCAGACCCGCCAACATGCTCAGCCCCATAAACAACAATAACGTCAATAGCACTTGGCCAAAGCCCAAACCAAACACCAAGTGGCGCATGGCCATCATCTTCGGCAGAGAAAATTCCAGTCCCAGGGTAAAGAGCAAAAAAACTATCCCTAACTCAGCGACAAAATGGATACTTTCTTCATGAGGAAAGAGATCGAGTAATTCAGGGCCCGCCACTAACCCACAGGCAAGATACGCCAGGATCGGCGGTAAGTTGACGCGTCGGAAACTCCATACCATGCTGATGGCAATCCCCATCAACAACAGCAAATGAGAAAAACTGTTTTCCATTCAATCTCCTGAGATAGCGTCAGATTACAGGCGTAACGAACGGCACGCATTTTGCTGAACATTTCCCAGATATCAATTTAGCACAGGTTGTCAGCCAGAGCTGACATACGACCGGGAGCGAATATTGGAACAGCTTACGCCAATTCTCGAAAATGCCAGTTATGACAGCTTCTTCCGTTTCAGCCAACATGACAAGCTGATCTCTGACGCTGAACGTTTGTCCGTGCTCGAACACCTTATGGGTACGCTTGAGTTAAAAGCGTTCGGTCATGCGCTACTTTCGCAGCTCAGTGCCAGAGTCCAGATTAGTGGCGTTGCTATTAGCGGCCCCTCAGGTACAGCACTATGGGGAACCGATGCAACGTACAGAAAACGTATCAGTATCAAAGGGTTGAATGACGCCGCAGTGAGCTACTACTTTACTAAGGTGCCTGATGCTCTTGAAAACAAGTTGCTTGATGAGCTTCATCAATTGCTCGAACCACTGGCCAAAAATGTCCTTGAACATGAAAAGATCCGCTGCTTGGCCAGCAAAGATAGCCTGACCGGCCTTGGTAACAGAGCGGCCTTTAATGATGTATTGGCTCGTCAATTCAGTCTTAGCCGCCGCACCGGGGCAACCTTTGGCTTACTGATGATTGATATGGATAAGTTTAAAGCCATCAATGACCAATTTGGCCACCAGGAAGGCGACAAAGTATTGGTTGCCATGGCCCAGGCAATCGGTGCAAGTCTGCGTGATACCGATTTTGCCTTTCGCTTTGGCGGTGATGAGTTTTGTTGCATCATTGAAGATGCCGACACAGTAGCACTGCGTCGAATTGGCCAGCGGATCCGTCGCACTATGTTAGATCACGCTATCCTTTCCAGACATCAAATGCGTTGCAGCATTGGTAGTAGCCTCTACACCAGTGGCGATGAACCAGCGAGTTTATTTGAGCGTGCCGACCGTCAACTTTATCAGGACAAACACAGTCATCACCCGCTTAGCCGCACTGCATAAAAGCGGCAGCAGCTTGCCCTAGCCGGCAATGTCCAGCCGCCAGGCTTGGCTACCGGCTACTGGCAGTGCAAAGCGACGATCCACCTGCCAACCTGCCACTGCCGCAAGCCGGTCTTCCACCATCAATAGCGGCATTTTCGTTCTTTGCCAAGGAGGGATCTGGGCTAACTTCAGCCACTGTTTTAACGGCTTGTGATGCTGCTGGCCCATCGGGCAAAAAGCATGAGAAAACTCGCCAAAACGTACCTGCACTTTTTGCGAGGGTAAGATATACAAGCAACCGGCATCCCCGTCTTGTGCCTGGGTAAACAATAATCGCCTGCCATCATCCAACTGAAGCTGAGCTTGCCCCACCCAGTCCTGGCTGACATTCTGAACAAGCGAGCGGCTATCCAGCAAATAAAGACCTTGCTGAAAACGCCGTAATTGCCAACGTCCCCAGGCCAAGCATGGCTGTGCATCGGGCTTAGCTGCATAAAGCTCGCCGGGCAGACGCTGCAACAATTGCTCCGGTGGCACCTGGGCCTGCTGTTTTTGCAACCATAAACGGATGATTTGCTGCTGCCAGAGCCAACTAAAGCTCTGTAGTTTGCGGATGTCCAGACAATCGTCCGCGACTGCCACCAGTGCCAGGCGCTCATCGCTAACCTCTTCCAATAACAGTTGCTGTTCGGCGCAGAGCCTGGCACTGCGCGATACCGTAGTGCCGACCGATGGCCAGCGCGATTTTAATAGCGGCGTTATGCTGTGGCGCAGAAAATTACGCTCAAAACGCTCATCCTGATTGGACTCATCGTCAATCCAGCGCAAGTTATACTGCCGAGCATATTGTTCAAGGGTGGCTCTGTCATATACAAGTAACGGCCTGAGATAGCAGCGACCGGCTCGTACCTGCCTGGCAGCCATCGCCGAGAGCCCTTTGGGGCCAGCGCCGCGTTTTAGCTGTAGCAAGAAGGTTTCCAACTGGTCATCCTGATGCTGACCAAGCAGGATATGCGCATCCTCAGGTGTGACATCCCGAATGGCCTGATACCTAGCCTCCCGAGCAACGGCTTCCAAACTTTGCCTGCTGTCACAGGTCAAGACAACGCGCTGTGCGCAAAATGCCACATCAAGTGCTTGGCATTGTGTTTCGCAATGGGCTAACCAAAGGTCAGCATTTGGACTTAAACCGTGATGGATATGCACCGCCCGAACTTGAACCTCAGGCAACGCTTGTCGAACCCGGCAGGCCAAATGCAACAACACAGTAGAGTCAAGCCCACCGCTGTAGGCAACCACTAAAGGCTGAGCGGTGTAAGCATCGATAAAATTTTTGAAATGAATATAAAGCTTATCAGACATAAAAAAGGCCGCTAATCAGCGGCCCATTCTAGGGGATTTACTTAGCAATAGCCAAACGACATCAAGCGCTCGTAACGCTCATTAAGCAAATCCGTTTTAGACAATTTCTGTAACTGTGCCAATTGCTGCTTAAGGCAGGCTTTAAGATTAGCCGCCATACCATCGTGGTCACGATGCGCACCACCTAAAGGCTCATCAATGATGTTGTTAATTAGACCCAGCTTTTTGATCTGCTGCGCACTAACACCCATTGCCTCAGCAGCCAGTGGTGCCTTCTCGGCACTCTTCCACAGGATAGACGCACACCCTTCCGGAGAAATAACCGAGTAAGTGCTGTACTGCAGCATGTTAACGCGATCGCCGACACCGATTGCCAGTGCGCCGCCTGAACCACCTTCACCGATAACCGTACAGATAACAGGCACTTTCAATCCCGCCATCACTTTCAGGTTACGGGCAATGGCTTCACTTTGACCACGCTCTTCAGCGCCAACACCAGGGTAAGCCCCTGGCGTATCAATAAAAGTAATTATCGGCAGATTAAACCGCTCCGCCATTTCCATCAAACGCAACGCTTTACGATACCCTTCTGGTTTTGGCATACCAAAATTACGTTTGATCTTCTCAGCGGTGTCACGGCCTTTTTGATGACCGATAACCATCACAGGCTGGTCGTCCAGCTTAGCCAGACCACCGACTATGGCCTTATCGTCAGCAAATGCACGATCACCAGCCAGCTCGTCAAACTCAGTGAAAATACGCGGCATATAGTCCAAGGTATAAGGACGCAAAGGATGACGGGCCAATTGAGAAATTTGCCAGGCCCCCAGATCGCTAAAAATCTTGCGAGTCAGATCTGCACTCTTTTCCTTGAGCTTGGTTATTTCCTCTTCCAGACCCACATCAAATTCACCGCCCCTGTTGACCAGGCGCAGCTCTTCAATCTTGGCTTCCAGCTCTGCAATTGGTTGTTCAAAACTCAGATAGTTCAAACTCATCCCACTACCTTTTATGGTTATTTGGCTGCCGGCATTCCCGGTCAGCCCTAAATTCTATGGATGAAACCGGCCCTTGACCAGCTTCATAGGTATTTTTTGTCGTTTTTCAAGCGCTGCTATCAGTGAAAGGTCAAACTTACCTGTTCTTCACCCAGTGTTACCCGCAAGTCGTAGAGTAATTCATCTTGAGGTACCACATACCATTGCGCCCCCACCATAAGCGTGGCACTTGCGTCGGGGTGGGTATAGCACAACTGAATCGGACAGGCTCCGCCCTGATATTGGCTGAGCAGCGTCTTAAGTCGGCCCACATTGTCGGCATTACACCATGCCTGTTCCAACTGAAGGACAATAGCCCTGGCGTTTTTTTCTCGCGCCTGGACAATATCCAATACATCGCGGGCCGTCATTGTATTGCCCCCGGAATATTCATCAAAGCTGACCTGTCCGGAGATAACCAGGATCCGATCTTTCTCCAATACGGCCTCAAACTGCTCAAACATATCCGGGAAGAAACGCACATCCAGTCTGGCACTCTTGTCATCCAAAGTAACAATAGCCCAACGGCGCCCTTTCTTGTTCACCATTACCCGCATATCGATCACCAGCCCCACCGCGGTAACACTGCCGTCTCGCGGAGTCGGCTTGACATCCACCAGTCGGGTTTTGGTGTAATGCTTAATCTCTTTTTGGTACTGATTGATAGGATGGCCGGTCAGGTAAAGCCCCAGCGTTTCACGTTCACCTTCCAGCCATACTTTTTCCGCCCATTTGGGCACATCGGCAAAGGCTTGCTCTACCGCTTCAGGCTCGGTGGTGAGTAAACCGAACATATCACTCTGACCAAAGGATTCAGCCTTGGCATGTTGATCGGCAGCTGCAATGGCTTCCGGCAAGGTTGCCATCAAGGATGCACGGTGCGGCCCAAGATTATCCATGGCGCCGGAATAAACCAGCTTTTCCAAGACGCGTTTGTTGACCTTCTTCAGGTCAACCCGGGCGCAGAAGTCAAACAAATCACTGAATGGTCCATTTGCTTCACGCGCTTCGATAATGGCCTCAATGGGACCTTCACCCACACCTTTAACTGCACCAATACCATATACAATCTGGTTCTGTGGATTTACCGTGAACTTGTACAGGCCGGTATTCACATCCGGTGGCAACACCGTCAGTTCCATGCGCTGGCACTCGTCCACCAGGGTCACTATCTTGTCGGTGTTGTCCATATCCGCTGACATCACCGCAGCCATAAACTCGGCGGGATGATGGCGCTTCATCCACAGTGTTTGATAAGACACCAGAGCGTAGGCGGCGGAGTGTGATTTGTTAAAACCGTAGCCAGCAAATTTTTCCACCAGGTCAAAGATCTTCATCGCCAGGTTGCCGTCGATGCCGTTATCTTTTGAACCGCCTTCGAAAGTGGAGCGCTGCTTGGCCATCTCCTCGGGTTTTTTCTTACCCATGGCCCGGCGTAATAAGTCGGCGCCGCCCAGGCTGTAGCCTGCCATCACCTGGGCAATCTGCATTACCTGCTCTTGGTAGAGGATAATGCCGTAAGTGGGCTCCAGAATTTCTTTCAAACACTCGTGCTGATATTCTGCATCCGGATAAGAGATTTCTTCACGACCGTGCTTACGGTCAATAAAGTTGTCCACCATGCCTGACTGCAAAGGTCCAGGGCGGAACAAGGCCACCAAGGCGATAATATCTTCGAAGGTATCCGGCTTTAAGCGCTTAATCAGATCCTTCATACCGCGCGATTCAAGTTGGAACACCGCGGTAGTTTCGGCGTTTTGCAGCATCTTATAGCTAGGCAGGTCATCCAAAGGAATGGCTGTGATATCAATGTCCAATCCCTTGGTTTGTTTGACCATATCCAGTGCCCACTGAATAATGGTCAGGGTGCGAAGCCCCAAGAAGTCAAATTTGACCAGTCCAGCCGTTTCTACGTCGTTTTTATCAAACTGGGTAACCGGGTTTCGGCCTTCATCATCACAATACAGCGCGGCAAAATCGGTAATTTTGGTTGGCGCAATCACCACCCCACCGGCATGTTTACCAGCATTGCGTGTTACACCTTCGAGAGTACGGGCCATATCAATCAGATCCCGCACTTCCTCATCCTGGTCGTACAACTCAGGCAACCGTGGCTCAACTTCAAAGGCTTTAGCCAGGGTCATGCCAGGGTCGCCTGGAATCAACTTGGAAATGCGGTCCACAAAGCCATAGGAGTGCCCTAATACCCTGCCCACATCCCGCACCACGGCTTTGGCCGCCATAGTACCGAAAGTGATAATCTGAGATACCGCTTCACGGCCATACAACTCAGCAACGTGGTCAATAACTTCATCTCGCCTGTCCATACAAAAGTCGACGTCAAAGTCGGGCATGGACACCCGCTCAGGGTTAAGAAAACGTTCGAAAAGCAGGTCAAACTCCAGCGGATCCAAGTCGGTGATCTTCAGTGCATAAGCCACCAATGAACCAGCACCTGAGCCCCGCCCTGGTCCAACGGGAATACCGTTGTCCTTACTCCACTGGATAAACTCCATTACGATCAGGAAGTATCCAGGGAAACCCATCTGGTTGATGACCTGCAGCTCAATGGCCAAGCGCTCGTCATACTCAGGGCGCTTCTCAGCTCTAAGCTGCGGGTCCGGGAACAAAAACTCCAGACGCTCTTCCAAACCTTCCTCGGATTTTTTAACCAGGAAGTCTTCAATACTTAAATCACCGGTGGGGAAATTCGGTAGGAAATATTCGCCTAAACGTATGGTTACATTGCAACGCTTAGCAATTTCTACCGTGTTTTCCAATGCCTCGGGAATATCAGCAAAAAGCGCTGCCATTTCCTCAGCACTGCGCAGGTATTGCTGCTCGCTGTAACGCTTGGGGCGACGGCTGTCTTCGAGGGTGAAACCATCATGAATACACACCCGCACTTCATGTGCGTCGAAGGCTTGCGGTTCAATAAAGCAGACTTCGTTGGTGGCCACCACCGGCAGACCATAGCGCTCTGCCACATCGATGGCGCGATGCAGATATTCGTCTTCACCGGCACGACCTGTGCGCATCAATTCAAGGTAATAAGCGTCAGAGAAATGTTGCTGATAAAAATCCAGAATATGTTGCGCCATATCCTGATTACCCTTGGTCAGCGCGATCCCCAGATCCCCTTCCCGTCCTCCGGATAAGATCAGCACCCCTTCGCGGTGCTCCACCAACCAGCTTTTATCGACAACCGGTCGATCCGGATGAAAGCCGCGCTGATAGGCTCGGGAAATCAGCAAAGTGATATTCTGGTATCCAGCATTATTGCTGGCCAGCAGGGTCAGGCGAAACAGCTGATCTTCAAGCTCGTCGCTTTTAACCCAAATATCGGCTCCCACAATCGGCTTTATGCCTTGCGCATGGGCTTCACTGTAAAAGCGCACCAGACCGCAGAAATTCATCTGATCGGTAATGGCCACTGCTGGCATATTCAGGGCTTTGACTTTCCCTAAAATAGGTTTGACCTTATTCAGGCCATCGCGCATAGAAAAATCACTATGTACGCGCAGATGCACAAATTGCGGATCAGCCATGCAAGACTCCCTGCCGACTAGCGAGCGCCAGTTGTACCGGTTTGAAACTAATACGGTGCAGCGGCGTAGGCCCAAGCTCAGCTAACTTTTCTAAATGCAGGGCGGTGGGATAACCTTTGTGTTTGGCGAATCCATAATCGGGATAAGCGGCATCCAGTTCCTGCATTTCGGTATCACGGGTCACCTTCGCCAGAATAGACGCAGCGGAAATAGCCGCTATCAGCCCATCACCTTTTACCACGGCTTCACTGGAATAACGCCAGGGTGGGCAGCGGTTACCATCCACCATCACATGCTCAGGCTGGATTTCCAACCCCTCTACAGCACGGGTCATAGCCAGCATAGTGGCATGCAAGATATTCAACTGATCAATTTCAGCCGGGGTTGCCCTGCCGATACACCAGCACAGTGCCTTCTCACGGATTTCGTCCACTAGACGCAAACGTTTTTTTTCTGAAATGGCTTTGGAATCAGCCAACCCGGCAATGGGACGAGCGGGATCTAATATTACCGCGGCGGTAACTACGTCACCCACCAGTGGGCCACGGCCGACTTCATCGACCCCGGCAATTAATCTATTTTCCATGGGACTCAATCAAACTCATGATGGCATCAGCCGCACGTTCATCGGCATTTAACTTAAGCTGTTGGTGAATGGCGGTAAATTTCGCCTGTAAGGCGGGGGCGCCATCTTTCAGCATCGGTTCGAGAATATCTGCCATCCTGCCGGGTTCCACCTCATCCTGCAACAATTCCGGTACCAGAGCTTCTCCGGCGAGCAAATTGGGCAGTGAAAAGAATTTGGCCTTTACCATCCGCTTGGCAATCTGATATGTCAGCCAATTGAATTTATACGCTACCAACATCGGTTTTTTGCACAGCATGGCTTCCAATGTGGCGGTGCCAGAGGCCAATAAAATGGCATCGGCCGCTGTCATCACATCGCGGGATTGGCCATCGACAATCTGAATATCCACCTGACTGTCGGTTTGCGCCAAATAGCGTTCAATCTGCTCACGTCGTCTGGCATTGGCGGCAGGAAGTAACACCATCAAACCTGGCAAAGACTGTTGCAAACGCGCCGCAGTTTGCACAAATGGTGCCAGTAGCAAATTAACTTCGCCGCTACGACTGCCGGGTAATAGCGCCAATACCTTATCGCCCTGCTCTACACCCAATCGTGCTCGTGCAGCTTGCGTATCAGGCTCAAGGGGTACCGCATCGGCGAGGGTATGGCCAACAAATGTGCAAGGCACCTGATGCTTGTCATAAAACGCCTTTTCAAAAGGCAGCAGGCTCAGTACCAGATTGGTGGCCTTGGCTACCTTAAACACTCTTTTTTCGCGCCAGGCCCAGATAGTCGGGCTGACATACTGGACAGTTCGAATACCGGCAGCTTTCAAACGCGTTTCTAAACCCAGATTAAAATCCGGGGCGTCTATACCCACAAACAGGTCCGGCGGATTGGCGATAAAGTGCTCAGCGACCGACTTACGTATATGTAATAAACGCCGGATACGGGACAGCACTTCCACTAATCCCATAACAGACAGCTCTTCCATATCGAACAGCGACCGACAGCCCTGCTCTTGCATGCGCGGACCGGCAATGCCTTCAAACTGAATATCGGGATGACGTGCCTTAAGCGCTTGAATTAGACCGGCACCAAGAATATCGCCGGAGGCTTCTCCGGCGACAATACCAACTCGCAAAGGGGTTGAAGACATGAAATAAATGCTTGGCAGTTAGCGAACAATGCCTCTGGGTGAGTTAGCGACGAAATCCGCCAGTATCTGCACCTCAGGGGTTGTTTTAGCCATTTCGTTCAATTCTACCAGAGCCTGCTCTACGGTATTACCATTGCGGTACAGTACCTTATAAGCTCGGCGAACCTGCAAAATGGCTTCTTTGGAGAAACCGCGACGACGTAAGCCTTCCGAGTTAATGCCATGGGGCGTGACATTCACCCCACCAACCATGACGTAAGGCGGCAGGTCTTTGACCATAATTGAACCGGCCCCAACAAAACTGTGGGAACCGATATGGCAGAACTGATGCACTCCGGACATGCCGCCCAGAATCACCCAATCACCAACATGCACATGACCCGCAGTACTGGCATTGTTGGCGAAAATATTATTGTCGCCAATCATGCAGTCATGAGCGACATGCACATAGTTCATAAACAGATTGTTAGAGCCAATGCGAGTCAGTCCCTGGTCCTGGATGGTGCCTCTATGTACCGTGACGCATTCACGAAACACGTTGTTGTCACCGATTTCCAGACGAGTAGCTTCACCTGCATATTTCTTATCCTGACAATCCTCACCGATGGAGCTAAATTGGAAAAAGTGATTCGCTTTACCAATTTTGGTTGGACCTTTGATCAGGACGTGAGATTCAATGCGGGTATCGTCACCGATCTCTACATCAGCTTGAATAACCGAATAAGGGCCTATCTGGACATTCTTACCCAGTTTGGCGCTTGGATGGACAATGGCAGTCTGGTGAATCACCTGTTACATCTTCCTCATTGCACACATAAACTCGGCACTACAGGCCTCCACACCATCCACACTGGCTACACCGGCAAATTTCCAAATGCCGCGCTTTTCCTTAACCAACTTTACATCAAAGTCTAGGCGGTCCCCTGGCACCACAGGACGCTTAAAGCGGGCGTTGTCGATACCAGCGTACAAATACAATTCATCAGAATTCCCAACAGTCTTAAAGCCCAGCACGCCGGCAGCCTGTGCCATTGCTTCGAGAATTAACACACCAGGGAAAATAGGCTTACCAGGGAAATGGCCGGTAAAGCAAGGTTCATTAAAGGTAATGTTCTTATAGGCACGAATTGACTCGCCTAAGGTATAGTCTGTCACCCTATCTATCAGTAAAAACGGATAGCGATGGGGCAGCAGCTCCATAATTTCTTCGATATCAATCAGATTCAGTTCGTTAGCCAACAGCTTGTCTCCAATGCGCGGGTCAGTCCCGCTCAGCACACTTCTTTTCTAAAACTTTGACACGTTGACCAAGTTTGTCCAGGTTACGCACGTTCGCCACCGCCTTGCGCCATTCCTTGCTGCTTTGTGACGGTAAACCAGATGAATACAGCCCAGGCTCGGTAACGCCCTTTGTGACCATGCTCATACCGGTAAAATGTACATTATCGGCTATTTCCACATGGCCGGTAATCGCACTCAGGCCACCGATCGTGCAGTTACGCCCAATTCGGGTACTGCCACCAATAACGCTGCATCCTGCCATCGCGGTGTTCTCACCAATAACGACATTATGGGCGATCTGGCACTGGTTATCGATAATGACCCCATCGTGCAAGATAGTATCTTCCAATGCACCGCGGTCTACCGTGGTACTGGCACCGATTTCAACACGATTGCCAAGAATCACACGACCGAGCTGCGGGATTTTTATCCAGCGGCCACGATCATTAGCATAACCAAATCCATCAGCACCTATTACTGCGCCTGATTGCAACAAGCAATCTTCACCAATTTCAACGTCATGATAAAGAGTGACATTGGCCCACAGCTTGGTACGTGCGCCAATCCGGCTGTTACGCCCAATCACACAACCCGCGCCGATCTGCACCTTATCACCAAGCACTACACCAGCTTCAATGACGGCATTGGCACCTATCACCACCCCTTCGCCTAACACGGCATCGTCAGCGATAACGGCGTTAGGGGAAATACTATCTGCAGCGGCCGGGGTTGTGTCCATCAGTTGGGCAACCAGCGCAAAGCCGACATAGGGGTTATCCAATACCAAAGCGGCACATGGGCAATGTGGTAAGTCGTCTTCACCTAGGATGACGGCTGATGCCGACGTGTCAGCAAGCTGGCTACGATACTTGCTGTTAGATAAAAAGGAAATCTGACCTTTGCCGGCCCGGGAAAGGGTAGACACTGACTGAATCATCAGCTCCCCATCCCCAACCAGCTTGGCGCCTAAATGCTGCGCGAGCTCGCGCAAGCTAACTGGCTTCATGCAATGGTCCGTTACTTAATTTTGCTGACCTGATCAATAACCTGTTGAGACAGGTCGTTCTTCTCATCTGCAGTATAGAGCACTGCTTCAGCATTAAGTACCAGATCGTATTTTTCTTTGGCAGCAATGCTGTCGATGGATTGCTTAATCAGACCCAGGATCTTGTTACGCTCTTCCATCTGACGGCGCTGAGCGTTTTGCTGCAAAGGCTGAACTTTGGCTTGATAATCGTCACGCAGACTGATCAACTTAGTTTCCAGCTCTTTCTTTTCTTTGTCGCTCATGGTTGCCGCGTCGCGCTGCTGCTTCTCAAGATAATACTTGATGTCTTTTTCCAAACGCGCCACTTCCTCGAACTGATCTTTAAACTCAGTACGGATAGATTCTTGGATCTGGGCGGCTTGGGGAAGAGATTGGAATACGCCCTGAACATTGACAAACCCCACCTTCTGAGCCGCCATAGCAGCAGTACTCATCATGGAAGTCGCTAAAATTGCAGCGGTCAGTGCACTTTTGTTAAGGGATTTCAAAATAAGTTCTCCTTTAAATCGTCATTATATGCGCTCTTTCGGCGCTGTTATTAGAATGTCTGGCCAATATTGAACGAGAAGAAACGGCTTTCATCGCCATCTTCTTCACGCAGAATCCGCGAGAAACTAAAGATCATAGGACCCATAGGTGACAGCCACTGCACAGACACACCGGCAGAGGCACGGAAACGGCCTGGGTCTTCAAAATCAGCAATCTTGGCTCGCTGGCTATCGCGAAGACCATTGTAATCAGATAGTCGGAACTCAGTGTCCCACACATTACCCGCATCAACAAACAGGCTGGTACGCACAGAGTTATTAAACTCTTCGTCAACAAAAGGTGTTGGGACTATCAACTCAAGGCCTGCCAAGGCCAGCGCATTACCACCGATAGAGCGCTCAGAGACAACTATGCTGTCTTGATCCGGTCCAAGTGGAATTAAAGTGCCATCCGGTGCAGTCACTGTGGTTGGACGACGATAAATAGCGCGTGGACCAACAGTGTTACTCTCAAAGCCTCGCAACGAGTCACTACCACCGGCACGGAAGTTATCCCAGAACGGCAAAATCTGGTCATTACCGTCAATGTCGCCGTAACCATTACCGTAACCCAGCTCTAATCTGGCTAACACTGACCAACGTTGATCCCGTGACAGCGGGAAGTAGAAACGCGTATCAAAATTCAGCTTGAAGTAATCAACATCAGAAAACGGTGCCGTTACTTTAGCGGTTGCCCGCTGAGAAGAACCGGCAGTGGGGAATATCCCACGATTCAATGTTGTGCGGCTCCACCCGGCGCTGAACTCATAGCTGTTGAACTCAATACCCGCATCCGGATCTTCCGGATCTGAGAATAAATCATAGAAGTTACGAATCTGGTCATAAGTTTGTAACTGCGAGATCTCGTTATAGCGGTAGGTAAAACCGAAATTCAGGCGGTTATATTCGTTGACCGGGTAACCAAAGTTAGCCCCTACTCCCCAGGATTTATTTTTATATTGCACCAGGTTGGCACTGCCGGCATCAAAGTCAGAATAGAAAATCGTGCCGCCCAGGCTGATGCCATCGATGGTGAAATAAGGATCGGTATAAGAGATAGTGGCGCTGCGCTGATAGGAAACCGTATTCAGATTAAGTGCCAGGCGTTTTCCTGTACCCAGGAAGTTATCCTGTTGAATGCCCGCCTGCAAACTCAGCTTAGTGCGGTCACCGTAGCCGATACCGGCGTTAAATGAACCTGATGGCTGCTCTTTGACCTTAAAGTCAACATCCACCTTGTCCTCTTCGCCCGGTAGCCTGATGGTATCAAACTCGACTTCTTCCACGTAGGTCAAGCGCGACATATGGCCTTTAGAAGCCTCCAGGGCAACGTTAGACAACCACGCCCCTTCCATCTGTCGAACTTCACGTCGTAACACTTCATCTGCGGTAACCTCGTTACCCTGGAAGTTGATACGGCGCACATAGATGCGTTTGCCTGGATCAACCGATAAGGTCAGCTTAACGGTTTTATCCTCGTCATTAATCTCTGGAATGGTCGTCACGGTTGGAAAAGCGTAACCAAAACGCCCCAGGTACTTGCTGATGAACTCTTCGGTATAAGTCACTTCTGCCAGGTTATACATTTCCCCACTACGTAGCGGCAGGATTTGTTTAACAAAGTCTTCCTGGCCAAGTAGATCGCCCACCAGCTCCACGTCTGAAACCTTGTACTGTTCACCTTCGGTAACATTCAGCGTGATGTAAATACCCGATTTATCAGGCGTCATAGATACCTGAGTAGAATCCAGGTTGTATCTCAGGTAGCCCCTGTCCATGTAATAACTGCGCAGGGTTTCCATATCGCCGGTCAGCTTTTGCTTCTGATAACGCGTTTCAGAAAGGAAGTCCCACCAAGGTGTATCAAATTTCAGCTCAATTTGATCCATCAGCTCGCCGTCTGAGAACTTGTCGTTACCCACCACGTTAATCTGACGAATTTTCGCCGCATCACCTTCTTCGAAGGTCAGTTTTAAATCGACCCGATTACGTGGCAATGGCGTGATAATGGCATTCACCTCAGCATTGTATTTACCAATGCTGTAATAGAAATCTTTTAAGCCATTCTCAATGGAGGTAAGAACCGTCTTATCCAGTGGCTCACCTACCCGGACCTTACTGTCATCCAGACTTTGCTGTAACTGCTCATCCTTAATATCTTTGTTGTCTTCAAAAGTGATATTACTGATGGTCGGACGCTCTTTCACCTGAACCACCAAAGTGCCGCCATCTCGCAGTACTTTAATGCTCTCAAAGTGCGTAGAGGAATACAGTGAACGGATAAGTTGTGACACACGGAAGCTATTTAAGCGATCGCCCACTTTTACCGGCAAATAGGTCAGTGCAGCACCCAGCGCAACTCGCTGCAGACCTTCGACCTTAATATCCTCAACGATAAATTCACTGTCGTTGTTGGCGGAAGCTTGTGATGCGGTGGCCAGCATTAAGGCTGCAATTAGAGGTTTTAACTTCATTTACTATTATTCTTCCAAACTTCTGGGTTTCGCTGAATGCCTTACAAGGCAGCCTACAAGCGAGCTATATCATTGACGATGGCTATCGTCATCAGTAGCAACAGCAATGCTCCACCGATGCGAAACCCTATTTCCTGAACCGATTCCGGTACCGGCCTACCCGTTAAAAGCTCAATAAAATAATAGAGTAGGTGTCCGCCATCAAGTACTGGCAACGGTAAAAGGTTAATGATCCCGAGATTCACACTAATCAACGCGAGAAAGCTCAGAAAATATACCAGTCCATATCCGGCACTGGCCCCCGCCCCTTGGGCTATGGAAATCGGGCCACTAAGGTTTTTAACCGACACATCGCCACTAATCAGTTTACCTATCATTTCTACACTCAACACCATCCAACGCCAGGTCTTATCGGCGCCTTCGACTAAGGCACCGACTGGCCCATATTGGTGTGTGAAACGATAGGATTCCGGCCATGCATCCATGGTTGGCACTACGCCAAGATAGCCTTGCGAGCCATCTTGCCCTTCGCGTTCACCTAACCGGACATCAATACGAGTTAAGTAACCGTCACGTTCCAGTGCAAAAGGTAAAACCTGATTGGGATGTGCACCAATCAAGTCCACTATTTGTTCCCAATTTTGCACGGGAGTTCCCTTTATCTGGACAATTTTATCTCCGGCCTTCAATCCCGCGACCTTTGCTGGCGAGTCGTCAGCGACTTGTGCAATAACGGTTGTAATGGCCGGACGGTATGGTACCAGCCCCATGCTAATAAGTGCAGAATCTTTGTCGGGGTCAAACTGCCACTGACGAAGGTCAAAATTCAGACTCAATTTCTGCCCGGAATCTGGCCAGATAGCCTCCACCGTCATGTGTTCCTTACCGATGTGTGACACTAACTCCAGATTAACCGCTTCCCAATCTGGAGTCTCACGGCCACCTACATGGGTAATCTGCATACCTGATTGCATATAAGCGCGCGCGGCAATGGACTCTTTAGGTACTTCACCGACAACAGGTTTTACAGTTTCCACGCCCAGCATATACATAAATGTCAGAGCAAGGATGGCGAACAAAAAATTGGTTATTGGACCGGCAGCAATAATAGCGATGCGCTTGTAAACAGACTGGCGATTAAAGGCGCGAGGCAAATCGGCATCCGATACCGGTTCCACCCTTTCATCCAACATTTTCACATAGCCGCCCAGCGGGATACCGGCTAACACAAACTCGGTGCCATGGCGGTCAACTCGACGCCACAACGGCTTACCAAATCCAACCGAAAAACGCTGAACCTTAACGCCACACCAACGCGCGACGATAAAGTGCCCCCACTCGTGTACCGCGACCAGAATGCCCAGTGCAATAACAAAAAACAGCAGATTATTTAAGATAGACCACATCACCCCTGCCACCTGGTAACAAGAGATTTGGCTAATTCACGGGCCTGGCTATCTACTTTCAATACAGTGTCGATATCGTTTAACTCTGTGGCATTAATGGATTGCAGAACTTGTTCATTCAAGCCCGCAATTTGGGTAAATCGAATACGCCCCTGCAAGAAGGCGTCTACCGCAACTTCATTGGCGGCATTCAAACTGGTGGTGGCATACTGCCCAGCCTGACATGCATCAATAGCCAACTTGAGGTTAGGATAACGCGTATAGTCTGGATACTGAAAGGAGAAATCTGCCAAGCTGGCAAAATCCAGCGCTGCCACTCCGGCATTGATACGGTCAGGGTAAGCCAAAGCATGGGCAATAGGCGTACGCATATCCGGATTCCCCATCTGCGCCAGCACAGAACCATCCTGATACTGCACCATGGAATGGATAACGCTTTGAGGATGGATAACTACTTGGACCTGCTCAGTCGTTAAGCCAAACAACCAGCACGCTTCAATAAACTCCAACCCCTTGTTCATCATGGTCGCCGAGTCCACCGAAATCTTGCGTCCCATGCTCCAATTTGGATGCTTGCAGGCTTGCTCAGGCGTTACGCTATCCAACTCGCTTAAGGCTGCGTTTAAAAATGGGCCACCTGAACCGGTGAGCAAAATCTTGCTGATGCCCGAAGACGCCGGACTACCATAAACGTAATCATGAGGAAGACACTGAAATATCGCGTTATGTTCGCTGTCGATGGGCAGCAAAGTGGCCTGATGTTCATGCACTGCCTGCATAAACAATCGCCCCGACATAACTAAGGCTTCTTTATTGGCCAGTAAAACACGTTTACCTGCTTGAACCGCTGCTAAGGTTGGTAACAGCCCGGCCGCGCCCACTATTGCGGCCATTACCACGTCAATATCGTCATGCCCGCTGACAAAGGCTAAAGCTTCCTCACCGGCTAACACCTCACAGGCAAGGCCGGCGTCAGCAGCGAGCTTTGCCAATGCTGAATAATCTTGCTTGTCTGCCGCGACTAAATAGCGAGGTTTATGCAATTGGGCCTGTTCAACCAGCAGGGTTAAATTGCGATGGCCAGTTAATGCCACCACCTCGTAGCGTTCAGGATGACGTGCTACCACATCCAGGGTACTTTGCCCTATGGAACCAGTAGCACCGAGCACACAAAGCCGTTGCATCAGGTCATCCAAATAACGTAGCAGAGGGCAAATACAGGGAAAGCCGCCGTCAGGCTGTCAATTCGGTCTAAAATGCCACCATGGCCAGGTAGTAAAGTGCCGCTGTCCTTACAGCCGACACAGCGCTTAAACATACTTTCATTTAAATCGCCAAGGGCTGACACACCGACTGTCAAACCGCCAATCAGGATATGCGTCCAGATCATGCTGGCATTGACCTGATAATGCAGAGCGGCAAAACCTATGATGGCCGAAGACGCCGCGATCCCCCCCAACAAACCTTCCAGGGTTTTGCCTGGAGAAACATTAGGGCGAAGCTTATGGCGGCCAAATTTAACACCGACAAAAAACGCACCAATATCAGCAGCCCAAACAATACCCAACACGTAGAAAATCAACGATGCCCCATAGAAGGGATCAATGTCGTAGAGTTTGGTACGCAGCGTGACGATTGCGACCCAGGTGGGAATTAAGGTAAGCAGGCCAAACAAGCCGCGAATAGGTACGCTATTGCGCCACATGCTGGTGTAACGAGGGTAAGCGATAATCATCGCCAGCGCCAACGCCCACCACGCTGCAGCAACCGATAGAATCCAGAAGTAAATCGGGCTCAATTGCCCCTGCACCCAGATTTCCTCAGTAGGAATAGACCAGGTCAAAGCAACACAGATACCCATAACCAGCAGCGTATACAGCCCTTTGGCTTTTCGACTGGCAAGACTCATTAAATTGGCCCATTCCCAGGCCCCTAAACCAACAATCAAGCCGATACAAAGCTCGAAGCCGGTTAAGGGCAGGAACAGGATGGCACCAAGCGCCAGGGGGGCCAACACCAAAGCGGTGATTATACGTTGTTTTAGCAAAGGGTTGATCCTCGGAACGTCATGCCTCTATCTGTTCACCTGTCTTTCCGAAGCGCCGTTGGCGCGCAGAAAAATCGGCAACAGCCAGCTCGAATTCCTCTTCATTGAAATCCGGCCACAGGGCTGACGTAAAGTAGAGTTCAGCGTAAGCCAACTGCCAGAGCAGAAAATTGCTCACTCTGCTCTCGCCTCCGGTTCGGATCAACAAATCCAAATCGGCTAAACCTGCCAATGAGGTATGCGCATCGAAACAGGCTTCGTCAATCTGGTCACAGGCAAGCTGCCCGGCGCTGACTTTCTCTGCCAGTTGTTTGGCAGCCTGAACAATGTCCCAACGTCCACCGTAGTTAGCGGCGATGTTAAGTACCAAAGAGCGGTTTTCGGCGGTCAGAGCTTCGGCTTCGCGGATGCGCTCGACCAATTTAGGGTCAAAACGGCTGAGGTCACCCACGACCTTCAGCCTGACATCATTTTTATGCAGGCGTTTCACTTCGCTTTTCAAGACAAGCTTGAACAGCTCCATTAACACACCTACCTCGTCGGCAGGACGATTCCAGTTCTCACTGGAAAAAGCAAACAGGGTAAGAACTTCAATCCCTTTTTTACGCGAATAGGCCACCGCATTGCGCACAGACTCCACCCCGGCCTTATGACCGAAGGTGCGAATCTTGCCACGTTGCTTAGCCCAACGCCCGTTGCCGTCCATAATAATGGCTACGTGCCTTGGAATGCTTTGTGAAGACATACTGAAAATTGCTCCGATAGCGATCTGAAATCGATCAGATTTCCATCAGTTCTTTTTCTTTTTCCACCAGCAGTTGATCTATCTGCTTAATGAAATCATCAGTCAGCTTCTGCACATCATCTTCTGCGCGACGGCCATCGTCTTCACTGATTTCTTTTTCTTTCACCAGGTCCTTGATACCGGCATTGGCATCACGGCGCACGTTACGAATACCCACACGGCCCTGCTCTGCTTCACCTCGAACCACTTTGATAAGGTCTTTACGACGCTCTTCGGTCAATGGCGGCAAAGGAATGCGAATAACCGTACCTGTGCTCATGGGGTTCAAACCCAGGTCAGACTGCATAATGGCTTTTTCCACGGCCTGAGTGGCGGCTTTATCAAACACCGTTAATGATAAGGTGCGAGCGTCCTCGGCTACCACGTTAGCAATCTGACGCAGAGGCGTGTCGGAGCCGTAATAAGACACCATGATACTGTCCAGTAGGCTCGGATGCGCACGGCCAGTACGAATCTTACTGAATTGGCTTTTAAGGGCACTAATGGATTTGCTCATGCGCTCTTTGGCGTCGTTTTTAATTTCATTAATCATGCTTTCAATCCTGTCTGCAGTGCTTAGTTGATGTTATCCAGGTGGTCGATCAAAGTACCTTCATTCTCTCCCATTACCACAGCCTTCAAACAGCCAGGCTTGTTCATATTGAACACGCGAATAGGCAAATTGTGGTCGCGGGCCAGGGTAAAGGCGGCCAGATCCATCACCTTGAGTTCTTTCTCAAGCACTTCCTGATAACTTAATTGCTCATACATAACGGCGTTCGGATTCTTAGCCGGATCCGAGTCGTATACGCCATCCACTTTAGTACCTTTAAGTACGGCGTCGGCTTCAATTTCAATACCGCGTAAACAAGCAGCGGAATCGGTAGTAAAGAACGGGTTACCGGTACCGGCGGCAAAAATAACCACACGGCCGGACTTAAGCAGGCTGATGGCTTCCGCCCAGTTGTAGGCATCGCACACGCCATTCAATGGAATCGCGGACATCAGACGAGCGTTCACAAAGGCGCGATGCAGGGCATCTCGCATGGCCAGGCCGTTCATCACAGTTGCCAGCATGCCCATATGGTCACCTACCACACGATTCATACCGGCTTTTGCCAGACCTTCACCACGGAACAGGTTACCACCACCGATAACCAAGCCTACCTGTACACCTAATTCAACCAGCTCCTTGATTTCCTGAGCCATGCGATCCAGCACTTTGGGATCGATGCCAAAACCTTCTTCGCCCATCAGGGCTTCACCGCTGAGTTTCAATAATATGCGTCGATAGGCGGATTTTGGATTGATGCTCATTGAAAAGATGCTTCCTGTAATATCTGGTTGACCTGCGCCCCAGCCCTAAAATTAGTCGCTACGGCAGTAAAGTCTTGGGGGCTAGTGGCAAATTCTCTCAGAAAATCCGCCACATAGTAAAAGGCACCCCAATTGAGGTGCCCGTAGTTTATATGACAATGCCTTGAGGCAAAAGTCACAGACTCTATTTATTTCTTGGCAGCAGCCATCTGAGCCTGTACTTCTGCGGCGAAGTCTTCGGTCTTCTTCTCGATACCTTCACCCACTTCGAAGCGTACGAAGTTGATAGCGTCAGCGTTAGCTGCTTTCAGCAACTGGCCAACAGTTTGTGAAGGATCTTTCACGAAAGGCTGACCAGTCAGGCTGATTTCGCCAGTGAATTTGCTCATGCGGCCGGCAACCATCTTCTCAGCGATGTCAGCAGGCTTGCCGCTTTGCATAGCGATATCAATTTGAATCGCCTTTTCTTTCTCTACCACATCGGCAGGTACTTGCTCAGGCTTAACAAATTGCGGGTTGCTGGCGGCAACGTGCATGGCAACGTCTTTAGCCAGATCGGTCTCGCCACCTTGCAGGATAGCCAGAACACCGATACGGCCACCGTGAACGTAGGCACCCAGGTTGTCACCTTCAATGGTTACTACGCGACGAACGTTGATATTTTCACCGATTTTAGCAACCAGGGTATCACGTACGTCAGAAACTTTAGCGCCGTCGATTTCCAGACCATTCAGCACTTCTACGTCGTTAACTTTATTGGCCAGAGCCAGAGCAACAACTTTAGCACCGAAAGCCAGGAAGCTTTCGTCACGGGCAACGAAGTCAGTTTCGCAGTTCAGTTCCATCATTACTGCGGTGTTGCCTTCAACGGCAGTCAGGATCACACCTTCAGCGGCAATACGGCCAGCTTTCTTGGCGGCTTTAGCCTGACCAGATTTACGCATGTTCTCAATCGCCAGCTCGATATCACCAGCGGTTTCTTCCAGCGCTTTTTTACAATCCAGCATACCGGCACCGGTACGCTCACGAAGTTCTTTTACTAGGGCTGCAGTCACTGCCATTTTGTTTTCCTCAGTAGATTTGTTCGTATGGAACACAAGGGCTTAACGCCCTTGTGTTATGACATCCTCTGGACAGGCCAGTGTTCCAGCCTGTCGTGACAAAGGAATGACGATTATTCAGCTTCTACGAAGTCGTCGCTTTCAGCCTGAGTTTCCAGGTTCTGTTCGCGACCCTGGTTAACAGCAGCAGCGGCAGCATTCAGGTACAACTGAACCGCACGGATGGCGTCGTCGTTACCTGGGATGATGTAGTCTACGCCGTCTGGATCAGAGTTGGTATCTACTACAGATACAACAGGGATACCCAGGTTTCTGGCTTCAGTGATGGCAATGTGCTCATGGTCGGCATCGATCACAAACAGAACATCAGGCAAACCGCCCATGTCTTTGATACCACCCAGGCTGGATTCCAACTTTTCCATCTCGCGAGTCAGCATCAGCGCTTCTTTCTTGGTCAGCTTCTCGAACGTACCGTCCTGAGCTTGCTGTTCCAGATCTTTCAGACGCTTGATAGATTGACGAACGGTTTTCCAGTTAGTCAGCATACCGCCCAACCAGCGTTTGTTCACATAGAACTGGTCACAGCTCTGTGCTGCTTCTTTAACAGCTTCAGAAGCCGCGCGCTTGGTACCAACGAACAGGATCTTACCTTTACGGGCAGAAACGCCAGACAGGAAGCTCAATGCGTTGTTGAACAAAGGAACGGTTTTTTCCAGGTTGATGATATGAACCTTGTTACGTGCGCCGAAGATGAAAGGTTTCATTTTCGGGTTCCAGTAACGGGTCTGGTGACCGAAGTGCACGCCGGCTTGCAGCATGTCACGCATAGATACGTTTGCCATTAGATTTTCCTCAAATGGGGTTAGGCCTCCATGCATCCCAGTCTTCGATCCTTAAGGGAAAACCCCGCCGGACACCCCGAAAACCGTGTCGATGCATGTGTGTTATTTAGTATTTACATCGCCCCCCTCATAACTGAGGCGGACAAAATGCGCGCGCTTTATACCATAAAGCAGCTATAACTTACAACCATGGGTTATTTTATCCGAGCCAATCGAACCTATACAGTGTGCAGCCTAGCCGCTAGAATGCGGCCTGTTGTTTATTACTGATATGACGTTGGAATCCTTTTGACAGCCATAATCAAAACCCCTGAAGAAATCGCCAAAATGAGAACCGCCGGCCAATTGGCTGCTGAGGTTCTGGAAATGATCGGCCCTTATGTAAAGAAGGGTGTAACCACAGATGAGCTTAACGCCATTTGTCATGACTATATCGTCAATCAGCAGCAGGCCATTCCGGCACCTCTTAATTATCACGGTTTTCCCAAGTCCATCTGTACGTCGGTCAACCATGTCATTTGTCATGGCATCCCCTCTGACAAAGCCCTGAAAGACGGTGACATTATCAATATCGATGTCACGGTTATCAAAGACGGCTATCACGGTGACACGTCAAAGATGTTTGTTGTCGGCCAGCCTTCAATTCTGGCGGAACGCTTAATCCGTGTAACCCAGGAATGTATGTATAAAGGTATCGAATTAGTGCGCCCCGGGGTGCATTTAGGCGATATCGGCCATGTTATCCAGGTTCACGCCGAGCAGCACGGCTACTCAGTGGTACGCGAATATTGCGGCCACGGCATAGGTGCCGATTTCCATGAAGAGCCGCAGGTGCTGCATTATGGGCGCCCGGGCACAGGTGAAATTCTGCAGGAAGGTATGTGCCTGACCATCGAACCTATGATTAATGCCGGTAAACGCCAGTCTAAGCTGCTTAAAGACGGCTGGACTGTCGTGACCAAAGACCGCAGCCTGAGTGCCCAGTGGGAACATACCATCTTAGTAACAGCAACAGGCTGCGAGATTCTGACACTGCGCAATGACGATACGCTGGCTCGTATTATCAATCACTAATCAAGGGGTTTGTCTTGGCGCTGCAAAATCTGCTTGGCGACATTAATCAGTTAGACGATGTGAACAACGTGGGCGCTTTCAAAGCCTGCGTTGAAAGCAGCTACCGCTGGCTGAACAGCGAGTCGTCGCAGGTGGATGTTGACCATCTGGTCACCGGGCGCGCGGTATTTGTTGATGCACTGCTGCGCCAGGCATGGCAGTTACTGCAACTGGATACCTACAGTGACTTGTCTCTTGTTGCTGTTGGCGGATATGGCAGAGGCCAACTGCAGCCTTACTCTGATGTGGATTTACTGCTGCTTAGCGTCAAAACGCCCAATGATGAGATTAAAGAAAAGCTGGGACGCTTTATCACCCTACTTTGGGATATCGGTCTGGATGTTGGCCAGTCTGTACGCACAGTAAAAGACACCATAAAACTCGCCAATCAGGACATAACCATTGCCACCAACCTGGTCGAAGCCAGGCTACTCAGTGGCAGCCTGTCAACCTTTGAACAATTACAAAAGAAAGTACAGAGTCGGGAATTTTGGAGTAGCCAGGACTTCTTCCTGGCCAAATATGAAGAGCAGGTACAGCGTCACGCCAAGTTTAACGGCACCTCTTATAATCTAGAGCCTAACGTTAAAGAAAATCCGGGTTGCCTGAGAGATATCCAAAGCATAGGTTGGGTCGCCAAAAAGCATTTTAAGGTGCTCAAAGGTCGCGAGTTAGTAGAACACGGGTATTTTACTGCCCGTGAATTTGAAGAGCTCATAGAATGTCGTAATCACTTGTGGCGCATACGCTACAGTCTGCATTTGGTGGCTGGGCGCAGTGAAAATCGCCTGCTATTTGACTACCAGCCACAAGTTGCCAAGCGCCTTGGTTACGGGGACGAAGGAAAAGCCTCCGTAGAAACCATGATGAAAGCCTTTTTTCGTACAGTGCGGCGCATCAGTGAACTGAACGAAATGCTGTTACAGCATTTCCGCCACGATATCCTTGCTCTCAAAGTGCGTAACCATCAGGTGATAAACCAAGACTTTGCCTTGGCGGATGGATTGTTGCAAGCTCGCCATGAAGCAGTTTTTGACAGCCCGGAAAAGCTGCTGGGCTTTTTGTTGTTGGTTGCCGATACGCCACAGGCACAAGGGTTGCACTCGGCTACCTTGCGGTTGCTACGCAATGCCAGACGGCGCTTCCGTGAACATTATTTTTGTGAGCATGAAGGATGTCGGCAGATCTTTATGCAGTTGGTTCGCCACCCTGACTTTTTCGGTCTGGCCTGGGACTTGGCCCACAAGCACGGCATTATGCAAGCCTACCTGCCACAGTGGAATCAGATTGTCGGCATGATGCAGTTTGATCTTTTCCACGCCTATACCGTGGATGAGCATACTCACAGACTGATCAAAAATATCTACAGCTACTCACAGCCTCAAGGTGCCAAGAGTTTCCCCCGTTGCCACCGTATAATGCAGAACCTGGATAAACCAGAGTTGCTCTATATTGCTGCTCTTTTCCACGATATCGGCAAAGGGCGAAACGGCGACCACTCCAAGCTGGGCGCGGCAGATCTCCAGGAATTCTGTCAACAACATGAGTTGTCGAGCAAGGATACTGAGCTGGCCGTATGGTTGGTAGAGCAGCATTTACTTATGTCTGTTACCGCACAGCGCCGGGATATTTACGATCCCGAGGTTATCCACGATTTCGCCGGTAAAGTGCGCAACAAGGCATATTTAAACCACCTTTATGCCCTTACACTGGCTGACATTCGGGCCACCAACGATAACCTCTGGAACGACTGGAAATCGTCGCTGTTACGCGAACTCTATCAGATGACTCGCAAGGCATTGGAAAATGGCCTGGAATGCCAGATAGATCTGCAATCGCTGGTCAATGAGCATAAGCAGGAAGCCCTCACCTTATTACGCGAGCAGGGTCACGATCTGGAGCAGGTCACCCGTCTCTGGCGTCGCCTCGACTGGGATTACTTTGTGCGCTTTAAAGCCAGTCAACTGGTTTGGCACACCAGTGTGATTTTGGGACATGAAGAGCTGGACGAACAGCAGGTATTGGTGGCGTTATCAGATGATACCTCCAAAGCCGGGACCGAACTGATCTTGTATGGGCGTGATCGGGCCAGTTTATTCGCACAAGTAGCCTCCGTATTGGATAGCCGAAACTGCTCGATTCACGATGCTCAAATTATGGGTACCCAGGATGGTTATGTGCTGGATAGTTTTATTATCCTTGAGCAGGATGGTGGCCGGATTGACTCGGCTTCACGCCGTCAAAGCCTCAAGAATGCTATTCAGACCCAATTGGCCAAACCTGGCCACCAGCATATCAATAATCGCAAGATGCCAAGGCGCATGAAGCAATTAAGCGTACCGACAAAAATGCGCTTTTTTACTAACCAGGCCAACATGACCTTGCTGGAGCTGGAAGCCCTTGATGCTCCGGGCCTGTTGGCCAAAGTCAGTCAGCAGTTTGTGGCCTTCGGCCTGTCACTGCATATGGCCAAGATAACCACTATCGGCGAACGCGCTGAAGATCTTTTTATTCTGACCAATGCCCAAGGCCAGGCATTGAGTCAGGAAGAACAGCTTTCTCTTAAAAAACAACTGATCGAAACATTAGATCAACAAAACCACGGTGAAACATGTCAGAACTGAAATCCATAATTGAACAAGCTTTTGAACAACGTAACGAACTGAATGCTGCCACGGCTGACGCCAGTATTCATGACGCTGTCGCCCAGGCCATGGCCTTACTGAACAGCGGTAAAGCCCGAGTGGCAGAAAAAATTGCCGGCGAGTGGGTGGTTCACCAATGGTTGAAAAAGGCGGTTCTGTTGTATTTCCGCTTGCATGACAACAAGGTTATGGATGGTGCGGAAAGCCGCTTCTTCGACAAGGTTCCACTTAAATATGCAGACTACAGTGCAGAGCAGTTTGCTGCCGAAGGTGTTCGCGTCGTGCCCCCAGCCACAGTGCGTACCGGAAGCTACATAGGTAAAAACGTAGTATTGATGCCATCTTATGTGAATATCGGCGCCTATGTGGACGAAGGCACCATGGTAGACACCTGGGCTACGGTTGGCTCTTGCGCGCAAATTGGTAAAAACGTACACCTGTCCGGTGGTGTTGGTATCGGCGGTGTATTAGAGCCACTGCAAGCTAACCCCACTATCATTGAAGACAACTGCTTTATTGGCGCACGCTCTGAAATCGTCGAAGGCGTGGTGGTTGAAGAAGGCGCAGTTATTTCCATGGGCGTATTTATTGGCCAAAGCACCCGAATTTATGATCGTGAAACCGGTGAAATTCACTACGGTCGCGTGCCTGCAGGCTCAGTGGTAGTGCCAGGCAATCTGCCCTCTGCCGACGGAAAGTACAGCCTGTACGCCGCCATCATTGTAAAGAAAGTGGATGCCAAAACCCGTGCCAAAGTGGGCATTAACGCTCTACTGCGCGGCGCTGAGTAATTACTTTATCAAGCTAATGCATAAAGGCGGGACTCCCCGCCTTTTCTATTAACGGCTCTGGTGTATAAATACCTTGAACACTCAGCCAAACACCTGCTTAAGCCAGGGGAGTACCTCATCCTGTGGATCCAGCGTCTCACAAGCGTCCACTTCAAATAGCGGCGCCAGCGCCTCCCCTCTTAATTCCTCAAGCAAAGCAAAAATTTTTCGTCCAGCGCCACAATATGTGTCGCCATAGCTACTATCGCCCAACCCCACTACGGCAAAACCTTTACCGTTTAGCAGTGGGAATCGGGACTCCAGATCGAGAATAAAACCTTCCAGATTAGGCGGTATATCCCCTTGTCCTGTGGTCGAACTGATAAACAGCAACTGCTCGGCTTGCTGAAAGTCCGCAATACCGGGCTCTTCCAACACTTGTGCTTTATGCCCGGCTGCAATTAACTGCTGTTTGGCATCTTCGGCCAACTGCTGTGCATTACCGTAAACACTGCCGTAAAAAATACTGATATCTGCCATAACGCCTCAACTAGCCTTTAATTTGATAAGAATGCCATTGTTCCCATAGTGCATCGAAGCGGGGCTCTGTCTCAACCTCAATGCTCAAGGTTTTTTCACTTACCGGATGAATAAGGTCAACCCGCCAGGCACACAACCCCAAGCCTTTAAAATCAAACTGCTCTCGCAGCAAGGCATTGTGCTTACCATCACCGTGATTAACATCACCAACAATAGGGTGGCGGATGTGAGCCATATGACGGCGAATTTGATGCTTTCTGCCGGTCTGTGGGTACAATTCGAGCACTGAATAGCGAGCCGTCTTATATGGCCTTACCGGATAAGGCAGCTCATATTGCGCCAAAGTCCGATAGGCAGTGACAGCTGGCTGCGCAGGTTTATCCATACGTGCTTGTTTGTCAGCAATCTTGTCTAGTTTTTCCTTCAGCGGATAATCGATCAGCCCTTCGGCCGGGGTAAATCCCCGTACAATCGCCCGGTAGGTTTTCGTCACTTTCCCTAAGGTAAATTGCTCGGTCATTTTGCGCGCCACATCCTGGCTGAGGGCGAATAACAAAACTCCTGAGGTCGGCTTATCCAATCTATGTATGGTGTATACGGTCTTTCCCAGTTGATCACGCACCGCTTGCATGGCAAATCGGGTTTCATATTTATCGATTAAACTGCGATGAACCAATAATCCTGCCGGTTTGTGCACAGCAACTAAGTGCTCGTCCTGATAAAGAACAGGTAACACTGGCATAGGTGCATACAAATCATCAAAGGCCTTTAATACATCAAGCAACGGGACAAGTTCAGCTCGAGCTCCCCAACTTTGCTCAGCCATGGGCATCAAACTCATGGTCTGAGGCAATGGCACCTCCTGACCAATAAGTGTCGTCATTCTGGGTAGGAAAACGAACTGCAGCCACTGCTCAAATGCCATGGTATCGACACAGAAAGGAGCCTGGCTGGCCAGTGCTTGTGTCGACGGCGGCTCAGCACGCCACATATTGGTTTGCTGCAAGGCAGTAATAAGTTTGCCTAGCAATTTGTTACTTAACTTGCGTTTTACAAAGTCTGACATGCTATTTCTATCGGGTTATACTTGCCGGCCAATTTCATCTTAATAATGTCGGGCCACAAGCATTAGGCACCGACAACCTGACGTGCAAGAGTAACATGACCAGCATCAGCACACTTAGCGAATTCCTGCTGCAATCCGGCTGTCAGTACCGGGTCTATGATTTAGGCCGGGGTATCCGCAAACTCAGTACACAGCAGTTTCTGGATATCGAAAACAACAAACAGTCCCATCCATACCCACGTTTAGGCTTTGCCTGGATGGCCGTACTGTTTTGGAACAAGCAGCTTTCCGGCCAACATTACATCTGGTTTTTAAAGCTACCGTTGGACGAACAAGGTATGCTGGTTAGCGCGGCCCGTAACCATTTTTTGGGTATAGTGCTGGAAGCACTGGGGCGGCAGATGGACAACAAATCACCGGATGAACTGCCCGAACATCCCTATGGTTTTGTTCCAGGTGCACAACAAATGGCTGACTTTAACAGCCTGGTGAGACATGCCCTTAAGCTACCTGAAACCGAGTATCAGAAAGTTGCCCTGGCTTACCTAAAAAAGCCTGAAGATTTTAACTGGCAGGACATCCCCCTACAGGGGCTGGCGGATATTGTCGTCAAACTTGGTGAGGATGAGCTAAGGTCACTTTTTTTAAGCCGATTTGAGCAGTTAAACGAAGCGGTACAGCTTAGTTTGTTGAACTCACTGGAAAACCACAAAATTGATGTCAATCTTAGCGAGTTTGTGCTGCAGCAAATGGATACCCATAGACAACAGCCAGCCTGGCAAATTGCTTGTTTACGGGCGTTAAGTCAGAGTCAGGCAGAGGGCTTAGTCACCGAAAGATTAGCAGCGTTACTCAGGGCCCCAACAGAAATCGATACGAATCTAATGATCATCATCTCCGGGCGTCACTGGCAAAGACTGATGCACAAGGATTTGCTGGGCACCTTTATGGACCGTTTGGCAATGCAAACTCCCTCTCTGTTTGCCCCGGTTTTTGCCGATTTAGTCAGATTGCCTGAACTCAGAGCGGACATGCTGAGTTTGCTGCGTAGCCCAGATAAAAGTGATGCATTAACCCAGGCCATAGGGCGACTGTTTAGCGAGACGCAAGCATGAGCCTAGGAGAATTAACCCTCATCCTGGTAATTATTGCGCTGGGTTGGCAGTTCTGGCGCATTCGAGCTATGACGGAACAGGCTTACCGCTATATGGATAATTACTGCAACAAGCAAGGCTTACAGTTATTGTCATTATCGAGGTACAAAACCCGTATCCGGCCATACCGGGGCAAACTGGATTGGTATTGTGAATTTAATTTTGAATTTTCTGGTAATGGTGAAGATGCTTACCAAGGAAGTTTAGTGATGCAAGGAATGCAAGTTACTGAGACCAACCTGCCGCCTTATCGAGTTTAGCGGCATTAAAAAGAATAAAGGCGTGGTCAAAAGACCACGCCCCTACCAATAACTAATTCCCTTTACGGCATACCATTGCCACTTCCATCCATGTTCCAGCTCCTTCTGGAATCCAGTCCATTTGCCCTTACTCTCCCTGAGTAAGACACTCATCCTGAGTGGATCCCGCTCCTTAGTCCTTCAACAATGCCTCCCTTGTGGCGCGATTCTCCATCCTGGAGTTGTCCTTTTGCATCATCTTGATGCGTTCCTTATGCTTCATCCTTAAAGCGCATCCGTTTCACTTCTTCCTGAAGCCAGTCCTTTACTTTCATCCTGAAAGTTGTCCGTCTTCCTTCCTTGACCCATCGTGTTTCCTTGTGACAGGGATAAAGATATAGCATCGACAAATATTTGCTATCTACCCGCCAGTGTCCTACACGCACTAAGTGTCGAAATCGCAACCAGCTTTAAACAATTAACTTATAAATATCAATGCTTTGTGAATTTTCGTAGGAGTTTAGAGACGCTAATAAAAGCAGTTTCTCCTACAACATTGTGAGAAATGTCTTACAAAATGAATCGCCATTGTCGTACAGAGGATTTTGGCTAGCTAACAAGAAGCTGCGTGAATGCTGTTAAAAACTATCTGGACTAAATAGTTTTTGAGTGGAACATTAGGTGTCCAGACAATCTCCCTACCTGTAATTCTTTAACTAAGTCGTAGTCACCATCTTCAAAAAAGCCAAGGCACTTGGGTAAAGTAACGAATACCGCTACGCCTTCGCTTTGCACGTTTTCACGCATCAGCGTATCAATGGCGCCCATCAATACATGCCCAAGTCCACGATGCTGATGGTCGGGATGCACACCAATAAAGGACAACATATGATAATGCTTGGCTGGCACTTGCTCTTTGACCTTTTGCTCCTTGTCCATCATTTGCTTGGTACCGAGGAATCCCGCGGTTAACAGCATTTTCAAGCGCCAATGCCAGAAACGGTTGGGTCCAATACTGGCATCAGGCTGTATCAGGCAAGCAACGGCCAACAAACGTTCATCTTCAAACAAACCTATCATTGGCTGCTTAGCCATCCAAAAGGAATTAAGTTCTTCTCGGATTGCAGCCCGCAATCGCTCTTCATACCCTTCTTTCTCTGATTGAAAGATACTCATAAACAAGGGGTCATCGTGGTAGGCAAGATATAAAATAGACGCTGCAACTTTCAGATCTTCTGCGGACAGATAAATGGCTTTAACGCTATCTCTTGTGAGTTGTGCCTGACTCATGTTGATCCCAACAAAGTTGTCTATAGTTGTAGACAATACATCAGCACGAGATCTTTGTTAACACTTTGTTATCGAATTCATTGCGGGGGATGTCATGACGTTAACGCCAAGTATTCACGATCTGTTTGAACAATTAGGACTGGAAAATACCGACAATGGCATTAATGGCTTTATCGAACGCCACAAAGGGCTGAACGACAAAGTAAAATTGGAAAATGCGCCATTTTGGAACCCATCACAGGCACAATTTATTCAGCGTGCGCTGGCGGAAGACGCCGAGTGGGCGGAAATCATCGACCAACTAAACGCCAGGCTACGCTGAATTTTAGCTATGCTTTACCTTTGCAGATAGGCTGTTTCTCCCCAACCTACCAGTTGGGATTGTTTAAACACCAGCGGGGTGCATTCATCTTTACTGGTAGTGCCATCACCATGATTACGGTGCGTACGATAAAACAGTACTTGAATGTCTTCTTGATTCTGATGATAAAGTTCACTGAAATCAGGCACACCTAAACGTGCAGTAACCGCTTCAATTGACATCCCTGGTGCCAGGCTGGCAATGGTTTTGCGGTTCATATCTTCTCTTTGCTGCCAGTCTGCTTGCCCATGTTGATCGGGCTTAACTGAAATAATGCAACCGGATAGCCCCATCAAGGATAAGCTCAGCAAAACGACGGCAATGGGTTTATTCATATAGTTATCTCCAAGGTTGATATGTGTCAGCTCATGGAAAAGCAAACAACAGGCCAACAATATAAAACATTGATAAATATAAATTTATTAACCATCAACATGATTGATGGTCAATGATAGAATGCGTGATTCGCTAATAGATAGTTAGATTGACCACATTTATGAATAATGCAGACTACATTCTGTCCCTTTGCCAGGAGTTGGCAGCAGCAGGAAAGGCCCCCTCAGTGGCCTTAGTTAAAGCTAAAGCGCAAAAACCCATACCTCTGGCTGATATTTTGTCTGTGCTGCAAAAATGGAAACAGGCACCAGCACAAATGGCTGCGCAGGCACTTCCCAGTAAGGCAACGGAAGTGCTGGTTCCGTCACTTGAGCAACGGGTCGACAAACTGGAAAAGCAGCTCGCCGAACTAACCAGCCTGGTAAAACAGCTGAATAAGCATTTACTGGAAAAGTGACCCGAATCTATTGAGGCGTCAAACTTTCAAGGAAACTGGCGAGATTTTCAGCCAGCACTTCCTTGGCAGGCAACCCCACCCGCTCCAACATCACCTGACCGTTTTGATTGTCTATGCTCAGGATAAAGTCGTCATCATCGGTTACGGCAAAAAACAAGGTGATCGGTTGCTTCAAACGCTTCTTCATTAACACATGGCCAATGAGATTTTGCTGTAAGCGGGCAAAGTCATCCTCATTCCATGGCAAAAGTAATTGCAACTGACCACGCGGTGTCATGGCAGTGAGGTTTTCACTCCAATAGGCGCTAAAAAATGCTTTGATATCTGGGTGAAAATCGATTTCCAGCGCCCGCTCCGTGTCCCTGAAGTCACTGATTTCATGTCTGGCAACCGGCAACCAACGAATCATCCCTTGCGCATCCGGCTCACTTTGTTGGCAAGGTGACAACCAATCGGCATCCCACTGCGTAATTAAAGGGGACTGTGCATTTTGATGGTGCTCCAGATATCGCTGAACAAAGGCCTGCATGCTGGTAATCACGTCCATAACTATGGCTTCACCGCTAAAGAAGATAGAATAGCGGCAGTTTAACCTGCTTAGAAAAACGATGACAGAGAAGAAGCCGAGCAATCCCCTGGCGCACCTCAGCCTGGGTAAAGTGTCTGAGTATATTGACCACTATAGTCCGAACCTCTTACAGGCTGTGCCACGCAGCCTCAACCGCGAGGATCTCGGCATTGTGGAACAGCAACCTTTCCACGGGTGCGATATATGGAACGGCTATGAATTATCCTGGTTGAACAAAAAAGGGAAGCCTTGTGTGGCACTACTACAGGTGACCGTGCCCGCCGACAGTCCGAACCTTATCGAGTCAAAATCATTCAAACTATATCTGAATAGCTTTAATCAGTGGCGTCTGACCAATTCACAAGCGCTGACCGATGTCTTACGCCGTGATTTGTCTGTATGCGCAGGTGCAGAGGTTGACGTAAAGTTATTTGATTTGAATGCCGCTAGCGATTTTGCCATTCATCAATACGACGCAGAGTCACTAGATGATTTGGATATTGAGGTTGATCACTACCAACCTACACCTAATGTACTCAAATGCACAGACACGCAGGTACAGCGGACACACATCAGCCATTTACTTAAGTCCAACTGCTTGATCACCAGTCAGCCGGATTGGGCTAGCGTGATCATTCGTTATCAGGGTAATGAGATCTGCCCAGAGAGTTTGTTGCGTTACTTGATATCATTCAGACAACATAACGAATTTCATGAACAGTGTGTGGAACGAATTTTCTGTGACATTCTGCATCAATGCCAACCTAAAAAGCTGACAGTCTACGCCAGATACACGCGCCGCGGGGGTTTAGACATCAATCCATTCAGAAGTAACTTTGAGACGAACTATCCAAACCACCGCTTAGTCAGACAGTAAAGCTGTAATCGAAAAAGATTAATTACAAAAAGACTTTCATTTTAAGATTGGCTGAGTAGAATATCCGCAGTTGTTGAATACAGGACTGGAACACACATGCCTCTTAACAATAATAAAAACGACCGGTTACCCTACTATCTGGTCAAACGTCCATTGAACGACGACTGAAACAAAGGGATGGCATTGCCATCCCTTTGTTTTTCAGGTTCCAGAAGCGAGATAAGCGCAATTTTCACAGTTAACAGTCAACGAAAGTACTGCAACTCCCCGCCATTCTTGAAAAAATTGATTATATCCAGACAAATTCCCATTATACTGACAAGCATAAGCGCTTGAACAAGCAGGCACCGAGCAAGTCTATCTGACCCTGAGCCGCTTTAAAGGACCCATCGGCATGGATAATGAGTCACAATCCAATACTCTGCGAGCAGATATGTCTCCCCAGAATCAGCAGAAAGTGCTGCGCAATTTCAAACATCAAATTGATACTCTGTCGCAGTTTATTCTCCGACTCAGCAAATTTTACGATGGTTTCAATCCCTTACTGGATAGAGAGTTACATGCGCTAAGAGGGCATTTGGTTGGCAAAATGAACTTTGCCATGGCCGAAGTCTGTATTAGTAAACTGACCGGATTGCTGATAGAAAATGCCGACTTCAGCAAACAGCAAAATGCAAAAGTACATGGTTTACTTGAGAATGCCGTCAGCGAATTGCAACGTAATAAATCGCTACCCAAAGAGCTGAAGGAAGATACCCAGCAGTTTCTGCTAACCCTGCAACAAAGTCACACGTCGCTTTTTTCCAGTTATCCATACTTTGACCAAGCGCTCTCTCTCTACCAACGCGCTTTGCAAAGTAGCGTTACCAAAGACCAAGCTGAGCAGCCTGAAGCAGAAGAGGAAAGTTTTCATCAGCAATTGGTTTGGGAGCTCAGGGATTTAGTCCTGCAGCTTTCCAGTGCCAGCAAAGAACAAGAACTGCATGAGATTCGTCAACGACTAGAGCAAGGACTGACGCATAACCAATTGTTAGAGTGCTGTTTATTGTTGGTACGCGCACTTTCAAAAGAAGTCCTAAAAGACCGCAAGCAGGCTGAACGTTTTATTTCCAGCCTGCATAATACTCTGGGCAATGTCAGTCAGGCGGTGGGACGTTCTTTAAAAGATAGCCAGGCTGCGTACCAATTAAAAGTACAGAATAATCAACAACTCAGACAGCAGCTTAAAGGCATTGAACTGGCAGTTGATGAAGCTCAGGACATCGCTTTGCTCAAGCAACAGGCCTGTGAGTATTTGAATAAGATGGCATCCACATTGGATAGCCGGGAACGTGCGGACAAGGAAGAACAACTTGTCCTGATGAACTTACTCAGAGAAATGAAAGACCAACTAAGCGCTCTGGAAAAAGAAGCATCTGAGTATAAGCAGAAATTGCTACAACAGAAGTACCATAGCCATCACGATCCGCTGACCCAAATTCCCAATCGTTACGCTTACAACGACAGGGTTGAGCTGGAGTATAGGCGTTGGCGCCGCTATGGCACGAATCTGAGCATGGCCTTGGTTGATGTCGACTACTTTAAAAGTATTAATGACAGGTATGGTCATGCCGGTGGCGATAAAACCCTGCAGGTCATTGCACAGAATATTAGCAAATGTCTGCGTTCCACCGATTTCCTTGCCCGCTGGGGAGGGGAAGAGTTTGTTATCCTGTTCCCTCAAACCGCTGTCAACGAACTGGATGCGGTATTGGAGAAAGTTCGTCTGCAGATTGAGAAAATCCCATTTAGATTCAAAGAACAGGCAGTCACCATCACCGTCTCAATCGGCGCCGCAGGTTTTAACCGTGAAGATGATGTAGAGGCGGTTTTTGAGCGGGCAGACCGCGCATTATATGATGCTAAGAATCAAGGGCGGAATCGCTGCGTTATCAATAAAGGATCATAATGAAACGAACCGTACAGCTTAACCCTATTGGGGCAATGAGCCTGCTTTCCCAACTGGAAGTCGACCGTCTGAAACGCTCAACCTCCAGTGAACTGTATCAACTCTTTCGCAACTGCAGTCTGGCGGTTTTAAATAGTGGCGCCCACGAAGATAACTTTGAGAATATCTTCTCACCCTACGAAGACTTTGAGATTAATCTGCTGCGCCGCGAACGAGGCGTGAAGATTGAACTGATAAATCCCCCTGCCCTGGCATTTGTTGACGACAAGCTGATAAAAGGCGTGCATGAACACCTTTTTGCGGTGCTGCGCGACCTGCTGCATATGGGGGCTCGTTATGAATACAACCTGTGTGTGAATGCACCCGAGTCCGTACATACCACGCATATGGTCTTTGATATGCTGCGTAATGCAGAGGTCATCCGACCCAGTGGCGAAGCGAATATGGTGGTATGTTGGGGTGGCCACTCCATCAGCGAACACGAATATAAGTACACTAAAGAAGTTGGCTACCAACTTGGCCTGCGCGAGCTGAATATTTGTACCGGCTGTGGCCCTGGCGCCATGAAAGGGCCTATGAAAGGCGCCACCATTGGTCATGCCAAACAACGAGTCAGACATGGTCGTTATCTGGGCATTACCGAGCCGAGTATTATCGCCGCAGAGCCCCCCAACCCCATAGTCAACGAGCTGGTGATCATGCCAGATATCGAGAAACGTCTTGAGGCCTTTGTGCGGATTGCTCATGCCATAGTTATCTTCCCCGGCGGCGTGGGTACCGCAGAAGAGCTGCTGTATTTACTGGGCATCATGCTGCATGAGCAGAATCGCGATCAGGTTGTGCCCATTGTGCTGACGGGCCCCAAAGAGTGTGAAGATTATTTTGCCAGTATTGATCAGTTCGTTGGAGCAACCTTGGGTAAGGAAGCACAGAACTTATACACTATTATCGTTGATGATCCGGCTTTGGTTGCCAAAACAATAAAACAAAACCAGTCTGATATCACCGAGTATCGCAAGATGCGCGGAGATGCCTACCAGTTTAATTGGTCGTTGAAAATCGATCCTGAGTTCCAGCAGCCATTCATGCCAACCCACGCCAACATGAAAGCCCTGAATTTGCACTTTGATCAGCCTAAGGCACAACTGGCTGCCTCATTGCGACGTGCATTCTCTGGCATTGTGGCTGGCAATGTAAAAGCTGAAGGTGTAAAACAGATTCGCGAGCAGGGGCCATTTGAAATAAATGGGGACCAAAGCCTGATGAGCATGTTGGACGAATTATTGCAGTCTTTTGTGGTACAACATCGCATGAAACTGCCAGGTAGCAAGTATTTACCTTGCTATAAGGTCGTTAGAGCTTAAATAAAGCTCAGTAGAATAATATCAGCGCCAGAGCCCCCTGTTCTGGCGCGCTAATTTGTGTAGACTCTTGCTGTCACCATTACAAAAACTAAATTCTTGCATTTATGAACAAAACCATCGCAAAACGAATTGGCCTGGGTCTGGTCATTTATCTGCTATTTGCCGCCTTGGTATTGCTGTTTTATCCTGATGATCCTAATTCCATGGATTGGAAGGATCGCGAGCAGTACAACAAAGTACAAGTAGGCAAACTTGAGCTTGGCACAGGTCGTCAAGCCATTATTGAATTAATGGGCTCCCCGGATATCAGCGAAGCCAAACGCAGTAACGATGACAAACTACAAGTGATGTTTTATCGCACTCAGCATATGGAGTCTGATGGCATCACGACTATGAATGAATGCACCCCCCTTCTGTTTAAAAATGATCAGTTAGTCGCTTGGGGTGAAGGGGCTTATCAGCAGTATCTGGATTGGCAGTGAGCCTTGAGCTCAGTGTATTGGTAGAGTTAACCCAGGCCCTAACACAAACGGAATCTTTAGCCGAGCGTGAAGGGTTCAGCACCACCTTCTTGCAACACTGCCAACAGATTGCCAGCCTAACTAAGGCGGCCAGCAAACAGTCTGAGCCGTTTTATGCCCTGCTAGTACTGCGAGTGCATTGTTTATCTGACAAAGCACAACATGCCCTTAACTATCTGGTTGCCACACAGCTGCTTTGCCAGCGAATGTCAGTTAACGAACATACTTCGCATACCCTGCTGAGCGCAGCGGTCTGCTCTGTGTTTTGCCCAGTTCAACAGCATCAGGCTCTATTGGACTGGTTAAAACAACGTAATCATTCCCTGTGGTACAGTTCCCTGATTGCCCTGACACGTATTCTTCCACATATGCACAAACGGCGCGTGCAATCAGCGCTTAGCAGACTGCAAGCGCTGCAACGTTTAATGATCCTGGCTGCACTGCTTAGTGAAAATAAATCGCATCCAAATGGATTAAGGGGCCAGCTAAAATATTGGGCGCCAAAACTTCCAACCAGCTTTGTTCCCCTATTGGATAGCCTGTTTCCCTTTCCGGGACTGCTTCCGCCAGGAACCGCCGTCAGGCTACCAGATCAAACATCAGCATTGATTCTTTCGTTAACAGCTGATGGTTACCTTGTCAGGCATATTTCCTCGCAAGAGCAACTCAAAACCAGTCCGGTGTGGCAACTTCAACAAGACGAGGTACAAGAAGTACTCGCCACTCAGGTAGTTGAGAATATAGAAGAGCTAGGTCTACGCTGGGATACCCAGTGGCATAACATGCAATCGCAAACTGAAGCTATTTCAGCCTGCAGCAAGTCCAGCTACCCCATTGCGCAGCCACCGGCCAAACTCATCGTGATTCAGGATCTGTTAGGACATGCAGAACCGGATCTCGACAAGCTGGCCCGACACATTGCTGACGAAGGTTTCCTTGCCCATCAACTTAGTGAAGATGCCAGCCGCAGAACGAGACTGAAGCTCCAGTTTGTGGAGGTAAAACATGCCTTGTTATTCCAAGGATTGGCACGTACCCGTCACTTACTGATCCAACAAGCACTGCTTAGCAGAGTGAACCAACATTACTTTCCATTGCAGGAAAGCCTATTACAGATGACACAAATACTGGTAAATAGCATGGAGGTTCTTGCCAATCAAAACGGTACTTCAGAACATGGCGAAGTTAAGACATTAGGTTATTTTGCCTGTGCAGGCTTATTTACCAACACCTGGCTGAAAAGCAGAGTAAAACTGCCGCAAAGCGCCTCCCCAAATTATTCGCTGACAGGCCTATTGGCGATACCCCAGGCCGATGAATTAATCAAGCACGCTATTGCGCTGGCTCAGGGATGGAAACAAGACTCACAGCTCATTCAGGCTCTGAGGCATCACGCATCACCAGTAACTCAAATCCCTCGTCCCGCGCGACGCTTAGGATGCTTGCTGGGGCTGGGATTGCTTATGACCCGACAAATTTGGTTTGGCGAGTCCGAAACGACAGAAATGGACTATTATCAGGAAGCGATGGCCTATCTGAGGCTATCTCCGGCGCGCTGGCAATACCTCAAGTGGCAGACAGTGGAAGTAACACACTGTTATTGTCCTAGATAAGCTAAGGTTCATCGGTAGCGGGTAGAAAATCATCGGCTAAAGTGCTATAAAACGCGCCCAGAAATCTGGCGCCTTTTGCGACCAGAGCATATTGCCTGTGGAGATCTTCCATAGGCCAGCCTGACGACAGACATAGGAATTCTTCATGACTCAACAACGTATTACGGTTATTCGTGGTGACGGCATTGGTCCGGACATCGTTGACGCAGCTATTCAAATTCTGGATAAAGTCGGATGCGATTTTGCCTATGATTACGCCGATGCGGGTTTGGTTGCATTGGAGAACCACGGTGAATTGCTGCCGCAGGAAACCCTCGATCTGATCGCTAAGAACAAAGTGACACTGAAAGGCCCGTTAACAACGCCGGTCGGTGAAGGTTTTACTTCCATTAACGTCAGCCTGCGCAAGAAGTTCCAACTATACGCAAACGTTCGCCCGGTATTGTCTTTCAAAGGCACCAAGGCCAGATACGAAGACATAGATATTATTACTGTACGTGAGAATACCGAAGGTATGTATTCCGGCTTGGGTCAGGTAGTTTCTGCCGATGGTTCAGAAGCCGAAGCCATGAGCAAAATTACCCGTGAAGGGGCCGAACGTATCGTTACTTTCGCCTACGAACTGGCCGTTCGTGAAGGTCGCAAAAAAGTGACAGCCGTACACAAAGCCAACATTCTGAAATCCACCAGCGGCTTGTTCCTTAAAGTGGCTCGTGAAGTAGCGCAGCGTTATCCGCAAATTGAGTCCACCGAGATGATTGTGGACAACTGCTGTATGCAGTTGGTGATGAATCCCCACCAATTTGACGTCATTGTCACCACTAACCTGTTCGGTGACATTCTGTCTGACCTTTGTGCAGGTCTGGTAGGTGGTCTGGGTATGGCACCTGGTGCCAACATAGGTAAAGACTGTGCCATTTTCGAAGCCGTACACGGCTCTGCTCCTGATATCGCAGGAAAGAACCTGGCTAACCCCACATCGGTTATCCTGGCTTCTATTCAAATGCTGGAATACCTGGGCATGGCCGATAAGGCCGAGAAGATCCGTAACGCCGTGAAGGATGTTATTGAATCCGGTGACCGCACGACTCGCGATTTAGGCGGCTCGCACGGTACCACCGACTTCACTCAGGCAGTACTTGAACGCCTGTAAAGTTTAAAAGCACTTCTAATAATAGCCGGTCACCTGACCGGCTTTTTTATGTCCAGGGATGGACGGTATGCCGATGTTGCAGGGAGCACTCATCGGCGATGTCCAGGGATGAATGGGCAGAAAATCTGTTCCTTACATTTTCTGTACTTCCACCATCCATGGTGGGCGTATGCCACGATCGCATGGAAGCGAACGAGTGGCGATGTCCAGTGAAGGACGGTATACCGATGTTGCAGGCCGCCCTTATCGGCGATGTTAAATTTCCCTGGATACCGACCTAGCACCTGACGGTTTAAGGTCTACACTTCTATTCGACGCTCAGCGTCAAGACAAGGATGCATAAGGAGAAGGACTATGAGAAAACTCTCTCTTTTACTAGCGATGATGCTCGGGCTTAGTGCCCCTGCTCAGGCATCAGATAAGGATGTAAATAAGGAAAAAGGGCAACAGGTAGAGGCAGGTGTTACCAGTATCAACATTAACACCGCCTCGGCCAAGGAGTTGATGAAACTGCCAGGAATAGGCAAAAGTAAAGCTGAAGCCATTGTGAAGTACCGTCAGGACAATGGAAACTTTCAATCCGTAGAGGATCTCGCCAAGATCCAGGGTATTGGCAAACAAACCGTCAAGGCCCTGGCAGGAAAAGCCAGCGTGAGGTAACGGCCCTGTTGTCAGGCACAGGGACGTGCCGCGCACACAAGTATATCGCCTTCTCCCTTATACCCCTTCACGCAAGCCGATGTTATGCTTGTAAAAAATCAATCCGGAAGATAGCGAATGAAACCCATAGTGATGGCAGGCGGCACCGGTAGCCGACTTTGGCCCAAGTCCAGGGCTGCCTTTCCAAAGCAGTTTTTAACCCTGACTTCAACACACAGTATGTTGCAAGACACCTTGGCTCGATTAACAGGGATTGAGCATGAAGCACCAGTGTTTGTTTGTAATGATGCACACCGTTTTATTGTTGCCGAGCAATTACTTCAGGCTGGAATTCGCCATGACGGCATATTACTTGAACCTGTCGGTAGAAACACCGCGCCGGCCATCGCTCTAGCTGCGCTACATGCGACTCAAAATGGTGAAGATCCCATTCTGCTGGTGCTAGCGGCCGATCACCTGATCGAAAATATTGAAGCTTTTCATACTGCTATCCAGCATGCGGAATCACTGGCCAAGCAAGATAAATTGGTCACCTTTGGGATAGTGCCTACCTGCGCCCATATCGGCTATGGCTATATTCGCCAGGGCGATGCCATCAAGGACAGTCACGGCTTTAACGTAGCCGAATTTGTGGAAAAACCTGACCTCAGTACCGCAGAAAAATATATCTCCTCCGGCGCTTATCTGTGGAACAGCGGTATGTTTATGTTTAAAGCCAGCCGTTATCTGCAGGAACTTGAAAAACACGCCCCAGACATTTTGACTATTTGCCGCCAGGCTATTGCCAGCGAGAGCCTGGATCTCGACTTTGTCCGGGTAGACAGTGATATTTTCTCAGGCTGTCCTTCTGATTCCATCGATTATGCAGTGATGGAAAAAACCAGTGACGCGGCTGTCATTCCCCTGAATGCAGGCTGGAGCGATGTGGGTAGCTGGTCTTCGCTGTGGGAAGTTCAGCCCAAAGATGCTAATGGCAATGTCGTGCGCGGCGATGCGATATTGGAGAATGTGCATAATAGCTATGTCAACGCCGAGCAGCGCTTAATTGCATTGGTGGGCATAGACGATGTGGTGGTGGTAGAAACTAAAGACGCCATTTTGGTCGCTCACAAAGACAAGGTACAAGACATCAAAAAGGTCGTCGATACCCTCAAAACGCAGCAGCGACCAGAATTCGAATTCCATCGTGAGGTTTTCCGCCCTTGGGGTAGCTATGATTCTCTGGATCAAGGCAGTCGCTTCCAGGTTAAACGTATTTGTGTCAAACCCGGTGAAAAGCTCTCAGTGCAAATGCATCACCACAGAGCCGAACATTGGATTGTGGTGGCCGGTACCGCGCAGGTGACCTGTGACGATGAAACCTTCCTGCTCACGGAGAATGAATCCACCTATATTCCCATTGGCGCTGTACATAGTCTCGAGAATCCCGGCAAGATCCCGTTGGAATTAATCGAGGTACAGTCAGGCTCCTATGTGGGTGAAGACGATATCGTACGCTTTTCAGACCGTTACGGCCGCACTAAGCAAAGCTAAGGGTAAGCCATGCAATTAAGTTGTTTTAAGGCCTACGATATCCGCGGCAAACTGGGTGAGCAATTGGATGAAGCCATTGCCTATCGTATCGGTCGCGCGTTCGCCGAACATCTGCAAGCAAAAACTGTAGTGGTGGGTGGCGATGCACGTCTCACCTCTGAGCCACTCAAGTTGGCACTAAGTGCAGGTTTGATTGATGGAGGGGCCGCGGTCACGGATATTGGTATGGTGGGTACTGAGGAAATCTATTTTGCCACCAGCGACCTTGACCAGGATGGCGGCATAGTCGTTACCGCCAGCCATAACCCCATTGATTACAATGGCATGAAGCTGGTCAAAGAAGGCTCTCGCCCCATCAGTGGCGATACCGGTTTATTTACCATTCAAGCCATGGCGGAACAATACGATAACAGCAGGGTTGAGAGAGCTCTTATACACTATGCTAAGCAGACTCAAACTTACGACTTTGAAGCAGGCCAAGGCCGGATAGATCCGGCAAAGCTGGCCGCCAGCGGCCACTACAGCCAGCAATCTAATAAAGCCAACTTTACCGCGCATGTACTGGGCTATATTGATGCCAACAAACTGCGACCACTGAAATTGGTGGTCAACGCTGGTAATGGTGCAGCAGGCCCAACTCTGGATTATTTGGAAAAAGCACTACAGCAGACCGGATGCCAGATTGAGTTTATTAAAATTAACCATCAGCCGGATGGTACCTTTCCTCACGGTATCCCTAATCCTTTGCTACCAGAGTGTCGACAACAAACGGCCTATGCCGTTACCCAACATCAAGCAGATATGGGGATAGCCTGGGATGGTGATTTTGACCGCTGTTTTTTGTTTGATGAAAAAGGCCAATTTATCGAGGGCTATTACATTGTTGGACTGTTGGCCCAAGCCTTTTTAGACAAAGACCCTGGCGCCGCGATTATTTTTGACCCCAGGGTGTATTGGAATACCGAAGACATTATCAAGCAGGCTGGGGGGCGGCCGGTAAAAAGTAAAACCGGGCATGCCTTTATCAAAGAGAGAATGCGTAAGGAAGATGCGGTATATGGCGGTGAAATGAGTGCGCATCACTATTTCCGTGATTTTGCTTACTGCGACTCAGGTATGCTGCCCTGGCTACTAGTGGCAGAGCTTATCTGTACTAGTGGAAAACCCTTATCGCAATTGGTGGAAGAGCGGATCCAGGCTTTTCCTTCATCCGGTGAAATCAACAGCGTGGTGAAAGATGCCGATGCAACCTTGCAAAAGGTGCTGAGCCATTATCAGGCTGATGCCGTCGCGCTGGATCACACGGATGGTGTCGGCCTTGAGTTTCCCGGGTGGCGCTTTAACCTGCGTAAGTCTAATACCGAGCCAGTTATTCGCCTAAATGTTGAGTCCAGGCGTAACATTGCTCTGATGGAAGAAAAAACCAAGGAACTACTGCAGCTTATCAATAGCGGGGCAGAATAAACAAGGGGAGGTTTACCCTCCCCCGTGTTGCTTAATTTTCACCAGTAACTTAGCTGTAACAACCCTTATCACCTGACTATTCTCTTCGATTTAACACTTTCAGGGTATCTGACAAGCTATTAAGCAAGCTTTGATTGGTACTGACCACCTGATTAATTTCACTGGCAGACTCACCTGCCTTGGCGGCCAGGTTACGCACCTCATCAGCCACCACAGAAAATCCTCGCCCGGCATCACCCGCCCTGGCAGCCTCAATAGCGGCATTGAGTGCCAGCAAGTTAGTCTGATCGGCAATGGCATTGATGCTTGCCACCATATGGTTGATACGCTGGCCAGATTGAATCAGTTGTTCCATTACTGTGTCACTGTTTTGTACCACAGTTTGATGCTCACTCACATCCGTACCAAACATAATGACCTTGTGTGGTTCTCCGGTCACTGTCCTTATTTGGCCAAACGTAGCAGCAATCACAAAGCTACGTCCGGCGACATGAATAACCACATCGGCAGATATATTATCTTTTTCAGCGAAGTATTGACGTTGCTCCATACTCAGATACTCGCTCCAGGGCTGTATCGTCTTGGCAAATATCTGGTTATCAATATTAAAGTGGCTGCTGGGATAGTTGTTAACCTCCAGCAAGTTACCCGCGTTATCCCATTCCACCAGCAAGTTGGAGCGACTTATCACCTGAAATCTTGTCTGATATTCCAAGGCGGCTGTTTTCACCACACTGATATCGGCCAAAATGGCAATAAAGCCGGCGTGTTGCCCAATCTCATCGGTGACCGGGTTACTGGTTACCGATACCCACAATGAACAACCGTCGCGCTTATGTATCTCAAGTTCATCATAGAATGCCGCCGGCTTGGACAACTCATCCACGATACGCTGGCGCGTTTGCTCATCGGTTCTTGGGCCCACCAGAATGTCCCGGGTAAGCTCGCCTACCGCTTCGCTTTGACGGTAGCCAGTCATGCGACAAAAACCGTTATTAACGTATTTAATACGACGTTCAACATCGGTAATAATTACCGCATTGTCGGTCTCATTGGCCACTAATGACAACAGCTTGAACTCATCTCGCTTTTCCACTTCAGCAGTGATATCACTGGCGAACTTCACTATTTTCTGCAGGGATTTATCGGGTCCATAAACCGGATTGTAGGTCGCGTGGATCCATACAGCCCGCCCCTCTTTAGTGATTCTCTTATATTCAGCGGTCTGGTAAGTACCGTTTCGCAAACTTTGCCAGAACTGCCGATAAGCGCTGGATGATGCTTCTCCAGGTTCAACGAAAATCGCGTGATGCTTACCCTTTACTTCTTCTAATTGGTAGCCCATCAGGTTCAGGAAATTGTCATTTGCGGTAAGAATATGGCCCTCCAGGTCAAACTCGATAACTGCCTGGGCACGCTGAATAGCCTGTATCTGCGACTCATAGCTCGCCCGCTCCAGCACCTGTGCCGTCACATCGGAAGCAAACTTGATGATGCGTTCTACCTTGCCTTTTCTAAGGATGGGGGTGTAAGACGCCTGGATCCAAACAGCTTGCCCGGATTTGGTAATACGCCTGAACTGGGCTGTTTGCGGCTGACCTGCGCGTAATTCATCCCAAAAACGTTGATATGCCTGACTGTTGGCTTCTTGGCTATCCACAAATATCTGATGGTGTTTGCCCTGCACTTCACGTAACTGATAACCCATTAGGGTCAGAAAGTTTTGATTGGCCGTCTCAATGGTTCCATCCAAGGAAAACTCGATGACTGCCTGAGTTTGGTGAATAGCACGAACAATATCGTCAGCATGGCTGCGTTGAAACCACAAAAGCCCTCCAGTTAATCCCTTGAGTTATAAAGAAATAGTCAATAGTGGAGGATTTGCAAATAAGGCTCACTCAGTACAAACAGGCAGTGGCTTCTGGCCAAATAAATATAACCAAGGAAAATAAACAAAAACGCCGGCTAAAGCCGGCGTTTTACACAGTGAAAAGGTCTTTTACATTTTTTCCAGGGTATCAATACCCAGCAGGTCCAAGCCTGTGTGCAAGGTTTTGGCAGTCAGGGCTGCCAGTTGCAGGCGGCTGTTACGCACATCCTCTGCCACGCCCTCTTTAAGGATTGGGCAGGCTTCATAGAAGCTCATAAACTGGCTGGCAAGGTCATATAAGTAAGCACACAATACATGAGGCGTGGCATCGCGTTCCACCTGCACTATGGCTTCTACAAACTGACTAAGTTGCAAAGCCAGTGCGCGCTCCTGAGGTTCCAGTAGCTGAATCTTTGCCGTCAGACTTGCTGCATCCACGCCGGCTTTGCGAAAAACGCTCTGCACTCGGGTGTAGGCGTACTGCAAGTAAGGGGCAGTGTTACCTTCAAAGGCCAGCATACTATCCCAATTGAACATATAGTCTGTCGTACGGTTCTTGCTGAGATCAGCGTACTTCACCGCACCAATCCCGACCGTTTGGGCAACCTGGTTTACCTCGTCAGCACTAAGATCGCTGTCTCTGGCGGTAATCAGCGCACAGGCACGTTCCACCGCTTCATCCAGCAGTTCTGCGAGTTTTACTGTGCCGCCGGTACGGGTTTTAAAAGGTTTACCGTCACTGCCCAACATCATGCCGAAAGGGCAATGTTCATAGCTGGTCTGCTCGCGGATAAAACCCGCTTTACGGCCAACAATTTCAGTCTGTTTAAAGTGCAGCGCCTGACGTGCATCGGTTAGGATCAGGATACGATCAGCCCCCAGTTCAAAAGAACGGTATTGCATGGCGGCCAAATCGGTTGTGGAGTACAAATAGCCACCACCGGATTTTTGCACGATATACACCGCCGGGTTGCCTTCCTTGTCCGCCAGTTCCTGGATAAAGACCACCTGCGCACCCTGATCTTCTACGGCCAGCCCCTGCTCTTTTAAGGCACTGACAATGCCGGGCAAGCGCGCGTTATAGGCACTTTCACCCATAATATCTTCGCGCTTGAGGGTCACATTCAACTTCTGGTAAACCTCTTCTGAATGGGCGATGGAGATATCCACAAACTGTTGCCAGAGTTTCAGACACTGGCTGTCGCCGCCTTGCAGTTTAACCACATAGTCTCTGGCACGGTCAGCAAAGCCCTGTTCTTCATCGAAACGTACTTTGGCGGCACGGTAGAATTCTTCCAGATCCGACAAGGCCGTCTCGGCGACTTGATCCTGAAGCTGGTCACTAAAGTGGGCCAGCAACATACCGAACTGTGTTCCCCAATCCCCCATATGGTTCTGGCGGATCACCTTATGGCCCATAAATTCCAGAATACGCACCACGGCATCACCGATGATGGTGGTTCTTAAGTGGCCAACATGCATCTCTTTGGCCAAATTGGGCGAGGAGTAGTCCACCACCACAGTTTTGGCGGATTCCTTTTCAATGCCCAAACGCGGGTCCTGGGCGGCACTATCCAATTGAGCCGCCAGCCACTGGCTGCAAAGGTGAATATTAATAAAGCCCGGGCCCGCCACTTCAAGTTTGCTGGCAATGCCATCCAGTTCCACCGCTTGAATAATTTTGTCAGCGATATCCCGTGGCTTTTGGCCCAGAACTTTTGCTAGCGCCATGGCACCGTTAAACTGATAGTCACCAAATTCAGGACGGGTACTGCGCGTCAATGGCGCCTGAGCACCTTCTGGTGCGCCTACTTTTGCCAGCGCTTGCTTGAATTTGTCCAGTAGTAGTTCGTATATGTTCATCGTCTTTATCATCCTGTATCGCGGCGGCTTAAGAGTGTTCACGGGTTTTATGGAACTTAATATCCGGATGACGCTCTTGCGCCAGCGACAGATTCACCATAGTCGGTGCGATATAAGTCAGGTTATCGCCGCCATCCAAGGCCAGATTCACCTCGGCCTTACGACGAAACTCGTCCAGCTTTTTGGCATCATCACAATATACCCAGCGCGCCGTTGACACATTGACCGGCTCATAAATGGCATCCACGTTGTATTCGGCTTTCAACCTGGCAACCACCACATCAAACTGCAGTACCCCAACAGCACCAACGATAAGATCGTTATTGATTAGCGGCCTGAAGACCTGCACCGCACCTTCTTCAGACAACTGGATCAAACCTTTCTGCAATTGCTTTTGCTTAAGCGGATCTCTTAAGCGGATACGTTTAAACAGTTCCGGAGCGAAGTTCGGGATACCGCTGAATTTAAGCTTTTCACCTTCCGTGAAGGTATCACCAATTTGAATCGAACCGTGGTTGTGTAAGCCTATAATATCGCCGGCAAAGGCCTCTTCTACTGCTTCACGGTCACCGGCCATAAAGGTCAGTGCATCGGAAATACGAACATCTTTACCTATACGGGTCTGATGCAACTTCATGCCTTTTTCATAGCGGCCCGACACAATACGGCAAAAAGCAATACGGTCGCGGTGTTTAGGATCCATATTGGCCTGGATCTTAAACACAAAACCGCTGAATTTTTCTTCTTCCACGCTCACTTCGCGCACATCGGTTTGACGGCTTTGCGGACGTGGTGCCCACTTCACCAGACCATCCAACATATGATCTACGCCAAAGTTACCTAACGCCGTACCGAAAAAGACTGGGGTCAGTTCACCGGCCAGGAAGGCCTCCTGATCAAATTCATGGGAGGCTCCCACCACCAATTCCAGTTCATCGCGCAACTGCCCGGCCAGTGAGCTGCCCACGGCACTGTCCAGCTCGGGGTTATCCAGACCTTTTACAACGCGCACGGCCTGAATGGTATGACCCTGACCGGTTTGATACAGAATGCTTTCATCACGGTGGATATGGTAAACCCCTTTAAACTCCTTACCACAACCAATGGGCCAGGTAATAGGCGCACAGGCGATCTTCAGTTCGGTTTCCACTTCATCCAGCAATTCCATGGGGTCACGGATATCGCGATCCAGCTTGTTCATAAAGGTAAGGATAGGCGTATCACGCAGACGGGTAACTTCCATCAGTTTGCGGGTCCGGTCTTCTACACCTTTGGCCGCATCGATCACCATCAGACAAGCATCCACTGCGGTAAGGGTACGATAGGTATCTTCTGAGAAGTCTTCGTGTCCTGGGGTATCCAGCAGGTTTACCAGGCAATCAGCATAAGGGAACTGCATCACCGAGGTGGTAACCGAGATGCCCCGCTCTTTTTCCATTTCCATCCAGTCAGATTTGGCATGCTGGTTAGAGCCACGCCCTTTCACAGTACCGGCTTTTTGAATGGCGTTTCCGAACAAGAGGACCTTTTCGGTGATAGTGGTTTTACCGGCATCCGGGTGCGAAATGATCGCAAAGGTGCGTCGTTTGTTCAGTTGTTCTAGATAAGCTTTGCTGGCCACGGGACTCTCTGCTGCTGTTTGGCTGATATCAGACCGTTTTCTGTTACCGGCAGCGCGTTGTAGCCGGACAGAAACAGTTTAAAAACAAGGCGCGGATTGTAGCCTAAAGCGCTTGTAAAGTCGCCCATGAGAGAGAGGAATTTAAGCCAATGGGTATCAGTCGCAGAAATGACTGGCCACTGTCGTCATCAGCTATTTTCCCAGCTAAGTTTCATGATCAGGGCGTCTTCACGCCCTTCATGGGTGGGATAATAGTTTTTACGCCGCTCAATCAGCACAAAACCATAGTGTTCGTACAAACCAATAGCCGCTTGATTGGAAGCTCGTACCTCCAGCCACACCTCATTAATGCCTTTGTGGCGACATTGGCTGAAAAAATGTTCCAGCAAAGGCTTAGACAAGCCTTTTCCGCGATATGAACTGGCAATGCCGATATCCATCAATGTAGCTTCCTGCAAGACCTGCAGGCCCACATAAAAACCGGCCAGCTCACCGCTCTGTTCCATTTGCCAGGCAAAATACTGACCATCCAGGCAACTGGCGAAGGTCGCTTCAGACCAGGGATGGCTATGGCAGGCCACTTGCAAAGCAAAGGCCGGTAGGTAGTTTTCGCAGTTTAATGAGAGGAAGTTCAGCATGCTTGCAAAAGCAGCCATAAGCGGCGTTTAAGACGGCTATCGGCGGCTAGAGCGGCTGGCTCAGGACAATAAAGAATCCCATCCGCCAGCTTTAACTCATCGGCTTGTTGCCAGCGAAGTGACTGTTGCCCATCGGGCCAATTTAGTGCCAGCAGCACATCGCTGAGCATTGGCTCACTATCAGCCACCCACAAAGCCTCAGTCTTGGGCGCGGGCTCTGTACCGAGCGCAGACACTGGCCCTTCCCCGCTTGCCTGCGCAGGCTCGGGCTGACTTTGTATGGCGGTACTGTCCTGCATAGCCAGTTTCAATCTGGCAATGGCAGACTGGGCGTTAGCTCTTGGTGCAGAATCTGCGGGCGGAATCATTGCAGCAGTACTAGGCGTAACGTCTGCGGCCTGATCAGATGCAGACTTGTCACGCAGTTGCCACTGAATAATGCCCAGTTCAGTGAGTACCGCTTGTTGATAAGGAGTCAGTGTCGTCATAGGAGTGCAAGCTTACCATCAGAGTCAAAGCAGCGTCGACACTTGATGCACGATGAAAGACCGCCAGTGAGAGCGTGATCTTAAGTTTAAAGGGAATTATTAGAAATATAATGGCGACTCTCGCCTCACCGCCGCGTTTCTTCGGTGCAGAAAAGTCATGCGACTTGGATTAACAAGAAGCCTTGCACCGCGATAAAATTATTGTCATTTAGCCGAGATAAAGTGCAAATTGACGAAGTGTACTGACCTTCCCCCGACTTTCTGTGTCAAGTTATTTTACAAACATGCAAATCTGAAACCCCGGCGCACGCTATGGCATTGTTTTTTAAGAGAAATTAAACTGGCGTGGTTCCTGCATTTCGCCCAATAAGTATTTACTATTAGCTTAATTAAATACCTTCCAACCTTGATGGAAAGGGATTAAAAGGAAAACTCAAATGAAGAATAAATTTCTACAAGGCTTAGTCGCTAGCTTTGCTTTGACTGTTAGTGGAATTGCTAATGCTGGATTAATTATTCCTGAGGGTATTCAGACTAGCATTAATGAAAGTACTGTAAAAAACACGTGGGGGTGGACAGAGTGCTTCAGTGGTAATAGCCGCTCGTGGCATATGGCGAGTTCAGCGCTATCAAGTTGCGATGGAGATCTTTTGATGATGGCAACAAGGTTAACTGGTAGCGACACGTTTTCAATTTTAGCAGCGGCTTCTTTTGATATAGTTACAATGAATACTTCTTTATTGCAAAACGCAGCATCAACTAATATTGAAAATGGTGTTTCGTGGTATTCAAATGCTAGTTCATGGGGGTTTGCAGACATTGGCACATTAATTAATCAAACTTCCGCAGATGTCAATTGGACAATCGGAAAAAAAGGACTAAGTTGGCATACAAATCCGAATAATAATGGTAGCGGAGTCATGACTCATTTTGGTTTGGGTTACGGTTACAGTATTGGCAATGGTTTTATTCCTTCGCATATTGAAGGTGAGTATGAAAGTGTTTTACTCACGGCATCTAGTACCAATGTTTCCACTTCTATACCTGAGCCATCAACATTAGCAATATTTCTAATAAGTTTAATGGGATTTGCTTATCGAAATTTAATAAAAAAAGCATAATCTCAATACTCATATTTAACGAAAACACTGATCGTAATGGTCAGTGTTTTTCTTTTTTAGATATATAACAATATGATTTTCATCGTTAAAGTCTGCGGCCTTTCCACTTTATAGCGCTAGTAACTAACGAATTTCCTGATAATCTTACTTTTGACCTTTCCCCATTATTAGAACCACTTAGAGAATGAATCGAGCTGTTCAATTTTCGATGGATGCCACAAACAGAGAGGGTGGCAGGTTATTTAAAGCCCGGTGAGGTCGACTCTTGTTATAGTCATCCCGCCAAGCTTCGATTTTCAATTTAGCATCGGGTAACGATTCGAACCAGTGGGCGAATCCCTGTGGTACAGCAATAAATCCCTCTATCCCCAAGCTTGCCACCATGCTGAATATATTGGCCCGGTGCGCCTTGGACGCAAAAGCCCTATTCACTGGTAACTGCACTTATATAGAGCCAAGCCTAAGGGGCGAAAAGACCGGCGTTCATCTAAGGCAGGTCGCTCTCACACCGCCCAGCTTAGTTACCAATCCGGTAGCAAAGAGCCTTGGTTGCTGGCGACTAATTTGCCGCCTTCTTATTTCAGCGCCAAACAAGTCGTTAACCTGTACGCCAAGCGCATGCAGATTGAAGAAAGCTTCCGTGACCTGAAAAGTCCACAATACGGCATGGGCCTCAGGCACAGTAAAAGCCGCAGTGCCAAGCGCCTCGATATCCTGTTACTGATTGCTTTACTGGCCACGCTGGTGCTTTGGTGGATTGGCTTGTTTGCCTTAAAAGTCGGGTGACAGCGGAAATTCCAGGCAAATACCGTATCTCATCGTCTGGTGTTATCGGAGGTCATACTCGGCAAAGAAGTCAAACCCCAATGGGGGTTCTCGCCCCACCGCCACGTTTCTTCGATGCAGAAAAGCAAAAAGCCCGTCACTAGGACAGGCTTTTTTGAATGCTGGCAGGGGCGGAGGGACTCGAACCCCCAACCATCGGTTTTGGAGACCGCTGTTCTACCAATTGGAACTACGCCCCTGCAATGGAGGCAGAATTATACCCATCGACCTTTAAAGGTAAAGCAAATTTCTGTCACATTTGAACTGTTTGCACAAATGTTAAGCGACAGGACTTTGCTTAACGGGATTTTGTGCCAAATGCCAGAGCTGATTGGTCAATCTGGCGATAGGTAACATTCGCTGAATATCCTGCCAAAGTAGCTCGACAGACAGCGCGCAAATTCTGGCATATTCGTCGCACAGTACCCTGCTCTGCGCATCGTTCAGCCCTTGGGCCAGGATACTGGACGCCAGGTCATAAGCCGGTGTCGACATAGCCGCATACTCCCAATCCAAGCACATAGCATCCGGACTCAGGCAGACATGGGCAAAACTAAGATCATGATGACTGAATACCGGCTTAGGCAATGCCTGCCAGAGTCGACTTGCCCTTGCGACATCGTCAAGCAAGGCTGGCGTTTGAATATTGCCCACCTTGATATAGTGCTGCCAGTCCTCAACCAGAGGTAAATCGGCGCATTGAATAGGCAATGCATGAATAGCGGCCAGGCGCTGTGCCAGGCAGATAAGCTTGTCCTGCATCACTAATTTACTGGTGGCGAGATCTTGAATATCCAGCCAGGTTTCCAGCATAAAATCGCCCGCGGCAGACAAATACAAAGGCGCTGGCGCCATGCCAAAACCGGCGATCTGTTGCTGCAATGTGAACTGGCGGTGGCGATCCTGACGATCCCCACCGTTTTGGCAAAAGAGTTTTAGAAAGTAGCGGCCCGACACACTACGCAAACAATAGCTTTGATTTACCGTACCGCCGGACAAGGCGTCCAGTTCAAAGTCTGCGCCAATAAACGCGAGTTCTTGTAGCTCCTGGTGCTGCTTAGCCGATAGCATGGGCATCCTGCGCCAGGTAGCTGCTGCGCCACTTCAGATAGCCATACAAGGCAAAACCCAGATAGCCGACAAACAACAGTGCGGTAAGGTACAAACCCGTCTGCCAGTATAGCCATGCGGCAAGGCTGTTGATCGCCAGCCAGTACAGCCAGTTTTCCAGTACCTTTTGCGTCACCAGATAAGTGGTAAACAAGCTGAATACCGTCACCAGCGCATCCACATACAGATGCTCATTGTTGAAATAGCTCTGCAGGCTCCAGCCAATCACCAAAGACAACGGCAACAACAGCAGCACCGCCAATAGATGATAAGTATTACTGCGGGTTTGCACCCTGCCCGGTTCGTGGTCAGCCATGGCTCGCCAGTGCCACCAGCCATATACCGCCATACCCAGATAATACACATTTAGCAGAGTTTGCAGTGGCAGCGTATGGGCCCAAAACAGCCAGCTGTAAATACCGGTGCTGACCAAGGCACAAGGCCAGCACCAGATATTTTGCCGGGCCGCCAGCCACACATAACCAATGGCCAGCACCACTGCCAGCAACTCCCAGTAAGACTGAGCCGCCCATTGCTCTGACAGAGTTTGCAACAAGTCCATTAACGGCCGCTGCCCATGGCATCGCCGTTTAGAAACTTACACACAAAAATAGCCTGACCGATTTCCTGATGGCTGCGCTGCATTTCTTTAGCCAGGATCTCCATGGTCGGCAGGTAGTCACCACAAATACGGGTGCTGGTGGCACTGGTATCAATTTCCAGCTCAGGGTATTGGTTAATACGGTCAATAAAGGTCTGAATTGGCGCAATGTATTTATCGGCCAGAGGATACAGGGAAATTTCAGCAACCAGTTTCATAGAATCACTCCAATAAAAGGAGGGGTTTAGACCTCCTGAACGCCAGCTTGGCAACATCCCGGCTTCCCTGCCGGGCACGTTAGATTAAAACAAGTAATCGAGGCTTATGCCCAGCATGCGGCCATCGCCCAACTGGGTATAAAGCTTGGATTTATTCTGGTCATAGCCATCTTCGGGTTCATTGTTAAAGTAGAAACCACGCACATGATATTCACGGTCAAACAGGTTCTGCCCCCACAAGGACAAACTCCAATCCCCCTGCTGCCAACTCAAACGGCTATGCACCAGCACTTCGGAATGGGCTTGTTGATTATGTCCGTCCGAGAAGTAGAAGCCGTCCTTGCCGTCGGCTTCCACATGCCAGTGCCAATCATCCGCCAGTTGCCAGTCCATACCGACATTAAAGGTGTAACGTGGGGATTGTGCCTGATCTCGCTTATCAACAAACTCCCCTTTGGCATTGGTATATTCCTTGAAGCTGGCACGCAGCCACCCCAGGTTGGCATAAAGCCCCAGGCTGTTATTCACCTGCCAGCGACTTTCTACTTCCAGGCCATAGTTAGTACCAATATCCGCATTAGCGATAATGTCGATAAAGTCAGCGGCCTGGCCACTGGAGGCCACTAACTCATAGTCACTGACCTGGGTATCTTTACGCTGCATATAGAAGCCCGCTACACGCAAAGTCAGATCGCCCTCGGCATTGGCGCCTTTCACCCCCAGCTCGTAGTTCCAGTTGTACTCAGGTGCATAGTTACGACGAGAATTGCTCACCTGATCGTCAATATTAAATCCACCGGCTTTGTAGCCGCGGCTGATGCCACCGTACACCATGGTCTGCTCGTTAACCTGATGGTCAAGTACCAACTTACCGCCCAGCATGTCGTCGCTGACATTGGCGACAAAACCGTCCGAGTCGAGATAGTCGATGTCAAAATGGTCGTATCTCAGCCCTACCGTCAGGCGGATTTTATCATTCAGTTGGCTGATGGTTTGACCATACACTGCCTGATTATCCGGCTGATAATCGCTGCGGAAGATGCCATCCAGATAGTCATATTCACGGGTTAGTACTTCGTCCACTTTCTTACTGTAGGCACCCACCACCCATTCGGTGCTGTCATTGAACCACTTGGATGTCGCAGAAGATGCCAGACGCAGTTCCAAGCTGTGTGTATCGCGCTCACGTGCGTAAGCATCAAACGCGGTGTAGCCACCAGGATAGCCGTCATACAACCAGTCATCGTCGTAGCCGTATTGCATCTCGGAGTCAGACCAACTACCAATGGCACTTAAGGTTGCCCAGTCATGACGCCAGTCCGCTTTGAGGCTCAGTGCATGGGTTTGCTGGCGGTCATAACCTGGCTGGTCTGAGCGGGTTTTACCGTCGTTAGTCTGGGTAAAGGCGTCGTAGCCGTTGTCGATATCAAAATACTGATAATTAAGGGCCAGAGTCAGGTTGTCACTGGCCAGATATTTGAGCTTAAGTCTGCTGGTTAGCTCATCGCGATTACCGGTATCGTCCCGCCCCAGGTATTGGTTTTCAATAAAACCATCACTTTGGTATTGCTGGGCGGCCACACGGTACAACAGCTTGTCGCTCAGTTCACCGCCATGGGCAAATCCGGCCGACCAGCTGTTGTTCTCCGCCAGGCTCAGACTGACGCGGCTGGGACTGTCATTACCTGCTTCCACGGTTTGAATTTTCACCACGCCGGCCAGGGCTGCGGCACCGAACTCAGTGGCTTGAGGGCCTTTGAGCACTTCAACCTGCTGAACGTCAAACAGTGTGCCTACTGCGGCAATGCCGGAAAAATCCATATCATCAATGACAAAGCCCACCGATGGATTAATCGGCTCGGCAAACTGGCTGCGCTCGCCGATACCGCGGATCTGCACAAAGCGGCCACGGGACGCGCCACTGGCAAAGTTGACATTAGGGGCGACATTCAGGATTTGCTCTAAGTGCTGTGCCTGACGAGCAATAATTTCATTCTGGCCCACCACCGAAATACTGGCCGGTACATTTTGCAGATTGCGCACGGCAAAATCCGAGGTCACCACAATATGTTCAACGGCCTGCAGCTCGGCATTGGTTTCGTCAGCCCATACAGGCTGACATGCTAGCGCCACGGCAACAGAAAGATAACGGTATTTAGTTTGCATTGGATCTTCTCATCACAGCTGGAAAAGATCCGGGGTAACGGCAGGTCAATGGGACAAAATCTGGAGGAAAACCTCGTAACCATTCCTACGCCGGTATTATCCGGATCAGGTGTAAGGGTTTGCGCTGATATTCAGCGGCATCTCAGCCGTCTCTCCAGATATGGAGGTGGGCACCCCTTGGCTTTGGTTCTTAAGCGGAACCAGAGTGAATTGTAACAGGGCGGGCGGACCTTTGCCTAGGCAAGAAAGCGCCCGCGCCTATAGCATTTTGGTTATGGCTTCTTGCTTTTAGCCTGACTGATGTGTGCCGTCAGCACCTGTTGCATGGCTTTTTGTACTGGCATATCCAGCGGCTCACAACGACTACGAGGCAAATACAATAGATGCCCGCCAACCTGATAGCTTAAGGGCACATACACGGCAATAATGTCGTCATCGCCAGCAAAGTCGATTTGTTCATTGGTGACAAAGCCAATCATGCGAATATCTTCGTGCATGGTCACCAACACGACTTTTTGCAGTTCATCCTGACTGGAGCCGGAAAACAATTTCATAATGTCCTTGGCACTTCCGTACAAGGTCTTGACCAAAGGAATGCGTTCAAGCACCGACTCAAACCAGTGAAACAGATGCTTAACCAGATAAAGCTGAACCAGGATCCCCAGCAGGAAAATAATCACCAGGCCCGACACCACCCCCATACCTGGCACATACCAGCCTTGTGGCAGCAAGTAACTCAAGGGGACGCTTAGTAAAGACTCTGACCAATTAAAGAACCAATACAGGGCACCAAAGGTAATCACTAGCGGTAAGCTGAACAACATACCCCGGGCAAAGATCTGAGACAGAGACGACTTCATAAACAACCCAATGCAAGGCCAAAGGCAGGCAATGTAACACTGGTCTGTGACAAATCAACAGGCCGGGTAACAAATCCATCTGCAAAGCGCCCTTATAGCCATCGCTGATGACCAGACATTGACCCTGAAGCATTTAACTGTTAGACCAGATAACAGTGACCCGCATAGCCGGTTTTAATTGATGAACAGACTGATGTTGTTGATTTGTATGACTCCCCTGGCAGCGTGCCAGTCTCCGCCCATACATCCCCCATCACCACCAAGTACCAGCATGACAGCCAGCGAAGGGCCATTAGTTGACGCCATAAAAAACCTCAGGCATCCGTCACCCAGTTTAACAGGCGTAGCACCGCTAAGCACCAGCCAGAGCGCCTTGGACGAGAGGTTAGCGATTATAAATAAAGCAACAGTCAGCATCGACTTGCAGTACTACATTTTCCGCGATGACAAGACCAGTAAAATGATTGCAGCGGCACTGCTAAAAGCCGCCGAGCGAGGGGTACGAGTACGCATGTTGCTGGATGACTGGCAAAAACGCAGTGACCATAACCTGCTTAGCCTGGACAGCCACCCTAATATTCATGTCAGGCTATTCAATCCGATTCGAAACCGAGCCTTTCGTAACCTGGCCATTTTGTTCAACCTGGACCAGCAAAACCGGCGCATGCACAACAAATCCCTTACGGTCGATGGCCTTATTTCCATTGTTGGGGGAAGAAATATCGGCGACGAATATTTGCTTAATAGCGCAGCTGTTACTTTTGGTGACTTAGATTTGACTGCCATCGGCCCTGTAGTGCAACAAATCAGTCAGCAATTCGACATGTATTGGAACTCCCCACTTAGCGTCAATATTGCCGCCTTGGCCAGTCGCCACGCTCGTCATACCCAAACCCTACTTGGCTGGCAGGGCATGTTGCAGCAAAGCCTTGACCAGCCTGATGCTCCCTTTGAAGCCGAGTGGGGAAAGCTGTTGCAAGACACATCAGCCTGGCACTTTGGTGAGGCAGAATTATTCTTTGACCAACCCGGCAAAATTAACCGGGATTCACCAGCTTCTCAGATGCTTCATCAGATTGGCGCGGTTATCAGCAAAACCCGTAACAGCTTGCTAATTGTATCGCCCTATTTTATTCCCTCAAAAGGCGGAACCCAGGCTCTGATCAAAGCGGCACAGCAAGGCATTGATATCACTATAGTCACCAATTCCCTCGCCTCTACCGATGTATTTGCCGTACATGGCTGGTATGCACATTATCGAAAAGCCCTCCTCAAGGCAGGAGTAACCTTGTGGGAAACCCGTGTGAATCCTATCGCTAAACCCAAAGCCCGTTTATCTGGTAGCAGTCGTACCAGCTTACACGCTAAAACCTTTGTCATAGACAACCAGGAAGTCTTTGTCGGCTCGTTTAATTTCGATCCCCGCTCTGCCCGCCTCAATTCTGAAATGGGCATCTTTATTCACCAGCCGACACTTGCCGCACTGGTCGGACACAACATTGGCCCTCTGTTACCCGCATTGGCTTATCAGGTACAACTAACCGAAAAGGAACAACTGATTTGGATCGATCATGCCAATAATCAATGCTTTAGCAGTGAACCCGACGCCTCGATATTTCGTCGCTTTGGCGCCTGGCTGGCTGGTGTATTACCCATCGAATCCCTTCTGTAAATGAGCAAAAGGACATCAAACAGCAGAACGATTTTCTGCCGCCAAGTTTCACGTGCTTGCAAATTGGCGCTTCAATACAAAGGCTGATTACACTTTAGCTATGCGTCAAAGGATGACGAATTACACCGTATTTTGGTGAAAATACCCACCCCACATGTAACCATTCTATTGATTTTTATAAAAATTATTTTGGCCTACGCTATGCATAAGCAGATGAGCCATCTCATGCGCTTTTATGGAGAACAACATGCTATCACGCTTCCAGCTAAGCCTTATTCTCTGCTTATTTACAGGCACACTTAGTGCCAACACCGACTTGCCCCAACCTGATATACAAAGGGCACAGAAAATTCATCAATTATTGCAACAGTATCACTACCATCCTGCCGAGCTAAACCACAGCGCTTATCAATCCATCAAGCAACAAATCGAGTTACTGGATGCCAGCACCCCCGACCCGGCAGAATTTGCCAAGGCCTTTAATACTCTTTGGCAAGACGGTCCGTTTTCCCATGTTAGATTGGCTAAACGTCAGCAAAGTGTGGAAGAAATAGCAGCTTATCTGGATACAATGAATGTCGGTGAACAAGGCGCAACCCTTACCTGGCAGGGCCGGATTGCAGTATTAACAGTAACTACCATGATGGGCCTGGACACCATCGAACAGATAAATTCGGCTTATCAACAATTGACCAATGCCAAGGCGTTAGTCATCGACTTACGCCTTAATGAAGGTGGGGCCTTTGCAGTGCGTCCGCTGGTTGCTCATTTACTGAACCATCCTCTGACAGCAGGAGCTTTTGCCAGCCGTCTGTGGTTTAACGCTCATCACCGTCGACCAATCTCTTCGGACTGGCAAGCGTTGCCCCCATGGCACGGTTGGTCAATTCGTTCGTTCTGGCAGGATGTACAAGCGCAGCCCCTGACTAAGATCGAATTTAGTCCAGAAGCACCCTATTATGCGGGTCCGGTATATCTACTGGTAAGCGGAAAAACCGCCAGTGCCGCAGAATTGGCAGCCACAGCCTTGGCCACATTACCCAATGTTACCTTAGTTGGAGAAAACACCGCGGGCGAGATGCTGTCACAAACCCTGTTTGACCTAAATGACGACTCACAACTTTTCCTCCCAATCGCCGATTACTTCAGCAGCAACTTTGGGCGTATAGAAGGTCGAGGTATAGAGCCGGATATCAAAATCAATGCAGACCAAGCTATGCAGCATGCTTTGACATTGGCTGCGCAGCACTGACTGTGCAAAAGCGGAGAGGCTTTGTTCTACATAGAATTCAGGTTCATGAATGACCCAGTAGATTCACCGGCACTTTCAGGTAAACCTGCCCATTGTCCTCCGCCTCAGGCCATTTTCCAGCCCGGATATTGACCTGAATACTGGGCACAATCAGGCGAGGCACGGCCAGCGTGGCGTCACGAGACTGGCGCCTGTGAACAAAGGTCGCTTCACTGGTATCGCTACTGATATGGACATTGTGCGCCTTATGCTCAGCGACCGTGGCCATGTAGGCCAGAGCCCGACCTTCGGGCTGATAGTCATGTCCAACATAAATACGCATATCATCCCCCAGTGCATAGAGTTTTTGCACCGATTGATAAAGTAGCGCGGCACTTCCGCCCGGAAAATCACAACGCGCGGTGCCGGCGTCCGGCATAAACAGGCTGTCGCCAACAAAGGCGTTGCCGTCAATGACGTAACTCAGGCTGTCATTGGTATGACCGGGGGTAGCCAATACCTTTCCCTGAATATCCCCAAGGCAAAAGTTATCACCTTCATCAAACAGATGATCAAAATCGCTACCGTCGGTTTGCAAACTGTCGTGCAGGTTAAAGATGCCCTGAAAGGTATGTTGTACTTTGGCAATGCCCTTACCTATGGCAATCACCCCACCCAACTTGCTCTTCAGATACTGGGCGGCGGTTAAATGATCCGCATGGGCATGGGTTTCCAAAATCCACTTCAGCTGTAAGCCTTGCGTTTCAACGTAGCTGATTAGGCTGTCGGCAAAGGCGGTGTGGCTGCGTCCGGACGCATAGTCAAAGTCCAGGGCAGGATCGATGATAGCCGCCTCGCCGCTATGTGGATCGTAAATCACATAGCTTAAGGTTGAGCTGTCCTGATGAAAAAAGGTCTCGACATGCAGTGCCATAAAATATCACTCCCGATGAAGATTTCGCCTTGAACTTTAGCAAAATACGAAATAACATACAACACAATGTTATAAACTTATTCCAAAGAGAGATAACGATGCAGTTAGCCCTTCTTGCCGCCGCTGGAATTGGTCTGAGCCTGGGAATATTAGGTTCCGGGGGCTCTGTGCTAGCGTTACCTCTGCTTGTCTATCTTGCCGGTCAGGACGTTAAGCAGGCCATTGCCGGTTCACTATTTATTGTGGCGCTGATCAGTCTTGCCACTTTGCTGCTTAGCCCAGCCAAGCAGCAAATAAACTGGCGCGCCGCGTTGCAACTTGGCATAAGCGGCGCCCTGGGTGGGTATCTTGGTGCCCTAGCGGCCAAATTCGCCCATCCGATGCTGCAATTAATTATCTTCGCTACGCTTATGCTCATTGCAGCCAGGGCAATGTGGCGACACAAAGATGTCACGACACCTAAGTCAAACCCTTACATTACTCTGGTTGCCGGTACGCTTGCTGGTGCCCTAACCAGCTTTACCGGCGCCGGCGGCGGCTTTATGCTACTGCCCATTCTGATTCGCTTTGCCGGACTGGATTTTTTCCATGCCCGGGCCACCAGCTTACTGCTGATTTTCAGCAATGCAGCGCTTGCCCTGATGGCTAACCTGTCCATGCAAACGGATTGGCAATTGGATTGGCCGCTCTTACTGGCCATCAGCGCTCTGGGAATTGCCGGTAGTTTGACTGGTCGCTACTGGTCGGCAAACTGGCCGCAACAGCGTCTGCGTCGCGGTTTTGCCCTGTTATTACTGATTATCGCTTTGTTTATCGTCGGACATAGTCTATTGGAGGTCATATGATTAAAACCGCCCCACAGTTGGTTGCAGAAGCAAAACAACGAATCAAGGAAGTACCAATCAGCACATTGGAACAACAGTTGGCGCATCCTATCATTGTGCTGGATGTGCGAGAGCCAGATGAATACCACCAGGGTTTTGTGCCCGGTGCCATCAATGTGCCAAGAGGGATCTTAGAAACCAGTTTAACTAACCTACCGCAGGCTAAAGGTGCGGAAGCACCGCTGGAAGAGCTGGCCGAACAGGATATTTACCTCTATTGCCGCAGTGGCGCACGCTCTGCATTGGCCGCCGAATCGCTGATGCGCATGGGCTTTACTAAGGTTTATTCGGTTGAAGGTGGCTTTGAAGCCTGGAAAAAAGCCGATTTGCGTATCGAACTGCCCTAGGGTGCAAATATAGCTACTCTATACATTCAGCCATTAATCTAAGCGTGTCCCTATTCCAGGGACGCGCAACGCCTATCTCGCATCTCGCATCTCGCATCTCGCATCTCGCATCTCGCATCTCGCATCTCGCATCTCGCATCTCGCATCTCGCATCTCGCATCTCGCAAAGCTTAATTTAGCAAAAAGCGAAATAAATAATGACAGATGTTTTTTTGTTCGCTATATTTCGCATTATTCTAAATTAGAAAATTCTGTTATTTGAGGCCCAGATGGTCAACGTACTTTTGAACTTCTCCATCCATTATCGTAAGTGGGTATATTGGGGCTTGCTGCTACTCACGCTGCTGTTTGTTGCACAGCTGCCCAAAATCCAGATTGATACTGATCCGGAAAATATGCTCAATGCCAGCAATCCCGAGCGGTTATTCCACAACCAGGCGAAAACCACTTTTGCCATGCACGACACTATTGTGGTCGGGGTCGTCAATGCGCAGAGCATTTACAATCCTCAAACACTCTCAGCTCTGGTGGATCTGACCGAGTATGCAACAGGCATAGAGGGTGTGGTTCAGGCCGATCTGATGTCTTTGGCTAATGTGGACAATATTACCCAGGCAGAGCCAGGTACCATACGCTTTGAGTGGATGATGAAGTCCGCCCCAAGCGATATAGCAGGTGCACAGCGTATTCGCGAGCAAGCCGAGAGATTACCACTGCTGCGTAACACCTTAGTATCTGGTGACGGTAAGGCGGCGGCGTTGTACGTGCCTATCGTTGATAAAAACCAAAGCTACGCCATAGCCCGGGATCTGAAAGCCCATATTGCTACCTTGGGCAGCCAGGATGAATGGCACATCACGGGTCTGCCTGTGGCAGAAGACAGATTTGGCTACGAAATGTTTGTGCAGATGGGCATTTCAGCGCCTTTAGCCGGGCTAACCATCTTTATTCTGCTGTGGGTATTCTTCCGCAATGTGCCCTTTATTCTGCCCGCCATGATAGTGGCCATGGCCACCGTACTGATCACCATGGGTGCCTTGATTGGCATGGGTTTCACTGTACATATCATGTCCTCGATGATTGCCATTTTCCTGATGCCCATCGCCGTAGTGGACTCAGTACATATACTCTCTGAGTTTGCCGACCGGCATAAACCCGGACAAGCAGCCAGTCACACCATTCGCCAGGTGATGGGGCATCTGTTTACCCCTATGTTATTTACCTCAGTCACCTCAACAGTGGGTTTCCTGTCACTGATGCTGACCCCCATTCCACCGGTACAGGTCTTTGGTGCCTTTGTCGGCAGCGGTATTATGCTGGCGTTCTTACTCACTGTGATTTTCGTGCCTGCCTATCTGTCAGGGCTAAGTGACAAATCTCTGGCCAAGCTGATTGCTAAGTTGCCTAAAGAAGCCGATTCAAAACTGACACCAGCGCTTCGTACTTTAGGCAAACTGGCGGGCAGCCACGCTAAGCTTTGGCTACTGGGCTTTGCTGGGCTGTTTGCAATATCTGTTTACGGTATCAGTCTAATCAATATCAACGACAACCCGGTTCGCTGGTTTAAGTCTGAGCATGAGCTGCGCGTTGCCGACCGGGTACTGAATGAACATTTTGCCGGTACCTACGATGCTTTCTTAGTCCTGACCGACACCAGCAACACCAATCACGAAGCAATTCAGGCCATTGCCACTGCCGCAGGTGACAAGCAGATGTCTGACGCCCTGCGGGTCTGGCTGCGCAAACAGGCAGAAGCTCTAGAACAGAGCAACAACCTCCCGGCGCTACTGATGGCCATGGATGACAAATCTTTTGAACTAAGCGACGCTACAGAAACTGACCTGCTATTTGCATTGCAATCGCAGTTAGAGAACCTGTCCAGCCAGTCCAAGCGCTTTTTATCCCCCTCTGTTTTGGATTATATGAGCCAGTTACAGTTGCACCTGCAGGCCAGCGGCTTGGTGGGTAAATCCAACAGCCTGTCGGATGTGGTTAAAACGGTGAACCGTGAATTACGCTCTGGCACCGAGACAGACTTTGTTCTGCCCTCCTCTGCCAACGGTGTGGCACAAACACTCTTGCAGTATCAGTCTTCACACCGTCCACAGGATTTGTGGCACTTCGTCACCCCTGATTACCGCCAAAGCCTGATTTGGCTGCAACTGACCAGTGGCGACAATCAGGATATGACCGCCGTTGTGCAGCTGGTAAATGACTATATACAAAGCCACCCACTACCGTCCGATATGAAACTGGACTGGGCCGGAAAGGCTTACCTTAACGTCGTATGGCAACAGGAAATGGTCGCCGGCATGCTCGACAGCCTGCTGGGTGCCTTTGTGATGGTACTGGTGATGATGGTGGTGCTGTTCCGCTCCCTGGCATTTGGCATTCTGGCCATGCTGCCGCTGACCTTAACTATCAGCCTGATCTACGGCTTGATCGGCTGGATTGGTAAAGACTATGACATGCCCATTGCCGTGCTATCGTCACTAACCCTGGGTTTGTCAGTGGACTTTGCCATTCACTTTATCGAACGCTTCCGTGCCACCTGGGCAGAACATAAAGATTGGCCAACCACCCTGTCACTGATGTTTGAGGAACCCGCCCGTGCCATCAGTCGCAATGCTATTGTTATTGCCATGGGATTCACGCCGCTGCTGTTTGCACCGCTGGTACCTTACATCACAGTGGGTGTCTTTCTGGCCAGCATTATGGCCATCTCGGCACTGGTCACTTTGATTATGCTGCCCTCACTGATCAGCCTGGTACGCCCCTGGCTGTTTAAATCCTGATAAGGAGAAATGATCATGAAAAACGCGGTATTTTTACTTCTGACTGGTCTATCACTGACCAGCCCCCTGCACGCCCAGGAAGCTCGCGATATTGTCAAACAAGCCGAGCTGGCCGCTTACTATGCTGGTGATGACGGCCGTAGCGCGGCGCGCATGATCATCACCGACAATCAGGGACGCAAACAGATGCGCCAGTTCACCATTTTACGCCGCGACCAGGCCGATGGCGGTTCGCAAGACATGATGGTGTTCTTTTCCCAGCCTGCCGATGTTCGCGATACAGTATTCAGAGTAGTCAAGCACACCGACAGTGACGATGACCGTTGGTTGTACCTGCCGGGTCTGGATCTGGTTAAGCGGATATCGGCCGGTGACAAACGCACTTCCTTTGTCGGTTCACATTTCTTTTATGAAGATGTTTCAGGCCGCAACACCGAACTGGACGACTTCACCCTGCTGGAACAAAACACTGATCACTATCTGTTGGAAGGTAAACCCAAAGATCCGGCCTCAGTGGAGTTCAGCCGCTACCAGGTAAAAATAGACAAGACCAGCATGCTGCCGGTGGAAATCCGTTTTTTTGACAACCAGGATCGTGAATACCGCAAAGTTGAAACTTTGAAAGTTGAAAACATCGATGGGCACCCTACCGTAACCCATTCCAGAGTGCAGGATTTGCTCAGTGGCGGTCAGACCGAAATGCAATTTCGCTTCATCAAGTATGATCTTGGTCTGCCAGAGGACATCTTCTCTGAGCGCAGTCTGCGCAATCCCCCCAGGGATTGGTTGAATCTGAAGGACTAATTATGACGCGTATATCGCTACTTACCCTGATGGTCAGTCTCAGCGTGGCGGCACAAGAGCCGCCAGAAGACGACTGGGATGTGGACTGGCAGGAGGAAAGCACCACCCTGCCGGTACAAGGCTTTGCCGAATTGGCGCTTGGCAGCAGGCTGACTTCCAGCCAATGGAATCCGCGGGTGAGCCTGGCCGATGCCCGGCTCAGACTGGAAAAAAGCAGCCAATGGCAGCAAGTTTCTGTAACGGCTAAGGCAGACGGCTGGTATGACGGTGTGCAACAACAATGGCGTGGTCAGTTTCGCGAGTTATCGGCAGGCTTTAGCTTAGGCCAGCATCTGGATGTCAAAGCGGGACGGCAGATTCTTACCTGGGGAACCGGTGACTATCTGTTTCTAAACGATCTATTTCCTAAAGACTGGCAGTCTTTCTTTGCCGGACGCCATGATGAATACCTCAAAGCCCCGTCGGACGCGGTAAAGGTATCGGGCTATTTTGATCTGGCTAATGTTGACTTGGTGTGGACCCCAAAGTTTGACCCGGACAACTATATCAACGGCGACTACTTTTCGTTCTTTAACCCTTGGGCAGGCGGCATCATCGCCCCTGGCTTTGATGCCCTCACACCCAGCTCTGACGAATGGGCCTTACGGCTGTTTAAAAATTTAGATGGTCGCGAGATGGCTTTCTATGCCTATGATGGCTATAGCAAAAGTCCAGAAAGCCTGAGCCCTGAAGGCATCCCTACTTTCAGTCGCCTGCGGGTAGTAGGCGCATCCATTCGCCAAACTCTGGGGGCGGGTCTATTCAACGCGGAATTGGCCTACCACGACAGCCGCCAGGACCAGGATGGCAGCAACCCCACAGTGCCAAACAGCCAGTGGCGCGTGTTACTAGGCTATGAGCAGGAGTTGGTCACTCGCTTAACCGGCGGCTTTCAGTTTTATCTGGAACACACTTTGGACCATAGCGCCTTACTCGCTCATTCACCTTTTCCACAATGGGAAAAAGAGCAGAACCGCCTGGTTCTGACCAATCGGCTGACCTGGCGTAATGCTGCGGATGACCTAACCCTGTCTCTGTTCAGCTTTTATTCCCCGACGGATCAGGACGGTTATCTGCGCCCCAGCTTGAATCATAGACTGGATGACAACTGGTCCTGGGCGGCGGGATTGAATCTGTTTTTCGCCGACACGCAACATACCTTCTTTGGCCAGTTTAAAGACAACAATAATGCCTGGCTGCGAGTCAGGTACGGTTTCTGAGTAAAGCAGTTGCCATGTAGCAGTGCATCGGCAACTGATAGACAACCACTGCTAGCTCAATATGAGGAGACGTAATATGAGTGCTGAGCGAGCCCTGACTGCCTTTGCTGGCTTTATGGTGTTATTATCCGTGGCCCTGACGGTCTGGGTACATCCCAACTTTGTCTGGTTTACCGTGTTTATCGGTGCCAACTTATTTCAGCAGTCTTTTACCGGTTTTTGTCCGGCAACCATAGTACTGCGTAAAGTATTCGGTTTTAAAACCGAAGCAGAACTGGCCAGGGCTGGTAAATAATCTATTGTGCGGCACCTGCAAGTGCCGCATTTTGTTTTAAAGGGGTATCCATGACCAACATTGAAATGCATCAAGATGAAGCAAGTAAGGCAGCAGCTTTCCTTCGCTCTCTGGGCAATGAGCATCGGTTGCAGATCTTATGTCGGCTCGCCACCGGTGAGTTAAACGTTGGCGAATTACATAAAACTTTCAGCCTCAGTGCCTCAGCTTTTTCCCAGCACCTGGCGGTCCTGCGGGAGCAAGGTTTGGTGCAATGCCGAAAAGAAGCGCAAACCATCTTTTACAGTATTAAGGATCCCGATACCTTACGTTTTATGCAACTGCTCAAAGATAAGTTCTGCCCGGAATTACCAGCCTGATCTGCGCATTAGCGAAAGCGTAAACCGAACTTGTGCAGCTTTCGATATAGGGTCCTGTCACTGACCCCCAGAGCATCAGCCAGCGCCTCAAAGCTTCCGGGGAACGTCTGGCAAAGTTGTGCCAGGTAATCACCTTCGAGCGCTTCTAAACTGCGGATCTCATGACCCGACGCCCCTTGCTCCTGACTATGATTCTGTAGCACTTGCGGTAGGTCTTCAATTTGAATTTGACTATCATTGGCAATCAGACTGGCCTGCTCAACAATGCTTTTAAGCTCGCGTATATTACCTGGATAGCTGTAGGTGCATAGCTTCTGCATAGCAGCATTAGAAAAGTGTTTACCTTCAGTTGATGCCAATAAAAATTGTTCCACCAGCAAGGGAATGTCGACAGGTCGCTCACGCAGTGCCGGAAGCTGAATAGGGAAACCGGCTATTCGGTAGTAAAGATCCTGCCGGAACTCTCCAGCCTCCACCATAGCCAGTAAATCTTTATGTGAGGCGCAGACCAGGCGAAAGTCACTGCGCTTCGGGTGCAATCCACCCACCGCTCTGAAACTGCGGGTCTCAAGAAGACGCAGCAACTTCACCTGCATATTTAAGGGTACGTCACCAATCTCGTCAAAAAATAATGTGCCGCCATTAGCTAGCTCGACTAAACCTTTTTTAGCCTGAGAGGCACCAGTAAAGGCTCCCTTCTCATGACCAAAAAGTTCGCTTTCAAACAGCGCTTCACTCAGTCCGGTGCATTCAATTATCACAAAGGGTTTGTCGTGTCGAAGACTAGCATCGTGTACCGCCCTGGCCGCCAGCTCTTTGCCGGTGCCAGTTTCCCCCTGTAACAACACACTAATATCAGCCGACGCCGCCCTATTGAGCAGATTCAGCATTCGATTAAAAGGGGCTGACACACCAACCATCTTATTCACATCTGTCCCTGCTGCTGCGAACGTTACCTTGTTTAAAATTTCCAGATATCCAAGGGTCATGCCATCTTCATCACGAACCGGGCGCATAAGAATGTCGCAGTGCTGTAGGCCTGTCTGAGTGTGGTGAACATGTACCACGCTGGTGCTGCGGCCATGCTGCTGGCAATAAAGCAGCGGGCACTCTTCGCCGTGCCGATCACAAGGTTCTGCGGCGTGATGAGATATTTCATGGCAGCGACTGCGTCCGAGCTTCACCGGTTGTTTGTAGGTATCCAGATAGGCACGATTTACCGCCTGGATGGAATAATCCGGGCGAATAAAAATTGCAGGCTTCTCCAGCGCATCAATCATGGATTGGATAACAGACAAGTTCATAATTGCCACTTTTGTCAGAAAGACTGAGAAAATACTGCCACATTTGACAAAAAGAGCCTAGTGAATCTTCTGCTGCCAATTGCACAGTTGTGTGAAGCCCTTATTTTTAGGGCTGCGCAAGAAATAAACACACCTGGCAAACCTTTTGCTAACAATTTATTTACACAAGTTAATGCACAGCAAAAAGAGGCAGAAAATGGCAAAAGTAGTAGTACTAGGTGCAGGAACCGGAGGCATGCCCGCGGCCTATGAGATTAAACAGGCTCTGGGAGCCGAACATCAGGTCGTGGTAGTAAATGAATATCCGGTGTTTCGTTTTGTCCCTTCCAATCCCTGGGTGGCGGTGGGGTGGCGAGAGCCCAATGCCATCACTTTCCCCATAGAAAAATATCTGAATAAAAAACACATTGATTTTGTCTGTGCCAGTATAGAGAGAATTGATCCTGAGCAGCAGCAACTGATAGGCCGCGACGGCGAACTCATCGACTATGATTATCTGGTGATTGCCACTGGCCCTAAGCTGGCTTTTGAAAGCATTCCGGGGGCCGGCCCTGCACATTTTACCCAGTCAATATGCACCTTAGATCACGCAATCAACTGTCACAAGGATGTCGAGAAATTGATCGCCACACCAGGCCCTGCAGTTGTAGGCGCATTTCAGGGAGCCAGTTGTTTTGGTCCTGCCTATGAATATGCCTTTATTCTGGACAAGGCGTTGCGTGATGCCAAAGTCAGGCATAAGGTGCCCATAACATATGTCACCAGTGAGCCTTATATTGGCCATCTAGGCTTAGGCGGCGTTGGCGATTCCAAGTCTTTATTGGAGTCGGAGTTACGCCAGCGAGACATTAAGTGGATCTGCAATGCCCAGGTTGATGAGGTGAGTGACGGGCAAATGCAGGTCAGTGAACTCAACCGCAAGGGCGAATTGGATATTAGCCATCAACTGCCTTTCCAGCACGCCATGCTTATCCCCCCTTTCTCTGGTGTTAAAGCTGTGGCTGACGTTGAGGGATTGTGTAATCCCAAAGGCTTTGTTATCACCGATGAGTTCCAACGCAGTCCCAAGTACCCAAATATTTTCTCAGGCGGTGTGTGCGTGGCTATTCCGCCGGTAGAATCTACACCTGTGCCCACCGGTACACCCAAAACCGGTTATATGATTGAGACCATGATGACAGCCATCGCACACAACCTAAAAGCCATAGTAGTAGACAACCATCCCCCGCACTATAAAGGCACCTGGCACGCCATCTGCCTCGCGGACATGGGGGATACCGGAGCCGCTTTTGTGGCCATGCCGCAAATACCGCCTCGCAATGTAACCTGGTTTAAAAAAGGTAAGTGGGTGCATTTAGCCAAGATTGCCTTTGAAAAATACTTTATGCGTAAGATGAAAACCGGTACCAGTGAGCCAATTTATGAAAAGTATGTACTGAAAGCACTGGGCATTGAGCGCTTGGAACCCTGAACATACGTTTTGTTCATTAGATCCTAGCGCGTAACTGACAAATTTGTCAGTTACGCGCTTTTCTTTCGAATCTCTACTCACCGCCGCCCCGACCATCACCCGCCAAAACAAGACGCTCTCACAGCAATTTGCTACCTAGTTAGCGATATGGTTCAAAACTTGCTGATACCCACAATGAGAGAGTCATTTCCCAAAAATCAATTAACACCTTCACAAGGAGTGCAGCTATGAGGGTTCGGCTATGAATGAGACACTCATCGAACTATCCCGTTGGCAATTTGCCCTAACGGCCATGTTCCACTTTATCTTCGTGCCACTGACACTGGGGTTAAGCTTTTTGCTTGCCATTATGGAGTCAGTTTATGTGATGACAGGCAAGGAGATTTACAAACAGATGACCAAGTTCTGGGGCAAGCTATTTGGCATTAACTTCGCTCTGGGTGTGGCAACCGGTTTGACCATGGAATTCCAGTTTGGCATGAACTGGGCCTACTACTCACACTATGTAGGGGATATTTTTGGCGCACCGCTAGCCATTGAAGGCTTAATGGCGTTCTTTCTGGAATCCACCTTTGTAGGGTTGTTTTTCTTTGGTTGGGACAAAATGTCCAAGGTCAAGCACTTAACCACCACCTGGTTGGTTGCGCTTGGTTCCAATTTCTCTGCCTTGTGGATCCTGATCGCCAATGGCTGGATGCAATACCCGGTGGGCGCTGAATTCAACATTGAATCTATGCGTATGGAAATGACCAGCTTTGCCGAGGTTATCTTTAATCCCGTTGCGCAGGTAAAGTTTGTACACACTGTGTCCGCCGGTTATGTAACTGGCGCTATGTTTATCCTGGCCATTTCCAGCTACTACCTGCTTAAGGGTCGCGAGATTGCCTTTGCCCGACGCTCATTCGCCATCGCTGCCAGTTTTGGCTTGGCTTCAATATTGTCAGTCATTGTACTGGGGGATGAGAGCGGTTATGAATTGGGCGATGTGCAAAAAGTTAAACTGGCCGCTGTTGAAGCAGAATATGAAACCCAACCCGCTCCAGCCTCATTTACCCTGTTTGGTATTCCCAATGACGAATTGGAGAAAACCGAGTACGCGGTAAAAATCCCCTGGTTGATGGGACTAATTGCCACCCGGTCATTGGATGAAGAAGTGATGGGGCTCCGAGAGCTTAAGGAAGAGCACAGACACAAGATCGTTGCTGGCACCAAAGCTTATGGTCTGCTGGAGAAAGTCAAAGCTGGACAAGCGAGCAAGGCTGAGTTGGCCATCTTTGAACAAAACAAAGCCAATCTCGGGTATGCCATGCTGCTAGAGCCATTCACCAAAGATGTGGCCAATCCCAGCGAAGAAGCCATACAAAGGGCGGTTGACTACAGCATTCCGCCAGTAGCCCCGCTGTTCTGGAGTTTCCGTTTGATGGTTGCGTGCGGCTTTTTAATGCTGGCTTTGTTTTGCGCAGCCTTCTGGTACAGCACCAAGCACCAGATCACCAAGCCTCGTTGGTTACTTAAGGCCTCGCTTTTCAGCTTACCTTTGCCCTGGATTGCCTGCGAAGCGGGTTGGTTTGTCGCAGAGTTTGGTCGCCAGCCCTGGTCCATCGCTGAAGTACTGCCCGTTCATGCTTCGGTATCTAACTTGTCTGTCAGCGACGTCATTATCACCTTGGTGGCATACAGCAGTTTCTACCTGGTGATGTTTATTATTGGTTTCTACCTGATGCAAAAGTTTGCCAAGCAAGGCCCAAGCGCTCTGGCCCAGCAAGCTGAGCAGGATAAATTAAACCTCGGCATCAAAGGAGCACAAGCATGATCGATTATGAAGTACTACGTGTTATCTGGTGGGTGCTGGTCGGCGTACTACTAATTGGCTTCGCCATCACCGACGGCTTTGACTTAGGTGTTGGTGCACTGTTGACCCTGGTAGGAAAAACCGACCAGGACAGACGCGTAATGATCAATACCATTGGCCCACATTGGGATGGCAATCAGGTCTGGTTTATTACTGCCGGCGGCGCCATTTTTGCAGCCTGGCCGATGATTTATGCTACCGCCTTTTCAGGCTTCTATCTGGCCCTGGCCTTAACGCTGATCGCCTTATGGATGCGCCCCATTGGTTTTGATTACCGCAGTAAACTGCCCAACACAACCTGGCGAAAAGCCTGGGACTGGGCCTTGTTTGCCGGCGGCCTTATTCCCGCACTGATATTCGGCGTGGCGTTCGGGAATCTGTTGCTAGGCGTCCCCTTTGAGCTGGACAACAACCTGCGCGCGACTTACAGCGGCAGTTTCTTTGGTCTGCTAAGCCCCTTTGCAATCCTCTGTGGTCTGGTGTCTGTAGCCATGTTGCTCAACCATGGTGCCACCTGGTTGCAGTTAAAGACTACCGACCAGTTACTGGCGCGCGCTCGAGCTGTCTCAGTCGTGTTGTCAGTTGCGTCAGTTGTGCTGTTTATTCTGGCTGGAATCTGGATTGCATATGGAGTAGACGGATTTGTGGTGACCTCAGCCATTGACCCTTACGCCACTTCTAACCCATTAACTAAAACCGTTGAACAGCAAAGTGGTGCCTGGCTAAGTAATTATGCTCATTACCCCTGGATGATAGCCGCACCGCTGTTAGGTATTGCAGCCGGTCTGGCATGTGCCTTGTTCTCGCTGAAAAAGCGCGGTGGCTGGGCTTTTGTCAGCAGTGCACTTTGCATGACCGGCATTATCCTTACTGCGGGTTTCTCCATGTTCCCGTTTTTGATGCCAAGTTCCACTATGCCTAATGCCAGTCTAACCATGTGGGACGCTACATCCAGTCTGCTGACCCTGAAGATTATGTTTGCGGTTGCCTGCATTTTCGTACCAATAGTATTGGCATATACCGCCTACGGTTTCTGGGTAATGCGTGGGCGCATCAAGCAATCCGAACTTAACCAAAGTCATGCGATTTACTAGGAGGACCTGATATGTGGTATTTCACTTGGATACTTGGCGTATTGCTGGCCTGTGCCTTTGGCATTATCAATGCCATGTGGCTGGAGTCCACCGAAGACATGGACAGAAATGACTGAGCATACCGCCGGACTCAGCTTGTCGAAGTGGCTTTATCAGCAGGGGGCCGCCTCGCGCGGCGCCCTGCATCTACTGACACTTCTGGGTTTGGCCGGTTTCACCTGCCAGCTCGGTTTATTTTGGTTTGTTAGCCTTGCGGTTGACGATCTCATCGTCAATCAACAGCCGCCAGCCTCCACTACAATGCAGGGCGTAGTACTGACGGCCGCCTTATGGCTAGTGTTCGATTATCTGAAACAGCAACTTACCCAACGCACACACTTACAGCTATGCCAGCGTTTACAAGCGCAGTTGCATACGCAACTCCTGCGAGGACAACTGGCCTTAGTGCGTCAAAAGCCTAATTTTTACTGGCAGCAATTATGGTCGCTGCATATTCCTGCCACGGCAGATTTTCTCACCCGTTATCAAGTGCAAAAGCAACTGGCGGTTTTAGCCCCTTTACTGGCCCTTGTGTGCCTGTGGCCAACAAGTTGGCTGATAGCCCTGCTAATGTTCGTTACCTTACCTGTCGTTCCTTTATTTATGTATCTGGTAGGTAGTGGCGCTGCGGCTCGGCATCGCCGACATTTCGCTGCACTGACACGCTTAGGCAGCTTATTTGCCGACCGTCTAAAAGCTGCCGACCTGCTCCTGGTGCATCAGGCACATACCAGCCAACAACAACTGCTGAAAAACGCCAGCGATGATTTAAACCAGCGCACCATGAACGTGGTTAGCCTGGCGTTTTTATCTTCCAGCGTACTGGATTTTTTTGCCACCCTAGCCGTGGCTTTGGTGGCGGTGTTTGTGGGTTTCAATCTATTAGGCGAAGTGCAAATTGGTCCGGTGCTGAGCCTGCAACAAGGGCTGTTTATATTACTCGTCGCTCCCCTTTGCTTCAGTGAACTGAAAACGCTGGGCCGTCTTTATCATCAAAAGGCCGCCGCCGAAGCCGGCGCCGCCGAACTAAAACCCATTTTAGACATGCCGCTGCCCCCTTCTCCACAGGGATATTTTACGGGGCTGGACTGGCTATCGGTGCAATCGGAGCATCCTCGGCTACATGCTAAAAGACTGGTCTTACACCGCAAAGATTGGGTGCAACTCTCAGGTCCCTCAGGTAGTGGAAAAACCCTGTTGCTGGAATGTTTACTTGGACAGCGGCCATGCAGCCACAAAATGCAGGGGCAAGCAGTATTGTTAACCCAACAGGCTATTATTACCCCGCAGAGTCTGCGCGATAATCTGTGCCTGGGGCATGCGCACAACGACCAGAAGCTTTGGGACATCCTCTCGCAAGTTGAGCTGCATGATTGGGCCAGCAATCTCCCCCAGGGCCTGGAGACACTGATGGGGGAACACCCGCCATTATCCGGGGGCCAGGCTCAGCGCGTCGCTTTAGCACGGGTTTTATTGTCTGACGCCTCACTGGTTTTATTGGATGAACCCACCGCCCACCTGACCGACGAGCAACATCAGCGACTCTGCCTGCTGCTCAGGCAACAACTGGCCGAACGCACACTGGTGTGGGCATCTCATAAACCCTTGCCAGAAGCATGGTTTAATCGTCATTGGCAGACGGATAACCTCGAGGTGGTCAGCCGATGAAATCTAACCTGCTGGCCACGCTGTTGGCGGCCGTCCATGTCTCTGCCGGCCTTATCTTACTGATTTTCTCCAGTTGGTTTATCGCCGCCTGTGCCATCGCGGCGCCCGGCTTTAACTACATGTTACCTGCAGTGGTTATCCGCGCACTGGCGTTGATCCGCATTGCCTCAGGCTACGGCCAAATGTGGCTTGGCCATAAACAACTCCTAACCCGACTGGCTGTTACACGCTTAGCTTTATTCCAACGTCTGCAGGACAGTCGTTTACCGCAACAAGATGCCAGTACCGAAGCCTTGGTTCAGCATACCGAAGCCGTGGCAGCGTTGTGGGTTGCCTGGATAGGACAACATGCCGGTGTGATCTTGATGATGCTGATTAGTCAGCTCACTCTGCTGTGGCTCCTCCCCACAATGGCAGTGTATGGCTGGGCGTTACTTATCGGCGGAGCGCTGAGTTTTGGCTGGGTATGCATAAAGGCGCTGCGCGACAGTGAGGAACTATTAAAACAAAAGCAAGCATTCAGGCAGTACAGCAATGGCCAGCTAACGAGTTGTTCTTTATGGCATTTACAAACTAACCTTGCGCTAGCAGATGCATCGGCAATGTGGCAGGCACAGCAGACCGTTCAGGCCCGGGGCGATAATGCCGTAAGGCGTTTACATCTGTTAAGTCTGGTTCTACTCACCACCATACTGCTACAAGTACCCCAAGCGCTGTTTGGCCAGGCCACCATACTCATCCCTATTATGCTGCTGTTAAGCGCACGGGACTGGTTAGCAAGCCCCTTACGCTCTCAACCCGTCCTGGCGGATTGCCTGAATGGAAAGTCACAGTTAGCTAACCTCGCCATCCATAAGCTGACGCGCCAGGTCTTAGATATACCGCTGACAGAACTGCATATCCGCCGCTTGAAAGTGGACAACCGGCCACTACCACCAGTAAGCCTGAGTATGAAACAAGGCCAGTTATTGCTGCTGCAAGGTAGTTCCGGCTCAGGAAAAACCAGTTTACTGCAAGCCATATATGGGTTTATTCCCTATCAGGGAGAACGTGTGGTCAATAACCAGGTACTTAGCCAGGGCTTGGTTGATAGCTGGTATTTTGCCGAGCAACAGCCGACTTGCTTGGCAGGTAGCCTCAGGGACAATCTACAGATTGCCAGACCAGACGCGACAGATACGGCATTACGTGACGCATTACAAAAAGCTAACTTAAGTCACCTGGAGCGGGCTTTGGATGAGTGGTTAGGAGACACGGGACGTAGATTAAGCGGCGGCGAGTTGAAACGTCTGAATCTGGCCAGAGCCTGGCTAAGCGATGCACCGCTTTGGTGTCTGGATGAACCTTTTGAGGGATTGGACAGCCATCAGCAGAAGCTGATGGCCGACAGTATCAACCTGGCAGCAACGGACAGAATCGTTATCCTGGCTAGCCACTTACGCCCAAGCAATCTCAATATCAGCCATAAACTGGATATTGATAAGCTCGCTGAAGTTAATACCGGTGCAACGCATCAGGTGGGCTAGGCCAACATATTCAGACTTTTCAGTTCCTGATTGGTTTGCGCTTCCAGCTCTTCCATGGTTTTACCATGGGGAACCGGCAAGCGAGTATCGGGGTCAACCCGCACGAAGACAATATCATCGGCAAAGCAGATGGTCTTCTTGGTGGCTTTGTTACGCACCAGGCAGGAAACCGTGATAGAGGTGCGACCGACTTTTTTGGTCGCCAGACCAAATTCCACTACGTCGCCTTGCAGCGCGGGAGACTCAAAGCTGATTTCGCCAATGTGTTTGGTCACCAGATGATTGCTTTCCAACTGACAAATGGCATAAATCGCCGCCTCTTCATCAATCCATTCCAACGCACGGCCACCAAACAGAGCATTGGCATAGTTAAGATCATTAGGCATAACCAGACGACGAGATAAAAAGCGCATTCGAATTCCTCTACAGCTATAGGATAAACTAGTGGCTAAGTATACCAGTTATCTGAGCATAAGGCCGTCGTGCAAAACGCTTTTCAATCCTGGCTAAATGAGCGCCAGCAAGGACAATTCCACCGTCAGCTACTGCTGATTCAGGGGACACCAGACTGGGTTTGCCAGCAGGCACAAACACTAACCCACGGCAGTGAGACGCTATGGATTAGTGAGGAGCAAGTCCCTTGCAAGGCATACCGACAGCAGCTCGGCAGGGAGTGGGATTGTTTAGTCTATGATTTGCGCTCTGGCGTCAGTGCCAACGCATTAGTGGCCCTCTCTGGCACAGTGCGTCGCGGCGGATTGATGGTGCTTTTAGCCCCCCCCATCGAGCATTGGCAACAAGACCTGCCATCGTTACCAGGCAAACAGTCCTTCGGCACTGAAAAATGTACCGGCGTTTTCAATCAATGGCTGTTAGAGAAACTGCAAAGCGCCTCTGGTGTGGTGATATATAACCAACAAAGCTTTCGTGGCGAGAATATGCCGGTATTAACTCGGCCTAAGGATGTTCCCACGCCTTATGCCAGTCATGAACAAGCCATGGCAGTGCAGGCCATCCATAAGGTGGCAAGCGGACACCGGCACCGGCCATTGGTGCTTACCGCAGACCGGGGCCGCGGAAAAACCTCGGCGCTTGGCATTGCCGCCGCCCAGTTGATGGCACAAGACAAACAGATCCTAATCACTGCGCCGCATTTGGACGCCACAGACCAAGCCTTCAACCACGCCCAACAACAATTAACCGATGTACAGCGGGAGAAAGGTTATCTCAAGGCACAACAAGGATGTCTGAAGTTTGTGCCGGTGGATGTGCTGATACGGGAGAAACCACGCACTGATTTGCTGCTAGTCGATGAAGCCGCAGCTATCCCTGCACCGCTGTTGAAAAGCTTGCTGAACCAATACAGCCGCGTGGTGTTTTCTTCCACCGTGCATGGCTATGAAGGCAGTGGACGCGGCTTTGAAATTCGCTTTAAACCTTATTTAGAGGCGCATCGTCCACAGTGGCAAAGCCTGCATATCAGTGAACCATTGCGCTGGTATCAGGACGACCCGCTGGAACAATTCTGGTTTGATACCTTGCTTATGCAGGATGCCCCTGCACGCCCATCAATGTCTGATCAGCCTTTGTGTTTGCAACAACATAGCAAAGCGCAACTGGCGGCAAACCCAGTATTGCTACATCAGATATTTGAATTATTGGTCAATGCGCATTATCAAACCAGCCCGGACGATTTGCAGCGCATGCTGGATGCGCCGGATATGCACATCTATTCCCTGCAAAAGCAGGGGCAATTGCTCGGAGCCATGCTGGTCATGGTTGAGGGCGGCTCCCCACTCTCTTCTCTGGTCGATGCCATCAGCCTAGGCCAACGGCGGGTTCAGGGCCATTTATTGGCACAAAATCTCAGTGCTTACCTGGGCGAACCGGCGCTGGCAGCCCTTAGTTACTGGCGCATTGTGCGGATAGCCTTACAGGCTAATTCGCGCCGGCAAGGTTTAGGGCTGTGGATGTTAAACGAGCTTGCAACAGCGGCTAAGACCAATGGCATTGATGCTTTGGGAACCAGCTATGGATTATCTAATGAGCTACTGAGATTCTGGCAAAAGGCCGGGTTCATGCCCGTCCGCCTTGGCCACAAGCAAGATGCCGCCAGTGGCGAACACAGCTTGCTGATGCTGCAAGCGTTAAGCGAGCCGGCCAAACAGGCCCAGCAACAATTAACCTCGTACTTCAGTCAGGAATTTCAATATCTATTGCCCAGTACCTTTGCGCAGCTGCATGCTCCCTTGCTCTTACAACTATTCGGCATACTTTGTCAGCCACAAATACTTGGCCACAATGATCGTCGCTTGTTGATAGCCTTTTCATCAGGCACACAACCACTTGAAAACTTGCACTTGGCCATGCGAAAACTGCTTAGCCAACCCAAATGCAAAGTGCATCCTGGCGCAGAGCTCGCTTGTCGCTATGTGTTGCAAGGATGGAGTATCGCATCGATTTGTGCCGAATATAATGTGGCTGGTAAACGTCAATTATCTGAGCAACTAAGAGACTGGGTTATTGTGGCACTGGACGAAGCACTTTAATATCGCCCTCGACCCTCTCCCTGGCCGCCACCATCAGTTCGCCGGTTGGATCAACATCAAAATGCCAGATAAAGTGCCCTGAGGTTATTAACGAAGGGGCGCTTTGCTCATTTAACGCTAACTGCCAGATCTGGATCCCATTGTCCCATTTTGATTGCCAGTAAAGACGACCGTTAACCAGCTTAATATTGATTAACTGATTGGTATGCTGGCCATCCAACCCTGCTATCTGTTCGCCAGCCTCATCTAAAGATTTTTTGCTTTGCAGTGCACTCGGTGTAAATACTAACCAGCGTTTTTCATGCCAGTCGTAATGCACAGTCAGTGCCTCAATCGCCCATTGTTGCAGGATAACCCCTTGCCGATTGTACAAACTCAGGTTGTTACCATCGAACGCAAAAAGCCGATCTTCATCCACCCAGCCCAGACTTAACAAGGGACCACTAAGCTTTGCGTTGAACTCAGCAATTTCTCCCTGACGACCATATAAGACAATTTGCTTATCCCGGTTAGACAATAACGCACTATTGTCCGGGCTCCACTGCAAAAAATCAGCATAAGCATTACCGCTATACTGGGACAACCTCGTCAGCTTGCTGCCTGCCTGTAAATAAACCTCACACACACCACTGCGCCTTGACATAAAGGCCGTTTCTCCCAATGGGTTAGTGGCTGGCAGATAATCGATGGATGAAGAAGAAAACAATGGCATATTCAACTTGTTGCGAATATTTACCTGCCAGGACTCACTGGCCACAAACAACTGGCCATGCTGGTCGGCGGACACAGAGGTAAACACGCCCTGCGCCGTATTGGCCACGACAACCGGCTCATGGCCTAGGGCTTGCTCAAGCACCCCACCCATCTGGCTAGGATGGTTAATTATCAGGGTCTCGCGTTTAGGATTATAGGATAACAACCACACCGGATGCTCCCATTCCATCATGGTCTTACCCGCGAGCGATACTAAGCGGCTGCCCTGACCTAATCGGTTGATCAGGTAAAAGATCTCGTCATTCCAGGCCCGAACTGCCCCCCGTATCGTTTCATCTGCCTCTAGATGCAATGGCAGGAGAATAAGCTGACCTGTACTAACCCGATACAAATAAGGTAAGTTCTGGTGGTTTCGTTTTAAGATCACCACCAGTTCGTCCTGGCTATTCCAGACCGGACGCTTTGCATAAGTACAAGGTAAGGGACGACTAACATGAATACTGTCCAATTTATCGTCTGATAAATTCAGCAAACACTGACCTTGTTGATATTGCCAGTATGCCAGTAGCGAGCGCTCTGGATGCCACTGGGGAAGACTAATCCGGGTATCCACTTGCCGACTTTGCAGCAAATTGCCACTCTTGTCGGTTACCTGAAGTTGGTTAATATCCTTCACATAGGCAATTAAATCCTGGCTTCGATGGGCACTGACTTCAGCTTCCAATCCAAGTGCATAGCTGACATCCGTCAATTCATACTGTACAGGAGGTGGCGCGTCATACCTGCTGCCTAAACTTGCTACAGCTGCGAACCCAGCCACACTGACGGCGCCCCAGCCCAGCCATTTGGCCCAGGAGAAGGAAGAAGATCTGGGCAGCGCAGTAATAACAGGCGCAACCCTTGCACCCATCAGGGTTGCATTGGGCAAAAAACGATACCCCCGCTTGGGGATAGTTTTTATAAAGACGGGCTGACGAGGCGAGTCATTAAGCAAGCGCCTCAGCTTGGTAAGCAACTGATAAAGGCTGTTGTTGTCAACGATAGTGCTAGGCCAAAGTGACTTTTCCAGCGCTTCACGGGTCAGCAAATGCCCTTGCGACTGACAGAACAACAGCAACAAACGACTGACCTGAGGCTCAAGCTTGTGTTGCTCACCGCTTTGGGTATCTACCAAGAGATCCTGACCGCAGATAAACTGAAACTGAGCAAATTGCCAGTTCTCGACATCCAAACCGTCCATGCTGAATACTTGCCTTTCCACAGCCGAGGAACCTTTTAACACCTGTAGATGCGCAACATACTTTTCCATCAGACAAAGTCAACATGCGTAACACCCTGACCAAGATAATTCAGATAAAAGTCAGAGATGATCGCCTCATTGAGATTAGATTGAATGCCGTCTTATCAAAGTGCATGTTTGGTGTCTTTACGACTCCAAAGCTTCTTTGGCTGGGCTCTCCCTGCTTTTTCTTCTCTGTAGCCAAGCCGTTAAGTGCTTCTTAAGCCAAGGGGCTAATGGACGTTCCACAAAGCGGTGAATAGCGTAAGCGGATACCAGCATCAGTAACGCCGCTGCAAACAACATCAGGTACTTGTTTATATGCTGACCATAGGCGTTAAACAACATATAGCCTATGTTTTGATGAATCAGATACAGGGGATAGGTTAAGGCGCCCCAAGCGACAAACCGGACTTTTCTTAATGGATGCTTATTTGCCAGCGCGCTGAATAACATCAGACTAAGAAAGAATAGATTCAGCCCAAGGATAATAAATTCATTGAACGCTGTGCCATACCAACCTTCCATCATGCTGGTAAATAGCCAGTTTTGACAGACTACAAAAACTAACGCCAGCACTAACATGAATGACTTCAATAGACTCAACCCATCTCTGTGAATGAGATAGAGCAGGCAACCTGTCGCGAAGTATCCCCACCAATGAGGAAAAGCGTTAGTCCAGAGATCGAATTCTTGCCCCCAACTGGTGAAAAGGGAAACCGTACACAACACCAGCGACACGCCAATCAACGGCAGAATAAAACGCAACCAGCCGAACCAAGCCAGGGCAAACATAATCAGATAAAACTGCATCTCTATCCACAAGGTCCAATAGGCAGATTCTATATGTTTAATTCCTATAGCGGCCTGGAACATAGTGGCATTGGCGGCAAGTTCAGCACTCGATGCCTGAAACTGGCTTTGATTGAAGTATAAAATACAGCTACCTGTTAGGAGCACCCCAATCCAATAGGCTGGATAGAGTCGGATAAAGCGAGAGACAAAAAACTTACCTGGTTCACCATCTTTGGCACTCATCAGGATCACAAAACCGCTGATAATAAAGAAGAAGTTGATACCCAGGTAAAAATAGCGGCTGTACTCGCCTATGCTATCAAAGCGAATATCGGGTGCGTAGCCCAGCATATACCCCACAAAAGTATAGTGAAATACCAACACCATCACTGAGGCGACAAAACGATAGAGATCGATCTCATAGAGTCGCTTATCCATTTACTACTCTCCCATCCGGATCAACAAGCCACTTATATCTGCCTGACATTACAGGATATTTCCTTGTGAGCCAGTGAAAGATATCGGCCTTCAGAAAAAATCAGATCTACGAGTGTTAGGTGTTAGGTGTTAGGTGTTAGGTGTTAGGTGTTAGGTGTTAGGTGTTAGGTGTTAGGTGTTAGGTGTTAGGTGTTAGGTGTTAGGTGTTAGGTGTTAGGTGTTAGGTGTTAGGTGTTAGGTGTTAGGT
>NZ_JAHDJU010000003.1:841928-842229 GCF_018531185.1 Bowmanella yangjiangensis
AGGTGTGACAGGGTAAGTGCAGGATTTGGTCCTAACAATAAAATACGGGCTTTGGGTGCATTTTATTGGATAAGCTCAGGGTTAAGTCCAGGGACTTTCATTAAAGGTTTGGAGAGTGGCAGTTAACGCAGGCAGCGCAGATTGGTGGTAAATCGCGCGCAATAAAAAAGGGCTATCCAATCGGATAGCCCTTCTTCGTATTGGGAGCCTGGCGGTGTGCTACTCTCACATGGGGAGACCCCACACTACCATCGCCGCTGTTACGTTTCACTTCTGAGTTCGGAATGGAGTCAGGTGGTTC
>NZ_JAHDJU010000017.1:0-298 GCF_018531185.1 Bowmanella yangjiangensis
GACTAATCGAACCATCTAGTAGCTGGTTCCCTCCGAAGTTTCCCTCAGGATAGCTGGCGCTCTCGCACGCGAACCCACGCAGTTTTATCCGGTAAAGCGAATGATTAGAGGTCTTGGGGCCGAAACGATCTCAACCTATTCTCAAACTTTAAATGGGTAAGAAGCCCGGCTCGCTGGCGTGGAGCCGGGCGTGGAATGCGAGTGCCTAGTGGGCCATTTTTGGTAAGCAGAACTGGCGCTGCGGGATGAACCGAACGCCGGGTTAAGGCGCCCGATGCCGACGCTCATCAGACCCCAG
>NZ_JAHDJU010000004.1:0-201775 GCF_018531185.1 Bowmanella yangjiangensis
GCCCTTTTTTATTGTGCGCGATTTACCTTCAATCAACGCAGTTCACGTTGATTGCCACTCTCACAACCTTTAATGAAAGTCCCTGGACTTAACCCTGAGTTTATCCAATAAATGGCTTAGATCTTCTAGCTTGCCGGCAATTACATGGATAACACCACCGTCACCTTTTTCAAGCAGGCCTGAGACCTTAAGAATACTGGACTTCAGGTAGGCTTGCTTTTGCGCCCTGGCGGTGGCAAGCCAGACAATTACATTAATATTGCCAGTGTGGTCTTCTAAGGTGATAAAGGTCACTCCCTTGGATGTACCTGGGCGTTGCCGCCCGGTGACCATGCCTATCACAGTAACGGGTTTTCTGTGCTCCTTCATGGTTAGTTGAGCGGCCGGGGTATATTTTCCTAACAGCGCGGCTTCATCCAGCAATTGAATAGGATGCTTGGCAAGGCTGAAGCCTGTTGCAGCGTAATCCTCGGAGAGCGTTGCCAGCTCATCTGGTTGAAATAGCCATGCCTGAGTTGAAGGTTCTGAGTGGCTAAACACGGACAGACTATGGCTGCTGTCCATAAGTGCCCACCTGGCCTGATAGCGATTGCCCTGAATACAAGCAAGGGCGTCGGCACTGGCTAGCTGTTCCAATGCCTCCTGAGAGAGATTAATCTCACGTAACTGCTTAATATGAGTAAACCCATGCTTTGGACGAGCAGCTAGGAGGTTCACTGCCGCCTGCTGGGCAAGTCCTTTAATCTGGCGAAAGCCCACCCGAATAGCCAGTTCATTATCCTGTTTCTCCAATCTATAGTCGTAATCTGAGTGATTTATACAGACAGGAAGCACCTTGATGTGGTGACGTCTGGCGTCCTGAATGAGCTGGGAAGGGGTATAGAAGCCCATCGGCCAACTATTCAGTAAGGCGGTATAAAAAACGGCTGGGTAATAATATTTTAGCCACGACGAGGCATACGCCAACACGGCAAAAGAGGCGGAATGTGCTTCGGGGAAACCGTACTCACCAAAGCCACAAATCTGCTGGAAGATGCGTTCAGCGAATTCCCGCTCGTAGCCTCTGGCCAGCATGCCGTTAACCAGTTTCTCGCCAAACCTTTGCAGTTCGCCGGTTTTCTTCCAACTGCCCATGGCGCGACGCAATTGGTCTGCCTCTCCCCCGCTAAAGCCCGCTGCGACCATAGCCAACTGGATAACCTGTTCCTGAAAGATAGGCACGCCAAGGGTGCGAACCAGGACTTTTTCTACCTCTGGTGAGGGATACTCGACTGGCTCCTGACCATGACGTCGACGCAGATAGGGATGCACCATATCGCCTTGAATAGGGCCGGGGCGGACTATGGCAATCTCAATCACAAGGTCGTAATAGTCCCTGGGTTTTAGCCTGGGTAACATACTCATCTGTGCGCGGGATTCAATCTGGAAGACCCCTACGGTATCCGCACTTTGGATCATGGCATAGACCGCTGGATCATCGCCGCGATTGCTGATTTCAGCAATCGACAGAGCTTGTCCATAATGTTGTTGAATAAGGCTAAAACACTTGCGGATAGCCGTAAGCATTCCTAGAGCCAATACATCGACTTTGATCAGGCCCATGGCTTCAAGGTCATCTTTATCCCATTGAATAACAGTACGCTCTGCCATGGCGGCATTCTCTACTGGCACTACGTGATACAAGGGGCCGGAGGCAATCACAAAGCCACCGACATGCTGGGATAAATGGCGCGGAAAGCCAATCAGCTCGTTGACCAGTTCAATAAAGTGCTGGCCAAGGTGGGACGATGGATCCAAGCCTAACTCGCTGAGCTGGGCCTGCCAGTTCAGGCCACTGTCGCGGTGATTGATGTTTTTGATAAAGAAGTCCAGCTGGGTCTCATTAATACCCAGGGCCTTGCCCACCTCACGTATGGCGCTTTTGCGCCTGTAAGTAATTACTGTAGCGGCCAGGGCTGTGCGCTCACGGCCATACTTTTGATAGATATATTGAATGACTTCTTCGCGGCGTTCATGTTCAAAGTCCACATCAATATCCGGTGGCTCATCTCGCTCTCTGGAGATAAAACGCTCGAACAGTACCTCGCTTTTTTGCGGGTTTACCGCGGTAATGCCCAGGCAATAGCATACCGCCGAGTTGGCGGCCGAACCCCGCCCCTGATAGAGGATGTCCTGCCGACGGGCAAACTCAACAATGTCATGAATAGTCAGAAAGAAATATTCGTATCCAAGCTCTGAGATCAGACAGAGTTCTTTATCAAGTAATGCTTGTACCTTGGCCGATACGCCCTCGGGATAGCGCCATGCTGTACCTGCTTCAACTAATGCCCGTAGATGCTCACTGGCCGTTTTACCCTGAGGTACGACTTCCTGGGGATACTGATATTTGACTTCATCCAGTGTAAAGGTGCAGCGCTCAGCGATACTCAGGGCAGTCTGTATCCACTGCTGAGGGTAAAGCTTCATAAGCTTTTCCAGTGGCCGCAGGCAGGCTTCCGCGTTGGCCTGGAGTTGATGACCTAGCTTTTCCACTGGCTTACCCTGGCGAATGGCCGACAAGGTGTGTAGCAGTTTTTGGCGGGTTTCATGGTGCATTAACACCCCGGTGCAACAACAAACCGGCAGCTTGTACTGTTCACTTAACTGCTGACAATGTGCCAGGTATTCCTGTTCATCGGCTTTGAGTAAACGCCGACAGCCCAGCCAGAGACGTTCTCTCTGATGTTTAGTTAACCAGTCAGCCCAATAGTTATCTTGCTGCTTCTCCCCGCTGGGCAGCCATAGCAGTAGGCAGTGCCGTAGGCTTTTTAGATCCCATTCATGTATCTGGTAGCTCCCTTTTTCTGAACGGCGTCTGGCATTAGTGATCAGTCGGCAAAGCTCGGAATAGGCGGATTTGTCCGGGCAAAGCAATACCAGTTCGAGACCCGGTGCGAGCTTAATTAAACTACCGACAATTAACTTGATATCCAGTTGTCGGTCTCTGACTTCCATATACGCTTTGACAATACCGGCCAGGGAACACTCGTCAGTGATGGCCAGCGCCTGATAGCCAAGATAGTCGGCTTGCCTGATGAGTTCTTGTGGATGGGATGCCCCGGTCAGGAAGGAAAAGTTGCTCTGGCAGAATAACTCAGCGTAAGACATCAACTGAATAATCCTTGGATGTACCACTGGTTATCGCGGGTACGATAAACCCACAGCCACTGGCCCTGGATATTGCGGGCAATAAAATAGTCCCGGTCAATGGCCTGATGATCCCACCAACCCGTTTGGATACGCTCCGGACCCTGTAACAGGCTGACTTTTTCATTTAAGGGGCGATGAGGGGCCAATAGCAGGCTGGGTCTGAGGGTGGGAACCGGCCAGTTTTGCTTTTCAAGGCGCTCAAAAGGGCGGCAATAGCTACTGCTGTATTCAGGGCGAAAGTCATCACGTAGTTGTAGTCCCGAGACCGCGTTTGTGCCTAAGCGAGCTTGTAGCAGCGACAGCAACTGGCGGTGATTCATTTGCCCTTGCTTACCGGCGAACAGATCATTCACCTGCGCTTCTTTGGCCATCATATGAGTAACGGCCAACTGGATGCCATACACGGGCTGATCAAGCTCCAGGTTTTCCAGTTTAAGGCTGACCAGGGATTGCCATTGCTGGGCCTGATATTCTCCTTGTGCTGAAGATACGGTGAGTGAAAGGGCGTCGCTATCTCGCTGTGAGAAGCGAAACTCGAGTACAGTGGCCAGCTTATCCCGCAAGCGTAAAAAACGCTCTAAATCGCTCAGCAAGCGCTTGATGGGGTGCAATAGTATTGGGCTGCTGTCTATTTCATACATCAGCTCAAGATACTGATTGAAGACGGCCGGGGGGTGATAAAAGTCCACGGGGTGATGGAATGTGCCCTGCAGCTTGCCTATATAGGTCACCAGTTGGCTGTCAAAGCGTTTAGCCAGCTCGCCGGGGGGCACATTCATCAGTTCTTTCAGACGGCGGATGCCCACTCTGGCCAGCTTCTCACACATACTCTGGGGAAGGTCAGTTTGTTCCAGTGTGCATAAGCTAACCTTCTCTCGCAGCAGCTCTGGATCCTGACTGATGAGATTGTGTCCGCTTCTGGCTAGTAGCCTTGCGCCCAAAGGGCTGGTACCGCAAGCGTAGCCTATGGTTAGTTTTAAGGAGCTGAGCCTGTCATTGAGCGCCTGCCAGTAAGACGACAAGCCACCATACATGGATAACATATGCTGGATACGCAGCAACAGGCCGTTAGGTGACCAAAAGGCAATGTCTGAGGTGACAAAGTACAACCACTGTGCGATCTCGGCTAACTTAGTGGCTTCCAGTTCCTGCCTATACTCAATAACTTGTAGATCTCTATGTAAAGCGGCGGCACTGCCAAGCCCCATGCCCACTCTGATCCCATGGTGATATGCCAGAGCATTTAGCTGGATGACCTGGTTGTGTTCTTTATTCAGGATGATGACAGGATTGGAGGCTTGCTCCTGGTATAAGGTGTCGAGTTGCAGACTGGGAAAGTCCAGATACAGCCAAAGGGGCGTCATAGGGGGGCTCAGCTTGCACGATGCAGAGGGATTACATTGGCTGAGGGCTGTGCTGGCTGAGGCAGACACAGTTTTGGCCAGCGCTGGCGCATATTAAAAATAAAAGGTGCAGGTGGCCAACTACCGCGGCATTTCGTGACTTTGATCTGAAGGCCTTGTGCATGGGCTTCAAGCTGCAAGCTTAACGATACCGGCAAGGATTGGCTAATGCTCTGCCTGGTACGCAATAGGAACAATTGCGCCCGACCTTGCTGACAAGCCTGCTGCAGTCGTTTCACCTGAGCAACTTCCATATCACCGTGCCAGAGTAATACCGAGTGGCAGGTTCCGCTTTTCAGACACTGCTCTGCTGCCCACAGGGCATCTTTGCCATCACGAGGGTGTAGAATAAGCACCCGGGACAAATCTACCCCTGCCTGGTGCAGACATTCGCCATTGATTTGGTGTGGTGGTGCAATCCACACCAACAGTCTGTGGTCTTGACCATTCGCTGCCAGACGCGGGAGTAACAGACGAATTTCACCTATCCCAATCTGGCTGTGAATTTCCACCAGGGCATGTTCTTTCAGCCCGCCACGAACATATTCATCCAGATCGTCCGGTACAGGTTGATTGGCGATGGGCAAAGGTCGGGTAAAATCCGTTTGCCAGATCCAACCTTTGTTTTTTAAATGATCGAGAAGATTGTTCATAGGATAAATTTGACTGTATATAAATACAGTATATTGATGATTGGCCATTGTGCAAGTCTCTGTCCGTTCAGGGGCTGAAAAAGGAGCAAGACAAATGCGTTATTGGTTATTTAAAACAGAACCCGATGCTTTTGGGATCAATGACTTAATCAGCCGTCCAGAGCAAACCGAGCATTGGGATGGGGTGCGAAATTATCAGGCCAGAAACTTTCTGCGTGATCAGATTGCGCTTGGCGACCAGGTATTTATTTATCATTCCAGTTGCGATGAAGTGGGCATTGCCGGGGTGGCCGAAGTGGTCAAGGCTGGCTATGTGGATCACACCCAATTTGATCCTGAATCCAAATACTATGATCCCAAAAGCAGCCAGGATAAGCCGCGCTGGTATATGGTGGATGTGAAGTTTGTGCGTAAGTTTGACCGGGTGTTGAGTCTGCAAAGTATTAAAGCCAATCCTGCGCTGGCAGATATGCAACTAGTACAAAAGGGCAACAGGCTGTCAGTGATGCCGGTCGAGGCCGGCGAATGGAATATCTTGCTAGAAATGGCGGGCTGATTCTGGGGCGTAAAACCTGAAGGGCCCGGGTTGGCCGGGCCGCTAACGATTAACTCTGTTGTTTAATGTAGTCTCTGACCAGTTGTTCAAGCACGTCCAGGGGCACAGAGCCGTTTTCCAACAACATGTCGTGGAAAGCGCGCAGATCAAAACGGGCACCCAGGGCCTGTTCAGCCTCTTTGCGCAAGCGCTTAATGGTGATTTCCCCCAGCTTGTAAGACAGCGCCTGACCGGGCCAGGAAATATAGCGATCAATCTCTGTGGTGACGTTGTGGGCGGATAACGCGGTATTTTCCAGCATGTAGTCAATGGCTTGCTGGCGTGTCCAGCCCTTCATATGCATACCGGTGTCGACCACCAGGCGGCAGGCCCGCCACATCTCGTAGCTCAGGGCGCCAAATTGATCATAAGGGGTTTGATAAAAACCAATTTCCTTACCCAGATATTCAGAGTACAGGCCCCAGCCTTCACCAAAGGCAGAAATGTAGGTGTAACGTCTGACTGGTGGTAGGTCAGTCATTTCTCTGGCCAGTGAGTTTTGCAGGTGATGACCAGGTACGGCTTCATGTAAGGTCAAAGCAGGCAATTCATATAAGGGGCGCTTGTCCAGGGCATAGGTATTTACCCAGTAGTAGCCGGGCTGATCGTCCCTGGTTGGGCCAACATAACGCCCGGTGGTGTACTTGGGTGCAATGCTGTCTGGTACCGGTGCCACGCCATAAGGGGTGCGGGGCAATTTATAGAAAAGCTGCGGCAGTTTGGCGTCAATTTGTTTGGATAAGTAAGAAGCCTGCTTCAATAACTCCTCGGCACTAGTGGCATAAAATTGCGGATCGGTGCGTAAAAACTGAATAAACTCACTATGCTCACCTTTAAATCCTGAGGCTTGCATCACGGTTTGCATCTCTTCACGGATGCGTTTGACTTCTGCCAGACCGAGTTGGTGAATGGCCTCTGCACTCATATCCAGGGTTGTGTAATAACGGGCACGGTTTTCATAGTAGGCGGCACCCTCTGGCCAACTTTTAGCGGCAATGTCCTGCTTGGCACCGGGAATATATTCTTTTACGAAGAAGTCATAGACCATCTGGTAAGCCGGGAACACTTGCTGGCTGATAATCTGCCTGGCTTCGGCCTGCAGCTCGCCTTTTTGTTTGGCGTCTATGTGGGCTGGCATGTTTTTAAACGGGCCATAAAACAGGCTGTCTTCTGGACGGTCATGAATGAATGCCAGGGCTGTTTGCTCAAACCCTTTCAATACAACTTGTGGCTGGGTAAAGCCGGTTTTTAACCCTTCGCGCATCCAATGCATGTTTTGCTGGAAATAGGTGTTAATGGCAGCAAGCCTGGCCAGGTAGTTCTCATAATCCTGGCGGCTGGCAAACTTGCTGCTGCGCGGCAGGAATGACAAGGCACTATGGAAGCCGTACTCGGAGGTAATAGGCATGTAGTGGGCATGAAACTGATAGCTATCGACAATTTCTTGCAAGCGGCGGCGCTGCATCAGCAGATTGATGCGACCGTCTTTACTCAGCTTGCTGTCGGCCAGCGCGTCGAGTTGCTTGATATAAGCCTGAGCTTGGTCGTTTTCACGTTTTAGCGCCTCGGCAGACAGGTCAGCCAGCAAATGATCATAATCATGTACCCCTTGAGACGTGGCCATTGTTGGGGAAACACGTAATTCAAATTGCCAGATCTCGTCTAACAGCTCGTCCAATCTGTCGCTAGCCATGGATGCGCTGCTGGTCAGTAGCAGGGCTCCGGTTATCCAATGCTTTAACACAGTGATTACCTTATTTCTTATTCTGAACCTCAGAGCTTAAGGCATCCTGGTTGGAAAGTGTATTGGTCAGAGTGAGAGGCTCGTTGGATTCGTTGTGATCTGCGTTTGTTGGCAGTGAGGTCAGTGCAAGCCTCAGTTCTTAGGGGTATAGATGGGTTTGGGAAAGGGCGTCACTTTGTCAGACAATTCTGTTACCTTGGCATTGCCTTGTTTTTTCACTTCATCAATGCGCAGTACGTTATGCATTGGAATATATGTACGCATAACGTTGTCAAATTCGGTCTTCAGCTTTTCCTGACTGGGGTCCACTAACAGGCTGCTGTGGTTATCCCAAACAAAGTCGCCAATTTCGACAAAGCCAAACATGGCACCTTGGCTGACTTCGCGCACATACACCTCGTAACGTTCAGCGTTACTGATAAATTGGACTTTATAAAGTGGCTTAGCTTTGCTCATTTCAGGGTTTTCGAGTGACCATCAGGGCGGCGATTTTAGCGGTTGCACAAGTCACTGCCAATAGCCTCTCATTTATATCGACAAAGGACCAAGTAAAGCATGGGTCGCTAATTTAAGTTCATCCGTCTGAGCCGCCAGGATGGCATTCACCGCAAATCCTTGCACATAGCAGGTGAGTTGCAGCGCGGTGGCTTCCAATTGAATGTCCTTGCGCACTTCGCCATGCATGAGAGCTCTTTCCAGGCAACCAATAAAGCCCTGTTGCAGATTATCCAGATAATGGCGCCCCATCTCGCGTATTCTGGCATCGTCAAAACCCAGCTCAGTAATACAGTTAATCAACAGACAGCCGCGACCTTTGATCAAGGCAATGTAGTCATCAAAGAAATGCTGGATGGATGCCAGCCCTTGATTTTCGGCCAGGTGATGGGTAATCGGTGCCAGTTTGTGCTGTTGGTAGCGTTCAAGTACCAAATAAAGAAAGTTCTGCTTGCTGCCGAACTCGAGATAAAAGCCACGGCGATTAAAATCGGTCCTGGCAATGATTTCATCCATGATAGAACCATGAAAACCATGCTCCAGCAGTACATCCATGGCCTGATCTAAGACCTGATTGACATCATATTGCGCTTTTCTAGGCATAGTGTAGGTGAACCAAAGAACGAATGTTCTTAGCAGAGTAGTGCAATGCGCAATCAAGTCAACCCACTCGCCCGCACAGATACAGCAGAATTAAATAATTACAAAGTATAACGCGGACGAGCGAGGGGAAATATGCGAGACTGGCGAGGCGTAACCACCGAGAATTACAATGAAAAGATCACTGATTACATTATGTTTATTGCTGGGAAGCAGTTTGCCAGCCTGGGCAGAGGCAGACCTGCCGAAAGCCGATGCAAACCGCCTGCAGGCACATTTACAGTTTTTATCTCATGACCTGCTGGAAGGGCGGGATACCGGTTCCAGAGGGCATGATATTGCTGCGCAATATATGCTCAGCCAGTTCGCCCAGTTGGGGTTAAAGCCAGCGGGTGACAATGGCAGCTATTTGCAGGCCATCCCTTTTCGCCAGGCTTACTTGGTACAGGACTCTGCTAAGTTGGTTCTAAAGGGGACTGGTGGTGAAACCAGTCTGGAATATCCTCGTCAGTATTTGACGTCTGCGAGCCTGATCAGTGAAGTCTCGCAATTGCAGGGAAAACTGGTGTTTGCTGGATATGGCATTGTCGCTCCGGAATTACAGCATGACGACTACGCCAAGCTTGATGTGAAAGGTAAGGTGGTGGTGGTGTTATCGGGTAAACCTAAGTCTTTTCCCAGTGAGGAAGGGGCGCACTTTGGTTCCGGCAGCGAGAAGAGTCGTCATGCCGCCGAGCATGGGGCTATTGGCATGCTCACTATCAGTACACCACTGGCTGAGAAAGTCAGACCCTATCAGAATCTACTCAATTATTTACACATGCCTAGTGTAAGCTGGTTAAAAGCTGATGGTGAACCTGCTAATCAACAACCCCAGTTAAAAAATTCGGCGTACTTCTCTCAGGATGCTGCGGCCTTGTTATTTGCGGGCGCACCACGCAGTCTGGAAGAGATTTATGCGGATCTTGAGCAGGATAAATCTCCGGCAGGTTTCGCATTACCTACTGAGATTGAATTCAGTAAGCGCAGCGAACATAAAACCATTAGCAGCCCCAACGTGGCAGCCATTCTGCCGGGTTCGGATGCTAAGTTAAAAGATGAGTATGTAGTATATACCGCGCATTTGGATCATATTGGCTTCGCTAAAACCGTTAAACAAGACAAAATCAATAATGGCGCTATGGATAATGCCAGTGGCAGCTCGGTATTGTTAGAAACCGCCAGGCTGCTAAGTGGCCTGCCACAGGCGCCTAAACGTTCCATATTGTTTTTGTCTGTTACCGGCGAAGAGAAAGGCCTGCTCGGGGCGGACTATTTTGCCAACCATCCGACTGTACCTTTAAAGTCTATGGTGGCGAACGTGAATCTGGATATGCCAATTCTGACTTATGAAGCTGCCGATGTGATCGCCTTTGGCGCCAACCACAGTTCTTTGCAAGCTACGGTCGCGGATGCGGTGGCCAAGCTTGGCATGAGTTTGAGCCCGGATCCTTGGCCAGAACAGGCACTCTTTACCCGTTCCGATCATTATATGTTCGTGAAGAAAGGGGTGCCTGCGGTATTTTTGGTGCCCGGTCTGACTTCCATGGATCCGAACGTGGATGGTGCCAAGAAGTTTGGTGAATTTCTGCATACGGATTATCACAAGCCTTCTGACGAGCTGAATGACAACTTCAACTGGCGTGCCGCGCAGCGTTTTACGGAAGCGAATCTGCAAATTGGCCTGACCATAGCCAATGACCCGGTACGACCCAGCTGGAATGAAGGGGACTTTTTTGGTAACACCTTCGGGCAATAAAAAAGGGGCGTTTGCCCCTTTTCCCATTAAAATACAATGACTAGACGAAGAAGCGTCCTTTCAGCAATTGCCATTGTTCGGCAAAGCCTTCAGTAGGACGGCGGGTAAACTCACTGCGGATAAACTGATTGATACGGCCATCGGCAAAGCAAATCAGAATATTGGCGATCAGTCCTTCGTCGGCAATCATTGGCTTGCCTTCGCGTAACTTACGTTCGCGCAATACTTGCTTTAATTGTGTCTCCAGTCGCTCAAACAACTGAGCTATGCGGGTACGCAGCCTGTCCTGTTCGCCCATCAGTGCGTCACCGTTCAAAATACGAGTGATGCCAGGATTACGCTCAGCAAAGCCAAGAATCAAATGCAGGATATGCTGGCAGCGCAATGCAGTATCTTTCTCATCTTCAAGAATCTTGTTGATACGGGAAAACAAGGTTTCTTCGATAAACTCAATCAGACCTTCGAACATTCTGGCTTTGCTGGGGAAGTGCCGATAAAGGGCCGCTTCTGATACTCCCACTTCCGCTGCGAGTTTGGCTGTGGTGATACGCTGACCCGGGCTGGTTTCCAGCATGCTGGCCAGACACTGGAGAATTTGCGCGCGACGATTGGTGCGTTTGCTTGCTGGCATAATACTCCCCCGCTTAGTTACGGCCTGAGGAGCCAAAGCCACCCTGACCACGGTCACTGCTATCGAATTCGTCCACTATGCTGAATTTGGCCTGGATAACCGGCAGAATCACCATCTGTGCGATTCTATCGCCTGGCTGGATAATGAATTCTTCATCGCTGCGATTCCACACAGAGACCATCAACTGGCCCTGATAGTCAGAATCGATCAAACCGACCAGATTTCCCAGCACGACCCCATGCTTATGGCCTAAGCCTGAGCGGGGTAAAATGGTGGCACAGATGCCAGGGTCGGCGATGTGAATAGCAATACCTGTGGGTAACAATTCGGTTTGCCCTGGAGCCAGCAATAAGGGAGCGTCCAAGCAGGCCCGCAAGTCCATGCCGGCAGAGCCGGGGGTTGCATACTCGGGCAGCGGAAACTCATTACCGATTCGTGGGTCCAGTATCTTTACGTCTATCTTGTGCATCTTGTTTTTCTTTATATTGCTCTGCAATTACATCTAGTAATTGCAATGCCAGGCTGTGTTTATCACTTTCCGGCAGTTTGGTTTCACCTGAAGGCCAGAAAACAGATAAGGCATTCTGTTCGCTGTTAAAGCCGATATTCTGCTTGGATACATCGTTGGCTGCAATCATATCCAGCCTTTTTCTGTTGAGTTTGTCGCGGGCGTAGTGTTCAAGGTCCTGCGTTTCAGCGGCAAAACCCACGACGAATGGCCGATTTGGCAGTGCGGCCACGTCGCTAAGAATGTCAGGGTTTTTTATCAGGGTCAGCTGAATTTCGTCACGACTTTTCTTAATCTTTTGCTCAACTTGCTGGGCCGGACGGTAATCGGCCACGGCAGCACAGCCGATAAAGATATCGACATTGGTGACTTCAGCCATCACGGCTTTATGCATGTCCAAAGCACTTTGCACTGCAATGCGCCGACAACCAGCAGGGGCATTTAGCGCAACAGGGCCGCTGACAATCGTCACTTCAGCGCCAAGGTGTCTGGCTGCACCTGCTAGGGCGTACCCCATTTTTCCTGAGCTATGGTTGGACAGATAGCGTACTGGGTCGATTGCTTCCCGGGTGGGGCCGGCGGTAATGAGAACTTTTGTGCCAGCCAGAGGGCGACCAGCAGAATTGTCTTCCAGCGCATCGGCAAGTTCCTGTGGCTCCAGCATGCGACCTGGTCCAACGTCACCACATGCTTGTTCACCCTCTGCCGGTCCCAGTAAGTGGATGCCGCGGTTACGCAAGGTGGCAAGATTCTGTTGGGTTGCTGCTGCCCTATACATTTGCTGGTTCATAGCTGGTGCCACATATAAGGGGGCGCTGGTGGCTAAACATAGCGTGCTGAGCAGGTCGTCGGCCATACCGGCAGATAACCTGGCAATGAAGTTGGCGCTGGCCGGTGCGATCAATACCAGATCCGCCCATTTGGCCAGTTCAATATGCCCCATGGCGGCTTCGGCAGCTGGGTCAAGCAATTCCAAAGACACAGGTTCACCGGACACGGCTTGCAGCGCTAAGGGGCTGACAAACTCTTTGGCTGATGGCGTCAACACCACCCTGACATTGGCGCCCTTGGCTTTTAGCTTACGCACCAGATCAGGTGTCTTGTAAGCGGCAATGCCACCTGTGATGCCTAGCAGAATGTTGATTTCATGTAACCTTTGCATAGATACAAATCCGGTTCGGATAAGGTGGATAGCCTATCATTAATAACCGCCAATGGACTATGCATATTGCAAAGGAGGGGGAGATGAAACTTCAGGATTGGCCATCTCAGGAGCGTCCCAGGGAGAAGCTTCTAGCCAGGGGGGCGCAAAGTCTGTCTGATGCCGAATTGTTGGCCATTTTTCTTCGCACCGGGATTCAAGGCATCAATGCCGTTGATCTGTCTCGTTCCCTTCTGCAGCGATTTGGCAGCTTACGGGGGTTACTATCGGCCGAGCGCGATGCCTTTTGTGCCGCCAAAGGGCTAGGAGACGCAAAATATGTGCAACTGCAAGCCGTATTGGAAATGGCCAGACGCCATTTTCAGGAAAACCTGTGTCGCAACGACGTGTTTAACAGTGCCAATGACACCAGAGCCTTTCTGGTCAGCCAACTTAGGGATGAACCCAACGAAGTGTTCGCCATGTTATTGCTGGATGCACAGCATAGGTTGATTGCATTTAAGCCTATGTTTTATGGCACTTTGGATGCGGCATCCGTGTATCCGAGGGTGTTGGTGAAGACTGCCTTGGATGCCAAAGCGGCGGCCGTGATCCTTGCGCATAATCACCCATCTGGTGTGGCAGAACCCAGCCAGGCTGACCGAATGATCACTCGTCGGATCGTTGATGCCATGGCGCTTTTGGATATTCGCGTGTTAGATCATTTTGTTATCGGTGACTCAGAGGCAGTCTCTTTTGCTGAAAGGGGCTTGCTATAAGCGCTTGCGCCTCATTATTGAACGGAAAAGAGTTGATCTTAGGAGGGCTTTGCTGTATAAAATGCGCCCTCTTGTCACTAGCGTGAACTGGTATAGGTTGTACATTGGCCAGCCAGGAATGATTTAAAGTAATTTGGAGACAAACATGTCCAGAGTATGTCAAGTAACTGGCAAGCGTCCAGCGGTAGGTAACAACCGTTCACACGCAAAGAACGCGACTCGTCGTCGTTTTCTGCCAAACCTGCAAACCCACCGTTTCTGGGTTGAGAGCGAGAACCGTTTCGTTAAATTGCGCCTGACTCCTAAAGCTATGCGCATTATCGATAAGAAAGGCATCGATTCAGTATTGGCTGATATCCGTGCCCGTGGCGAAAAAATCTAAGGAATAAACCATGCGCGATAAGATCAAGTTGGTTTCTACTGCAAATACTGGGTATTTCTATACCACTGACAAGAACAAGCGCAACATGCCTGGCAAAATGGAGATCAAAAAGTTTGATCCCGTTGTGCGCAAGCACGTGCTGTTCAAGGAAGCCAAAATCAAGTAATTTTGCTTGCTTTTGTCTCCAAGAAAACCCGGCTCGCCCGGGTTTTTTTATGTCCAGGGATGGACGGTATGCCGCGGTGGCAGGACGCCAGGGAGCGGCGATGCCCAGGGATGTGCGGGCAGATAACTGCTCCTGCGTGATCTGCACTTCCCCCTTCCTTGGAGTTGTGCGTAATCTTCACTCCACCATCTTTGGTGGTCGTATGTCGCGGTGGCAGGATGCCAATGAGCATTGGCCTTTTGTTTACCTAAGCACTTTGTCTGTGCTTTAGTGGCAGGTAGAATGAATAGAAACCTGATACTGAGCTACGTCTTATGATTCGCCTGTCGCGCCGGGGCTGGAATAACGTCCTGATCTTCGCCACCTTGCTGTTGATCCTTTTGTTTAATCAAAGTGGAAAGTTTTTATCCGATCCCACATCCACCGATACCATGCATTTGTTACCTGCCGACATACCGGTGATGAAGATAGAATTTGGCAGTCATTTATTAGAACGGGTGGGGCAAGGCTGGCGGTTACGCCGCTCGGAGAATGCGGATGAGCCATCATTGACGGCCATAGTGCAAAACTGGCAGGCCGCCGAGCCAATTTCCTTAGGAGAAGGAAGCTTAGCTACTGGTGTGGTTGTGGTTGTCTGGCTGGCTGGAGAAGAACAAGGCAGGGTCTTTAGTCTACAGCAGCGTGATGACGGCGTGCTGGTGGCGCACCAGGGCAAGTTATACCAACTTCCCAACGCTTATCTGGCTAGTTACCTACCAGAAGGAACCTATTAATGCCTGAATTACCTGAGGTAGAAGTCAGTCGTTTGGGTATTAGTCCGCATCTGATTAGCCAGCGGATACAAGCCATTATGGTACGACAAGTTCAACTACGTTGGCCGATTCCGGGGGAAGTCCAATACGCTGTTGGCCGAGAAATCCGCGATGTCAGACGCCGGGCTAAATACTTGTTGATCGATACTGACGTTGGCAGCCTGATTTTGCATCTGGGCATGTCCGGTAGCCTGCGGGTAGTGGATATTGATACGCCAGTTCAGAAGCACGATCATGTGGATATTCAACTGCATAACGGCAAATGCTTGCGATTCAACGATCCCAGACGCTTTGGCGCCTGCCTATGGCAAGCTGCTGGTGAAACCCCCATTGAGTTGCTTGAGCGTTTAGGCCCTGAACCGCTAACAGATGCCTTTGATGGGCGTCGTCTTTATGAACTTTCCCGCAATAAAACTCTGGCGGTGAAGAATTTTATTATGGACAACCAGATTGTGGTTGGGGTGGGGAATATCTACGCCAGTGAATCCCTGTTTATGGCGGGCGTTGACCCGCGTAAAGCCGCAGGAAAAATCACTAAAGGTGCTTACGAGAAGTTGGCTGCGGCAATCAAGCAAGTATTGGCACACGCCATTCAGCAGGGGGGCACCACCCTTAAAGACTTTACCCAGGCCGACGGTAATCCCGGTTATTTTGCCCAGGAACTGCAAGTCTATGGCAGGGCAGGAGAGCCTTGTCGGGTTTGTGAAAACCCTGTGCAATCGCTCACCATAGGGCAACGCAACAGCTTCTATTGCAAAAAGTGTCAACGCTAGACGCGTTGACCTTCTACCTGTCTTTAAACTTTATCCGCAGAGCGTCTTGGACGACAGGATGGCAAAAACCGCTGACATCACCACGGTGCAGGGCGACTTCTTTTACCAGGGTGGATGAGATAAAAGAGTTTTCCTCAGACGGCGTGAGAAAGACACTTTCCAGATTGGGATTTAAGCGCCGATTCATATTGGCCAATTGGAATTCGTACTCGAAGTCCGATACAGCGCGCAAGCCGCGAATCAGGATAGTCGCATCATGCTTTGCCGCAAAGTCCACCAACAGGCCGGTAAAGCCAAGGACTTCCACGTTATCCAGATGCGCAGTGACCTGTTTAGCCAGCTCTACACGTTCTTCCAAACTAAACAGCGGCTTCTTGCTTGGGTTGGAAGCAACGCCGACGGTAACGTGCGTAAACATATTGGCAGCCCGCTCAATAAGATCGGCATGGCCGTTGGTGATCGGGTCAAAAGTGCCTGGATAAATGGCCTTGGTATGCATAAAGGTGTCACTGACAAAAAACCAGCGCCAAGCTTAGCTTAGCTGTTTACAGAATTTAACCCTTTCGTTGGTATTTTTAATGCTAGAATGCCGCCTCTTCCGGGGAGGTAAGGGCTTCAGTTAATGTCTGAGAAAGGAATGATTTTGCGTAAGACACTGCTTAATTCATCATTGTTGGCCGCTTTGGTTACCCCTTTTGCTACGCTTTCCTCTCCCTGGATAGGCACCATTGACCCCGCTTTACACTCAGATCTGACATTACTGGCTGAGAAAGGTCATTTACAGGTTGCAGTAACCAGCTTTCCCGTGCCTTGGAAAGGGGTTGATCGTGAACTTGAGCGAATTGACCCGACCGGCTTAGACGCTGAGGCTTGGGTCGCTTATTCCCGACTGCGTCATTATCTACAGCAGCAAAAAAATGCTAAAACCCTTAAGGTGCTTACTCTGCAAGCCAGCAGCAGTGAAAAACGCTTCAAGAGTTTCGATGACGTATCTGCCGAAAAAGGCTTTGCCCGTATCTCTGCCAGCGGCGATTGGGGGCCGTTGGCCTACCAGATTACCAGCAACTTTGCGCCTGGTGGCGAGCGTTATTGGGACCAAAGCTTTATTGCTTACCAGTTTGGTAACTGGAACATTCGGGTTGGTGCGTTAGACCAATGGTGGGGGCCCGGCCAGTCCAGCAGCCTCATCCTAAGTAATAATGCCAGACCTGTTCCTGGTATCTCTGTTTCACGCTCAATGGCAACAGCTTCGGATGGCTTTCTGAGCTTCCTTGGTCCTTGGTACTTTACCGCCCAAATGGGCAAGCTTGAAGGTAATCGCGCAGTACCTGACACCCGATTATGGAAGAGCCGGCTTAACTTTCAACCCTTGGATGGTTTGGAAGTTGGTTTTTCCTGGGCCGCTATGTGGGGAGGGGAAGGTCGAGGAAACAGTCTCTCAGACTTTCTGAATATACTGACCTTTAAAAATGAATGCGCTAACGGTGCGGATGACTGTGATCCCGCGTTGAAAACTCAGGCCGGAAATCAACTTGCTGGCTATGATATTCGTTACAGTTTTAACCTGTTTGATCTTGATATGAGTCTTTATGGCCAACAGATAGGTGAAGATGCCGTTGATTATTATAAGGTCACGGACAAAGGCCATCTTTACGGCTTCTCAGTTTATGCATTTGGTGCGAAGTGGTTTGCAGAAACCAGCAACACCCAAGTTGCCTGTGGCGGTGAAGGTGTTTATATCTACGATTGTTATTACGAGCATAGTCAGTATAAAAGTGGCTATCGCTATCAGCAACGAGCTATCGGCAGCACCTTTGACTCAGACGCTAAAGCAATAGTCCTAGGTATGCGACAGCACTTTAAGGATGGGGATACCTTGTCCGTTGAGCTTGCGCAATTGAAGCTGAACCCTGATCAGTCAAAGCCATCCCCTGTTACCCAAGGTGAATCGGAACAGGTTGTTTATCTTAAGGGCCAGTATCAATGGCCCATGGCGAATTGGTCTTTAAAGATGGGGCTGTACCTAGAGCACAGCCGCATTGACAAACAGGACTCTGACTGGGGTGCCGATATTAACCTTACGGCTAGTTACAAGTTCTAACTAGTCGGCTAATGCCAAGTAGGATTGGGTAACGTTTTCTGCGCTTACTTGGCTTAGAATCTCTGCCGTTTGTGCATCAGGGTACACTTCTAACGCTCTATCCATGGCTTTTGCCAAACTTTTCGGATCCCGGCATGGAACCAGAAATTCTGCCAGTGGCCCTGTCATAATTTCATTTGGACCATGGGGGCAGTCAGTACTGACTACAGGCGTATCGCAAATTAATGACTCAATTAATACCGTTGGTAATCCTTCGCAGTCGGAACTGAGCGCAAGTAGCCTGGCATGCTTAATCCATGGGTAAGGGTTGGCCTGAAAGCCTGGCAGGATAATCCTGTCTTCAACACCATACTGCTTGGCCATTTTTTTGGCCTTGCTGGTATTGTTACAAAGCAGCACCATCGGCAGTTTGTTATCCATTTCGCGCATGGCTTGAAACAGGATATCGTGCCGTTTTTGTTTAGCAAAACGCCCTACATGTACCATATAGTCACCCTGCGGTAAGCCTTTGACTTCGGCTTGTGCCTGCAGTTGGATCTCTTCAACATTAAATGGGTTATAGATAGTCTGCACAGACTGTGGGTGGATGAATCCTGAGGTTTGGATCTCTTTCTGTATGCCGTGCGACACAGTGATCAGCTTCTTACCGTCCAAGGCCTTTTTCGCGCGCCACATTTTAAAATACTTGACCGGTCCCAGCCTTCTCTCTTTCTTAAGTTCTTCAGCCACCGCGTTATGTACGACAAAGTAGGTGGGCTCAAGCTGAGAGCGGCTCATCAATAAGTTGCTCTTGTCCAAGTTGGAAATGAATAAATCAAATTTTCCCTCTTGCCGCTGAATACCCTGTACCCAAACCAGGAATTCTTGGGTTAATTTATCCATTCCCCATAGTGCATCACATCGCTCATTCTTACTGGCTTTCCAGTAGTGCACTGGCAAATTATCTGGTACTTCATATAAGCCAAAGTTTTGTAAGACCAGTAAATGCACATTATGGCCACCTTGAAGCATAGTCTGCGCCAGGGTCAACATGACCTTTTCTGCTCCACCGCCGGCCAGGCTATCTATTACAATGGCAATTTGTTTAGTCATTCTTAGCTACTTCCAAGAGCTGGCGGATATCCGCCATGGCTGTATTTAAGCCGTTGAGTGTGGGGATGGCTGCCATGTTCTGCTTGAGCCTTGTTATTTCTGCTTGGTTATCCAGCACCTTGCAGGCCGCTATCATGCTGTTAACCTCGCAAGGGCAATCCTTAATCAATTGCAGTTTCGCACAAGCTGCAATGCGTTTAGGCTGATCTTTGGACACTGGCACCGTAAGCGTCGGAACTAAAAGAGCAATGGCCTGGAGCAGTGTGTCACCACCACTGATTACCGCGTATTTGCAAGCATCCAACAGGGCAATAAAGTCCTGATTATCCACTTTACCTAAGCACAGCACGCCAGGTATCTGGGGGAGTTCTTTCGGATAATTGGGGCCAAGTACTAAGACGGCCTGACACCCCTTGGCGGCAATAGTTCTCGCCACATCAGCGAAGCGATCCGCGGCTAAATCATCCTCGACCTTATGGCCACCAGAGCCAGCGTTAAGTAAAACAAATTCGTGCTGTGCTAGCGAGTGCTTTGCAAGTAAGTCTGTCTGCGTTTCTGATTGCGGATTGCTAAAAACCGGACCAATACACTGTGGTGCGGTAAGCCCCAACCATTTAAGTTTGACCTGAGACAGCCAGGATGGCTGGCCAATCACAAACTCCGGCTGCACTACCCAATGTCTGTCCGTATGCCTCGCTCGGCCAATTTTCATGCCCCTGCGGCGTTTGCTCTGGTGTTGGCTGATGAAAATCACTTTGGCGCCCACTGCCTTGGCTTGTGCCAATTGAGATTGACGGCCCGAGGCGTCAAAAATGACCAGTGTTGGGCAATATTCCCGAATGAGGGTATTTACCTGCGCCTCGCATTTTGTTGGGGACGCATTCAATAATAGCGCAGGGTAAGGGCAGGAAGCTGCGTAGGGAGCGTGGCGATTCAATACAAAGTTGATATCTGCTTCTGGCCATTCTGCGCGAATCGCATCTGCAAGGATGATACTACGCATATATTCCCCAATTCCCTCAGGTGAGGAAACGGGGATAAACAACACTTTAATCTGTCGCTGCGTCATGCTTGTCCTCGTTGTGCTGCAGGTGGTATCCATGTAGCAAATGGCTAAAGTTATCTGGCTGATAATGATATTGTTGGGTGCGTGCCGTTTCTTTTTCCAGAGAACGTTTCAGACGGGCAAGGTTGTTGGCCTGCCAGGCTGTACCATTGCGCTTTTCACAACGATCAAAGTCAATTAACCAAACCTTACCTTGCGCATCCAGCATCAGGTTATGAATATTTAAATCGTGGTGGTAAATCTGCGCCAGGTGCATTTTCGCGATAGTACGTCCGACTTCCTGCCAGAGACTCTCTGCCAATCCAGATGTACAAAGTATCTGATGAAGATCCCGGGCGTTTTCTATCTGTTGTAGGAGCAGATCGGCGCGGTAAATCAGTCCGCTGCGATACACATGGGCAGCAATGGGCCGTGGCACCGGTAGTCCTCGCTTATGCATCCAACTGAGTAAACGGAACTCCTGAAATGAGCGGCAATTATCCAGCCCCGTATACAGGTATTGGTCAGACAACAGCCTGCCAATTAATCCACCGCGACGGTAATGGCGGAGCACTAACGGGGTGCTGTTGAGGCGGACGAAGTAGGTTGTGCCACGACCGCTTGAATGTCCCGTTACCAGGCCAGCAGATTGCCAATACCCGATATCGAAATGTTGGGGGGTGAGATCCTGTATTACTTCAGCATCAACCAACCAGCTGTGCGCACTATGATGACCCTGCTTAACAGACGACATCTTGTTCCCGCTTTGTGGTAAATTTGCCATTTTACACGATCCGTATTGGAAACTTGAGTGAAAAACCTGTGCATCCTGCGTTTATCCGCCATAGGCGATGTTTGTCATGCTGTTGCCATGGTGCAACGAATCCGTCGGCAATGGCCAGATGCACGCCTTACTTGGGTAATTGGAAAAGTAGAACATCAGCTTGTTGGTGATATACCCGGGGTTAATTTTGTTATCTTTGATAAACGTCAGGGGCGCCAGGCGTACGTTCAGCTTAAGCAGCAATTGTCGGGACAAACTTTCGATGCATTATTGGTCATGCAGGTTGCGTTAAGGGCCAACTTTGCTGCCATGCAGATTAAGGCGAAGCGTAAGATTGGCTTTGACTGGCAGCGTAGTAAAGAGTTTCATTGGCTGTTCACCGGTAAACGTATTCAGCCTCAGCAGCATGCGCATGTGCTGGATGGTTTTATGGCGTTTGCCGACGCATTGGGCGTACCAGTTGAAGACAGCGTAAATTGGGATATGCCCCTTAGTGAGCAAGACAAATTGTGGGCCGCGGAACAAACACAGTCCGTGGGTGACTATGTGATTATCAGCCCGGCGGCCAGCAAGGCAGAGCGTAACTGGTTGCCTGAGCGTTATGCGCAGATAGCGGATTACCTGCACCAGCAGGGTAAAAGCGTCGTGCTATGTGGTGGTCCTGGGGCACTGGATCGAAACGTCGCCGATGCTATTCTTGCGCATACGAATACTATTCGCGCAGATTTTGTTGGTAAAACCAGCCTGAAGCAGATGTTGGCGTTGATCGCCGGTGCAAAACTGGTGATTGCGCCTGATACTGGACCCGCTCACATGGCTACCACTGTTGGTACCCCTGTTATCGGTTTGTATGCACACAGCAATCCGCGCCGCACAGGTCCATACTTGGATCAGCATCGGGTGGTGTCAGTTTATGATGAGTTGGTTTTGCAGCAAAAAGGTAAAACCTGGCAAGCACTGCCTTGGGGCACCCGAGTGAAAGGTACTGAGTTAATGGCCAGAATATCCGTGCAAGCGGTTCAGGCCAAAGTGGATGCTTGGCTGAGTGAGGGCTGTTAACCGCTTGAGTCTTTGAATAGACAAGCCAAGGTGGTATCTACCGCCCCTCGATTTGTCAGTACAACATCGTGCCCGGCAAGCCCGGCTTCCGCTCGCATGTTGGGATCAGTTAGCCAGCGCTCTGCGCATTGGATGATGTGCTGGCTGTTTTCAACTTCTACTAAGGCGCCGGCATCCTTAAGAACCTGACAGATTTGCGGGTTATTGTGTTGTGAGGGGCCCATTAATATAGGTATCCCCAGAGCTGCAGGTTCCAAGGCATTGTGACCACCTCTGGTCGCTATACTGCCGCCTACAAAAGCAATGTCGGCAACCGCGTATAACCCCATCAGCAGCCCCATCTCATCTGCCAACAAGATATCGGTTTCCTGATCGCATTGTTGCCCTTTGCTGGTGCGGCGGGTTTGAAATCCGCGTTTTTGACATAACTCGGCGACCTTGTCGAATCGCTGAGGGTGGCGTGGCACCAAAATTAAGAGCAATGCCGGAAAGCGTCTTTTCAATTGTGAATAGGCGTCCAACAGTATTTCTTCTTCTGGGTCATGAGTGCTGCCGGCAAGCAAAATTTGCCGATCTTGCAAACCATATCTAGCGATATTTTCCGTCGCCAAAGCCTTTTTATTCGGGATGACTAAGTCAAACTTTATATTGTTGGTTAAACAGAGTTTGGTTGGTTCAATGCCGAGCTTGAGGTAATTGTCGAAATCGCGCTGCCCTTGGCAACACACCTGCTGCAGTCTCTGTAGCATGGGGGTAAACAAGCCTCGAAGTTTCCAATAACTGCGACGAGAGCGGTCGGTCATTCTGGCATTGATTACACTAACCGGTACGCCTTGCTTCCAACAAAGGTGTATCAGATTTGGCCATAGTTCAACCTCCATGATCAGTACTCGGCTAGGAGCGACTCTCGTCAGCATGGATTGCATGGCAAAAGGTAGATCAATTGGCAGATAGATATGGTGAACTGAAGTGCCAAAGATTTGCTGCACCCTTTGCGCGCCAGTTGTGGTCGTCGTGCTGACACAGATCGTTAGCGCCGGAAACAAGTCTTGAATGCGGCGAATCAAGCCGCTTGCTGCGACTACTTCACCCACCGAGACGCAATGGATCAATAGCCCTCCAGGCCTTGGTGGAACCGGAACAAACCCTAGACCTTGAATACCCCGGCGCTGGTGCGCTGAGCCACTACGAATTGATTGAATTGCCTGGCTGATGAATACAAAGGGCAACAAGGCCGACAAAATCAGCGTATAGCCCAAGCGCAAGAGCGTCTGCAGCAGAGTCGGTTGGTTGTGGGGGATAATATTAAGCATCGCTCTGGTTAGCGGTTTGATATGGGCACTTTACCAGAAATCGCCATAAACTGAATTAGCAGACCTCATACAGGGGAGTTTACCTCTGTGCGCAATGCTTTCAATCAGCGGCACATTCGTTGTATTCAGAATAGGGTGAAATCAACGCAACCGATAGAGACCTATAGTCGGTGTATGTCAGCAAGCCATTTGATAGTAAAAAAAATCGAGTAAGAGTTTGATTTTCGATAATAAATACTTTTGAATTGGCATAGTTAGGCTATGCTTGTGTGGTAACTGACGTTGCAGAAGTGCTGACATAGGGCAGGGACGTGAGGAATATTTGTTTCGTGAGAGTTATTGTTGGACTTCTGCTGATGTTGCTATGGCCAGCCCAAGCTATGGCGAGTGATGCGCAAATCATTGTTAATGCAGATGCTCAGGTCGAGAGCCTGTCTCAAGCCCAGTTGCGGCGAATTTTTACTATGCGTCAACGGCAGTGGCCAAACGGCTTACTGATCAAAGTTTTTGTCTTACCCAACCAGAACGCCCTTCATCAGCATTTCAGCAAATCGCAGTTGAATATGTTCCCTTATCAGTTGGAACGTCTCTGGAACAAATTAGTGTATTCGGGACTCAGTGAAAGGCCCGTGGAAGTCTATGATGAACAGCAGATGTTGCAATTGGTGGCGCAAACACCCGGAGCAATTGGCTACATATCGGTGACAGAGAATACCTCCGGAGTTGGGGTCATTAAACTAGCCATTAGCGAGGAAGGCGATGATGAATAAACGCAAGGGCATAGGGAATGTTGTTAGCTTGTGGCTGGGATTAACCTTGGCATCAACTGTTTGGGCGGACAATGACATTGCCTGGCATGGTTTTTTATCACAAGGCATGATGCAGGCGAGCGACAGTAACTTCGTCAATGATTCAGGTGACGTATCCTTTAAGCTTACCGAAGTCGGGGTTAACCTCTCTTATCAAATTTCACCGACCTTGCGCCTGGCCTCTCAAGCTGTCTATCTTAATGGTGGAAATCGATATCCTGAAGGACTTAGGCTGGACTATCTTTTTCTGGATTGGAACTTATATAGCGCAGAGAATTGGCAGATTAATCTCAATCTGGGGAGGTTTAAAAACTATCATTGGTTATATTCCTCCACCCGGGACATCCCTCATACCCGACCTTCAATCATTCTGCCACAGTCACTTTATTACGATGCGTTTCGAGACTTTGCCAAAGGCAACGATGGTGCTGCTTTGTTGGCGCAAGGCGATGGTGCCCTAGGTAGTTGGGAATTTAATTGGAGCTATGGAGATACCCCCATTGAGCGGGCTCTGACCACAACCTTGCTTGGAGATATGGCTGGTGGAAGGCTAGAGCAGATTTATGATCACCAGTTGAGTTTCTATTTCCAACCCCGTGACTCCTTCAGTCAATTTGGTGTGGCCTATGTTAAATCTGACTTCGAATATTTGCGTAGCGAACAAGATGCATTCGTTGACGGTAGGGCTAATACTCGTCGGCTTATTTTTAACTATAAGTACAGTGCTGAGTTTTGGGATTTTTCTACTGAGGCCATTGATGAAAATGTGATTTACCAGAATATGCTGTTTTCTGGCTACTATCAGGAACTTCATTCTCAGGGAATTTATTTTCAGGGGCGCTGGTTTGCTAATAGCGATTTAACCTTCCTAGCCAGGCTTGATTTGTTTGACCAGAATAAAGATGACAGAAGTGGCGGATGGCTGGAGGAGCAAAGTGGTGGGATGATTCCGCATTACTTTGGTTATTCGGATACCTTGACTCTCGGCGTTACCTATCGCTTGGCGGACAACTGGTCATTACAGACGGAGGTGCATCGCTTAAAGGGGACGGGACGTTTATCCCCTGCCGTTTTGCCTGATACCGAGATCAACGACAAAGAATATTGGAACTTGTGGGCCGTGCAATTGATGTATTGGTTCTGATATGCGGTTTTTTATCAGTCTGCCATGGAAAATACTCGGCTTACTGGCTATTGGATTAGTATTGGGTAGTACATTACTTACCTATAGCTGGTTAGAAAAATTAGATGAAGATTTTGCTAAACAGCAAGAGTATTTGCTGAACAAGGACGGACAGCAATACCATCTAATCACGGACATGTTACTAAACCGGATGGAGACACGCCTCGAGTCACTGGTGAGGTTTCGTAGCCTGGATGGGCACAGTAAAGAGCAGGTTGCCAAATTAGTTGAAGAGGAAATCGAACATTTGCAGATGAACTGGCAGGTGGGCGATTTGTGGTTGTTCAGGCAAAGTGGCCAGCTGTTATATAGCACCACTCCTAAAGTACCCGGACATATTCTTCGTGACCGGCAGAAAGTTGCTGATACACAAATGTCAGTTGCCAATATTCGTTGTGACCGTCAATGTGAGCTGTATGTCAGCGTCCCCATATTATTAGATCAGCAAGCCTGGGCCGTGCTTTCATCCAGTGGGTCGCTATTGGAGACCCTTGCCTACCTGAACCAGGCTACAGGCGCAGACTTAGCCTTGCTAAAAGACAGTGGAAGTACAGAAAAAGTATTTAGGAATCTGCAGTTACAGGAACCTCTGGCTCCAAGTAAAAGAACCAAGCTGCAGTATATTCTTAGTCAAGTGCCAGAGACTCTGCCGTTGGATGACATGCTCAGCAACGGTGTCAGGCTGACTCTGGAAGACAGCATGCTATTGCTCAACTTGCTGCCTTTGCAAGAGGAGCAGCAAGACGCTTACTTACTGTTGATGCACGATATCACCGAGTTTAGTCGGGCGCATAAAGCCTATCAGCAACGGGCGTTATGGATTGCTGCATTGGTGTTTGTATTGTTACTGGGATTGTTTTTTGCGCTGACGCGTAGCTTCCGTCGTCGTTTGGTGTCGTTAGCAGGCAGCTTACCCTTGCTAGCACAAAAGCGTTATCGCGAGTTTCATGCAACACAGAGTCGTCAACCCAGGATGATAAGTGATGAATTGGAAGTGTTGCAGGAGTCGGCGTTGTCCCTTAGCGCAGAGCTTGAACGTCTCGACAAGCAAGTCGAATCTTACACCACAGAATTAGAAAATATTGCGATGTACGACAAACTGACGGGTTTGCCGAGTCGCAACAAACTGACATTTTATCTTACGGAAGCTCTGCCTAAGCTGGCTGAACAGAGCGGTATTCTGTCGGTTTTGTTCCTCGATTTTGATAATTTCCGCAAGATCAATGACAGCCATGGTCATTCGCTGGGCGATGATTTTCTGATTTGTGTTGCACAGGAGCTTACCCGGTGTTTGGAGCCGGGAGATTTTTTATGTCGCTTTGGCGGCGATGAGTTCATTCTGGTTTTGGCGCCAAGGCAAGATGAGCGACAGATATTGAAAATGGCTGAAGCAATACAGCGACGATTTTGTCATCCGGTATTAGTGAGAAATTTAAGTTTCCATGTATCTGTCAGTATTGGTATTGCCGTAGCGCACGAGCCGGATGCGGTGCCTGAGGAGCTGATTCGTCAGGCTGATATGGCCATGTACCATGCCAAAGACCAGGGGGGCAACCGCCCTTGCTTGTACAATGAACAAATGTACCGGGCACTGACTCGTCGCACCCAATTGGAAGAAGAGGTGCGCGATGCCCTCAACTACGACGAATTCAGCTTTGCCTTGCAACCTCAGATTGAGATTCTGAGCGGGCGGCTGGTGGGGTTTGAGGCATTACTGCGTTGGATTCATCCAAAGAAAGGCTTTGTGCCACCAGATGAATTTATCCCATTACTGGAACATACCGAGAGTATGTTGCGAATCGGCTACTGGGGCATACGTCGGGCTTTTGAGATCTTACAAAGGTTGCGGGAAATTGGCTTGGTAGATTGCAAAATTGCCGTCAACCTGTCAGCAGAGCAAATGCTCGATTCCCGGCTAGCTCCTTATCTAAGTGAACTTCTGGAGGAGTTTGGACCTTACGCCCAGTGGATTGAGTTCGAGCTGACCGAACGTACCTTGGTGATGGACATTGATCATTGTCTGCGTTTAATGCACAGCTTGCGTGAATTGGGTTTTAGTTTTTCTATCGATGACTTTGGTACCGGTTATTCGTCTTTGAGTTACCTGAAAAAAATGCCGGTTGAGGTGATCAAGATTGACCGCAGTTTTGTTGCCGGCATGTTGGATAATCATGCCGATTACCAGATTGTTTCCTCCACTATTGCCATGGTTCACAACCTTGGAATGCGGGTAGTAGCCGAAGGGGTAGAAAACAAAGAACAGTTGAGATGTTTGAATGAACTCGACTGTGAAATTGGTCAGGGGTATCACATTTCTCGCCCCATTATGGAATCGGATTTGTTCCAAATGTTGTCAAGCAAAGTGCAGAATGGCATCTGGAAGGGCTTAGGTCACCTATGACAGCGTTGTCAGGTTAATGGTCTGACCGCACAATTCAATTCCACCTATGTACCTGCCCTGCTCGAGTCTTTTACAATAGTGCTTTGGCACGAAATGTTCTGACGGAGCAAAAAGAATGAATAGTGGTTTTATTGCACACTTGCAACAGCAACTGGATGATGTGCGAGAGCAGGGCCTATACAAAGGCGAACGAGTTATTACATCCCAGCAGCAAGCTGACATCCGCATTAACAGCGGCGAGCAGGTGCTAAACTTCTGTGCCAACAATTATCTCGGATTAGCGAATCACCCCGATTTGATTGAGGCGGCTAAGCAAGGCCTGGACAGCCACGGCTTTGGCATGGCGTCGGTACGTTTTATCTGCGGTACGCAGGATATTCATAAGCAGCTTGAGCAAAGCATCAGCCAGCTTCTGGGGATGGAAGATACCATCCTTTACTCTTCGTGCTTTGACGCAAATGCCGGTTTGTTTGAAACCTTGTTGGGGGCGGAAGATGCGATTATTTCCGACGCTTTGAACCATGCCAGCATTATCGATGGCGTGCGCTTGTGTAAGGCTAAACGTTATCGCTATGCCAACAATGATATGGCTGAGCTTGAGAAGCAGTTACAGCAGGCTCAGGCAGATGGTGCCAGATTTAAGCTGATCGCTACTGACGGTGTATTCTCAATGGATGGCGTGATCGCGAACCTTAAGGCCGTTTGCGACCTGGCAGACAAATATGATGCACTGGTGATGGTGGATGACTCTCACGCCGTCGGCTTTGTGGGAGAGCAGGGCCGTGGTAGTCACGAATATTGTGATGTAATGGGGCGTGTGGATATTATCACTGGTACCTTAGGAAAAGCGCTGGGCGGTGCCTCCGGTGGTTATACCGCTGCTAAAAAGGAGGTGATTGAATGGCTGCGCCAACGTTCACGTCCTTACCTGTTTTCCAATTCTCTGGCACCAGCCATTGTCTCTGCTTCTATCAAAGTTCTGGAGTTGCTGGCGCAAGGTGGCGCATTGCGTGAGCGTTTGCGTGAAAACAGCCTATATTTCCGCCAGCGCATGAGCGCCGCTGGTTTTACCCTGGCGGGAGCGGACCACGCCATTATTCCGGTCATGCTGGGAGACGCCAAACTGGCTGCCCAGATGGCAGAAAAAATGCTGGAAAAAGGTGTATATGTGGTGGGTTTCTCCTTCCCGGTAGTGCCACAAGGACAAGCCAGAATTCGTACCCAGATGTCCGCTGCGCACAGTCGTGAGCAACTGGACCATGCTATTGACGCCTTTATTGCAGTGGGCAAAGAGTTAGGAGTGATTGCATGAAATCCCTGTCAAAGCTGCATGCCAAACCTGGTATTTGGCTGACCGATACAGATAAGCCCGAGATGGGCCACAATGATTTGCTGATTAAAATCCGCAAAACCGCCATCTGTGGTACTGATATGCATATTTATCACTGGGACGAGTGGTCTCAGAAAACTATTCCTGTGCCTATGGTAGTTGGCCATGAATATGTTGGTGAAGTAGTTGACATGGGGCAGGAAGTTGCCGGCTTTAAAGTGGGTGACCGAGTGTCTGGTGAAGGACATATAACCTGCGGATATTGCCGTAACTGCCGTGCTGGTCGTCGTCATTTATGCCGCAATACCACCGGAGTCGGTGTGAACCGCCCTGGTGCCTTTGCCGAGTATTTGGTGATCCCGGCTTTCAACGCCTTTAAGATCCCAGACAACATTTCTGACGACCTGGCATCTATTTTCGACCCATTTGGTAATGCTGTGCATACCGCGCTGTCCTTTGATTTGGTTGGTGAGGATGTACTGATCACCGGTGCTGGTCCTATTGGCATTATGGCTGCGGCCGTGGCTCGTCATGTTGGTGCCCGCCATGTAGTGATTACCGACCTCAATGACTATCGTTTGGAACTGGCGCGTAAGATGGGGGCTACCCGGGCTGTGAATGTCGGTAAGGAAAACCTGGCCGATGTGATGAAAGAGCTGGGCATGACCGAGGGTTTCGATGTTGGCCTGGAGATGTCCGGCGTACCCGCGGCATTCAGAGATATGTTGGCCAAGATGAACCATGGCGGCAAGATTGCTATGCTGGGTATTCCCTCGGGAGAGACCGCCATTGACTGGAACCAAGTCATTTTCAAAGGGCTAATCATCAAAGGTATCTATGGCCGCGAGATGTTTGAAACCTGGTATAAGATGGCCAGTTTGATCCAAAGTGGCTTGGATCTTACGCCTATTATTACCCATAGGTTTAACATTGATGATTTCCAGCAAGGCTTCGACGCAATGGCGTCCGGCCAGTCTGGTAAAGTTGTTTTGAGTTGGTCATAAGATGCAAAATTTTGCCCATATCCAGGCCGAAACCGCACAGCAAATGCTGAGCGATGACAAGGCAACACTGGTCGACATTCGCGATGCTAATTCTTTTCAGGCTGCGCATATTGAAGGTGCCACTCACTTGTCAAATGAGTCGCTTAGCCAGTTTATGGCGGCGACAGACAAGGCGCGACCAGTGATTGTTTGTTGCTACCATGGCATTAGCAGCCAACAGGCAGCTCAATTTCTGGTACAGCAAGGCTATCAGCAGGTGTACAGCCTGGATGGTGGTTTTGAAGGGTGGCGCCGTGCTTACCCTTATGTGAGCCAAGGGTAGCCGCTTGCAACTGATCGCCTTCAGCCAGGAAGCGCCAGCACAGTTGCTGGCGAACTACCTGAATCAGCAGGGTATTGCGGTGCATTACCGTCATACCGACGAAGAGCATCCGCATAGCCTGGTGTTAGTCGATGAAAGTCAATGGGAGGCGGCCAGGCTCATCACCCAGGACTTTATTCGTGACCCGCGTCAGGCCAAATACCAGCAGGCCGCCTGGCAGCAGGGCGAGGCCGTGCAGCTGCAGCCAGTGGCACGGCAAATGTCACCGCAATTGCAGATGCTGTTGAAAAGTCCGGTAACCATACTGGTATTGGTGGCGTGCTTGCTTGTCTATCTGGGCAGCTTGATGGGCTGGTTTGGGCCAATACAATACTGGCTGTCCTTTCAATCCCCTGCGTTGCTAAGTGAAAACCATCAGTGGTGGCGGTTACTTGGGCCGGCGTTTTTGCATTTCTCCACCATGCATATTGTGTTTAACCTGCTGTGGTGGGCGATGCTGGGTAGTCAGATTGAGAGCAAATTCGGCAGTGTAAATCTGCTGTTGATTTTTGTGCTCACGGCGTTGTTATCTAATTACGCACAATTTCTGCACACCGGCCCAAGTTTTGGTGGCTTGTCCGGGGTAGTCTACGGTGTTATGGGTTTTGTTTGGTGGTGTGGATGGCTGCGACCTCAGTGGGGGCTGAGTTTGTCCAAACCCTTAGTGGGATTTATCTTGTTCTGGCTGGTGCTGGGCTATGCCGATTTGCTGTGGGTAAGTGTTGCCAATACGGCACATACTGTTGGGCTGGTGAGTGGCTGCTTATTGGCTTTAGGCTATTCAAAAATCAGACGCTAGGCTTGCCGAGCAAGCCTGCGTATTCACTTAACCCTGATAAAGATACTTAGTGAATATAACGTCCTTGATCATTTCTGAGCCAGTTTCCTGTTTCATTAGCTGACGTAGTTTTTGCAAGCAATCCCGGCGAATTTCTTCCCTACCGGTCAGCGACTTCACTTTTTCTTCTGGCTGGCGACCAAAAATATCGATAGTGGTGGCCCTTAACAGAGGGGCGTGATGCTCGGCGGCTTCAAGAAATGACGCGTCTTCCAACATTAATTCAACAGTTACCCGTACATAGCCTAGATTGCGGCTGCTATTGCTCACGTAGTTGGTGACGATATCCGGCTCCAGGCCGAAATAGGCGTAAGCAGCATGAGACTTCGGTGCCATTATCAAAAGCGGCACAATAATCAGCAATGCATAACATCTTTTGAACATAAGTAGTTGCTTCCAGCGAGTCTCTAGTTGTTTGTATTTTATCAGTAAAATCTTGCTAATCGACAGCCTGACACAGGTATTTTCTGAGACCGGCAGATTTGCCGCTGTCTAAGCGCACAGGTATCATGGTTTCTTTATCGTCTTATCTGCAACGCATCTTGAATTTATCCACCCATTTTCCTTTTACACTGGATACGCGCTGGGAACAGCCGGACACTTTGTCTATACCTGATTTTCATTTGAAAAATTGGTTATTGGACACCAGCTCGCTGACGGAGCGTTTACAAAGTCATTGCAGACAGTTCAGGGTACAACTGCTTGGTCAAGCGGTGGCTCCATTACTGGCCAATGAGAAGTGCCAGATGCAGGGCGTGCCTTGTGAAGTCAGAGAAGTGTTGCTCTGTGCTGAAGATCAGCCTTGGGTATTTGCGCGCTCGCTGCTGCCCGTTTCTTTGGTTCTGGAGGGGATGCAGGAGTTAGCGCACTTGGGGGAGCAATCATTGGGCAAAGTCCTGTTCAACCGAAGTGATTGTGTGCGAGAACCTTTTGAAATAACGCGCATTCCGGTTGGACATAATTTGCTTCAAATGTTGCAACTAGACAGTCGCCATGACCTATGGGGGCGACGCTCACGCTTTCGCTATCGCCACTGGCATATGATGGTGGCGGAAATTTTCCTGCCGGGCAGTCCGGCCTATAAACAGTTTGGAGGCTAGGGTGCTGAGTCAGGACAAATTAGGCGCCTATGCGAGGCTAGCCCGCATGGATAAACCCATCGGTACCTATTTGTTGTTGTGGCCCACCTGGTGGGCACTTTGGATGTCGGTGCAGGGCACACCCGATTGGTCTTTGTTGATTATTTTCAGCCTGGGCGTGTTTTTAATGCGCTCGGCAGGATGTGTCATTAATGACTATGCTGACCGTCATGTTGATGGGGAAGTGAAACGCACCGCACAACGCCCCCTGGTCAGTGGTCAACTCAGTGAGAAAGAAGCTTTGGGCTTTTTTGCCCTGCTAGTTTCGATGTCATTTTTGCTGGTTTTACTATTGAACTGGCAGACTATCCTGCTGTCGTTTGCGGCGTTAGCATTGGCTGCCAGCTATCCCTTTATGAAGCGTTATACTAATCTGCCGCAATTTGTTTTGGGGGCCGCATTTAGCTGGGCTATCCCCATGGCCTTTATGGCCAGTCTTGAAACCTTGCCTTGGTGGTGCTGGTGGCTGTTTGTGGCCAACCTGCTGTGGACGGTGGCGTACGATACCATGTACGCCATGGTGGATAGGGATGATGACTTGCGTATTGGGGTAAAGTCGACCGCCATTTTGTTCGGACGCCATGACAAGCTGATTATCGGCTTATTGCAGTTGGCTACACTGGCTATTCTTGCCTGGCTTGGTGATTACCTGTCACTTGGTATTTGGTACTTTGCTGGGTGGGTAGTCGCGCTGCTGTTGTCCGGCTACCAACAATGGTTGATAGCCGGACGCGAGCGAGATGCGTGTTTTCGTGCCTTTTTGAACAATCACTATGTGGGGATGGCACTGACCCTGGGATTAATTCTGGATTTAAGTTTCTAAATGGTGCAACTGGTGTAAGGTTTGCACTATGCCTGAACTAACCAGTGACAAAACCAGCTCTTTGAGCGCAGCACTTTGCGCAGTATGTTGCAGGCCACCTTCTTCACTGGCTTTGACCAAGCCGTTATCTTTCAACGCGTTGACGAAACTGGCAAATACACCTTTGTCGTAAAATTCAGGCGCATGGATTCCGTTGACCGCACTCAGGTGCTCGGCCAGATCCCGGCTTTGCTTTTCCAGGCTGGCACGCGCGATAGACTGCTCTTTTTCAAGTAGAGTCAGCACTATGGCATAGCGTTGCAGTGTTTGCTGCAGTGTTTGATTGAGGATGTTCAATGTCACATAAGCTGCACTGGTGCGAACTGGCTGCATATAGTTGCCATCCTGTTCTACGACTAACCCTATTGATACCATCTGACTTAAAAGCTGGCGAGAATAGACTAATGCTTCGTCCTGGGACATGTGCATAAACAGCTCGCGTTTCAGCATGGGATAAATAGCCTTGATATAGGCCTCCAGACGAGCCGCTGTTGTGGAATGTTCCGAGAGGATGGCGGCTGCAATCAGGCCGGGCAGGGCAAATAAGTGGAGTATATTGTTACGGTAGTAAGTTTGGGTAATAGCGCGGTAGCTATCCAGCGAAATCACCTTACCAAAGGTATCTTCCTGAATTGTAAATTTCTTCAAGGCCAGCGTTTGCGCTAACAGCTGGCTGCCACTTAACTCCGGAATATTACTCTGTGCGCTGTAGGGGGCTTTTCTCAGCATGGTGAGTAACAGCTCCAGACTATCAATAAGATCCTTTTCTGCCATGGCATGATTATCGGCTGCGAGCAACGTCATAGAGCATAGGGCCATGCCGTTTAGGGCAGCGGCCTGGTTGATACGACACATTACTTGGTTGGCCAAATGGTTAACTGTGGGGGTTAGCCAGCTGGGTTTTCGCTCTGGATCTGATTGTGCGTCCTGACGCCAATCCGGTACACGTTTGTCCAGATAATTGTTCAGTTGGATAGGCTCACCAAAACTGAGGAAACCATGCCCATAGTTTTTTAGCTTCTTGATGGCTGTAAATACCTGACCAAAAGATTCTTTCTGTTTGTTGCTGCCTTTCAGCTCGCTCAGGTAGCTACCCAACTCCATGACATTCTCATAGCCAAGATAGACAGGTACCAGACTCACTGGGCGTTTAACGCCTTTGAGCAGGGCTTGCAGAGTCATGGCCAGCATGCCGGTTTTTGGTGTAAGCAAACGGCCGGTGCGACTGCGCCCGCCTTCCGGGTAATATTTGACCGGAACACCCCGGTTAAACAAGAACTCAAGATATTCACGAAAGACCGCGGTGTAGAGCTTGTTTCCGGCAAAACTGCGGCGCAGGAAGAAGGCGCCCGCACGACGGAATATCCCCCCAACCGGCCAGAAGTTCAGATTGATGCCGGCTGCAATATGGGGTGTGGCTAGACCCTCATGGTAGATAACATAGGTAAGCAGCAGGTAGTCCATATGGCTGCGGTGACAGGGCACATAGATAATTTCGTGGCCGTTTTGCGCCAGCTCGCGGATACGTGCCGCGTTATGTACTTCGATACCGTTATAAATTTTGTTCCAGACTCGGGTGAGCAGGCGATCGCCCAGACGGATGGTACCCTCACGGTAGTCAGCGGCAATTTCTTTCAGATACTTTTCGGCTTGCTGTTTGGCTTGCTCGGCACTGATCTTCTTACTTTGTTGTTCTTCAGCGATGGCTTCTTTAACGGCACTGGCACCCAGAATCGCATAGTTCAATTGCTGGCGATCTATGCTTTGAGGCCCCGTCATGGATTGAATTCGGCGATGGAAGTGAGTACGGGCAACGCGAGTTAACTTATGCGCGATAATTTCGTCGGTGCCTTTCTCCTGAGCCATACGTTGGGACGATACCGCTCGACTGAAATACACAAAGTTGTCACGGCCGAGAAATAACACAATGAACAATTTACGCAACCAGCTTGGGGAGGCTCTATCTGCTAACAAGTCAGCCCAGCCTGGCTTGGATTTTTCCGGAGCACGACCCCAGAAAATAGAAGCTGGCACAATTTGTACATCCAGCTCGGGGTTATCCCGCTGCATTTTTAGTATGTCAACAAAGTGCTGGGCGATTTTAATACTCTGTATCTTACGGCTAATTAACCCTTGTGGCTCTTCCAGACAAAGGTGCGCATGGAAGGGCTTGCCATCCAGGAATACTGGCTGCAGAGGATCTGGAAGTCCGCTTTGTTCGGTGGCTTTTTGCAGTGCAATCAAGTCGGTGGCTGAGTGCGTATGCAGCAGATAAATGATGGGCTTATCCCGATTGATACCCAGCTCTTGATGAATATCAGCTGGAATGCTTTTGGTTTTGACCAGTAAGCGGGTTGGGTATTTAAACAGGCTCAGCAGCAACTTGTGCAACCAGAACATCGTGACGGATCCTCAGCTAAAAGTGCGCGAAGCATAGCATTTTCGTGCCTGATTGTCCTTTTCCCGGGCGCTGTTGGTGACAATCTTGCGTTCACATGGGCAAAAGGCTCATGGGAGTTGCTATCCTTGTGTAACTGGATATACTGACAGTAAAACTGTATGGAAAAACAGGCTTATGCGTCCATTAACTCCCAGGCAGGAAGAAGTTCTGCAACTGATAAAAGACACCATGGCTCACACTGGCATGCCACCCACCCGGGCGGAAATTGCCAAACAGCTGGGGTTTCGTTCAGCCAATGCGGCTGAAGAACATCTTAAAGCCTTGTCGCGCAAAGGGGTTATAGACATCCTGCCAGGCACATCCCGAGGCATAAAGCTGAATATTCCATTGGATGCTCAGGAACTGGATGAAGGGCTGCCGTTAATTGGGCGGGTTGCCGCTGGCGAGCCTATACTGGCGCAGCAGCATGTGGAAACTCACTACAAGGTGGATCCTGATCTGTTTAAACCTAAGGCGGATTTTCTGCTTAGGGTTAACGGCATGAGTATGAAAGATATCGGCATTATGGATGGTGATTTATTGGCGGTGCACCGAACCTTGGATGTACATAACGGCCAGGTTGTGGTGGCCAGGGTTGATGATGAGGTGACAGTGAAACGTATTGAGCGGCGAGGTCGTAGCGAAATACTGTTGCATGCAGAAAACGAGGAATTCGCACCGATCAAAGTTGATTTGGCCACTCAGCCTTTTTCTATTGAAGGTATAGCCGTGGGTGTGATTCGCAACAGTGACTGGATGTAAGTCAAAAAACACCGACTTCCTCACAACCCGGCAATCGCCGGGTTTTTTATTGTCAGTCTTAAACCACCTCCTATGGAGGTGGTGATCGTCCAGTCGGGGCTGTGCCCGTAGAGTGCTCATGCTAGATACTGACTTTTGTTTGTTACCAGCAAATAAAAGGAGTAAATAGCATGAGCCGATATGAATCCGCCTCACACGTATTCTATCGTTGTCAGTATCACATCGTGTGGACGCCGAAGTATAGATACAAGATTTTGAAAGGTCAGGTAGGCAAAGAGCTTTACCGAAGTATCTATGTCTTTTGCAGCATGAAAAAGTGTGTGGTGGTTGAACTGAATTTTCAAGTTGACCATGTTCACTTGGCGGTGAGAACGCCACCGAGTTTAAGCGTGTCAGAGTTGATGGGGACATTAAAAGGTCGAACAGCCATCAGATTGTTCAACAAATTCCCTTATCTGCGGAAGAAGAAATTGTGGGGAAACCATTTTTGGCAAAGAGGATACTTTGTCGATTCGGTAGGTGCTAACGAAGACATCATTCGCCGTTATGTGAAGTATCAGGATAAACAAGCCAAAGAGGAAGAGGAGCGTCAACAGCACTTAGCACTTTCTTGAGTAGAAAGGCACCCTTCTAGGGTGCCCTTAAGCAAAGCCACCTGCTATGCAGGTGGATTTTTACATCCAAAGATGCTGCGAAACCGGAGGTCAGAGCGCTGCGATATCCAATGGTGGTTCAGTTACTTTTGTAGATTTATTTAACTATTTACCATTCCTTCCTGCTAAACGCCTATTGGCAGGCAGACAAGCTACTAATACCGCCTCATCTTATAAAAATTTCCAGAAATTAACGAGTTAGCTTTTACCCCTGAAGCTGCCACCTTTGTTTAAAAAATAACCGCTTGACCGTTAATTAGTCAGAAATCACTGGACGGGAAGTAACCAGTTGGGTAATTCTTGTACTGCCTTTAACAAAAAAATAACAATAGGGTGTCATTTTATATCCAGCGACACCTTTTTGTTCCGACAGTTTGCTGGCGGAATTTTTACGTTTTGACAGAGGAGACGTCACGTGGCCAGAGGTTTGTTGACCGCAATGCTTGCGACCTTGCTGAGTGTCGGCGCTATGGCGCAGCCCTCCCAGCTAAATTTGCGCAAAGGGGTTACCGATATCAGTTCGCAGGTCTACGACCTGCATATGACCATTTTCTATATTTGCGTTGTGATTGGCATTGTGGTGTTTGGTGCCATGTTTATTGCGCTGATTTTTCACCGCAAATCCCGTGGGGTGAAGCCAGCTAATTTCCACGAAAGTGTAAAGGTGGAAGTGGCGTGGACCGTGGTGCCTTTTCTAATTCTTATCGCTATCGCAGTACCCGCAGCGAATACTCTGATTGCTATGGAAGACACCAGCAAAGCCGACGTGACAGTGTTGGTAACCGGGTCACAATGGAAGTGGCACTACAAGTACATGGAAAACGACGTTGAGTATTACTCTGTGTTGGCCACTCAGCCCGAGCAAATTCGTAACAAATTCAATAAAGGTGAAAACTACCTCCTTGAAGTAGATAAACCATTGGTGATCCCTACCGACAAAAAAGTACGTTTTTTGGTGACCTCCGATGATGTTATTCATTCCTGGTGGGTACCAGATTTTGCGGTGAAAAAAGACGCTAACCCCGGCTTTATTAACGAAGCCTGGACCAGGGTTAATCAACCTGGCATCTATCGTGGTCAGTGCGCGGAACTGTGCGGTAAAGATCACGGTTTTATGCCGGTCGTGGTTGTCGCCAAAGCCCCTGCTGAGTATGACGCCTGGATTGCTGAGCAGGAAGCAATTCAGCGTAAAGCCAAAGAGGAAGAGCAGAAACTCTTGGCCATGAATATGGACATGACAGAGTTGATGGATCTTGGTGGAAAGGTTTACCAAAGCAGCTGCGCTGCCTGTCATATGCCCAACGGCGAAGGTTTACCTGGTGTGTTTCCTGGCTTGAAAGGCAGCCCTATTGCGTTAGGTGATATGACGAAACACATTGATGTTGTGGTGCATGGGGTTTCAGGTACTGCTATGCAATCTTTTGGCAAGCAATTAAGTCTGAAGGAACTGGCTGCTGTTATTACCTTTGAGCGCAACGCATGGGGCAATAACACAGGTGATACTGTGCAAGCCAAAGACGTTAACGCTGTCCTGACAGGCAAATAGGAGAATTATGATGAGCACTGCAGCAGAACACCTGCATCACGACGAACATCATGACCATAAGCCATCCGGTATCAAGCGTTGGCTATATACGACTAACCATAAAGACATAGGCACCCTGTACCTGTGGTTTGCCTTTATCATGTTCCTGATTGGCGGCGCCATGGCTATGGTGATCCGCGCCGAGCTGTTCCAACCCGGTTTGCAGTTGGTGGACCCCAACTTTTTCAATCAAATGACCACAGTGCACGGCCTGATTATGGTCTTTGGTGCGGTTATGCCAGCGTTTACCGGTCTGGCCAACTGGATGGTGCCCTTGATGATAGGCGCACCGGATATGGCCCTGCCACGGATGAACAACTGGAGTTTCTGGATCCTGCCTTTTGCATTCCTGATCCTGTTGTCCTCCTTGTTTCTTGAAGGTGGTGGTCCCAACTTTGGTTGGACCTTCTACGCACCGCTGTCCACCACTTACAGCAATGACAGTACCGCGTTGTTTGTTTTCTCTGTGCATATTATGGGTGCCTCTTCAATCATGGGCGCCATTAACGTTATCGTGACCATCTTCAACATGCGCGCGCCGGGTATGACATGGATGAAGATGCCGCTGTTTGTGTGGACCTGGCTGATCACGGCTTTCTTGTTAATCGCGGTTATGCCGGTTTTGGCCGGTGCGGTAACCATGGTCTTGACAGATAAGTTCTTCGGTACCAGCTTCTTTAACGCTGCCGGTGGTGGTGACCCAGTGCTGTTCCAGCATATTTTCTGGTTCTTCGGTCACCCCGAGGTATACATCATGATTCTGCCGGCGTTTGGAATTATCTCGCAGATTGTGCCGACCTTCTCACGCAAGCCGCTGTTTGGTTATGCCTCCATGGTTTATGCCACTGCATCCATCGCGCTGCTGTCTTTCATCGTTTGGGCGCACCATATGTTTACCACCGGGATGCCGGTCGCTGCTGAACTGTTCTTTATGTTCGCCACTATGCTGATCTCCGTGCCGACCGGTGTAAAAGTCTTTAACTGGGTGGCCACCATGTGGCGAGGGGCGATAACGTTTGAGATCCCCATGCTGTTTGCCTTGGCCTTCATTGTGCTGTTTACCATAGGTGGTTTCTCTGGGCTGATGCTGGCGATTACGCCAGTCGACTTCCAGTACCATGATACCTATTTCGTGGTAGCGCATTTCCACTACGTCTTAGTTACTGGCGCGGTATTCTCGATCATGGCGGCGGTTTACTATTGGCTGCCTAAATGGTGCGGAAAAATGTACGACCTGGGGCTGGCAAAGTGGCATTTCTGGTGCTCGCTGATTTCGGTCAATGTGCTGTTTTTCCCCATGCACTTTGTAGGTTTGGCCGGGATGCCAAGACGTATTCCCGACTATGCCTTGCAGTTTGCTGATTTCAACAAGTGGATCAGTATCGGTGGCTTTGCCTTTGGTCTGTCACAGCTTATTTTCCTGGCTCTGTTGATCAAAGCCTGTCGTAAGCAAGGCGAGCCGGCTACCGACAGAGTGTGGGAAGGTGCGGAAGGCCTGGAGTGGGAGATACCCTCACCGGCGCCATACCACACCTTTGAGACTCCTCCAGTGGTGAAATAATTTATGGCGCAGACTCCTCCAAACAACAGTCGATTAGTTATTAAGCTGGTAGCTGTTGTGTTGGGCATGTTTGGTTTTGGTTTTGCACTGGTGCCTTTGTATGACGTTTTTTGTGACATCACAGGTATTAACGGCAAAACCAACCCTTTCGCTGCTACTTATGAAGTTCAGGACATAGACACCAGTCGCACTATAACGGTGGAGTTTATTACCCGGACTAATACTGGCATGCCCTGGGAGTTTGCAGCCCGTACCCGTCAAGTGCAAGTGCACCCTGGTGAATTAAAGACGGTGGAGTTCACCGTACATAACCCTACCGCCAAGAATATTATTGGGCAGGCTATACCCTCGGTTTCACCGGGGACGGCAGCCCTGTATTTAAACAAGACCGAGTGTTTTTGTTTCAATCAGCAGCCTTTGCTGGCGGGTGAATCGGCAGTTATGCCTATGCAGTTTTATGTCGACCCTCAGCTACCGGCTGATATTGAAATATTTACTCTGTCTTACACTTTTTACGATGTGACAGAAACCTCATCGACTGTGGCAATGAACCGCGGCTAAATGGAGAGCGAGATGTCAGAGCAACAATACGAAAAATACTATGTACCAGCACAGAGCCCCTGGCCCATTGTTGGTGCTGTGGCATTGTTTTTAATTGCTGTTGGGGCCGGTAACTTTGTTATTGAAACCACGAAAGGCAAGGATGGTTACGGTGGCTGGACTCTGCTGGCAGGGCTGGCAATCTTAGTCATTATGCTGGTGGGCTGGTTCCGGGATCAGATTGAAGAGTCTATGACCGGGATGCATTCCAATCAGTTGGGGCGTTCTTATCGTCAGGGCATGAGCTGGTTTATTTTTTCTGAAGTGATGTTTTTTGCCGCCTTCTTCGGTGCTTTGTTTTACGCCCGCATGATCGCCGTGCCTTGGTTGGGTGGTGCATCCAATAACGCTATGACCAATGAAGTGTTGTGGCCTGGTTTTGAAGCTATGTGGCCACTGGTTAAAACGCCGGATGGAACTACCACAGAAGCCATGGGCTGGTTTGGCCTGCCGTTAGCCAACACTGTTGTCTTATTGATATCGTCAGTTACTGCTCATTTTGCCCATGTTGCGCTGGAAGAAGGGAAGCGCAAGCAGTTAACACTGTTTCTGGGCGTGACTATCTTGTTAGGGCTTGGTTTCCTAGTCTTGCAAGTGGAAGAATATGTGCATGCCTATCGTGAAATGGGCTTAATGCTGACCTCTGGCGTATACGGTAACACCTTCTTCATGTTGACAGGTTTCCATGGTCTGCACGTTACGTTGGGAACGATACTGCTGATCATTATGTTCTTCAGGGTGCTTAAAGGGCATTTCAGTAAAGACAACCAGTTTGCTTTCCAGGCAGCTAGTTGGTATTGGCACTTTGTTGACGTGGTTTGGGTACTGCTATTTATCTTTGTCTACATTCTCTAACCCTGACCTAAGCGGCAGCCAGTGCTGCCGCTATATCAATAGGGGGGCGGATTGGGAGTAATCCAACCCATTGCTACGGCAATGATTAACAGCAGTATGATAATGAAAGAGGTGAGTACCCTGCGACCGATAAATTTGGTCATGGATTCGCTGCCGTTGTCTCCCTTTAGCATGATTTTCATGGCACGAAAGAGGTTGAAAACCATAAAGATCAGCAGGCAAATTATCAAAATCTTCAAAAACAACGTGCTTCTCCCATGCTGTTAAAGTTACGCGCTTTACCCTTTGTTGCTGGGTTACTCGCGCTGTTGGCTATTGTGATCATGTTGCGCCTAGGTTTTTGGCAGTTGGCTCGCGCTGAACAAAAACAACTTCGCACACAACAACTTGAACAAAGATTGGCATTGCAACCTCTATCTTTACAAGATATTAACAGACAGTCAGGCGATGTCGCAGACTTCCCCGTACAAATTATTGGCAAACTGGATGCTAAGCACATTCTGCTGTGGGACAACAGAGTGGTGAATGGCCAGGTGGGTTATGAAGTACTGGTGCCAATGACAACAGACTATGGAACTGTGTTGGTCAATCTAGGCTGGCTTAAAGCGCCCGTGCGCAGGGACCAATTACCTGAGTTGACGCTGCCCAAACATAGGCTGACCTTAGATGGCAAAGTTGTGGTCCCTGGCCACAACCCCATCAGTCGGGAGATGACGGAGAGTGGTTGGCCCAAAAGGATTCAGCAGCCACAAAGACATTATATTGAGTCATTGTTGCAGACCGAGTTGTTACCTTATCTGGTGCAAGTAGATGATACACAACAGTTCGGTTACCTGAATAACTGGCGGCCGGTAGTGATGCCTGCAGAAAAGCATGTGGCTTATGCAGTTCAGTGGTTTGGATTGGCGCTGGCTTGTTTGATTATTACCTTGGTGGCTATCGCAAAACAGAGGAAGAAGTATGGCAAATCCGTCTCACCGTAAAACTATGTTACTGGTTGCTACGGTTTTTATTTTACCCGTTTTGCTGGCAAAGCTAGCCCTGGAAATGGATTGGTTTAACAGAGCCTCTACCAATAAGGGAGTGTTGCTGGAGCCTATTCCAAATCTGTCCAGTCTGGATAGTCAGCATAAGTGGCGACTGCTTTATGTGTTGCCAGAACAGTGCGATGCAGCATGTGAAAACGCCTTAGTGGCTATCAATCAAGTTTGGGTTGCTTTGGGCCGGGAACAAGACAGGGCCGAACCCTTAGTTATTGTGATGGACAATAGTGACACTAAGCCCCGGCAGCATCTGGGGGAAATGCCTGGCGTCAGAACCATGGAAGCTAGTCAACAGAATGTTAATGAAGTGTTTAAAGATGTGCCGACTGATGGTATTTTTCTGGTAGATACTTTGGATAATGTGGTTTTACGTTATCCGCCACAAATAGAACAACAACAAGCCGTGCTGCATAGCCGGGATATATTGGCCGATCTGAGAAAACTGCTAAAGCTTTCCAGAATCGGATAAGGGAATGCGCTAATGAGAAAGTTAGTGCTGGCAGCCTTACTGCTGGCCTTTGTCGTCGTCATATTGGGGGCTTACACCCGTTTAACCGATGCTGGATTAGGCTGCCCGGACTGGCCTGGTTGCTACGGATTTTTGCATGTACCTATGCATGATGAACACGTCGAACAGGCTGAAGCCGCTTTCCCTGAGCGTCCCGTAGAGGCGCATAAAGCCTGGAATGAAATGATTCACCGCTATTTTGCCGGTGCATTGGGTTTAGTCATTCTGGCCATCTTCCTGTTCAGCTTAATCAAACGAGCACACCATCGTCCTCTCAAACTACCATTTTTGTTGGTTGGTCTGGTCTGTTTCCAGGCCATGTTGGGCATGTGGACGGTCACCATGAACCTGATGCCCTTGGTGGTGATGGGCCATCTGCTGGGGGGCTTTACCGTCCTGAGTTGTTTATTTTTGCTGCTGTTGCGCTTAACACCCTATCGTATTCCCGGTGGTGACCCGAGACTAAGGCAGATGGCAGGGTTTGCTTTGCTGGGCTTGTTAATTGTGATCGGCCAGATTGCGTTGGGTGGTTGGGTATCTGCCAACTACGCAGCTCTGGCTTGCACGGAGCTGCCGATTTGCGAAACAAACTGGCTACAGCGTTTGGATTTCCCTGGCGCGTATTCTGTAGTCGCCACAGATAACTATGAATTCGGTACTCATGATTACGATGAGCGTATGACCATGCATATTATGCACAGATTTGGCGCTTTGCTGACCTTTGTCTATTTGTGCTGGTTTGCCAGCCGCTTGTATAAGGCTGCTTCGTCAAGCCTGTTCCGTCAGCTCGCTGTGGTTTTAGTTTTGGTACTGGGGCTGCAAGTTGCATTAGGCGTAGGTAACGTGGTCTTTAGCTTACCCATAGCTATTGCGGTTGCTCATAATGCGGTGGGAGCCTGTTTGCTGTTGACCATGGTCATGATCAACTACACCCTGCTGCGAAAAACTTAGGAGGTCAAAATGGATAAGACTGTCGGTGCTAGCCAGCGTGACATTTACACCAAGGCAAGTTGGCGGGATTACTATGAAATGACCAAACCTAATGTGGTGCTATTGCTGCTGCTTACCGCGTTGGTTGGCATGTGTCTGTCACAACCTGGCTGGCTGGCCTGGCAGCCGTTACTCGCCGGGCTGTTTGGCATCGGTGCACTCTCCGCCTCGGCAGCCGTGATAAATCATGTGATGGACAGGCACATTGATGCGCAAATGGCGCGCACCTTCAATCGTCCGGTGCCAAAAGGCAAAGTCAGCCCCAAACAAGCGTTAATTTTTGCCTTTGTGCTCGCTTTGGTCGGCTATTTGGTATTGGAAGTCTGGGTGAATCGCCTAACCGCCTTGCTAACTTTGGCTAGCTTAGTGGGATATGCCGCCATTTATACTTTGTACCTAAAGCGTGCGACCCCGCAAAATATTGTTATCGGCGGATTAGCCGGAGCCGCGCCACCTCTGCTGGGATGGACTGCCATGACAGGGGAAGTTCACCCTCATGCCCTGTTGTTGGTGCTGATTATCTATACCTGGACGCCGCCGCATTTTTGGGCGCTGGCCATTCATCGGGAAAAAGATTATGCCCGGGCGCAGATCCCTATGCTGCCAGTCACGCATGGGGTGGAGTACACCAAGCTATCGGTACTTCTCTATACAGTTTTGCTTGGCATTGTATGTTTACTGCCTTACCTGGTAGGTATGACGGGCGTTATTTATTTGGCGGGCTCTAGTTTACTTAATGCCATTTTCCTGTATTACGCACTCAAACTTAAGTACGCCCCCACAGAAAATACTGCCATGCAGACTTTTAAGTTCTCCATAGTGCATTTGATGCTGTTATTCTTGCTGCTGTTGTTGGACCATTATTTTAAATTTGTTCTATGAAACAGAAAGTTGTTATAGCCCTGGGATTGTTGGTAGCCCTGGTCGGCGGCATCTATTTATCGTTGTCGCTAAAACCTTCAGGTATGCCAGAGCATGCCAGCTTGTATCCTCAGGCCAGGGAGGTGCCAGATTTTACGCTGCTGGATCAGCAAGGTCAGCGTTTCGGCAAGGAGAGACTAACGGGGCATTGGACCCTGGCATTTACCGGCTATACCTTTTGTCCAGATATCTGCCCAACTACATTAGCCGAATTAAAGCGTATCTATCCGCAATTAAAGGCGATTTCACCGGATATACAGGTATTGTTTTTATCCGTGGATCCTAATCGAGACACCCCGGAACGTCTTAACGAATATGTGAACTTCTTCGAGCCTGAATTTATTGCCGCTAGTGCTGAACATGCGGAGTTGTTTCCCTTCGTGCGCAGTCTGGGCATGATGTACGCTATTGCAGGCAGTACGGACACCCCGGACTATTTGGTCGATCACAGTGCATCAGTCACGGTGATTAATCCAAAAGCGCAGGTTGTCGGGCGATTCAAACCTGTGTTGGCCCCTGGGGCCATGGCAGTGGTGAACCCTGATCATATCTTGCAGGATATGCCACTAGTTATTGAGACCTATCGCTAAACATAATTTACAAAGCATTTAATCTAAGCGGACTGTTACTGATATCGTACGGTGTGTTTGACTATGCAACTAAAACCAAAAAGGACGTAATTGAATGAACTGCAAAACACCTGTTGTGATTGGAAGCCTGTTGTTGATGACAGTTGCCTGTGGCTCGACCGAAAAGGCCGCTGAAGCAGAAGCACCAACCAACACTGTTAACACGGGAAAAGTGATACTGATAGAAAACTCCATTCCCTATTCAGAGGATGCCTCCGTGCCAGATGCGGTCCGGGCTGAGTGTTCTGCCAATAGTGATTTTGCTGGATTTATCAAAACTTATGCCAGAAAACGTGGCTTCTCTCCTGTTTCCGGTGATGCTGCACCAGATGGCGCACTTACGCTTAAGGTACAGATCGATGATGTTTATGCGCCAGCAGGCGGTGCTTGGAGTGGCGCTAAATACGTTATTGCTAGTGGAACATTGTTGGATGGTGGAAAAGAGGTGGGCACCTTTAAAGTGAAACGAACAACTTCTGGCGGTGCGTTTGCTGCATTCAAAGGAACATGCTCTTTTGTTGGACGAAATGTCAAAGCTATGGCGAACGACATCAGCGTTTGGTTACAAAACCCTACAAAAAATGGGCGCTTAGGCGAGATGTAAGTAGCCCTGATTAATTGAGGAAGCTATAAGCGGAACTGTGCGCATAGCTTCCTTACGTTTTACTAATCTAGCCAACGTCCATCATTGGTGGGTACAAAGAACGGCTGTGAATGCCAGTAGTAGCGAGAAGGATCCTGCTTGCTTGGCGCGGTGCAATTAACTCTTGCGCGACCCGCGGAAAGGGGGGTTGGCATCGTTAGACTAAATACATCCTGCATTTCCCACACCGGCTGCAATTTTTTACCCTGAAAATAACAAGCCAACTGCGCAGGGCGGATGTCATTGGTATCAATTTTTGTGGTCCAGGTCGGCTGCAAATTATCCAGCGCCAGCTCCGGATCCAGTGGTGCGTATAAACTAGGCATGGCTAAGCTGCTGAGTTTAACTTTAAGGGTTTTTAGATTGGCGTAAACACCGGCGGCTGGGAAACGTGGCAGAGCGGTCATATCGCTAAAAGGTGCCACAGCGCCAGACTGTTGGCCCAGGCCAATAAATCCCAGATCTTTGACTAAAGCTTGTAAGTCGCTGTTGTATTCCCCATAGGGATAAGCCAGATAACGTAGGCTGTATCCTAACTCCTCCTGCAACTTGCTTTCAGCACTGAGTATTTCTTCTTTTAGGTTAGCCAGCCACTGCGCTTTACTCATATCACCACGGCTAAGCAAATGTTGATGATGATTGGTGTGATTGGCAAACCACACCCCGTCTTTCTGCATCTGCTTTACCTGTTTCCAGCTCAGTTGCTGGCTTTCGTTACCAATCAACGCGGGGTTGATGAATACCGTGTAGTTAAACCCGTGGCGCTGCAAAATCGGATGCGCGTTTTGAAGAATGTTGGTGTAGCCGTCGTCGAATGTGATGGCTACCGCGTTATCAGGGAGAGGCTGATGACGGCTCAACTTGTACAGCATGTCCTGTAGCGAGATAACATTGTGATTTTCCGCTAAGTACTGCATGTGCTCAGCAAACTGCTCGGGACTGACCGAGGTGGACGCCGGTGTTTCGGTGCTGACATGATGGTACTGAAGAATCACGCCATGGTGCTGCAGAGTAAGATCGGCGGCAATTCCCGTGCTGCTCCATAACAGCAAACATAGCAAGGCTGGTAATTTGGTGATAGGCATAAGACCATAGGCTCTGTTTTTTCTATCCGCCGAGCTTAACTTGTCTGCAGGAGTTTTTCAGCAATTGCTGGATCGTAAAGAAAACAGGCGAATTGCCTTTTTGTCCTTACCCATGATCCTGAGCAACATTACAAATCCGTTGTTAGGCATGGTGGATACAGCCATTGTTGGTCATCTGGGGGCAACCTATTACCTTGCTGGTACTGCGGTGGCAGGCATGGTGATTACCCAGATATATTGGTTGTGTGGCTTTTTACGTATGTCGGCTACCGGCCTAAGTGCACAAGCGCTCGGCGCAGCCAGGCGAGAAGAGGCAGCCAAAGCTTTCTATCAACTTTTACTCCCTGCGCTGCTTATTGGCCTGGTACTTATTCTGTGTGGCAGTGGCCTGCAATGGCTGGCTGTGCAGTTTGCCGATGCCGATTCACGCACCGCCGGGGTTATCGAAGACTATCTGCATGTCCGCATTTGGGGGGCGCCCGCAGCGCTGACGAACTTGTTGCTGATGGGCTGGCTGATAGGGCAGCAAGCTACCCGCACAGTGATGACCATACAGATTGTGGCTAATCTGCTTAACGCATTACTCAGTTATACCCTGGCTATGAAGTGGGGTATGGGGGTCTCCGGCGTGGCATTGGCGACAGTGATTGTTGAATACGGTATTTTTGCCAGTGCGTTGTTTGTGGTGCTAAAACGCATTGGTGGAGTGGTGCCTTGCTTAAGCTGGTTTAACCTGCAGGGTTATAAGCCCGTATTGGCCCTGAATCTGGACATTCTTCTGCGTAACTTGGCTCTTCAGCTAACCATGGCGTTTATGGTGTTTCAGGCTGCGCGACTGGATGCACAAAGTGTTGCACTCAATGCCTTGCTGATGCAGTTTTTTGTCATTTCCGCACTGGGGTTGGATGGTATTGCCTATGCGGTGGAAGCCTTAGTCGGTGAAGCGAAAGGCCGCAAGCAGCAAGACTTGCTAAACCTGCGGGTCTGCCGTGGACTGTTATGGTCAACGCTTTTGGCACTGCTTTATAGTGCCGGTTTCTTACTGTTTGATCAGTCTATATTGGCCCTATTAACCAACCTGCCAGAGCTGCTTGTGCTGGCAAATGATTACCGCCTGTATATTTGGCTGCTTCCCCTGATCGGACACTGGTGTTTTTTGTTGGATGGGGTGTTTATCGGCTTAACCCGCGGCACTGAAATGCGCAACAGTATGCTGTTTTGTGCATTGGCAGTGTTCTTGCCGGTCTGGTGGTTAACTTCCTATGCAGGTAATCACGCGTTATGGGTGGCTTTTCTGGCATTCCTGGCGGGCAGGGGAATTACACTAGGTGTGGCTTACTGGCGCTTGTGGCAGGCGCGGTTACTCTTAGTATGATCAAAAAGCCCGTCTAATTGACGGGCTTGCGTATACATACAGTCTTAGTAGTAAGAATGTTCACCAGCATGGTGCTCGGTGGCATCCATAACGCCTGTGAGCTCAGGAAACTGTGCAAGCATCTGTTTTTCAATGCCCTCTTTAAGCGTGACATCGACCATTGAACAACCATTACAACCGCCGCCAAATTGCAGGACAGCTTTGCCAGCGGGAGTGATTTCCAGTAACACGACTTTGCCGCCATGATTGGCCAATTGCGGATTGATTTCTGCATCAATCATATAGTTTACCCGCTCTATTAGCGGCGCATCATCAGCAACCCTACGCGTTTTGGCATTGGGTGCTTTGAGGGTAAGCTGAGAACCCATTTGGTCGGTGACAAAGTCAATTTCCGCTTCTTCCAGAAAAGGTGCGCTGTCTTTGTCTACAACCGCATCAAAACCATCAAACTCCAGACAGATATCTGAGGCTTCCACGGCATCGGGTGGACAATAAGACACACCACACTCCGCTGTGGGCGTACCGGGATTGACGACAAACACTCTGATATTGGTATCTGGCTCTTGTTTATCCAAAAGCTTGCGAAAATGTGCCTGTGCGGCTTCGGAAATGCGGATCATCTGGTTGTCTCAACTGCCAACATGGGGGCTATGATAGCAAAATTACTTGAGTAAAACACTCGGGTAATAAAATTCTTTGCGTGTCACTGAATCTCGCGTTGCTCCTGCGACCAGTGACGCGGTATTTGCCGTAACTTAACTGGCAAGCCAGCTTCTTAGCTGCTAGTTTGGTCTGAAAAGATTAGTTAAATCAAGGGGCTAAATATGAATAAAATAACAAGAATCGGCCTGGGGATGGTGTGGCTGTTGACTGCACCATTGTGTTTGGCGCAGGTGTCCAGTGATCTCGATTACCTACCCAATGACATTCAATACGATGCCAATGTGCCAACGCCTGAATCTGTGCTTGGTTATCCTGTGGGTACCTGGCACGTACGACATGATCAGATCGTTCAATATCTGTATAAATTGGCAGAAAGCTCTCCCAGAGTGAGTATTGAAGAAATTGGTCGTTCCCATGAACACAGACCCATTTTATTACTGACTTTTAGTTCAGAACAAAATCACAAAAACCTGCCTTCGCTTCGTCAATCACATCTGGCAGCCTTAAATGGCAATAAGCAAACAGCATCGCCTCTGGTGCTGTGGATGGGCTATAGCGTGCATGGCAATGAACCCTCTGGGGCAAATGCCGGATTGCTGGTGGCCTATTATCTGGCCGCGGCACAAGGGCCCAAAATTGAAAAGTTACTTAACGAAACAGTGATTCTGCTTGAGCCTGCTTTGAATCCGGATGGTCTGTCCCGGTTTGCCCAATGGGCGAATATGCACAAAGGCCTGAATCTTGTCTCAGATCCTAATCACCGTGAGCATCGGGAAGGTTGGCCCAGTGGCCGTACCAACCACTATTGGTTTGATTTGAATCGTGACTGGCTGCTGCTGACCCATCCAGAGTCCCGTGCCAGGATCAGTAAGTTTCATGAATGGCGGCCTCATGTTCTGACCGATTTTCATGAAATGGGCACTAACAGTACCTTCTTCTTTCAGCCGGGCATTCCAACCCGCAAGAATCCTTGGACGCCCGATGAGAATCTTGAGTTGACGCATGATTTAGGTAAATTTCATGCCTCCGCGTTAGACGCAGCAGGCCAGCTGTACTATACGCAGGAAGATTTTGATGATTTTTATTACGGTAAAGGCTCTACCTATCCCGATTCGATGGGCAGCGTAGGTATTTTGTTTGAACAGGCCAGTAGCCGTGGTCATTTGCAAGACTCTGTGCATGGGCCATTGTCTTTTCATGCCACCATTCAAAATCAGGTCACCACCTCAATGTCGACGTTTGAAGGTGCCTTGGCTAACGCCCAGCAATTGAAGCGCTTTCAACAAGGTTTTGCGGCCCAGACAGAAAAGCTTGCATCCAAAGACAAGCTCTCAGGCTATTTACTGACGGAAGAAAAAGATAAAAGTCGCTTTAAAGCGCTTTTGGCGATTTTGAAACAGCACCATATCCGCATGCATGGGCTAAGCAAAGATATGGAACTAGAGGGGCGCAGTTATGCCAGTGACAACACCGTGTTCGTTCCATTGGAGCAACCACAATACCGCTTGATTAAATCAATTTTCTCAACCAGAACCAGTTTTAATGACAACACCTTCTACGATGTTTCCAACTGGAACCTGCCTCTGGCTTTTGACATTGATTTCAAAGAAGTAGAGAAGGGCGCTTGGCGTAAGCTACCACTGAGTGACAGTTTGCCGAGTTTGGTCACAGAGGCGTCCGATCTGGCTGATGGTGCTTACGCTTATGCTTTCTCCTGGCAAGATTCCAATGCGCCCAAGTTGCTGCAGTCTTTACTTGCTGCTGGTATCAAAGTGAAGGTCGCCGGAGGCGCCTTTACTGCAACGACTAATCATGGCGATATTGCTTTTGAGGCGGGTAGCGTGATTATCCCCCGGGCCCTGGCCCAACCAGAAGGCTGGCGCGCGACTATAGATAAGGCAAGTCGTGCTGCCGGTATTAAAGTGTGGTCGGTAACCTCTGGGCTGACAGCGCAAGGCAGTGATTTAGGAAGTCGTCATATGGCCATGGTTACTGCCCCGAAAGTGTTGTTAGTGGGCGGGGAAGGCACATCCCAATATGAAGTGGGTGAAGTTTGGCATTATCTTGATCAGCATGTTGGATTACCAGCCTCTATCATTGAACTGGATCGCTTGAACAACCTTACTCTCGCTGACTACAGCCATATTGTTATGGTTGACGGTAATTATCGTAATCTCGATGAGAAGCTGGTGGATAAGTTGGCAGGTTGGATCAAGCAAGGCGGCGTCTTTATCGCACAAAAGAACGCGGCCAAGCTGGCTGCAAAACAGGAATGGCTGCAAGCCAGTTTTGCCTCTGACAAAGAAATTCAGGATGCTTTTGATACCAAGACATTAAGCTTTGCTGACCAGGAGGCTTTGCAAGGTAAGCAGCGGATAGCCGGTGCGGTATTTGCCGGTCAGGTTGATTTGAGCCATCCATTGGCATTTGGCTACTCCGACGCCGATGTCGCCTTCTTGCGCAATACCAATATGGTGATGCAAGCAGCCGACAAGCCGTTTATTACTGTATCCAAGTACAAAAACAAAGCCTTACAGGCAGGTTACGCCAGCGAAGAAATGCAAAAATTATTATCGGGTAGCACCAATCTGGTGGCGAATAAAATGGGTAAGGGCATGGTGATTGGTACAACGGATAACTTAACGTTCCGTGGTTATTGGTATGGCACCAGCCGTTTCCTGAGCAATGCCATTTACTTGTCCCCGTTGATGAGCAACTAGCCAGTAGTCGTTAGTTACTCGTGCCTGGCGACAGGCTAATGGCAATAGCCCAGACTTCAATATGTAAGCTGGGCTTTGCTTTTTTAAGGGCTTTGCTAAGGCTGTTAACCGTACTTCCTGTCGCGATGATGTCATCAAGTATGGCGACATGTTGATAGGCCGGTGGTGATGATAGCCTGAAGGCGTCACGCAGATTTTTGCGTCGTTGTGCACCGCTAAGTTGAGTTTGCGCTTGGGTCGCTTTGCTCCGTTGGCAGAGCTGGTCGTCTAAGGCAATGCCGGAAAGGGCTGACAGGTGCTTTGCAATTTCCATTGTCTGATTGTATTTGCGTTTTGCATAGCGCTTATAATGCAGTGGCATCGGCAGTATTGCCTCAGGACGCTTGCCATTATGAGTGAGTGCAATTCGATAAAACTGCTCCGCTAGCGCCTTGGCACATAGGGTGCGCTGATTGAACTTCAGTGCGGTAAGCAATTTATCCCATGGCCAGCAATATTCAGTGCTGACTAATAAGCTGTCGTAGGCTACCTGTTGTAATCCACTTTTGATTTTAGGCCAGTTAAGCAAGTTATAGTCGCATTGGGATAAGGCCAACACCGGCAGATCTGTCTGACAATAGTGGCAGATTAACGCGTCTGCTGGTTGTTGACAGAGCAGACAACTTTGCGGGATCTTGAATCCTATTGTTTTTAGCATTCCTGCCATTAGACTGGCCTCCTTTTCACAAAGAGTAGATGATTTTGGTGTTGATCTCCGACTCCGTAGGCACTGGTTCAAAAGTCTTACTGTTACATGGCTGGGGACTGAACAGTGAAGTGTGGCAGCCGCTTGTCGAGCGTTTACAGGATAGATTTCAGTTTGTACTGCTGGACTTACCAGGATTTGGCCACAACCAGCAACTTGTTCCTGATAGCTATGATCTGGATTCATTGACAACGCTGATTGCGGAACAGCTCAAAGAGCCAATGATTGTAATGGGGTGGTCGTTAGGTGGACTGGTTGCCCAGCAACTGGCGCTGCAGTTCCCTAAGCTGGTGCGCGCTCTGATCTGTGTAACCAGCACGCCGAAGTTCCTTGCCACCGAACAGTGGCCAGGTATTAAAGCCGATGTGCTAAGAGCTTTTGCAACGCAGTTGCGCTCGGATCCACAAAAAACGATAGAACGTTTTTTGGCTATTCAGGCGCTTGGTAGCGAGAGAGCCAAGGCGGACATACAAAATCTAAAGATGCTGCTGGCAAACCGGCCCACACCCTCCAAGCTTGCACTGGCAAAGGGATTAGCCATCTTGGAACAGGCTGATTTATGTGAACAGATTGGTTCTATTCGTTGCCCAACGTTGAGAATCTACGGTCGCAACGATAGTTTAGTGCCCAAGTCGACACTTGAGCAGGTGGAATTGTTGCAACCCTCGGCTTCGTCCATGCTATTTCCAGGTGCTTCGCATGCCCCCTTTATCTCCCATGCGGATGAATTTGCAGATGCAGTCAGTGAATATTTGGGCAAGTGCCTGATAGCTTGAAGCAAAATTAACCTAAGACTTCTATTTTTGCCTAAATTGGTTAATAATTAGGCATGAGGTAATAGGGGTAGTTTATGTCGGTGAATTTCGATAGCAATATCAATTCGGCCATATTGTCGGGTACGCTCGGTTTGCAGCGTGCATCTGACGGTATTACCCAGCATTCTATCAGCTTGGCACAACAGCAAGCTCAGCTGCGCGATCCTAAAGAAGTCTTGGCCGATGCTGCGGTGCAGCAGATTGGCTTGAGCAGCAAGCTGCTACCATCGGGGGGGGATAACCTCACTAATGATTTAGTTGGGCTGACCTTGAATCTGCGCAACGCTCAGGCTAGTGGCAAGGTATTGGACGTGGCCAAAGATACCATTGGCCGATTAATCGATGAGTTGGCCTGATTTATTATGAATATTGTCGCACCGGCTCTCACCGCCATTCCTTTGAATACCGCTAATCTGAATACAGAGGCGGCGCGCCGTGACAATGTTGCCCGGGAAACTGTACCTCAACTCACAAATACCGAGAATTCCGCCGCGCAATCTGGTTTAGGTTCAGAATCTGATCGGGTGAAAACCCCGGGGCAAGCGCCTCAGCCAGTTACTTACGAGAAACCACAAGTCGGTCAGCAAACACCGCTGCAAGGCGAGGGGCGCCAGGATAAAGACAACTCTGAAGATCCCAGTGCTGGTAAGCAAGATAGTAAAGGCGAGCAGCAAAGCGCTTCTGAGCAGAAGAAGGTTGAAGAGCTCAAACAGCGTGATCAGGAAGTTCGTGCCCATGAGCAGGCCCATGCCGCGGTTGGCGGGCAACATGCTGGCGCACCAAGTTATGAGTTTGAAACCGGACCGGATGGCAGACGTTATGCGGTAGGTGGTGAAGTCAGTATTGATATTTCCGAAGGTAAGTCGGCGGAAGAGACTCTGCGCAAAATGCAGCAGGTGCGGGCAGCTGCCTTAGCCCCGGCGGAGCCTTCTCCCCAAGATTTAAGAGTGGCGGCGGAAGCACAGCAACGCGCTTCTGAAGCCAGACAGGATATTGCCCGGGAGACAGCAAGGAGCGCCGAGCAGGCCTTGCAGGCAGTAGCGACAGATAAATCCGAACAGCAGAATAATGCAGGTTCAGTCCCTGAGCTTAGCGATATTGTTGATGGCGGCGGCGTGACGCCTCCGCGTCGTACATTGCAGCAGGATGATCCGGTGGCTGAAGCGGTAGGACTGGAGTCCAGCAGTACCGAGTTTAGGAATGCGCAGGCTAGTTTGGATGTGGAAATCAGCGCCCGCAGTCTGCGTATAGAAAGTTTTTATCAGCAGGTCTCGCAGCCCAAAGCCTATTCGCTGCAACAAAGTGCTTGAGATTAGAAATTTGGATAAAACAACGCCCCTTAATGGGGCGTTGTTGTTTCTATCAGGGCTTTTTCGCTTTGGCGAATGCTTCTGCCAAGGCATTACCCATTGCACTATTAGCAGGTTGGGCCTGGCGCTGCGGCTTAGCCTGTGCAACTCGCTGACCTTGAGGTTTGGCGCTTCTGTCCGGCTTAGCTTGTGCTTGCTTGGACGAAGGTTCGTCGTTCAGCCGCATGCTGAAGGATATGCGATTACGTGCTACATCCACTTCCATCACTTTAACTTTGACGATATCACCGGCCTTTACCACTTCACGAGGGTCAGAGATAAACTTATCTGTCATGGCGGAGATATGTACCAGGCCATCCTGATGCACACCCACATCCACAAAGGCACCAAAGTTGGCCACATTGCTGACCACACCTTCCAGGATCATGCCCGGCTTCAGGTCGCTAACCTGTTCGATGCCGTCCTTAAAAGTGGCAGTTTTAAACTCAGGACGCGGATCCCGGCCAGGCTTGTCTAATTCAGCTAAGATATCGGTGATGGTCGGAATACCAAAAGTTTGATTGGCAAAATCTTGTGGCTTTAGCGACTTAAGCAGGTCTTTATTACCTATCAGTGAAGCGATATCGGTTCCCGCACTCTGGCTGATATGTTTAACCAGCTCATATGCTTCCGGGTGCACAGCAGAGGCGTCCAATGGATTGCTACCACCCATCACGCGCAAAAAGCCCGCAGCTTGTTCAAATGCTTTGGGACCGAGCCTTTCTACCTTAAGCAGTTGTTTACGGTCAGCAAAGGCGCCGTGTTGATCCCGGTAACTGACAATATTTTGCGCCAAAGTCCGGTTTAAACCCGATACATAGCTAAGTAATGCAGGAGATGCCATATTGAGATCGACGCCAACGGCGTTAACGCAATCCTCTACCACGGTATCCAGAGACTTACCCAGCTGACTTTGGGAAACATCATGCTGATATTGTCCAACCCCTATGGCTTTGGGCTCGATTTTGACTAATTCAGCCAGGGGATCCTGTAAACGTCTGGCAATAGAAACGGCCCCACGAATAGAAACATCCAGATCAGGTAGTTCGTTAGAGGCCAGTTCAGATGCTGAATAAACAGATGCGCCAGCCTCGCTGACCACAATCTTATTGATCTTCAGGTCAGGCAAGGCTTTGACGACTTCGCTGGCTAGCTTATCTGTCTCACGCGAAGCCGTGCCGTTACCAATACTGATGAGCTGCACTTTGTGTTGCTGACACATCAGCGCCAGGGTGCGAACTGATTTGTCCCACTGATTTTGCGGGGCATGTGGGTAGATAGTGTTAGTGGCGACCACCTTACCGGTAGCATCTACCACTGCTACTTTGACACCGGTTCGCAAACCTGGATCAAGGCCCATAGTGACTTTGGCACCAGCTGGAGCCGCCATCAGTAGATCCTGCAGATTTTTTGCGAATACGCTGATGGCTTCCAGTTCTGCTTTTTCACGCAGGCTGCCAAACAATTCATTTTCCATGTGTAGCAGGATTTTTACCCGCCATGTCCATTGCACCACAGACTGCAGCCACTTGTCGGCCGCGCGTCCATTGTCGCGAATATCCAGATGCTGGGCGATGATGGATTCGCATTGGGAGCTGCGGTCGCCTTCTTCATTGGCCGGGTCTGCATTCATGGAAACTTGCAGCAAGCCTTCATTGCGGCCACGGAACATTGCCAACGCCCGGTGTGAAGGGGTCTTGCTGAGCTGTTCGCTATGTGCAAAGTAATCCGCATACTTAGCTGCTTCTTTTTCCTTGCCAGCTACCACTTTGCTTTGAATATGGGCTTCTCTGGTCAGGTGTAAACGAATTTTCTGCAAAAGCGCCGCATCTTCAGCAAAGCGCTCCATCAAAATATAACGGGCCCCTTCCAAAGCGGCTTTGGTATCTGCAACGTCGGCATTTAGATACTGTGTAGCCAGAGCTTCTGGGTCCTGATTGGGATCCGCAAACAAACTTTCAGCAAGGGGCTCCAGACCCGCCTCGATGGCAATTTGTCCTTTCGTACGTCGCTTGGGTTTATAAGGCAGATACAGGTCTTCCAGCTCGGTTTTATTGTCGGCTGCGAGTATCTTAGCTTGCAGTTCTGGAGTGAGTTTGTCCTGTTCACCAATAGATTTAAGAATCACCTGGCGACGGTCTTCTAAGTCTCGCAAGTAACCTAAACGTTGCTCTAGGGTACGCAACTGCGCGTCATCCAGCCCGTTTGTGGCTTCTTTACGATAACGGGCAATAAAGGGAACAGTGGCTCCGTCGTCAAGCAGGGTAACAGCGGCTTGGACTTGTTGAGGAGAGACGGAGAGTTCAGAGGCAATTTTTTCTATGATCATGGGGTGCCTTGGTGGCTGATGATAATGTTAAACAGGGCCTTTATAAGGGCTATGCTGGCAAAATTCCAGCCCGATGCCGGTAATTACTGACAAAAACCTTGTCAGTCCTGACCTGGATAGTGAATTTCCACAACAAACCATTGTTTGCGGCCTGTAGGGGTTTGTACCCAAACTTCGTCGTCCACTTCCTTTTTTAGCAGCGCACGGGCCATCGGTGAGTCGATGGAAATATAGTCTTTACGAGCGTAGATTTCATCCGGACCGACAATACGGAACTTGAGGGTCTCACCTTGTTCGTTTTCTACTTCAACCCAGGCACCAAAAAACACTTTGCCTTTTTGTTGTGGCGAATAATCCACCACCTTAATAATTTCCAGGCGCTTGCGCAGATACCTGACGCGTCGGTCAATTTCCCTTAACAACTTTTTGTTGTACTGGTAGTCGGCATTCTCGCTGCGATCTCCCAGACTGGCCGCCCAGGCCACTTTCTTGGTCACCTCAGGGCGTTTCTCGCGCCACAGATGATCTAGCTCCTGTTTTAGGTTGTCGAATCCTTCTCGGGTTATAAGATCTGTTTTCATAGGTAATTGAACCTGCATGGTTGAATGCCCGATATAGCCATATCTTCGAATGCTAGGAATTGTTCTATAACATTGTGCATTGCATCCGCGTGTTGTTATGACAAAAACGTTTCAAAAGGTCGGCGCAATTTGGCCTATTTCTTCTACACTAAAAGTTAGGTAACGGCAGGGGAATAGCGATTGTAGCTGCCCATACTGCTTGAGTTACCTGCCATGCATGTAGCCTATGCTACCGGGTGAAATGCCTAACAATCTTGTCATTGAAACTGAGCTGGGTAGCAAACAACGCGGAAAGAACGTAACCGGTGCAAGCCGGCCCATGTCACCCGTATAACGGGTATTGCGATGAGGGACCCAAGGTTCAGCAAGGAAATAGCTGATTAAGACAAGAAATGCCGGGTACGATTGTACCCGGCTTTTTCTTTATTGGGCTTCGCCTTCACCTTCGATACCCAGTAACTCTACCTCAAATACCAGGGTTGAGTTGGGCGTAATCGCACCGGTGGAACGCTTACCGTAAGCCAGTTCGGATGGGATGAAGAACTTGAACTTTGAACCCACTTTCATCAATTGAACACCTTCGGTCCAACCAGAAATAACGCGATTAAGCGGGAATACTGCGGGTTCACCACGTTTGTAGGAAGAATCGAACTCAGTGCCGTCTAACAGATTGCCCTGATAGTGCACACGAACGGTATCTTCTGCTTTGGGTGACGCGCCTTCGCCTTGAGTCAGCACTTCGTACTGAAGGCCTGACTCAGTCACAGTTACGCCTTCACGCTTAGCATTCTCGGCCAGAAAGGCTTTACCCGTTTCAATATTGCTGGCCGCCATTTCTTCTTGCTTGGCTTGTTGTTTTTCATTAACCAGCGCATCCAGTGCAGTCAGAACCGTTTGGATTTGCTGCTGCTCAAGCTTGGAGTCACCACCTAAGGCATCTTTAAAGCCTTGAATAACCAGCTCGCGGTCCAGCATGATGCTGACATCTTCCTGCATGTCCAGTTTTTGGCCGATGAACTGACCAACGGATACACCCAGTCCGTATGCTTGCTGCTGCTCTTGGCTTTCGAGCTTAACCTCTTGTGCGGTAGGCTGGGTTTGCTCTTGCTGACAGGCTGTCAGGGTTAAGGCCGACAATACGAGGGCGGCAATAGCGGTCTTTTTCATCAACTTCTCCAGTGAGTTTGTTATTTAATATCGCTCTGGTAGGTTTACTGATATCAGCAACCCCAGGTGCTTATGTTTGGAGCACCGTGGCGAATGTCCGAACTTTGAGGCGCAAGGAACCGGAAAGTTTCCTATTCGGCGAAAAGACATGGAATTTGCAGTCAGGATCTTTGCGCTCTCCCTGCTGCTATGGACAGTCAACGGGACAATGGGCTTATACTAAACCCTTAGTGGTAAAAGCGAAACCTAAGGATGTCATGCTTCAGAAAGTGTTTTTGTTACTACTGATAACAGTAACGTCAGCGTGCAGCATACCCGGTAGCACCCCAGATGCCGTTTACGAACATGCACCAGGAGGGGCATTGGCTGCGGCTATCTCGGTAGATAGCAGCCTAGCAGTGGTGTCTTCAGTGGAAAACGGCATTGCCGTATGGGACATGCATACACAAAAGCAGCGTTATCAGTGGCGTCATCAGGGCGAGGGCAACAACTTGGTGGCCAGCACTAGGATTGCTTTCGACAATAGCTATGTGGTGACTTCTGACCGCGACGCTTTTGCCCTGTGGAGTCTGAGCACCGGTGAACCAGAAGGATTCTGGCGCATAGACGAGTCGTCAATTCGGGATATTGCTGTGTCCAATCAGGGGCGGGGTATCCTGGTTGGGCGGGGCAACGGCAAGGTGATGTTTTTTGAACCGCAAAGCGGGCGACGATTGGAGTTCTTAGGTCATCAGGAAAAAATTAATAGTGTCGATCTGTCACCCAATGGCTTTTATGCGCTTACGGGGGGCAGTGATTTTATGGCGTATCTTTGGGATACCCGCAGTGGACAAGTGGTATACAGCTTCACTCACCCGAGCCGGGTAACTAAGGTGGCACTGGATTTCCAAGGACGCTATGCCTTTACGGCCGACAGTAAAAACAACGCGCGAATCTGGGATTTGCGCACAGGACAGCAGATCAGCAAATTGCATTATTTGCAGCGCCAGAAAATTTTTTCAGCTGCCAAATTCTCAGAAGATGGTAAGTACTTGCTAACAGGATCGCCTTCCAGAGGTTTGAGTTTGTGGGATGTGAAAAGTGGCGATGAAGTGAGCAGTTGGATGGTTACACCCAGACGGGGCAGCCAACCACAAAGCGCAGTAGTGTATGATGTGGCCTTTATGCCGGGGCGTCAGATCATGTCTCACAGTAGCAGTGGTCTGACGGAAATCTGGTCTTATTGATTTAGCTGAGGGTAGCCAGATGCAAAATGAAATATTGCAGTCTATAGAAGACCTGCAAACCAAGGTGGCGTTTCAGGACGACACCATAGAGAAGTTAAACCAAGCCCTGGCGGATCAGCAGAAGCAGCTGGATGCACTGCAGTTTCAAATGAAGCATGTGATAGACAGGCTCAGGCAGCAACAGGTATCAAACATTGCCAGTGAGTCGGAAGAAACGCCGCCCCCTCACTACTAAGTAAGGAAAATTGCGAAGGTAACCGCAGGAGCACACAATGCAGGAAAACAAACAGCTGGTATCAAGTCGTGGAGAACCCTTGGGGCGTGATCAGGACACCGGACGCAGTAAGGAACGGCGCCAGGAAAACAGCGAGTTTGTTTCTGTTATTGTTAAGCGCACCGACGAGACCTTCCGCCATCCGGACGATATTCTGGAAAAGGCGATAGGAGAGGGGTTAGAGCAGATCTCAAGGCCCACATTGTCTTTACTGTTATCGGCGGTCGCGGCAGGGATGATCTTGTGTTTTACCGTGCTGGCTGTTGCTGTCATGGCAACCTTAATGACAGAGGGTGAACATCCTTTCAGTCGGGTCATTCTGGCGGCCAGTTATCCGCTCGGTTTTGTGCTTTGTATCCTCAGTCGCACCCAGCTTTTTACCGAACATACCGCGACAGCGGTTTACCCTGTGTTAGACGGCAAAGCTAAGATAAATCGCCTGTTTCGTTTATGGGGCATTGTGATTTTAGGGAATTTGCTGGGAGGTTTATTTTCCACTGGCCTATTAATGGCTGCTGAACCCGTTATTCACGCCAGTGAGGGCTACTTAGTGCTGGCTCGTCATTTATTGGCCTATCCGGTCCAGACCCTATTTGTCAGCGCCATATTGGCCGGTTGGCTAATGGCCTTGGGGGCCTGGATTGTATTGTCTACCTATTCCACCCTGAGTCAGATTGTCAGCATTTACATTGTGACTTTTCTGATTGGGCTGGGCGGTTTCCATCATTCAATTGCAGGCTCCATTGAGCTATTTGTCGGCTATTTCTCGTCTGACAGCATTGGCTTCTGGCAACTGCCACCCGTTATTTTGACCGCTCTGGCGGGTAATCTGGTCGGAGGTAGCGTGTTCGTCGCTATGCTCAATTATGGCCATATCCGCCATTCGCAGCGGGCAGATAATAAAGCCAAGAAGTAATCAGCCCTGATTGTTTAGGGCTTAAATACGCCGATAACAGACTCATTACTGCGGGTGGCTGCGCTAACTTTGTCATCCGGCTGGCTTTGTTTATGCCCACACTGCACGCATTCCACGTGTTCCAGATTGTTCTGCATATACAGCATTAGGGTATCCACGGCCTTACACTGTGGACAAGTCGCGCCGGCGATAAAGCGTTTGCGGGTTTTTTCTGACATCGGATTAGCCCTGGACTGTTGGAGATGGATACCATTTCCCTGAATGGGGCGGGTATAATATCGCGGTTTATTTCACAGTTGTAGCCGAGCCCATGATTCAAATTACCAACCTTAGCCTGATGCGTGGCAGCAAAGAACTGCTGCAGGACGCCAACGCCACTATTTATCCAGGCCATAAGGTTGGGTTAGTAGGTGCCAATGGCTGCGGCAAGTCGAGTTTATTTGCCCTGTTCAAAGGCCAGTTACAGCCCGATCAGGGGGAGTGCGACCTTCCCCGGCAATGGCAAATTGCCTCGGTTGCTCAGGAAACGCCGGCCACAGATCGCAGTGCACTGGACTACGTGATTGATGGCGATCACCGGCTTCGCGCGATTCAGGCGCAATTGGCCGAGGCCGAGCATGCCCATGATGGTGAGCGTATTGCAGCGCTGCATTTGCAACTGGAGCAGGCGGGTGGGTATCAGGTGGAGTCCAAGGCGGCCATTATTCTCGCCGGTTTAGGCTTTTCTCAGCAGCAGATCAGTCTGCCGGTCAGGACCTTTTCCGGTGGCTGGCGCATGCGTCTCAATCTGGCGCAAGCGCTGCTGTGTCATTCCGACTTGCTGTTGCTGGATGAACCCACTAACCACCTGGATTTGGACGCGGTAATCTGGCTTGAGCGATTTCTGCAACGCTACCCTGGTACCCTTATCCTGATATCCCACGATAAGGCGTTTTTGGACGCGGTGGTGGAAGAAATAATCCATGTAGAACAGCAAACCCTGAATTTCTATAAAGGTAACTACAGTGCCTTTGAGGGGCTTAGAGCCGAGAAATTGCGCCAACAAGACTTGCAGTTCCAAAAGCAACAAGCGCAACGGGCGCACTTACAGTCTTTTATTGACCGTTTTAAAGCTAAGGCCAGCAAAGCCAAACAGGCACAAAGCCGGGTTAAGCAACTGGAAAAAATGGAACAGTTGGCACCAGCCCATTACCAAAGCGGCTTCTCTTTCGAATTTATGCCGCCACCCAAGCTACCCAATCCCTTGGTCAGTATGGACCAGGTGCAGGTGGGCTATGGCGATAAGATTATTCTGCAGAAGCTGCAACTCAATTTGGTGCCGGGCAGCCGGATTGGCTTACTGGGTCGTAACGGTGCCGGTAAGTCCACCTTGATCAAACTTTTGGCCGAAGAGAATAAGCCGATACAAGGGCAATATGTTACCTCCGCCGGTTTGCAAATTGGTTACTTTGCCCAGCATCAGTTGGAGTATCTGGATCCTGAAGCATCGGCGCTTACCCACGTGCAGCGGCTGGACAGGCTGGCTACCGAGCAGTCCCTGCGAGATTTTCTGGGCGGCTTTGGCTTTCGCGGCGACGAAGCCCTGAGCCCGGTAGCCCCTATGTCTGGTGGCGAGAAGGCGCGTCTGGTTTTGGCGTTGCTGGTTTACCAGAAGCCCAACCTGTTGTTGCTTGATGAACCTACCAACCACCTAGACCTGGACATGCGCCATGCCTTGAATATGGCGATTCAGGCCTTTGAAGGGGCTCTGGTATTGGTTTCCCACGACCGCTTCCTGCTGACCTCGGTATGTGATGAGTTTTATCTGGTCGACAGTGGCCAGGTGCAGCCTTTCTCCGGCGATTTAGATGACTACAAAAACTGGCTGAGCAGTACCGATCCAACCAAGACCGAGCAAGCCAAACCTCAGGAACCTAAGGTTGACCGTAAAGCGGTAAAGCGCCTGGAAGCCGAATTTCGTCAGCGTACACAGCCGCTGCGCAAAGCCATTGATGCGCAGGAGAAACGCATGGATAAGCTTAATAGCAGCCTGGCAGACATCGAAAACCAGATGTTGGATACGTCCTTATACGAAGATCAGCATAAAGCCAAACTTAAAACCTTGCTGGAGCAACAGGTAACAGTCAAACAAGAGCTTGAAGAACTGGAGCTGAGCTGGCTGGATAATCAGGAACAATTGGAAGGCATGCAACAAGAGTTTGAAGCCAGTGTGGCAGACTGAAGACTTCTGGCAGTTTAGCCTGGCCGTTTATAAAGAGGCAGAGCACCCGTGTCTGCAATTGCAGGACCGCTATGCCATGAATGTCAATCTGGTACTGCTATGCCTGTTTTTGCAGCACCGTGGTTTTGCTTTGTCAGACAAGAATCTCCAGGCGTTGGTCAGCAGTTTGGCTGATACAGAGTGTTTGCTGCAGCCCCTTAGAACCCTGCGCAGACAAACTAAAGCCTTTGACCTTGTAGCTTACCAGCATTTACTTAGTGGAGAACTGGCACTGGAAAAGCGCCAGCAAGCAGACTTGATTGCCTGCCTGAATACGCAAACATTGGCACAAGCTGACGGTAATAATCTTTACTTGTATGCGCTGTCATTGAACCCGGCTATGCCGCATCAACTAAAGACAATACTGAGCACACTGCAAACCGAGACAAAGTTTGACCAGGGTCAAAATGACAACAAGTTTCAGGATTTAAGCTAGTAGCCGAATAAAACGCTAGGAGGCTATCATGCTGGAACTCATTTTTAACGACCCCGTTGCCTGGGGATCATTGCTCGGGCTGGGCGTGGTGTTGGCTATCTGTTTTTACTACGTGTATTTGTTCATTCGTAACAGCGTAGACGGCAAGCCTCACTGATAAGCCTTGTCTTCGTCGCGGCTCTAGTGTCAAATCCCGTTGATTGACAAACGGAGCAGTAGAGTGAGCGGCACAGACTTTGGCCATATTGTAGAAAGCACGTTCAGGCCACCATGGTGGGCCAGAAGTCCCCATGTACAGACGATCTGGCCGAGGTTGCTGCAGAAACGCCGGGCTATCCAATTGCACTGGGAATCGTTGGAACTACCCGACGGTGACTTTGTCGAGCTGGCGTGGACACCGGAGCCCGAACGGCCTAAAGGTATAGTGGCTTGTTTCCATGGCTTGGAAGGGTCAGCTCGCTCTCATTACGCCAATGATATGCTGGCCGTTATGCACAGCCAAGGCTGGCGTGGTGTGATGATGCATTTTCGTGGTTGCGGTAATCATCCTAATCGCACAACCCGCGCCTACCATTCTGGTGACACCCAGGACGCGACCTTCTTTCTCGACACTCTGGCCAGTCGTTTTCCACATGTCCCCAAGGTCGGTATGGGCTTTTCCCTTGGCGCAAACATGTTATTGAAATTGCTGGGAGAGAAGATCAATCAGTCCTGGTTGAATGCGGCGGTTGCCATCTCGCCCCCTTTTCGTCTGGCTAATTGTGCACAAAGCATCAATCAGGGCTTTTCCAGACTCTATCAACGTTATCTGCTGGGCAGCATGTGTAAACGATTGCTGGAGAAAATGAACCGACTGGATTTCTCTGCGCTGTCACTGAGTGAGGAAAAAGTCAGAGGCTTTCAAAGCTTTCGCGATTTCGACCAACATGTGACTGCACCATTGCACGGGTTTGCGAATGCCGATGACTATTATCAGAAATGCAGCGCAGTTTCTTACCTGAATAAAATTTCAACGCCCACATTAGTGCTACATTCAGTGGACGATCCCTTTATGAACCCTGAGGTGGTGCCGCAAGCCCATGAGTTATCCCCCTTTGTGCGATTAGAATTAAGCCAGCAAGGTGGACACGTTGGGTTTATGCAAGGTACGCCTTGGCGGCCGGTTATCTGGACACATGAACGGGTGGTAAACTTTGTTCGCCCTTACTTAGAGGGCCAGGCATGATTATCCCTATTGATCAGCTCGAAGCGCAGACCTTGCATAATATTATCGAGGCGTTTGTGTTGCGGGAAGGAACGGATTACGGCAGTGAAGAAATATCGCTGGCGGAAAAAATCCAGCAAGTGCATCAACAACTGAAGTCAGGTGACGCACTGCTGGTGTATTCTGAACTGCATGAGTCGGTCAATATCGTCCCGGCTGCGCAGTTCAGTGCCGACTAGTTGGCGACGCTGAAAATGACGTTGAAGGTGACAGGAACGGTTTGATCAATACTGGCCAGGCCGGCCAGTTCCTGTAATTTCTTCACGCCATCCGTCAAACCAAACTGAACGGTATTCAGCAAAATTGGTTGAGTTGTGGTGGCCAAAAGCTGCTCGTTTGCCAAGCGAGTAACTTGCAAAGGAATCGACAGAATCTGCGACTTGGTGTTGAGCTCCAGCTGACCCTTGATCTCAAGAGCCATGGATTCGCCTACATCCAAATCCATCACGGTTTTAGGCACTTGCGCTGTCAGGGTCGCATTGGGAAAAAGCTTGAACATATGCTCGCGCATGCGCTCGTTACGAATGGGGATATTGGTCTCAACGGAGTTCAGCTCAATGTTGATATTCAGGCTACCGTCTTCGGCCAGCGTACCGGTGAATGCCGTGAAATGATGAGTTTCGGTAACCAGATTATTCTTGGTTGACAGGAAACTCAGGCTGGACGCGCTTTGATCCAGTTGCCAATCGGCCAGGGCGGCATGTGAACAGAGCAGCAGGGCTGCCAGGCTAAGACTTTTCATGATTTTCCTCTTGTTGATATTTTACGACTTCCTGCCAGTCGACACTGGGGTCTCCCAGCACCACAAAATCCGGGTTAGTCAGGCTGTTGCGTTTATTGTATGTGAGCGGCTCAAAGTTAGCCGCCAAAATTTTCCCACCGGCTTCAGTGACAATACACTGTGACGCGCCTGTATCCCATTCACCCGTGACACCAATGCGCAAGAACACATCGGCCTTACCTTCGGCGATAAAGCAGGCCTTAAGAGAACAGCTACCCAGCGGTAGGGCTTGGTAGGTGCGGCTGTTGCTTAGCCGTGACATCACCTTTTCCCGGGACTGCCTGCGGCTGATGGCAAGGACTACCACACCGTGCGCAGGATCATCCAGTTTGCGCACGCTAATACGCTTGTCTTCCTTGGGGGTTTCTTTAAACGCGCCATTGCCTTTGCTGGCGTAGTACATCGAGTCACCGGCAGGCCAGTAGATTACCCCGACTATGGGTTGGTTGTTCTCTACCAAGGCAATATTAACGGCAAAGTCACCACTACGAGCGACGAATTCCTGGGTACCATCTATGGGGTCAATCAGCCAGTACCTTGTCCAATGCTGTCGAGACTGCAAGTCACCGTTGTTTTGCTCTTCGGACATGATAGGGATGTCAGGGGTGTGCCGGGCCAGCGCGGCCTGAATAATGTCATTGGCCAGATAATCGGCGCTGGTTACCGGCGACTCGTCAGCCTTGCTGTAGTGCTGATAGTCACCGCTATCATAAATTTTTAAAATCTCACGACCAGCTTCTCGGGCCGCTTGTTTGGCTATTGCCAGGTATTGGCTAGTGTCCCCGTTTGGCATTACCTGTTCCTTAGCCACCTCTCTGTTAACAACAAGGCGGCAATACTGCGGGCTTCGGTGAAATCTTCGCGATCAAGTAAGCGATCCAGCTCTCGTATCGACCAGGGAACAACTTCCAAAGGTTCTGGTTCGTCGCCTTCCAGGCGTTTAGGGTATAAGTCTTGGGCAATCAGAATATCCATGCTGGCATTAAAAAAGGCCGGTGCCATACTGACGTTATGCAACTTGTGCAGTGTTTTGGCGCCGTAACCTATTTCTTCCATCAGTTCGCGATTGCCAGCTTGTAAGCTGTCTTCTCCAGGGTCGATCAGACCCTTGGGAAAGCCCAACTGGTAAGAATGTGTTCCCGCTGCATATTCTCTTACCAACAACAAAGTTTCGGCATCTAGAAAGGGCACCAGCATCACAGCGCCGCGTCCCGAGCCTTTCATACGCTCGAACTCACGCCGTGCACCGTTGGAAAACTCCAGATCCAGCTTTTCGATATGGAAGAGGCGGCTGCTTGCCACCAACTGCACCTCATGAATTTGAGGCAGGGCTTTGTCCGACGTGACTTTACTCATCTACCTGTCGCGTTAGAATAACTCGCCCTAACTATAACCCAATAAATGGCGGATAAAACAGCGGATTGCCGTGTAAATGCTAATTTGTTGCGATAACGGAGTGACTGGCTATGTTGCCTTGGAAGCAAATTGATACTGTATTGCTGGATATGGACGGCACACTGCTGGACCTGCATTTTGATAATCACTTCTGGCTGGAGTTGATTCCGGCCAAGTTGGCCGAGCGTGACGGAGTCAGCCTGGAGGCTGCCAAAGCCCGTATGCAAAAGGATTACGATGCAGTAACCGGCACTATTGCCTGGTACTGCCTGGACTACTGGGCTGAGCGTTTGCAGATGGATATTGTCAGTGCCAAGCGTGAAGTGCAGCACCTGATCAGTCTGCGCGATGACACTATTCCTTTTTTAGACGCCTTGCATCAAAGCGGCAGGCAGGTAGTGTTGGTGACCAACGCCCACCCCGGCAGTTTGTCACTAAAGGTGGAACGCACCCAGCTTGATCAACACATTGACCTGTTGATATCTACTCATGAATTTGGTGTGACCAAAGAATCCCAATCCTTATGGCAGCAATTGCAGGCACGCTTGGGCTTTGATCCCGCTCGTACTTTATTTGTGGATGACAGCCTGGTTATCCTGGAAGCCGCCCGCCAGTTTGGCATCGGTCATTTATTGGCGGTTAGCAATCCCGATTCTAAAAAACCGGTGCGGGATATTGACGAGTTTCCTGCCGTACAGGATTACCGCTATCTGCTTGAAGATATTCTGGCCAATCCTGTCTCAGTGTGAATGGGGGCGCAAGACAAGCGCCCCATTTATTTAGAAGCGAATTTGGTAGAAGCCCTGATTGTCCGGTTTACCGAAGAGCCGGGCAGCCTGGTGTACTTCGTCAGGTAAGTCAGCGGACGGTTTAAAGCGACCTTCTACTTTTACTTTGAAGTTTGCCGGTATTTTTGCCTGCGCGCTTAAACCAAAACTGTTGGGTTCTTTAATATCCAGCAGCAGAATTTGCTGCTGGCACCCCAACTCGGCGTCAAAGTTGCCCAATGGAATAAAGCCTTTGGTACCTGAAACCTGGGCATTCAGCCACTGCCCCTGGCCTTTTACGGCCTGACAACCGGCTTGCTGGTACGCCAGCTCATCCAGTCTGATCTTAAAGCGGCCACTGGCCTTAACCGGCAATGGCAGCGGTAGCTGGGCAATGATCAGGTCGGTAGGCAGATACAGGTCCAATCCATCACTGGCAATCTGGTCGCTGCTCAAACGAATATGCCCGTTGAGTGCAATCTGTTCTGCATCACGGTTGTTTCCGGCATCCAGCTGCAGGGAGAGTTTTCCAGTCAGTAAAGCCCAGGGATTGAGTTGCCAGGCAGCATTGTGAACAGGAATACCCTGATACATCACTAGGGCGGCCTTGCCATTCCAGATGCTGCCTTGCAGGCCTTGTATCTGCATTTGCTTGGGTAATGGCAAACGCGGAATAACCTGCGCGGCTGGCAGACTAACAATCAGCATTAACAGATATGCACAAAGCGCCAGTGCAATAATTTTAACGGGCTTCATGCTTATCCTTTACTTAACTGCAAGCGGCGAATGCGGATCTGACCCGGCTTGGCGGTTTCGGCAAAATCCGCATCCTGAATAACTATGCCCATTTGTTCCAGGCTTTGCAGCCAGGCCACCACTTGGTTGAATGGCGCTTCATCTACCCACACCTGTAGCTCATCACCTTGCGGCTGCATACGGGCGATGCTGATACTCAAGCGGCTGGCCGTTTGGTTGACCGCCTGGGGCAGGGAGCCGTTAAACTTAGCCCCCTGGCTGGCACTGCCCTTTAGCTGTTGCACGCGATTGGCATTCTTTTGTACCCAGCTAAGCAGCTCCTGCTGGCTGGCGACTGCGGCTTGATTACGCGCGATGGACTGATTCAGCGGCGACCAGACCAATAAATAAAACAACAAAATGGCCGTGACCAGCGCGGCTACTATTACCAGACGCTGCTCGCGCTCCGACAGGGCATTAAATCTTTCCAGCAATTGCTTCACCTTAGCTCCTCACCGACAGTGAACCGACCACTTTACTGTCGGTATTGTTGATAGCCCCTTGTTCAACGGTAAAACCCTGACCTTCTGCCAGGCGCCGGAACTGCTCAAGTGCTTCAAAATTGTCGGCCATGGCCTGCATACGTAATTCTGCTCGCTTACCATCAAATTTGAGCGTTTGCGGCAACACTTTGCTTTGTGCGAATGCGGGGCTTAGCTGTGACAGCATCACCAGCATGGAGGCACCGCCTCCGCCTTGCTGCAGCTCGTTGAGCTTCTGATTCATTTGCGAGCGGACATTAACGATGCGTTTTACTTCGGGAAAGGCACGTTTGAATTCTGCCTCTATCTGCGCATCAAGCTGCTCTCGCTGACTGGCCAGTTGGCTGGCCTGAATCCCTTTATCAATCAAGCTGGTGGACAGGGCAATACCGGCCAAAATAGCGGCCAGACGCCACTTTTGCCATTGCCCCTGCTGCTGGCGCTTGGGTTTAAATTCACCCTGTAACAGGTTCATCTGACTGGCCAGCGCCCCCTGTGCCAGCACTTTCATGGGCATTTCCAGCGGCTCAGCTTGTTGTAACAGGTTGGGTGAGTCTGGCAGCGTCAGGGACGAATAGTTGGCAATGGACAGTGGCTCACTTAACTGTTTGGCGTGATGCAGCAGCGCATCCAGCATCCAACTGGTTTCGCCTTGCAGGCCTTTCCACTGATCTTGGCGAATCAGTAACTGTTCGCCAATTTGCAGCAATGACCAGCCATTTTCCTGCACAGGTAGGGCCAGCACATCCGGTAGCAGCTTATGACAGCTGAGTCCGGCCTGTTGTAAGGTTGATAACCACTGTTGCAGGCTGTCGCGATTGACCACAGCGACTGCTTGTTGGTTGCCCTGGCGTGGGCCCATGGCAAAAAACTGGCTATCGATATCACTGCACAGTTCATCTTCCAGCATATAGGGAATGGCGGTCAGGGCTTTACGACTGGCCTTGGCCGGCATGGTTACCCAATGCAGCAGTACGTCGCTGGCTGGCACTAACACCGTCACGGGCCTGGACCCGGCACGGTCTTTCAGGCTGGTTAACTGTTCAGCATCAGAAAATTCGCCGGAGGCGATAATATCCTGTTCGGCATTAGACCAAACCAGCCATTGCACGGGCTCCTGAGGCGTTGCCCCCAGCCTGACGATCAGCTGTTCTGTCATTGAAATCCTCCAAATTGCCGACGTATTACGCTGGCCTCATTGCTGTTACCAATCTTAAGCAGAGAAGACATGGTGAAACTGGCGTTATTGTAGCGGCTTCGGGTCTGTAAAAGAAAATACCCTGTGCTGACATTGAACCAGGCCTTTTGTTCATCTTCCATATTCAGATTGGTGATCTCCGGCAAATTCAAAAAATCCTCAATACGTTCAAAGCCTGTGGGTTTGCGCGAGGAGATAATGCCTTTGGCGTCTTGTAGACTGATATTGTTGCCTAATAGCGCATGTAGCAAAGGGGCTTTTGATTCATCCAGGGTGTTAACGTTAACTTTGAGTTCCATTGAACCAGGAATAACGCACAACATGGGCAGTACTTTATTCAGCCACTTGGGGTTAGCGCCGTTGACCATGCGTAATTCACTAATGTCACTCATCAGGCCATTAGCCGGTAAGTAGGGAGGCTGCATGGCTTCATAATCACTGTCTTCGGCGCCAAAAGGGCTGAGATTATCGTCTTCATCCAGCCAATCCAGCACAGAATCGCTGAAAACATCCACGTCATAAGAGGGGATATCAAACTCTTCCGATTGCAGCAGGCGTTTAAATGCCTCAGCTAAGGGGCGCTTGTTGTTGCTGCTTTGTAGCGCGTTAACGTTGAAGCAGCTTTGCATATCGGACAATTTGGCTTCAATGCTACCGCCTTCCAGCGGAAACTGAATGTCGCTCGCGGCCCAGGGTTGGTTAAGGTTTATCACGCCATTAGCATTTTGCATCTGTTCGCTAATGGCTTTGATAGCGTATTGCTCAGCCCCCATGGCATTCCAATAAGCTTGATTGCTGTCTTTGATATTGCCGGCTCGTTTGGCCTGTAGCTGCAAGCGTGAACCCATTTGTGTGGCCAGTACGCTAACCAGTGCCACTATCATCAGCACCAGCACTAACGCCACGCCCTGCTGTTTAAATTGGGGCATTTGGGTTAACCCCCTCTGATGCAAGCAAGAACTCTCTGCGAATCAGGCCAAAGTCCAGGCTGTCAATTTCTACGGCTATGGCTCTGGGCAGCACCGAACCTATGTAATCATCCTGCCAGTCCAGATTGCGGCTATTGTTATCGTTACTGTTAACCAGAAACTGCACGCGAAAGTCCTGTACATCCTCGAGCAGCACCACCACTTTGGGCTCTGCACCTATAACATTGTCGGGACGTAGCGTGTACAAGCGCTGCAACTGACCTTCCTGTAATCGGTAACCTACCGCCTGTAAGGTACTCCTGGGTAACATCAACAGCGGGTTTTGCCAGCCGGTACGGACGAACGCCAGGCCGTCGGCTTCACTTTGTATCTGGTCGCGCCCACCACTGATCACTTTGCCGCTACTGTCTCCCTCAATTCGCACCGCTCTGGGAACCGCTTGTAAAATATCGCGCTCCATATACAGCATGGCGCGCTGCAGGGCTTCCAGTTTGGCAATACGCTGTTTGGACAAACTGTTAGAGTCGGTAGTCGTCGTTAGTACTGAATAGGACGCCAGGCCGATCATGGTAAAAATGGCCATGGCGATAAGGATTTCCAGTAAGGTGAAGCCTCTGAATGCCATTAATTTACCCTCTCGGGCTTGGTGAAATAGGTGCTGACCGAGGTAATGGCTTGAGAGGCCTGCTCGTCGAGTCGCACTTCTACTTCTATCTGACGCAGTTGCTTGTCAGCGGTTTCTTTAACGATTTGCTTCCAATACCAAGTGCGGTGGGCCATTTCCACATGACCGCGCTGGTTGTTTTGGGGGGGCCAGCGACCTTCCAGATGCACTTGGGTCAGACGGTTATTGGCAACCCAGGTGGCCAACGTGACTTCCTCTATCATGCCGATGTTGTGCAGGTGTTCGCCAGCGGCTTTCATGATGGCGGTACCTGCCATCGCGAAGATCAGCAAAGCTGCCATGACTTCCAAAAGTGTCATGCCGGAAACATAAAAAGGGCGGGCGCAGGTCTTGGTCATGGATTATCCAGCGCGTCGCTAACTCGCAGTGGTGGCATATCCATGGCGTCTACCTTGAAGGCCACGGGCTGTTCATTGCCAAAGGTCGGCTCAAACTGGAAAGTCAGACTAAAAGGGGTGATTTCACCGCTGGAAAGCAGCAAAACTTGTGGTGGCGGCAGCTTTTCTTCTTCCTCGCCGATTTCCACCCCATCTTCACTTACCGATAAGGTTTCGTCGAACAGCTGCTGGTCAAACAAACTTTCTTCATCCTGCCAAGGCAGGTTATCCAGTTCCAGCGCCAGACTGACATTCTCGTCCAGCTCGCGTTGCTCGAATATCTTGTCCTGCTCAATGCGTTGCCACTGCTGTTCATCATCAAGACGTACAAAATAGTAGCGGTCTTCCTCTATACGCAGCCCCAGCTCTTGTTGATTTAGCACGGCGAAATCAGAGGCCATATTGACCACAACAGCAAAACGCCGGGCTTGCTCTTCCAGTTGTTGCTCCGCGCTTTTACCCAATGCCGTAAAGGTTACCGTGCTGACAATCAGGCCCATCAGCAGCAACACCAGCATAACTTCGAGCAAAGTAAAACCCTGCATAAAGCGTGATGAGTGTGGGTGCGGGCCTGGCATCAATGCGTCCAATAGGCGGTGGGGCTGACCCGCCGCGATTAATTCAGGAAGTCGTTTAAGTTCCAGTTACCAATATCGTCATCAGTACCTGGCTGCATATCGGGTCCGGCACTGAAGACATCAAAGGTGCCCATTTCACCTGGGCTCAGCAGGTAATAGTCGTTACCCCAGGGATCCTGCGGTAAGCGATTGATAAAACCTTCAGCCGGAAAGTTGCGCGGAATAGGCTCGATAGTCGGTGCGCTGACCAGGGCTTCCAGTCCTTGCTCTGTGGTAGGTAGCAGATTGGTGCGTACTTTGTACATCTGAATGGCACTTTCCAACTGCTGAATATCAATGGCAGCTTTCTTCAGCTGCGCACTTTCCTGGTTACCCAGAATAGCCGGGGCAACCAAGGCCGCCATCATGCCTATTATCAGCAATACCACCATAACTTCGATAAGGCTGAAGCCGGACTGTCTGCGAGTGAGAGTTTTCATTACAAGTTCACCATATTATTTAGGGCCAAAATGGGTTGCAAAATGGCCATGACAATAAACATTACAATAGCGGCCATGCTGACGATCAGCAGGGGCTCAAAGACTTTAAGAGCAACACTAACCTGGGCTTCAAATTCTCTGTCCTGATTGTCAGCTGCCCGTCCCAGCATTTGTTGCAACTCGCCACTGCGTTCTCCCGAAGCAATCATGTGCATCATCATCGGTGGGAACATGCGGGTTTTTTCCAGCGCCGCACGCAGACTGGAACCTTCTTTTACCCGTTCTGCTGCATCGGCGATTTGGTTGCGAATATGCAGATTTTCCAGCACGCCACCGGCAATTCGCATACTTTCAAGCAAAGGCACGGCACTGGAGGTAAGAATACTCAGCGTGCGGGCAAAACGGGCAGTGTTGAGCCCGCGGGATACTTTACCCAGTACCGGCAGACGCAATATCAGTTGATGGTAACGCAGCTTGAGGGCAGGCTGTTGCAGTAGGCGCTGGGCGAGTATCGCCAGCAGCAGAATTACCACCCCGGCAATCAATACATAGTCACGCAGCCAGTCACTGATACCTATCATAATCTTGGTAATAGTCGGCAGGTCTTGGCCCATGCTGTCAAACTGGCCGACAATTTTTGGCACCACTTGGGTTAGCAGCGCGATCACCACCAACATGGCAATCACCAGCATCAGGCTTGGGTAGATCAGTGCCTGAACAACTTGACTGCGAGTTTGATTGCGTTTTTCTGTGTAGTCCGCCAAACGATTCAGTACGGTATCCAGATGGCCGGATTTTTCTCCCGCTGCCACCATGGCACGGTATAGTTGGTCGAACACCTGCGGGTATTCTGACATGGCGTCTGCCAGGCTATGGCCTTCCACTACCTTGCTGCGTACCGCCATCATCATATTTTTATGACGGGGCTTTTCGCATTGCTCGGCAACGGCCTGCAAGGCTTCTTCAATGGGCAGCGCAGACTCAACCAGCGTGGCAATCTGGCGGGTCAGCAAAGCCAGATCGGCGGCTGATATACCCTGGCGGAACAGCGTGACTTTGCCGCCTTTTGCCTGAGTGCGTTCTGATACCTGTTCCACTTCAATGGGAATCAGCTGCTGTTCTCGAAGCTGGGCACGCACCTGGCGGGCATTATCTGCCTCCATCACGCCGGATTTGTTACGTCCACCCTGGTCCAGGGCCTTATAAGCAAAGGCGCCCATTAACGCAGCCTGCTATTCAAATGGAAAGTGAAACGGTATCCGGTCATCATATTAATCTTCCCTGGTAACCCGCAACACTTCTTCCAATGAAGTCATACCGAGCAGCACCTTACTACAGCCATCATCACGAATGCTGGGTACGGACTGGCGTACATATTTTTCGATGGCTTGCTCACCGTGGCCATTGTGGATCATTTCGCGAATTTGCTCATCGACAATCAGCATTTCATGGATGCCGGTTCTACCGCGATACCCTGTCTGGTTACAGCTGGCGCAGCCTTTAGGAGCAAAGATTTTAAACTCGCTGACTTGCTGTGGAGCAATACCGAGAATCTGACACTCACGTTCAGACGGGGAATGCGCTACTTTGCAGTCTGGACACAAGGTTCTTACCAAACGCTGTGACAGCACCGCCAGCAAACTGGACGAGAGCAGGAAAGGCTCTATACCCATATCTTCCAGGCGGGTGATGGCACCGGCGGCAGTATTGGTGTGCAGGGTGGATAGTACCAAGTGGCCGGTTAAACTGGCCTGCACGCCAATCTGGGCGGTTTCCAGGTCACGAATTTCCCCGACCATCACCACATCCGGATCCTGACGCAAAATGGCGCGCAAGCCGCGGGCAAAGGTCATGTCCACACGGGGATTTACCTGGGTTTGACCGATACCCTCTAAGTCGTATTCAATGGGGTCTTCCACCGTCAGGATGTTACGGTCCTTGGTGTTGATTTCGGACAATCCAGCATACAAGGTGGTACTTTTACCTGACCCTGTAGGGCCGGTGACCAGAATAATGCCGTGTGGCTTGCGGATAAGCTCAGAGAAGTGAACCCGAATATGCTCGGTCATGCCCAAATCCTGCAAATCCAGATGGGCGGTATTCTTGTCCAGCAAACGTAATACCACCCGTTCACCGTGGCTGGACGGCATGGTACTGACCCGCACATCCACGGCTCGGCCAGCAATACGCAAGGTAATACGGCCATCCTGAGGCACGCGTTTTTCAGCGATATCCAGCTTGGCCATCACCTTGATACGTGAGACCAACATGGAGGCCATCTTGCGATTAGGGCGGAGGATTTCCCTTAACACACCATCAACCCGAAAACGCACCACCAACTGCTTCTCGAAGGTTTCAATATGAATGTCCGATGCACCTTCTTTGATAGCTTCGCCCAGCATGGCGTTGATCAGTTTGATGATTGGCGCATCGTCTTCGGAATCCAGTAAGTCCTCGGTTTCCGGCAATTCTTCGGCCAGTGCAAACAGGTCACCTTCGTTACCTATATCTTCCATCAATTGCTTGGCTTCAGAGGAGTCGCGCTGAAAGGCCTTGGTCAGCAGGTTTTCAAATTTTTCCGGGGCAATTTCATGTAGCTGAAATTCTCGCCCCAAAAAGCGCCTGACCTCAGCAAAGACCGCAAAAGAGGTCTCAGCGGTATGGTAAAGCAAAGCCGGTTGCTGGCCGGTATCCAGCAACACCTTATTGCGTTTGGCAAAGCCAAAGGCTAATTGCTTATGGCTTGGCGCCTGCTCGTCAGCCTGCATTTGCTCTGTGCTTTGCAGCCTATCCATTAGTCTTTCCCGTTACCTTGCTCGGCTTTACGCTTTTGCTCCATCACTTCATCGAAGGTCGGGGGCAAGCTAAGGGCGTCGTTCCATTCGGGTAATACCGGGGTATCGGTGTACGGCATCAAAGGTACACCTTCGGACTGGCGCTTCAGCTGTTCGGCGCGGATAAAGTTGTATTTGCGGTGGCTGATAGTATTCATAGTCACGCCGTCCTTAATAATGGTCGGACGCAAAAACACCATGAGGTTACGCTTACGTTTGGATGTAGAGGTGGATTTAAACAGGTTGCCCAGAATCGGGATGTCACCCAGTAGCGGTACCTTGGAGACACTTTCCTGCACATCTTCATCGATCAGACCGCCCAGCACTACTGTGCCGCCGTCTTCCACTAATACCGTGGTCTTCAGCTCGCGTTTATTGATGGAAATGTCTACCCCTGTGGTACCACTGACGCTGGATACTTCCTGTTCAATGGTCATTTGTACGCCGGAGCCTTCATTGATCTGTGGGGTGACCTTAAGCTTAATCCCCACTTCCTTGCGATCCACCGTGGTAAAGGGGTTATTGTTATTGGAACTAGCGGAAGAGCCGGTAATGATAGGTACTTCCTGACCCACGATAAAGAAGGCTTCTTCGTTATCCATGGTGGTGATATGCGGGGTCGCCAGCACATTGGAATTAGTGTCGGTGCTGACCGCCTGCACTATAGCGCCCCAACCGTCTTTAACTACGCCGTACATGGCACCGTTGAGACCGCCCAGCAGGCCGGCCAGGGCAGTAAGGTCGCCTTCAATAGTTTCTCTTGTTTCAACCGGCACACCATTGGCACTGGTGGTACTGCGAATAACTTCTCTGTCTTCAGCCTGACGCAGAGCTACACCCAGCGCACCTATAGGCACGGTGCCATTGGTAAACTGCTGGCCGCCGCCATTTTCGCTGATCCACTGCACCCCCAGTTGTGTGCCGTCACCCTCAAAGACCTCGACAATAATAGCTTCCACTTGTACCTGAGCACGGCGGATATCGAGCTGACGAATCACTTCTTCCAGCGAGCGCATCATGTCCGGCTCGGCGGTGATGACCAGGGCGTTGGAATCTGGATGTGACTCAATGCTGATATCGCGTTTGCCGCTGGTTCGTCTGGCATTTGGCTGAGCGGCGCCTTGTTCTTCAGACTGAATGCTGGCGCTGACGCCTTGCAGTACCTTAACTAAATCGTCGGCCTTGGCGTATTTCAGATAGATAACCCGGGTGTTGCCGCTGCTTTCCAGTTCTTTATCCAGTCGTTCAATCAGGTTGATCAGTCGCTGTCTGGCCTTGATATCACCACTGATAATGACGCTATTGGTTCTATCGTCGGCGACCACACGAGGTTCAAGCACATCCACACCGCCTTGCTTGGCACCTTGATTTTTATTGATGCTGTCGACGATCCGCACCATTTCGGAAGCCGAGGCATATCTAAGTTTGATGATATCCACTTCTTTATCGCCGGCTTTATCCACCCGTTCGATAATCTCAACTAAACGGTTAACCACCGCAGCCCGGCCAGTTAACAGCATAACGTTAGACTGATCGTAGGCGACCACGTTACCACCCCCTGCCTGGTCATTGAGCTGGCGGAGTAGGGGGGCGAGCTCTCGCACCGAGCCGTTATAAAGTGGCACTACGCGGGTGATCATTTCATCGCCGTCGAAGGAGGTACCCTCTATCACCGGAATGTTGGAGGATTTGGCATCTTTGTCGCGCACTACCTTCAATACCCCACTGGGCATCTCTACCACAGCAAAACCATATACCTGCAGGACATTGAGGAAGAACTGGTAGTATTGCTGTTCGGTCAGCAAGTCGTAGCTACGTACCGTAATTTTACCCCTTACATTAGGGTCGACAATGATGGTTTTCTTCAGATTCTTACCAACAATATTGATGAATTCATCAATCTCGGTGCCTTTGAAATTCGGCGAATACTCTGCTGCGCTAATAGATGACGCCGCACAAAACAAAGCCGCGCTGGCGGCGAGACTAAATTGGCTGAGCAGGCGACGGCTGAATAGCCTCATGGTGATTATCCTTATAATTCGCTGTCGTCGGATGGAAGATCCAAATACAAGGTCAGCAAATCGCCGTCCCTGTTTACTGTCAGCTGCAGTGATTCGGTTTCGCGCAACATGGACATGGCTTCCATCGATTGCTGGATATCAGTTAGATCCAGACCATTGATTTCTGTTACGACGTCATTAGCTTGCAGACCAGCGGCCTGGAACAATGCTGGCTTTTTGCCCGGGCTGACGCGATAGCCCTTCAATTCTCCGTCAACCATATGCTGGCTGATAGCTATGTAATCGGTAAAGTTGGCCGGGGATGACTGTAGTGCATGGGTCGCCTGCGCCGCTTCGCGGCTGAGTGAACGACGCTGTGCGGCCGGCGCTGGAGACGGGCCGGAGCTACGTTGGTTAGTGAGTTGTTTGCCTTTATTAAACTCAATGCCATCCAGCATCAGGGTTTCCATGCGCGGCCCATTCTTAATAATAATCCGGTCGGCAAACACCTCATTGACGGTAGCATTAGTGCCATCAATCTTTTCGCCAATACCGTAGGTGTTTTGTTTACCCTGATTTTCAATAATGGCGGCACCCTGTTCAGCATTATTACTTGCCACAACACCTGTCAGGGTTAAGTTCAAATTGGTTTGTGGCGCATCTTCCACCACAACCGGCTGATTGACCTGCGCTTGTGGTTTTCCAAATAAATCCAGACGTTGTATATCACTGATATTGACACGAGCGCGCTGATTGCCTGATTGGCTGGTTGCCATAGGCTGATTAGGTAAGGCATCCTGGTCGGGGCTTGGTAGCAAGCGCCAGGTAAGGTCGGCAGCAAAGGCCAGCAAATAAAGGCTGAGCAGAATCACCAGTGCTTGCGCGATACGGTGCTGGTGTCTTGTCAGACTTGACCAAGCTTGTTGAAAATTGTCAGATTTTAGCGTTATCACTTTGCTGCCATATTATCGGTCTGGTTTTGGTGGCTCGGTAGCCGGAGAAACGGCATGCTGAAGGGGAAACCTGACCTGTGCTAAACTATCCAGCCCATCATAGCCAGTCGCTAAAAGGGTCACAACTTTAATCCTGTAAAGTTACTAAAAAATTACATTCCCACACATATGAACACAGTTACCCAAAAAACTAACGAAAACACCGCGGTACGCCTTGACAAGTGGTTGTGGGCAGCCCGTTTTTTCAAAACTCGCGCATTAGCCAGGGAGATGGTTCAGGGCGGAAAAGTACAATATAACGGGCAGCGGAGCAAACCGAGTAAAGTAGTGGAGCTCGGTGCGACCCTAAAAGTTCCCCAAGGCCATGACATTAAAGAAGTGGTGGTACGGGAGATTCATGACAAGCGCAGGGCTGCGCCAGCGGCGCAGGCCATGTATGAAGAAACCTCTGAGAGTATTACAGCCCGCGCTGCCAATGCCGAAGCACGTCAGGCTGGTGCGCTTTATAGTCCGCGCCCAGAACATAAACCTGACAAGAAGCAACGCCGTGATATTATCAGGTTTAAACATCAATAGTTGCCCCCTGCCGTTATTTGACGGTATTAAATAGAGAAGCAAAGCATGTCTGACAACAATGACCATCTATACCGCTACCTGTTTGAAAAAGCACATGTCAGGGGCGAATTAGTTCGTTTGCAGAACAGTTATGCGGCAGTGTTGGCTGCGCAAGACTACCCGGCGCCGATTCGTCGTCTGATGGGGGAGTTAATGGCGGCCACCTCACTTTTGACCGCGACTTTGAAGTTTGAAGGGGATATTGCTGTGCAACTGCAAAGTGAAGGTCCCATCAAATATGCGGTCATCAATGGCACGCACCAGCAGGAATTAAGGGGCGTTGCGCGCTGGGACGGTGATGTACCAGAAGACTTCGCGGCCATGTTCCACAAAGGCGTCATGGCAATTACCATCACCCCTAAAGACGGCGAACGTTACCAGGGTATGGTGGCATTGGACAAAGACAGTCTGGCGGCGTGTCTGGAAAGCTATTTCAGTCAGTCCGAACAGTTAGCCACTCGGGTTATCTTAAAAACCCGTTTGGAAGCTGAAACACCTCTGGCCGCAGGTATGTTATTGCAAGTGTTGCCGGTTGCTGAATCTGCCCATGAAGAGTTTGAACATCTGACCCAGATTACCGACACCATTACCACTCAGGAGCTGATGGAATTACCGGTACGGGAGATATTACATCGTCTCTATCATCAGGAAGAGATTGAGCTGTTCACGCCGCAACCTGTGATGTTTAAATGCAGTTGCAGTCGCCAGCGTAGTGCGATGGCTCTGGCCTCGGTGGATAAGCAGGATTTACTTGAGATAGCTGCCAAAGATGGTGAAGTGACGATCAATTGTCAGTATTGCCACGCGGAATACCGCTTTGATGCCATCGACATCGAAGCCATCCACGCCGGACAGTTCGATCAACCTGCATCTCTAAGCTAACGCTGGCATTAATTTACGTTAAGAAGGCAGTTCAGTTTGACAGGGTTTGAGGTCAGTTAAACTTTACTGCCAACTGCCAACTGCCAACTGCCAACTGCCAACTGCCAACTGCCAACTGCCAACTGCCAACTGCCAACTGCCAACTGCCAACTGCCAACTGCCAACTGCCAACTGCCAACTGCCAACTGCCAACCGTTATAAAATTCCAGAAAATCGCTTTTCTTTACTCAGCTGTAGGCATAACTGAAAGTTATGGATCAAATTTATGAAAGTCTTTCAGGTTAGGCGAAAAAATATCCGTTTGCCCTACCGCTGAACTGCAGGTTTCCTGTATGATGCGCGCCAAAAATAATATTGAAAGAACATCTGAAAGCTTTACATCTGGAGTACCCGCAAATGACCTCTGTTCCCCCGAATCTTTTAGTGGATTTGACCTCTGCTGAGTTAATTGAGCAAGCCTTGTCACGTGGTGAAGGCCATCTGGCAGCTAATGGTGCCTTGGTGGTTGAAACTGGTGTGCGCACTGGTCGTTCACCTAAAGACCGTTTTATCGTCAAGGAAGCGTCTACCGAGCAAGAGATCGAATGGGGCGCAGTTAACCGTCCGTTTGATGCTGAGAAATTCGACGCACTGTGGGACAAGGTAGACGCTTATCTGGCGGGTAAAAATCACTTTATGTCGCATTTGGAGGTTGGTGCGGATCCAGCACATTACCTACCGCTACAAGTGCGTACAGAGACTGCCTGGCATCAGCTGTTTGCCCGCAACTTGTTTATTCGCCCCAAAAACTGGAACCATGCGGGTAAAGAAGCATGGCAGATCCTCAATGCACCAGGTTTTGTTTGTGAACCAGAGCGTGACGGTACCAATTCTGATGGCGTGGTGATCATTAACTTTGCTAAGCGCAAAGTGTTGTTGGCGGGTATGCGCTATGCCGGGGAAATGAAGAAATCCATGTTCTCGGTACAAAACTTCCTGTTACCTGCACAAGATGTTCTGCCTATGCACTGCAGTGCTAACGTTGGCGAACAAGGCGATGTAACACTGTTCTTTGGCTTGTCCGGTACAGGTAAAACCACCTTGTCAGCAGATCCCTCGCGTTTCCTGATTGGTGATGACGAACATGGTTGGGCGCCGGGTTCAGTATTCAATATCGAAGGCGGTTGTTATGCCAAGTGTATTGACCTTTCCCAAGCCAATGAGCCGGTTATTTGGGATGCCATTCGTTTCGGTACTGTTCTGGAAAACGTGGTATTGGATGAAAAACGGGCACCCGATTACAGAGACAGTAGCCTGACCCAAAACAGCCGTGCTGCTTATCCTCTGGAGCACGTCGAAAAACGTGAAGTGGCAAACCGTGCCGGTGAGCCGCGTGCCGTGGTCTTCCTGACTTGTGATGTGAGCGGTGTATTGCCTCCAGTGTCTGTGTTGTCTGAGCAGGCGGCGGCTTATCACTTCCTGTCAGGCTATACCGCCAAAGTTGGGTCTACTGAGATTGGCTCCACAGCGGCTATCGAGTCGACCTTCTCAACCTGCTTTGGCGCACCATTCTTCCCTCGTCCGGCTGGCGTATATGCCGAGCTGCTGATGAAGCGCGTACGTGAGTTTGGCGCCAAGGTTTATTTGGTGAATACCGGCTGGACCGGTGGCCCTTATGGTGTCGGTAGCCGTTTTGATATTCCTACTACCCGTGCGGTAGTCGATGCCATCGTGAACAACAAGCTTGAAGGTGTGGCCACAGAGCATCTGCCGCAGTTGAACCTGGATGTACCTGTGGCTGTACCCGGCGTCGACAGCAAGCTGCTGAACCCACGCAATACCTGGGCTGATCCAGCTAAGTACGACGAGTACGCTGCTAACCTGGCTAAAGAATTCAGCCAGAATTTTGCTAAGTACGAAGTGTCTGAGGAAATCCGTCAAGCCGGTCCGCAGGCCTAAGTCCAAGCGCACAAAAAAGGGTTGCCATGGCAACCCTTTTTTATGTCTGGCTAGCAGCGTTAATGATGTTGTAAGGCTTCGATGGGATCCAACTGCGAGGCCTTGATCGCCGGGTAAATACCAAATCCCAGGCCAATGGCGGTACAGATGCTAAATGACAGTAGAATGGCAGTCATAGACCAGCTAACTGCCCAGCCGCTGAACAACGCAATCACTTCCGACAGACCAATACCAAACAGAATTCCCAGTAGGCCGCCGACTATGGATATGGTCAGACTCTCCGCCACAAACTGGATGCGAATATCTTTACAGGTGGCGCCAATAGCCCGCAACAGACCTATCTCTGTGGTGCGTTCCAAAACGGTAGCCAGCATAATATTCATAATACCTATGCCTCCGACCAACAACGAGATACCGGCAACACAAGACATGACGATATTGAAGATCTGCTGGGTTTGCTTTTGCTGAGCCAGCAAGGCCGCCGGTACTACCATATCGAAATCGTCTATCTGGTTATGGCGCTGCTCCAGCAAACGGTTGATGGCTTTGGCGGCAACCAGCGGGTCGGTATCCTCACTGATCTCCAGTTTAAGACTTGTTAACTCACTATCCAGCTGCTCAGCAGGGAACTTACGCAGCGCCGTTTGCAGGGGGATAAATACCTGGTTTTGCTCACCCCCCAGCTTGATGCCCTGAAATTCTTCTTTGCTCAAGTAAGGTGCCTGCAGTACCCCTACAACTTTGAACCATAGATGGTTAATCTTGATGTTCTGCCCCAATGCATCCCCAAGAGGAAATAACTGAGCGGCAGTATTGGCACCCAGCAAGGTAACCTGATTGAGATGGCGTTCATCGTCCTCATTCAGCACCCGTCCCTCGGCAAGTGCCAGTTTGCTCAGGGTAAAATAGCTGGCACTAACACCAACGGCTTCGCCGTCACTGCGACCTGCGTGGCTGAATAATTCAAAAGTATCCAGAGTTTTCATGGCAGCAAAAGCGCTGACAAAAGGCAAACTGCTGGTGGCGACTTCGCCGTCGCGAAGGCTCAAGCCACGTGAATGCTTGCGCTGTTCCTGCAGGGTTTCCTGATCAAACTCTTGTGCGTTAATAATCAGATTGCGCAGGCCCATGCTGTCTATCATGCGCAGTGCTTCGCGTTCAGCTCCGGTACCAATATTCAGCATGGCAATCACTGCGCCGACGCCAAAGATCATACCCAGCAAGGTTAAAAAGGTCCGTAAGGTGTGCTGGCGCAATTCGTCCAGGGTATCGAGTAACAACAACAGATACTTCATGACTTGTCCTCGATATTGATGAGTGCCACTTCATCACCCTCTTCCAGGCCACTGAGGATTTGCGCATGGGACAAACTGGTGCGGCCGACTTGCACAGGTACGGCAGTAAAATCACTGCCCTCTTTACGAAACACCTGATAACTATTTTGCTGATTGAACAGACTTTGTAGCGGTACAACCAGGCTGTCGGGCTGGTTCAATACATTAATCCTTGCCTCTACCTTACGTCCTGGTACCAGTAGCTCGGGGTCTTGCTTGGCCAGGTTCACTGTGACTTCGTAGTACTTTTGCGGATCATTGCGCCGAATACTGGACGGCATGGGGGCTACGGCTTCTACCTCGCCCAGCAATTCTGTTTGTGGTCTGGCGACCAGATACAAACTTACCGATTGGCCTGCTGCCAAATCCAAGGCTTCGGACTCCAGCACAAACAGCTTAGCTTTTACCAGGCTCAGGTCTGGTAGGGTGGCGATTTTCGAGCCCGGCCACATAGTCTGACCGACGCTGGGCTTTTGCCCGGACCAGTCGGCGTAGTAAACCAGGGTGCCGTCATGGGGGGCGCGTACTTCCAACAGCTCAAGACTGCTGGTAAAGGAGCTCAGGCGTTGCTGGTGTTGGGATTTTTGCATGGATAGCAGTCCCAACTCACCGGCGGAACTTTGCTTGAAACTATCGTCTTTCCAATGCAGGTAACCTTGCTTGGCGGTGAGGTATTCTTTGTTTTGCAAGGATTCGAGAATTTCCAGTTTGGAGCGGATTTGCACGTCATCAATAGCAAATTGCTCGGCAAATTCCTTCTCTTCGCCAACCAGCTCAATGTCCTGACCTATGGCTTCGCCCTCGGTCGTGAGTTCGGCATCTTTCTCGTGGATATCCAGATTGCTCAGGGCAATTTTGTGCTCAAATTGCTGGGCTCTGACCGACAGGCTTTCGCCATCAAATCGGGCTATCACATCGCCTTTTTTTACCTGGCTGAATTCCGGTGCCAGCCACGCCAGGCTCTGCGGGCCGTTGCGGAAGGCCGGTGCAGTAAGAGCTTCGGATTTAGCGGCAAACAATTCGCCACTGGCGGGCACTATTACCGATAAGGTTTGGCGCTGCGCTTCATACAAGGGGATCTGATTACTTTCTTCGCTGCAGGCAACCAGCAGTAAACTCGTCAGACAAATCAGTGTTCTCATGGCAATACCCTCTCACCTTCGTCTAGCCCGGCCTTGATAACAGCACGTCCCTGGGTAAGTGAGCTTAACTGCACATCCCGTTCGGTACCGTCGGCTAACAAGACCCAGTGACGTTGACCATCGGTTTTAACCAGATGTTGGGGCAGGGTCAGGGCCTGATCAAACTGCTGGGCATGGATTTTCACCCGGGCCGTCATACCCGGACGCATGGTATTCAGGTCGACGTTATCCAGTGTTATAGCTGCATCAATGATGCGACGTTTGTCCTGGCGGGACATATTGCGAAACACCTGGCCAAGGGATTCAACTGTACCGCTTAAGGCTATGTCCTGACTGCCTGACAATAAAATATCGACTTTCTGGCCGGGTTTAACCTGACCGCTGTCGGCTTCACGTATCTGTGCAATCACTTGTAGCTGATCGGGCTTGGCGATTTCCATCACCGCCTGGCCAAAATTAACCGACTCGCCCACCACGGGTTTCTCGCCGTTCCAGTCGGCTTTGTACAGGGCTATACCGTCAAAAGGGGCATGCACTTGCAGTTTGTCGATGGACTGTTTGAGCTCCCGCACTTCCCCTTGTAGGCGCTCCACTTTGGCACTGGCAAGTTTAATGTTGCGCTGCTTGGATTGCTGGTGATGGGTAAGTTTTTCATTGGCCAGGTGCAAATCAATCTGGGCAATCTTGAAATCCAGTACGCTTTTTTGTCTTTCCAATTCCGAACGTGAGTTGTCAACGATCTCGGCACGGCGCTTGGCCTTGTCATAGTTCATTTGCATCTCGGCCAAACTTAGCTTCAGTTCTTCTTCATTGGCTTCTTGCTTTAGGGTTTGGTTCTCCAGCTCTTTCTTGGCGGTGGCCAGCTCAGCCTGCTTATCCAGCATACGATCCCGCACCTGCTTGTCGTCAAAGGCCAGTACCAGTTCACCCTGTTTGACCTGGGTGTTTTCGCCTGCCATTTGCTTAATCTGGAATTGCCACATGCGCTCCACGGCTGGAGGTGCCAGCAAAACACTTTGCAACGGCTTCAATTCTCCGCTGGCTTCAACTAGTGTTGTCAGGCTTTCACGTTTGGTCTGATGGGTGTTTTCTGTGCTGCAGGCACTTAATAAAGTAAAAAATACTACAAGCCAAATGCGGTACATTCTATTCATCTCCGTTAAGCTCCAACTGCGCGCTCATACCTGGCAGCAATTGCAGGTCATCCTTAATGTCGAATGCAAAAGTGCAGCGAAAATACGCATCATTACCCCATTCGCGGCGTTGTTCAGGTTGCTGAGAGATGTCTTCCAAGGTCGCACTGACCTGATATTCCGGATAGGCGTCAAAACGCAACATGGCGCTCTGCCCAGGTTTCAATTTTGCCTGGTCAGCCTCGTGAACCCAGGCTTCCACATACAATCCGGAGATAGCGGGAATTTCGGCAATCCGCCAACCCGGCTGGGCCGTCATGCCGGTAAACATTTTTTCACCCGTCCAGGGATGGTCGGCATAAATAACCGGGCCACTGCGCTCAGCCGTCTGACTCATCAGGGAAAGTTTATGGCGGTGATAAGCTAATTGTTTCTCGTGATTATCAATTTTCAGTTGTTGCTTGTTGATCGCTGTCTGGTGGCTGAGCTTGGCCTGAGCCAGCTTGTCTTGCGCTTTGGTTCTGGCAACCAGGGCCTTTTCCAGCTCCAGTTGGTATTTTTCAAAGTCAAATGCACTGTGGGTGCCTTTGGGTACTGATGCATCGAGCCGTGCTTTTTGTACCAATAGCTCCGCGCGCTCGAGCCCGGATTGGGCTTCAAGCACTTTTAACTCACCATCAGACTGCTGTCTGACCAACTCTTCTTTAGCAGTAACCAGACTGTTTTCTTCCTGATCAATACTGCTTTGAATACTGGCACCGTCAAACACCACCACAGGTTCGCCCACCTCGGCTACCTGGCCTTCTTTCATTAACCAGTCTACCTGGACTCGCCAGTTGTCGGTTCGCGGCGCATAAAAGGCCTGGCTTTCGGCGGCACGTACCTGACCACTGAGTAACAAGGGAGAGGCATGAATCTGCCCGGTCAAGAGCAGCAGTGCGAGAAATCTCAATTGCATTTGCTGTCCTCCACAACCAGGCCGTCTTTCATACGGATAACACGCTGTGCATGAGCCGCGATATCTTCTTCGTGGGTGACCATCACAATGGTCTGTCCTTGTTTATGCAATCCACACAACAGCGCCATAATTTCCTCTGAGGTGCGGGTGTCGAGGTTACCGGTCGGTTCATCGGCAAAAATGACTTTCGGGTTGTTGATCAGGGCTCTGGCAATGGCCACCCGTTGGCGTTGCCCCCCCGACATTTCGAAGGGTTTATGATGGCTGCGATGACCCAAACCGACTTTTTCCAGCATAGCTGCCGCGCGTTGTTGCGCCTCCTGTAACGGCACATCAGAATAACGCAAAGGCAGCATGACATTTTGTAAGGCCGACAGTCTGGGCAACAGGTGGAAGGTTTGGAATATGAAGCCGATTTGTTGGTTGCGGATACGAGATAACGACTCATCATCCATACTAGCAATATCCTGTCCAGCCAGGCGATAGTTGCCATTAGACGGTGAGTCCAGACAACCGAGAATATTCATCAGCGTCGACTTGCCAGATCCAGATGTGCCCATAATGGCGACAAACTCGTTTTCATCAATCTGCAATGACACTTCATTGAGGGCTACAACGCGGGTCTCACCGGTGCCGTAATGGCGACTTAATGCTTTTACTTCAATCATCCCTGTCACTTGCACGTTAGGCTGGATGGCTAGTCGCCAGTGTCTGGCGACTAGTATGGATAAGGAAGTCGACGCCTTGCAGCGTCGACCTAACCGCGTTTAGAGCTTATAAATTGCTTTTAGTTCAGGAACTTCGGCTAATTGCGAGCGAACTGAAGGGTCACCCACGACCACCAGTGTCATCTTCTCCAGCGGCAGATACTTAGCTGCTAATGCGGAGATTTGCTCTGGAGTCAGGGCATTCACGCTTTGCAGATAGGTTTCCAGGCGTGACAAGGGCAGGCCATGGCTCTTTAAGTTCCATAGCTGGTTGATGATGGCGGTACGCGAGGAGTTTTGCAGCACATAGATGCCCGACATGTAGTTTTTGAAACCATCCAGCTCCGCTGTGGCTGGCGCCTCAGTTTGTAGGCGTTTAATTTCTTTGATGATTTCGGCAATGGCTGGGCCGGTGGATTCCGCCGTCACATCGGCGGCTTCATACCAAATGGCAGCGCCAACCCTGGGTGACACACTGCTGCCTGGTGAGTAAGTGTAGCCTTTATCCTCGCGAATATTGCTGGTAATACGGCTACTAAAGGCACCGCCAAGCAAAGTATTCATAGCGGCCAGACCTATGTAGTCAGGATGTGAAGGGTCGACCACAGGTAAGCCGATGCGAATGGTAGACTGTGGCGCTTGCGGGCGGTCAATAAATACCAGGCTGGGGTCAGCTTGCATGACTGGCTTGTCCAAGGTTCTGGTTTGTCCTGCACGCATTGCAGCAAATGCCTGACGGATAGCTTGTTCAGCCTGCCCTTCATCAAATTGCCCGGATACATACAAGTGGCTGCGTTTGGCGACCAGATTGGTATCGATATAAGCGTTAACATCCTCAAGTGTCAGCGCTTGTACTTTGGCTTCATCAGCAAAAACCTTAGCGTAAGGGTGCTGTCCGTAAACCACTTGGTAGAAGGCTTCGGTTGCCTGGCTCTGCGCCTGAGATTTGCTGACCTTCAGGTCACGAACAAAGTTAGTCACGGCGCGTTCCAGGTCCCCTTGAGCAAACTTGGGATGCATAGCCAAGTCAGCCAGTAAGCGTGCCGCATCCGGAGCAAATTCACTCAGCACGTCCATTTGCAGGAAACTGCTGTTAGGCCCGACAGAGGTGTTAACCTGTCCGCCCATTTCTGCGGCTGCTTCGGCAATTTGCTTACCACTAAGGGTCTGTGTGCCTTCAGTTAGCAACTGATAGCTAATATCGGAGACCGCATCCTTACCATTATCATCAACGTTTCCCGTATCGGTAACCAGACGCAGCGTAACCTTCGGGGTTTTCCCGTAGTGAATAAAAGTCACGGTCAGGCCGTTATCCAACTGAATGTCGCGGGTTTGAGTCAGTTTGAAATCTTTGGCTTGGCCGCCACTTGGAGGGGCTTCCTTGGCGGCAGCCGGACCACTTAACAGAAGAGCGCACAGGGCGATAGCAATGTGTTTCATGGTTATTCTCCTTGTGGCTTCTGCGACGGGTCTTCACCCGGTGTCAGGGTAAGAATGGTGCGGTTGCCTGGACGCAGATATTCCTTAACTGTGGCTTTAATCAGCTCTGGGGTCACAGCCTTGAAGTTGGCTTCCAGGTCGTTGATGCGGGCCGGATTGTCGTCAAACAAGGCAAAGCTGGCGAGCAAATCCAATTTGCCGAAACCATAAAAACCATCGATGTTGTCAAACAAGTCTGAACGCAGTTTGACCAGCGCGCGTTGCACATCTTTCTCGTCAATCGGCTGCTCGGCCAGCCTGGCGATAACGGCATCCACCGCGGCCAGTAGTTCTTTCTCGCTGTGCTGTTCATCGTGAGTAAACGAACTCATCCACAACATGGGGCCGTTGTAATTAAACATGTTGCCGAGCAAGTAATTGATGCCACCGCCCACATCGCCGGTCATTTGCTTGTCTTTGACTAACTCCTGATGCAACAGGCTGTCATCACCTTGCACCAGCAACTGATCTATGATGCCCATAGCGTAATACTCAGGGGTATTGCGCGGCGGCATTTTGTAGGCAAATGCGAAGGCCGGCTTAGGTGCCAGGCGATCAAACTTGTTAAAGCGTTTCTCCTGTTCCTGACGCAACTCGGTCAGGTCTGGCTGGGCTGCTAATTCGGATGCCGGCAGATTACCAAAGTACTTGGTTATCATGGCCAGTGTTTCTTCCACATTAACGTCGCCAACTACCACTACAACGGCATTGTTGGGGGCGTAATACATATCGAAGAAAGCCTGCACGTCTTCCAGAGTGGCGGCGTCAAGATCGGCCAGGTCGCCGTAGAAGTTGTGAGCGTTATACCAGTTATTAAAGGCATACTGGGGCATATCCAGCCAGGGGAATCCACCATAGGGCTGGTTAAGCACGTTAACTTTCACTTCATTCTTGACCACCCCTTGCTGGTTGGTCAGGTTTTCCTGTGTGATGGCCAGGCCTTTCATACGATCGGCTTCCGCCCAAAGCATGGTTTCCAACTTATGGGCTGGCACGATCTCAAAATAGTTGGTGTAGTCAAAGCGGGTGGAGCCATTCAGTACACCACCGTTGTTTTGCACCAGACTGATAAACTCCATCTTGCCGAGGTTTTCAGAGCCTTGAAACATCATGTGTTCAAACAGGTGAGCAAAACCGGTTCTGTCTTTGGGTTCTATACGAAAACCGATGTTGTAGTAAACGCCGACGGTGGCGATGGGGGCGGTATCATCGGGTGAGATAACTACTTTAAGGCCGTTGTCCAATTTGCTGTAGTGGACCGGCACGTTGAAACTGACTGGACTTGATGCTTCCGGGGCCTGTTTGGCCAGCTTATCAGCCAGTGCCTCGGTGCCGGTATCGGCGGGCTTGGGGCTGCAGCCGAGCATCGTCAATGCCGCAGCCAGTGCGACGACTTTGTATGACATGTTATTTCCCTTGCTTTAGTTGTTGTTGTCACACCGGTGTGGCGGGTGCCTTCCCACTATAACCAGCCATAGAAGGCCTAGCAATTGGCGAGGTAGTTAACAGGGGGGAGGGCAGTGAAAAAATTGTAAAAAAATTTTTTCTTTAAGAATCAAAGCTTATTACTGTCCAACTTGCAGGGGAGGGTGACGGTAGCAATCAAGCCACCTTGAGCGTGATTGACCAGACTAATGCTGCCCAGGTGCATATCTACAATACGTTTGATAATGGCCAGGCCTAACCCTGAGCCCAGGCTGCCTCGGGCTTTATCGCCCTGGGTGAAAGGTTGGAACAAGTTCTCTATTTGATCCTCAGGGATACCCGGGCCATGGTCGCGAACACTGAAACTCACTAATTTACGCTTTTTGTCGTAGCTGGAAGTGATTTCTATGTGTGGGCTGCCATATCGAAAGGCGTTTTCTATAAGGTTATCCATCACCCGTTTTATTGCCACTTTGCGCAGCTTCATGTCCGGTAACTCTGCCAGGCTCAGTGTTATGTGATGATTTTCTTCAATGTTCCGAACGCGCACCACATCATCAATCAAACTGTTAAGGTTTACTTTTTCCAGCTTTTCCTGCCGGTCTTGTCGTACGTAGTTAATAAACTGGTCAATGATATCGTTCATGTCCTCAATATCATGATTTATGCCGTCACGGATCCACTCCTGGTCGTCGGGCAACATTTCAGTGGCCAATCTGATGCGGGTCAGCGGGGTACGAAGATCGTGAGATATACCGGCAGTCAATAAAGCGCGGTCATCTTCCAGTTGCTTGATACCCCGTGACATCTGGTTAAATGCCCGGGTTACCGCCATGATTTCGCTGGAACCCTCTTCTTTCAGCGGTGGGGGGAAATTACCTCTGGCTACTGCCATAGCCGCTTGTTGCAATGCTTGCAGTGGCTTATTCAAACGTCGCACAAAAAGCCATCCACCGGCCACGCTCAACACGCCTATCACCATCAGATAAATAGTCAGCGGGGAGATATCCGTTTCACCCAGCCCCTGCATGGGGATGGTTATCCATAAGTTGCGATCCTGCGGGGGATTTATCCAAAACAGGTAGGGAGCTCCCGGAGTAATACGTACATCGGCACTGCCCCCTAGTCGTTCCGACATCTGTCTCGACAAGGACAAATAGTGTCTGGCTTGCTCCAATCCTTGTTGGCGCGCTTCTGTCTCGCTCAGTATCTGAATGCCCGTCGCGGCAAAAAACTCTTCATGCAGGTTGGGATCCTGATGATCCAGGCCTTCCAGAAAGATAACATTCACCTGATTGGCCAGTAAGTGGTTGATCTGCTGATAGGTTGGACGAATAAAGTAATAGGTAACCGACAGGTAGGAGACAACCTGGTTGATAAGCAGAAGCAAACCAATCAGTAAGACAGTCTGACCGAAGGCGCTTTTGGGCAGTAGACGCATGATTAAGATACTAGATTAATTATTCTTCTTCTCACCGTCTGGCACGAACACGTAACCTAGCCCCCACACGGTTTGAATATAACGGGGATTAGCCGGATCTTCTTCCAACATGCGACGCAGTCGTGACACCTGCACGTCAATGCTTCGCTCTAAGGCACTGTAGTCACGTCCACGCGCGAGGTTCATGAGTTTATCCCGCGACAGCGGTGTTCTGGGATGAGTTACCAGCGACTTCAGCACGGCAAATTCACCACTGGTTAGAGTCATAGGCTGATCGCCAGATTTCATTTCGCGGGTGGCCAGATTCAAGCTGTATCTGCCAAATGTCACTATCTGTTCTTCTTGAGATGGTGCGCCCGGTGCTTCTGTGGTGCGGCGTCGTAGCACGGCTTTGATGCGCGCCAGCAGTTCCCTGGGATTGAAAGGCTTAGGCAGGTAGTCGTCGGCACCCATCTCCAAGCCGATAATACGATCAACTTCATCGCCTTTAGCGGTCAGCATAATAATGGGAATTTCATTTTCTTTCTGGCGTAAGCGTCGGCAAATCGATAAGCCGTCTTCACCAGGTAGCATCAGGTCCAACACCATCAGATGAAAGTTTTCCCGCTCTAATAAGCGGTCCATTTGTTCAGCATTGGCTGCGGTTCTGACCTGGTAACCTTGTTCTACCAGATAGCGCTCCAGCAGGCTGCGCAATCGCATATCATCATCTACTACCAGAACTTTCGGTGTTTCCTGTCCCATTTTTCTTTACCTAAGCAAGTCGGTCTGGTCAGCACATAGCGCAAAGCTAACTGGGCCAACCTGACGTAATAACTGTCACTATAAGGTAAAGCATAAATAAATTAAAAGCTTGCATGCACTACAGGGACAGTTGTTACAAAGTTTGTGCTCGCAATCAGGCTGGCGCCTGATGATGGCTTTAGGCAGAATAGTGGCATAGCAACAGAGATCGCCGCCAGGGCGGTCAGATTTGGAGTAAAACATGCAAGCATCGGTTAAGTGGCTGGACGGCTATCGTTTTGTTGGTACCTCTGACAGCGGTCACGCAGTGGTAATGGATGGTGACAAACAAAGCGCCGCCAGCCCCATGGAAATGGTAATGATGGCGGCGGGTAGCTGTGCATCTGTTGACGTGGTTAGCATTCTTAAAAAGGCTAAGCAGAAAGTCAGTGGTGTAGAAGTTAAGCTCAGTGGCGAGCGTGCTGACGCCGTGCCTGCGGTATTCACCAAATTGCATCTGCATTTTGTGGTTAGCGGCCAGGGCGTGAGTGAGAAGCATGTGGAGCGTGCGGTGAATTTGTCCGCCGAAAAATACTGCTCAGTGTCTATTATGCTGGGTAAGTCTGTTGAAGTGGGTCACAGCTTCGAAGTGGTGGAAGCAGAGTTCTGAGGAAGTAGGGCAGATGCAAAGACCTCGCATCTGCCTGCCTGATTTACTTTTCTGCCACCCAGTCCATTTGGAAACTGGCGCGGCGTTTTTTATCCATCAGCTCTTCAATCAGCGGGGATAGGATCAACTCCATGGCCAGGCCCATCTTGCCGCCGGGCACCACAATTGTGTTGATTCTTGACATAAAGGCGCCGTCAATCATCTGCAACAGATAGGGATAATTGACGTTTCTCATCTCGCGGCGGAACCTTACTACTACATAACTTTCATCATGGGATGGAATTTCTCTGGCGCTGAATGGATTAGATGTATCCACTGTGGGAACGCGCTGAAAATTCACGTGGGTACGTGAAAACTGTGGGGTAATGTACTGAAAGTAGTCGTCCATACTACGCACAATGCTGCTCATAACCGCTTCGCGGGAATGGCCTCGATCAGTAGTATCCCGCACTATTTTTTGAATCCACTCCAGATTCACTATGGGCACCATACCTACCAATAAATCCACATGTTTGGCAGCATCGGCCTCATCGGTGACAACCCCACCATGCAGTCCTTCATAGAACAGCAAATCGGTACTCTTGGGCAAGTCTTGCCAGGGGGTGAAAGTCCCCGGCATCTGGTTAAAAGGTACCGCATCGTCAAAGCTGTGCAGATAATGGCGGTATTTACCGGCACCGGTTTCGCCATATTCTTTAAACAGGCTTTCCAACAGCACAAAATCGTTGGCGCGGGGGCCGAAATAGCTGATATGTCGCCCCTGTTCTTGCGCTTTGCGAATCTCGACTTCCATTTCCGGGCGGGTAAAACGGTGAAAACTGTCACCTTCTACAAACGCCGCGTTCAATCCCAGGTTTCGGAATATATGACGTATGGCATTAGTGGTGGTGGTGGTGCCAGCGCCGGATGAACCCGTAATGGCAATAATAGGGTGCTTTGCAGACATGATTCTGTTGGTTTGGAAACCGAACGCTATTTATAAGCAAGCTGGCATAGAGGGTCAAGGAGTTCCATAGACATAAGGATATGTGCAGCCGAGCTTCTTTCTCTTGAAAATTCCCTGACCACCCCCAAATACGGACTAATCTCATAGCATCGTCCGAGGGGCGGCTACAAATTCTTAAGGAGTCCGAGTGACTACGATAGTTTCAGTAAGACGCAATAATCAGGTGGTTATCGCTGGTGACGGGCAGGTTTCGCTGGGTAATACCGTGATGAAAGGCAATGCGCGCAAGGTGCGTCGTCTTTACCACAATAAAGTGCTGGCCGGTTTTGCCGGTGGTACGGCAGATGCGTTCACCTTGTTTGAACGTTTCGAGTCCAAGTTGGAACTTCACCAGGGGCATCTGATGCGTGCAGCCGTGGAGCTGGCCAAAGACTGGCGTACCGACCGTATGCTGCGGAAACTTGAAGCCCTGTTGGCAGTCGCAGATGAAACCGCTTCGTTGATCATCACGGGTAATGGTGATGTCTTACAACCAGAGATGGACTTGATTGCTATCGGTTCAGGTGGCCCCTTTGCGCAAGCTGCAGCAACGGCGCTGCTACAGAATACCGAGCTGAGTGCCCGAGATATAGCTGAGAAAAGTCTGACCATTGCCGGTGATATCTGTGTGTTTACTAACCACAATCACACCATTGAGCAGTTGGACTACTGATTTACCGGCATAACGGCCTTGAAAAAGGTCTTTATACCTCCGCGCCTGTCGGCGTAAAGAATGTTTAGATTAAAAAGGTTTATCCATGTCGGAAATGACCCCCAGAGAGATAGTCCACGAGCTGGACCGCCATATTATCGGCCAACAAGGTGCCAAACGCGCCGTGGCTATTGCCTTGCGTAATCGCTGGCGTCGTATGCAGCTGAATGAAGAGCTGCGCCATGAAGTGACCCCCAAGAATATCCTAATGATAGGTCCAACCGGTGTGGGTAAGACCGAAATTGCCCGCCGTCTGGCAAAACTTGCTAATGCGCCCTTTATCAAAGTGGAAGCGACCAAGTTTACCGAGGTGGGCTATGTAGGTAAGGAAGTGGAAACCATTATCCGTGACCTGGCCGATATCGCAGTGAAGATGACCAAGGAACAGGAAATGTCCAAGGTTCGTTATCGCGCTGAAGAAGCTGCCGAAGAACGTATTCTGGATGCCTTGTTGCCGCGCCCCGAAAATGTCTGGGGTGAGCGAGAAGAAGGTCAGGATAAAGGCACGCGTCAGGCCTTCCGCAAGAAACTGCGCGAAGGGCAACTGGACGACAAAGAAATTGATATTGATGTCGCATTGCCGCAGATGGGCGTGGAAATCATGGCACCGCCGGGAATGGAAGAAATGACCAACCAGCTGCAGAGCATGTTCCAGAATTTGTCTGGCACCCAGAAAAAGAAGAAGAAGCTTAAGGTTAAAGAAGCATACAAGCTGCTGATTGAAGAAGAGGCGGCCCGCCTGGTGAATCAGGAGGATTTGAAAGAAAAGGCCTTATTTAATGTAGAGCAGCACGGCATAGTGTTTATCGACGAGATAGACAAGATTTGTAAGCGTGAGAATACCAGTGGTGCCGACGTGTCCCGCGAGGGTGTTCAGCGTGACTTGCTACCTTTGGTGGAAGGCTCAACGGTCAGCACTAAGCATGGCATGGTGAAAACCGACCATATCCTGTTTATTGCCTCTGGCGCATTTCAGATGGCTAAGCCATCTGATTTGATTCCTGAACTACAAGGGCGTTTGCCTATCCGCGTTGAGCTAAGTGCACTGACAGCCAATGACTTTATTCGCATCCTGACCGAGCCAAACGCCTCTTTGACCGAGCAATATGTAGAGCTGATGCGAACTGAAGGCGTGGATGTTGAATTCACCCAGGATGGTATCGAGCGCATTGCCCAGGCTGCATGGCAAGTTAATGAGCGAACTGAAAACATTGGCGCAAGACGTTTGCATACCGTGATGGAAAAGCTGATGGAGGAAATTTCCTTCTCAGCCTCCGAAAAGCAGGGTGAGAAGCTGCTGATTGATGCGGACTACGTTAAAGGCCATCTGGATAGTCTGGTGGAAGACGAAGATCTCAGTCGCTTTATTCTCTGATAAATAGGGCCTGCGGGCCCTTTTTTATTGGTGCCGTAATGTGACTCGTAAGTCGACCTTACGCCATACCCCCACAATAAATAGTGCATGCAGGTTAATTAACAGGATTAGCCCCCACTCTACGGCGTTTTCCAGTCGTTTGTATTGTGCTCCCAGCGCAGCATCTAGTGCCAGTGATATCAGGGCTAACACCAGTGTCAGGGTGCTGAGCATAAGTAAATGGCGGCCTTGGACCTGGGTTGCGGCCTTTCTTTGCAAGCTGGCTGAAAGCAGTAACTGGCAGATAAACGTCAGGCCAAGGTAGCTGATAACGCCAATACGTCTCAAAAGGTAAGGTATGTTGCCGTCATGACCAAGGCTCAGCGTATAGATTACCAAGGCCAGGCTAGCCAGACTGCCGAGCCAGCCGATCAAAACTGATGCTTCAGTTGTCTGGCTGTTTAGCCACCACTGATTTATCCACCAGAATAAGGCCAGCAAGACCATGGCGGTCAGCATTCCACCTTTGAACACAAAATAGGCCAAGCCATGCTGGCCTGTGGCACTAATACTGTGACAATCCAGCCAATATGGATTGCACCATTCCAGCTTGTTTTCGCTGAAGCTGAGCAGTAAACAAAGATGTATGGTGAATAGGGGTAGCAGGGCTATCAGCAAACCCAATGGGTAAAGCCGGTTTGTCGTCGGCTTAGACGCACACACGATTGCGACCAAGATCCTTGGCCTGATACAAACGATTGTCGGCTTCTACCAGCATGCTGTGCCCCAAGTCGCTGTCGAGTTTGTCGCTGATGCCAAAGCTGATGGTGACTTGTAGGTCTTTGGCCAGCTTTTCCCAAGGCCAGGCCTCAACCTTAGCACGCACACGGTCCACTAAGCCTTCGGCTTGATGTTTGTCGGTATGGGCCATCAGAATGACAAATTCTTCACCGCCGTAGCGCGCAAGAATATCGGCTTCGCGAATCTCTTCCTGCATCAGTGCTGCAACCTGCTTAAGTACGGCATCGCCAATTTGATGGGAATATCTGTCATTAATCTGTTTGAAGTTGTCGATATCGCCAAGTGCCAGGGCCAGGGTGTCCTGGTAGCGAATGGCCTGATGGTGGAGCATGCGAAACTGCTGATTGAAGTAGCGACGGTTATGCAGACCCGTCAGTTCATCGCGTAGGGACAACTCTTGTAAGGCTTCCGCCTGTGCTTTGATCGTCTCATTGGATGCTTTGAGCTCAGCGTAAGTATTGCTTAGCTCCTGGGCCATACGATTAAACTCTCTGGCCAGTAACGCTACTTCATCTTTTCCAGCCACTTGCACCCGCTGGTTGAGGTTACCTTTACTCATTTCTATGGCTGCGCGTGTCAATGCCCGCATATGCTTTACCAATTGGCTACCCATAGTCAAACTGAGTAGCAAGGTGACAGCTAAGCCTGCCGCAGCACCAATCAGCATACTGCGACTTTGAATCATCAGATAAGATTTATCCTGCTCGGTAAGGGGCATCTCGCCGCCACTTAGGGCATAGCCAACCAGTTCGCCGCCGGACCACAAGGGTGTAGCTTGCTGCAATTGTTCAGTAGTGAGCTGCTGGCCTAACTCATATTCAAAAAAAGGTAGAAAGATGTAGCCTTGTTGATCGGCTAACACAAAGCGAAAGTTATCTGCCAGAGAACTGGCTGGTGGGTTTGGATGCGGCGGACGTCTTCCTGGCGGTGGTAAATTACGTGCTGGACGACTGCTCAGATACTGATTAATCAGCAAAGCTGATTGCAAGCCTCCCCATTCACCATGTTCCTGACGAAATTCTTCAATGGCGCGCACAAAACGTTTGAAATGTACGTCCTTTGCTTCGCTGATAAAGCGTTGTTCCAGTAACCAGGGAGTAATAAGAGCCATAACACTAATAGCTGCCAAACTGGTGATCAGCATGGATAACGTCAACTTAGTGCGTAATGAATTCAGCAATGGCTTCTCCTGAAAATCCTTGTCCTGACGATGTTTGTCCCTTGGGCTTTCACCCCATCGCCCCTGGCTATGGCTGCTAGCTGGCATGATAGAACAATTTTCTGGCAAATACAGCGCAAAGGTCTCACCGCCCGTTTAATTCATCTTGTAAATGCATTTTTTTTTGGAAACTTTTGCCAATCGTGCTATATCGCAGCACAATTTAAGCAAGCACAAAGCCTTTGGCTTAAATCCAGGATAAACACATGATTACACTAGGCTGGAGGGAGTGGGGCGGTTTACCCCAACTGGGCATCGAACAAATTAAAATGAAAGTAGACACTGGCGCTAAAACGTCTTGTCTGCATGCCTTTGCGTTAACACCCTTTGAGCGGGATGGCGAGACGTGGATTCGCATCCATTTGCACCCCGTTCAGGACAATAACGACATTGAGCATGTCTGTGAAGCCAAGCTGATCGACAGGCGTAAGGTGCGTGATTCCGGTGGCCATGAAGAAGAACGCTTCGTGGTGGAAACTGAGCTGGAAATGGCAGGGCAGCGATTCCCCATAGAACTGACGCTGACCAACCGTGACTCCATGCGTTTTCGTATGCTACTGGGGCGACAGGCCATGTGTTCACGCTTCCTGGTTGATCCCCAGGCTTCATATTTGCTCGGCCAGCCACAAAGCTGAAGATCATCACAGGGAACATCATCTCATTCATTTGAAAAAGGAACTCGTGGCTGCCACACTGATGCCTTTGTCGGGCTAGGCGCCTGTTCCTGGTGATTGGGATTTAAACAGCATTTAAGGTCCGGGCCTGTGACCATGCGCAGGTACGGATCATATTCACTTTACAAGGTTTCGTACCATGAGAATCGCCGTTCTTTCGCGTAACAACAGTCTGTATTCCACCAGGCGCCTAAAAGAAGCCGGTGAAGCAAGGGGGCACGAGGTGCACGTTATCGACCCCCTGAAATGCTACATGAACATCAATATGCAAAGTTCCTCAGTACATATCAAAGGCAAGGAGCTGCCAGAATTTGATGCCATCATTCCACGCATCGGTGCTTCCATCACTTTCTATGGAACGGCGGTGTTACGCCAGTTTGAAATGATGGGTGTATACCCGGTCAACGAATCAGTTGCTATCAGCCGCAGCCGTGACAAGCTGCGTTCTTTGCAATTGCTTTCGCGCAAAGGTATCGGCCTGCCTATAACCGGTTTTGCTAACCAGGCCAGTAATATCCCTGACCTAATTGAAATGGTGGGCGGTGCACCGCTGGTTATCAAGTTGCTCGAAGGTACACAAGGTATAGGTGTGGTGCTGGCAGAGACTCGTAAGGCTGCCGAGAGTGTTATCGAAGCCTTTATGGGTCTCAAAGCCGACATTATGGTGCAGGAATACATCAAAGAAGCGGGCGGTGCCGACATTCGTTGCTTTGTGATTGGCGATAAAGTCATTGCTGCAATGAAGCGTCAGGCTAAGCCGGGTGAGTTTCGCTCCAATCTGCACCGGGGTGGAAGTGCTTCTATAATTCGTCTGACGCCAGAGGAGCGCAGTACTGCGGTTCGTGCCGCCAGAACTATGGGCTTGAATGTGGCCGGTGTTGATATTCTGCGCTCCAATCATGGCCCTGTGGTGATGGAAGTGAACTCTTCTCCTGGTTTGGAAGGTATAGAAACAGCCACGGGTAAGAATGTCGCTGACAAAATTATCGAGTTTATTGAAAAGAACGCCAAAGCTCACGCCACTCGTACCCGAGGTAAGGGTTAATGGCCAGACAGGCGGCATTTGAGCTGGCTGAGCAACGCATTCCCGCTGGCACGCAGCGGGCGATTAAGTTACCGGCTGCCCGTTTATATAACGATACCCCCATGGATCTGCATGTGGAAGTGTTACACGGGCTTAAACCCGGGCCAACGCTTTTAGTCTGTGCAGCTATTCATGGGGATGAGTTGAACGGCATAGATATCTGCCGCCGTCTGATTAAGAAAGTTAACCCCAAGCGTCTCAATGGCACCCTGATGGTGGTGCCCATAGTGAATGTCTTTGGCTTTATCCAGCAAACTCGCTATTTGCCGGATAGGCGCGATCTAAACCGCTGTTTTCCCGGTTCTCAGCGCGGTGCACTAGGTAGCAGGCTGGCGCATTTGTTTTATAGCCAATTATTGCAGCGAGCTACCCATCTGATTGATTTACACACCGGGGCGATTCATCGAAGTAATTTGCCACAAGTGCGCACCGATATTCAGGATCCCATTGCCCTGCAAATGGCCGAGGAGTTTCATGCACCGCTGATTCTGCATGCCAGAGAAAGAGATGGTTCGCTGCGCTCTTGTGCCTCTGAACTTGGGGTCCATTCTATTTTGTATGAGGCAGGTGAGGCGCTGCGTTTCGATGAGGCATCCATCCGAACTGGGTTGAATGGCATTCTCAATGTGATGAAGTATTTAGGTATGTCGACCCGTCGCGGCAGCCGTAAGAAGTTTGAACCCATGGTGGGCAACAGCAGCCAATGGGTGCGCAACGAGATGGATGGCCTGATTATTACTAAGGTGCGATTAGGCGAGTTGGTTAGCAAGAACCAGGTATTGGCCTATTCCACTAGCCCTTATGGTGATACTGAGGTTGCGATACGTTCCCCCCATGACGGTGTGATTATTGGTATGTCTAATATCCCTATTGCCAATGAGGGGGAGGCACTATTCCATGTTGCCAAGTTTGATCCTGACCTGATTGACCAGGCTGGCGAAATAGTTGATGCCTTTATCGAAGATTTTGAGCCTCGGGTGTTATAAGTAGTCAGGTAAATTTTCTCGCCAGTTTAGCGGCAGGTTCAGTTTGATAACTATTTAAGCGCTGCTGCAACCGTTCTGGAAAACTGACCTGCTGCCAAAGCTGTGCGCAAATTGAGTGGGTGTCGTGCCATTTTCCTGCCAGCAACCAGTCGACTAATAATTGCGGATCGCTTGGAAAAGCAATTGGCTCGGCAGGGGGCAATTCCAACCAACTTTCCACCTCTTCGACATCCAGACTGGACATACTTTGGCATAAGCCCAATTGTTCCAGGGTCAGTATGTTTGATAGTTGTTCAAATTGACCGTGCAGTGGTTTGAGAAGCAACTTCTTGCCCAGTTTCAGACACTCGCTGGACAATTCAAAACCACCATTGGCAATGACACCGCTGGCTACGCGTAAGGCCTGATGAAAGCCTTGCTTGCTGGTGCGTCGCCATTTGATATGGCCCTGCTCACTGTCTTCGTTAAGATCAGGGTGGAAGCAGACAAAATTCACCTCGCTGAGAGGATCGAGAAATTGCGCGATGTCCTGCAAAGATTCAAACGGCAGATAAACCAATACATGCTCCGCCCCTGAGTCAGGTATATATTCGTCTTCAATAAAGGGCGGCATGATGGCATGGCCAAAATGGTGCCAATGCACTCCCAACTGCACATCAGAGGGGGCGAAGTATTTGAGTACCTGACGATTCATCCAATTATCACCCTGTGTGGGTATGGGATAACGAAAGGCATCCTGGTGACTGATGGAAATACAGGGTACTTTCTGACGTCGCGCTGCCCAGGCGCTGATAGGTTCAAAATCGTTGATGACCAGATCGTAACCGTTGAGATCCAAGGACATCACATCCCGAATAAAGCGAGCCGGGCGGAAAGCTTTGATGGTTTGCCATATATCAACCGCACCCTGCTGATGGACAAAGGTAAAACCATGGCGGGTTTGATATTGTCCAAACACCTGCATATCAAAATAGCGATCCTGCTCCCGCCCGGAAAACAAGTAATCAACCTGGACATCATCTCGTTGGTTAAAGGCTTTCGCCATCACTCGGGCTCGGGTGGTATGTCCGTTACCTGTGCCTTGCACACCATAAAGTATTTTCATGTTGGCTTCCTTTTTTCTGACGGCAGTAAGCCAAGGAACAAATTGTACTTGTGCATTAATCTCTCAGGCAGGTTAATTCGCAAAACAGCGTGAATCAATTCTAGGCTAGCAAAGACAAGCTAAACACGGAGATGGTCATGCCCAGGCAAATACCGGCGAGTATGTCACTGGGGTAATGAACTCCCAGCAATACCCGAGACAAGCCGATAGTGCTGGCCCAGGCATACACAGGCAATGCAAAGAGCGGGTAATAGTGAGCAATTAGAGACGCCATCAAAAAAGCCGCAGCTGTATGACCGGATGGCAGACTGAACTTATCTGATGGAGATATGTGTGCATTAAAATTGCGCAGCAAATCGCAAGGCCGGGTGCGTTTGAACAGCTTTTTCAATACCACGTAAATGGGTAATTCAAGCGCATAAGCAAGCAACGCCGTATATAAAAACAAATCACCATGAGTAGGTTCGAAGAACCACAGCACTAAACCTAGCAGCAGATATAAGTGTCCGTCTCCGGTGCGGGATATCCAGCGAATCGGCGCACAGTTTCTGCCGGCCGTTTTATTGAACAGCCAGTAGAATAGTTGGGTGTCAGCGCGGGCAAATAAGTTCATAACCATAAACCTTGCTCATTTGCCAGCCAATCCTAAGAACCATATGTGAATAAAAGGTGACATTTGCAAGAAGACTTGATGACATAAGCCAAAGCTGGCCATTTTAGCCTTTCCACCCCTTACTGTTCCATCCCGCCGCTTTCGGATGGACAGCCCCGAAACAGTCTTAGTATACTGGGCTGCAACCCACTCAATGCAGATGGAACCCTCATGGAATACAACACTTCTGAGCTATGTGACCTGTTCGCCGATAATGTCGACGTAGTAGAGCCCATGTTCGTTAATTACGGTGGTCGCCGTTCATATGGCGGAGCCATTACCACTATCAAGTGTTTCGAGGACAAAGGGCTGATTGAAAAAGTCCTGCAGCAGCCTGGCAAAGGTAAAGTGCTGCTGGTGGATGGCGGTGGCTCGCTGCGTCGTGCGCTAATTGATGCCAATACCGCTCAGCTGGCCCTGGAAAACGAATGGGAAGGCATCGTTTGTTACGGCAGTGTGCGTGATGTCGACACCCTGGAAGATCTGGATATCGGTGTGCATGCATTGGCATCTATGCCGGTTTCAGCGGATTACGAGCAAATCGGTGAAGTGGATATCGCAGTTAATTTTGGCGGTGTGACCTTTTTGCCAGAAGATCATCTGTATGCCGATAGCACCGGCATCATCCTCTCTCCTGAGCCACTGGACATAGAATAATTCGACCATGCCTGTTCGCTATCTGAGTGCTGAGAGTATCGCTCAACTGACTCATGCCAGACCGGGAGAAGCCAAGCTTGGTCAGGTGGTTCGTAGCATGGATGACTTGGCAGATTATGACCAGGCTAACGCCGCTGGTTGCCGATTTGCACTGATTGGTGTGCCCGAGCAAATCGGGCCAATGGCTAATTGCGGTAAAGGCGGTGCCCATCAAGGTTGGCAGGCATTTTTGTCCATTTTTTTGAACCTACAGGCCAATACCTATCTGCCCGGCGATGATATTTTGCTGGTGGGTGAATTGGATTGCTGCGATTTACCCGTAAGCGAAGATATCGCCACATTAAGAGCCCAGTGCGAAGAGGTGGATAAACGCCTGGTTGCAGCGCTCAAACCGATTTTTGCTGCGGGTCTTATTCCCATACTCATAGGGGGTGGGCACAACAATGCTTACGGTTTGATTCGCGCCTGTAGTGAAACGCGTGGTGAACCGCTGGCGGTGGCCAATCTTGATCCACACAGTGATTTTCGCCGCATGGAAGGTCGACACAGTGGCAATCCTTTTCGCTATGCCCATCACCAAGGCTATTTATCGCATTACACGGTATTAGGATTGCATGAGCAGAAGAACTCCCGTGACGCTCTGGATGCGCTGCAAGCTTTGGGATTCCCCTGGTTCAGTATCCAGCAGTTACGTTGGCGTCGGGAACTTAGTATTGAACAGGCTCTGTCGCAGGTAGGCGATTATCTGCAAACCTCAGGGCAACCTGTTGGACTGGAGCTGGATCTGGATGCGATTAGCGAGCTTCCCACCAGTGCGGTCACCTTTGCCGGTATGTCTTTGGATGATGCGTTATATTACGTGCATCGTCTGGCGTTACTACCGCGCTTGCAGTATCTGCACCTGGCGGAAGGCGCGCCGCAACGTCATCCTGCCGGTCTGGAGGCGGGAAGTCGTGTGGTAGGTCAGGCCTTGAGTGAATTGGTTTGTACCTTTATCAAAGCCCGCTACCGCGCCTGATTTTTCTCTTCAGCGGTTATGCTGGCCGCCGCACCTTAAAAAATGCCGCATAGAGCACCGGCACCACGCCTAGAGTAAGAATGGTGCCGATACCCAACCCAAAAGCAATTACACTGGCCATACCGTGAAACAGCGGGTCTTTGCCGATAATCAGCGGCAGCAAACCCATAATGGTGGTAATAGTGGTCATGGCGATGGGACGCAGGCGGGTCAAACTGGCATCCACTATGGCCTGATAGTCCGACTTGCCCTCGGCCTTCTCAATCTCAATCCGGTCAATCAGTACAATGGCATTGTTGATCACTATACCTGCCAGACTGTACAGACCCAATGTGACCATAAAGCCAAAGGGAGCGCTGGTGACAAACAAACCCAGCACAGCGCCAATAAAGGCCAGAGGAATGGTCAATACAATCACCAACGAACGACGGAACGAATTAAACTGCATCACCAGCAGAATCAGGATCAGCCCCAGCACCATGGGCATATTGGCTTTCAGGGCCTTTTGCGCATCGGCCGACTCGGTAATGACGCCGTCATACTCAATATGGTGGTTAATCGGCAAATCGCCCGCCAGTGCCTGTAATTTCGGGTCAACAATACGTTTTAGGTCTTCCGCGGCCATGTGAATATTGCGGGCTTCGATGCTCACCGTACGGAACATATCTTCCCGATGAATAATAGAATACTGATTGACCGGGGCGAAGTCGGCCACCTGAAATAGCGGTACGGCCAAGCCGGTTTTTTCCGAAAACACATTCAGGGTGCGCAGTCTGTCCAGATTGCTACGCTCGGCATCGGCGGCTCGCAGCATCACCGGGATAATATCGTCACCTTCGCGAAACTCTGTGACGACGGCGCCGGAAAAATAGCCCTGTAATGCCGTGGCGATATCGCTTGAGGTTAGACCGGCACGCCTCGCCCGGTGCTGGTCTACCTGCACTTCAATCTTAATAATACGGTTTTCCCAGTTGCTGCGTACGTCAATGGTATTGGGGATGTCGCTGAGCAAGGCCATGATTTGTTCGGCCTTGGCATAAATGATGTCTTCATCCGGCCCTTTTACCTGAATCTTGATAATGCTGGAGTCCGATGGGCCAAGGAACATCTTTTTAACCCGCGCCGACACATTCGGAAAGGCCATCTCCAGGGCTTTGTCCATTTCAAGTGTGAAGCTCGACAGATCTACGCCCTCATGTACATTGAGCACGATAAAGCCTTTGTTTTCCGCAGGATCTTCAGGGTTGAGGGACAACACAAACCGGGGCCCACTGAAACCTACATAACCAGAATAACTGTCTATAACGGATTGATATTGCTCTTGTTCCAGCCAGGTAAAGATCTCCCGCATCTGTCGGTCGGTTTCCCGTGAGGAGGTGCCCTTAGGTAAATCAATGTTCACCAGAATCTGGGTGCGGTCTGAATCAGGGAAAAATTGCTTTGGCACCAATTTCATACTGATAATCGCCAGAATTAGCAGGGCAAACATACTGGCCATAAACACCAGTTTGTGTGCCATTACCCAATGCAGAAAGTACTCATAACGGAGCATCCATTTACTCTTCTCTGCTACCGTCCGGTTTAGTGGCACTTTGACAAAAAAGTAGCACAGGGTCGGAGTCACGCAGAGGGCCAGTATCCAACTGCTGAGCAAGGTGATCAGAATGACCAGAGAGATAGAGCGGGTGTATTCGCCGGCGACATGATCGGCCAGCATCAGCGGCAGGAAGAAAAAAACCGTAGTGGCGGACGAGCTAAGCAGCGGCAGGGCCAATTCCTTACCGCCCTGGCACATGGCATCAAAGCGGGCCACGCCTTCTTCCAGGCGGCGTTTGAAGTCTTCGGCGATAACTATGCCGTTATCTACCAGCAAGCCTAGGGCAATAATCAGGGTGGCCAGACTCATTCTTTCCAGTTTAATCCCGGAAAATTGCATTACCGACAGTGTAATTAGCATCACAAAGGGCACAATAGTGCCAACGATAAGGCCTGTGCGGACACCCAAAAATAGAACCACTACTACCAGCACAATGGCTAGGGTTTGCAGTACGTTAATTGACACGCCATGCACGGTCTTTTCCACCTGCTCGGCCTGATAGGTGGCAATATCCAGTTCATAGCCAATCGGCAAACTGGCTTCCAGAGCATGAATACGCTCCAGCATGCGCGGCGCATAGTCGAGGATGTTGTAGCCAGGTAGCATGGAGATGGCAAAGAAAATGGCAGGGGTACCGTTAAAGTAAGCCAGCTTATCCGGTGGGTCGATGTAGCCACGCTGGAGTTCCACAATGTCGGTCAGGGCAATGTAGTCCTCGGTGCCTGGAATGCTCAGATGGGTATTGGCAATATCCTCCAACGAACTGAAGTTACCCGAAGGTTCGATCACAAAGCTGCTGCGACCGGTATCCACCTGGCCACCGGGGCTGATTATGTTTTGATTTTGCAGCTCGGCAATTAAGGCGCGCGGGGAGATGCCCAGCTGGGAGAGCTTGGCATTGGAGACCTGTAGGTAAACCCGTTCTTCCTGATGACCAAGAATCTCCACCTTCTTGGTGCCTTCTTCGCCGTACAAGGTGTCACGGATATGTTTGGCTGCATCGTACATTTCGCCCATGCCAAACCCATCGGCGGTCAGTGCCAGGGTAATAACCGACACGTCACCGAATTCATCATTGATGTGTGAAGGGTAGGTACCATCTGGCAGATGGCGCTGCGCTTGCTGAACCTTATTACGCAAATCCTGCCAGATATTGTCCAGATTGAAGTACCTGTCGTAAATCTTTACGTGAATAATTGACAGGCCAGTGGATGACGACGAGCTGAGTTTTTTCACCTCCGGAATTTTGCGGATTTCTTCCTCGAGTCGTTTGGTGATCAGCTGTTCAACCCGTTCCGGTGCCATACCCGGATACGCTGTGCTGACAATGGCCTCACGAATGGTGATGGTCGGGTCTTCCTGTGCCGGTAGGGTAAAATAGGCCATCAGGCCGTTTATCAGCAGCAGCACCAACACCATCATCACGGATTTGCGATAGGTAAAGGAAACAGACGTCAGGTTCATACCATAAGCCTCAGTTGAACTGACGAATTTGCTTGTCCAGCAGGCTGACCTGCTGACCATCCCGCAAGAAAGCTACCCCGGCGGTGGCAACGATTTCGCCTTCCTTAACCCCCTTGGAAATATACACCTCGTTATTGATGATATTTTCCGTTTGCACGATGCGCTTGAAGACTTTTTGTTGGGTAGGGTCATACACAAACAGATAAACTTGTTTTCCGGTGTCAGCAGCAATGGCCGACACCGGTACCCTCAGGCTGGGGCCGGTGAATCCGCTGCGGCCGCTGCCAAGAAAGGTAATATCTACCTCAGCAGTCATACCGGCACGTAGTCGGCTATCGTGTTCATTAAGCAGAATGACAGTGGGAAATGCGTTGGCGGCTTCGGCTCTGGTGCCTATTTCACTGACCTTGCCGGATAAGGTCAGGCCGGGTAATACCGGAAAACGTACCGGCAGCGACATACCATTGTGTAGCTCTTGAATTATGGTTTCCGGTACCATCAGTCTGACTTCCAAACCGTGTTCGCCTTCAATTTCAAACACGGTTTGTCCGGCACTGATCTGTTGAGAGGGTTCAATTAGACGCTTGGTAATTATGCCGTCGTAGGGGGCAAGCAACACACTGTCGTGGAGGTTTTTCCGGGCGATATCCAACTGGGCCTGGGCAACACCAACGGCACTGCGGGTGGACTCAAATGCCGCTTTAGCGTTGTCGAAACCTGACTTGGATACTACACCTTGCTCCACTAGTTCAGCATAACGTCTGTACTCATTTTCCGCTTCGGTCAGGTTTGCGTTGGCCTGCTCGAGGGTAGCCTGTGCCGATTGACGGCTGAGGTTAAAACTGCGTTGATTCAGTCTGGCCAGTTCCTGGCCTTGTTTAACGCTTTCGCCCAGATTGACCTGCACGGCTTCTATCTTGCCGCTTACTTCAAAACTCAGACTGGCTGCTTCTACGGGTGCCATAGTGCCGGACAATCTGCGCACTTGCTCTAGGGGAGAGGCGGATACCTCGGTCCAGGCAATTGGACGAATTAAGCTGTGCTCGCTTTTGTCATTATCTTTACAAGCAAACAGAGTTAACAGGGGCAACAGTAAAACAAAAAATCGCAGCATAGCGGCATCCTATAGTCCAATGCGTGCAAATGATAAAGAATCTTAATTAAATCTAAATGAATTTCGGGTCAGTAAGAAATTTAGTCTTATTTTGCTCACCTAGCCAAGGATGGAGAATGTAGAGCGAATCAGGAGATAAAGTCGAGGAGCACCATAGCGTCAGGAACGCTATGGAACAGCTTTAGCTTATAGTTTTCAGCCCGTTCATCCTTGAACATCGCCGACGAATATTCCCTATAACGTCGGCATACCATCCATCCCTGGATATAAAAAACCCGCACTAGGCGGGTTTTTCTGATTAGTCGGCGCTTCTGGAAGCACGCTTACGGTCATTTTCCGTCAGCAGTTTCTTACGCAGACGGATATGGTTGGGGGTTACTTCAACCAGCTCGTCGTCGTCGATAAATTCCAGTGCCCTTTCCAGCGTCATGCGTACTGGTGGCGTCAGGGTCAGCGCTTCATCGGTACCAGCGGCACGGATGTTGGTCAGCTGCTTACCTTTCAGACAGTTAACTGTCAGGTCGTTATCGCGGCTGTGAATACCGATGATCTGGCCTTCGTACACTTCCACACCATGACCGATAAACAAACGACCACGTTCCTGCAGGTTAAACAGGGCATAGGCCAGGGCCTTACCTTTACCGTTGGAGATCAGTACACCGTTGTTACGCTGACCGATACGACCACCGGCATGCGGGCCATATTCCAGGAAGGTGTGATACATCAGACCAGTACCTGAGGTCAGGGTCATAAAGTCGGTCTGGAAGCCGATCAAACCGCGGCTGGGTACCACGAAGTCGATACGTACACGGCCTTTACCATCGGGGTTCATGTCGCGCATTTCAGCTTTGCGCAAACCCAGTTGCTCCATAATGGAACCCTGGTTTTCTTCCTCGATATCTACAGTCAGCGTCTCGTAGGGCTCAAGTAGCTGCTCGCCTTCCTTACGCAGAATAACTTCGGGGCGAGATACGGCCAGCTCATAGCCTTCACGACGCATGTTCTCGATCAAAACGCCCAAGTGCAGTTCGCCACGACCAGATACACGGAACTTGTCCGGGTCAGCGGTTTCTTCCACACGCAGGGCAACGTTGTGCTTCAGCTCGGTTTGCAGTCTTTCCAGAATCTGGCGTGAGGTAACAAATTTACCGTCCTGACCGGCAAACGGTGAGGTGTTGACCTGGAAGGTCATGGTTACCGTTGGCTCATCTACCGTCAGAGGTGGCAGGGCTTCAACCGTATCGGCGGCACAGATAGTGTCAGAGATCTTAAGCTCACCTAAGCCACTGATAGCGACAATGTCACCGGCACTGGCGGTCTCAGTTTCATAACGGTCCAGACCCAGATAACCGAATACCTGGCCAACTTTGCCGTTACGCTTCTTACCATCAGCACCCACTACAGTGACTTGCTGGTTAACTTTAACCTGACCGCGCTTGATACGGCCAATACCGATAATGCCCAGGTAGCTGGAGTAATCCAACTGGGAAATCTGCATCTGCAAAGCGCCTTCTGGGTCGGCTTTGGGCGGAGATACTTTGTCAACGATGGCCTGATACAGTGCTTCCATGTCTGTAGCTTGCTCGTTCTCATCCAAGCTTGCCCAGCCTTGTAAGGCAGACGCATACACAACAGGGAAATCCAGCTGCTCGTCGGTCGCACCCAGGTTATCAAACAGGTCAAAAACCTGATCCATAACCCAGTCAGGGCGCGCACCAGGACGGTCAATCTTGTTGATAACCAGAATCGGGTTTAGTCCGTGGGCGAAAGCCTTTTGGGTTACAAAGCGCGTTTGCGGCATGGGGCCGTCAACGGCGTCAACCAGCAATAAAACTGAATCGGCCATAGACAGAACTCGCTCAACTTCACCACCAAAGTCGGCGTGTCCAGGGGTGTCCAGGATGTTGATACGGTAGTCTTTCCAATTAATGGCAGTGTTTTTCGCCAGAATAGTGATGCCACGCTCTTTTTCCAGGGCGTTGGAATCCATGACGCGTTCGTCAGTGCCCTTGCGGTTGTCCAGCGTACCGGATTGTTGCAAAAGTTTGTCAACCAGGGTGGTTTTCCCGTGGTCAACGTGGGCAATAATGGCAATGTTCCTCAATTTATCCAGTGAGGTTTGTTGTGAACTCATCTGATTCTCTCTTGGTGGCGTGGAGCGGATGTGGTCATCCTATACGGGCAGTGTCCTCTGAGTTTATTTCATCCAGACGACACTAGCTGGGTTTTTAAGCCGGTTTTGCCGGTTTTTTCACCCAATGCCTTTTTTCAGGCGGCGGATTGTACAGTTTTCTCAAGGATTTTGCGATGACACATTGAGATTTTTCGCTAGCCAACTGGATTTGAGCTACTTTTAGGTGCATCTTGCTGGAGTGCTCTGCGCACATTTGGTGCGTCAATGCACCAAGTTGGTGCTTTTGATGCGCTAAGTTGGCTCGATTTCATGGCAATATGCCTCAAAGGCTGCATAACTACTGAGGGCTGCAACTTGGCATGAAACTGGCTTTTGTTGCATCAACAAAGTTCGACTTATCCGCAGACTACTGAATCTGCGTTTTGAATATCAACCTGGAGGACATAATGTCAGTAGAAAAGGCACTGGACCTGATCAAAGAAAGTGAAGCCAAGTTTGTTGACCTGCGTTTTACCGATACCAAAGGAAAAGAGCAGCACGTTACTATTCCTGCTGCCCTGGTGGACGAGGAGTTCTTCGAAGAAGGTAAGATGTTCGACGGCTCATCTATTGCCGGTTGGAAAGGCATTAATGACTCCGACATGGTGTTGATGCCGGATGCTGCCAGCGCAGTATTAGATCCTTTCGCTGAAGAAACACAAATCAACATCCGCTGCGACATTTATGAGCCAGCTACCATGCAAGGCTATGATCGTGACCCACGCTCTATTGCCCGTCGTGCGGAAGAATACCTGAAATCTACTGGCATCGGTGACACCGTTCTGATGGGTCCTGAGCCAGAGTTCTTCATGTTTGACGATATCCGTTTCCACACTGACATGGCCGGTTCTTTCTATGAAATCGACTCTATGGAAGCCAAGTGGAACTCAGGTGTTGAGTTTGAAGGCGGTAACAAAGGTCACCGTCCTGGCGTGAAAGGCGGTTATTTCCCTGTTCCTCCTGTCGACTCTGCACATGATATCCGTGCAGCCATGTGTTTGGTCATGGAAGAAATGGGTCTGTCTATCGAAGCGCACCACCATGAAGTGGCAACCGCTGGTCAGAACGAAATCGCCTGTCGTTTCAATACCATGGTGTTGAAAGCTGACGAAGTGCAAATCTACAAGTACGTAGTACACAACGTTGCTGACGCTTACGGCAAAACCGCTACCTTTATGCCTAAGCCACTGGTAGGTGACAATGGTTCTGGTATGCACGTACACCAGTCAATTGCTAAAGATGGCAAGAACATCTTCGCCGGCGACAAGTACGCAGGTCTGTCTGAAGAAGCGCTGTTCTACATTGGCGGTATCATCAAGCACGCCCGCGCACTGAATGCGTTCACTAACCCAACTACCAACTCTTACAAGCGTTTGGTACCAGGATATGAAGCGCCTGTTATGCTGGCTTACTCTGCACGTAACCGCAGTGCGTCTATCCGTATCCCTCACGTACCAAGCGTGAAAGGTCGTCGTATCGAAGTGCGTTTCCCTGACCCGGCTGCGAACCCTTACCTGTCCTTTGCGGCTATGCTGATGGCCGGCTTGGACGGTATCAAGAACAAGATCCACCCTGGCGACGCCATGGACAAAGACTTGTACGATCTGCCGCCAGAAGAAGCGAAAGACATCCCAACCGTCGCTCACAGCCTGGAGATGGCCTTGGATGCGCTGGACGCTGACCGTGACTTCCTGAAAGAAGGCGGCGTAATGTCTGACGACATGATCGATGCTTATATCGCTATCAAGCGCCTGGAAGTGGAAAAGCTGGCCATGACCACGCACCCGGTAGAGTTCGATATGTACTACAGCGTGTAAGTCTTACTTACCATAACAAGCCCGCCTTTGTGCGGGCTTTTTTGTTGCCGCTGCTCGGGCTAAACTGGAGAAGTATGCTCTAGATGAATGGCAACTATTTTGGGGATCTAATGAGACTAAGCTGGCTATTCACCATATTTGCCCTGTCGGCACAAAGTGCCACTTTGTATAAAGTGGTGCAAGCTGACGGTACCGTTGTGTATACCGACCGACCTGTTGCGGGTGCGGTACCCGTTGCACTGCCAAATGCCAACACTTCACAGTCCCTTGCGCCGAAACAGGTCACCAAACCCACTGCCCCATCTAAACCGGATGTAAATTACAACATCAGTATCCTATCCCCCGCTCATGAGGAGACCATTCGTAACAATCAGGGTGAAGTTAAGGTCAGCGCCAGCATTGAGCCAAAGGCGGTCGGTCTGTTCCAGTTGGTCTTAAACGGCCAAGTTTTGGCAACTGGGGCCTCACCGCAATTTGTTGTGCAGGGGGTGCCGCGTGGTGAACATCAACTTGAAGTTCGTTTAGTGTCGAAATCGGGCAAGATCCTTGCATCATCTCCTACCAGAGTCTTTTACCTGCACCAGGCGTCTGTCTTGAACCGGTCAGGTTAAGGCATCCAAATCACGCTGCGGCCACTAACGCATTAAAATAATGCGTGTCTTTGATGTTTTGCACTATATTGGTGCATGAGCAGAAAATCGGCCGACGCAGATAAAAAATGAGGTATGGGTGACAACAGCATTTCCAGAAGGCTTGATCAGCCAATTATCGCTGGCACTGGTGTTGCTGGATAGCGAGCTTAAAGTCAGATATGCCAATCCGGCGGCTGAATCTTTTTTAGAGCAGAGCTTAAACCAGCTACAAGGGCAAGAGCTGCGTAAGTTGTTTTTGCAATCCAGTATCGAAACACAGCGTTTGGTCAATGCGCTGCGCGATCGGGACAGCTTCTCCGACAGTGAAGTTCAGGTAATCTTTGCTGATGGACGTCATTCACTGGCGGATGTCACGGTTTCCAGTATTGAGCAGCAGGGCCAACCCATGTTGTTACTGGAAATCAAAAAAATTGATCATCTTCGCCGCATCAGTCAGGAAAATCAGCAATGGGCACAGCAGCAAGCTGCCCGGGAGCTGGTGCGTGGTCTGGCCCATGAGATTAAAAACCCACTTGGTGGACTGCGCGGTGCCGCTCAACTGTTAGAGAAGCAGCTCGATGATCCTGAGCTGCGGGAATTTACCGGTCTGATTATTGAGCAAGCAGACCGTTTACGAAATTTGGTGGACAGGCTACTAGGCCCCAATAAGCCGCCCAATTTCCAATGGCATAACCTGCACAAAGTGCTGGAAAAAATCCGAACCCTGTTGAGCCTTGATGAAATTGCCGATGTGCAATTGGTCAGGGATTACGACCCCAGTATCCCTGAACTATGGATAGACGAAGAGAAGATCCAGCAAGCGGTGCTGAACATCGCCCGCAATGCGGTGCAGGTGCTGGAAGGCAAAGGGGTTATACGTTTTATCACCCGCATAGAACGGCAGGTGACCATCCACGGTAAACGCTATCCTCTGTGCGCACAAATTAAGATTATTGATAACGGCCCGGGCATTCCCGAACGGCTGAAAGACACCTTATTCTACCCTATGGTGACCGGCAAACAAGATGGTACAGGGTTGGGGTTATCTATTGCCCAGAACCTGATTGACCATCACCGCGGCAAGATTGAAGTGGAAAGCTGGCCAGGTCATACCGAATTTACCATTTATCTGCCTATTGATAAGAAGGAGCCAAACCTATGAGCGCTGCACCGGTTTGGATTGTAGATGACGACAGTTCGATTCGTTGGGTACTACAAAAGGCCCTGCAAACTGCAGATATTCAGTGTTACTGCTTCGACAACCCGCAAGACTTATTGCGCCAGCTTGAAGCCGGACAACAGCCAGAGGTGATAGTATCAGACATCCGCATGCCGCAAATGGACGGTATGCAGTTGCTTGAAGAAGTGCATCGCCAGTTCGCCAATCTGCCGGTCATTATCATGACCGCGCATTCGGATTTGGACAGCGCGGTTAATGCTTATCAGGGCGGCGCCTTTGAGTACCTGCCCAAACCTTTTGATATCGATGAGGCGGTGAATCTGGTTAAGCGTGCTTTGGCGCACTCCAGAGAACAGCTGCGGTTGCAGCAACGGCAGGCGCCGCGACTGGAAACCGAGATTATCGGTGAAGCCCCGGCCATGCAGGAAGTGTTCAGGGCCATAGGGCGATTATCCCGCTCCAGTATCAGTGTGCTGATTAACGGTGAGTCTGGAACGGGAAAAGAGCTGGTTGCCAAGGCTTTGCATCGTCACAGCCCTAGAGCCAAGGCACCATTTATCGCGCTGAATATGGCAGCTATTCCCACAGATTTGATTGAATCAGAACTCTTTGGTCATGAGAAGGGCGCTTTTACTGGTGCACAAAATGCCAGACAAGGGCGCTTTGAACAGGCAGACGGCGGTACACTGTTTTTAGACGAGATTGGCGATATGCCGCTGGATGTGCAAACCCGCTTGCTGAGGGTATTGGCTGACGGCCAGTTCTATCGGGTGGGTGGACATAATCCGGTGTCGGTAGATGTGCGTATTATCGCGGCGACTCACCAGAATCTGGAGCAACGTGTTGCTCAGGGTAAGTTTAGGGAAGACTTGTTCCACCGCCTGAACGTAATACGTATCCATATACCCAGGCTGGCGGAGCGAAGAGAGGATATTGCCCCCTTGGCCGAGCATTTTTTGCTTAAGGCTGCCAAAGAGCTGGAAGTGGAGGCTAAAACCCTCGGCAAGGATACCGCTAAGATCCTGGCCAATTTGCCCTGGCCGGGTAATGTGCGACAACTGGAAAACCTATGCCGTTGGCTAACGGTGATGGCCAGCGGCAAAGAAGTTATCCCCGCCGATTTGCCGCCGGAGCTGCATCAGCAGCCGCTAATCGCCGAAGCCAGTGTTTCTGCCAATGGTGACTGGCAAAGCTTGCTGGCATCCTGGGCCGACAAACAGTTGCAATCGGGGCAGCAGAACATTCTCAATGATGCCGCTGTCAGCTTTGAACGTATTTTGCTGGAAAGAGCCTTGCATTACACCCATGGCCACAAACAGGAAGCGGCACGTAAATTGGGATGGGGACGCAATACCTTAACCCGCAAACTTAAAGAGCTGGGCATCGACTAGTCAAAGTAACGCGGCCTGCTATTCAGGCCGCTTTAATAAGGGGGTTAATCCTCAATGGGTTCCCAAACGCCAGCATTGATCAGCGGCAAAATGGCCTGGCATAACTGCATTAAGGTCTCGCCTGTCATCGATGAGGGTTTTACCCAACTGGCATGAGCCAGCATGGGCTCAAGGTGGGGCAGTAGGTTCTTATTCAGTTGGATATTCAGCTCGCCAAGGTGTAACTGAACCTGCGGGCTGTCACTTTCTAACCATATTCCTTTGAAGTCCAATCGACGCTGCAAGGCGTTGCCGTTTTGCAGGTACTCAAATACCTCGTCCAGTGCGACTTCGGCATCCTCAATAGATTCTTCTTGCGGCCCGCGGCTTAGAAAGCTGCCAAGCCATTGGGTAAATGCTGGCCCTTGCAAACTGGCTTGCAGCAACTCTCGGATTCTTTCCACTTCGCTGCCAAGCACTTCGCCACTAAGAGTTCGCGACTTCAGGTCTGGGTCTTGGTAGCGCTGAGTAAGCCCTTCCTGCTGTAAGGCAAAGTCGGCCAGTGAGGATAGTAAGTCCTGCTGATTGGGGGCGCGAAAGCCAACGGAATAGTTCAGGCTTGGCTCTATCGCCTCGCCACAGTGTGGAAAACCGGGAGGAATATACAAAATGTCGCCGGGCTCCAATACCGCATCAATAATAGGTTCGAAGGGCTCTACTTGACCAAGCATGGGATGCGGACGGTGCTCTGTGTACTGACCTTTGTTACCCACCTGCCAGTGACGACGCCCCTTACCCTGGATAATAAACACATCATATTGATCCAGATGCGGACCAACCCCGGCACCGGGTACGGAGTAGCTCACCATCAGGTCGTCTATGCGCCAGCGCGGAATAAAATTAAAGGCATTTAGCAGTTCGGTGGCTTCGTCCAGGTATAGGTCAACACCCTGCACCAATAAGCTCCATTGCCCATGACAATGAGGTGCAAAGTCGTCAAACGGGCCTTGCGCAACCTGCCAGTTGTTGCCGTTTCTGGATACGATGCGGGCGTCTATGTCGGGTTCCTGAGCCAGCCCCGCCAAGTCGTGCTCATCGAGCAAATCAACAAAACCGGGGAAACCGCCACGAATCAGCAGCGGCTGTTTTTGCCAATGTTGTTGTAAGAACTGTTGTGGATTAAATGCGTTAAGTTGGTACATAAATCTCTGCACTATGAGCGGTTGGGCAAGTGAATGGCGCCACTATACCTCTTTTAGTCGGCCAGGTTTGTGAAACCTTGCTGTTGCCATTGTGCTAGCAGAAATTGCCACACCGCCTGTGCGGCTTTGCTGCGTTGGCCCAGGCAAAGCAAATGGATCGGGCTGCTGTCGGGGTGTTGCCATTCGGTTAACACCGGCACAAGCTTCCCTTCCCGGCATTCTGTGGCAATAAACATGGGGTCAACCATCACAATGCCCAGGCCGGCACAAGCCATATCCACCAGTACCCGGCTGTTGTCTGTTTGTATGGCGGGTTTCACCTCAATAGTTTCGGTATGGCCTGTTGGGTGCTGAAACGGCCAGAAGTTAAAACGGTAGGTGCTGCCCGCGAATACCAGGCATTCATGCTGTTCCAATTCTGCCGGGCTTAAAGGTGTGCCGTGCATCGCGAGGTAGTCTGGCGACGCAAACCATCCCCAGCGTTTGGTGCCTATCTGGCGGGCTATCAATGAAGAATCTGGGAGCTGACCTATGCGTATGGCGATATCGACTTTTTGTTCAAGCAAGTCGACGGTACGGTCATCCAGACTCAGTTCCAATTCAATCTCTGGGTAGGTCTGCCGCAGCGCAGCGAGCAAGGGCACCAGAAAACGCTGTCCCATCAAAACACTGGCACTGATCTTCACTTTACCTTTGGGTGAATCCAGTGCTTCTTCCTTCAAGCTGTGCAGGTTAGTAAGCACAGCATGCAACTCACCAGTGCCACTTAGCAGATTACGGCCGATGTCGGTCAGGTGCAGATGCCGGGTAGAGCGTTTTAGTAAAGGCTGACCAACAAATTCCTCTAATTGACGAATCTTCTTACTTACCGATGAGCGTGGCAGGTTCAGTTCATTTGCCGCCGCCTGAAAACTGCCGTGCTCAGCCACCAGATGAAATACATGCAATAGCGGCAAATTTAGGTAAGACATAATTTAATTGTTTCTACTTTGGCATCATTCTGTGTCCATATTGGTGCCTTATTGGCGTCAAAGCAAGTTGGTAATCTAGCTAGCGTTGAATCACTCCATCGCAAAGGAATCACTAATGAGCACTAAGACCATATTAATTACTGGTGGCACCGCTGGCATCGGACTGGCGCTGGCAAAACACCTGCTGGCGCAGGGTAACCGGGTGATTATCACTGGCCGCAACCGTTCCAGAATTGATGAAGCTTGCTCTGCCCTTGGGTGTACAGGTTATGTGGCAGACAGTGCTGATATTGCGCAACTGAAGGCCCTGGCAGACGGCTTGCAAAAAGACGGCGTGAAGCTGGACGGTTTGGTGTTAAATGCCGGTGTATTTCACCCGCAAAGCCTGCTAAACAGCTCGGCAGAGGACTTTGATCTGACCATGGCGATAAACACCAAGGGGCCATTTATTACTTTGCAGAAATTGCTGCCGGTACTGAATAACCCTGCCAGTGTGGTATTTGTTTCCAGCGTTGCGGTCACCCGAGCCTTCGCCGGGGCGGCAGTGTATTCCGCCAGTAAAGCCGCCTTTGAGGCTATTGCCAGAGTGGCCAACCTTGAGCTGGCACCTTTGGGCATTCGCATTAACTCGGTACGCCCTGGTGTTACGGCAACCGAAATTCAGGGTAAAGCCGGGATGACAGAAGAACAGCAAAGTGCATTTTTCGCCACCTTGGAAAGTACCCCTTTAGGCCGTGTTATGACCCCGGCTGACCAACTTGGCGCCATTGAATTCTTGCTGTCAGAGCATTCACTAGCCATGCGAAATGCTGTACTTGAGGTGGACGGCGGTTATTTGCTGTGAGGCAAATGCCTAACCACGTGTAGCCAGCACAGCGCCCAAAAACCCTATAGCCTTTGAGCAGACTTTTAGATACCCGTGCGGCGAATACGTTTAACGTTGTAGTTGATCAGATGCCTAAGCATATAGCGGTACAGCAGCTTTTTCAGGCCGCGTAAGTTACTGCCGTGTTTGGCATAAAATTCATCCGGCTGGGTGAACAGGCCGAAGTCGTCGGCAATGCCTTCGGCCTGAATATAGGTATTTCCGCCGTTAAACTCATTTTGTGGTTTTTGCAGGCAAGTCACCGCAATGCCATAGCCGCTAAAACCTCCGCAGTCACCATAGGCCTGCTGCACCCGGCGTAAAAACGGCTGGTCGATAATAAAGCCTTCAATATCCAGCCACTTGTCGGCCAGTTGCACTTCTACCCAGCTGTGCAAAATGCGTTTGGGCGCCAGTGGCATTAAAAAGGCCGGAATCGCCCCACGTTGCAGCGCATTAAAAATACTAAAGCCATGCAGGCGGCAAGGAATGCCAAGGGCCCTGAGCAGCGCCATAAATAGGGTGCTCTTGGTATTGCACTGACCGTAACCGTCGGCCAGCACCTGACTGGCGGGAATACTGTCATCGGCGTTATAGCCAAACAGGATGTCGTCGCGTACAAAGTTGTACACGGCGGCGATTGCGTCCTGAGTGGGCAGGGCACGCCAATGTTTGTCGGATATCAGTTGTTGAATACTGTTGTGGCTGAAATCGAGCAGGCTGGTTTCCTGCAAATAGGCTGTGGTCATTTGTGCCTCCGTCTTGAATTGAAGGCAGAATAGCCCCTATGTCGGCGTATAAATTGAATAAACTGGCTAACCTTGATTTTGAAAGCTCTGCAGTAATTGTTTGCTGGTCATGCCAAAAGTAGCCTTAACAGTACGACTTAAATGGGCACTGTCGCTAAAACCCGCTAGATGGGCTGCTTGGGTAGACGACATTCCTTTCCGAATCGCTTGCATGGCACAAATCAGTCGTCGCCACAGCAGGTAGGGCCGCCAGGCCATGCCCAATTCAGCTTTTACCAGGTGTAAAAAACGGCTTTCAGACAGTGCCAGCCAATCAGCTACCTGACTGGCGCGCCATTGCTCCGGTTTTAAGCATTCACCACCAAAGCAAGCGTCCAGCTTGGCCAATAATTTTTGTAACCTTGGATCCTGGCAAAGATAGGGGTTGTATTGCAAAGCCTCTGTTAGTTTTGGGTAAATATGTAGTTGTTGCAATAGAGTTAGCCAATTGCTTGCATCAATTATCGGCGGGAGCGTTGTGGGAAGCTGGCTGATCGCTTCACCCAGCAGACTTTGGGGCTCTGCCAAAATCACCCAGCCGTTTGGCATGACCAACTTATGGGGGATCTTGGGGGCGATCACCGCCCCGGCAGATAACGGCTGACCATCAAGCAAGCTGGCTTCACTGGGCAGACAGAGTTGCCATAACGGGTGATGGTGGGTGATGGCATCAATCGCCTGACCGTAAGCCACCACCATACCAGGGGCAAACTGTACGATGCTTTGCGGCTTCTCTGTAAGTAACATAAACCCCTGGGGCGGATCAGTATCAGCTAGGTATGCTTAATGACTTTATTACGCAAATAAGCAGATTTTATTCTGGTCAAGATCACGAAAATAAGCTGAAAACCGCCCTGACCTGACGGCGGGCTCACCTTCGCTCTGGCCACCCAATGTCAGAGCTTTTTGGTGTAACCGCTCCACTTCCTGCTTAGAGCCTAGATTCAGACCAAGCATAGTGCCATTGCCGTTAGTGGCCGGTTCGCCGTTAAAAGGCTCGGCGACGGCAAACATAAAATCGCCGTTTGTCCATAATGTCATGCGCCCCATTGCCTGGCCTTTGTGGACGCCGGTATCTTGAAAAAAGGCATCATAAAAGCCAATGGCTTTAGACATATCGTTGGTGCCAAAGACAAAGTAATTCATTTTCATAGTGCAGTTCCTTTGTTGAGCAGGGCAATGGAAGAAAGAGGAGTTAACCCTGAAACACATAGCCTTAGCGTTTGGCTAGAACCGCCATTTATATTTCTCTTTTAGTTTTTTGTACAACATAAAGTCATCAGAAAGCGAGTATTGATCCCACCCCTGGCCAAACACCCCAACATAAACACACATGATAAGTAGCAAAGAAAACAGGCCAATTGGAAATGCTTTCTCTTTCCACGGAGTGTCTAGAAGTAAGAATATGCCAATGGCAAAAAGGCAGAATATTGCTCCGAGTAAACACACTGCGCGGCGAAATAACAACCAAGTTGTAGCGACTACACGCTGAGCTTTTGTGACTTCGCGTCTTCGATAAGGTGATACATACCAGCAGAAACCGAGCATGCACACCACTGCGGCTAAATATATCCATATTTCCATATCTTAGCTCTTACCCTGTCTCGCTGGGTCAATCCGCTGTGCTATAGACAAACATCATAGTAATTGCTGACGCCATCGAGTACATAAAGGCCCCCTCCATAGAACCCGTGCCGACTTGGGTTTGCCACATCTGGAAGAATGCCGCCCCAAAGGTCATAAAAAGCCCAAACCAGACCAGTAATGCAAGCGCCGCTGCGATCACGCCGCTGGTTTTGGCGGCATGAAATTGCTCAGCGGAGCCTGTTCGAGCTGCCAGCATGCTCAGCGCACCTTTGATACCAAAGAAGCCAACCGCTGACTCGCCGAGAATCACCAGCCACAGGGCACACCAATGCAGCATGGGATGGGTTACAGAGAAAAACATACTGTCTGGGTAAACCTCATGCCCCTGATTTGATAGCACATAACCTAGTGCAGCGTGGGCTGGGCCCAGATTTGCGATGTTTTGCACTGCGTATATCAACGCGTGCAGACCAATAAAAAGAACCAGCAAGATTTTAAGCATTCTAAGCATCAGTTCCCCCAACCATGCTCTAACTGATTCCAACAGTTAAGCAGTTTCCTGGACAATTGCTTTCTTTCGCGCCCTTCTTTTGAGAATAAACGGGGCAAGATCAGACCCTGCATCGCAAGCTATGGGGGAGATAGGGTCTTGGGGGATGAGTGTTTTTGAATTTTACCCGGGAATAGGCAGGTTATGGGCTCTTAAAAAACTCAGTTTGTCCCAGTACCCGCGCTGAAAGGTGATTAAACCCTTTTCCACTTTAAAAAAGCCACAGCCTCGTAGCCCGATGGGGTCTTTCCACTCCAGGATGGCCCAGTCGCCATCTTCGAAAATATTCTCGACTATGCAGACCATCTTGGCATTGGCAAACTCGTTCCTGAACATAGCGCGGATGGCCTCTTTACCTTCGACAGGCGCATTGGCTACCTGATGGTTAATAGCGTCACTGGCATAGAATTCGGCAATCTTATCTGCATTGCCTTGGTTAAAAATATCAACCCACGCACTTATCAGCTGTTTTGGTGTCATCATGTGGCTCCTTTTCCGTTAGGCTTATCACTTGCCGTGCAAGCAAGCCCGCCATAGCTAGGCGGCTAATCTGCAAGTTAGTTTTAAAGCGGTTTACTCGACTGGTTTGGGCAATAAATATCGCGGCTTTTGCCGTCATTAAAGGTTTGGCGCCTGGCTATTGTCCCTCCCAGCTTCTCAACCAATGCGCGGGCCGCAACATTTTCATCATTCATGTAGGTTTCTACAGTGTTCCATTTAAATTCATTGTACGCATGTAAAATTACCGCTTGGGATGCTTCGGTTGCTATGCCTTTCCCTCGTGCTTCGGGCAATATCCACCAGGTCAGTTCTCTCGGCCAATCTCTTCCCTGCCAATAGCCACAGGTTCCAAGTAATCGGTTATCAGACTTTAATTGCACAACCCAAATACCAAAACCCAGCAAATGCCAGGAACCAAGATCTGCCTTTAATCTAGCCCACACTTGTTCTATGCCCAAAGGGCCTCCATACATGGAAGACGCTTCTGCATCCATATAAAATTCCTCATACATAGCGATACTATGCACGCTGGGCGGGATTAGCCTGAGTCTGGTTGTTTCTATTGTTGGAATCATGTTGCTACTGCATTTTCCTGAAGAATATGGATTTCCCAATCTGTTATTAAGAAAGCCTGATGGTAAATAACATTGCTTATCTGGCTTTTGCTGCTTGCCGAATTTCGCATGCCCGGGTGTGACCTTTTTGAGCCGGGTGACGCACCGCATGCCGGATTAACCATTTCAACTCTTTGGATGCCCCAGTGCTTAACCAACTCTCGCATAACGAAAATACTGTGTCGGGATGATCTTTGGCAATATCGCCAAGGTGGTTTGCTACGCTGCGGCGCACATACAGCGACTCGTCATCTTTGAGTAATTCGAGAATCGGCAGGGTCGGGCTGGGGTCGGCGATAAATGCGGGTATGCGTTTCCCCCAGGGCAGCTTAGGCCGCGTTCCTTCGGTGCAAAGCCGCCTTATATGTGGGTTAGGATGGGTGACCCATTCTAGGATTTTCGTCAGCGTACGCCCTTGTTGCCCAATTAAATAAGGACGAATAGCAAATTCGGCAGTAAATCGGGTGGTTAGCGCCTGCATGGCGTCCATCGACAAATCAAAAGGGTCGTGGCCGCCGTTATACTGCGTATCTTGTCCGAACTCTGATATAAAAAAACTATGTGGAAGATAGAAAAAACCAGCCAGCCCAGAAGAGTCGGTGTCTGTCTTTTCCGGGGTTAATGAGCCACAAAGGATCGTGATCGCGTCTGTATAGTTTTGTGGCAAAAACTCTTTCAGTGCCAGGGCAATGTGTTGAGCGCGTTGCATAAGCTCCAATGGCTCCAGACCCGATTGCGCAAAATCGCAAAAGGCTTTGACCGCAAAATCCCGGTGAACATACTGAATATTCTGCGCCAGGCATTGAATGGCCTGCGGATTAAGTAAAACTTTTAGCGGCGTACCTTTTTGAATGGACGCAGGCGCATCGGGAATAAGAGGCGGGCGTAATGTCATTGAATTAACCGAATCCTTAACTCATCTTTCACAGGCAGAGGCTGAACCCCGCTCTTTAACCGCCACATATTTTGCAACTGTAGGAGGGGAGTTCAGCGGAGGTATAAGGGAGCCTTACTTATGGGGATCATTTTCCAATTGTCTTCTTTCCGATGCCAGTTTGACTGCCCTGAACATGCACCACAATACAACAGGAACACTGACGATAAACATACCATTGACGATGGTTTCATCTTTTAGAAACGCAAATACAGGTTCGCTGTCGTTGGCAAACTTGGCATAAAGCCCCAGGCCGATCATGACCATAGGAATGGCATCAATTATGCCCAGCATCATAAATTCTTTCTCTATTTCTCTAATCCGTTGTTCTTTTGTCAATTGTCTTACTCCATCAAGGTTAATTGGTGTCTAAATATTCATTTATCCTGATTGATTGCATTAAATTTTTAAGAGTTTTTTCTTCTCAATATTTTAATGATACGGTTAATTGTAATTTCAGATAAATTCCATTCATATCCGTTAAAATCAGTTGTGTTTATAAACTGAACTACTATCGCATCCAGATCTTTGTCGTATTTTGCGAGACTCTGGTAGCCGACAACCAAGCCCCCATGCTCGTAAACGTAAGGATAGATTTCCGCTTCTCCTTCTTCAAATACTGAGCCATCGTTTAAGGCTCGCAAGAAGATGCCCACATCCTCTGCTGTTGCTAGCATTCCATACTCACGAACTTTGAAATCTTCCTCATATCCGACGTAATACCCACTCATTACATCATCCAGGTTAACTTCGTTTAGTGAAAAATATGTGTTATTCAGTTCTAGGGGGAACAATATTTTTTCTTTAATATATTGATGGTGGCTATATCCTAATACCTTATCCATAATATTTCGAAGTAGTAAATAATTCGTATTGGAATATTGATAACCTTTGTCGGGCTCAAAACTGGGAGGTAAGTCGAGCGCAAAATCAAGGGCTGTATGACTATTTTCCTGTTCGTTTTGCCAATAAGCAGGATTATCTGTGAAATTGGGAATACCTGACCTATGCTGTACCATCATTTTCAAGGTGATTTTTTCTGAATTTACGATTCTACCTTTAAGTTCTGGAAGGTAGTCGGTAAGCGTTGCGTCTAGTGATAATCGCTTTTCTTTGACCATTTTAGTTACAGCAACAGCTGTATATAACTTGCTAATACTGGCAATTTTAAATAAAGAATTTGAGTCGGCTGATTTTCTGTTTTTTCGATCTTTCCAGCCACCGGTGTAGAATGCTGGAGGTTTCCCTGCTTCGTCCACATAAACAATCATGCCATCAAAACCCTGTCCAATGGCCTCATCTACTTGCTCTTGAACTGTATCGGGTAATGGCAAAATCCAAGCCTTTACTAAAATCCATGGCACGAAAAAGAGTGAAATGATAGTTCCAACAAGCAATGTGATTCTGATGATTAGTATTCTTCGTTTCATCGTTATTTCTATTAGATCCGTGGGATGGTTCTCATAACGAATGATTTGGACTCCCCCTTTACCGGGGTTATGCCACGCTAACTTGGCAATCATTGAGGAGAACTGTCCATGTCTGATTTCAACTATGTTTATGGCATTGATTTAGCCAAACTGAGTTTCAGTATCCACGGCGAAGACCACCAGCGCAAGGCTGGAGTGTCTTAACTTCCCTGTTGGATATGACTCGCGGTTCCTCGCGCGCCAGTCACTTTTACAACAGTGCTGCCCTGCGGGTCAGCTAAAGCTGTTCAAGCTAGTTCCAGACCGCCCCACTAATGGAAATTAAATATGTTTCACCACAAAGGACGCGAAGTGCACGAAGTACAATACCGGTTTTCCACTCTTCGTGTTCTTCTGATCTTCGTGGTAGAGAAATAAATACTTGTGAATGCAGGGGAGCGAAGCGGCTCGGGCCGCTTAGGGGAAAATCTTTGGCTCAGTTGGCCATATCAATGAACCTGACTGATTCTACCAACACCTAAAAGCAGCAGGAAAGCCCCTTAACAAAGCTGATTGTCATAATAAATACCATGCTAGAAAACGAGGAGATATGGCGTGAAAATATCGATTAATTTATTGACTTGGGACCACAGTCACTTGTTAGCTTTCATTCTCAAAACTTCGTCCAATTTTTTTCTAGCCAGAAGGGATAATATATAGGGAACGCTAAATTTTGTGGAGGAGGAATGTACGGTAATACATCTGACAGTAGAGCCCCTATCCTTGCTAACTCAATGTCTTCTTGAGACATAAAACCTTTAACCATCCAATGATTTTGCGAATCTAACCACGATATGCCGCTGGGATATTTAATGGTCAGCTTATTGTCTGCCACTAACGACTTAAATCTTTCATGATACTCAATCCTCAATCCAAACACATGGATACCTCCAATAAGCCCGCTCAGTAAATAGGCAGCTAGAAAGATAAACCAGATAGTAGAAAGAAATTCCAATTCATATCCCTGAAAGCTAACGCTAAGCTTTGGGGCGCAGGCACGTAGGGCATAATAGCGAAGCGGCCCTGCGTGTTTGCGTCCCAGCGAACGAAGTGAGTGACAATAGCGTTTTGTTATGTGTTTTCACGCTATCTAATCTGACAATCTGATACTTTCCACATTTTCAATTGCTCCGTCCCACATACCAAGGTGACCGAAGTTCAAAGCGTTAAAAGTGCCTTCAATTTGAACAGTGCGAGAATCATATTGAGCATATTTTTTAAAATCTCCTACCTGTACCCAAATTTGATGCTCGCCATACTTTAAGCCGGTGACCTCAAACTGCATGCGAAGTTTACCGATTACTCGCACTAGCTTACCGTTGAAGCGCTCAGGTGTTATCGCAAGCTGGGTAATCGATACAATACAATATTCTTTCTCGCCACCTTGACACTTAGGCATACACTTAGTGCCCATACGGCCGTCTTTTGTATGCTCTGGAATATCCGCTTTAGCCTGAATGCAAATAAATAACGCTAGAGCCAGCGGAAAAAATAGCCTCATAATTCACCTAGACACATAACGCCCGCCACAAACGCGAGCAACGTGTTGCGAGTCGAGCCGCGAAGCGGTGATGTTCCCCCGATAAATCGGACACGCTTTGTTATTAAGCGGCATGTTCAAACTGTACCGGAGAAAGATAATTCAGACTACTGTGTAATCGCTTCCGGTTATAGAACGTGCCAATGTAATGTTTCACTTTTGCTTCCAACTGTGCCTTATTGGCAAAGTGACTCTGGTGAATCAGCTCGGCTTTCAGGCTCTTAAAAAAGGACTCGACTTCAGCATTATCGGTGCAACGACCAGGGCGATGCAGCCTTTGCTTGTTAACCGCCATTTAACTTATCAATAAATGTTTGACCTAAAGGGTCGGACTTATCCAAAAACTTGTAGTTTAGTAAATGATCCAAACCATTGAAGTTTAGGTGTTGACATTGACCATCCTGTCTCTTGTTCATTCTTTCGCAAATCAACTTTGCCATTTGGGGCGATGGCCATATTTCATCGTTCTCGCCAGTCATGAGCACAACGTTACCTTTGATATTTTCAACCAAGATATCCGCTTCTCCATTCTCTGAACGATTTTCCAATGATTGAGTATATAAATCCAACAATCCGCTAACAGCTCCTGACGGCTTAAACTCAACATGAGTTAGTTCTTGTCCTTGTTCTGTCCAGCTAGACGCTGGTACTTTTGTCCAGTCCTTTAAAATTCCAGCCCACACAACTGAACTAGGTGCTATGGCAATAATTTGCTGTATTTTTTCGTCGCGAGAGGCAAGCAATAGTGCTAATTCCGCACCTTTTGACCAACCTACGATGATTAATTTACCTGAATCAACATTTTTCTGTGCTTGCAGCCAAGACTTAGCACTATCAAAATATTCAAGCGGGATTTTTTCTAGCTCTTGCGGTAAGCCTTTAGCATTGAAATAAGCTAAGGCTAAAGTTGGGTAACCTGCATCAACAACAGCCTTCGCTAGTTTCTCAGGTATACCTCCCTCGGCACCACCTAAAACTAAAACACCAACGCTTTTTTCCAGCGATGACGGTGGATAATACTTACCTACAAACTTTTCGTTTTTGACATCCAGAATACCTTCTGAAGCACAAGAACCAAAAGCGATACAAGACAAAATCAGCAGGCTGGCTTTAGTAACTTTTTCCAACATCATTTAAATTTTTTCCTATGGTGCAGCAATACTAGAAATACGGCTAACGCCCGCATTTTCGGCTGGTTTGGAGCGCAACGGAAAACAAGTCCAACAACATGCGCTTGTTATGCATTTTCTCGATCTCCGTGACTTGGCGGAGTTGATACCACCAAGAATTCGAGAGGCTGCTCGTGTTGATTACTTAAAGTATGTGGTACGCCAGCCGGTACGAGGAAACCTTGGTTTGGCTTTAGTTCGTGAATTGCACCCGCAACTTCGAGACTCGCTACGCCACTAAGCACGTAAAAGAACTGCTCAGCTTTGTTGTGAAGGTGGCGTACTTCTGAGGAACCACTAGGCACTCGCTCTTGAATCACACTCAAATTCGTAGACGCTGCCAAGTGCCAGCCATCGCAGTTGCCACCCCAGACATAATGTTTTCCGGTTTCAGTTGATGCTACGGACATGGACTACCTTTGTTACACAACGCAAAGCTTTGGGGCGACAATAGCGCCTTGTTAGAGCTCTTCATACCGCCTGTCGTTCTAAAATAACCACCATAGAGTCCGATTCACCAAACCCCGATGCAGGAATCACTATTTGCTTTAATTGCCAGCCTTGTTGACCTTCCGCGTTTAATAGTGATTCGACGTCTGGAGTGCCAGATTTAAAGAATCGAAGCTTGAAAGGTAGCTCTACTGTTTTATATTCATATTTACTCACTGTCTCGATTTCCTCATATTCTAAACTGGTAATATCAATGTTAAACGTAGCTGCCAATGCCTTTTTAGTTTCCAAAGAAGCATTTGCTTCACTTTCTACCCTTTGAATGGTTCTTTGGCTTAACCCAGACGCAATAGCTAACTGCTCTTGCGTCCATGCTTTAAGCATTCTGTTTTGAATAACTAAAGCAGCATTAATTTTCACTTTTGATTCCTGTTTCCACCGAATACTAAAGATAATCGAATATTTTTTGTACCTTTCATACGACAAACCGCCGACAGTTAACCGCCAAAATAACGACTGACGTTAACGAGAGCTCTAACGCCGCCACAAACGCGAGCAACGTGTTGCGAGTCGAGCGCCCAACGGGCGCGTTTTGGGTGGCGCTTGTTAGAAGCCATGTTACTTGAAACCTAAATAAATCACGAAGCAAAGCATGCCGAAAGGTATGAGTAAAAAATTTATAACTGTTTCAAACTCTTTTTTAATTAGTGCATGTATTCCAATAAGCAAATGCACAAATGAGATAATGATGCATATAAAGCCAGAAACGATCAGTAACGCTGTATATTCGATATCTGGAAAAAACAAATACGCCGTGATAGCTGGTGGCAAAAGTAAAACTAAGCCCGAAGCATGGATTGAAGAGTCATTTATCAATTGAACGTACTTTTTCACGAGACTCATTCAATGGCCTTCTAACGCCTTACTAATGGGCGCATAAATGCTTGGCTAAAATTAGCGACGAAGGAGCACAAGCCAAGCGTTTTGCGTCCTTTTGAGTAACTTTTTTGCTAGTTTCTACATTGAGCTTCAAATTCTGATTTCTTTAATGTAGCAAGTTTTAGGCTTACCATTGAATTCATGAATGCGATTCCAAGACCTGCTAGATACCAAGGTGTAAATATAGGGTTAGACGCTGTTTGTAATATTACTCCCCACGATTCTATTACCAAACCTTCAATATTGTCTAAAGATATTGCGGGGAAATTACCCCCCTTTGTCATAGCGTAAGAAGCAAAAGCTAAAAATATATAAGTGAATACTATATTGAACGTAATTGATGGAATGCTTATGAAGGATAGACCCGGCCACGACCAATTAGACTTCAGTTTGTGGATTAACGATGCAAGTATTAACGCCATGATTAAAGCGATGGCTAAATAAGCTTGGTGAATAGGATTTTCAATGGGTCTAAAACCAAATAAGATCATCATCACTATGTGGTAAGCAAACATAAGCTTAAAATCCAAAGACATATTCTTAGGATCATTATCTTTATTTTGCTCATCCAGTTTTCTTTTTATTGATTCGAACATCCATACTCCGAAAAATAGCTAACGAATGATATGGACTCCCCCTTTACCGGGGTTATGCCACGCTTACTTGGCAATCATTGAGGAGAACTGTCCATGTCTGATTTCAACTATGTTTATGGCATTGATTTAGCCAAACTGAGTTTCAGTATCCACGGCGAAGAGCGCCAGCGCAAGACAGGAATTTTAAGCTTTGCCCTGAGTGCCTTACTGGCCACGCTGGTGCTTTGGTGGATTGGCTTGTTTGCCTTAAAAGTCGGGTGGCAGCGGAAGTTCCAGGCAAATACCGTATCTCATCGTCTGGTGTTATCGGTGGTCAGACTCGGTAAAGAAGTCAGGAAACGCGCCAACTACCCCATTCCTGAACAACGATTGCACTGGGCACTGCAGGAATATTCCCGACTTGTACATTCGTTGGGGAGACCTGAATTATGAGGGGATCCCCCAGCGCCCGCGTAATAGGCGCGAGCTTGCGAGCGTCCTAATTGACGCGTTTGTTATACGGCTATTCATCAATAATGAATTCTTCGATAGCTTTCTTTACTGTTTTTGGGCCCACTCCACTAATTTTTGCAAGGGTGTCACAGTCCAAGGAGCCCTCTTTAACTCTATACTTAAAAATTTCTTTAGCTATATTTCGACTTACACCCAACAAAGCCTCAAGCTCGTCAATCGTTGCAGAATTGATGTCGGGCTTACCGTTTGTAGTGGCTTCGTCATCCAAGTGTTCAAGAATATCGGCTATCACAAGATAGGTATGAAAGACTGCTTTTGTCGCTTCTAACTGCCCAAGCTCAGCGTGTACACCCTTGTTGGCCAATTTATTGATTTTTTCTAACCATCCACCAAGGAAATCTACATGCGCTTTTGCAAGTGCTTTATTACTATCCGACTCGATAGCAGTGTCCATAAAAGCCCATATTCTATTTATATATTGCCCCTGACCTAGAACCCTTCCACCGGTCTTTTCTTTAGATGCAGGGTATAACTGATCAGCCAGACCTTCGAGAAGTCTTCTGCAGGTTGTTAAAGCTTGCGACCACTCTTCTTCCTTTGCTGAAGATACAGATTTAAATGCAAGCATTAATTGCTCTGCAAGAATAGGATCTAAATCCAGTAACTTATCGTCAACCTCATTTTTTAGTATGTCAAAACAATTACTAACAGTTCCTGAAAACTTTAGATCGTTAAACATCCTAGAGGCAATATCGTGTGCTTTTGTACGCACATAATTTAGATGCCTATTTAAGGCGTTTTTATAGTGAGTTCCATCATTGCCACGCTTAGTGCGCACAAGGTCGGCATACCGTTCCTCAACAAAGCCAATATTTACGTAGCCACCACCACTTTCAGAAGCTTTTGCATTAAGCTCTTCGATTGAGTAATGAAGCTCTTCTTTTAAACCAATCTCATCAATTTTAGATTGATATTCCGCCAGCTCATCACGTAGCTCTTTAGAGTCATCGTCTTGAATTGCTAGGAGTGTATCTAAATATTTTCTAAGTATAGATGTATACCTCTGTTCTCCTAGCTGAATCGAACACCATTTATGGATGTCTGTATTATCCATTATTACTGAAGCTCTAGAAATCTTCTGGATAGCAGATAAAACTGCTCCCTTAGGCGATTCGAGATCTTTTAGCGCTTCCTCAAGTAGACGAAGTGATTCTTTTTGTTGTTTCATATTTCCCTATTCGTATAACGCCTCAATCAGCCGCCGCGTCAACGGTCGGCTGCATTGATTTGTTAGGCTTTTGTAGTATGTGTGTTTTCCGCTTGAAGGCATAACTGAAGCCGCAGCCATATATGAACATCATAAAAGCAAACGCAACAGAAATGACAGCAAAGCCTTTTGCATTCACGTCATCTGTCGGATGCAAATAAGCAAACAAAGACATGGCGAGCATTGCCCCGGTAGCCGCTGAACCGAACACATAGATAGTCTTGGGCATTTCACAAAGAACTTCATTCACATAGTACTCTACGTATTTGTTTTCAAATATCCTTCCTAGTGCAGAAAACAAACCGATTACCACAAGAATAGCTAAAAATGTTAAACCCAGCTCTGCAAGTGATCCGTCATTGATTTTTTGCTCTGAGAACTTTACGAGCCTTTCTTCACTATTTAAGAAGTTAGATGTAAAAACAGCGACCATGAAGAATACAGAAACCTGAGATATGAATATCACAAACTCACTAAAAACAAACTTTCCAAGGCTTTGTTTGTATTGTTCTACTTTTTCCAACTTTAACTCTCCGTCCCTTTTGGAAGGCTAACGCTTTAAACAGCGGAAAACGCGAGCGTAGCGAGTGGTTTTCCGATGATTTAACTTGTTAGGCATATCAATTACTCACCGGATAAATACCATTATACATATAGTTCACTTTACTCAAATTATCCGGCCGCGATACTTGGAGGTTAACAGTGACATTTGTACCGTTAAATTCTATGTAACCTTCATTCCAATTTTGTGATTTAGTTTTTTCATAGCCACTAATAACCACGATCGATTTTGCATCTACCTTTCCGCTAATACTATTAGTCAAGATAGTTTCCGTATCTTGGTGTGGTACAGAAAACAAAAACTGGATGAAACTATGTGAATGTGAAGCTTCTTTAGAAATTAGCGCCACTTGGTATTTGTATGAAACACCGTCGAAAAAGTAACCTTCAGAAATTCCAGCACTGACAGGTCCTGTTGGCAGAAAAGCGCAACTCTGAGTCAATAAAGCAAAAAGTAATATCCAAATTTTCAAATTAACTCCGTGTATGCCTAACGCTTTAAACAGCGGAAAACGCGAGCGCAGCGAGTGGTTTTCCGATGATTTAACTTGTTAACTGCCATTACTTATTATTACCGGATCTTTACGATCATAAACAAATTGAACAGCAACTGCCGAAAGAACAAGCGCAAGTGCTACTCCCACACAAACGCGCGACGCTCGTTTGTACCTATTTTCGTTATCTCTTTTGTCGTAGTGGTCTGCGATTGTGATAAATAAATTAATGGCACCAACCACTGCTGCTGAGATGAACAAGAACAGTGCAGTTCCTTCGAATATGATGCCGTTAGATGACCCTCTTCCAGGTAAATGGAACGATTGCTCGGCGTAGCCTAGATAAGCAATAACAAGCAGACCAATACCCCAGATAAGGTTAAATAGTCTTTCTGCTACTGGAATGTGATTAGGTTGATATTTATCCATGTTCCCTTTGGCAGTTAACGCTGCCAGCACGGGCCGGAGCACGCAGTGCGGAGGTCCAGCCCCGAAGGGGCGATTGTGCCTGGCCTTGTTATGAATTTACCCACGAATAACTCTCCGGCCACTCTTCTTGATCGCAGTAAGATGAAGTAAATTCGCGACCCTTTGATATTACGACACTACTGCACTTAAGAGTGCAGCTTATAAAGTGTTTCGTGGGATCGGCCCAACTTTCACTTTGTAACTTTTGCCCAACTTGGCGCTTGGTTGAGAACTCCACTTTGAGTTCAGCGACATCTATGTCACCGATAGATAATTTATTGTCCTCAAGGTCGCCGACCATCCAATTGTGGATGCCAGAAACTATTTTTAGAGGTTCTATTGATTTATCGTTGTGCTTGCATTCTTGGCGGAGCACGTCGATAGATAACACCCCAGACCCAAGTTCTGCCAGTGTTTTATAGTCGAACATCAGCTCCCAGCCGCAAAACATTTGGCCGAAATTCTGTGCTACATGTTTAAGTCGCTTGATGCTCATGATTATTCATAACGCTTTAAACAGCGGAAAACGCGAGCGTAGCGAGTGGTTTTCCGATGATTTAACTTGTTAGAGGTTGCTCGTGACATACAGCACCAAAAGTAGAGATAAAATCCCCAAAACAAACCAGTTTCCAAATTTTTTAGCTTCCAAAGACTGCTGCTCTGTAATTAATACAATTGGTAAGATTGCTAATTCCCAAACAGAACAAGCTACCCAAATTACGGGAAACAATAACAAATAATACGGATTGCTAAATATGTTGAATAGGTAAAAACATAACCCTGCTCCGACAAACTTTACGACTGTTGGCCAGGCGCTTTGCCACCCAAATCGATACTTCGAATGAACACAACTTAATACATCACAAAACTTGCATTTAGAAGGTGTGTCTGACCCTGACCATAATTTTGACCAAAAACCGATTCCCTTTTTACCGCAACTCGGGCAGGAAAACATTGCAACCTCTAACAGTTTAATAGACGGAACTGTTCCGTGTTTAAACACGGATAAGTTCCGTACTTTTGCATGGTCATTTTTTAGCATGCTCTGCGGCCCTTGCCTAGCATGAGTTTGGAGGTTGCACCAAATTGGTGCCGGGAAAAAGCGGACGTGTTCCGTACCATTGCTGTTATACGGATCCTTGTCTATAACTGTATAAATGAACAGTTGTTTTTGAGGCGTTATATGGCTAATTCTCCATTTCTTCGCCATATCGCGGAGGAGATGTACGCTCGGCGTTATGCCAAGCGCACTATTGAAACTTATGTGAAGTGGGTTAGCAGTTATATCCATTTTCATCAGAAGCGTCATCCTGCCACTATGGGTGATAATGAGGTGGAACACTATCTGAATCATTTGGTTAATGAGCTTGATGTAGCAGCAGGTACACAAGCCAACGCATTGAACGCACTGGTTTTCCTGTATAAGGAAATTATTGGTCGACCGCTGGCTGTGCAGCTTAATTTTGTGCGTAGTCAACGTCAGCAGAAACTGCCGGTTGTGTTAAATCCTGATGAGGTGAAGCGGTTGCTGGAGCGGGTAACTATCAAACAAAAGTTGCCAGCTTCTCTGCTTTATTCCAGTGGTTTACGTTTGATGGAGTGCGTGCGTTTACGGGTTCAGGATATCGACTTCGACTATAAGTCAGTGCGGATCTGGAACGGTAAAGGTGGTAAACACAGAGTCGTTACCCTGGCTCCTGAGTTACTGCCCAGCTTACGTAGTCAGATATCTTTGGTTGAACAATATTTGCAGGCCGATTTGTCGAATCCCCATTATTGCGGTGTATGGATGCCCCATCGTTTGCGAATAAAGTACCCTTGCTCGAAGAGCCAGTTGGGTTGGCAATATCTGTTCCCAGCTCAGCAATTATCTAAAGATCCAGAGTCAGGTGAGCTACGCAGACACCATATGGATGAAACAAGTCTGCAGAAGGCTGTGCGCCGCGCCAGCCGCCAAGCCAATATTCAGAAACATGTTACACCACATACCCTGAGACATTCGTTCGCCACCCACCTATTACAAGCGGGGGCCGATATTCGCACTGTGCAGGATCAGCTTGGTCATGCGGACTTGCGCACCACACAAATTTATACCCATATCCTACGGCGAGGCGGCAACAGCGTAATTAGCCCTTTTTCTCGTTTATAAGCTGAACGGAGGCCGAGAGGGATTTTTTCGTAAAATCGGTGCAACCTTTAGAGACTTTTTTGTTTACCAAGTTTTTCAGAGTTAAAAACACTAAATACCAGTCTCACCACGAAGCTCTGAAGGGCACGAAGAAGAGAGGATGTTGGTTAGCCAATTTCAGCGAATTTAACCCACTGATTTTAAGCTTTATTTTCGTCCAGCCCTTCGTGACCTTTGTGTTCTTTGTGGTTAGCTCACATTCTCTTTGCGCAATGAGAGCGACACCAAACCCGCTATCTATGTCCGCCCTTAACTGGTTTTCCCGCCTGCCACAAGCGCGTCAGAGGATGGCCACCTATCTGATAAGCAAGTTGATTGGGGTGGCTGATATCGAATAGCTGCATATCCGCTTGCATACCCACTTTAAGCATGCCGACTGTGTTTTGCAGCCCCAGCGCTTTCGCGGCATGTTGGGTTACCCCTCGCAGGGCTTCCTCGGGCGTCAGGGCAAACAAGGTACAGGCCATATTTAGCATCAGCGGCAGATTCAAAATAGGCGAGGTGCCGGGGTTAAAGTCAGTGGCAACGGCCATAGGCACCTGATACTGGCGTAGCAGGTCGATGGGCGGTTTTTGGGTTTCTCTCAAATAGTAAAATGCGCCGGGCAGCAGGGTGGCCACCGTACCGCTTTGGGCAATGGCCTTTACGCCCGCTTCATCTAAAAACTCAATATGGTCAACCGATAAGGCTTGATAATCGGCTGCCAGCTGACTGCCGCCCAGATTGGAAAGCTGCTCGGCATGCAGTTTTACCGGCAGGCCCACTTGTTTGGCGGTTTCGAATACCTGCCGGGTTTGCGCCAGGGTAAAACCGATATTTTCGCAAAATACATCCACGGCATCGGCCAATTGCTGCTCGGCCACCAGGGGCAGCATATGCTGACACACCAGGTCGATATAGCCCTGGGCATCATCCTGATATTCCGCCGGTAGGGCGTGGGCACCGAGGAAGGTGGTTTTTATTGTCAGAGGCAGGTGTTTTTCAATCTGTCTGGCGACCCGCAGTAGCTTGAGCTCGCTGTCTACATCCAGGCCATAGCCGGATTTAACTTCTATGCAGGTAACACCCTGTGCCAGCAGTACCTCGGCGCGTTTTAGCGCCAGGGTCAGTAGCTGGGCTTCACTGGCCTCGCGGGTGGCGCTGACGGTACGGCGTATGCCGCCGCCTTGCTTGGCGATATCGGTATAACTCACCCCGTGCAGACGCTGCTCAAATTCCTCGGCACGGTTACCGGCAAATACCAAATGGGTATGACAATCAATAAAACCCGGTAGCAGCCATTGCCCCTGTCCGTCCACGGCGTGGCTAACGTCGCCAAGCTTGGGTAAGTCCTGCTGCTTACCCAGCCACTGGATATGGCCGCCTGCCACCAATAGTGCGCCTTGTTCAATAATGCCATAGGGCCCAAGGGCAGGATCAAAGGTGGCCAGATTGATATTGGTAATTAACAGGTCTGCGTTATGGGTGTCCGACATGGCAAGTTTCCTTCACGGGCTGTGCTTGACTATTATCTTGTATAGACAAGTTGTTTGTGTCAATTTATAAAACGATGTTAATCGACAGTTAACCAATATTAGGGGATAGCGTTTGGCTGACAGCAAGTATCAGCAGATTAAGTCGCATATTTTGCAGCGTATTGAAACCGGACGTTGGCAGGAAGGCGATGCCGTGCCATCTGAAAACCAGCTGGCCGGTGAATTTGGCGTTAGCCGTATGACCGCCAGACGTGCTTTGCAGGAGCTGGCAGAGCAGGGCGTGTTGCAACGTACTCAAGGCGCTGCGACCTGCGTGGCACCGCTCAAAAGCCAGTCATCCATGCTGCAAATTCGCAATATTGCCGACGAGATCCGTGAGCGTCAGCATAACCATCGAGCGCAAGTCATCGAGTTGGCAGAAATTCAGGCAGATAAAGCCCTGGCTGCTCATCTTGCTTTGCCGGTGGGCAGTCAGCTGTATTACAGCCTTATCTGCCATTGGCAAGATGATGAGCCGTTGCAGCTTGAACAGCGTTTTGTTAATCCGGCCCTTGCCCCTGATTACCTTGAACAGGACTTTAGCGCCCTGACGCCCCATGAATACCTGTGCACGGCAGCACCGCTTACCGAAGCTGAGCATAAGGTCGAGGCGATGTTGGCTGATGCTTTGTCTGTTCAGTATCTGCAATTACAGGTCGGCGCACCTTGCCTGCGCTTACACCGAACTACCTGGAGCCGGGATGGTGTGGTCAGCCACGCCTTACTGACGCATCCGGGGGAAAAATATCAGCTTGGCGGCCATTTAACTTTTGTGCCAAGCGAACGAATCAACAGGAGATAACCATGAGCAACCGACATGATCCATCGCGGGTGATCCGCGCGCCCCATGGCAGCCAACTAAGCTGCAAGCACTGGCAGGCCGAGGCCGCCCTGCGCATGTTGATGAACAATCTCGACCCAGACGTGGCCGAACGCCCGGAAGATCTGGTGGTGTACGGCGGTATTGGCCGGGCTGCGCGTGATTGGCAGTGTTTCGATAAAATTGTTGAAGTATTGCAGCGCCTGGAACTGGACGAGTCTTTGCTGGTGCAGTCAGGTAAACCTGTCGGGGTATTTAAAACTCACGAAGACGCGCCTCGGGTGCTCATTGCCAACTCCAATCTGGTGCCACACTGGGCCACCTGGGAGCATTTTAACGAGTTGGATAAGCAAGGTCTGATGATGTACGGCCAGATGACCGCCGGTAGCTGGATTTACATCGGCAGTCAGGGCATAGTGCAGGGTACCTACGAAACCTTTGGTGCTGTGGCAAGACAGCACTTCAGCGGTGAAGCAAAAGGGAAGTGGGTACTTACTGGGGGGCTTGGTGGCATGGGCGGTGCGCAGCCGCTAGCGGCCACCATGGCCGGTTTTTCTATGCTGGCAGTGGATGTGGATGAAACTCGTATCGATTTTCGCCTGCGCACCCGTTACCTGGATAAAAAGGCCGCGACCTTGGATGAAGCCCTGGCCATGATTAACGCCTCAGACAGCCCGGTATCAGTAGGCTTGCTGGGCAATGCTGCTGATGTGTTTGCCGAACTGGTAGAGCGCAATATCACCCCGGATGTGGTGACCGATCAAACCTCTGCACATGACCCGTTAAATGGTTATCTGCCGCAGGGCTGGACTATGGAACAGGCGGCGAGCATGCGCCAACAGGATGAAGCCGCGGTAGTTAAAGCGGCGAAGCAGTCTATGGCCGTGCAGGTGCGCGCCATGCTGACCTTGCAGGAGCGCGGCGCAGCCACCTTGGACTATGGCAACAATATCCGCCAGATGGCCTTTGAAGAAGGGGTGGTCAATGCCTTTGATTTCCCTGGCTTTGTACCGGCGTATATCCGTCCGCTGTTCTGTGAAGGTATCGGACCGTTCCGCTGGGCAGCGCTGTCTGGTGACCCGGAAGATATCTATAAAACCGACCAGAAGGTCAAAGAATTGATCCCCGATAACGCGCATTTGCATAACTGGCTGGATATGGCCCGTGAGCGCATTCAGTTCCAGGGTTTGCCCGCCCGTATTTGCTGGATTGGGTTGAAAGACCGAGCTCGTGTGGCCCTGGCCTTTAATGAGATGGTGAAAAACGGTGAGCTTAAAGCGCCTGTGGTGATTGGTCGTGACCATCTGGACTCAGGCTCGGTTGCCAGCCCTAACCGTGAAACTGAGAGCATGCTGGACGGTTCGGATGCGGTATCCGACTGGCCACTGCTGAATGCATTACTGTCCACCGCAGGTGGCGCCACCTGGGTCAGTTTGCATCATGGCGGCGGTGTGGGCATGGGCTTTTCCCAGCATGCCGGTGTAGTGATTTTATGTGACGGTACTGACGCGGCTGCCAAGCGGGTGGGCCGGGTATTGTGGAATGATCCGGCAACCGGCGTAATGCGCCATGCTGACGCGGGATATGACGTTGCTAAACGCTGTGCCAAAGAGCACGGCCTGGATCTACCTATGCTGGAGAGCAAATAATGGCCACGCTAAAACTCCAACCCGGAAAACTGACCTTAGCGCAGCTTCGCGCCGCCAGCCGCGAGTCGATGACCATTGAACTGGAAGAACAGGCCAAGCCTGTGATTAATGCCTCGGCGGCCACAGTGAAAAAAATCCTCGATGAAGGTCGGGTGGTTTACGGTATCAACACCGGATTTGGCTTGCTGGCTAATACCAGAATCAAACCCGAAGAGCTGGAACTGCTGCAACGTAGTATCGTACTTTCCCATGCGGCTGGTACCGGCCAGTTAATGGATGACAGCACAGTACGGCTGATGATGTTGCTGAAAATCAATAGCCTGGCCCGCGGTTTCTCCGGTATCCGCTTACAGGTGATAGAAAACCTGATCGCCTTGTTAAATGCCGAAGTGTACCCCTGCGTACCGAAAAAAGGTTCGGTAGGCGCCAGTGGCGATTTAGCCCCATTGGCACATATGAGTATGCCGTTGATGGGCGAAGGCCATGTGCGCCACAAAGGCGAGAAACTGACCGGCGCTGAAGGTCTGAAAATAGCCGGGCTAGAGCCGGTAACTTTCGCGCCGAAAGAGGGCCTGGCGTTGTTAAACGGTACCCAAGCCTCCACCGCTTTTGCCCTGGAAGGCTTGTTCTATGCAGAAGATCTGCTGGCAGCGGCCACAGTTGGTGGCGCTATGTGTGTGGAAGCGGCGCTGGGTAGCCGTGCGCCATTTGATGCGCGTATTCATGAAGCCCGTGGTCAGCGTGGCCAGATTGATATGGCTGCTGCGTACCGTGACTTGCTCGGCGACAGCTCACAAATCGGCGAGTCCCATCATGATTGTGAAAAGGTCCAGGATCCTTACTCACTGCGCTGTCAACCGCAGGTCATGGGCGCGTGTTTAACTCAGATGCGCCAGGCCGCAGAGGTGTTGTTAATTGAGGCCAATGGCGTCACCGATAATCCACTGGTGTTTGGCGATGACATTATCTCCGGCGGTAACTTCCATGCTGAACCGGTGGCGATGGCTGCAGACAACCTGGCGCTGGCCATTGCCGAAATCGGTGCCTTGTCTGAGCGTCGTATGGCGCTGTTGATTGACAGCGGCTTGTCTAAGCTGCCGCCCTTTTTGGTCAATAACGGCGGGGTAAACTCCGGCTTTATGCTGGCCCAGGTCACTGCGGCGGCACTGGCATCGGAAAATAAAACCTTTGCTCATCCAGCCTCGGTGGACAGTTTGCCAACCTCGGCAAATCAGGAAGACCATGTGTCTATGGCTACCTTTGCCGGTCGTCGTCTGGCGGATATGGCTGAGAATACCCGCGGTATTCTGGCGGTAGAGCTACTGGCTGCCGCTCAGGGCATGGATTTTCGCCGTCCATTGCTGTCCAGTCCAAAGGTAGAGCAGGGCTATGGCCTGGTGCGGGAGCGCGTGGCTTTTTATGATCACGACCGCTACTTCTCACCGGATATCGAGGCTATTGCTGCACAAATCGGCGAAGGTGCTTACAACTATCTGGTTGAAGCACTGTTGGTTAGCCGCGCCGCCTGATTGTGGTTGTAGATACTAATAAAAAGGCCTGATGATTCAGGCCTTTTGTTGTCAGTCTTAAACCACCTCCTATGGAGGTGGTGATCGTCCAGTCGGGGCTGTGCCCGTAGAGTGCTCATGCTAGATACTGACTTTTGTTTGTTACCAGCAAATAAAAGGAGTAAATAGCATGAGCCGATATGAATCCGCCTCACACGTATTCTATCGTTGTCAGTATCACATCGTGTGGACGCCGAAGTATAGATACAAGATTTTGAAAGGTCAGGTAGGCAAAGAGCTTTACCGAAGTATCTATGTCTTTTGCAGCATGAAAAAGTGTGTGGTGGTTGAACTGAATGTTCAAGTTGACCATGTTCACTTGGTGGTGAGAACGCCACCGAGTTTAAGCGTGTCAGAGTTGATGGGGACATTAAAAGGTCGAACAGCCATCAGATTGTTCAACAAATTCCCTTATCTGCGGAAGAAGAAATTGTGGGGAAACCATTTTTGGCAAAGAGGATACTTTGTCGATTCGGTAGGTGCTAACGAAGACATCATTCGCCGTTATGTGAAGTATCAGGATAAACAAGCCAAAGAGGAAGAGGAGCGTCAACAGCGCTTAGCACTTTCTTGAGTAGAAAGGCACCCTTCTAGGGTGCCCTTAAGCAAAGCCACCTGCTATGCAGGTGGATTTTTACTATTTTGGGATAGAGACTACCTTACGTCCTGCCAGTAGGTATAAGTACTTACCATGTTCTTTGCTGTTTGAGCTGGAGGAAGAAGTGGAATTAAAATTCTGTCGCCAGAAAGGCTGCTTACTCAGTGCATCTAACGCAATACGCAACGAATCTGTATCTTTTAAACCGCGGATCTCGCAGACCGATTGGCTGCAACGGACATTTTCTATCTCGTACAAATGAGACAGTTCATGCATTTGCAGAAAATCTGCAATGTTTTGCTTCAGCATATAAACCTCGTCTTGATCCTGAGGCTCATTGATCAACGTCAGATATTGCTCGGCAATATGACCGTCCAGCCTTTCTACAAATGATTTGAAGGGTTCTGGCAAGTTATCTTGCTCAACATCTTCATTGGTCACTTGTATAGTTTCCGCCAGTGCCTTTTGATAGGCCTTACTGTTCAGTATTTTTCGCAACTGCACTCGCTGTTTGTCGATGGTGCGCTGTTGCGCTTGCAGCTGTTTTTCCAGGTCGACACTGAGAGCCGAGCTGTGATCTTGTTCTAGTTGCTGACTGGAGGGGGGAGCAGCTATGGGTGCTTTGGCCACGTCCTGAATAACGGGCGTGATGACCGGTGAAGGTGCTGAGACTACATTAGGTGCACTACCCGAAGGCTCGGCTGAACGTGAAGCGGCCAGGTAACCAAAGACAAAGCTACCTATGCAGGCCACTATCCATAGCAAGTTACGCATTATTCATCCTTGAAGCGGCTCGCCTTATGGCACGCCGCAGCAAATGTGCTTGGCCAGCATTATTGCCGGCCAGGGATATTACAGAATATCCAGCAACTCTACGTCAAAAATCAGGGTGCTGAAAGGCTTAATGGCTGCGCCAGCACCTTGCTCGCCGTAGGCAAGTTGATAAGGTACATACAAACGCCATTTGGCACCAACCTGCATGAGTTGCAGGGCTTCGGTCCAGCCTTTAATCACGCCACCTACCGGGAATTCGGCAGGCTGACCGCGCTCGTAGGAGCTGTCGAATACTGTACCGTCAATCAGGGTACCGTGATAGTGCGTGCGCACGGTAGAAGCGGCAACTGGCTTGTCACCGTTACCTTCGCTCAGTACTTCATATTGCAGACCTGAGTCGGTAACGACTACACCGTCGCGCTTGGCGTTATCTGCCAGGAAGTTTTCACCTTCGGCGATAACGGCCTTAGATTGCTCGGCTTTAGCAGCCTGCATTTTCTGATGGATGGCGTTGAACGCGGTGCGCAGATCGTCGTTGCTAACGGCGCTGGGCAGTTGGTGGAAAGCCGTCGCCAAACCATCTTGCACGGCATCAATATCCAGGCCGTCGAAAGGGTTTGAGGCCAGCTGCTCGCCCATTTGCAAGCCGATACCATAGCTGGCTTGCAGCTCAGGGGTGTTATAGGTCTTAGACATGATAAGTCCTTGGTCAGGGCTGAACTCTCAGCCAATTAGAAGATTTGCCGAAGCAACCAGGGCGGCGATCCTAACACTCGTACAGATGATGTACAGCCCCTGGCCAGAAATGGCACGCTGAATAGGCAAAAGGCCTTGCTTAGGGCAAAGGCCTTTTCTATTAGACTAACGCAGCTACCTGTTATTAATGTTTAGCCGCGTAGTCCTCAACCTGACGCCATACGCGCAACAGGTTGCCGGATAGGATCTTACGGATATCGGCTTCGCTGTAGCCTCTGTCCAGTAAACCCTGAACCAGGTTAGGGTAAGTAGATACGTCTTTCAGATCGATTGGCAGTGAGTCACCTACACCGTCATAGTCGGAACCGATACCAATATGATCGATTCCGACTAAATCACGCACGTGGTCGATATGGTCCAACACGATTTCCAAAGTAGCAAAGGGATAAGGGTTGTTTTGACGATACTGTTTGTCAAAGGATTCACGGTCTTTTGCCTGCGCTTCTTTCATCGCATCGCTGCGCTTTTTACCCCATGCCTGCGCCTGGTTGGAGACAAAGCTGGAGCCGAAGTTGATCATCACCACACCGCCGTTTTTAGCCAGGGCTTTAATCATGTCATCATTCATATTGCGCTCGAATCCCGGCGTGAATTTACGCAGCGACGAGTGAGAAGCAATCACCGGCGCTTTGGTAAGTTCAATCACCTGATAAAAAGCATCATCTGAGACGTGGGAAATATCGATCATCATGCCGATGTTGTTCATCTCGGTAACCAACTGTTTACCGAAGTCGCTCAGGCCGTGCCATTTACGGCGTAAATCGTAAGAGGAGTCAGAAATATGGTTGGCTTGAGAGTGGGCCAGGGTAATGTAACGTACACCTCGTTTGTAGAAATGCTGCAGGTTATCCATGCTGCCTTCCAGGGGCGTACCGTTCTCCATGCCCATCGGCAGGGCAATTTTGCCGGCCTTGAACGCGGCTTCTACATCAGCCACAGAGTGGGCAATGGCAAACTTTTCGGGCGCACGACCAACTATGGCTTCTACGCTGTCGATCAGGCGGTTAGCTAAAAGTACGCTGCCACCGGACTCTTCGTAGCTGGCGGGAATATAAATCGACATAAAAGGGGCATTCAGACCACCCTCTACAGCGCGCGGATAATCAAAATCACCTTTGGGTGTGGCCACGGTGACATCTTCCCATTCATCATTGATACGATATGGAACGTCGATGTGACCGTCGACCAGAATGGTCTCTTTTGCCAGGCGCTTGGCTTGCTCAGAGGGCACAATGGCCAATGCGCTGGTGGACGCCAGAATGGCGGCAATAGTCAGGGCAATTTTGCTTTTCACGTATTTATTCCTGTTGTTATAAGTGTCAGTGCAACGAATTTAATTCAGACCCAGATCACGAGTCATGTTCTCGTTTCTGTCCCGGTGTACGATGACATTATCCTCGATACGAATACCGCCAAATGGTCTGAATAGCTCGACGCGGTCCCAGTTGATGTACTTGGATTGCTCGCTCCCTTTGAGGTCCGCCAGCAGACTGTCTATAAAATACAGTCCTGGTTCGACAGTAAAGACCTGGCGCGCCTCAACGAGACGGGTTGCACGCAGAAACGGATGTTCTGCGGGCGGTGGTGCTGGTGTGCCTCTGTCATCGGCCATCAGCCCCCCCATATCATGGACCTGTAAGCCTAAATGGTGGCCAATGCCGTGGGGGAAAAAAGTACGGGTAATGCCTTGCTGCAGGATATCCTCAGCAGACAGGTTGACCAGGCCAAAATGCTTTAGCAGTGCGGCGATTTTCTGATGTGCGGCAAAGTGCAAATCCGGGTAAGGAATGCCTGGCTTGAGCATGTCCACCAGGTCTAAAGTCACCTGATCCATGGCAATCACCAGCTCGGCAAACTCATTCTGTTGTCTGGCGTAAGTACGGGTAATGTCCGCGGCATAGCCATGAAACTGGGCGCCAGCGTCAATTAAAAACGAGCGATGTTCAGTAGGCTTTTGCACTTCCACCGTCATATTGTGCAATATCGCGGCATTCTCATTTAAGGCAACGATGTTGCCATAAGGCACTTCATTAATGCCCTGACGCACGGCAGACAGATAAGCCTGGTTAATATCGAATTCACTTAGTTCATCGAAAAAAGCGGCTTTGGCGGCCTCATGACCTTGCACCGCGATGCGGTTAGCTTCTCGCAGGCAGGCCAGCTCATAATCGGTTTTATAAGCACGGTGGAAGTGAAAATAGTGCAGCACACGGTCGGGATTTACCAGTTCAAAGCCCAGCGCCTTGGCCACCTCAATATATTCACCAATATAAGCGTAGCGGCGTTTGTCATAAGGCAGATGCTTCTCCACCTGATTAGCCTGCGCCAGCAAGACAATATCAAACTGCTCGGCCCAGAAGTCACTCGGTGGGGGCGGTACTTTGTGCCAGAAGTCCTTGGGGCGATAGAAAATCAGCTTTGGCTTGTCGACACCGTTAACTACTAACCAGCAATTGGGGTTATCCAGCACCGGCACCCAGGCTTTAAACTGCGGGTTAACGGCAAAAGGGTAGTCCATGTCATCCAGAAAACGACGTTTAGCCTGCCCGGAATGGATGATCAGACCGTCGATTCCTTCGCGCTGGATAGCTTCCAACGTGCGAGACTGAAGCTCTGCTATATGCTGTGGATAGAGGGATGCTAATGGCTGCATTAAGGTGCTCCGGAAGCGGATTATTTTTGCCCGTACACTAGCATACTCAGGGCTGAACTACTAATCCGCCCGGCACCGTTAAAACGCCGTTCGTGCCTGGTTATTGCGCCGTCATGGAGGCCGAAATTTTCATATTGGCCAGATCTTCAAACAAATTCTGTTCCTGGCCCAAGCGCTGCTTGTAAATCTGTTTGTATGCCATAACCGCTTTGACGTAATTACGGGTTTCCTTGTAAGGGATGGTTTCCACCCACACATCCATGGGCACGTCATCTTTGGGTAGCCAGCGTTTTACCCGGCTCATTCCGGCATTGTAGGCGGCGGTCGCCAGCACCGGGTTATCCTGCATTTTATCCATCAGATAACGCAGGTACTGGGTACCGTATTCCACATTCTTTTCGGGATCGAACAGCACCTGGTTTGAGACCTTTTTCTTGGCCAGATCGCGAGCGGTGCGCGGCATAATTTGCATTAGTCCTTTGGCGCCAACACCAGAGTTGGCATCCACCATAAACGAGCTTTCTCTTCTGGCGATGGCGAAAGCCCAGGCCGGATCAACATGGTGCTTGCTGGCACTTTGCATCAGCGGCTGGTCAAAGGCTAGTGGGAAGCGGCGTTTAACGTCGTCCAAATAGCCAAGGCGAGAGAAGGCAAAGATAGCCTGGTCATGCCAACCCCAGCGATCTGCCAGAACCGCGGCTGCGAGTCCTTGCTGGTAGGTCAGGTTGCCTTGTAACTGAATCCATTCGCGGCGTGCTGCCGTATAGCGTTTCAACGCCAATAATTCCTTGGCTCGCTTGGCTGCAGGAAGGTTTTCAACATGAAGCAACTCCTCATCGGAAATCTTCAGTGGCGTATCGGCCAGATTCGGTGACTTGGCCAGCTTACCGGCGGCTAAAAAGCCGTAGTAGTGACGAACGTTGGATAAGGTGTCATATTGGCGCTTGGCATTGACCGGGTCATTCAGATGCTCATAGCTACGGGCGAGCCAATAGCGGCTGGAGTAATCCTCCTCCAGTGCAGCAGGAGCCGAATTCACAACATCTGCCACATGCTGCCAGTCCTGATGACGCAAGACATGGGTTAGGTGCCAACGGAAAATGTCTTCATTGCCATCGCCTCGGTTGGCCCGTTCCAGCCAGAATTCAGCCTGCGGGTGATCTTCTACCGCCAGGGCCACAGCGAATCCGGCGGCTACGGCTTGCTCTTCAACGGCATCAAAACTGTACTTCTCTGCAGCCCGCTGCCAGGTTTTCATCGCCAGGGCTTTATCTCGCCATACCAATCGCTTCAACGAATAGACAATAACCTGGCGTTCTTCGGCAGGGTACTTGTTGGGAAACTTAGTTAGCTGAGCCACTGAAGCTGGGTTGCGTCTGGCGTTTAGCCACAAATCACCCAGATACTGTTGGGACGCAGGTAACAAAGATTTCAGATAAGGAATTAAGGTATGGTCGCCACCATCGGCGGCCATCACTAAACGTTCCAGCACTAAAGGTGCGGTGCGATGGCCGGCATCGCTCCATTGCTTGAAGACTTTGTCACAAGCTTTGTCCTGCGATTTACCCACTAACCACAGCTCGGGTACCAAGGCGAAAGCTTGCTGACGCAGGTCTGGCTGAGCAAGGCGGTAGGCGGCATTCGTGCAGCGCAGTGTATCGTCACCGGTATCCCGGTAGTAGGTTAGAAAACGATGCTGATCGTTACGTTTCATCAAATAACGCAACCACTTCTCCCTCACTTCTCTGTCCAGTGGGGTATCGGCATAGTCTTTCAGAAAGGCGGCAATTTGTTGCTCACGGCTCAGCTTCAGGCCCGAAAGCAACGCGGTTTGTTCTAAATAGGGAAGCAGCGGGTAATCGCCTAGTTGCTTAACGGCATCCAGATAAGTTTCGCTGTCTGGGTAATAACTCCACTTTTCTGCGTCGATAAACTGCGCGCGCTGTCGTTCCAGCTTATCGTCAGCTAAAAGAGACAGAGGAATCAGTGCCAGTAGAGCAACTAATTTTCGCATTGTAGAGACGACCACCATAACCAGCCTCCTGAGCGAGCGGGGACCCTTTAGATTAATGATAGTCAACGCAGAATCAAGTATGGGAGAAGACTAATTGGTGTTTAATTTGTGTGTTTTTTGTACTCCAGGCTGTCGCCTGCCGCTAGTTGATTGACTTTATTTGGTTTTTTACAAAGTTGATAAATTATTTAAACGTTTGTTTGAATTTCGGTTGAAATTTAATACGCCATCAACAAGAATTGAGCCACCCTACATTTGCGTTCCGACCAATTCGGGCGCTGCACCATCAGTATAGATGGCCAAAGGAGAGCAACATGATATATCAAGGTAACAGCCTGTCTGCGTCCTTGTTGGATGATGGCATTGCCGAGGTGGTCTTTGATGCCGCCGGGTCGGTGAATAAGTTTGATCAACAAACTGTCTCTGAACTCAATGAATTATGCGCTGCGCTGGAAGGCAATGCGGCGGTGAAAGGCGCCCTGGTGCGTTCCAACAAAGGTGCCTTTATTGTTGGTGCCGACATTACCGAATTTAACGGTTTGTTCGCCTTACCTGAGCAAGAGGTGCTGAGCTGGGTAGCCAAAACTTCGCAGGTATTCGACCGTTTTGAAGACCTGCCTTTCCCGACAATCGCTGCGGTGAATGGTTTTGCCTTGGGCGGTGGTTGTGAAATGACCCTGGCCTGTGATTTTCGTGTCGTCGACAACACGGCCCGAATTGGCCTGCCTGAAGTTAAGCTCGGTTTGATGCCGGGCTTTGGTGGCACGGTGCGCTTACCGCGCATTATCGGTGCAGATAATGCACTTGAGTGGATGACCAGTGGTCGTGACAAGAAGCCTGAACAAGCATTGGCTGATGGTGCCATTGATGCTGTGGTTGGCGCAGACAAACTGCGTGATGCGGCAATTAATATGCTTAAGCAAGCTATTGCTGGTCGTCTGGACTGGCAAAAACGCCGTGACCAGAAAAAGTCACCATTGAGCCTTAATGCCAATGAATCCATGATGAGCTTTGCTACGGCTAAGGCTATGGTCACTGCGGTGGCGGGGCGTCATTATCCGGCTCCGCATATGATGGTAGATACTGTGGCCAAAGCCGCAGGATTAGATCGTGCAGGTGCCCTTAAGCTGGAAAATGAAGGCTTTGTGGCATTAGCCAAAACCGAAGCTGCGACCGCGCAAATCGGCATCTTTATGGCCGACCAGTTGGTGAAAAGCAAAGGTAAGAAGCAAGCGAAGTCCGCCAGCAAGGATATCAAACAAGCCGCGGTGTTGGGCGCAGGCATAATGGGCGGTGGTATTGCCTACCAGTCGGCTGTGAAAGGTACCCCAACGGTGATGAAAGACATTCGTCAGGATGCCTTACAACTGGGCCTGAACGAAGCGGCAAAAATCCTCGGTAAAGGTATGGAGCGCGGTAAGGTAGACGGTAAGACCATGGCCGCAACCCTAAATAATATCGTTCCCAGCCTGGAATACAGTGCGATTAAGGACGCCGATATCGTTATTGAAGCTGTGGTAGAAAATCCCAAGGTCAAAGCGGCAGTATTAAAAGAAACCGAACAGGCTGTGAGTGCAGATGCGATCATCTGTTCCAATACCTCAACAATTTCCATTAACAGCCTGGCTACCAGCCTGGATAAGCCTGAGCGTTTCTGCGGTATGCACTTCTTTAACCCCGTGCATAAAATGCCGCTGGTGGAGATTATTCGAGGTGAAAAAACCACCGACGATACTATTGCAGCGGTGGTAGCCTTTTCACTGAAGATGGGTAAAACCCCCATAGTGGTTAATGACTGCCCGGGATTCCTGGTTAACCGTGTGTTGTTCCCTTATTTCGCCGGCTTCAGCCAACTGCTGCTGGACGGTGCGGACTTTGTTGCCGTTGATAAGGTCATGGAAAAAATCTTTGGTTGGCCTATGGGTCCGGCTTACTTGCTGGACGTAGTGGGTATGGATACGGCGGATCATGCTGCGGGTGTGATGGCCGAGGGCATTCCTGAGCGTATGCAGCGTATTGGTAATGATCCCATTCAGAGCCTTTACCAGGCCGGGCGTCTGGGCCAGAAGAATGGCAAAGGTTTCTATGACTTCTCGGTAGACAAGCGCGGTAAGCCTAGCAAAGCCGCCGCCGCAGAAGCCTACAGGCTGATTAATATCGAGCATCGTGAATTTGATGCAGAAGAAGTCATTGCCCGCCTGATGATCCCGATGGCCAATGAAGCGGTGCGTTGTCTGGAAGAGGGCATTGTTGCCAGTGCTGCCGAAGCGGATATGGCGCTCTTGTACGGTCTTGGTTTCCCTCCTTTCCGTGGCGGTATCTTCCGTTATATGGAAAGTATGGGATTGGCAAACTTTGTGGCTTTGGCCGACAAGTATGCTGCCCTTGGGCCTATTTATCAGATCACCGACGGATTGCGCGAGATGGCAGCATCCGGCAAGTCCTATTTCGCTTAAGGTTGGGAGAACATCATGAAAGACGTGGTAATAGTCGATTGCATCCGCACCCCCATGGGTCGTTCCAAGGGTGGCGTATTTCGCAATGTGCGCGCCGAAACATTGTCTGCACAGTTGATGACCCAATTGCTTGAGCGCAATAGTGCGTTAGATCCAAGCGAAATTGACGACATCATTTGGGGTTGCGTACAGCAGACCAAGGAGCAGGGTTTCAACATTGCCCGTAATGCCCAGCTGCTGACAAATATTCCTCGCTCTGTACCGGCGGTCACAGTGAACCGCTTGTGTGGCTCTTCCATGCAGGCTTTGCATGATGCGGCTTGCGGCATCATGGCTGGAAAGGGCGACGTGTACATCATAGGTGGTGTGGAACACATGGGTCATGTACCCATGAACTTTAATATCGATTTCCACCCAGGCCTGGCGAAATACACCGCTAAGGCCTCCGGCAATATGGGCATGACTGCCGAATTACTGGGCCGCCAAAATGGCATCACCCGTGAAATGCAGGATGTATTTGGCGCCCGTTCACATCAGCGCGCACATCAGGCAGCGATGGAAGGGCGCTGGGCATCAGAAATCGCCGCCATTGAAGGCCACGATGCTGATGGCGTACTGACGCTGGTAGATTATGATGAGGTTGTGCGCCCGGATACCACGGTAGAGACGCTGGCGGGATTACGCCCGGTGTTTGACCCGGTTAACGGTACCGTTACCGCCGGTACGGCATCGGCCATTTCCGATGGCGCCTCAGCCATGCTGGTGATGTCCGCTGATAAAGCCAAAGCGCTGGGTCTGAAACCTCGCGCCAAATTGCGCTCGATGGGGGTAGCTGGCTGTGATGCGGCGATTATGGGCTACGGGCCTGTACCTGCCACCAAAAAGGCACTAAAAGCCGCTGGTATGAGTATGGATGATATTGAGATTGCGGAGTTCAATGAAGCTTTTGCTGCGCAAGCGCTGTCCTGTATCAAACAGTTAGGCTGGCTGGAAAGCTACGACGAAAAAGTTAATCTTAATGGCGGCGCCATTGCGCTGGGGCATCCATTAGGCTGCTCAGGTGCGCGTATTTCCACTACTCTTATCAATCTGATGGAGGCTAACGACAAGTCTGTTGGTCTCGCCACCATGTGTATTGGTTTAGGGCAGGGTATCGCTACCGTTTTTGAACGAGTCTAATCTTTTTAAGTTAGACACCCATGGATAACAAACGCCGCATCAAGCGGCGTTTTTTCTACTCACTCAACAACTGGTGTAGCCAGGCGCGGGCAAACTTACTGTCGCGTTCTATGGTTTTGCTGGATAGACCCAAAAGCTCGCCGATCTCATCATTGGTCATGCCTGCAAAAAACTGCAATTCAATGATTTCAGCCTTGCGAGGGTCCTGACTGGCGAGTTGAGTGAGGGCATCGTCCAACTCCAACACCTCCATTTGCGATGTTGAATTTGCCAGCATGGATTCATGCAGTGTCAGGCGCTGACCATTTTCTCCGCGCTTCTGGCGGGCGTTTTGCCTGGCATGGTCGACCAAAATACGTCGTAAAGTACGGGCGGCCAGTGAGAAAAAGTGGCGCCGGTCATTGCAACTGAGATTAGCATCGGCCAGTCGCAAAAAGGCCTCATTGACTAGTGCCGTGGCTTGCAGGGTGTGGCCTTTTCGTTCTTTAGCCATTTCCTTACAGGCCAGCCTATGCAGTTCCTGGTAGATTAATTCAGTGACTTGAGCGAAGGCATTCGAATCGCCTGACTGCCAGCGGTCCAGTTGTTGTGTAAAAGAGGCGGAGGTAATCATATAAGCCTTATTCTGCCAGTCAGGTTCAGTAACAAAGACTTAAAGGACTATAAACGAGTCAGGCTGGTTCGCAAGAGGTCTTGCATGTGCTTGTTCTGGGTAATTTTAATTGAAAATAAAAAAATATCGTTAATTCATGTCTGAATTTTCTCCCCAATAGCGCTTTTAGGTGTGATGGCAATTTAACGGCCATCAAGGAATCGTTATCAGGAGAACAGAACATGAAAGCATATCGTGCATTATTGACCGGTCTGTGCGCCGGGACGTTAAGCGTTACTTTGAGTGTCCAATGTCTGGCGGCGAATGAAGTACCTATAGAGCCGAATGCTGTTCAAATTCAGATGTCGGACGAATTGGATCAGCAATTACGCTTGTTTGGCCTACAAGGTAAACCAAGCAGTATGTTGCAAGGTTGGAAAGACGTTATGTTGGAGCTTGAAGTACCAGGGGGGGCGGAAAACACCCCAGTGCAAGACGAAGCTCTGGTTAAGTGGCTGGCTGAACCTTGGTTACTGACCCAGCACATCACTTCTGTGCAAGAGTCACTGCTGGCTAAACATCGTCAGCATTCATTAAGTGAAGAAACCAAGATGGTTTTACAGCGCCTGACATCTATTATGCTGCTGGAACGTAAACTGGCGGAGCCGGGCAGTGAAGCAACAGGGGTACTTTTTACCCGCCGTTTGGATACCTTACACGATGAGCATGCCTATAAAAATGTGACACTGTATCGCTCACTGCGCAATTTAATTGCAATTTGGCAGCGTACACCAGAAGTGTCGTCCAGCCTGTTTGCCCGAGGCACCCCTGCCGTACAGGAGGTCAGGGAGGAACTGCTGAGTGGCAATCTGGATGAAGCGGGGATCGCACTGTACTCGCTGGCAAAGGTGAATGCTGAGATGGTGCTGGCCAGACAACATAACCAAAATGCAGCGTATTAATTGCTTAAAACTAGAGATATAGAAATGAAAAAGCCGCATTTGTATGCGGCTTTGTCTTATCAGGCGCCGTATGGATGGCGCAGAACTATTGTCTCAACCCGATCCGGGCCAGTAGAGACGATATCAACCGGCACATGCGTCAGTTCTTCAATACGCTTGATATAGTCGCGTGCGGCTTGCGGCAGCGCATCCAACGTCGTGGCACCGAAGGTATTTTCGCTCCAGCCGGGCATTTCTTCATATACCGGGGTGACTTTCTCGTATCCGTCAGCAGCCATGGGCGGTACGTCACGCACCGTACCGTCTGGGAACTTGTAGCCCACACAGATTTTCAGGGTTTCCAAACCGTCCAGCACATCCAGCTTGGTCAGACAGAAACCGCTGATGCTGTTGATTTGCACAGCGCGCTTCATAGCTACGGCGTCAAACCAACCGGTGCGACGCTTACGACCGGTAGTGGCACCGAATTCATGGCCTTTAGTACCTAGGTGATTGCCAATTTCGCAGTTCAGCTCGGTAGGGAAAGGACCAGAACCAACACGAGTAGTGTAGGCTTTTACGATACCCAGTACATAATCCAGATTTAACGGGCCGAAACCGGCACCTGTGGCTACGCCACCGGCGGTGGTGTTGGAAGACGTTACATAAGGATAAGTACCGTGATCGATATCCAACAATGTACCCTGTGCGCCTTCAAACATGATGGCGTCGCCATTCAGGCGCGCTTTGTCGAGCATATCCGGCACATCAACCACCATGGCTTTAATCACATCAGCGATAGCCATAGTCTGCTCCAATACTTCCTGATAGTTCACTGGCTCAACTTTGTAGTATTGGGTCAGTGCGAAGTTATGGAACTCAACAATTTCTTTCAGACGAGCAGCGAAAGTCTCGGCGCAGAACAGATCGCCAACGCGCAGGCAGCGACGTGCAATCTTATCTTCATAAGCAGGACCAATACCGCGGCCGGTGGTACCTATAGGGTTATTACCACGAGCTTTCTCGCGGGCTAAATCCAAGGCGACGTGGTAAGGCAAAATCAGGGGACAGGCTTCGCTGATAACCAAGCGTTCTTTTACTGGTACGCCGCGTTCTTCCAGCATCTTGATTTCTTTCATCAAGGCTTCAGGGCTTAGTACTACACCGTTACCAATTACACAGGTGACGTTGTCACGCAGTACGCCTGAAGGGATCAGGTGCAAGACTGTCTTCTCGCCGTTGATGACCAGAGTGTGACCAGCATTGTGACCACCTTGGTAACGTACAACGAATTTGGCCTTGTCTGTTAACAGATCAACGACCTTACCTTTACCCTCATCACCCCATTGGGTGCCGAGCACTACAACGTTTTTTGCCATGGATTAAAAAGAGGTCAGAAAATTAGGCGGGGATTCTATCAAATTTCGACCAGTCAGATCATCTGTTTTCCGGGAAATACCCTAACAGGAGTGTTAATTCCTTGCTGCCATGGGAAATTTCCGGTCAACTCAGGAGAAAATACAGTGCCACCAGACCGATAGTGACCATAGTTCCACCCATTGTGCGCAACTGTTGCGGCGCCTGGCTGGCAAGCTGATGCATAAAATTCTGCCAGCGATTAGGGAATAGTAAGGGCCCGATACCTTCCACTATTAATACCAAGGCCAGTGCTATCCATAAGGTGTCGGTCATGGCGCTTCCTTCAGGCAGCTAAGATCATATTCTGCCGCATTGTGGTAGATGGCAAAGCCAAAGCGTAATCTGTCGCCTCTGGCATCGGTCATCACTCCATGGTTGTTCAGTTGCTTGTGCAATTGTTGAACCTTGTCTGCATTCTGCAATTTAAAGGTCAGGAAATGGCCATGATGAGATAGCTGGTGTGCCAGTAGGTTGTTTCTGTTCAGTTCCGGGTGCTGTAGTGTATCCAGATGCTGCAAAAATGCTTGTTGCAGGCCTTGAACATAAGCGTGGATAGTAGCTACATCTAATCCTTGTTGCTGATACAACTGCTGCACGGCGGCCAAACGATACAAAGGGGAAAAATCCATGGTGGCACCCGCAAAGCGCATACCGTTGGTGGCGTAGTTTACTTGGCCTGTCTTGGCCTGGTCGAGTTCGCCGAATTCGGCAAACCAGCCTGTATAGGCGGGACGCAACTGACAAATAGGCGGAACGTGCAGGAAGCAACAGCCTTCTCCTCCCTGCGCATATTTGTAGCCACCGGCCAGATAAAAGACACGTCCGGCGATGGCCGACAAGTCGGTTGGAATAGCCATAAAGCCATGATAACCATCGATCACAACAATGCTATCAGCGGATGCTTTCGCGACCAGGCTTTCCAAGTCCTTTACTGCAAGACCTGAATTAAAAAATACCTGGCTGAAGAAAATAAGGTCCCAGTCATCTGATTGGATCGCCTCGGCAAAGCGTTCTTCAAAGTTAGTAAAGGGCAGGGTTTCAATACGACAAAGGCTGAGATTGTCGAACTCGTCCAGGCGGCTGATTTGCCGGTTAAAACTATGAAACTCACTATCGGTTGTGAGGATCTTCAGCGGCTTTTGCCAGTCCAGGCAACTGAGGATGCGGTATAGCAATTCATGGGTGTTGGGAGCAAAGGCCAGTTGTTCTGGCATGCCGGTATTTAGGGTGCCAGCAATAGATTGCTGTACTTGGGGCAGTTTCTCACTGAACAAATGCTGCCATTTGTCGTCCACCAGTGCCGCCGTGTCATCCCAGTATTGCAGCATGGCATCACGGGTGACATCTGGCCAGTAGTGATGACTGTGGCAGGCAAAATGCTGTTTACCCTTATTGGCATCGAGAAAGCGGCGGTACAGATGTTGGTACAAGGTTGGCCTCTTGCTAATAGCAAAAGGGCCCCTGGGGGCCCTTTATCAGTTTTGTTTACCTTTAGTGTTATTCATGTAGCGGAAGAAATCGCTGTCCGGCTCAAGAATCAACACGTCTTGCTTGCTATTGAAGCTCTTACGGTAGGCATCCATGCTGCGCAGGAAGGCGTAAAACTCTGCGTTTTTGGTGTATGTATCCGCATAAATCTTGGCTGCTTCCGCATCACCTTCACCTCGTAGTTTTCTGGCGTTACGCTCTGCATCTGCCAGCATAACTGTTACCCTGGCATCAATGTCAGCACGGATAATTTCTGCCTGCTCACGACCCTGAGAACGGTGCTCCTTCGCTACGGCAGCACGCTCGGCACGCATACGCTCGAAGATAGAGTTACTGATTTCCAATGGCAGGTTAATCTGCTTAACCCGCACATCGACAATCTCAATACCCAGTTCAACGGCGCTTTCAGCCGATTGTTTCATGGCTTTGTTCATCAGCTCTGAACGCTCGCCTGACACAATCTCGGAAATAGTGCGGCTACCAAACTCGGTGCGCAATCCGTTGTTAACCTTCTGCTTTAACAGCGTCTCGGCCTGGTCCTTGAATCCACCTGTGGCCAGATAATAAGTAGCAAAGTCCTTGATGCGCCATTTCACATAGGAATCAACGATCAGGTCTTTTTTCTCTGCTGTTACGAATCGGTTTGCGCCGTCATCCAGGGTCTGCACCTTGGAAGTCAGCTGTTTTACCGTGTCGATAAAAGGTAACTTCAGATAGATACCCGGCTCGTAAACGATGGTTTGTCCGGTCTCGGCGTCACGGCGGACCTTACCAAACTGAATGACAATGCCGCGGTAACCTTCTTCAATCACAAATACCGAACCGAAGCCGAGAATTACGAGCACGATAATCAGTGCAATACTAAAATTTTTCATGCCTTACTCCCTCCCGGTGCGGAATCTGTCTGATCTGGAACCTGTGCTACTCGAGTTGCCGTTGGCAGACTGGTTTTGCGTGTTGGTTCGCAGGCCTTCCAGGGTATTAGAGGACACAGGGGCCGGGGTGGCGCTGTTCTGACGCTCCAGAATTTTATCCAGCGGCAGATACATCATGTTACCGCTACCTTTATTGTCCACCATGATCTTGCTGGTGTTACCGTAAACCTCTTCCAGAGTCTCCAGATAAAGACGCTGACGGGTTACTTCCGGTGCCGCAACATACTGTGGCAGTAATTCTTCAAAGCGTGCTACTTCACCGCGGGCTTCCAGGGTGACACGTTGCTTATAAGCGGTGGCTTCCTGTTCCATCCGGTTAACCTGACCACGCGCTCTGGGTTCGATTTCCCTGGCATAGGCTTCGGCCTCACGGATATAACGCTGTTCGTCTTCCTGAGCGGCAATCGCATCGTCAAATGCTGCTTTCACTTCTTCAGGTGGACGAGCGTCTTTGAAGTTGACGTCCAGAATTTCAATACCCATGCTGTAAGGAGCAATAATACCGTTTAGTTCGTCACGCACTTCCTGACGGGCCACTTCACGGCCGCGAGTCAATACTTCATCCATTTTGGAATGGCCAACCACATAGCGAATGGCTGCATCCAAGGCATGACGCAAACTTTCATCAGGATCTACAACCGCAAAGGTATATTTGAAGGGATCCATCACTCGGTATTGAATTTCCATATCGACGCGTACCACGTTCTCGTCTTCGGTCAGCATAAAGCCCGAAGACGGCATGGAACGCACCGATTGTACGTTGACCGGATAAACGGTATCCACAAAGGTGGGTTTCCAGCGTAAACCTGGTTCCTGGAAACTGTGGAACTTACCAAAGCGCAGCACAACACCACGTTCTGCTTCTTTAAGGGTATAGAAACCACTGATAAACCAAACGGCGATTAAAATGCCGACGATTAAACCCAGACCGAGACCACCGACACCTTTACCGGAAGACTTATTGCCACCGCTAAAGCCACCGAGTTTGTCGAAGAACTTCTTGAAAACCTCGTCCAGATCAGGAGGACCCTGATCGCGGCTGCCGCGATTTTTCCAGGGATCGTTATTGTTGCCTCCAGGCTCATTCCAAGCCATGTGTTTCTCCGTATTGATAGAAAAATAATTCAGACGTTAATGTTTGTGGACAACAAAGCTGGTCAGCTCATGGCTGACATTCTTTTCCAAGCGATGCCAGTCTTTAGCCGGCATCCTGACATCCACTACCCAATCGCCGTCTTCGGCATAAGACTCCGCCGAAATGCAATGCAGGTTATATAAAGCGCCACGTAATTTCCCCTCTCTGGGAGGAATTCGCAGTTGGTACTGTACCATGCTGCGCCCCAGGCAGTCAGTCAACGCCTGGAACAACAGTTCAATACCTAAACCTTGCTGAGCTGACAACCATACCCTGATAGGACGACCTTCTTCATCCCTATCTATGCGAGGAGTCATGCCTTCTAGCAAGTCGATTTTGTTACAAATCGTCAATTGCGGAACGTCGCCAGCATCGATCTCTTCCAGCACCTGGTTGACCTGATCGATATTGTCTTTATATTGCTCATCGGCGTAATCCACCACATGTAGCAATAAATCCGCTTCCTGAGTTTCCTGCAAGGTTGCCTTAAAAGCCGCAACCAGATCATGGGGGAGGTGGCGGATAAAACCAACCGTATCGGCCAATATAGCCGGGCCCACATCTTGTAATTGTATCTTACGTAAAGTCGGATCAAGCGTAGCAAATAGCTGATCAGCGGCATACACACCAGCCGCAGTCAGGGTGTTGAACAAGGTAGACTTTCCGGCGTTGGTATAACCAACCAAAGACACGGTCGGAATCTCTGCGCGGGTTCTGGCCCGGCGGCCCTGTTCACGCTGTTTCTGTACCTTTTCCAGACGCCTCAAAATGTGGTCGATTCTGGCTCGCAGTAAACGACGGTCTGTTTCCAGCTGGGTTTCACCCGGACCGCGCAAGCCTATACCACCTTTTTGCCTTTCCAGGTGAGTCCAGCCTCGGATCAGGCGGGTAGAGATATGTCTCAACTGCGCAAGCTCTACCTGCAACTTACCTTCGTGAGTGCGAGCCCGCTGGGCAAAAATATCCAGAATCAATCCAGTGCGATCCAATACACGGCACTTACAAAGCTTTTCCAGATTGCGCTCTTGTGAGGGGGACAGGGCGTGATTAAAGATCACCACATCGGCACCAGATACTTGTACCTGTTGCGCGATCTCTTCGGCTTTGCCGCTACCGACAAAATATTTGGCACTGGGACTGGAACGGGAACCTTTAACCAGACCAACAGCGTTAACTCCTGCAGACGAAACCAGCATCTGCAACTCGTGCAAATCTTCTCTGCTGCTTTCGTCGGGGAAGTCTATATGTACCAGTACAGCCTGCTCACCTGCTTCATAACGGTCAAACAAGCGTCATCTCCAAAAGGAATGATTAGTCCTCGTCATTATCTTGGTTTGACGGAGGATTAGCAATCATAGGAATTGGACGAGCTGGCACTACAGTTGAGATTGCATGCTTATACACCATCTGGCTGACAGTATTTTTCAACAGAATCACAAACTGGTCGAAAGATTCGACCTGTCCCTGCAACTTGATGCCATTGACCAGGTAAATAGATACCGGTACACGTTCTTTTCTCAATGCATTTAAAAAGGGATCTTGCAGTGATTGGCCTTTCGCCATTTTCATTATCCTTTTATTTTTATTATCTCAGTGCCTCAAGCACAAATGAGACACCTCGCCAGCTTTTCGATTATACAGTTTTTGTACTGCCTGTATAGCTACAGGCCGTTAAGGTTCGGGGCTTTACAGCTTTTCCGCGACCAGTGACAAATTGTCTTTTGCAAAAGTATCCAACCAGTGAATATTTTGCCAGCCACGCAACCAAGTCAACTGGCGTTTAGCTAATTGTCGGGTCGCTACTATAGCGCGATAACGCATCTCTTGATGGTCATACCTGCTATCCAAATACTCCCACATCTGACGATAGCCAACACATCGCATTGAAGGCAAGTTTAGATGCAGATCTGCTCTAGCGTAAAATTTTTTTACTTCGTCTTCAAAGCCTTGCGCCAGCATCTGATCAAAACGCAAGGCAATACGATTATGTAACACGTCTCGGTCTTGCGGCGCTATAGCAAATTGGAATACCTGATAAGGTAATGGGGGCGTTTTTTCCTGAGTCAAGTCGGTGAGACTTTGACCGGTAAGATAGATCACCTCCAGAGCGCGGGTTAGGCGCTGGGGGTCATTAGGGTGAATGCGAGCAGCAGACACAGGATCTTTTTGCTTAAGTTCATCATGCAGTGCCTGCCAGCCCTCAGTGGCTGCGCGTTGCTCTATTTCGGCACGTACTGTTGCATCAGACGAGGGAAGCGGGGAAATGCCCTCCAGCAAGACCTTGAAATACATCATGGTGCCACCCACCAATAAAGGAATTTTTCCTTTGGCCTGGATGTCGGCCATTTCACGTAGCGCATCCTGGCGAAAATCGGCGGCAGAGTAGGCCTGTGAGGCGTCCAATATGTCGATTAATCTATGTGGTGCCTGACGTAACTCGTCTGCTGAGGGTTTGGCGGTGCCGATATCCATATCACGATAAATCATCGCCGAGTCAACACTGATAATTTCGCAGGGATAGTGCTGAACTAACTGCATGGCTAAATCCGTTTTTCCTGAGGCTGTTGGCCCCATCAAAAATATTGCCGGAGGCAGGTTAGTTTGCATAGGTTTGAATCCATTGTTCCAAAGGCAGGGGTCTGGCTTTATTGTTGAGTAAGTCCTCCAGCAAGGCCTGCTGTTCACACCACTGCCACCATTGCTTGACTTGCTCTTCGGAATACACTTGCTGCTTATTGGCCACCTTGTCTAACAGACATTCAATTTCCGCTCCATGCGGACAATCCAGTATCAAAGGTAGCAGTTCGGGCCAGTTTAGCTGGCGCAGTCCGGCTGGCACCTGTTTGAGCATCAACTTATGTCTGTCATAACTAAGCACAAAACCTAGGGGAACTAGCGCGGCTTGTTTAGTTTCCAGGTCAATATCTGGCAAGCTTTGCAAACTGAGAGCCACCGGCATCAGCAAGGGTTGGCTGACGGCTGACGCCAGACTGTGTTTTATCTTCAGTTTATGGAGTTCTTTCACCGGTAAAAGACAGCAAACCTGATTGTGATTGAGCAGCAAATAGCGTTGTTGAACGAATAACCAGGGATAAAGGCTGCCGCTGGCCTGAGGAGCTTGTGTCGGTGTTTGCATCAACTGCTGATAATGTTGAGCGCCGCGACTGGAGACACCGCCACCCTGGTAGTGGCCTAGCGATTCGGTCACCTTGCTTTGTAAGGGTTTGATGTAATTGTGGTTTGGCTCCGCTGCTGGAATCTGTCTGATTGGCGCTGAGGTACTATCTTCCAGGGCAATTTCAGCAGTAGCCTGGTTTAGTGCATCCTGCAGGGCCCGAAAAATAAAATCATGTACCAATCTTGCCTGATGGAACCGGACTTCATGCTTGGCCGGATGCACATTCACATCGACTTCCCTGGCATCCAGTTGAAGATAAAGTACATAGGCGGCATGCCCTTCAGGAGGCAGTAATCCTTCAAAGGCTTGTCGAATTGCGTGATGAATTAGCTTGTCACGCATCATTCTGCCATTTACGTAAAAATACTGATGATCTGGCGTGTTACTGCTCTGAACGGCCAACCAGCCGTGTAAATGCAGCCCCTGATACTGGCTTTGAATGTTCAGAGCATGTTCGCCAAATCCTGCACTGCATACCAGCGCCACGCGCTTTTGCCTGGTGGCCTCAGTATTGGCTTTGGGATAATGACGCAGCAACTTACCGTTATGCTTCAGACTAAAGGCGACATCAAAGCGCGATAGGGCGATGCGCTTCAAGGTTTCATCAATGTGTTGAAATTCGGTTTTTTCACTGCGCAGAAATTTACGTCTGGCCGGTGTATTAAAGAACAAGTCCAGCACTTCTACACTGGTACCATCAGGGTGTGCCGTCGGCTGTAACTGCACGGCCATGTCCCGCCCTTCGGCTTTTGCTTGCCAAGCTTCAGACTGGGTCGCAGGTTTGGAGGTCAGGGTTAGGCGCGCTACCGAGCTGATACTGGCGAGGGCTTCACCGCGAAAACCCAGGCTCATGATTTGCTCTAAGTCATCCAAGCAACTTATTTTGCTGGTGGCATGACGACTAAGGGCTAACTCAAGTTCATCACGGGCAATACCGCTACCATTATCTCGGATCAGAATTCGTTTGTGACCGCCACGGTCAATTTCCAACTCAATTTTATCAGCACCGGCGTCCAGGCTGTTTTCAACCAGCTCTTTAATCACTGATGCAGGGCGTTCTACTACCTCACCGGCGGCAATTTGGTTGGCGAGGCGGGCAGGTAATATCTGTATTGGCAAGGTGTTCTACTGCTAGTTAGGTATGGTCAGGACTTGTCCGATGCGAACCATATCCGAGTTCAGGTTGTTGGCGGCCTTTAGCTGACTGACCGGCACGTTGTAGCGTTGGGCCAGCAAGGACAACGACTCTCCTGGTGAAACCTTGTGGGTGCGATTGTCGCGCTTGTTCTTAGCCCACAAGGTACCGTCAGGCGGCATACGCTTAAAGTAGCGCTGCACCGCAACATACATGGCTTCTGCTAAATCTTCGCGAAACTTTGCCCAGTTTAAGTTCTTTTCTTCGGCTTTATTGGAAATGAAGCCGGTTTCTACCAGGATGGAGGGAATATCTGGTGAGGTTAGCACCGCCAGACTGGCCGCCTGCGGTACTGATTTATGTAACTTGGTGATTTGCTTCATTTCCTTCAGCACTTCACGGCTGACTTCATAGCTGGTGGAAATGGAGTGGTCCATGGACATATCCAGTAGAGCCTGGGTCAGGTAGCGCTCACTTGCGGTATCCTGAATAACCTCGGCGGCACCACCAAGCAGTTCGGAATGTTTTTCGCTGTTTTCCAGCCAGCGACCCAGTTCAGAATTAGCGCGGCGCATTGACAATACCCACACAGATGCGCCACTGGGCTGTGGGGTGGTATAAGCATCGGCGTGAATAGATACGAACAGGTCGGCTTTGCGCTGTCTGGCCATATCGGCACGTTTATTGGGGTGTATGTAATAATCACCGGTACGGATCATGGCCGCTTTCATACCAGGGGTTTTGTTAATCCTGTCTGCCAGCATTTTAGCCACGCTCAGCGTAACGTTCTTTTCATAACTGCCGGAATAACCAATTGAACCGGGGTCTTCTCCTCCGTGCCCGGCGTCAATAGCGACAACGATATCGCGGTTCTCACTCTGATCACTGCGCTTAACATTTGCCGACACGCTGTCGCTTTTTCCTCCGATATCTATAACCAGACGGTTTCCATAGGGGGCTGTGGGAGGCAAGGCAAATATTTGTGTGTCGACGGCTTCTGTGAGATCAAAGACAACGCGAATAGCGTTTTTGTCTTTTGCATTACTGTAGCGAAGTCGTTTGATTAACTTGCTGTCGTTCTGGATTTTTGAAAAATCCAGGCTTTTGCGGGTATTGGCCAGATCAATGACTAACCTGGTTGGGTTTTGCAGGGGGAAATACGTGAACTCAGGGGCGTCCTGCATATCGAATACCACCCGGGTATTCGAAGGCGAAGGCCAGATACGAACACCATCTACCTGATTTTGTGCGACTACCAGCGAACTGAAAAACGCCAGTAATAAGGTCAGCCAAAAATAAATTCTCTTATGTGCCATGCGCTCTATTATAGTTTTGCAAGCAATGCTTCTCCTCGTTCAGACAAGGCAAGCAGCTCAAAGGTTCGGCCAGGGTCACTAAACGCTATGTTAATCTGCAAATCCGCCGGGGCCAAGAGTTGCCCTCCTTTTTGCGGCCATTCGATTAAACATAGACAGTCGGGTTCAAAATAATCTCGGATACCAATAAATTCCAATTCTTCGGGATCGCTGAGGCGATACAGATCAAAGTGGAATATCCGCCAGTCGCCCACCTGATATGGCTCAACCAAGGTATAAGTCGGGCTTTTCACTCTACCGCTGTAGCCTAACGCCTGGATAAAGCTGCGACAAAAACTGGTTTTGCCAGCGCCCAAATCACCGTGCAAATAAATCACCGTGGCACTGTCACAAGCCTTGGCCAGCTTGGCTGCCAACTCAGCGGTGGCCTGCTCATCATTTACATCTACGCGTATCGTCATTCAGCGATTAACCAGTTTTCGTATAAAGGGCAACAAATCACTGGCCATCATACCACGTTCTCCGCTCTGTTGTGCAGCCTGGTCTGCCGCCGCGCTATGCAGGCTGGCGCCATACACGGTGGCTTCATCGTTACTTAACCCCTGAGCCACCAAACTGATAATTACCCCACTAAGCAGGTCACCCATCCCCGGGCTGGCCATGCCGGGGTTGCCGTTGGTTAGTACTACATGTTGTTGCTGCGTTGCAATCAGCGTACCTGCGCCTTTGAGTAGTACCGTGGCTTTATATTTCTGCTGAAGTTTGCCGAGTGCCTGGTAACGGTTATCTTCAATATCTGTTATCTGGCAGCCAAGCAACCTGGCTGCTTCCCCTGGGTGCGGAGTAAGTATGCAGTGGCTGGGTAATGCTCGTGACGAAGCAGCCAGTAAATTCAGGGCATCAGCGTCCAGCAACAGAGGCTTAGGCTGCGTTGCTACATAGTCCAGCACTTGACTGAATAACAAACTTGCCCAGGTATCCTGACCGAGACCCGGACCTAGAACAATACAGCTGGCCCACCCCAATAATTCCTTGAGGTCGTCGCTGTCCGCCAGCATCAGTTCAGGTAATCCCTGGCTGACCAACTGGCGATTTTCTGGATGACAACAGGTTTTGACTAATCCAGCACCGGCTCTAAGTGCCGCTTCGCTGGTCAGGCGTATAGCCCCTGGCATGCCGCGATTACCACCAAGACAGAGCACACGGCCAGCGCTACCTTTATGACTGTTTAGGGCACGGCGAGGCAATAGGGGCAGATAATTAAAATCCAGCAATTGCGCGCAAGGTGTTGCCAGTGATTGAAAAGTGTCGGCAATACCTAAATCATCGAAGATCAACTCGCCGCTTTGTTGTTTGCCTTGACCTGTTACTAAACCACGCTTGATGCCAACAAAAGTTATGGTTTGGTCTGCGCAGACTGCTGCGCCTGCCGACGCACCGGTATCAGCGATTAACCCAGAGGGAATATCCAGACTAAGCACGGGGATGTCGGCGTTGCGCAACGTCTCAATGACTTCTGCATAGGGCGATCTGAGCTGCCCTCGCGTACCTGTACCTAACAATGCATCGACAATCACCTCTGCATCCGCAAGGGATTGTGGCCAGCGGGTGGTTGTTCCTCCTTCGGCTACCCATCTGTTGCAGGCTTCGGTGGTATCCTGGCTGAACCTGGATACATCTCCCAGCAGTACCAAGTGAACATGCAGGCCGGCTTGTTTGGCCAAACGTGCCACAACAAATCCGTCACCGGCATTATTCCCCTGACCGCATAGCACCAGGATCCTCTTTGCGTCAGGATAATATTGTTTGAGTGCCTTAAAAGCGGCGGCGCCAGCCCTTTCCATCAGCTCATACATGCTGACTGCGGCCAGCTTGGCAGCCTGGGCTTCATGGTTTCGTACCTGGTCTGCGCAAAACACTTTGTGTGCTAGACTGGCAGGCAATTTTAAGACGAACTGTTTCAATGGCCGAACTCTGCGAAAAGGTCTTAGTGGACCTGACTGAACATATCAAGAGCTGGGGAAGAGCGCTAGGCTTTCAACAGGTGGGTATCTGCGATGTGGATCTGAGTCGTCATGAAGCACATCTGCAGGCCTGGCTGGATAAGGGCATGCATGGTGAGATGCAGTTTATGGCCGAACATGGCATGAAGCGGGCCCGTCCCGATGAGTTGCTGCCCGGTACCTTGCGAGTGGTTAGCGTGCGCATGGACTACCTCCCCCCTGATGCTGGCTTTGCCCGCAATTTGAAAAATCGTGAGCAAGCCTATATCAGTCGCTATGCCCTCGGACGCGACTACCATAAGTTACTCAGGCAGCGGTTGAAGAAGCTAGGTGAGATGATTCAGCAAAAAATCAGCGAGTTTGATCTGAGTTATCGTCCCTTTGTGGATTCTGCGCCGGTATTGGAACATGCAGTAGCTGAGAAAGCCGGTCTGGGCTGGACAGGCAAGCACTCACTGACCATTAACCGACAGGCAGGCTCGTGGTTTTTCTTAGGCGAGCTGTTTATCAACTTGCCACTGCCGGTTGATCAACCTGTGGAAGAGGGCTGTGGTAGTTGCACGGCCTGTATCACTATTTGTCCGACTGGCGCCATTGTTGCCCCTTATGTGGTGGATGCCAGGCGCTGTATTTCCTATCTGACCATTGAACAAAAAGGGGCGATACCGGAAGAATTCAGACCCCTGCTGGGTAACCGCATCTACGGCTGTGATGATTGCCAACTGGTCTGCCCCTGGAATCGATACGCACAGCTCACCGATGAAGCCGACTTTCATCCTCGTCAGCAGTTGCAAGGTAAAACCTTGCTGGAGCTATTTTGCTGGGATGAGGCGACTTTTTTGAAAAATACCGAAGGCTCGCCCATACGTCGTATCGGGCATGAACGTTGGTTGCGCAATATTGCGGTGGGATTGGGGAATGCCCCCTATTCGCCAGATATAGTTGATGCATTGCAGCGTCAGCGGGACGCCAATACTGAAATGGTAAAAGAGCACATAGATTGGGCGCTGGCTCAGCAGGCTGGTAAAAAGCCTGGTCAACCTGACAGACAAACGCTGCGATTAATTCGCAGTGTGGAAAAAGGGCTGCCCAGAGACGCTTGATGTGCCCTTGCCTTCAAAGGTCGGTAGTCAAGACTGCCGACCTTTAATAAGCTTCTTTAGGCTTTATGGTATTGCTGACTGTAGCGATGTACGGCGTCAACGAATACCTTGGCATGCTCTGGTGGTACGTCCGGGTGAATACCATGGCCCAGGTTAAATACATGACCGCTACCTTCACCAAAACCGGCCAGAATGGATTGCACTTCTTGTTCGATTCTGGCGGGTGGTGCATAGAGCATCGAAGGATCCATATTTCCCTGTAGCGCCACTTTGTCACCAATTCTGGCTTTGGCGTCGGCGATATTAATTGTCCAGTCCAGTCCCACAGCATCACAGCCTGTTGCTGCAATAGCCTCCAGCCACATACCACCATTTTTGGTGAATAACGTTACTGGTACACGGCGCTCTTCGTTTTCACGGGTCAGGCCGTCGACAATTTTGTGCATATAACGCAAAGAGAACTCTTCATAATCACGCGGAGACAACACGCCACCCCAGGTATCAAATATCATGACGGATTGGGCGCCAGCGGCGATTTGTGCGTTCAAATACAGGATGACCGAATCTGCCAGTTTATCCAGCAACAGGTGCAGGGCGGCAGGTTCGGCAAAGGCCATCTTCTTGATGATGTTGAAGCTCTTGGTCGAGCCGCCTTCCACCATATAAGTCGCCAAGGTCCAAGGGCTACCAGAGAATCCAATTAAAGGCACCTGGCCGTTCAGGCCTTTACGGATAGTGCGTACGGCGTCCATCACATAACCCAGTTCTACTTCCGGATCAGGGACTGGCAATGCTTGAATCGCCGCCATATCGCGCAATGGGCGTTCAAACTTGGGTCCTTCGCCGGTTTCAAAATACAGACCCAGACCCATGGCATCCGGAATCGTCAGAATATCGGAGAACAGGATGGCGGCGTCCAAATCAAAACGGCGCAGAGGTTGCAAAGTCACTTCGCAGGCCAATTCAGGGTTTTTACACAGTGACATAAAATCCCCCGCCTGCGCACGGGTTGCGCGGTACTCGGGCAAATAACGGCCGGCCTGGCGCATCATCCATACAGGAGTGATATCCACAGGCTGCTTAAGTAAAGCCCTCAAATACCTGTCATTTTGTAGTGGTTGCATGTGCTGCTCCTGTCTGATGCGCTAAAAAACCCGCGCATTCTACCAGCTAATACGACATCGATACACCAAGCAATCCTTGCGATGAATCAACGTTTGAAGCTTTAAATGAAATGCTATTCGTCCTATTTGAGGCATGAAAGCTTGCACTGCTTCGATATTCTTTGCTATAAAACCTCTGCGCTAGTGAAATCAAAATAAAAGAAGCCCGGTTACGGGACCTCCACGCTAAAATATTTAAGCCTTACCGTTTTCGGTAAGGCTTTTTTATTTTCGTTCTACCGATCTGCACATCAATTGCAATGCAGTTTTTTGTTTTGTGCTATCACCGATTGGTTGAAGAAGAAAAATCATATAGCTTTTAAAGCTGCTCTCAGGACTTTTACCTACCTTAGCTTTTCCATATCAACACAACAGGACGCCGATTTTGTCTTGTTGACTGCCGATTTTCTTATAGTGCTTTGGAGGCTGCTCGCACTATTATTTTAACACTCTATTAACGAGTCTTTGGTTGGCTGGTTCAGTCTTCCAAGTTCTGTCAGATGAGCGACAACCCGTTTGTCAGCCACAATTTAGCTGGTCTAGAACTTTCAGGCTGGCAAATCTGAATCTAAAAAAACTGTGCATCCTGTGCAGGATGAGGAAAAAGGAAAGCGCATGGTAAATCGTTCCGTTCTATCTGTAATGCTACTCGCGTCTTGTGTCTTTACCGTCGGTGCAGCCGATAATCAGCTTTCAGAGAAGGAAAAAGCAGAGGGGTGGCAATTGCTGTTTGATGGGCAGGACTTATCACAGTGGCGTAATTTCAAGCGCGATACATTGAGTGATAAGTGGCAGGCAAAAGACGGTGTCTTGCAACTATCCGGCGCTGGTGGTGGCGATATCCTGACCAAAAAGACCTATGAAAATTTCGAGCTTCAGGTGGACTGGAAAATTTCCGCGGGGGGGAACAGCGGTATTTTTGTGTTGGTAGATGAAACCGGGAATGCTATTTACTCCCATGCGCCTGAAATTCAGATCCTGGATGATGCGCGCCATTCAGACAATAAGATTGATTCTCACCGTTCCGGCTCACTCTACGATTTACTGGCAGCGCCCGTATCGGCGCAAAAGCCAGCGGAAAACTGGAATCACGTGGTAATCAGATTGGAACAAGGCCATTTGCAGGTATGGCAAAACGATGTGGTTACAACCAGTATCGTGATTGGCAGCAGCAGTTGGAACACGCTAATGGCCGCCAGTAAGTTTGCCAACTGGGACGGATTTGCAAAGCAGCATAGTGGCCATATCGGTCTGCAAGATCATGGAGACCCCGTTTATTTTAAGAATATTAAGATAAAGGAGTTATGAGTATGAGGGACAATCGCCACGAAGTAATTGTGGTGGGCTCTGGTGCGGGCGGCGCCATGGCTGCTTATACTCTGACCAAATCCGGGCATAAGGTACTGATGCTAGAAGCTGGCAGAGACTACGACCCGAAAACTGAAACACCGATGTTTAAGCGAAACGGTGATGCGCCACTAATGGGAGCTGCCACAAGCGACAAGCATTTTGGATTTTACGACGCCACAGTCGATGGCGGTTGGCAAGTTCCGGATGAGCCATACAGCGTTGCAGAGGGTGATGATTTTTACTGGTGGCGAGCCAGAATGCTGGGGGGGAGAACCAATCATTGGGGACGTTTCTCTTTACGCTTCAGTGAGCATGACTTTAAAGGTAAGAGTCGGGATGGGTTAGGTGCCGACTGGCCATTTGACTATGCCGAACTGGCCCCCTGGTATGATAAAACCGAAGAATTGGTCGGTGTTTGTGGCACCAACACTGGGTTGGACGATATGCCACCTTCAGCCGAAGGCGTATTGCAGCCACCTCCGCAACCGCGCGTGCCAGAGTTGTTGATTGCCGCCGCGGCTAAAAAACAAGGTATTCCCATGGTGCCAATGCACCGAGCGGTGTTGACCCGTCCCAAAGATGACCGTGCGGCCTGTTTCTGGGCTACACCTTGTGGCCACGGTTGTTCAATCGGCGCCGCCTTTCAAAGTACCACCTCGTTACTACCTATGGCCAAAGCAACGGGGAATCTGCAGATCATTACCCAAGCCATGGTGAAGTCAGTGGATACTGATGATCAGGGCAAAGTGATAGGGGTGACTTACATTGATAAAGCGTCTGGTCACACTCACAACCTAAAGGCGAAAGTGATCATTCTTGCAGCCAGTGCGTGTGAGTCTGCGAGAATACTGCTGAATTCTAAGAGCGAACATTTTCCTGATGGATTAGCAAATTCCAGCGGTCAGGTTGGTAAAAATTTGATGGATTCAACCGGTGCTCATCTTGGTGCAATCATTCCTGCTCTCAAAGGGAGACCAAGGTATAACGAGGATGGGCATACCTCCAATCACCTGTTTATCCCTTGGTGGGGGCATGCCGCTCAGGCAAAAGGTGAACTGGATTTTCCACGGGGTTATCACTTTGAAATCGGCTGTGGTTTTCGGGAGCCTGGTGCAGGCGTTTCAGGTTCCTTACAGGGATATGGTAAGGCGGTAAAACAACAGGTCTGGGACAACTACGGTGCTTATGTGGGATTTTCGCTGCGTGGCGAAATGTTACCCAACCCCGATTCTTATATGGAGATTGACGAGAGTGTTCGGGATAAGTGGGGAATACCGGTATCCAAGTTTCACTTTAAATGGTCCGAGCATGAGCTCAAACAAATTGAGCATGGCTTAAAGACGGCAAAAGCACTGCTGGAGACCATGGGGGCAGACGTTGGTGAGTTGCCATCTGCCGAACAGGCTATATCCAAAGGGGGCTCAATTATTCATGAGGTAGGTACCACCAGAATGGGCAGCTCCGCAGAGAGTTCAGTGACCAACCAATGGGGTCAAACTTGGGACTGCGAAAATCTGTTTGTGATGGATGGTGGTGTTTTTGCTTCCAATCCACATAAGAACTGCACGCTTACGATTATGACCCTGGCAATGCGCAATGCATCCTGGCTGTCGGCACAATTGAAAGGTGGGGTAATCTAATATGTCAGAAAACATCACTCCTTATCAGTATTTACCTAACATGAGTCGTCGTGAGTCGCTTAAATGGTTGACTGTGTTGGCGGCCAGCGCTGTTGTGACCTCAGTGTCAGGATGCAGTTTTATCAGCGAAACTGAGCCTGTCAAGGTTGGACACTGGCCTGATCTGACCCCAACTCCCATTGAGGTTGCAGGGTACGGTACCGACCCCAATTTGATTTTACCTCCTGAATCCCCCTGGCCCAGAACCTTGTCCTCCACACAACTGACGTTGGTTGCGGTGTTATCGGACATCATCGTACCAAGAGATGGGGCGGTGCCGTCAGCCACCGAGGTAAAGGTGCCAGATGTTATCGACGAATGGGTAAGTGCTCCTTATCAAACACAGCAACGTGATCGGCTGGTTATTTTGAATGCATTAGCCTGGATTGAGGAGGAATCGCAGCGCCGGTTTAACCGTGGTTTTGTCGGACTCAGTGGCGAGCAGCAGTTAAAAATTATGGATGACATTGCTTACAACAATGCGCAAACCCCCGAGGAGTTCAAACGTATTGCTAAGGCGTTTGACCGATTCCGTGGGCTGGTATTGGCGGCGTTTTATACGTCACCTGAAGGTAGTAAAGATATAGGCTATTTGGGCAATGTGCCTATTGCTGGAGACTATCCCGGGCCAACCGAGGAAGCCCGGCAACATCTTGAGCAGGTGTTGGCATCACTCAAGTTATCTGCCTATGCCTATTCCTGAATGCAAATACTCATAGGGCTGCTGGCCAAACGCCATGTCAGCCCTTGATTTTCAGTTTTATTGTGACACTCGATTTGTTGTTGCCTGAATCAGTTGCCCAGCAATTGAAAATGGTGGCGGTGTTAAAGGTAATTTGTCAAAGTCGAACCAATCAGCTGCCAGTATTTCTCGGCCATCGACCTGGATTTCACCAGAGTCCCATTCTGCTAGATAGCCCATCATCAACGAATGGGGGAAAGGCCAGGGCTGGCTGGAGAAATAGCGCAGATTTTTTACCTTAATACCCACTTCTTCCATGATTTCTCTGTGCACCGCCTGTTCCAGGCTTTCTCCACTTTCGACAAAACCGGCCAGAGTGGAATACATACCTTCTTTGTGATGCGCGCCCTGAGCGAGCAGGATTTGCTCGCCTTTACGTACGGCAACGATGATGCAGGGAGATATTCGTGGATAACAGCGGTGCTGACAGCGATGGCAATGCATGGCTAGTTCCCAGTGTACCGCTTCCATGCGACTGCCGCATTGTCCGCAAAATCGGTGAGTTCGCAGGAACAGTGCAACTTGCCAGGCTCTGGCCAGAATATTAAATGCATCATGGGCTTCGCTCATCAGGGCGGCCCTGAGGTTAATCAGTTCGATATTGTCCCGATCCGGCACTTCCTGTCCTAGATCAATCACGTAGCAATTTTGCTGGCGGTATTCTCCGACTTTAACCACGTCGTCTGCGTAGGCGGATAAAAAAGAAAGTTCCGACCATTTATGTTCGATAAGGCAGCTTTGTCCGCTTAGTTGCACCAACTTATCCTGAGAAAGGATAAGCCAATAGGCTTGCTCATCATTGCTGGGGCGATGTTTCATATTTCACTACTTATGTGCGGCTTAAGAGGCGAGCATACCAGCTTGCGCATGGCTTGTCGGTGACAGGACCGACTAGCTGAGTATAGCGCTTTTGCAATTGGGGCATTCTGATATACTGCATTTTACAATTGATTTACCTGGACCGTTGATGGGGACGGAGCGGGAGAATAACAATGCTAAATAAAGTAGAACAAGCCGAACAAAAATGGGGCGGGTCACACACCGCCATTGATAATTGGATTAATGCCCGCAAGTTGTTGCTGGTGGAATACTGCCGATTGGCGGGTTTGCCGCCATTTGATGCACAACGTCAGGCATTACCGGGTAAAGAAGTCATTGAAACCTTCTGTGAAATGCTGATGGACTATGTGTCGGCAGGGCATTTTGAGTTTTACGACAAAATAGTCGAAGGCAGTCAGACCAATGGTGAGGGAAAATCCCTGGCGGATGAGGTTTACCCGCAGATTGCTGACACCACTGAAATGGCATTGAGCTTTAATGATAGCTATGCCGAGATTGACGATGACCATGATATGCAAGGCTTCGACAAACATTTGTCGGATTTAGGTCAGGCCATGGAAGAACGATTTGAGCTTGAAGACAAGTTGATTCAAACCTTGTATCACGACCATTTGTGAAGAATAAAAAAGGCGCCTGTGGCGCCTTCTTTTATTCGCAACTGATCAGCTCTTCTGACGACGCATTGCGTCAAAGAACTCATTGTTGGTTTTGGTCATCGACAGCTTGTCGATGAGGAATTCCATCGCATCAATCTCGGACATTTCATGTACGATCTTGCGCAGGATCCACATCTTTTGCAGCTCGTCCTGGGTAGTGAGAAGTTCCTCACGACGGGTACCAGAACGGTTAAAGTCGATGGCTGGGAATACACGTTTCTCTGCAATCTTACGATTCAGGTGCAGTTCCATGTTACCCGTACCTTTAAACTCTTCGTAGATAACCTCGTCCATCTTAGACCCGGTATCGATCAGTGCTGTAGCGATAATGGTCAGGCTGCCGCCTTCTTCAACATTACGGGCTGCACCGAAGAAACGCTTAGGTTTATGCAGGGCGTTGGCGTCTACACCACCGGTCAGGACTTTACCTGATGAAGGAATAACGGTGTTGTAAGCGCGAGCCAGACGGGTAATAGAGTCAAGCAGAATGACCACGTCTTTTTTATGTTCAACCAGACGCTTAGCCTTTTCGATAACCATCTCGGCCACTTGCACGTGGCGGCTGGCTGGTTCATCGAAGGTCGAAGCGACCACTTCACCTTGCACCAAACGTTGCATCTCGGTAACTTCTTCCGGACGCTCGTCGATAAGCAATACCATCAACACACATTCGGGGTAGTTGGCGGCGATGCTCTGGGCAATGTTCTGCAGTAATAATGTTTTACCGGCTTTGGGTGGTGCTACGATCAGACCACGTTGACCACGACCTATAGGTGAAGCCAAGTCCAGTACGCGGGCGGTGATATCTTCGGTACTGCCGTTACCACGTTCCATACGCAAACGCTCTTTGGCATGCAAAGGCGTCAGGTTTTCAAACAAAATTTTGTTGCGCGAGTTTTCCGGGCGATCGAAGTTAACTTCGCTGATTTTCAGCAGGGCAAAGTAACGCTCACTGTCTTTTGGCGGGCGAATTTTTCCTGAAATAGAATCGCCGGTGCGCAGGTTAAAGCGTCGAATTTGACTGGGCGAGACGTATATGTCGTCAGGGCCGGCCAAATAGGAGGAATCCGCCGAACGCAAAAAGCCAAAACCATCCTGCAATATTTCCAGTACCCCATCACCGAAAATGTCTTCACCACTTTTCGCATGGGCTTTGAGGATTGAGAAGATGATATCTTGTTTGCGGGCGCGGGCCATGTTTTCCAGGCCCATTTTTTCCGCCAGTTCTACCAGTTCGCTGACGGGTTTATTTTTGAGTTCCGTTAGGTTCATATCGGTGGGTCTTAATGATTGAAAATATGCTCTTAATGCAAGTGTGTTCAGACTTTTAAAGGGTCGTAAACGTCAGATTGCGTCGGTTTGACGCGAGGATTAAGCTCTGCGCTCCATGCGCCACCCGTCGAGCGGGCCGGCTGCGGCGATAACACTGTTCCAGACAGCCTTTCTGTTCGTATCGAATGGAATCGATGCTGAGAACGAAATCTAAGTTAGCACCAAAAATCAACAGCGTCTAGTAATCTTTCGCTGCTAATTTATTCATTCTCAGTGAATTTTTGCGCAAATTTGTGACGGCGCAGAAAAAAGCCCGGATTAACCGGGCTTTTTAAATTAGATGTTTTCTTTCAAGAATTCGGTCAGTTGCGTTTTAGAGAGCGCGCCAACCTTGGTTGCCGCTACATTACCGCCTTTAAATAACAGTAAAGTAGGGATACCACGAATACCATATTTAGGTGGAGTTTCAGTATTGTGGTCGACATTCAGCTTGGCAACTGTTAACTTGCCTTCGAATTCGCCAGCCACTTCATCTAGAATTGGCGCGATCATTTTGCACGGGCCACACCATTCCGCCCAGAAGTCAACTAATACAGGACCTTCGGCGTTGATAACATCAGCCTCAAAACTGTCATCAGTCAACTGGATAATTTTGTCGCTCATTCTCTTCTCCAAACTTGGCTGCCTCGGCAGAAAACACCTGGCAGGCGATTGTGGCTATTTATATAGAAACTGTTTTTTAATGCAAGCACTGATAAGCTATAAGCTATGCAAACAACTCATCTAACTGAAACACATTTTTCTGACCTGCCGATGCATGCGGACGTGATAAACGCATTGTCAGCAGCGAACTTTCAACATTGTACACCGATTCAGGCGTTGAGCCTGCCTCCTTTGCTGGAGGGGCGTGATGTTGCAGGTCAGGCACAAACAGGGACGGGCAAGACAATAGCCTTCCTGACCGCAACTTTCCACCATCTATTGACTCATCCTCAGACTGAAAAAGCACAGCCACGGGCCATTATTATGGCACCAACCCGGGAGTTGGCGGTGCAGATTCATAAGGATGCCGAGCTGCTTAGTAAGCATACCGGAATTAGCCTAGGCCTTATCTATGGGGGCGAAGGTTACCAGAGTCAACGTGAGAGCTTGGAAAAAGGTGTCGATATCATCATTGGTACCACAGGGCGGATTATCGATTACTACAAGCAAGGCATTTTTAGTCTGAGTCATATTCAGGTTGCCGTGCTGGATGAAGCAGACAGGATGTTTGACCTGGGCTTTATCAAGGATATTCGTTATCTGTTCCGTCGCATGCCAGCCCCATCCGAACGCTTGAGCATGCTGTTCTCTGCCACCTTGTCCATGCGTGTACAAGAATTGGCTTACGAACATATGAACAGTCCGGTACATGTCCAGGTAGAGCCTGAGCAAATGACGGCCAGCAGGGTGAAAGAAGAACTATTCTACCCATCCAACGACGACAAAATGTTGCTGTTGCTGACACTGCTGGAAGAAGAGTGGCCAGAGAAAGCCATAGTGTTTGCCAATACCAAACATAGCTGTGAGAACATCTTCGATTGGTTGCAGGCTGATGGTCATCGCGTTGGCTTGTTAAGTGGCGATGTACCACAGCACAAGCGATTACGTATTCTGGATGGCTTCAGTAAAGGCCAGTTGGATGTGTTAGTGGCTACCGATGTGGCAGCCAGGGGCTTGCATATTGAGAAAGTCACCCACGTATTTAACTACGATCTGCCGGATGACGCCGAAGACTATGTACACCGAATCGGTCGAACCGGTCGCGCGGGTAAGAGTGGCCATGCAATTAGTTTTGCTTGCGAAAAATATGCACTCAATTTGCCTGCCATTGAAGAATATATACGCCATGCGATTCCGGTAACGGATTATGACCACAGCGTCCTGCTGGAAGACGTAAAAGCGCCGCGCCAGCAATATAAAAAGCGTATGCAAAGTGGTAAAAACCTGAGCAAAGGCAAGCCCAGGAGCCGAAGCCCAAGGAACCGATGAGAGAAGCGCCATTGACTACGCCGGAGTCTCAGCAGTATTACGCTGCGGTTGATCTTGGCTCGAACAGCTTCCACCTGATGGTGGTTCGGGTAGTTAATGGCTGTATTCATATTGTTGGCAAGGTAAAGCAGAAAGTTCGTTTAGCGGCGGGATTAGACCCTGAGTTTCAATTGGACGAACTTAGCATGGAGCGAGGCTGGAAATGCCTGGAAGCCTTTGCTGAACGATTACAAGATATTCCGGCTGCCAATATTCGGGTGGTAGCCACCGCCACTTTACGTCTGGCACGTAACGCCGAGCAGTTTATTCATAAAGCCGAGCGTATACTTGGACACCCAATCCAGGTTATCAGCGGTGAAGAAGAAGCCAAGCAAATCTATCTTGGTGTCGCTTATACCTCTGCCAATCAAGGCAACAGTCTGGTCATAGATATCGGCGGTGCCAGTACCGAAATTATCCTGGGTAAAGATTTCACGCCCAAGCAGCTCGTCAGTCTGAACATGGGGTGCGTGACCTTTATGGAGCGTTTTTTCCCAAATGGCGAGCTTAATCAGCAGAATTTTGATGCTGCACAGGATGCCGCCCGGGCGTTGCTGTCTCCTGTTGCAGATAAATTCGTTGGATTTGAATGGCGGCAATGTCTGGGTGCATCTGGCACGCCGCAGGCCATTACAGAAATCCTGGTTGCGCAGAATATTAATGACACTATTCGTCAGACTTACCTTGATGACCTGATGCAGCAATGCATTGAATCTGGCAATCTGAATCAACTCGCCATTCATGGTTTATCAGAGGCCAGAAAGCCAGTATTCGCCAGCGGCTTGGCTATTCTTAAGGTGCTGTTTGAACAACTTGGTATACAGCAAATGCAAATTGCTGGTGGTGCCCTGCGTGAAGGGCTGCTGTATGGCATGTTGGAGAATATTCACCATAATGATGTGCGCCAACAGACATTGGATGCATTGATTGAGCGTTTTCATATTGAGGAGGCGCAGGCCCACCGCGTTGCAGAAACGGCGTTGATGCTGTTTCGGCAACTTCCTCACGACGAGCTCAGTTGCCAGTTAGATGCCGAGGCCGTGTTGTTGGCTGCCGCCAAACTGCATGAAATTGGTCTGCATATCGACTTCAAACATAGTCATCAACACGGCAAGTACATACTGTCACACATCAGCATGCCGGGTTTTACCAAGTTGCAGCAAGAATGTATTTGTACGCTAGTCGGAGCTCACCGACAGGAAGTTGATGGCAATAGCTTTAGTGCCTATCAGCAAGATGTCAGCGCTGCGCTTACCCTGTTATGCAAGATTTTGCGTATTGCCCATGTGCTATGTATTCGCCGCAAAGACAATCTGTTGCCTACAATCAAAATGCGCCATGATGAGCAAGGACTCAGCTTGTATTTTCCCGCCGGATGGTTGAAAAAGCATCCGTTGTTAGACGCTGAACTGGCAAACGAAAAGTGGTTGCAGCATAAGACCGGTTGGTTGTTGAATATTGAGTAAAGCCGACATTCGTCGGCTTTACTTATTTGCTTGAATTACTTGGCTTTTTGCATGTAATCAATGGTTAGGTTAGTGAGTAGTTCAACACCCAGTTTCATACCAGATTCATCAATTTTGAACTCCGGAGTATGATGCGCAGGGGCCTGGTCTTCTGGCAAATCAAGGGGTTTACCCCCAACAAACAGATATAGCCCTGGTACTTCTTTCTGGAAGAATGAAAAGTCTTCAGCACCAGTAACGGCTTTCACTTCTGCTACCTTTCCTTCTCCGGCAGTGCGGTGCAAAGTGGGCAGCATTTTATCCATCAATGCCGGATCGTTATAGGTAATGGGATAGCTGTCACCGTAAGGTAAGCTCACCTCTGCTTCAGCTCGCATACTCTGAGCAATATGAGTGGCTTTGCGATGCACAGCAGCATGCAGGGTTTCACGCATGTCCTCATCCAATGTACGGATGGTACCTAGCAGTTCAACTTCGTTGGGAATGATATTGGTGCGGTTACCACCATGAATGGCGCCAACCGTAATGACGGCGGCTTCATCAATCAATGGCAGCTCACGGCTAACGATAGTTTGCAGACCCATTACTACTTGTGCTGCGGTGACAACCGGATCGACACTCAGCCAGGGGTAGGCACCGTGGGCCTGCTTTCCCTTGATGACAATTTTATAGGGGTCAACCGCTGCCATAATGCCGCCGTGGCGATATTCCACCGTCCCCACATCGGTGTTGGAGCTGATATGCAGACCGAATACGACATCGACGCCTTTCATCACGCCTTCAGTCACCATCAGCTCAGCACCGCCTTTTTCACCCACTGGCGCGCCTTCCTCAGCCGGTTGGAAAACAAACTTTACCTTACCGGAGAGCTGAGATTTCATATCAGTGAGTATTTTGGCCGCACCCATCAGCATCGCCATGTGAGTGTCATGACCGCAGGCATGCATCACGGATACCGGGTTGCCGTTATATTCGCTGGTCGCTTTTGAACGAAAGGGTAAATCATTCTGCTCTTTTACCGGTAGACCATCCATATCCGCTCGCAGGGCGACCACAGGGCCTGGTTTACCTGAGTCCAGTATGGCCACCACCCCGGTGTGCGCGACCCCGGTTTGTACCTCAAGACCTAATCCTCGTAAGTACTTTTCAATATATTTGGCAGTTTCGAATTCCCGGTTGGACAATTCTGGGTGTTGATGAAAGTGCCGGCGCCATTCGATGACCTGAGGTTCTATGTCGCTGGCCTGCTTGCTTACCTGGTCAGCAGCGGCAAAACTGCTGATGCATAGCAGGGCAATGGCGGATAAGGCGGTTTTCATTATTATTCTCCTGTTTGTTGTGTTCCCACTTTAGAGTTACTCAACATATTTGGTCAATGCTGCTGGTCTCGGCTTTTGGTTTAAATATCAACAGCACAAAGAGACAAGTCAGGAAAAATGTTCCCGATATTGGCGTTATTCTTAGATAAGTTGATGATGAAGATGCTGCTCAGGTTACTGAGCCGAGGGGTGCTTAAAACGTTAGGGGGAAGGAAAAGTAGCGACAATGGATATTGCCGCTACACAATGAGATCAGACGCTGAGTCGACCTGTGACTAAATCCAGTAATGCCTGGGAGCGGACCTTTATACAGGCCTTCTGCTGTGGCAAATTTTCCCAGCCAGGGTAAGGGAAATGTCTCTGCCCTGGCGCCAGGGTCGTTTGGCCAATCGCTAGGCCATCTGTCACTACCCGAATACGACCTTCTTCCATCTCGAACAATGTCGGGTCGAGCAGATAAGCGATGGTTGATGGGTCGTGAACCATACAGCCAGCAATACCCAATGTTTGCTGATAAAAGTCGATATAAAAGCTGCAAGCCTGGCGCAGAAACTCGCCTTGGCGAGGATTTTTTTCCGCTATCTTCTGCATATCGTCTTGCTTAAGTAGCACCTGACTGGTGACATCCAGACCAATCATCACTACCGGCCATTCAGCAGCAAAGACTTTATCCGCTGCATGGGGGTCGCCCATAATATTGGCTTCTGCAACAGGGGACACATTACCGCAGTGGTGAATAGTGCCGCCCATTAGCACCACTTCTTTAACCAAGGCTGCTACATCGGGGGCTTTTTCCAGTACCCGGGCAATGTTAGTCAGTGGGCCCAAGGGTACCAGGGTGATCTCACCTGGATGTTTGCGCACCTGTTCGATAATGAAATCCACTGCGGACTGACTCTGCGCCTGCTTGCTGGATTTCGGCCAGTTGATATTGCCAAAGCCATCGTCACCATGCACAAAATCGGCATAAGGTGCAGGCGTGCGTGTCATAGGCACGGCTTCACCTTTGTATACCGGGATGTCATAAGATGCAAAGTCACTCAGGATCAGTGCATTGGTAGTGGCTTGTTCAACGGACACGTTACCAAAAATGGTGGTCAGACCCAGTACGTCCAGCTCGGGAGAATTGGCCGCCATAATGATGGCCAGCGCGTCATCCACACCGGGATCGGTATCTATGATTATCTTTCTGCTCATGGAATTTCCTTAAATTTGTTCAGTAGGGTGCAATGCGGCAGTTTCAGGACTGTGTCGCCAGGAAGTCTGCAACCTCCTGCTGCACTGGTATAGAAGGAATTGCCCCGGCTCGGGTTACTGCAATGGCGGCGGCGGCACTGGCTTGGCGTAATGCTTCGGCAACAGGCTGTCCGGCGCTGATATTGGCCAGGAAGTAGCCGATAAAGGTATCGCCCGCAGCGGTAGTGTCTACTGCGTCAACCTTAAACGCCTTAACTTGGTGACGCTGAGAACCCTGGCAATGGCATGCTCCTGCTGATCCTAAGGTGATCAACAACGCCAGATTCGGTGCCATACGTTGCATTTGTGCAATTGCTGCGTCTAAATCGTCGGTGCCGGTTAGGTCTTGCGCCTCTATTTGGTTAACGATAAGCAGGTCGAGCTTATCCAACAACCTGAGGGTTAACTCTCTGTCCATGGGGGCCGGGTTAAAAGCGACTCGCATGCCTTTTTGCTTGGCTAACTCGGCGCTTTCAACAATCAGATTGGTCTCATTTTGCATCAGCAACCAATCCTGAGGTCCAGCGATTTGCAATTGCGCGGCTACCCACTGCATTTGCTGAGCGCGGTTTGCCCCTGCATGCAGAATAATGGCGTTCTCACCCTGATCATCAATTTGGATCAAGGCATGGCCTGTCGCTTCTTGCTGGTGTCCGCTGATACCTGAGATATCAACGCCTAATTCTCTTAATTTTGCCGGGGCTGAATCGTTCAGACCCACGCTGCCGATATGTACGATAGATGCACCGGCTTTGGCGGCAGCAACGGACTGGTTTGCACCTTTGCCGCCTAAATGTAATTGGTAAGAACTGGACATCAGGGTTTCACCGGGGCGGACAAAGTGTGACACCCGGTAGCAGTGATCCCAATTGATGGAACCCAGATTGTAAATACTCATGGTTTTTACCCATATGACTTAGAAAGCACAATCTACCAGCGAAATGCGTCAATACCAACGACAAAAGGCGGATAACTGGTGCAATTGGCTGTGCATTAAGCGGTGTTCTGCCAGCGTTGAAATCGGCAAGCGATTTAGTCTTTCGTTTTCTTTCGCTAAACGTTGAAGGACATGGCGAGCCAGTTTCAAAACCGCAATGGAAGGGGAAGGTCGCACAGATTTTGGGGGAAAGCGGGTTCCCCCCAAGACGTGCTCACTTAGCCATCAGAATCGATATTTCAGGTTGGCTGTAATACTGCGCTGTGCGCCATAGAAGCAATCCCCCCTGGCCAGACAAGAGGTTAATACGGTTTTATCTGTCAGGTTGTTGGCATGTATACTAAGACTGTATTTTTCGAAATCATAACCAATCATGGCGTCAAACAGCGTGTAGCTTGGGGTTAGCAAGGGCTCGTTAAGCACCAAACCATTTTGCTCAACATAAGCGCTGCCGTCTGATGTATTACCTACGAAACGTACGCCTGCGCCGAGTTTAAAGCCTTGCCATTGCTCTGGACGCCAGGTTGCCCACAAGGACGCCTGATGATCAGGAGTGGCTGAAATAGTGGCACCCAACTCGCCTAACTTGTGACTTTTGGACACTTCAGCATCTGTATAGGCATAGCTGGCGTAAATATCTAGTTCATCCCAAGCCAATTGCGCTTCCAGCTCTACTCCTGTTACTTCGACTTCACCTTGTTGCACCTGCCCATTGGGATCGATGATGTTGGCTTCATTGCGCTGTTCTGCGGTCAGAGAGGTGGTTCGGTTTTGCTCCTTAATCTGATACAGCGATGCGGTTAGTAAGTGCTCGGTGCCGGCCGGCTGATACTTTAGGCCTGTCTCCCACTGACTGCCCTTTAGCGGTACAAATGCATGACCATAGGCATCATTGCCGAGTAGCGGTGAAAAAGATTCGCTGTAACTGATGTAGGGAGAGATTCCGTTGTCAAACAAATACATCAGTCCCAGGCGACCAGTAGTAGCATACTGATAGTCGGAGTTGCCTGACTGAGGTGAGGTGATGGCTTTGTCACGTCGTAAAGCGGCAGAGACCAACCATTTATCCGCAATTTTCATGTTGTCCTGAACATACAAGCCCAACTGATAGTTCTTGCTAAATGGACCGTCATTTAGTTGGTCTGTGTCTGGCAAATTTGTGACGTTACCGTATTCCGGCGCATATAAATCCAGTGGGCCGCCTCCGCCAGCAATATACAATCGGTCGGCGTCTGTTTTGGCGTGCTGGTAGTCCAGCCCCAAGACAACCTGATGCTCGATGTTGCCTGTGTAAAACCAGCCATGCAGTTGCATATCGCTGGTCACCGAGATGGCGCTGTTATCCGACATGGAGATAGACCGAATGACGGTACGGTTGTCGTCCTGGAATACCGGCGGCCAGGCATACATAGTGCGGTAGTCTGCGTGACTGTCACTGTATCTGGATGCCAGACGTAAGCGCCAGTCCTGATTCAGGTCGTGCTCAATAATGGCGGTGACTGACTGTTGTTCCGTGTCGTAGCGGTCGAATCCAGGCTCTGACACAAAGCGATGACTGGGTATCTGGCCAAACTCGTTATCCAGTAATGTGCCCTGGTGGGGGAAAAACTGGGTACTTGAACCGGATTCATTCTTTTGCCAGTTGCCGAGCAACGTCAGCTTGGTTCGGTCGGTGGCCTGCCAGCTAACCGAGGGGGCGAAGATCAGACTGTTATCGTCGACATAATCGGTTTGTGTATCGCTGTCGCGCCAAACACCAATAACTCTGCCTAGCAACGTTTCGTCATCGGTTAACGAGCCGGTGAAGTCCAAAGCCGCCTGCTTGCGGTTATGGTTACCCATTTGCGCCCAGAATTCCCCTTGTGTTTCGGGCTGGGGGCGTTTACTGACAAGGTTAACGATACCGCCGGTGGAACCTTGACCATAAAGTACGGAAGAGGGGCCCTTGAGTATTTCTATTTGGCTGAGCGAGAACGGATTGAGTCTGACGTTATTGTAGTAACCAAAAATAGCGCGTAAGCCATCGATATATTGAACCGGTGCGGTGGCGCGAATTTGTGCCCAATCACCTCGCGTGTCTACCCCATAAGGACCGTTATACAGACCTGCCACATATCCCATGGCATCCTGAATGGTATAGGCGCCTAAATCATCCAAACGTTCGGGGGTGAGTACTGACACAGACAGCGGCGTTTCAATAATGGGCGTATCAGATTTTGCACCCGTTGCACTGACATAAGAAATCAGACCGCGTTTGCTTTTAACCGTGATGGTTTCGACCTCTTTTTCCCGGCTTGATTGAGGCGCTTCCGCTGCATATAGAAAAGAAGGAAGTGCAGCCATTAATAAGGCCGTTGATAGTCTGTTCAGTTTCATGTGTTGTCCCAGTTATGAAAAGCGCAAACATTCTATTTGAAAATCACTCTCATTTAAACGCTATTGATAGCAATTATCATTTAGTTTAATGTTGCTGGCATAACTTAATCCCGAGACTATGGAATGTTGAAGCTTAGCAACCGCTTCTGGTTTTTTTTACATGGCTGGCTGTCGTTACCAATATGGCTGGTGTTTTGTTTTGTTTGTCTGACCGGCACTATCGCCGTATTCAGCCATGAGCTGACCTGGCTGACTAACTCCGCGGCGCGTGCAAATAATCCAGACAACACACCGGCTCTGTCAGCCGCAGTATTAGTGGAAAAAGTTCAGCAGGCTTACCCAACTGCCGATGTAGGCACTGTGATGGTGTTTGAACCTTATCTGGTCAACGCCGTAGTGTTTACCGACCACGACAAGCCTCAGGCCATTGCCTACGTCAACCAATACAGCGGTGAAATCCAGTCTGTGGAGCAGGGCATTACCTTTATTGGCTTTATGCGGGCACTGCACGGTTGGCTGATGTTCCCCTGGCATGGCTCCTACAGTATTGGCTACTACCTGGTTAGTGGCATGGCGGTGTTGATGCTGGGATCACTGATCACCGGGCTGGTGGTCTACAAACATTTCTGGCGAGCTTTTACCCAGCCTAAAATAAGGACCCAACAGGGCCAGCGCACTTTGCTGGCTGATTTACATCGCCTGGCCGGGATTTGGTCCATCTGGTTTTTATTGGTTATGAGCCTGACCGGCCTTTGGTATCTAGTACAGGCAATCTTCTGGCATGCTGATATCGATATTGAAGCGCATCCGCCGTTAGTGAATGTTGCCCAACTTCCTGCACCAGGCAGTGACGATCTGGCCCGGCCGGTTAGCTTTGCGCAGGCGCTGGAGACGGTTCAGCAGCTTTATCCGGACTTCAAACCCGCGTATTTACACTTGCCTGAACATAACCGTGATATGTATATCCTCAGTGGCGGCGGCGACCATGTGTTTTATGACCAATATGCCTATCAGGCCAGTATTAATCCTTGGACGGGGGAGGTGGCTTCCAGCCGCTCACCTGAACAAATGACAGTGCTGCAAACCCTCACCTACATTGCTGATCCGCTGCATTACGGCACCATTGGCGGCATCTGGACCAAGATAATTTGGTTTGTGTTTGGCTTGGTTCTGACAGGTATGTCTATAACCGGCTTTATGATGTGGGGACGCCGCACTTTTAAAGGCGCTGCCAAAGTGCGTAAGGCCGTGGATATCGATGAACTGGGGGAGACAGCCTGATGGCAAGAGTGCAGAATACCTTTTGGCAACGTAATAAATTTAAACTCAGTGGCTTAATCCTGATATTGCCTTTCTGGTACTTGTATCAGGGGATGTATCCGGTTTTTCCGCCAGCGCTGGAGACCCAGCAACTGGGGCCTTTTGCCGTGGCACCTATGCCCTTTGATCTTAACCCGGCCTATGCGCATCATGATGAATACGTAAAAGACTTCTTGCTGACCTTTGAACAAGGGAATGTGGCCCAGGTTCGTCAGGCTTATCTGAATATTGGCCCACAACCACTGGCACTGGATTCGTTGCAGCAGGGGGAGTCTGGTATTTTGCATGGCAGTCGGCATGGCCAGCATGTGCATGGTATTGCTAAGGCCAGCTTCGATAACAACGACAGAATATGGCTGACCATCGAGGATTGGCAGGGACAGCGCTATCAGGCAGCCTGGGCTTTACCCAGCGAGTTGTTGCAACCCTAGCGGATGGCAAAGAGGCTCGGTAAACTGTGGCCCTTTCGTCAACAAGGAAATGTTAGATGTCGCAGATTGCCATTCCCGCTGAGCAAACCCCACCCGTATCTGATCAAAAACTCGACTATGCGGCTATCCGGCCGCATATGCAGGACGGTGATATTTTGCTGTTTGGTGGTACCAATGCCTTTTCCCGCCTGATTCGCTGGGCTTGTAAGTCTGATTACTCTCATGCGGGTATTGTTGCCTGGTGGGGGGAGCGGTTGATGGTACTGGAAGCCAAAGGCCCTGGCGTGGTGGCCAGTCCTATTTCCGATAACCTTTGTCATTACCCTGGCAATATTGATTATTTCCGGCTGACCCCGGAGCATGCTCTGGACAACGCCGCGCGCAAAAAGATGCTGGATTTTGCTTTGTTGCAGCTCGGCAAAAAATACAACTTCTGGCAGTTGGTGCCGTTCTTTTTCAAGCTGGTGTTTAAGAAGCTGCATAAACATCGGGGCTGGCAAGATCACGATATTGCCAGCAGCTATTTTTGCTCAGAATATGTCTCGGCCATTTACACTAAGGCAGACCGTGATCTGGATATTCTGTATCCCAATCATTTCACCTCGCCACAGGCAATTGGCCAGTCCAAATTACTCGAAAAAGTAGGACGCCTGCGCTGAAGGCTTATTTGCCCGAAGCACCCTGGTAACCCCAGCGGGCCATTAATTGCTGGTCCAGACCTAAGTGGTCGAGAATACGGGCCACCACAAAGTCCACCAGATCGCCAATGGATTGCGGTTGATGATAAAAGCCCGGGCTGGCCGGCATGATGGTGGCGCCAATATTAGACAGCTTAAGCATATTTTCCAGGTGCAGGATGGATAAGGGCATTTCTCTGGGCACCAGAATTAATTGGCCCCTTTCCTTAAGTACCACATCCGCGGCCCGTTCAATCAAATTGTCGCTGGCACCCACAGCAATGGCTGACAAGGTGCCGGTCGAGCAGGGACATACCACCATTTGCTTGGGGGCGGCGGAGCCTGAGGCCACAGGCGAGAACCATTCATCTTTGCCAAATACCCTGATTTGCTCAGGTTGGGCCTGATAGCGCTCAATCAGCCAGGCCGCGGCAGCATCCGGCTTGGCCGGAATCTGCAGGTTTTCTTCGGTGGCCAACACCACTTTGGCGGCCGAAGATATCAGCACAAATACCTGACAATTGGCTTTTACCAGCACGTCCAGCAGGCGCAAGGCATAAGGCGCACCCGAGGCGCCGGTAATAGCCAGAGTAATCTGTCGGTCAAAGGCCATGCTGGTCCTCCAATGCGTTAAGTAGCTTCTGATGCAGACCGCCAAAACCGCCATTACTCATCACCAGAATGTGATCGCCCGGCCTGGCGTCGCGAATGATGGCCGCTTGCAGTGCATTCAGATCGTTGTACACCTGGCTGGGCACGGCGCTGGCCTGACAACTTTGCTGCAACGACCAGCGCAGCCCTTCGGGTTCAAATATAAAGGCGCTGTCTGCTTGTTGCCAGGCATTTGCCAACTGGTCTTTAAAGACACCTTGCTTCATGGTGTTGGAACGGGGTTCCAGCACGGCCAGAATACGGGCCGTGCCAACTTTGGCGCGCAGTCCGGCGATGGTCAGGGCGATGGCGGTAGGGTGATGGGCAAAATCGTCGTATAAGGTGATATCTGCCACCTTGCCTTTGACTTCCATGCGGCGTTTAACGTTTTTAAAACTGTTTAATGCCTCTATGGCTAAAGCAGGTTGTACACCAGCAGGGCGGGCGGCAGCCACCGCCATCAGCGCATTTTGGCGATTGTGTTCGCCTTGCAACTGCCAGTCCACCCGGCCTTGTTTAACGCCACCGAGCAGGATATCGAAGCTACTACCATCGGTTGATACCTCAGCCAGTTGCCATTCTTTGCCGGTGCGCTGAATAGGTGTCCAACAACCCATTTGCAAGCAGTGCTCTACATTTTGGTCTTGAGCTGGAGTAATGACCAGGCCATTGCCCGGCACCATACGCAGCAGGTGATGAAACTGCTTTTGAATTGCCGCCAGGTTGTCGAAGATATCGGCGTGGTCGAATTCCAGGTTGTTGATAATCAGGGTGCGAGGGCGGTAATGAACAAACTTGGAACGCTTGTCGAAAAAGGCACTGTCGTATTCATCTGCCTCTATCACAAAAAAGGGTGAATCGCCCAGGCGAGCGGATATACCAAAGTTTTCCGGTACACCGCCAATCAAGAATCCGGGATTTAGCCCGGCATATTCCAGAACCCAGGCCAGCATACTGGAAGTAGTGGTTTTGCCATGAGTGCCGGACACCGCCAGTACCCAGCGGTCTTTGAGCAGATTCTCCAGCAGCCATTGTGGGCCGCTAGTGTAGGGCAGATTACGGTCCAGTACATATTCCACCGCCGGATTGCCGCGGCTCATGGCATTACCTATTACGACCAAATCCGGCGCCGGTTCCAACTGGGCTGGGTCATAGCCTTGGGTAAGGCTGATGCCCAGTTGTTCAAGCTGGGTACTCATGGGCGGATAAACGTTGGCGTCAGAGCCGGTTACGTGATGGCCGAGCGCTTTAGCCAGTGCAGCGATACCGCCCATAAAGGTGCCGCAAATGCCGAGAATATGTATATGCATAATAAACAGGTCAATTCGAATCTGCGCCAAGCCTATCAGAAAGTTCGACTTTGAATAATACCTGTGGCCCTGCCCGGCGACATCTGTGGTCAAACTGGTTACAATAAAAGAACAAAAATAAAAACAAAGCCCTACGGAGTGATTCCAGGGGCAGTCCCTACATCAATATAAGTTCTCTAAGGTCTGAAGTTTATGAAACGACTCAACACACAATTACAGGAAGACGGTTGTCCCCTCGAGTTGATTCTGCTGATCCGCACCTTGTTGGCGGCGTGCAAGGAAATCTCGTTCCGGGTTAGCCAAGGCGCACTGGCCGGGGTGCTGGGCTCAACCCTGAGTGACAACGTACAGGGTGAGCGGCAGAAAAAGCTGGATGTGATCTCCAACCAGATCCTCAAGGATATCCTCAGCGAGTCAGGTTATGTCAAAGCCATTTCTTCCGAAGAAGAAGACAATGTGATTGGCTGTAACCCAGATGGTAAATACCTGATCAGCTTTGATCCACTGGATGGCTCTTCCAACACCGACATCAACAGCCTAATTGGTACTATTTTCTCTGTGATGCATGCACCGCAATGGATGGAACCTGATGACCCTTCTGCCTTCCTGCAGCCGGGCACGCAACAGGTGGCAGCGGGCTATGTGTTATACGGCCCATCTACCATGCTGGCGATGACCACAGGTCGCGGTACGCATTTATATACCCTGGACAAAACCCACGGTGGCTTCCTGCTGACCCGTAACAATGTGCAGGTACCGAAGGAAACCCAGGAATTTGCTATCAACACCTCTAACCAGCGTCACTGGGAACCTTGCATGCAAGAATACGTGGCTGACCTGCTGGCCGGTGATCAGGGCCCCAGAGGTAAAAATTACAATATGCGCTGGGTAGCGGCGATGGTGGGTGATATTCACCGGGTGCTGTGCCGGGGTGGTATTTTCGCGTACCCCTGGGATAACCGTGAGCCGAACAAGCCAGGTAAGCTGCGTCTGATGTATGAAGCAAACCCTATGGCGTTCCTGATGGAACAAGCTGGTGGCGGCGCATCAACCGGTCGTGGCCGCATTCTGGAAGTGATGCCAACAGATATTCACCAACGCGTACCCGTGCTACTTGGCTCAGCCGACGAAGTACAAGCCTGCGTTAGCTACTATAAAGACTGAGTGGGCAATGCCCACTCCTGTTTAAAGCCGGTGGTTAGGCCTGTTTCTTCTCCAGTCTGACCACCTCGGCTTTTTCTTCTTCCAGCAGGCTGGCCGCTGTGTTGCCCTTCAATAGCCTTGCTACCGCATCTTTGTTCTGCGACAACATAATGGACAGATCTTCCATGACGGACTCTTCCAGCTTAACGCCCTTAGCCTGCATGTAGTCAGCCAGATTGTCGGCAACATCCAACATCTTGTCATAGAGATCCGCTTCTTTCTTGTCTGTTGTCACCAGCTTCTCTACCCCTTTGTGTTCAACCACGTAGCGAATAATTATGGCCATCGTTGTCTCCAGATTGGGAAGTGTTTTAACTAGATTCGGAATTAGGTTAACAATTAACTGTATTTATGTACAGTATTTTGTGAGTAAAATTTTCAGCCTCTGTTAACTGGTGCAAGCTGCAATGTGGTGGGAATAAATCACAAGGGCCGCATAAGCGGCCCTTGTGGCGTTGCATTACAACAGTGGTGCGATAACCAGACTCACAATGGCCATCACGTTGATCAGTATATTCATGGCCGGGCCGGATGTATCTTTGAAAGGGTCGCCCACAGTGTCACCTACCACGACCGCAGCATGCACCGGTGAGCCTTTACCGCCATGATTGCCTTTTTCCACGTACTTTTTAGCGTTGTCCCAGGCACCGCCAGCATTCGCCATCATCAACGCTAAAAGTACGCAGCCAAGCAAAGCGCCGCCTAGCATACCGCCCAAAGCATGGGGGCCGATGCCAAAACCTACCAAAGGGGGCACAGCAACTGCCAGCACACCAGGTAGGATCATTTTCTTCAGGGCTGCGGTGGTGGCGATATCTACGCAACGGGCGGTATCGGGTTTGGCTTCACCTTCCATCAGGCCCTTGATTTCACGGAACTGACGGCGAATTTCATGGATCATCTCAAAGGCGGCATCGCCCACCGCCGTCATGGTAATAGACGCAATCAGGAAAGGCAGAATGCCACCAATAAACATGCCGACCAATACCTCGGGGTTACCCAAATGCAAGGTAAAGCCGGGATAATGGTGGGTCATGGTTTCCACAAAGGCGGCAATTATCGCCAGCGCTGCCAGGGCGGCAGCGCCAATGGCAAAGCCTTTACCTATGGCGGCGGTGGTGTTTCCCAGTTCATCCAGAGAATCGGTAATATCACGGGTTTCTTTGCCAAGGCCGCCCATTTCTGCGATGCCGCCGGCATTATCGGCAACCGGGCCATAGGCATCGATAGCCATGGTGATACCTACGGTGGCCAGCATACCCACAGCAGCAATGCCCACGCCATACAGGCCAGAGAGGCTGGTGGAGATAAAGATGATGGCACTTAAGGTCAGCACAGGGACCACCACGGACTGCATGCCTACCGACAAGCCGGTGATCATCACGGTAGCTGGACCGGTTTCACCGGATTTGGCAATCTTACGCACCGGGGCGGCAGCAGTGTAATACTCGGTGACTAAGCCGATGATAATGCCGCCTACGGCACCTGTTACCACTGAACACCAGACATGGTAGTCAATGCCCACCTGCTGCACCACGAAGTAGGCGGCAACCACAAACAGTACGGCCGCACCAATAGTGCCAGCACGCAGGGCAACATCCGGCTTACTGGCAGACATGGCTTTGACCAGTAAAATGCCCAGCACAGAGCAGAGTAACCCTGTAGATGCCAGGGCCAGGGGCAGGAACATCAGGGATTCGCGGCTGCCCAGATTGCCTAAAACCATAGTGGAGGCAATGGCTATAGTGGCAATCATGGCACCGCAGTAAGACTCAAAGATATCCGAGCCCATGCCTGCTACATCGCCGACGTTGTCACCCACGTTGTCGGCAATTACCCCAGGATTACGTGGGTCGTCTTCGGGAATACCGGCTTCAATTTTACCCACCAGGTCGGCACCCACATCGGCACTCTTAGTGAAAATGCCACCACCGACCCGCGAGAACAGTGCCACACTGGATGCGCCCATACCAAATCCGTGGATAACGTGGGCAGTGGCAGGGTCACCGCCAAACATCCAGTACAGCATACCCAAGCCCAGCAGCCCCATGGACGCTACACAGAGTCCCATAATAGAGCCGCCCATAAAGGCCACAGACAAGGCCGAAGCCGCCCCCTGGTCGTGGGCGGCCTGCGTGGTGCGCACGTTAGCCTTAGTGGCGGTAAACATACCAATATAACCGGCCAAGGCCGAGCACACTGCGCCCACAGTGAAGGCGAGCGCGGTATTTGCGCCCAGTGAGAAATAGAGGGCAATGCCCAGCACCAGAGCAAAGATAAACAGCATTTTATATTCACGGTGCATAAACACCATGGCGCCGAGATGGATTTGGTCAGCAATGGCGGCGATAGCCTCATTGGTGACCGGAATACGTTTAATCAGCAGATAAATGATAAAGGCGAAGGCCAGGCCTACCAGACCTAACACGGGCGGCAAATAGAATAGTTCAGTCATAACTTCCCCAAAATTGAACAGGACATAGCCTGCACAAAGTGCTGGCTATGCAATAGCGGGGCCTGGCTACAACCTCAACAAAGTAGCTAACCCCTTTGTTTTTACTTGGCTTTTTAGCATCAGTCGAAACCACTATAGACGCCAGACAATAGCTTGTCAGCAAGTATTGGTGATTTTTGCCAGAATCAAGGTGAGTAAGGAATCCAAGGTGAAAGGTTGGAAAGCAAGCCGCCTAAGGCAAGTAACGTTAGACCATAGTGGCAATGCATAGCGGCATGAAGGGCGGCTAATATGCCTGCAAACTGTTTATTTGCTGCTTAAAAAACGTATAATCCGCGGCACTTCCCGTTTTGTTTAAATTAAGGACCCATCATGAGTTTGAATGCTGTTCCGGCAGGGAAAAATCTGCCAGAAGAAGTGAATGTAATCATCGAAATTCCTGCCCATGCAGATCCTGTTAAATATGAAGTGGACAAAGAATCCGGCGCGATCTTCGTTGACCGCTTTATGGCAACCTGCATGCATTACCCAACTAACTACGGCTACGTGCCTCACACCCTGTCGGAAGACGGTGACCCGGTAGATGTACTGGTTATCACACCTTTCCCTCTGCTGGCGGGCTCTGTGATTGCATGCCGTCCGGTTGCTGTACTGAAGATGACAGACGAGTCAGGTACGGACGCTAAGGTACTGGCGGTGCCAAAAGACAAGCTGTCCACTATCTACCGTGGTGTGAAGGATATCGAAGATGTGCCAGAACTGCTGCGCAAGCAAATCGAACATTTCTTTGAGCATTACAAAGATCTGGAACCTAACAAGTGGGTGAAAATCGACGGTTGGGACAATGCTGAAGCCGCTAAAGCGGAAATCGTAGCCAGCGTAAAACGCTACGAAGAGACGCCGGACAAGCCAGCGTTCTAAGACGATGATAAAGACATAAATCAGGCCCGCTTTGCTGGCCTTTTTTATGCTGCCAGGGCTACAATTGCCGTCCGTTGTCCAGGCTTTGGGCCACTCATGCCGTCCTTACAAGCAGTCCGCCAGAATCCGCAGTTTTTGCTGTTAGCTATGGCCTTTGTTATGCCGCTGACCTTTTCGGTCTGGAATGCCTTGCTGAATAACTTTGTCATCGACGCTGCACAGTTTAACGGTGCGCAAATTGGCATCTTACAAAGTTTGCGGGAAGTCCCAGGTTTTCTCGCCTTTACCGCCATCTTTATGTTGCTGGTGCTCAAGGAGCAGACCTTTGCACTAATTTCACTGGCGTTGATGTCCATCGGCATCGCACTGACCGGCTGGTTTCCATTCGAGTATGGTTTGTATGCCACTACCGTCTTGATGTCCATCGGCTTCCATTATTTTGAAACCGTCAATCAGTCTTTGACCCTGCAGTGGTTGGATAAACGCCAGACGGCCGAGTTTATGGGGCGTCAGCTAGCGGTAAAAAGTTGCGCGTCGCTTCTGGCTTACGGTGCTATCTGGATGTTAATGGAATGGTGGGGAATTAGCTACAACGCCATGTATATGGTGGCTGGCGGAGCGGGCTTATTGATAGTGTTGGCCCTGTGGTTGGTGTTCCCGCGTTTTTCGCAGCCGTCCACCCAGCATAAGCAACTGGTGCTGCGTCGTCGTTACTGGCTGTATTATGGTTTGACGTTTTTTAGTGGTGCGCGCCGACAGATCTTCGTGGTATTTGCTGCCTTTATGATGGTGGAGAAGTTTGGCTACAGTGTCGGCGAGATAAGCCTACTGTTTATGCTGAATTATGTGTTCAATTTGCTGTTTGCCCCGAGCATAGGCCGCTTTATCGCGCGGGTAGGTGAAAGACGTGCGCTGGTGGTTGAATATGTCGGGCTGATTCTACTGTTTATAAGCTATGGTTTGGTTGAAACAGCCTGGCTGGGCGCCACGCTCTATGTTATTGACCATTTGCTGTTTGCCATGGCCATTGCTATGAAAACTTATTTTCAGAAGATTGCCGATCCGCGGGATATCGCCTCTACATCGGGAGTCAGTTTTACCATTAACCATATTGCGGCGGTGGTGATACCCGCGTTGCTGGGCATAGTATGGCTAGTATCCCCCAGTATGGTGTTTTTTGTCGGCGCGGGCTTTGCCTGTTGCTCATTGTTATTGTCGTTAAATATTCCGGCCCTACCCATGCCGGGAAATGAAGTACGCAAGAATCCGTTTGGCTGGGCTAACCAGCCGGACATGGCCGTTGAAAAGGTGTGAAGTGATGAGAAAACTGCTGGTTATCTTAGGTTTGTTGCCCATGTTGGCGATGGCAGAGGCCAAAGACCTGTATTGGGAAGATATGGTGCCTAAAGGTTATGTGGCCCCTGATCAGAATATCAGCCACGACGGCGACAGCATGGCACAGATAAATCTGGACGCCCCGGTAGTGCAGGAATTGGACGGTCAGCAGGTACGTATTCCTGGCTTTGTGGTGCCGTTGGAAGGGGACGATGAAAAGCTCACAGAATTCCTGCTGGTGCCTTACTTCGGCGCTTGTATCCATGTGCCGCCACCACCGCCGAACCAGATTGTGTATGTAAAATTTGAAAAAGGCACACCAGTTGAGAGCCTGTACGATGCAGTGTGGATAACTGGCACCCTGTCAACTAAGGGCTGGAGTGGTGATATAGCCACGGTTGGCTATAGCCTGCAGGGCGTTAAAGTCGAACCTTACGAATAAGTCTTTATCTGGTTTGTACTGGCGGTTGAGATTGTTCAGCCGCCGGTATAGATAAGCTCGGCGCGATTGAATAGCACCCAGGACGTCAGAATATATTTGTCGTTGCTGCGCGGTATCTGTCCCCTGTGGGTATGAGTAAAATACGCCGGAGCAATCACCATTCTGCCCGCCTTGGGCCGTATTGACAGATCCTGATAATAAAAATCCGTCTCTCCGCCTTCCTCAACGTCGTTCAGATAAAACATAAACAGCAAAATCCGATGCAGCGCATCGTTGTCACCCGACTGCGGATACACTTCGGAATGCCAGTAAGGATAGCCTCCTCGCTCAACCGGGTATTTTTGCGCGTTGATATCACCCAAATGAAACAAGTACTGCACCAGATTAGCCAGATTAGGGCGACCGACCTCGTTAAAGTTGTCGGCGGTCAGTTTGACCGGCTCACCGGTTTGCGGATGGCGAACGGTCAGGCCGATGGGGCCAATCAGGGCAAAGAAGTACTTGGCGAAGTAGGCCATCACATGTCTGCTGGTGGCTTCCAGTACCTGTGGCAATAACACCGAAAACTCACTATGACTGGTGATGGAAACGTCTTCACTGACTTTTTTGCTGGTGTCTACGCCACCACCGGTGCGCCCGGCGCTACGGTGAGGGCTATTGTTTATCTGTTTGACCAGTGCCTGACACAGCTCGGTGGGCAGCGCATGGTCGATAACTTCAATAAACTGACTCATACCGGCTCTACCAGCAGAGCCTGCAGTTGTGTTCGGACCGCGTCAGGAATAGCGGCAGAGGCCTGCGTGGCATAATCAAAATGCACCATAGTGGTCTGCCCTGATGCACAGCGCTGGCCGTCCTGCCAGACTTCCTGGTAGACCACAAAAGAGCTGTTACCGATGCGGCTGATACCAGTTTTTAAGGTAACCGCTTTACCGTAAAAGATCTGCTTAAGAAAATCGATTTTGTAACTGGCCAGGATGAGTGGCCAGTTTGCTAAATCCAGCTCGGGAGTGAAGATGCGGAAGATAGGTTCGCGGGCGGCTTCAAACCAACCGGCCAGCACCGTATTGCTGACATGACGCAGGGCGTCGGTTTCGTAAAAGCGTACTTCAAAGTCCTGGCTTAACATCTTTTCTCCCTTGCATTGGCAGGGCGGCGACTTGTTGTCAAAATCGGCCCTGCAGATTGGTTCTGGAAGGTAATGCTGTTTGTTACCCCAGCATAGGTTTAAGGAAACGACCAGTATGCGACACCGGCGAGTCTGCTACTTGCTCAGGCGTACCCTGGGCAATAATCTGTCCGCCGCCGCTGCCACCTTCCGGGCCAAGATCCACAATCCAGTCTGCGGTCTTAATCACATCCAGATTGTGCTCTATAACCACTACTGTGTTGCCATGGTCGCGCAAGCGGTGCAGAACCTGCAACAGTTGCTTGATATCGTGGAAGTGCAGACCGGTAGTGGGTTCATCCAAAATATACAGGGTTTTGCCGGTATCCCGTTTGGAAAGCTCCTTGGCCAGTTTAACCCTCTGTGCTTCACCACCGGATAAGGTGGTGGCACTTTGACCCAGACGGATATAAGACAAGCCCACATCCATCAGGGTTTGCAGCTTTCTAGCCAGTGCCGGAATGGCATCGAAAAACTCACGGGCATCTTCCACCGTCATATCCAGTATTTCCTGGATGTTTTTGTTTTTATATTTGACTTCCAGGGTTTCACGGTTGTAGCGCTTGCCCTTACAGACATCACAAGGCACGTAAATGTCTGGTAAAAAGTGCATTTCCACTTTGATGACGCCATCGCCCTGACAAGCTTCGCAGCGTCCGCCTTTAACGTTAAAGCTGAAACGCCCAGGTTTGTAGCCACGGGAGCGGGCTTCCTGAGTACCGGAAAACAGCTCACGAATAGGGGTGAAAAGTCCGGCATAAGTGGCGGGGTTAGAGCGAGGTGTGCGACCTATTGGGCTCTGGTCGATATCCACGACCTTGTCCAGATGCTCCATACCGCGCACAGCTTGGTAGGGGGAAGGCTCACCCACAGTAGCGCCGTTCAGTTCTTTATGGGCGATGACATACAAGGTGTCGTTAATCAGAGTAGATTTACCCGAGCCGGACACGCCGGTAACGCAGGTCATCAAACCTATGGGTAAGCGCAGGTTTACTTCTTTGAGGTTATTGCCGGTGGCGCCATCCAGTTCCAGCCACAGGTTATCCGGGTTTTCGTTGCGGGTGGCAGGAACTTCAATTCTCTCCCTTCCTGAAAGATATTTCCCGGTAAGTGAATGCTCGCTTTGTTTTATGTCTTCCAGGCTACCTTCGGCAACAATTTCGCCGCCGTGTACACCGGCACCTGGACCGATATCCAGAATATAGTCGGCCTCACGAATGGCATCTTCGTCGTGTTCTACCACAATAACGGTATTGCCCAGATCGCGCAGGTGGATCAGGGTGCTGAGCAGACGTTCATTGTCGCGCTGATGCAGACCGATGCTCGGCTCGTCGAGTACATACATCACTCCCACCAAGCCTGCGCCAATCTGGCTGGCCAGACGAATACGCTGGGCCTCACCGCCGGACAGGGTATCTGCACTGCGTGACATGGACAGATAATTTAAGCCCACATTGACCAGAAAGTTCAGACGGTCACGGATTTCTTTCAGAATTTTTTCGGCAATCTGCGCCCGCTTGCCTGTCAGGGACAGGCTTTCGAAAAACGCCAGGGCCTCGGCGATGGACATGTCGGTCACTGTAGGCAGGCGGGTTTCGTTGATAAAGACGTTTCGCGCTTCTAATCGCAAACGGGTGCCACCACAGCTGCCACAAGGTTGCTGGCTGAGGTATTTGGCCAGCTCTTCGCGCACTGCATTAGACTCGGTTTCACGATAGCGACGTTCCATATTGGGCAAGATCCCTTCGAAGGGGTGCTTGCGTTCCATTACATCGCCACGGTCGTTGATATAACGAAACTTAATGGAGGTGCCCTTGCTACCGTTTAGCACCACATCACGAGCCTTGGCGTCCAGCTCATTAAAGGGCTTGGTCAGATCGAACTGATAATGCTCTGCTACCGCTTGAAGCATCTGGAAATAGTAATAGCTGCGTTTATCCCAGCCGCGAATGGCCCCCCCTGCCAGGCTCAGCTCCTCGTTAACTATTACCTTACCGGCATCAAAAAACTGGCGGGTGCCCAGGCCGTCACAGGTCTGACAGGCTCCGGCCGGGTTATTGAAGGAGAACAGTCGTGGTTCCAGCTCTGCCATACTGTAGCCACAGTGGGGGCAGGCAAAGTTGGCAGAAAAAACAATTTCTTGTTTGTTGGGCTCATCCATCCAGGCGATCTTGGCGGTACCACCGGATAGACCCAGAGCGGTTTCAAAGGACTCTGCCAGCCGCAGCTGCAGGTCGTCACGTACCTTGAATCTGTCTACCACCACTTCGATAGTGTGCTTTTTATGCAGGTCCAGGGTCGGCGGATCAGATAAATCACAGATTTCGCCATCAATACGGGCGCGAATAAATCCCTGTGCGGCCAGATTCTCCAGGGTCTTAATATGTTCACCCTTACGTTCCTGTACTACAGGGGCCAGCAACATAAGCTTGGCGCCTTCTTCCATGCTCAGCACTTTGTCGACCATCTGACTGATGGTCTGAGCATCCAAGGGCACATTATGATCTGGACAGCGCGGCTCGCCGACTCGGGCAAATAACAAGCGCAGATAGTCATAGATTTCGGTGATAGTACCCACAGTGGAGCGTGGGTTATGTGAGGTGGATTTCTGTTCTATGGAAATGGCCGGTGACAACCCCTCAATATGATCCACATCGGGTTTTTCCATCATCGACAAGAATTGACGCGCATATGCCGACAGGGATTCTACGTAACGGCGCTGACCTTCCGCGTATAAGGTGTCGAATGCCAACGACGATTTACCTGAGCCGGACAGACCGGTGATCACAATCAGCTTATCCCTGGGCAGGGTTACACTGATGTTCTTAAGGTTATGAGTGCGCGCGCCACGTACTTCTATTTTGTCCACAAAAACCACACCTGAGCAGGGGAAAGAAAACCCCTAGTATTGCATAACAGCCGTGTCGGAAACGAACAAAATTATTGCTGAATTGACTGGGAAGCCCTGAAACCAGCGAGGAAATACTTGCTGTGGGGGAATTCAGTAATTTCGTTCAGCCTCGGGGGCTGGCTGTGCTACACTGCGCGGCCGAGTTGGAACCGCTGGTGGTTCCGGAATGAAAACCCGTTAGAAAACACCGATCTGCTGTGAATAATACCGAATTGCGTGGGGCCTTCTCTCTGGCCACCGTTTATGTGTTACGTATGCTGGGCCTGTTTATGGTGATGCCGGTATTGGCCGTATTGGCGGTCAGCTACCCGGATTATTCCCCTTTATTGGTTGGATTGGCTATCGGTGGTTATGGTCTAACCCAGGCGCTGTTGCAAATTCCTATGGGCCTGCTGTCTGATCGACTGGGACGTAAGCCTGTAATTGTGCTGGGATTAAGCTGCTTTGCGTTGGGCAGCCTGGTGGCCGCACAGGCAGAAACCCTGCAATGGGTAGTGATAGGCAGAATTCTACAAGGTGCTGGTGCGGTAGCTGGTGCGGTGATGGCGCTGGCTGGTGATATCAGCCGTGAAAATCAGCGCCCTAAAGTCATGGCCATTATCGGCATTGCCATTGGCTTTTCTTTTTATCTGGCGCTGTTGCTGGGCCCATTGCTGGCTGAAAAATTCGGTCTGCCAGGAGTGTTCTGGTTTACCGCAGTGGCAGCTATCGCTTGTATTCCATTGGTCTTGTTTGTCGTGCCAAGCGCACAGAATCTGTCTCCCAGTGGGGATACCTTACCCAAACTTAGCGATGTGGGTAGTTTGCTTGCGGACAAATCCTTACTGCGATTGAATGTCAGTGTGGCGTTGTTGCACTTGCTGATGACCCTGATGTTTGTCAATCTACCCAAACGTTTGTTGGAGCTGGACTGGCCGCTCGAAGACCACTGGATGTTGTACCTGCCGGTACTGCTGTTGTCTGTGTTGGCCATGGCAGTGTTGATGCGCTTCGGTAAACAGGGCAAGCAAGGTCGAGTAATTAATCTAAGTATTGTGCTACTTGGGGTTAGTCTGGCGGCCATGGCCTGGTTGCAGGCGCCGCTGGTGGCCCTGTTGCTGTTTTGTTGGCTGTTCTTTACCGGGTTTAATTATCTGGAGGCCAATTTGCCGGCTATGGTGTCAAGCTTGGCGCCAGCAGGTAAAAAAGGCTCGGCCATGGGCGCGTATGCGAGTTTTCAGTTCTTCGGGGCCTTTGTCGGTGGGGCCTTGTCGGGGCTGTTAAATCAATATGCCAATGAACAATTCAGTTATATGCTGGCAGCGTTATTATGCCTTGGTTGGCTGGGACTGATTCGTGGCATAGGTGGTGGTAGTATCCATTTAAAACGTTATTCTTTGAGCCTGAACAGCGAGGCGATGTCTGTTCAGGACAGTCTGGCGCTGGTTAGCCGCATGGCAGGAGTCAGAGATATTACCTTGGTTGAGGCTGAGCAAGTCCTGTATCTCAAAGTGGACAGCCGTGAATTCAATCTGCAGCAAGCCCGGCAGCAACTGGGTATTATAAGTTAAACTTCATACTAAAGTGACGCTGTGGCCAATTTGCCGAAACAGCGATTAAGAGGAGCAATTATGGCGAGCAAAGGCGTCAACAAAGTCATTCTGGTGGGTAATCTGGGCCAAGATCCAGAAGTGCGTTATATGCCTAACGGTAATGCGGTAGCTAACCTTACTCTGGCGACATCCGAAAGCTGGAAAGATCAGAGTGGTCAGATTCAGGAACGCACTGAATGGCACCGTATTACCATGTATCGTCGCCTGGCCGAAGTAGCTGGTGAATATCTGCGTAAAGGCAGCCAGGTTTATGTAGAAGGTAAACTGCAAACTCGTAAGTGGCAGGACCAAAGCGGTCAGGATCGCTACACCACAGAAATCATCGCAGATCAGATGCAAATGTTGGGTAGCCGTGCTGGTGGTCAGGAAGGTGGTGGCCAGTATCAGCCTCGCCAGTCTCAACCACAACCGCAGGCTGGTGGTCAGAGCCCAAACTATGCTCAGCCGCCTCAGCAAAACCAATACCAGGGTAATCAGTATCAGCAAAATGCTAATCAGGGCCGTGGTCAGCAAAACCCACCTGCCCAGCAACCGTCCAGCAGCTCAATGCCTGAGCCGGACTTTGACTTCGATGACGATATCCCGTTCTGATTAGAAGAGGCCTCCGATGAGGCCTTTTTTATTGTCAGTCTTAAACCACCTCCTATGGAGGTGGTGATCGTCCAGTCGGGGCTGTGCCCGTAGAGTGCTCATGCTAGATACTGACTTTTGTTTGTTACCAGCAAATAAAAGGAGTAAATAG
>NZ_JAHDJU010000018.1:0-296 GCF_018531185.1 Bowmanella yangjiangensis
TACCGCAATCTTACTCCTACTGGCCATTCCAGTATTAGCAGCAGCCATTACCATGCTTCTAACAGACCGAAACCTAAACACAACATTTTTCGACCCCGCCGGAGGGGGAGACCCAATTCTTTTCCAACACCTATTCTGATTCTTTGGCCACCCAGAAGTATATATTCTTATTCTACCAGGCTTCGGAATTATCTCACACATTGTTACCCACTATTCAGGAAAAAAAGAGCCATTTGGATATCATAGTATAGTATGAGCCATACTTGCCATCACCACATTAGGATTTATCGTATGAG
>NZ_JAHDJU010000019.1:0-288 GCF_018531185.1 Bowmanella yangjiangensis
GGCCGAGCTCCACGCGCAGCTACGTGACCACGTCCACCCGCACCTACAGCCTGGGCAGCGCCCTGCGCCCCAGCACCAGCCGCAGCCTCTACACCTCGTCCCCGGGCGGCGCGTATGTCACGCGCTCCTCCGCGGTGCGCCTGCGGAGCAGTGTGCCCGGCGTGCGCCTGCTGCAGGACTCCGTGGACTTCTCGCTGGCGGACGCCATCAACACCGAGTTCAAGAACACCCGCACCAACGAGAAAGTGGAGCTGCAGGAGCTGAATGACCGCTTCGCCAACTACATCG
>NZ_JAHDJU010000020.1:0-286 GCF_018531185.1 Bowmanella yangjiangensis
GTAAAATAGAGGTAGCTGTTGCTGAAGTTGAGGTCAAGACGCTTATTGCACAGCCTGCTGATGTTTCTGGCCCCAGCGAGGGGGCGATGGCGAACCCCAAGGGGAAGGAAGGCCCAAATCGATGCACCAGTTGTAGGAAGAGGGTCGGGCTTACCGGATTCAACTGCCGATGTGGGAACTTGTACTGCGTGCTGCACCGCTATTCCGACAAGCATGACTGCAAGTTTGACTATCGGACTGCGGCTAGGGATGCCATTGCCAAGGCCAATCCAGTGGTGAAGGCGGC
>NZ_JAHDJU010000021.1:0-282 GCF_018531185.1 Bowmanella yangjiangensis
AAGGACTTGTCAAAAGTGTGCTGACGAGCCCACAGATCAATGATCTCGTGGTCCATCGCGGGCAGGTCAATCTGCGGCGGCACGTTGTTGTACTGCCTGCAGTTGTCGGAGCGAACTGGGTTCACATCGGTCATCGCAGCGGGTGGTCCTTCGTCTCGGGTCACCGAGGGACGAGCACACCGGATTCTCCGGGTACCCGCGGTACCACCCTCCTTGCACGACGTCAACGACGTCGGCCTCTCGGTTAGTCGATCGCTGCTGGTTCTACTAAGGCGGTGTATG
>NZ_JAHDJU010000022.1:0-281 GCF_018531185.1 Bowmanella yangjiangensis
GAAGCCTGCCCGCTCAATCTCGCACCGACCGCCAGCACCACCGCCGCGCTCGCGCTCGGCGACGCGCTCGCGGTCGCCGTGCTCGACGCGCGCGGCTTCGGCTCGGACGATTTCGCCCGCTCGCACCCGGGCGGCGCGCTCGGCCGGCGCCTGCTCACCTACGTGCGCGACGTGATGCGCACCGGCGACGAGGTTCCGTACGTCGGGCTCGACGCGACGCTGGCGGACGCGCTGTTCCAGATCACCGCGAAGCGGATGGGCATGACGGCCGTCATCGACCC
>NZ_JAHDJU010000023.1:0-255 GCF_018531185.1 Bowmanella yangjiangensis
TTCTTCCGCAGATAAGGGAATTTGTTGAACAATCTGATGGCTGTTCGACCTTTTAATGTCCCCATCAACTCTGACACGCTTAAACTCGGTGGCGTTCTCACCGCCAAGTGAACATGGTCAACTTGAAAATTCAGTTCAACCACCACACACTTTTTCATGCTGCAAAAGACATAGATACTTCGGTAAAGCTCTTTGCCTACCTGACCTTTCAAAATCTTGTATCTATACTTCGGCGTCCACACGATGTGATACTGA
>NZ_JAHDJU010000024.1:0-255 GCF_018531185.1 Bowmanella yangjiangensis
AAATCATGAATTTCTTGAGCCGACACTCGTTAACGAGTGCCCACACAGATTGTCTCGTTGCTAATTGTTAAAGAACAGTGCCTTATCAGGCGGCTTAAGTGAGGCTTTCCTCTCTCAAGCGGGACGCACATTCTACGCTATCCGTTTTCCGTGTCAAGCAACTTTTTAACTCTTTCGTTGCTTGCCGTTCCTTGAATCCTTCTGCCTTCCTGGCTTGCCGGGCTACCCCGTCGAAGTGGTGCGCATTCTAGAGAT
>NZ_JAHDJU010000025.1:0-217 GCF_018531185.1 Bowmanella yangjiangensis
CTAATTGTTAAAGAACAGTGCCTTATCAGGCGGCTTAAGTGAGGCTTTCCTCTCTCAAGCGGGACGCGCATTCTACGCCATCCGTTTTCTGTGTCAAGCAACTTTTTAACTCTTTCGTTGCTTGCCGTTCCTTGAATCCTTCTGCCTTCCTGGCTTGCCGGGCTACCCCGTCGAAGTGGTGCGCATTCTAGAGATTTCAGCGAAGCCGTCAACTGGT
>NZ_JAHDJU010000005.1:0-157741 GCF_018531185.1 Bowmanella yangjiangensis
AGTATCAGGATAAACAAGCCAAAGAGGAAGAGGAGCGTCAACAGCACTTAGCACTTTCTTGAGTAGAAAGGCACCCTTCTAGGGTGCCCTTAAGCAAAGCCACCTGCTATGCAGGTGGATTTTTACTGTCAGTCTTAAACCATCTCCTATTGAGGTGGTGATACATCGGTTAAGGGGGGGAACGGTAAAAAGGATTAAGGGTGTTGAAAAATTTTCACGATTTTTGATTTAGCACAGAGAAACGTCAGACTGACGGGCGACTAACCCGGATAAATACTGGTGAAAATACTAATTGTCTGATGTAATTAGTTGAAATAACAATAAAGACAGCGCGATATGGCCCATCTTGGCTGGAAAGATGTTGTAAAAAGTAGGTTTCGGAAATCTGCTGCTTTTTGCTCTGTTGGTCTGGAGTTTGGCCAGCATGGAGTGATGCTGTCGTTATTGGCATTGAAGAAAGGGCAACCATTCTGGGTTGCTCAGCACAAAATGGACATAAAGGACTGGCCTCTTGCTCTGAGTAAGTGGGTTGAGAGTCACCGTGCGGCAAACACCCCCTGTCATTTGGTCTTTTCCACCAACCGCTATCAGCTGTTACAAGTGGAGCGGCCTCCGGTGCCTGAGCCGGAAATCTTACCGGCGCTGAGCTGGTCCGTTCGTGAACTATTAGGTACCTCTGAGGAAATGCAGGTCGATTATTTTGATTTGCCTGCGCAGCCGTCTGGCTCCAACAAAATTAATTTAGTCGCGGTACCTAAAAGTCTGGTTGAAGAGCTGGTTCAAGGTATTACCCAAGCTGGTTTACAACTTGCCAGCATAGGTGTCGAAGAGCTAAGTCAATGTGATTTACTCGAACCCCATCATGAGGCGCACATCACCTTGCTGCAGGAGCCGGGCGAAGAAATATCGCTGAGTATTCTCAAAGACGGCAAGCTTTACTTTACCCGCCGGTTGCGTGGTTATGAGCAATTGAGCAGTTATGGACTGGAACAGATTCATCAGGGGATTGCGGATAGCCTGAGCCTCGAAATTCAGCGCTCTATGGACTATTTCGACAGTCAGTTGCGACAGGCGCCGGTTAAGCGGCTGTTGCTCTGTATTGATACGCCTTTTATGACTGACCTGGCGCAGCTGTTAAAAGAGGCAACCTTGCTGGATACGCAGATTATTCAACCTCAATTGGCGCATGCCGAGGGCTTGAGTTTTACATCTGGCAGTTTAACCAGTCTGGGAGCCGCTATGCGTCAACTGCGGGGAGACGAAGCATGAAGTTTCGGGTAAACCTCTACTCGGAGGACATGCGCCCCCGCTATGAATTACTCACACTTCCCTTTGTGCTGTCGGTCTGGGTTTTGGTTGCTGTTCTGCTGGCCGTTGGCTGGTGGTACAGCGAACGTCAGCTAACGGAGTGGCAGGCTATTGCCGAACATGCCGAGCAGCGATTACAAAATCAGCGGGCACAAGTCGCTGCCCAGCAGCAACTGCTGGGAAGGGAACCCAGTGAGGTTTTGGCCAAACGTATATTGGCACTGCAAAAACAGATTGATACCCAGCAGCATATTCTGACCTTATTAGATCAGCAGGGCAGCGCGGGGCCGGGCTACGCGACTTTTATGCAGGATTTAGCCAAATACCACCAGGACGGCGTCTGGTTAAATCAAATTCAGGTGAATGGAGCGCATTTATCTCTCAAGGGCGGTGTACAGTATAGTGAAGCATTGCCAGCTTGGCTGGAGAAGCTCTCACAATCCCCTTACTTCCAGGGTAAGGAGTTTTCCAACGTGGCCTTGACCCGCGATGGGCAAGACAATTTGCAGTTTGTGCTCAGCTCAATGTTTCCCGGTCAAAAAGGGGGAGACAATGAGTAGCTACCAAAAACTTAGCGAAGCCTTTTTGTCCCGCTCGCTCAGAGAGCGAGTGTGGCTACTTTTAGCGGGTTTGTTTGTGCTCTTGTATGGTGGCTGGTACTTGCTACTTGACCCCAGATTTACTGCGTTAAAGGCCCAGCAGAGCAGCCATCAAAGTCGATTGAGCCAAGGCCATGGCTTGCAACTGCAACTAAATGAATTGCTGGCAGCCAACGTCGACCCGGATGCACCACTGAATCAGCGTATTAATGAGCTTTTGTCCGAACAGGAAAGGTTGCGACAGACCTTAGCAGAGCAAACCCGTCAGCTTATTCCGGCTAAACGTATGAAGGAGGTTCTGCAGGAGCTGTTAGCCGAACATCCGGAGCTAAAGCTTATTGAACTGAGTTCACAGCCTGCGGTTAATGTTATAGACCAAACCAATGGCGACAGTGAGCTGAGTTTGTATCGACAAGGGTTGGTACTGATTGTGGAAGGGCGTTATTTTGCCATCCAGGCATATTTGCAGCATTTGCAATCATTGCCCTGGCAATTTTACTGGCAGACTTTTGACTATCAGGTGGCTGAGTACCCCACGGCCCGGTTGCAAATAGAGCTTTATACCCTGAGCACGGGTAAAGCCTTTGTAGGAGTCTAACCTTGATATTGACCTCTGCTTATCTGGTGCTGCTATTGGGAACGGATGCGGTTGAATTACAGGATCCGACCAGGCCGCCGACAACGCAAAAAATGGATGAAGCATCCTCTGGTGCACATGCCGCATCGTTGCGGGTCAGCGCCATATTTATTGCCGAAGAACGGCGTTATGCCATTGTAAATCAACGTATTATGTATGTAGGTGACAAGTTGGGTGATCTTGTTGTGGCGGCGATCCACGCCGATGCGGTGCACTTTAGTGAGCATGGCCAAACTCGGGTAGTGGTGTTGAATGATACCAAGGTGAAGGACAATACCGATGAATTTTAAGTTCTCTGTACTGCTTACTCTGATTTGTTTGTTGACTGCCTGCCAGACGAATGATGGTGGCCAGACAACGGCGACACAGTTACAAAAAGCAGTGGATGAACAAGGCAGCTCGTCCGTTGTGCCGGCTACAGCATTGCAAACACTCCCTAGTGAGGTGTCGGCGCTATTGTCCAATAGTGCGGGAATCAATGAACTGTCTGCTGGTTTGTTCAGTGAAGAGCGTTTTGATGTGAAAGCGGAGCAGGTAGCCGCCGCAGCGTTTTTCAGTGGCTTGGTTGAAGGCACACCCTTCAGCGTAGCAATTCATCCGCAGGTGCAAGGCACTATTTCACTCGACTTGAAACAGGTGACACTGCAAGAAGCGCTGGATTTAACCGAAGAAATGTATGGTTATGATGTTCAGCGTAGCGGCAACGTATTTCGGGTATATCCCTCAGGCATACGCACAGAAACTTTCACGGTCAATTACCTGTTGATGACTCGTGATGGCACAACGCAATCCAGCATTATGTCAGGTGGCGTGTCACAGTTTGACAATAACAGTGCTAATAATGGCGGTGCTAACAACTTTGGTGGCAACAGCCAGACCGGCGGCAATCAATACAGCAACAATTTCAATGCCAACAACAATGTAAACGGCACGAATATTCTGACCCGCACGCAAACAGACTTCTGGAAGGATTTGAAAGAAGCCTTAATAAGCCTGGTGGGAGGGCAAGGCGGACGCAGTGTCATCGTATCGCCGCAAGCAGGCCTGGTTACTGTTCGCGCTATGCCTGATGAACTGCGCAGCGTGCGCGAGTTTCTATCTCGCTCACAACAAACTATTCAACGTCAGGTGGTGCTCGAAGCGCGGATTATCGAGGTATCGCTTAATGATGATTACCAGCAGGGGGTAAATTGGAATCAGGTATTAGCCAATGTCGGCAGTACAGATTTTCGTTTTTCAACACAAGGCTTTACGGCGGTGAACAGCCTTACCAGTACTCTGGGAGGTGCTGCTAGTCTGGCGTTTGTGAACAAGGATTTCAGCGGGGTAATTAACTTGCTGTCAACGCAGGGCAATGTGCAGGTATTGTCCAGCCCGCGGGTGACGGCAATTAATAATCAGAAGGCGGTGATCAAGGTAGGCGATGACGAGTATTTTGTTACCGATGTGTCCAGCCAAAGCACCATCAGTTCTTCCACAACCGCGGTGACACCAAACATTGAACTCACCCCGTTTTTTTCGGGAATCGCCCTGGATGTCACACCGCAGATAGATGAAGACGGCAGCGTATTGCTGCACGTGCATCCCTCGGTTATTGAAACCGAAGAACAGGAAAAGGTCGTCACCCTGAATGAGGAAAAATTTGTCTTGCCTCTGGCGCAAAGCAATATCAGGGAATCCGATACTATTATTCATGCCCGCTCTGGTGAGATTGTCGTGATAGGTGGTTTGATGCAAACCATTATCAGCGAAAGCCATTCCAAAACGCCGGTTTTGGGCAGCATTCCGCTGCTCGGTGAGCTATTTAAAAATCGTCGGGAAGTGGAGCAGAAAAAAGAGCTGATTATTCTGCTCAGACCGACTGTAGTCGGGCCGGATACCTGGCGTAAGCAGTTAATGCAAAGCCGCGATCAGGTGCGTGACTGGATTGGTGAGAACTGAGCATGTACTTGTACCACTTCGGCTTGCGGGAATTGCCTTTTACGCTAACGCCTAATACCAGTTACTACTTTGGTTTGCCCAGCCATAAGCAGGCTATTGAGGTTCTGACCTTGGCTTTGAAAACGGGCGAAGGTTTTATCAAGGTAACGGGTGAAGTGGGCACAGGCAAAACCTTACTATGCCGCAAGTTGTTGAATGAATTACCGGATCATTTTGTTTCTGCTTATATTCCCAATCCCTATTTGTCGCCAGAGGAACTGAGGTTGGCGGTGGCCAGAGAGCTGGGAGTCAATTTCGATGGCCCTGTCGATCAACAGCAATTTACTCAGCGCATTCAGCAGCGCCTTATCGATATCCACCGCCAGGGTCAGGCGGCCGTGCTTATCATCGACGAAGCTCAGGCTTTGCCGGTGGAAAGTATTGAAGCGCTTAGGTTGTTCAGTAATCTGGAAACCGAATCGCAAAAACTCCTGCAGGTGGTGCTGTTTGGCCAGCCAGAGCTGGATGCCAAGCTGGCTTTGCCCGAATTGCGTCAATTGAAACAGCGCATCGGCTTTAGTTATCAGCTATCCGCCATGGACCTGGACCAACTCACCCAATATGTACGACACCGTATGCAGGTCGCTGGTTACCGGGGGGGGGAAGTTTTCAGTACGGCCTGTTGCCGCAAATTGTTTCGCGCTTCCCAGGGTACGCCGAGACTGGTGAACGTGCTTTGCCACAAAGCCCTGATGTTGGCCTTTGGTGAAGGCAAGATGCAGGTCACGCCGACCCATATACAACTGGCAGTACAAGATACCGAGGCCGCTATTCAGTCTTCGGCTATCGGCTCCTGGTCATTGTTAGTGATTGTACTATCCGGCTTAGTGATGGCAGGGGCCGGTTATTGGCTATGGTTGAGGTGGCTATGAGCGTTGTAAATAAAATGCTCAAAGATCTGGAAAACCGCCAGGCAGCCCCGGCCGGTTTACAGGCCGAATATCAGCCACCCGCCCCACGTCGTTCGGTTTGGTGGTTGTTTGGCGTGTTACCAATAGCACTGCTGGTGGCATTGGCTTACTGGTTGATTCCACAATGGATACAGCCCGAGAAGGTAGACGTTTCAGCACAGGTTGAGCCTGTTCGGTTAGCCAAACCGGTGGAGCGCGTAACCGAAAAGCAAGTTGAAGACGCTAAGGTTCAAGCCCAGGATACTGAGCCGCAGCCGCAGCCGCAGCCGCAGCCTGCACTTGCTCAGACGCTGGTGTCTGAGGAACCTCAGGAACAGCAAAATCCCACCTCTGAGACCGCCACTGTAGTGAAAGATGAAGTACCTGTAGCTGAGGGTAAGCTAAGTATTTCCAAGCAAGCATCGGAGCAGGATCTGCAATGGGCAGGGCTTAAAGAAAGGGCAAAACATGCGCTGGCACAGAATCAGTTTGAATCGGCGCAAAAACTGTTAACCCAAATGCTGCATATGCAACCTCAACAACATGCCGTGCGTTTACGTCTGGCAGAGCTAATGTATGGGCTTGGCCAAGTTGGAGGCGCTAAACAGTTGCTGCAAGACGGGTTAGCAAGTTTCCAGGAAGAGCCGTCACTGCGGTTAATGCTGGCGCGTATGTTGGTTGGAGAGCAGCGCCAGACCGAAGCTCTGGTTTTACTTAAGCAACACCAACCGTCAATTCTAGCTTATGCGGATTATTTCGCTCTGCGCGCGCAGTTGGCGCAGCAAGCCGGCGAGCTGCCGTTAGCGGTGCAGGATTACCTGTTGCTGAGTGAATATCAGCCACAGAAAGTGGAGTGGCGGATGGGGCTGGCTGTCAGTCAGGATCAACAAGGGGAAGTTGAACAGGCTCGTGAACACTATCTGTGGCTAAGTCACAGTGGCAAGCTCAATTCTTCACTACAAAGCTTTGTAGTGCAGCGCTTAAGTGCGTTGGAGGGGCAGTAGTTATGCAACCCAAACTTAAGATGCGTCTTGGCGATTTGCTGGTTCACGAGGGTGTTATCAGTGAAGAGCAGTTGCAACAAGCGTTAAATGCTCAGCGTCAGTCCGGGCGCAAGTTGGGTCACACCCTGACGGATTTGGGACTGGTGAGTGAAAACCAACTGCTGACATTTTTGTCCCAGCAGTTGAACGTACCTTTTATTGATATCAGCACTCGCTCCTTACCGCCTGAGACGATCAAACTATTGCCAGAGGTGCAGGCTCGCCGCTATCGGGCTTTGGTGCTGGAAAATAACCTCGATTACATTCTGGTTGGTATGAGCGATCCTGCCGACCTGGCTGCGCTGGATACACTGGCTAATTTGCTGAAAAAGCCGATTAAGGTTGCTGTGGTAAGGGAATCGCAACTGCTGTCGGCCTTTGACAGGCACTACCGGCGTACCGAAGACATTGCCTCTTTTGCCCAAGAACTGGCCAGTGAGCATCGTGAAGCCACTGAGTTTGATTTTGCTGATATGGGCGCGGAAGAGGAAGATACCGCCGTCGCCAGATTGCTCAAATCCATATTTGAAGATGCGGTGCAAATGCAGGCGTCGGATATTCATATTGAGCCCGACGAACAATTGCTGCGTATCCGTTTGCGGGTGGATGGAGTACTGCAGGAAAACCTGATTAAAGAAAGCAACATCGCGTCGGCCTTGGTGTTACGTCTGAAGCTAATGTCTGGTCTGGACATTTCTGAGAAACGTTTACCGCAGGATGGGCGTACCCATATCAAGGTAAAAGGCCATCACATCGATGTGCGCCTTTCCACCATGCCGGTACAGCATGGTGAATCCGTGGTAATGCGTTTATTGGATCAATCCGCTGGCCTGCTTACCCTGGAAGAAACCGGCATGCCAGAGGCAATGCTGGTGCGTTTTCGTCAGCTACTTAAGCGTCCCCATGGCATGGTGTTGGTCACCGGCCCTACCGGCTCGGGAAAAACCACCACTTTATATGGCGCATTAAGTGAGTTGAATCAGCCGGGGGTAAAAATTATTACCGTGGAAGATCCGGTGGAATATCGCCTGCCACGGATTAATCAGGTGCAGATTAATCATAAAATCGGGCTGACCTTTTCCAATGTGTTGCGCACCACATTGCGACAAGATCCGGATGTCATCATGGTAGGTGAGATGCGCGACCATGAAACCTCAGAGATTGGCTTGCGCGGCGCTCTGACAGGTCACTTGGTGTTATCTACCTTGCATACCAACGACGCTATTAGCAGCGCTATTCGACTGTTGGACATGGGCGCGCCTGGCTACCTGGTGGCCAGCTCTTTGCGCGCTATCGTGGCCCAGCGTTTGGTCAGACGGGTTTGTATGCACTGTGCTGAACCCTATCAACCGGACCGGGATGAACTGTTTTGGTTAAACAGTCTGGCGAATGATGTCAGCAGCATTGAATTCAAACATGGCAGAGGTTGCGACCAGTGCCATCAAACCGGCTACCACGGTCGTATTGGTGTCTTTGAGTTACTGGAAATGACCGAAGGCATGATGAGTGCACTTAAAGTTGCTGATACCAATGGCTTCAGCCTGGCAGCAAAGAAATGCAGCGGGTATCAGCCCCTCTCAAAGGCCGCATTGGATTATGCCAGACAGGGCCTGACCACAGTTGAGGAAGTCTTAAAACTGGTGGAAATGGTGTTAGACGACCAGGCCATGCCTAAGGTAGCGGAGGCTAATAGCTGATATGCCACAGTTTGACTACCAAGCCCGTACGCGAGATGGTTCAATGCTTACCGGTTCTCTGGATGCTCAGGATCAGGCCAGCGCCGCTCAAGTGTTATTAAACAGGGATTTGGTACCTATTGTTATTCAGGCCAGTGTAGAAAAGGGCAAGTGGCAGATAACCTGGTTTCGATCCAGAGTAGGCCTGGACGGGTTGGTAATTTTTGCCCGACAAATGTATTCGCTGACGAAATCAGGGATCCCAATTTTGCGGGCAATCGGCGGTTTAGCTGAAAGCAGCAGTTCGGCGAGCATGCGCGAAGCTTTGCTGGATGTGGTTGAACATATGGAGCGCGGACATTCACTGTCTAATGCGTTGCACAGACACAAGAACGTGTTCAATAGTCTGTTTGTCAGTGTTGTGCATGTAGGGGAAAACACAGGTCGGCTTGACGAAGCTTTCCGCTTGCTGGCGCAATATCTTGAGCGGGAACAAGAAACCCGTAAGCAGATTAAGGCCGCCACGCGTTATCCGATCTTTGTGTTAATTGCCATAGTGATTGCCTTGGTGATTATGAATATCTGGGTGATCCCTACCTTTGCCGGTATGTTTGCCAAGTTGGGGGCCGACTTACCTGCCATGACCAAAGTGCTTATCGGTATGTCCAATCTGTTTGTGCACTATTGGCATTTGATGTTGCTGGCTGTTATTGCTGCTTGGCTGATGTTGCGGCGCTATTTGCAAAGTGAGCAAGGTGCTCTGAACTGGGACAGATACAAGCTCAAGCTATTTGCTGTAGGCAGCATACTTCAGCGCTCATTATTATCCCGTTTCGCGCGCAGCTTCGCCATGATGACGCGAGCAGGAGTGCCATTAACCCATGCCCTCAATCTGGTCGCCGATGCGGTGGATAACAAATATATGGCCAAGCAGATTCTGGAGATGCGCCGCAATATAGAAAAGGGGGAAAGCCTCTCAAGGGTCTGTGCAAGCAGTAAGCTATTTACCCCTTTAGTGTTGCAGATGATTAATGTTGGCGAAGAGACCGGCCGGGTGGATGAACTGCTTACCGATGTCGCCGAGTTTTACGAGCGTGAAGTGGAATATGACCTGAAGAGCCTGACCGCCAAGATTGAGCCGATTCTGATAGGTATCGTGGCGATAATGGTATTAGTGCTGGCATTGGGGATCTTCACACCCATGTGGGATATGGCTAGCGCCTATCGGGGGAGGTGAGATGAGTGATCAATCAGTTAGTGAAAGCAACCTGCAACGCCTGATGATTCAGATCATCATAGTCACCCTGTTTGCCCTACTGATGGCGTTCTTTATCTGGTATCTGAATGACAGTGAAGATGATCTTAAAAAGGTTAGTCTGGATTTGCTGGCTGACGAAATGGCTGAAGCCGTGGTGGGGGCGAAATGGCAATGGGAAGCCGAGGGGCGTCCGGCCCGTATACTGCAGATTCGTTATAACAGTGTAGGTAAAGAAGTGGATAGGCGGCCTATCGCCATGAGTCATATAGGTTGGCCGCGGGTTGAGCCCACTAGCGACGGCTGTGCAGGGTTGTGGAAGTCGGTGTTAAATGTACCGATGGAAGTACAGAGCTTTAAGGTTTATGGCGAGTACTTCGACGGTGTAAGCCTGACCGGCAACGCACTGGACAGTACTTGTCGATTCCGTTTGTCCACAGGACCATATTTTGAGTACAGGATTTACACCGGCCAGGTTATTAAGCAATGACTAAGCTGAGGAGCAATTCCGCCAACAAGGGGACGGGAGCAAGATGAAAAAGCACAATCAACAGCGGGGCTTTACCCTAATCGAACTGGTTATTGTGGTGGTGGTACTGGGGTTGCTGGCGGCCGTGGCTTTGCCACGCATGCTGGAGGTGACGGATGATGCACAAAATGCCACGGTCGAAGGTGTGGCGGGTGGCTTTGCTACTGGTGTTGGGCTGATCCGCGCCCAGTGGGAATTAGAAGGACGTCCGTCAGAAAACAACGGTACGAATAGTACCTTCGTTACCGTAGGCGGCATTCAGATTGGCATCGATAAGAATACTGGCTATCCAAGCGGCGAGTTGGCTAACGACAGCAGTTCGGAAGATGACGCTGTGGGGGATTTGGACTGTGTGAGCATTTTTAACTTAATTATGCAAAGTGCGCCAACCATTACACCTGATTGGAATCAAAAACCTTTTGCAAATTATCGCTACTATACCAGGGCTGGGGATGGTGCGGGCTCGGGCGGTAATGATGTTTGTTACTACTATCTGACCCAGTCGATAAAGAATAAACAAGCTGCGCCCACCGACAATACGGTAGGGGACGGTTTTGTGTATGACCCTCGAATTGGTCAGGTCATAGTTTTTAGTCGCCCTTAATAGGGCCAGGCATACGACACCACTTTCGCCATTGAAGGTGGTGATATAACCTAACAGATATACTAAGAGTTTGTTTTAAAAGGGGTAGGTGATATGAAACAACGTGGTTTTACATTAATTGAGCTGATCATCGTAATCGTTATTCTGGGTATTCTGGCGGTAACCGCCGCGCCTAAGTTTATTGATATTCAGTCGGACGCGAAAGCTGCAACGCTGGATGGTGTAATTGCTTCTATGCAAACAGCGAACTCGATAGTTTATGGGAAGTCTTTGATTGCAGGTAATCAAGGAGTTGCTGAGGCTGGGACTAATGGGCCAACCGTTCAAGTGAACGGCAATCCTGTATTACTGAATTTCGGATATCCTTCGACATCAAATGTTGATTCCAATGCGGCCGCAGATTGGGGGCAACTATTGAATGTTACCGATTTTACTATTGCAGTCGCTACTATTGACGACAACGGTGCTGTTACAGGATCTGCGAACGGTATTGTTGTTTATTCAGGTACCGCGGCGCCCACAGGTACGGCTAACAGATGCTTCGCATTTGTTAAAAATAATCGCACAGCATCTTCTGCTGAGGGCGCGGGAATCATTGTAGGTAAAGTCACCACCGACTGCTAACTTGATGCTTGGATAGGGAACGACCTTGAAAACCGCCGGTTTTACCTTGCTGGAATTGATTATAGTGATCATTGTCCTTGGGATACTGGCGGTGTCTGCTGCCAGCCGCTTTGCGGGCAAGGACGGCGTGGTGGAATATACCGTGCAGGCACGGGTGGTGGCTGCACTACGTAATATGCAGGCCCGTGCTATGCAAGATACTCGGGCTAGTTTCTGTTTTCAGATTAATTTCGCAGTAAGCGATTTTGGTCCGCCTGACTATACCCATACCTCTGCAACCCAGGCCGATCTGGCTTATGCGCTAAACGGCGGTGCAAGCCAGGCTGCCAGGACCTGTAGCACTGTGGTCGGGGCTTTTACGCCCGAATATTTGCGCAGTAGCAGTGGCGAACTCACTAGTGAAGGGATACAACTGTCGGTTTTAGATGGCGCAACTAGCCTTGATCATATTGGCTTTGACAGCTTTGGCCGTCCGGTTAGTAACCAAAATCCAGCTAACCCGCAACCTGTCTGCCAGTCAGCTTGTCAGGTGCAGATTAGCGGCGCTATAACCACTAAGGTCTGTATTGAGCCAGAGGGCTATATCCATGCCTGCCCGTAATTTGGGCTTCACATTGATGGAAATGGTGATTGGTATTACTGCCTTTGCCGTTGCCTTAACCATGATCAGTAGCCTGATTCTGCCTCAGGCCAGTCGTAGTGTTGAACCTATTCTTCAGGCCCGCGCAGCACAACTTGCTCAGTCATTATTAAATGAAATCAGTGGCCGGGCGTTTGACGAGCATTCAGATCGTGCCGGCGGGTTACTGCGCTGCGGAGAAGATGCTGACAGGCCCGAAGACGGTATTCAAGCCGATGAATTGTGCACGCAACCTGCGGCACTAGGTTGTGAAGAAGGCGGGACAAATAAGGATTTGTATGATGATGTGGACGACTATCTGTGTCTGAATGGCTTAAGCGCCGCTGCCATTTTTGATGCTGCGGCAGCGGAAGCGTCTTTACTCAGCGATGACGCAGCGCTTTATCAGGGCTTTGTAGTTGGTGTGCAGGTCTTTTATGACCAAAATATGGACGGCCAGGCTGATGCTGTAATAGGCAATATGAAACTCATCACCCTGACCGTGACAACCCCGATGGGGCAGCCCATGGTGTTTTCCACCTATCGGGGGAACTACTGATATGCGGGCCCGAAAACGCGGTTTCACCTTGATGGAAATGGTGGTGGTGATCACCATTTTAGGCGTGGTGTCTTTAGCTGTTTTCAGCTTTATTGGTATGGGTACCCGCATCTATGTGGATGCCACAGAGCGTGACCAACTGCTAAGTGAAGCACGTTTTGTCGTGGAACGATTAAGCCGGGAACTGCGTAATGCTGTACCTAACAGTATTCGTACTCGTCAGGCCAACGCCAACAACAGCCATTGTATTGAGTTCGTGCCAGCCAAATGGAGCGGCTACTATCTGGATGTGCCGGTGGCACCCGAACCGGCAGCATCTGAGGTGAAGGTGTTAACCTTAAGCGGGGGCAGTGACAGCTATAATTTCGTCAATGGCGATCGTTTGTTGGTTTACCCAATTTCATCGGTGAATGTCTATAACTCTACGGCTTTGCCCAGGGCTCAATATCCTATCGCTGGGGTGACTGGTCCCGACGCTGATAATCTAATGACTATCAGTTTGGCCTCCAGTATTCAGTTTGCGGCAGACTCCCCCTCGTCGCGATTTTACATAAGCGGTCAACCGGTTGCTTATTGTTTCTGGCGTGAAGGGGGCGAGAGTGACGCTTGGTTGTATCGTTACCAGGGCTATGGTTATCTCTCCAGCCCAACTAATAGCAATACTAATATCGGCCTGATTAAAGCAAGTTTAGCCTCCTTGATGGCAAAAGATGTGCAGCCATACTCACTGGTGACTGCGGAGGATGAGTTACCCTTTAAGGTCAGGCCAGCCACCTTGACCCGAAATGCGTTGGTGCAGATTAGGCTGCGCTTTATGCTAAATGAAGAAATTGTCACCTATCATTATGAAGTGCAGGTGCCTAATGTGCCCTGATAAACACAAACAAGGTGGCAGTATGTTAATGATGGCGATGTTCATACTGGTGGTATTAGCCGGATTGGGATTTGCACTCTCGCGGGTTCTTTCAACCTCCAGCGATACGATTGTCACTGAAGTGTATGGTGTCAGAGCATTACAAGCAGCCAAAAGCGGCTTGGAAAGCCAGTTAGTCGCCGTTTTTCCGCTAGGCTCAAGTGCGAGTGAACCGGCGGCCTGCCAAACGGATGCACTATTTCAAACCCTTTCTGTGCCGGGGTTAGAAAATTGCGCTTATCTGCGTCGCTGCCAACACGAGGACTATGCGACCGCCGGTATTCGTCTTTACCAGTTTTCTGTGACGGGGGCCTGCCAGGCCGGTGATGCGGTGATAAGCCGCACGCTGTCTGTTGATGCCAGGGAGGGGCTATGACCCGCTGGCTCAGCTGGTTCTTATTGATGGTGACGTGGCAAGTGTGGGCGGTTGACTACAGTCTTCCTAATGGCCCATTGCCAAGCGGTTGTAAAAGGGCCGGTTCGACGGTCACGTGCCCGGTACTCTCTTTAAGTTGGAATGACAGCATCTCTGTCAGCACCAACGTCTTATTAAAAATTAACGGCAATGCTAGCTTGTCCAATGCCAAAGTAAACCAAAGTGGCAGTGCTTCCAGGTTAACCATTGAGGTTTCGGGCAATCTCACTTCAGGGTCTGATTTTCGGGCTAAAGCCAATATCACAGTCGCAAAGACGGCAGATTTTGGTTATGCCAATAGAGTGGTTGGTAATATCTCCGCACAGACAATTGAGACGGGTTCCAGCAGTTCGTTTAGTGGTGATATGAATGCTACTAGTATTGATACTGCATCTGACAATCAGATTACAGGGAACCTGACCGCGAGCATTATTGAACTGGGCTCGAGTAATACCCTGGTTGGGGGACTATACGGCGGAACGATAGTTACGGGTTCAGCCAACAATATTACAGGACCGATTCAAGGTTCGGATGTCACCATCAGCTCCAGTAGCAGCCGCATAGAAGGTGATATATCTGCCAGTGGCGAGCTGCTGATAGGCAGTGGCACCACAGTGATTGGTGATCTAACCGCATACAGCATTGACACGATCAGTGCGGTGTATTTGACTGGCAAGGTCAATGCCAGCAGCAGCTTTATACTTGCCAGTGGCAGCAGCTTAACCGGGAATGTTGTTGCGCCTATAGTAGATATTAAACCGTCAAATGCTGTTGTATATGGCGACATCCTGGCGAGCACGTCATTAACTATCGGCAGTAATGGCAGCGTTTACGGCAATATTGAAACCGGTCAGGCGATTTTGAAGTCTTCTAACGCATTAGTGGACGGCAATATTGTGGCAGACTCCTTGGTGGTGGTGGATTGGGGGGGGCGGGTCACCGGTGATGTTACCGCCAGTCATATCACCAACAATGGCACCATCGATGGGGGAGTCTACTGTGATTCCTCAGATGGTTACACCCCCACCAGTTGCAGTTCACCTGCTGCTCAGGTGCACCATTTCCTGCTTAGTCACAGTGGTTTAATGGCCACGTGTGAGAGCCAATACCCTGTGAACGTGATTGCCTGCGGAGATGCTGCTTGTGCGACACAGGCCGAGATTACCGCCACGGTCGAAGTAGCCGAAAAAAACGGTAAGCTAGCCTCGGTCGTTGCAAATTTTAATAACAGCAGCCAGACCAATATAGTGATGGCCATTGACCCACAGGCCCTTTATCCGGCAACTTTTGAGCTCAACACCGGTGCTATTAGCGGCACTATTCCTTCAAATACGGCAGCCTGCGTAAAAGGCCAAACCGGCCAAGCTTGTCAGTTTACTGTCAAAGATAGTCTGTTGCGCTTTGTGCGAAAGAACACCAGTGATACCGCGCTTAGCCATCAGGTAGCTGGCGTGGCGTTTGAACTAGATGTGCAAGCTATTACCACCGATGCGGAAACCGGGTTTTGTAACGCTGCACTGACTAACAATCAGGCACTTTCCATTGATCTTGGCTGTCAGGATCCTGGTACGTGTAGCAGCGGCAACTGGTTGACCGTAAATAATGTTTCACTGGGTGATGCGCCGGGCACAATCCAGGCCGATTTTGGTGATACAGGGCAAGCTACTTTAAATGTACGCTTTGATGATGCCGGAAAGATCACCTTGGCCGCCGCGACCACCAGTAACAACAGCAGCAAACAACTGAGTGGTACCTCATCTGCCTTTACCGTAAGGCCAGCCGCCGTGGCCATTGAGATAAAAAACTCCAGCGGCAACAGCAGTTCATTCAGCGGCGCTTATCACGAGGGTGACGTGTTTGCCGAAGCCGGCGAGACATTCAGCGTAAGATTGAGTGCCTTGAATGCGCTGGGTGGCACCACCAATAACTTCGGCAATGAAGCCGCGCCGAGAAAACTGGTGATTGTCGACCATGAACTACTGGCACCAACGCCGGGGGAAAGCGGCAATCTGACTAATCAGGCCGCGTTTACCAAAGTGAATACTACTTCTGGGGTGTTTGAAAACCTCAATGTCAGCTTTTCTGAAGTGGGCGTGATTCGCGTGAGCGTTGATGTTGACCAGGACTATCTGGGCGCAGGGAAAATATTGCCCTTAAGTCAAAGTGAACCTATCGGTCGTTTTATTCCGGCTTACTTTGCCCTGACCGATGATAGCATTACCCCGGCGTGCGGATTGGTAGGGGAGACACCCGCGCCATTTACCTATATGGGGCAAGGTTTTGGGCTAACGGCTAATATCGTCGCCAAGAATACTGCTGGTACCACCACCCAGAACTACATGGGGCCGTTTGCCAAATCAGCCAATCTGGCCCTTATGGCTTATGAGGGTGAAGTGCTAAGCGACAGATTGTTGCCAAATGAGTTGGACACCCTATGGGATAAAGGAATAGCTGGGATTGATGCAAATATTGTGTTTTCCCGGGGAACCAGTGCTGATGGGCCTTATGATGCATTATTGTTGGGGATCAGCATCAATGACAGTGACATGGTAGCCATGCAAAATGTGCATACTGACTTGTCTCCGGCGCAAAATGTTGCCAGTGGTTCTCCAATGAAAATGCGCTACGGCAGGGCCACATTACTCAATACTTTCGGGCCTGAAACAGAAAACTTACCTCTGCCTTTGGTTGTGCAGTACTTTGATCAAGCTAGTAATCAGTGGCTGACCAACGAATTGGATAACTGCTCTGTATTCAATGCCGGTGAATTGTCGATTCTGAGCAAAACACCATCAGGCATCCTTACAAAGCCTGCGGGAAGTGGCACAGTGTTAAGCGGACAACCGCTATTACCTAGCGCGGGTTTTATACTCAGCCCAACCAATATGCAGGGAGAGGTTTCACTGCAATGGCAAACACCCTTTAGCTGGCTTTTATACGACTGGCAAAATTCTGGCATCCAGGAAGGTCCTAAAGCCAAAGCAAGCTTCGGCCAGTTCCGTGGTAATGACCGTTTAATTTTTCAACGCGAGGTATTTCCCTAAGCCCCGCCACTGGCTTTAGTTGGCATAAAAATCGTTAATTTGCCGCTTTGCAGCCTTGTCTGTACCCAAAAGGGAATTTTTCTTGCTTTTTTATACCTAATGCCTTGTCCACACAACTTGTGCAGGGGCGGGGGCATTGGTAAAGTTAACCAGTTTGTCGTAAATGCTAAATTTAGCCCCATTTTCGTTAAATGGCGGCAGTTAAGGACCGGGTCAGTACATGTTCAAAAAGCTTCGCGGAATGTTTTCCAATGACTTATCTATCGACCTGGGTACAGCCAACACCCTTATTTATGTAAAAAACCAAGGCATAGTTTTGAATGAGCCCTCTGTGGTGGCCATTCGTCAGGAGCGTGCCGGAGGTCCAAAGAGTGTAGCAGCGGTGGGCAGTGAGGCCAAACGCATGCTGGGTCGTACCCCGGGCAACATCAAGGCCATCCGGCCGATGAAGGACGGTGTGATCGCCGACTTCTATGTTACCGAAAAGATGTTGCAGCACTTTATTAAACAAGTGCATGACAATAATTTCCTACGCCCCAGCCCGCGTGTGCTGGTGTGTGTACCTTGTGGTTCAACTCAGGTTGAGCGTCGTGCTATTCGTGAATCTGCACTGGGCGCGGGTGCTCGTGAGGTGTTTCTGATTGACGAACCTATGGCAGCGGCTATTGGTTCAGGTTTGCCGGTATCAGAAGCAACAGGTTCAATGGTAGTCGATATCGGTGGTGGTACTACGGAAGTCGCGATTATCTCATTGAACGGCGTGGTGTATTCCTCTTCGGTGCGTATCGGTGGTGATAAGTTTGATGAAGCTATTATCAACTATATCCGTCGTAACTTCGGCTCCTTGATTGGTGAAGCTACCGCAGAGCGTATCAAGCATGAGATTGGCGCGGCCTATCCGGGCGAGGAAGTCCGTGAAATCGAAGTGCGTGGTCGTAATCTGGCAGAAGGGGTACCGAGAAGCTTTACCCTGAATTCCAATGAGATATTGGAAGCGTTGCAAGAGCCACTGACCGGCATAGTGTCGGCCGTTATGGTGGCATTGGAGCAGTCTCCACCTGAACTGGCCTCAGATATTTCTGAACGCGGTATGGTGTTGACCGGTGGTGGCGCTTTGCTGAAAGATTTGGATCGTCTGCTGATGGAAGAAACCGGTATTCCGGTGGTAATCGCCGATGACCCGCTTACCTGTGTCGCCAGAGGTGGTGGTAAGGCTTTAGAGATGATCGATATGCACGGCGGCGACCTGTTCAGCTACGAATAATCGGTTAATTAGAGGCGGCGTAAGCCGCCCACTCGTTTTTAGGCGTCTGTCTTGGATACTATTTTTTCCCGCGGTCCGTCACTGACCAGCAGACTGGTGCTTGCCAGTGTGCTGTCTGTGTTGCTTATCATCCTGGACGGCAAGTTGGATACCTTCAGCAATGTCAGGGTGTACCTAAACTCCCTGGTCAGCCCTCTGCAATATATGGCTAATCTACCCGGCGAAGTGCTAAGCCAGAGCGCCCGGGCGTTAACCACTCAGCGTCAGTTGTTGGAAGATAATGCCCAGCTCACTCGTCAAAATATTCTGATGAGTGAGCAATTGCAGCGTTTTTCAGTGTTGGAGCAAGAAAACGAACGATTGCGCACTTTGCTCGGTTCGCCAGTGCGCCCCGATGTGCGCAAAATTGTGGCCGAGCTGATGGCGGTTGATAACAACCCCTACAGCCACCAGATCGTAATTAACAAAGGCACCTTGCAAGGTGTGTATGAAGGGCAACCGGTGCTGGATGATAAAGGTATCGTTGGCCAGGTGATGCAGGTAGGCACTACCACTAGTCGGGTATTGCTGATTGCCGACGTTACCCATGCTGTGCCGGTTAGAGTGTTGCGTAACAACGTAAGGCTGGTGGCTTCTGGTTCGGGGCAGTTGAACCGACTGGTCATCAACCATGTGCCGCACAGTACCGATATTGAACCTGGCGATGTACTGGTTTCTTCCGGCTTAGGGCAAGTTTTTCCAGAAGGTTATCCGGTTGGGCGCATTGTTGATGTCATACGTGACGAAACCCGTCCATTCGCTGTGATTCGTGCCGTGCCTGCTGCACAGTTGGACAGATTGAAGTACCTGTTATTGCTGTGGCCACATGATGCACCGCAGGGGCCGGTTGAACAAGGAGAGGTCGTTGATGCGCCTCAGTCTTAAACATTGGGCCATTGCCATCAGTTTGTTGGTGGCGCAGATGCTGCAAATTATGCCGATGCCTATTATGGTCGACCCCTACCGACCCGACTGGGTGTTGCTGGTATTAGGCTATTGGACCTTGGCTTTACCGCAGCGAGTTAATGTCGGCGTGGCCTTTATCAACGGTCTGGTGTTGGATATTTTACTCGGCACAGCGCTTGGCATTCATAGTCTAGCGCTCAGTCTGGTGGTCTTTATCCTGGCTGCCAACTACCAGCGCCTGCGCAACTATTCAGTGTGGCAACAGGCCTTTATGATTGGCCTGTTGGCGGCGCTTTATCACCTGGTGATATTCTGGCTGCAGCACATGCTGACCGATATTTATTTCCTGTTCGATTATTTATGGCCAGTCTTTACCACCATGCTGTTTTGGCCATGGTGTTTTATGATTCTGCGCAAGGCGCGCAGACAACTTAAGGTAAGCTGATATGCTGATTTTAGCTTCGGCCTCTCCCCGTCGTGCCGAGTTGTTAAGCCAACTGCAGGTACCGTTCAAACAGATCAGTATCGACCTTGATGAGTCGGTTAGAAGTGGTGAAGAGCCTCGGGACTATGTTGTTAGGTTAGCCCGGGCCAAAGCCGAAGCTGGTTGGCGACAAGCAGGGCATGTAGATCCGGTACTTGGCTCTGATACGGCTGTGGTATGTCAAAATAAAATTCTCGGCAAGCCGCAAGACCAGGCCGACTTTAAGCGCATGTTTGCCTTACTGTCCGGTGCCCATCACCAGGTAATGACGGCGGTGGCGCTGCGCAGCGATCGCGGATTGCAGCACAGGTTGGTGCTGACGGATGTCAGTTTTAAAGTGGTAACCCCGGAAGAAATGGAATGGTACTGGCAATCCGGTGAACCACAGGATAAAGCCGGAGGTTACGGCATTCAGGGGCTGGCTGGTCGGTTTGTCACACGTATTCAGGGCAGTTACAGTGCGGTGGTCGGGTTACCCTTGTATGAAACTGCCGAATTGCTAAAGGAGCAACATCTGTTATGAGTGCCGAGCTGTTGATCAACGTTACCCCATCGGAGTCCAGGGTTGCCCTGATCGAAAATGGCATCTTGCAGGAAATCCACGTAGAGCGACATACCAAAAAAGGACTTGTAGGGAATATATATCGCGGCAAGGTCAGCCGGGTGTTACCTGGGATGCAAGCAGCCTTTGTGGATATCGGTTTGGACAAAGCGGCTTTCCTACATGCATCAGACATCGTTATTCATAACGAGTTGGTGGGGGAAGTATCAGAGAGTCATTTGTCCAAGCAAGATATTCGTGAACTGGTGCGAGACGGTCAGGACATCGTAGTGCAAGTGGTGAAAGATCCTATCGGCACTAAAGGTGCCCGTTTAACCACGGACATTACCTTACCCTCACGTTATCTGGTGTTTATGCCCAGTGTTGCCCACGTTGGCGTATCGCAGCGCATTGAAGACGAGGCCGAGCGAGAGCGTCTCAAGCTACTAGTGCAGGAGCTGTGCAGTGAAGATGGTGGGTTTATCCTGCGCACTGCGGCTGAAGGAGTTGGAGAAAGTGAGTTACAGCAGGATGCTGAGTTTCTCAAACGCCTGTGGGCAAAAGTGCAGCAACGCATGAAAAAACGCAAATCCAACGTACTTTATGAGGATTTGCCATTAGCACGTCGCGTATTGCGAGACTTTGTTGGCACCCAGCTGGATCGTATTCGTATAGATTCAAAACTGGCATTCAGTGAGCTGCAAAGCTTCACCAAGGAATATGCCCCTGAGTTGCACGAGCTGCTGGAGTATTACCAGGGCGAGCGACCTATCTTTGACTTGTATGATGTGGAAAACGAAGCGCAGCGTGCGCTGGAGCGGCGAGTTGAGTTGAAGTCGGGTGGGTATTTGATCATCGACCAGACCGAAGCCATGACCACTATTGATATCAATACCGGGGCTTTTGTTGGACATCGGAATCTGGAAGAGACGATTTTCAATACCAACATTGAAGCCACCGCCGCCATTGCCAGACAGCTTAGGCTACGTAATCTGGGTGGCATTATTATCATCGACTTTATTGATATGACCGACCTGGATCACCAGCGTCGGGTGTTACACAGTCTGGAAGTGGCGACCGGCAAAGACCGGGCTAAGATCAACATTCATGGCTTTACCGCCCTGGGTCTGGTTGAGATGACCCGCAAAAGAACTCGCGAAAGTTTGGAACATATCCTCTGTGGCGAGTGTCCAGTATGTAAGGGGCGCGGTTCCATTAAAACTGTGGAAACTATTTGCTTTGAAATTATGCGTGAAATAGTGCGGGTAAACCGCGCCTATGATGCAGACAAATTTGTGGTTTATGCCTCGCCAGCGGTCGCCGATGCGCTGCTGGGGGAAGAGTCGCATATGCTGGCCGAGTTGGAAGTGTTTGTCTCCAGACAGATAAAGGTACAAACGGAACCCTTGTACAATCAGGACAAATACGACGTGGTGATGATGTAGCCGACTCAGTATGGCAATAGAAACCTAATGAATGATAAGGCTTATGCCGACGGACAATGACTCAAGCGGTTAACCAGGAGGGTAATTCGTAGCGCGTTGTTGTCTGTATATTGAACGATTGAATTGCAGTGAAAAAGCCGGTTTATTATCTGTCCTACATATTGCGCAAGTTGTGGACGCTGAGCGCCGTGCTGCTGGTTACCCTGGCGGTATTGCTCAGCGTGTTGCGTTATAGCCTGCCGTATATGGATAGCAAGAAACACTGGCTGGAAGACTATATCAGCCAGGAGTACGGCACCGATCTAAAAATCGGCAGCATTAGTGCTGCCTGGAAAGGCACCGGCCCGGCTATTGTGCTACGTAATGTTGCACTGAATCATCAAAGTAATTCACCCATTCAACTTAATATCCGTGAAACCCAGATAGAACTGGATTTTTGGGGTTCTATTCAGAACGGCAAAATCCAGTCTCAGCGCTTCAATCTGGATGGTTTAACCCTGTCACTGGATATTCCGCGTTTAGAGTCGGGCGAAAGTGAATACCCTGTGGTGGATGCACTGCAGGAATTGTTTCTAGAACAACTGCAGCGCTTCTCCATCAATGACAGTGACTTGTTTCTGGCCACCGAGCAGGAACGTCAACATATCCAGATCCAGCAGCTCAGTTGGTTAAATCAGGCTCAGCGTCACCAAGGCACAGGTCTGATGCGCGTGGCTGAGCTTACACGCAATTCAGCCCGGTTTATTCTGGACTTGCGTGGGGGAAGAGACAATCTAAGCGGTACTTTCCACGCTGATGCCAAAGAGTTGGATATCTCCCCTTGGCTGGCGCAATTTAATCCTAGTCAGCGGGAACTAGCCAGTGGCCGTTTAAATTTCTCATTGTGGGCGGAAATCCGTGATTCCCAGCCTGTGTCGATGCAGGCAAATTTCAGCGATAGCCAATTGCGTTTTAAGGGTAAACAGCCAGCCAGTCTGCGAATTGCGAAAGGGACATTGCGCGCCGAACCTGATGCCAACGGCTGGCGCTTTGCCTTGCAGCAGGCCGAACTGCTTAGCAATGAAGAACAGCGTTTAACCCTGGACCTACAAGGCTATGCCAGTGACAACGGGGAATATCTGCTACGTAGCTCGGATTTACAATTAGCCGAGTTGTCCCCGGTGCTGTCTGGCTTTATCAGTGAACAGCAGACTGATTGGCTGGAGGCCATGTCTCCGCAAGGCAAACTGACGCACATGGCACTACTGGCCAGTGATGAAGTGGTCGCGGCAACCTTATCCTTTAGCGATCTGGAGTTAGCGGCAGCGCAACATATGCCTGGAGTGAGTGGCCTGCAGGGAAGATTTGACTGGGTTAATGGGCAAGGTCGGTTGTCGTTAACCGGTCATGATGGTTACCTGCTGACGGATGGGCTGCTGGATAGTCGGCTGGCATTCGATGGCCTGGATGCCGATCTCTACATCCAACAGGATGACAACGGCACCATTCTGACACTGCCGAAATTGGCCTTCAGCTCTGATGTCGTCACTTTTAATCAGGCCGTTCGATATAACAGCCAGGATGGTGAGCTGACGCTGGTCACGCAGGTGGAAGGCCTGACCGTAGCAGACGCCAAAAAGTTGTTTCCCGGCGAATTGATGGGGCAGAACACCAAAAGCTATCTTGACCATGCGCTGGTGTCGGGCAGGGTAAAACAGGCAAGCCTGCTTTGGCATGGTGTTCCTGCCAATTATCCTTTTGCTGATAACAGTGGCATTTTCCAGGCCCAGGTTGAATTGCATGACAGCGAGTTTCTATTTGATGATGACTGGCCAGCGCTGACCGAATTGTCCATGCAGTTGTTGTTTGAAAACCAAGGCCTGTGGATGGACAGCAGCAAAGGTAAGTTGCGTAATCTTAAGGTTGGGCATGTGAGTGCTGTAATTCCTGAACTCAGGGATGACTCGGTGCTGACAATCAGTCTACAAGACAACGCCTTAGGCAGTGATGTTACCGATTTAATGCTCAACAGCGAATTGGCCAGTTCCGTGGGCGCTGCGCTCAAAGAAGTGCAAATTGAAGGGGAGTTGAAGGCCGAACTGGAGCTGACTATTCCCCTCAGCGGCAAGGATGTGGTCGCGCGGGGCAAGGTTGGCTTTAATAACAACAAAGTCAGTGTGCAGAGCCTAAAGCTGGATATGCTGAAAACCCGCGGCGAGCTAACCTTCGTTAATGACAAGATTACTGCTAGAGATTTACAAACTGAGTTGCTCGGTCAGCCTACCACTATTTCGTTGCAGGGCCAGCAGCGCACTGATGGCTATCAAACCCAAATACAGCTTAACGGTGAGTGGAACTGGCATCAGTTTTTGTTGGCGCAGCATCCGGGTTTAGAACCCTTCGTGGCTGGCGTTTCTCCCTGGCATGCAGATTTAACTCTGACGCTGCCGGAGCAGGGTTATCAATATGAATTTAACTTACAGTCGGACATGCTCAATGTGGTGTCCGATTTACCAGCGCCCTTTGCCAAAGGCGCTGGCATGGACATGCCGCTGCATCTGGATGTGAGCGGCGACCAACAGGTCTCCAATGTACGAATGCAACTAGGCAATGCGGTGCGTTTTAATGGCCTGCTACCGCATCAGGAAATGCGTTTCTCAAGAGCCCATTTGGCATTGGGTGAGAGTAGTTTTGCCGGTATGGGCAATGGATTCAGTATTTCGGCCAATCTTCCTTTCATTAGTGTTGAGCAGTGGCACAGTGCAATTGCGGCTCTGTTGTCGCTACCGTCCGAAAAAGAGGGGCTGTTTCCGGTACCCGAACGGATTTTTGTTAATGCTCAGAGCTTAGATGTGCTGGGGTTGGTACTGAATCAGACTGAGGTGAATTTTAAGCATTCTGACTTAGCCTGGTTGGCCACCCTCAATGCAAAACAAGGTCGTGCGGAGATTGAGATAGGTCATGACTGGCTGGAGCGCGGCATCAGTATTCAGGCCGACTATCTGGCACTGCCTGCCTGGCAAACGTCTGAGCAGTCGAGAGAGCCTGATTTCAGTCAGTTTCCCCCTCTTTTGATTGAGTGTCAGCGCTGCAGTTATATGGATTATGAGCTAGGTCAGGTGAGCATCAAGCTCAGTCGCGCCGAGCAGGGTATGAAGATTGACCGACTGGATATGAAGTTACCGGACAGCCGAATTAGTGCCATGGGTAACTGGTATATCGGTGAAACCGGTAGCAGTACTAAACTCACCGGTAATCTGGAGAGTAAGGACTTCGGCGCGCTGCTGAAACATTTTAAATTTGATGCAGGTATAAGGGACTCTGGTGCCAGGATGGACTTTGATCTGAGTTGGCAACAAGCACCCTACCAGTTCAACTACGCTACGCTGAATGGCGATGTGAAGTGGGGGCTTACCGATGGGTATTTGAGCGAAGTGAGTGACAAAGGTGCCCGTTTGTTCTCTATTCTCAGTTTGGAATCACTGGTCCGTAAGTTGACCCTGGATTTTCGTGATGTGTTTGCCAAGGGATTCTTCTACGACAAGATGAACGGTACTTTTCAGGTCAGAGACGGAAAAGTGCACACTGAAGACACCAGTATTGATGGTGCAGCAGGCAAAATGGTGCTGGCTGGCTACACCGACCTGAATAATAAGCAGCTTGATTATCGCATTGGTTTTACGCCAAAAGTGACCTCCAGCTTGCCGGTTATTCTCGCCTGGATGGTCAATCCAGCTACGGCTCTAGCGGCATTTGCCCTGGATGAGGTGCTCACTTCTGCCAAGGTTATCTCCAATATTGAATATTCGCTTAGCGGTACCCTGGACGAACCTGTGTTGCAGGAGCTTGGGCGCGACAGTCGTGAAGTGCAATTGCCAGCTAAAGCCAAGCCCAAAGAGCCCGCGCCACAACCGCCACAATTGCCTGTTGAGGAAACATCCAATGGTTAATCTGGCTGCGATTCAGCTGGTTTCGTCTCCTGACCCGCTAGAGAATCTGGCCGAAGTGGCCAGACAGTTGCAGGGGCTGGATAAGTCTTCACCTTGTTTGGTGGTGCTGCCGGAGTGTTTTGCTTGTTTTGGCGGTAGCGACAAAGCACAGCTGGACATGGCTGAAACCTTTGGCGAGGGACCGGTGCAAAGCGCATTGGCTGAGCTGGCTATCCAGCACGGCGTTTGGTTGGTAGCCGGTACCTTGCCAATCAAAGTGCCCGGCAAAGAGAAATTCAGTGCCTCAAGTTTGCTGTTTGCACCCAGTGGCGAGGTATTTGGTCACTATCGCAAAATTCATCTTTTTGATGTGCAGGTCGCCGATGGCACACGCACTTATCTGGAGTCCAGGTACACCCAACCCGGTGATGAATTGGTGGTTGCAGATACGCCACTGGGGCGGATTGGTATGGCGGTGTGCTATGATCTGCGTTTTGCCGGGCTGTTTCAGGCCATGGGTGAGCTGGACATCTTAGTATTACCCGCTGCATTCACACAAGTAACGGGTGAAGCCCATTGGTGGCCGTTACTCAGGGCCCGAGCCATTGAAAAGCAATGCTTTGTGGTGGCTGCCGGGCAGGGCGGTGAGCATGCTAATGGACGGGAGACTTATGGTCATTCCACGGTTATCTCTCCCTGGGGGGACGTGTTGACCAGCCTGGCCAAGGGCCCGGGGTTGGTGCAGGCCCGGGTTGATTTTGACCAAATGCGCGAGATACGTAGGAATATGCCAGTTGGGCAGCATAACCAATTCAGGAGCAAACTGATTGAATTCAATAGTTGAGCAGAATCTACTGTCAGCATCTGAGCTGACACAAGCTGATCTGCAAGAGGCCTTGGGCCTGATATACCAGCACGATAATGATTTTGCTGACCTGTATTTTCAATCTAGCCAGCATGAGAGCTGGGTGCTGGAAGACGGCATTATTAAAGAAGGCAGCTACAACATTGAGCGTGGTGTGGGTGTTCGGGCCGTGAGCGGCGAGAAAACCGGTTTTGCCTATTCAGATGAAATTTCCAGACAAGCATTGCATCAGGCTTGTCAGGCAGCCCGCAGCATTACCAGGCAAGGTGGCAATCATCAGGTAAAAGCATTCTCTGCCGCCCAGTCCCAGAAGGCGCTGTATGAAGGACGCAATCCCATTCTAGACCTGTCTGATCAGGATAAAATCAACTTGCTGAAAAGCATGGATGCCTATGTACGCCAGCAGGAGCCTGACATTAGTCAGGTGGTAGTGAGCATCAGTGGTGTATATGAAGAAGTACTGGTGGCGGCTACCGATGGCACGCTAAATACCGATATTCGCCCCTTAGTTAGACTGAACTGCTCAGTATTAATCGAAAAGAATGGCCGCCGGGAACGCGGTAGTGCGGGTATGGGCGGGCGTTATGCTTACGCCAGATTCCTGGAACTGGAGCAGGGCATTCCCCGTTACCAGCAACTTGCTGACGAAGCTTTGCATATGGCCAGGGTGAATATGCAGGCTGTTGATGCCCCAGCCGGTCTGATGCCGGTTGTGCTTGGCAGTGGCTGGCCTGGGGTACTTCTGCATGAAGCCGTTGGTCATGGCCTGGAAGGCGATTTTAACCGTAAGGGCTCTTCTACCTTTAGTGGCCGTATTGGTCAGCAAGTCGCTGCCAAAGGGGTTACTGTGGTGGACGACGGCACCATGGCTGAGCGCCGTGGCTCGCTTAGCATCGACGATGAAGGCAATCCGAGTCAGTATAACGTGTTAATCGAAGACGGCATCCTTAAAGGTTATATGCAGGATAAGCTGAATGCGCGTCTGATGGGCGTGCCAGTAACAGGTAATGGTCGCCGCGAGTCTTATGCGCATCTGCCTATGCCAAGAATGACCAACACCTACATGCTGGGTGGTGAATACGAGCCGGAGGAAATTATCAGCACCATTAAAAAAGGCATTTATGCCCCTAACTTTGGTGGTGGTCAGGTCGATATCACCTCTGGTAAGTTTGTTTTCTCCACCTCTGAGGCGTACTTGATTGAGAATGGCAAAATTACCACCCCGGTAAAAGGCGCTACCCTTATTGGTAACGGCCCTCAGGTGATGCAGAAAGTCTCGATGATAGGCAATGATATGAGTCTCGATCGCGGTGTTGGCGTGTGCGGTAAAGACGGCCAGAGCGTGCCGGTGGGGGTTGGTCAGCCAACCCTTAAAGTTGATGAGCTTACCGTCGGCGGTACGGCATAAAAAAGGGCGGCAATGGCCGCCCTCTTCGTATTACTTAGACTCAGCGATGCTTGCGCTGACCTACTGCTCTGATATTTGTCGTAAATATTGAAATATCTCACGGGAAGATTTCGGTGGTTTATTTTGTTGCGCTTCTTTTTGCGCCTGACGGCTTAATTGACGCAGCTTTTGCCTTTCCAGAGTTGGATACAGCTCCATAGCGTGGTTGATGGCGCTGTCGCCATTGGCAACGATATCGTCGCGCAGCCTTTCCAGTTTATGAAACTGTGCAGTAGCTTGTTGATGTTTGTTTTCCAGCAAATCAAGAGCTTGCTGAATGGGCTCTACGTCACGGGTACGCATTAACTTGCCGATAAATTGCAATTGACGGCGATAGCCCTCTTTTTTCTTGTCGATGCGTTTAGCCAGATTGATGGCATCGCTCAGTTCCTGGTCTAACGGGACTTTGGCTAACGCAGCCGGGCCCAGGCCAACCAGTTTTAAACCCAGTTGCTGCAGGTCCTGCATCTCATTCTTAAGCTGGGTTTTGCTTTTTCCTTCAAATTCCTGATCGTCGTATTCGGTCATCTTGATGTCTTTAGTGGTAAACTAGCTATCCAATTGTAACCTTTTGCCCGCTGGAAAACCTAATTCCCATGAATGCACAACAAAGCCTTGCTGAAATTCAGACCGTTGTTGATGATGTCCTGACCCTGGCCAAAAAGCTGGGGGCCAGCCAGGCCGAAGCCAGTATGAGTAAAGTACAGGGTATTGCCGTATCGTCTCGCATGCAGCAAGTTGAAACTCTGGAGTTTACTAATGACGGCGGACTGGGGATTAGCGTCTATGTCGGACAACGCAAAGGCAGTGCTTCCACGGCCGACTTGAGCCCTGCAGCGCTCAAGCTGACAGTGGAAAAGGCCATAGAGATAGCGCGTTACACCAGTGAAGATCCTTGCGCTGGTTTGGCCGATGCTGATCTTATTGCTACCGAGTTCCCGGACTTGGACTTGTACCATCCGGTTGAACTGGATGCCGAAGCTGGTATTGCGATGGCAATACGGGCTGAGCAAGCCGCTTTTGCCCATGACGAGCGGATAAAAAACTCAGATGGAGCCTCCTACAACGCCAATATGGGCGTCAAAGTGTATGGTAACACCCATGGCATTAATGCAGGCTACCCAAGCAGTCGTTACAGCCTGAGCTGTGTAGTGATAGCAGAAAAAGACGGTGATATGCAGCGTGATTACGCTTATACCGTTAATCGTGAAGCCGGCTTATTACATACACCCGAACAAATAGGTATTGAAGCTGCGCAAGCCACAGTTGCACGCTTGGGCGCGCACAAGCTGAAAACCAGTAAAGTGCCGGTACTTTTTCATCGAGAAATTGCCTCCAGCTTATTCGGCCATCTGGTCTCTGCTATCAGCGGGGGCAGTTTGTATCGTAAGTCTTCATTCTTACTCGACCATTTAGGTAAGCAAGTGATGCCGGACTGGGTGCGAATCGAAGAGCGCCCTCATATTCTGAAAGGCCTGGCGAGCTCAAGCTTTGATCATGAAGGCGTGCGCACCAAGGACATGGATATTATCGACCAGGGGGTATTGCAGCACTACCTGTTAACCAGCTATTCGGGCCGAAAACTGGCCATGCCGTCCAACGGTCACGCCGGGGGCATTCACAATTGGTTGGTGAAGTCATCTGGGCAGGATTTTGAGCAGTTACTGGCGCAGATGGGTACCGGGTTGCTGGTTACCGAATTAATGGGGCAGGGTGTTAATATCGTCAATGGTGACTATTCACGCGGCGCGGCGGGCTTTTGGGTTGAAAACGGACAAATCCAATATCCGGTTCATGAAGTAACCATTGCCGGAAATCTGAAAGAGATGCTGATGGGCATTCAGGCTATTGGGGCGGATACGGAGAAACGCGGAGCGGTGCAAACCGGCTCTGTACTACTCAGTCCTATGCAGGTCGCGGGCGACTAACAGGATAATAAAAAAGCGAGGAGTTGCCTGTTGGCCATCTCCTCGCTTTTATTGCTGCTTAGGCGTCTACTGCGCCACAGAAGCGATAGCCTTCACCGTGCACAGTCACAATCAACTCTTCGGCGCTAGGCTCTGATTCAAAGTGCTTACGGATACGACGGATAGTCACGTCTACTGTTCTGTCATTCGGACGCAATTCACGACCTGTCATTTCCATAATCAACTGTTCGCGGGTCAGAATCTTACCTGGGTGACGCAGGAACAGGTGTAAGGCACGGAATTCACTGCGAGGCAGACGGAATTCCTGCGCGCTGGGTGAAATCAGGCTGCGACTGTCACCATCCAAGGTCCAACCGTTGAACGAGACCTTGCTAGGCAGGTCGTCGTCTTCGTTGCTGTTCAGGGTTCTGGCCAACAGGTTTCTGGCACGAATGGTCAGCTCGCGAGGGTTGAATGGTTTGGTCAGATAGTCATCTGCACCGATTTCCAGACCCAGAATACGGTCAACATCGTTGTCACGGCCGGTCAGGAAAATCAATCCAACATTTTTGCGGTCGCGCACTTCACGCGCCAGAATCAGGCCATTCTTGCCAGGTAGGTTGATATCCATAATGACCAGATTAATGGTATGCTCGGCAAAGATGTTGTGCATCTCTTCACCGTTTTCGGCTTCATAAACCTCATAGCCTTCTGCTTCAAACAGGCTTTTTAGCGTTGTTCTGGTAACAACCTCATCTTCAACAATGAGAATATTTGGGGTTTGCATCTTTTAAAGTTCCACGCTTTGTTAGATTTTTGTAAGTTTACCAGATAATGGTCATTCTCATAAGTGTCCTGAACCAATAGAATCGCGCGCTTGACTGATTCTGTCAGCCACTTAGCCCATCCGACCGAAATGATTAGCGGAAGTTCACTCGCTTAAGCAGTGCAGAGCTGAACTTTAGGTCGGTTTGCTGATAAACCTCCTGGTTAAAAAATATCTTCATTTTGGACTGCAATGGCACTATTGCCATCATGCCGCCGTTGCGAATGAAGTTTAGTGATTCGCCTATGGATACGGTGTGGCGATTAATTTCGGCCAATAAGGAGAAGAGCTTATCGTCTTCTTTATCCTGACTGACAAACAAGATCTGGCAACTTTGCTGACTGAGTTGCTCCGCGTCTTGTAGCTCGATAAGTTTAATCGCTCTTTGTTTCACTTGTTGGTTCGGGGAGCCTTTAAATACCTTGGCATGAGCAAAGTTATTGCCCTCCAGGAAACAGAAGTTCACCGGCTGCTGGCTGCCCTCATCAATAAATTGAGTGAAGTTAGCAATGTGCAATAAAAATGGTGCGCGCAGTTGCTCTGAGCTAAAGCCCTGTGACCAAACCTGTCCTGTCGAAAGTAACGACATGACCATTAAAACAGCAATGATGAGCGATGATCCTTTTCGCATCATGAACTCTTAGCTATATCCGAGTGTTCCAGTTTCCGCACTGGGAACAGAATCTGAAACTCCACACCATGCCCCTCTTCGCTGGTCACAGTGATAGAGCCGTTTAGTGCCTGAGTGACCAGGTTATATACCAAGTGCATACCCAACCCACTGCCACCTTGGCCACGTTTAGTTGTCACAAAGGGGTCAAAAATTCGTTTACACAGATGTTCCGGAATACCTTTGCCGTTATCTACATACCTGATGCAGAGCTTGTTATTGCCCTGCATTTCCACCCAGATGTCGATTTGACCTTTTTCCATAAACTCGAAACCATGAATCACAGAGTTCATGATCAGGTTAATCATTATTTGGTTAATGGGACCGGCTTTGCTTTCTATGGTCAGGTTAGGGTCGCAGTGCAACTGGATTTCGTGGGGGAGCTTTTTAAGCTTTGGCCGCATGGACAGCAAAATTTCGTCCATCAGTTGTCTGAAGGCGAATACTCTGGCTGTCTCGCTGGTTTGATCGACAGCAACCTGTTTAAAACTGGAAATCAGCTCAGCGGCCCGATTCAGGTTGCGGTAGATAATATTAAGGTTCTCTTCGCCTTCCTTAAGAAATTTGGCCAAGGCGCTGGCTTTCAGATTTTTGTCTTCGAAGTCTTTTTGCAGTTGAGTGAGTCTGTCCAGCATCATGGTTGAGGCTGTTACACCTAAACCTATGGGCGTATTTACCTCGTGGGCTACACCGGCAACCATGTCGCCAAGGGAGGCCATCTTCTCATTCTGCACGATCTGACGTTGAAACTGGTGTAGTTTCTCAAGGGTTTGGATAAGCTCTTTGTTGGCTTCTTTTAAAGCAGTAGTGCGCTGTCCTACTTTCTCTTCCAGACTCAGATTCAATCGGCGATATTCTTCTTCGGCAAGTTCCTGTCGTTGGATGTGCTGCTGAATAGTGGCAAGCATGTCATTGAATGCGCTACCTAAAATATCCAGCTCTTTGAGGCTGGATGCCTTGGCCCGACTGGAGTATTCCTTCTGATGCGCAATCTGCTGCACCAGATAGACCAATTCTTCGATGGGATGGGTTACGGAACGTTGCAAACGCAGAGTCAGCAAGAAGCTGAGCACCAAGGCTAACAGCAAAACCGTCAGCGTGATCAGTATAGTGTTTAAGGTCAGCTTATTGAGGGCATCAATGGATGCTCGGATGTAGGTATAGCCAACCCGATCACCTTCCAGGTTCACTGGCATCATATATTCGAGTGCATCTGCACCAAACGTTGGTGTGGCGAGCTCTTCGGTGCGTCCGAACATGGCCCTTACCGGCGCTTGGCCAGTTTTGTTATAGCTGGCAAAAAACTCCAGTTCGTTGGCCGGATTCAGCTTGTAAATGTGTACGTTGTTGATAAAAGCGGCCGCAGACAAGGCCTGTAAATTCTGCTCTTCGGTGACGTTGTCATTAAATACAATACCGCTGGCAGCATTGGTGCTGATTAACTCCGCGAAAGTTTCCACTTCGTTAATCATTTCTTCTTTGTAATTACTGATTTGTACGTACAGGGAAATGCTGGATGCCAGGATAAGTGCTGCCGTGGTAATTGACATTACTACCCAGATAAACAGACTTTTTATGGATAGGACCCGCTTTTGTTCAGCCATGCGCTTCCGGTTCAGTCCTGACTTGTAGTTATTGTTTCTCGATCAAGCTTATCACCATATTGATACAATCTTTTGAAAAAGGAAAATTTTTAAAGGGTCAATTCGAAAAGATGTGCATTAATTCAAAGCCTTTTGGTATCAAAGAGCTATGGACGGCTTATCAGCAAACGGTGTTTCTGCTTGACGCACCACCAGCTTTGGCATCGCAAGCTTGTATTTTGACCGCCTGTAATCCGCTCGGGCAGATTCAAACAGCCTCGCAGAATAAGCTGCGTCAGCAGCAGTTGGCTGATTGTCTGATGCAGCAAAATATCAGGTTTTCGCCTTTATCTGGGGCCAGTCCCGATCTTAGCCATCAGGAGGCCAGTTACCTGATAGTTTGTGATAAACCTAAGGGTATAGAGCTTGCTGAGCAGTTTGCGCAGAACGCGCTTTATTGGCTGGATGGGGATGACTTATGGTTGCTGCCGGTGTTACTTGCTGGCGTGCAATCTGTGTATTTAGGTAGCTTTACAAAACGCTGTCGCATTAATAACGAATAGCCTGCAGCAGCGCCTGCTCACTGATGTTTAACTGTGCCGCGAGGCTTTTTAATCGTATTTTCTTACTGATTTGCTGGGCGTCTGTGGCGGCAGGCAACTGCAAATCGGCAAAATCACTCAGGCAGACACAAATAAGCTGTTTGGCTGCCTTAGCTTGCGCATCTGCCGTGTTTACTTGTTTGTAGATTAAATGCGGACAGGGCTGCGTGCGGGCCGGGTCTTGCAGGCACTGTTCGGGCAGCGCCTGCACCGTAGAACATATAAACCCTGCTGCGCATAAAAGTGCTTGCACATAACGCATAGGATTAATTATCCATTGGCTGACAATGTTGATATAGCGCCTGATAATTCAACGCAGCGTCATACCAAGTAAATTTCTGGCGCATGGCGCGTTTTTGCATCTGCGTGAAGTGTTCCGGGTATTCATAGTAAAACAGCATGGCGCGCCTGACGCAGTTAAGCAGGGCGGAGCTGTCAGGCGCCTCAAACATAAAACCGGTTGCCTGCTCGGGCAGGGTCTGCAGATCCAATACGGTGTCGCGCAGCCCGCCTACGGCGCGCACTATTGGAATAGTGCCATAGGCGAGGCTGTACATCTGGTTTAGCCCGCAAGGTTCAAATAACGACGGCATCAGAAAGAAGTCGCTGCCTGCTTCCAACAGGTGCGCCATACGGGTGCTGAAGTCATTGCGAAAAACTAACTTGTCTGGGAACTGGGCTGCATTAAATTGCAGCACATCACTGATCACCGGGTCACCGGTGCCGATAACTAAAACTTGTACATTGTGTTGCAATAACTGGTTCAGTACTGGTAGCAAATAGCCAAAGCCCTTTTGCTCTGTCAGCCGACACAGCATGCCGATAAGTGGCACATTAGGTTTGTCCGGTAACCCGACTTCTTTTTGCAGCGCTTGTTTGCAGAGGCCCTTACCCGGTAGTGATTCGCCGGTGTAATTGGCCGGTAAATGCGGGTCTGTTGCCGGATCCCACTGCTGGTAATCACAGCCGTTGAGTATACCGCTGACATCATTGGCCCGGTGCTGAAACTCATGGTAGAGGCTGTGCGACCCCAGCGGCGTTAGCAACTCCCTGGCATAGTTGGGGCTGACTGCATTGATCTTGTCGGCAAACTGAATACCGGCTTTCAGGAAGTTCAGATTGCCGTGACTGTCGATTTGCGCGGCCAGCTCGCCATGCGGGCGTAAAAAGCTGATATCTGCAAAGCGGTGTACACCCTGATAAGCACCATTGTGAATGGTGAGTAGGGTGCGGGTACAGGCAAAAAAGCCACTTTGGTCACGCTTGATAAAATAGGGGCAGAGTGCCGTATGCCAGTCATTGCAGTGCACCACATCAGGTTGGAAATCTATGGCCTCCGCCGCTTGCAGTGCCGCTTTGGAGAAGAAGGCAAAACGCTCGGCGTTATCACCAAAGGCTTCATAACCATCAGAATATAACCCTGCACGATGAAAATACTCTGGGTAATCAATGCAGTAAACCGGTACGGTTTCCAGCTCCAAACGTTTGATATTAAAACGGTATTCTTTGTCACCAGCCTGAAGATACTGCTCGTCGGTGAGATTGGGTAGCTTAAACTTGTCGGCCAGTTGTTTGTAGTAAGGTTTGACGATACGCACGTCATGCCCAAGCGCCTTCAACGCTATAGGTAACGACTTCGCAACGTCTGCTAAACCACCGGTTTTCGCCAAATCTTCTACTTCAGAGACGACAAAGAGTATTTTCATTCAAATCCAACCTTCATGCCTTTGGCTATGACGGTCAATCCCTCCTCGGTAACAGTGAGGCCTCGGGCCTTATCTTGCAAGGGATTGACGCCAACTTCGGTGCCGGGCGCAACACACACTCCTTTGTCGGCAATGACACGATTCAGGTAGCTGCCGGCGCCTATATGCGCTTTGCCGAGGATAACGCATTCATGCAGCCTTGAACCAGCCCCAAGATGCACATTAAAACCCAGTACCGAACGCTCCACTCTGGAACCGACAATCTTGCAACCTGATGAAATCAATGAATTGAGTATGGTGGAGTGATGCCCGCCTTCATCCGCCAGGATGCGTGCTGAGGGTACTGGCGGGTGAAAACTACGCAGCGGCCACTTTTCATTATTCAGTTCAAATTGTGGCTCACAGGCCAGTAAGTCCATATGGGCTTCCCAGAATGAATACAAAGTGCCGACGTCACGCCAGTAATGGTTATGGATTTCCCCTGGAATGGTGTTCTGGGTGAAATCATAAACTTGAACTTGCTTATCCTTGTAAAGCTTGGGAATAATGTCATGGCCAAAGTCATGGCTGGACAGTTTATCTTCAGCATCGGCATACAGGCTCTTGTAGAGTACCTGTGCGTCAAATACGTAGTTGCCCATAGAGACCAGCGCCATATTAGGGTTGCCGGGCAGGGGCTTAGGGTGGGCAGGTTTCTCTTCAAAGCCGGTCATACGGAAGTTTTCATCTACTTCTATTACCCCGAACCGATGTGCTTCGCTAATCGGCACACGGGTTGCGCATACTGTCAGGGCTGCACCGCTTTTCTCGTGATAACGTACCATCTGCCGTACATTCATTTTGTAAATGTGATCACTGCCAAAAATGCACACATTGTCAGGATCATGCTGCTCAATAAGGCGAATATTCTGATATATGGCGTCAGCTGTGCCTTCGTACCAGCGCTTACCCATGCGCATTTGTGCAGGAATGGCGTCAATAAAGTTGCCGGTCAAACCGGACAAATACCAAGCCTGGCGTAAATGAATATTCAGGGATTGGGATTTGAACTGGGTCAGCAGGTAAATTTTCAGCAGATCGGAATTCACAAAATTGTTTAAAACCAGATCCACTAACCTCAGTCCTCCGGCAAAAGGTACGGCAGGCTTAGTACGGCTCTGAGTTAAAGGGAATAAGCGTGTGCCGGCACCGCCAGCGAGGATCATTGCGAGGGTTCGTGCCATGGTATCTCCATCGTCCGGTTGGATAAAACTGCACCTTGCCCATGTCAGCCCGAACTGGCAGAAAACATCCTGTGCGTACAATACCTGCCATGGTAACTGAACAGACTCAGATAGGAGTATAGACAAAGTCGCCAAACGGCAAGGCCTGCAGCCATAATTCCAAGCAAGAAATACCCGAAATAAAGAGGTTTTGCAGCGGATAACGCAAGCGGCTCTGTCCCTGAGCTAAGCTTCCCTGGAAACTGCGTTACATCAGGCGGATATGCTAAGTGTTGGCCACTTTAGCTTGGATAACCGAAAACGCTGCTCATTGATCTGTTGCAACAGGGCGTCCCTTTCCAGCTCATGAAAATAGCGAAACTCCGGCTCTTCGCGAATCAGCTCTGTGCAAAGGCTCACCCTCAACTCCAGTTCGCATATGCTGTGCTCAATAGCCTTGACGGTGGCGCTTCGACCAAACCTGAAAGGGACAAGAAGTGCATCTGACATATGGATTTCCTCCAAGAAACGACAGGACCAGTGTCTTGCCGCTTTCACTGCAATCAAGTTCAATGCCAAGCTCCGCTCAGCATCCATACAATTTGGCAAACTGCCAGACAATCAAAGGCCTGCAGCCTAGCCAAGGGCTATGACAATTTGATTAATGAGGGATGAAAATCTGGTGAAAGGGGGGAATTGTGCGGTAGTAGGGCAAAGCCGCACCAACTCGGTGCGGCAACAAAACACTAGCGCTGGCAGCCGTATACCCGGAATTTAGGCGTGTCAGCCAGCCACTGTACCTTGCCGAAGCTCTTTTCCAGCAGCGGCGGATACTTCAGGAAGCTGTTCGCTACCATATATAAACGGGCATTAGGGCTCATTTTGGCCGGAACCTGCCGGATAAAGTCTTCGCTGACCTGGTAATCGGTTTGCAGGCCGGTGTGAAAAGGCGGGTTGGTGTAGACAGCCGAAAATGGCCTTTTCAATTCGTTTAAGCCATGGCTGGCGACAACCTCTGCCTGAATACCGTTGTCCTCGGCACTTAGCTTGGCACAGTAAAGCGCCAAGGCACTAACATCAGACATCACCACTTTAGTGTCTGAATTTAGTTTACCCAAGTAACAGCCAATAACACCGGCGCCGCAGCCAAAGTCGAGCACCTGACCGCCAGGCACCTTAGTGACCTGTTCCAACAATAATCGAGTGGCCGGATCCAGGCTGCCCTGACTAAATACGCCGGGCAGAAAGCTGATGGTTAAGCTTTGGTTTGCGACCATCAGCTCGGTCTTTTTCAGCCACTGCTTAAGGCTGAATGCCTTAGCGGGCTTATCCAGAATCGCACCAAACAAAGCGCAGTGACGGGCAGAGTCGAGTTTGTTGCAGTGCTCAGCGTAATCCGCCAGAAGCTTAGGTGCGCTTTTTACTCCGCCTTTGTTGTCACCTACCAGCAGCATCTGACCGCCAGGTACCAGGCAGTGGGCCAGGTTAGCAATCAGCATCTGCGCCTGCTCTTTGGCTTTTGGCATGTAAATCACAATGCCATCAAACTTAGCTTCGCAAGGATAATCCGGGCCAAAATGGTGCTGTTGTTCACCCGTACTTTGACAAGCTTGCTGGTAAATATCGAAATACTGGTGGAAGCCAAACAAGGTTCCTTGGCCCAGTTCGCGGAATACTTGCGCGTCTTCAGGATTTACCAGCAGCCAGCGGCCCTGGGCAAAACGCTCGGCATTTCTTATCAATAACTGACTGGGGGCGCTAAGCATCAGGCGATCCTCTCAAACATCAAATCCCATACTCCATGCCCCAGACGGTGGCCGCGTTGTTCAAATTTGGTCAAAGGGCGAAAATCCGGTCTTGGCACGTAATCCTGGCTGGCAGACTGGTTCTTATAGCCTTCGGCCTGGCTCATAACCTCGAGCATATGCTCGGCGTAGTTTTCCCAATCGGTAGCCATATGCCATACCCCGCCGATGGCCAGTTTCTGGCGAACCTTCTGGGCAAATTCTGGCTGTACGATACGGCGCTTGTGGTGACGAGATTTATGCCAAGGGTCAGGGAAATACAATTGCATACGGGCCAGGCTGGCATCCGGAATACACTGTGCCAGTACTTCCACCGCATCATGTTCAAACACGCGCAGATTCTTGATACCGGCGGCTTCAGCATCTGCCAGACAAGCACCAATACCTGGGCGATGTACTTCAATACCGATAAAATCTTTATCCGGCTCGGCCGCGGCCATTTCTACCAGCGATTTACCCATACCAAAACCAATTTCCAGTACCACCGGTGCCTGGCGGCCAAATACTTGGCTAAAGTCCAGCATGCCATTATCAACACTTAGGCCCATGCTTGGCCAGTTCGCCTCGATAGCGCGGGCCTGGCCTTTGGTCAGGCGCCCTTCGCGTTTAACGAAGCTGCGAATTTGGCGAAGATAAACCCCTTCTTTTTCGGGTTGTGGGTTTTGCTGGTCACTCATACTGTTTATCTCTGCTGTGAATGGCGTGCCGCCTGGCTGAAAAAGGGCGCGTATTATGCCTTGTTGGTTAAGCAATATCCACGTATTAGCCTAGATACTCAGCAAGTTCTGCGGCCAGCAATTGGGGCTGTTCCAAAGGCAGCATATGACCGGCATCAGCAAATACTTTCAGGCTGGCATGAGGGATGCCCTTGTGCATGGCCTGCATTTTACTTAGCTGTGCAACTTGGTCTTGCTCGGCGGCAATGATATGTATGGGAAAAGGCGCTTTGGCCAGTGCCGGAGTGAGATCCGGCCGGTCTGATGCCGCCATCAAATGATACTTCAGCACCGCACCGCCTAAGTCCTGCTCCATCTCCCTGATGGTTTGCTCTGCCATCTGACGGTTAGGGCTGTGCGAATGTACCATCATGCTTAGCCGTTCGTTTGACATAGGGCGAAACTGGCCCCTGTGTAAGGCGTTGATAATTAGCTGGCGCTGTTTAAGTTCGCTGCTGTCCAGCCCCGCCGAACAAAAGCCAATCAAGGTCAAAGACGCGACCTGTTGTGGATGCGTCAGGGCAAAGCGGCAGGCCAGATAACCACCCATGGAAAATGCCACCAGATGCACCTTATCCTCACCCACCGCATGTTGGCTCAAGCCATCCATTTGTTCCAGGGTCTCGGCCCACTGCAGGGGCACGTAGCGGCGTTCATGGATATTCATTTCACGCCATAAAGGCAGCCACAACCTTTCATCGCATTGGGTACCGGGAAAGAAAACAACGGGAAAAGAATGCATCATGGGCTTGAGGTCTGGTGTGATTTGCTTGCTATCATAGCAGCTTGAACGAATTGAGCAGCACTCAGGATCTTTGCTTGTCTTCTACCCCTACGCAATTTGCCGAAAAAATTCTGGCCTGGTTTGATATCTATGGCCGTAAAGATCTGCCCTGGCAGCAGAACAAGACACCTTACTCGGTATGGGTGTCAGAAATTATGTTGCAGCAAACCCAGGTCACTACCGTGATCCCTTTTTACCAGCGTTTTATGGCGCGCTTCCCCGATGTACAAAGCCTGGCGGATGCTCCCCAGGATGAAGTGCTGCACCACTGGACCGGCCTTGGCTATTACGCCAGGGCACGGAATCTGCAAAAGGCCGCCCAGCAGGTGAGGGACCAGCATCAAGGACAGTTTCCTGCTTCTTTAGCGGCCATGATGGCGCTGCCGGGTATTGGTCGCTCCACGGCGGCGGCTATTTTGTCGCTGGCCTGCGGGCAGAGCCATGCGATTTTGGACGGTAACGTTAAGCGGGTACTGGGACGTTACGCTGCCATCAGCGGCTGGCCGGGTGAGAAAAAAGTCGAAAATCAGCTGTGGGAGTTGGCCGAGCAGCTTACTCCCGCCAGCAGAACCGGTGATTACACCCAGGCCATGATGGATATGGGCGCCACCTTATGTACCCGCAGTAAGCCCAAATGTGGCGAATGTCCGGTAGCGGCTGATTGTGCCGCTAAAGCCCTGGGCAAACCTACGGATTTCCCCGGTAAGAAAGCCAAAAAGGCCATTCCTGAGCGTAAAACTATTATGTTGCTGCCCAAATGGCAGGAGCAGGTGCTGATATATAAGCGCCCGCCTGCAGGTTTATGGGGTGGTTTATGGGGCTTTTTCGAAGTGGAGCACGACAGCCAGATTGCTGAAAAAGCCAGGGAGCTAGGCCTTACCGATTTCCGCTTGACGGAAATGCCGGGCTTTCGTCATACCTTCAGTCATTTTCATCTGGATATTCGTCCCATGCTGCTGGAACTGACAAGCGAGCCACGGGCGCAAGTGGTACAAGAGCAGCCATTGCTTTGGTATAACCTGGATAATCCTGCCAATGTAGGATTGGCCGCGCCAACCAAAGCGCTTTTTAGTACACTGCAAAAAAATAAGTAACTATGCGGCCCGGTGCCGCGCCGCGAGAGAGAATAGTATGAGTCGCACGGTTTATTGTCAGTACCTGAAGAAAGATGCCGATGGTCTGGATTTTCAGCTCTATCCCGGGGATCTGGGCAAGCGCATCTTTGACAATATTTGCAAAGAAGCCTGGGCGCTTTGGCAGAAAAAGCAGACCATGCTGATAAATGAGAAGAAGCTCAATATGATGAACGCCGACGACCGCCGCTTTCTGGAAGAGCAGATGGTGCAGTTTCTGTTTGAAGGCAAGGATGTGGAAATTGAGGGGTATGTGCCACCCAGCGCCTAAATAACTATGGAGACGGGGCATAAAACGCGATAACGAGCATAAACTCAGCGCTTTGATTGATTTCTATCCACTTGAGTAAGAAACGCAATAAAAGTGCAAAAAAGGAGTTGACTTAATATGCCGGAATCCGTTTAATACGCACCCACGACGGCACGGCCAGAAAGGTCAGTCAGTCAACCGAATTTGCCCAGATAGCTCAGTCGGTAGAGCAGGGGATTGAAAATCCCCGTGTCGGTGGTTCGATTCCGCCTCTGGGCACCACCATTCCTAGCCTCAGACAATGTCTGGGGCTTTTTCTTTCCTAGAATCCTATTATTTTCCTACAAAATTTCGCTCCGAACTTCGGAGGCGACTTTTACCCGGACGCACAAACAAAAAAACCGCGTATAAACGCGGTCTTTGCGAAGAGAGTGTTACCAGCACCTTCTTCAATGAGAAAATCTTTAGCCAAAGATTTAGGTTCAAATTTAGCCTAATGGATTCTCTTTGTCCACACCAAGTGGTTTGGGACTCCGAATGTTGTTTGTATGGCCGGTTGTCGATAACCATTGATCGTCAATCAATTCAGTAGAATAGCAAAAAATCCAAGGCCGTACTTCTCTGCGCCTAAGCACCATAAAGCCAGACCTGGTGTTATCAGAAGATGGCAGAGTTGGACAGAAAGCAAGCCAGTTCATCTATGGACAGGCTTTCAACTGCTCAAAGTTAGTGGAAGCAGATCTCGCAATATTCGTCCTGAACGGCAGGTAGCTCTTGCCGCCACAGTGCAGGCAATGCTTCACCACTTAAATCTTGTCACGCATCAAGTAGAGGCCTGCGTTGAGACATTGGCTGACACATGTGCTCTGTCAACGGTGTCGAAAGCTGGAAACAAATCAATTACACGAGTGTCCCGATTGATCAATGACCTCCTGGAACCTGCTGGACTTGTGACCACTGAAAGGGTTTGGGATAAGAATCTTGGTTGCTGGATACCCAAGTACATTGAAGTTCAGCCTCTGTTCTTCGAAATGCTAGGCATATCCATGCACTATGTCGAAAAAGAGCAAGCCAGAAGACAAGCCTACGCTCAAAAGTTGCTGGTATCAGACAGCGAAGCAGGTCTTCTTAGTATCAGTGAATTGAAGCATAGAGCTAAGCTCCATCACATTAATCAGGCATTTAAGCGGCGCAAACAAAAGCTGGAAGAAAAAAGTCAGAAACGTTTGGCAAGCAGGTTAAAAAGAGCTGAAAGCACTCACGGCTATCATGAAGTTGATAATGAGATTGCCCAGGGTATTTTACGATCACTACCACAAGACGAACTTGCCAGACTGACACCCGCAAAGCTGAAAGAGCTCGTCAATCGACGTAAAGCCTTCTTAAAAACAATAGTTCGAGACAAACTCAGCTAACCAGAACAAAAACCAAACTAAGAATTCAGCAAGCCTGAAGGCTTCCCAGTGCCTGAAGCCCAAATCTATCTAATTTTTATAAACAGAATCCCTAAGCTAGCCCCAAAAAAACGCTTGATGCCGGGAAGTCATCTCCTAAGTAACGACTTATACACAGTTATCTGCAAACTACTGGCTCACTAGCAGCAATAAAGGTGAAGTTAGCTGCAAAATTACCTACCTACGGTAGTAACTGTAACTAAGTACTTGTTTTACTAACCCAAAATCCTGTGGATTATGGGGATAAAACGAGTCCGTTTGCAAGCCAGCGAGCTGGCTGCCACGGAACAATAAGCGCTCCCGCGGGGCCGCCTCGCCGGCGGGGGCAGATCAAGTAAACTTCGTTAAGCAAGTCCCCAATCCACAGGTTCACTCAGGCATCAAGCCACTAAATCGGAACCCCTACGGGGGCCCCTTCGCTCCGCTCACCCTTCGGGCGATTTAGCAACTTGACCCCTGAGCGCCCCTGCAGAGAGAAGTTATCACTTCGAGCGGCGGCGCGCTGTGCGCTCCACGCCACTCAAAGATGATAAAAGGGGACGGTTATGAATGTGTTTTTTGTATTAGTCGAAAAGACAATTTCTGGTGGTCGAGGTGATGTATACGAAAGCGTAGAAGCGACGAGCCACGAAGAAGCGTTTAAAGCTGCTACAGGACATCATATTTTTGAAGAAGCAGGGCCAACTGATTTCCATGCGGTAACTGAGAAGGGGCAGGAGCGTAAATATTGGCGTTATAGAGTGCCTGCTGGGGTAAACACTATAAGTCCTGCCTTAGTGCCATACAAAGTGTTTTGTGAATATCACGACCTTAATCCTACTGCTGACTGTTCAAAATCTGCTTTTGCACGATACGCGGCAAATGCATCGCTGTTCGCGACGCTAAGTGCGCAAGATTCTAATACTTCGATTATCAGGGAGTGATCTATGTCCTATCTGTTCTTTCAGGCGCTCAGATATCTGCTAATTACAGGAATTGTGCTGGCCTACATTGAAGCTGGACCAGGTGGGGCAGCGGTGAGGGAAATAGTCGACATGTTCAAAGAAGAGCTATTAAAGGTCGATTGGCTAACCTTGTTTTATGAATTCAAGACCACGGTCGTTGAAGTGGCCACGACAGCAATAAATTCCTGGTTTGGCTGAAGCCCTCCCGTATTTTTCATGAGCTCAAATGAGCCCTGGCTTGTTTGACACGTGTCAAACTCATTTGGATAGTACGATCCAAACTCCGTTTTTATCCCTCTTTTGCTACTGCACCAGTAATAAGAGATCAAAACAACAGGACGGTGCCAGCAGACATATAGTTGGGGGGAGTAGGCGGGGGGATGATTGATTGCAGGATACGCAAAGTGTGCTACAACGGCCCCATCGCCGTTGCAGAAACTTTGCTAGCCTTGCCTCTCCCCCTGCCCAATTGGTTACATGAGTTTGACACGTGTCAAACATCTGGAGATGTAAGATGACCAAAAGGTTGAAGGTGTATATCGACGATAATGTATATGATCGTTTAATGGCCCACGTGAGAGAGACAGGCGACGCGGAGTCTGGCAGTGCCTTCGTCAGGAAGTTAATCCACCAAGCTCTGTCAGTGGAAGAGAGTGCTGATGAAAACGGAATAAGCCCCAGCGTACCAAAAGACAAAGTTCTGCGGGTTCGAGTAAATCATGACGAATACACATCGTTTCAGGCCAGGATGAAGCAGGAAGGGTTAGACAAGAAAAGCAGCCTACTGCTGCGAATGATTAGAGAGTACCTTAACCAGGTTCCACATTTATCAGGTGCAGAGCTCAACGAGTTGAGGGCAGCGAACATGCACTTGCTGGGTATAGGTCGCAATCTCAATCAGATCGCAAAGCGCATGCACTCAAAGGAAGGTTCATGTGATGGTGTCACACTCAAGTACCTGGAAAGGCTTCTGGACTATATTGAACAGCAGCAGTGTGCGATTCTTAACTTGATAAGGTTTCATGACCAAAGACATACGCGCTGACTAGGCGAAGGCGTTACGCCCCCAAAAAGTGAGGTGCACTATGGCTCAGAAGAAAGTTAAAAAAGATCCCTTTGTATATATAGTAGAGTCAGATGATGCAAAGGGGCTTAATGATTTTGTAGAAATATTCGAGAAGGCTTCTGCTGGCGACAAGACCGAACCAATCTTGCGAAAGTCTTATGAAACAGAGAGGTTGCGGCAAGATGCAAAGGAAAATCGAGATATTTGAGCTATCGAAAAACTTTATCTTGACTAGGAACAATCTAATCCAACATGCTTTGGGTATAGGTCGAATCTGGCAATCGCCTTTGAGCAACGAGAAGACATTGTGTAAGATTAAAGAGGCGTACCTCCCTGAAGCTTAGACTTCTTGTCTGATGAATGTAGAAAAGAAGATTGTAAAAGGGCTTTAAACCTATTTTTAAATGAAGTAGTGCAGGCGGCTGTGCTACTAACGCTACAAGGTTTTTTGTATTATATTTGTCGGATTTACTTAAATACCATATCTAAGGAATAGAAATGTCTTTTAAATTTAAATTCATGTTTTCAATAGTAGGAATTTTTCTTTGAATCCACAACTGATGGTCAAGCCAATTAACTCCAATTTGAAATCAATATGACAAACTTTCAGTATGAAAAACCACCTATAACTGAGGTGATTCTTCAATTTACCTTTCATGGGGATGTTGACGAAAAAAAAATTGCCAAAGCAGTAAAGTCACTTTCTAGAATATATGATCATCACAAATCAGGCTTTGAAGAAACTTTAGAAATAGATGTTGTAACTGAGAAAGTTAGTAAGAGAATTAGGGAAGGTAGAACTATTAATAAGTTTCAATCTTATGATCTATCAGAACAGTTAGTTATTAAGGGGGGAGCATTTACGTTAATCCAGTTAGCTCCTTACTGCGGTTGGAATGAATTTTTCGGTAGATTCAAAAGAGATTGGGGAAAGTGGTCTGAGGCTGTCGGTTTTCAGCATATTGAACGAATCGGATTACGATATGTAAATAGAATAGATATACCTATCGAGGATGATATCGTTGAGAATGAAAAGTATATTTCTGTATATCCGAATACGCCAGACAGTTTAGGTCCCCTGATTCGTCATGCTGTTAATATATCTTTTCCAGTAAAAGATTTAGAATGCGTTGTAAACTTAAATACAGCAGTAGTTGAATCTCCGATAGTTGAACATTTGGCTATAATGCTAGATTTAGACATCATCAAGAAATTCGAAATTCCGACATCATACGAGAAGTTATTTGAGTTTACTGAAAATGCCAGAATCAAAAAAAATGAAATATTCGAGTTGTGTATCACTGATAAGGCTAGGGACCTATTTAAATAATGAACTTACATTCTAGCTCTTCAAATGTTATTTCTTATGTTTCAGATGATGAAATAGAAAATTCTTTATTTAGAATATCAGAAAATAAGTTGGATTCTGAAAAGTGTTTTGATTCCCTTTTATCGATTTTCTCTTTTTATGATTTTGATCAATATTATAGTAAAGAGTCTAAGGCTGTATTTCAAAATGTTTTGGAAAAAGAACAAAGAACTTCCTCAAGTTCTGTGGCTCCTTCAGGAAATAAAGAAGCAATTGCCGAAATACTGTTTGATGCAAAGGCTAATGCTAAAGTAATGTTTTCCAAGGTTTCTATGCACTTCAATAAAGATATAAGAAAGAAAATATTTGATTGCTTAGACTTTTTGCATGATGAAGATGATTGGGAGGAAGGAGAGCGACCTATAAATCAAGCATCATTTGATACTTTCTTGCAATGGTGCTTTATGTATAAACCGGACAGGCTCTATAGTTTCGGTCTTTCCAATAAGGGAAATTTAATAGCTTCTTGGATGAAGAATGATAGGCGGGATAGCTTTATTTTGGAATTTTTGCCAAAGAAGAAAATAAGATGGTTTTTGTCGGAACGTTTTGATACTGATGTTGATAATAGTTCGGGGACTACAGATCTATTTAGGATAAAAAGATTATTTGAAAATAATCGTTCAAAAGAGTGGTTTAATATTTGGGACAATATTTAAATTCAGAACATCATGTTTCCCGCTATATAAAAAAAAGGCTTGTAATGTGGGATGAAGATGGAAGAGCTTACGGAATTTATCCTCAAGCATTTGAATTGCGAGAAGATGAAGAGAGCCTATCTGTTAGTTGGCTGGAATACTTCAATAGAACGCATGAGCAAAATATAGTAGATTCAATTAAAGAATTTAAGGGTAGACCATTTGATGTGCATCCAAAAAGTGGTTTCGGCATATCTAATGTTGGCGTTCTGTATAAAATATGTTCGGATTCTGACCACCCCAAAGTAAAAGTTCTGTATGATGGAGACAAGAATAAGACTAAGAAAAGCTCTCATTCAAGTATTCGGTATACCAGTAACGATAACGATCTCTTACAAAATTTAGCAACTAAAGCTTTCTCTAATCTAGTGATTGCTGAAGAAATATCTCCCTTGGAAAAATGATTTTTACTAGTCAGACTTGAGCTGACAGTTGTCCTATTTCCGGCTCTCACGTCAGGTTATATGTGAGCTGAATTTTTTTCCGCAAAAATCAGTTTCCAATCAGTCAACGTGCTGATCATCGTTCTTCCACAGCATATTCCAAATAGTCCAGCCATTCTCCATCCCTATATGCGAACCGTAGAACTTTTACAGAACGTCACTATATGAACTTGTTCAAAATACTTTTGTGAAATGTTACGCAAGTAACGTTGGTCTGCGGATGTATCACCATTGGATTAAAACCCGGGGTAAAGGTTACTTGGAGACATTTTCGAGCTTTTCGACCAGCTATTTTGCTAGAATGCAACATAAGAGTTACCTTTTCTTTAAGTTAAATATCCAGCACCTTTATCGAGGCGAGTTGCTCTCTGTTTTAATTGGAATACATTAAGTTAATGTCGAGGAAAACTTATTTAAGTCTAGATAATTAATTTACACTCTAATTTATTCTAGGGTTAATTTTATCGATAATAGCACTATATCTTATGAGCTAACTGCTCTTTTCTCTTTCTATATTTCTTAAGGTATTAGGAACAAGTGTTTCGCTAAATCCGGCCAGAAAGCCAATTGCTAATACCGCAAAGAAGTTACTTCCTTCGTTATATAAAACCCCAAAAGCTAAGTTACTTTTAATCAATATATAAGTAAGAACCCCTCCAATTAGTGATATTAGTATTCTTTCTGAACCTAGAAAAAAGTACGTTTTTAAGCTCAGCCCTCTGTCTATTGTTAATGACTTTACATTAAGCGAAACTGAAAGAACTCCTCCCATGGAAGAAAGTGCGATTAAAACTAATATTTCAAACAAAACAGGGTTGGTGGCTACGAAATCTGAGTTCCTAAACAAATAGGTAGGTATTGATATCAAAGATATTAGAGCACATAGAGCAATTGCTCCTGTTTGATAAGATAGCCTTCCTTTGACTTTTTCCGTATATTCGTTCTCCGCATCTTGCTTCAAACGAGTGAAGATTTTTTTTGCTTCTTCTGATTTGCCATCAAGTGCTAGAGTTATAGCCGTAGAGGCTCGTTTCTTATACGAATCGTCTAGGCTATACTTACATAGTACTGAAATAAATTCATCAAAATCAGGCTTGATATCGTTGTATCTGATAATTAAGGCATCTTCTGCTTCGTCAACATGCTCAATATACACTTTAATGGATTCATGTAATTGACAGTTCTCGACTTCATAAATTACATACTCATCTGCTTTGCTAAATATATTATTTATTTTCCTTCCAATAGGATCTGAACCTTGTATAACAAAGCACGCCATTGTTTCTTGGTGCTCTTTCTTTCTACGTTCTGAATGGATTTCTCTAACGTTTTCATCGTGTAGCGAAGCGTGCTGAAGGTTGTCTTTATTTTGCATTTTGGTTGTAATTCATTATCTGGTGGCAGATAAAAACTTACAGTATTCTAGCTAGAGTTTCTACTGTGTTATTCTATAATGTATTGCAAAGGGGGGGATTTTTACCAAGCCAGATTCACACTGGCTTGAGCTTGGTCGGCAGCCCTTGCAGACAGCGCACTTTCATCTTTAGCGACATCCAGTTTTGTTCCAGCAGACTGGATTTGAAGCAACCGATTCTGGTTGACTAAGAGTTCTGCCATCATACGGTTGTTTAGGTCAATACTACCTTTCAGGTCTTCAGTTTTATCAACTTGCCCAATCCACTCATCCACCTGGGACATCTGTTTGCCTGCGGTGTGGTAGGTAGTGGTGGCAATTGCATCAGTATTGGCTATCTGGTTGATCCTTAGCTTGGTGCGCTTTTCTATCTCTTCAGCAACCATCATGGCACCAGATAAATCATCTTTGTCCAGATACTTTCTCATGCGATTCACAGCGCTGACTCGCTCCAGGTCATAGGCACCTGTAAGCGTTGCCTGGTTAGCATCTTCGAATAGGTCGATTGTAGCCGCCCACTCTTCAGGGAGGTTGTTTCTCTGCTCTTGGATGAGTGGGTTATTGAGAACTTTGGCCATATCCCTGACGCCGGTGATAGAGCCGAAGGTTTCTTTAGCCGTTTCCAACTGGTTTTTCAGTTCGACTATCTGGTCATACTGTGCTTTCAGGTCTTTGACCTGAGTAACGTATTGCTCGTATTGTTGAAGCTGTTGCTGCAAATTCGAGACAGTGTTTGATATTGTAGGTACCAAGTTTGCTACGTCAACGGTGGGGATACCAGTAGCCAATACAGAGTTAGAGGTGAAAATGACAAACGTCGCAAAGATTGTTTGTAGCCTCATCGGTCATCTCCTAACAATCTGATTGGTGGCGGAAGGACGCTGAAATTTGCTCATGAAGTCTCTTCCTCCTTGATAAGCCTTGCCAGTGGCATTGGCTGTTATCGATACACCTTTTTGCATAGAGTTGGTAAGTCGTTGGAACCCGCCAGAGTCCAGTAAGGAAAAACCTTGTGATATCGCTGCCGCCATGTTCCTAAGTTCCTTTACGGCAAAAAGCATTAATCCCATAACAATGAAAGTTGGCCAGACGTCGCCCAGTTCGTATACGGATTTGGTAGTATCGATGCGGGAAAGAGCTTCTTCAATCAAAGAGGCAAGTAAACCCATGAATGCCACCATGAGAATCATCAAGATTAGATAGTTAGCAATCTGTGCATACCATTGTTCAAAGAACCGTTTCGTGGCCTTTGACAGTAGACTTAGAAATATTAGAGGGCCTATCGTTAGTAGCATACCCACAGCAATCTTGGCCATCATATACATACCAAATAAATAGATCGCATAGACAGCTGCAAAGAATGCAGTTATTGCTGAAAGTGCATATGGCCAGAACCAGCCTTCCCCAGCTTTAAGCTTGTCGATGAAACCGAGAAACTGATAAATCTGTTTATCTAGTTCCCCAGCGAATGACGTATAGGAAGGTGAAATCATGCTAATGCTGGATGACAACACATCCTCAATACCACCTTTGATAAAGGTAGTATATCCCCAGGCATTAAGACCAAAGCTAAATACGATGAAGATAGTAAACATATGGCTCATAAACTCTTTCATTGTGAGTTCGATAGCCCCTCTATATAAGGCGACCCCCATGCCTATAAAGTAGCAGGCAAACAGAGGTCTAAATACATCGTAACCGTAGCCATAAAAGTCCAGCAGGACTTGCTCAAGACGGGCGTCTGTCATGGCTATCAGCATTGCTTCCAGTTCGGTAAAAAGTGAAATGGGGGCTATATCCATTATTTACCCTCAACCTGGTCTTTTCGTGCTTCAAAAGCTTTTAACCTGGTTAATTGCTCCTGGCGTAACATTTCGCCGTCAGCAGCGGCTTTTTTACGTTTGTCATCCCACCAGGGCTGCATTGTTGTAGAAGCTTTAAGTGTGGCCGCATCAGCGCTGGAAACGACGCCTGTGCGCATTTCCCAGAAGATAGGCGTGCTTAGCTGTGCTGGATCAACATCAATGCCATAACGCTTTAATTCATCAGCTTGACGTGCCCAGGCCTTGTTGCAGCGCTCCTTTGAGTCCTGGAAAGATTTCCAGCGATCCATGCACACATCAGGAAACGGGAACTTCTTCAGTATTAGGACATTCTCGGGCTTCAGATAAGATTGTAACGGGTGCTCCTTACTCCATTCTTGGGCGAATGCTCCGAAGGCGGCAGTAAGTTGATATATCAGCGCGATACCCATTACCCAGGGAATGAATCTGGCCGAATATGTCATCCCTTTTAACAAGCTAATAATTGCAGTATCTAACTTTTCCATTTACAGCCTCACATTTTCTATTGATAGAATTAAGTTGATTAGAAATCAGATTTATTTTATTAATTAAGAAAGATCTGCTCAATGGGATTGAGTATATTTTTAAGGGTTTTAATTCCTTTAAATACAGTGATTTACATTTATAATGCTGTATCTGGTATGGTATTTTTACTTTGAAAATATCCGTTAGAGTGCGACCTGCGGATGGGGGGCTAGAATTAGCCCCCCAATTCTCTAATATGTGACACTGTCACAGCCTATTTAAAATTACATTCAAAGAACACTGTGATTTGTTACCTATGGTTTCTATTTTACTTAAAGCACTAGCTTAGTGATTTCTCGTATAAAAGTGTGGCACTGTTCTTCTGCTAACCGGGCTATTTTTATATCTAAGTAGTTTAAGTGCAGTGTCTCTGACAACTTCCGATTGATTACACTTTCATTAACCTGATTTTTCCGAGAGATCTCTTTCAATAAAGTCATGCATTGACTTCTTAGTATTCGAAGTTCCTTATTTGCCAAACTGCCCATTGGCATTGAGTCGCCTTTGTGAAAGCTTACGCTGGCGTCACAGCCTGAGTCACAAATGTAGCCATATTTACCGAATCTTCTGTTCAATACGTCAAACTTTTTTAGGCTTGCAGTACCATCACAATAATGGCAACGAAAAATAATTGGACCAAGTGTGGTTCTTTTTCTTGGTGTGGATTCAGAATCAAAGAATAAATTTATGACGAGTATTCTGTAGTGCTCAGTAAGTGTCTTGTCGTTCTTACTATCGAAGTAATTGAGTAAGCTAGACCTTTCCCAATTATTGATCCTGCACTGAGGTTTACCTTTAAATTCTTGTTTCAAAGTCAAAAGCACGGATAGGTAAGCTTGATTGTACATGTCTCTGTCATAGTCTTTGTCACATCCAGAATACTTCAGTTGTGCCTCAATCTGGCTAAGTTTCCGCTTCATACCTGGTGTTGTGCTATGCCAGTAAAAGTCTTGTGTGGTCTGCTTTGAAGGGGTAGTCATTGGTAAGTCCAGAGCTAGTTATCGATGACAATGTTTGACACGTGTCAAACTCGTGAATATGAAGTATCCACAAAGTTAGAAACCCTTCAACCACAGCTATTTAGCGCTGAGGAAATGAATAACCATATTTCATTCTATTTTTTAGAATTTAAAATGGAGGATTTCACGTCATTTAATGTTTTTTTAGGGTGTTTTTGCCTTTTTTAGTCATTTTTGTGCATCAGTATATGTTTCACACAGAAAATAACCTCTATTTTGTGTGCAATAATATATGTATTCCACGCCTTATAAAAAACGGTGGCTTTTATTTCCAAATGTAATCAAAAAATAAATTCAATGCATGTAAATTGATTGGGAGTTTTTAAATTTGGTAAGTTAGTTATGTTTTTAACATTTGAAGAAATGTCTGAACTGACAGGGCGAAAGCAAAAAAAGAAACAAGTAGAACAGTTGCTCTTGATGCATATTCCTTTTTCAATTGATGCTCTAGGACGTCCTAAAGTGCTAAGAAAGGTAATTGAGGAAGATCTCGGCGCTGAAAGAAACTACAAGAATCGTTCGAAGCTATCTATAAGTTATGACAAGCTGTCTGCAATTGGGAAAGTATAATGGGTAGGCATCACACAGCCGAGTACTCTCACCTTCCGAAAGGGATGTATTTCAATAAGAAAGGCGGTATCTATTACCTCCGTATACCTGGGCAGAAAGACATTCGGCTGGGAAGGACATTGCATTCAGCCTTAAAGGCATATTGGGCTGTTCCGGGGATGTACTTTGAAGCTCCTCTAATGAAGGATCTTATTGCAAGGTATATGCAGGAAGTGTCCCCAACCAAAGCCCCGGAAACGCACAAGTCCAATATGTCTGGTGCTAAGTTTCTTCTGCTCTCCTTCGGCGACTTTCGACCTAAGGAAGTAAAGCCAATCCATATCTATCAGCATCTTGATGCCAGGAAAAAATCAGCTACTCGAGCCAATCGAGAGGTTGCTCTATTGGGCGCAATTTTTACCGAAGCTATCCGCTGGGGAATTGTTGAAGAGACGCCGGTGCAGAATATTAAGCGCCACAAAGAAATTCCCAGAGATAGACTGGTTACAGACAATGAGATCAAGGCTTTTAAACATTTCGCGCCTGAATGGATGCGTCTGTACATAGATTTGAAGTTGTCTACGGCTCTTAGACAGACAGATATGCTTAGGCTTCACAGCGGAATGTGGGATGACAAGGGCCTTTGGGTAGACACTTCAAAGACTGGTAAGAAGCTTTGTTTTTCTGCCTCCTCCGAGTTGAAACTCATTGTGAGCAAGCTGCAAAAGATGAATAGCGTGAAGAGAAAAAGCAATGTCTTACCATTGAATTGGTGGTTTTTCTCAACACGGAGTGGAACACCATATAGTGCTGATGGGTTTCGGAGTATATGGCATAGAGTGATGAACAAAGCTCTGAGTTCAGGATTATTGGAAGAGAGATTTCAGGAAAAAGACTTACGAGCCCGCGCCGCTACCGATTGTGATAGCCTGATGGAAGCCTTTGAGCTATGCGGTCATAGCAGTCTTTCAACCACAAAGCGCATCTACAGGCGGGGATATACGCATGTGCATCCTGTCAATAGAGCGAAGAGCTTGAAAAAGAAGTAATTTTTCAGCATTATCGAAACTAATTGAGCTGAGTCTTAGAAGCGCAGAAATAGGCCAAAAGACTCATAATTTTTGAAAACTAGCGACTTTTTATAGGAACTTTGGTTCTAAAGAAAGCTAGGAATAACAGTAGCTTAGGGTTCTTGAACCGTCGACATTGAAAATCCCCGTGTCGGTGGTTCGATTCCGCCTCTGGGCACCATCCTAGTAAAGAAAAAGCCCCGGTCATAGACCGGGGCTTTTTATTTATGGCTGTGCCAGAGACTCTCACCCGGCTAAGTGCCGGGTTCGATTGCAAAGCTCTTCCCTGTACTTTGGCTATCCCTCGGATGTCCGAGATGGCTCCGGGCAATCTTGTCCGCCTCTAACATCTGCGATCTGATCAACCTTCAGTAGTTAGGCCTAGTCCCAGGGGGCGAGCATTCCGCCTCATTTGTCATACATCCATTAGCACGACAGACCGGGGCTTTTTATTTATGGCTGTGCCAAAGGCTCTCACCCGGCTAAGTGCCGGGTTCGATTGCAAAGCTCTTCCCTGTACTTTGCCCTGCAGGCCACCCTTCGGATGTCCAAGATTGCTCCTGCAATCTTGTCCGTCTCTTACTTATCTGTCCTGACAAGGCTGTGGCAAAACCATTGGCCTCAATATGGCTTTTTAGCCCCATACCCGCTTTATTCTTAGTAGCGTCTTTCTGCCTATTCTATTTGAGTCTGTTAGACCAAAAGCAATTCTACGTGCCGGTAAGAACATCGATATGTGCGGACGACTTAATATCACTGATGACCCTTTTGTTGTCGGGCTTTGCGAAGCCTTAGGGGTTAAGCTTTTCCCGGATAGGCAAACATCAGAGATTAAGTGTTTGCCGGATGGTCGGCCTATTCCCTGGTACTTTAACCGCTTTATCCGCGCCACTGAGCCTGTGGGGATTATTCGTGAGGTGGAGGGGAAACGCATTTTGGCACTGGCCACCTGGTGGCTGCTACTTGAACATCGCCCAGGTGGCTTTAAGCCGTCTAAATACACCAGTTTTAATACCAGATACGACAAGTTAAACGACCCCAAAAGTGCAGGATATAAGGCCTTTCGGCAGTCCCGCTGTATTGTGCCGGTAACAGGTTTTGGAGAGACGCAAGGGAAGGGAGATAATGCAATTTATACAGACTTTGTTGCTGCCAACGGGGCCTTGGCGCTGGGAGGCTTATGCCGTGAATGGCAGCATTTTGCAACTGGGGAGCGGGCATTATCTTGCTCTATTATCACCCTAGGCCTTCATAACAAACTGCTGCCCTTTCATGAAAAGTCCATGCCGCTGATATTAAATCAGGCCGATGGCTCAATGGACTTGTGGCTGGATTGTCGGCAAACCGATGTCAGTGTATTTGATATTTTGCTACAGCCTTTTCTGCCGCAGGATTTGTTGGCGCAGCGAGTGGATAAACCTTCCAATCACCAACCCATCGGTAAGCCAATAGCAGTAATTGCGGATATTGCTTCAGCCCCTAAGACCCAATAGCAGATGCTTCACTGATACCAAAGCAAGGTTTAGTTCAGCTAGTGTATCTAGGTACGTTGGTTGCGTTCGGTCTGATAACCAGTACGAGTAAAACTAACGGTCCATAAAGTAATAAACCTTGCTAAGAGAACCAGCGTCAGGGGCAAAATCACACAGCTTAGTGATCTTAGAGCCAGGCAGTCTCGTATTATCTTCATCTATGTTAGTTGACAACTTTTGTTAACTTAACAAGGTATTCAGCTACTTCATCTATAGAGGTTGTAACTAGTTGTACTATATGCGAAATGCTGAAAGCCACAGGGGGCCGCATTAATGTTTGGGCGTGAACTGAGAAAACAAAACCAAGAATTGTGTAACGAACTACATCTGCTTAAACAGGTTAGGGATGGGCTGTTTGAGGAAATGTTGTCTTTGTCACTGGATGCTAATGGTAAGGTCTTTTTTGTTAATGATAGCTTTTTGAATGAATTAGGGTACACGGCAGAGGAACTAGAGGGAAAGCGCCTCCAGGACATGGTTCCACAGGATCTCAGAGGAACTGACCATTTTAAACGCATGGTGTCGGCTATCAGCGCCAAAGAGCATTGGGTTGGGGCAATTCAGATTGCTAATAAAAAAGGTGAATATTGCTGGCTGAGAGCCATTGTTCACCCTGTTTTTAATCAGCAAAACCAACTTGAGCACTTTGTCGTCTATGCCAACAACCTGACGCGCACCATAGAAGCATCCCAGCACTACGAATATATGATCAAGGCCCTCCAGCGCTCCACAGCAGCTATTGAGTTTGATATGGATGGTCATGTAATAACGGCTAATAAGCTGTTTCTGAATGCAATGGGTTATAAGTTGGAAGAGATAAAAGGCAAACACCACCGTATGTTTTGTGCATCAGATGTGCATCAATCGCCCGAGTATGAAACCTTCTGGCGCAAGCTCAGAGACGGAGAGTTCTTTGCTGAAAGATTTAAACGCCTGGACAAGTATGGTCGGGATGTGTGGTTGGAAGCATCCTATAATCCTATCTCGGATATTAGGGGGCGATTTTATAAAGTAGTGAAGTTTGCCACTGTGATCACTGAGCAGATTGAAAGGGAAATTGCCGTGTCTGAGGCCGCTAATGTTGCCTTTGAAACCTCACAGGAAACTGATGCAGCTGCACAACGTGGTATGCAGGTAATGGCACAAACCGCTGAGGTGATGCGAAGACTTGACCAGCAAATGAGTGATGCGGCAAACAGCATCACCGAGCTCGAAAAACAATCACAGCAGATAAGTACTATTGTCCAAGCTATCAGCAGCATTGCCGAGCAGACTAACCTGCTAGCGCTCAATGCTGCCATAGAAGCGGCCAGGGCGGGGGATCAGGGCAGGGGCTTTGCAGTGGTAGCAGATGAAGTGCGGCAACTGGCTTCACGTACTAGTAGATCTACCGAAGAGATTGTAAGTGTGGTAACCAACAATCAGAATATGACCAATACCGCCGTGCAAACTATAGAAAAAAGTAAAAAGCAGGCTGAAGATGTACAGGAGCTGGTAATTCAGGCTAGGGCCGTTATTGAGGAAATATTACAAGGGTCAACCAAAGTGGTCGATGCGGTAGAGCAATTCTCCAATCGGTTAAAGTAATAAGCGCGACAAATGGTTAAATCAGAAGGCCGACATAACCCTAGCCTTCTATTACATCTGCATACACTTTCCCACGCACTCTGACATCTTCGCTACAGGCCGCTCACAGACCTTCTATTGGCTTGGCGGCACACTGTCTCCCACACACATAAGGAGACACCCAATGTTAAAACCTGTTTTATATTCACTGATATTATTGGCGAGTGCGCCAGTGCTGGCGGAAAGCCAAATGTCCCCTCATTCGATAGGCGTGGCGATGGGCGGCGGCAGCGCCAAATTTAAAGACTCAAAAGAAGATGGTAATGGGGTGGGGCATTTGTACCTTTACTATCATTACAGTCTGACTGAGCAATTTGGCGTTGAGGCTGGTATTGTCGGAGGAACTGAGTCGAGTAACTGGGATTGCAAGAAAATTGACCGGGATAATTTCGAGTGCAGCAACGACCGCAAGCCGGTTTTTGGTATTGGCGCCGATGATCTGGAATATTCCAATCTGGTGATTGCAGGGACGGCCAAGTTCCCACTAAGTGAGCGCAACAGCATCTACGGTAAGTTGGGGTTGCAGTATTTTGACTATGAAATTAGTGGTGATAAGACCAAATTAGCTGATGACTCAGGCGTAGGCCTTTACCTTGAGGCAGGCTGGCAATATCGCTGGGACAGCGGTTGGGGTATGAATGTGGGGCTGAAGCATCTCCCTATGGATGATCTCAAAGTTGGTGGTTTGGATGTGGGAGTTAGCTACCGCTTTTGATTAAAAAAGGCCTGTTTTACAGGCCTTTTGTTTATTCGATGATTAACGGGTCTGAATGCGTTTAACGCCTTGTTGCCATTGATTGTACAGGGAGTCTCTTTTGCTTTTATCCATACTGGGTGTAAAGGCTTTATCCTGTTGCCAAAGGGCGGAAATATCGTCTAAAGATTCATAAATACCGGCTTGTAACCCAGCCAGGTAGGCGACACCTAAGACAGTGGTTTCGTTTATTTTACTGCGCTGCACTTCACCGCCTAACATATCGGCCAGAAACTGCATAAGCCAATCGTTTTTGACCATGCCGCCGTCTACTTTCAAGCTCACAGGGCGCACACCGTCTGCCTCCATGGCTTTTTGCAGATCTTTGGTTTGATAACAAACTGATTGCAAGCCAGCGCTGACAATTTCCTTAATGCCGGTATCCCGGGTCAGGCCCAGAATAGCCCCCCTGGCATCGGGATCCCAATAAGGCGCGCCCAGGCCGGTAAAGGCCGGCACTAATAAGACCCCATGATTAATATCCACTTCGCGGGCCAGTTGTTCTGACTCGCCAGCTTGTTCAATCAGATGTAAGCCATCCCGTAGCCATTGAATGGTGGCACCGGCCATAAAAATACTACCTTCCAGGGCATAGGTGGGCTTGCCGTTCAGTCGGTAAGCTAAGGTGGTGAGTAAGCGATTTTGCGAATGCAGGGCCTCTGCACCGGTATTGAGCATTAAGAAACAGCCGGTGCCATAGGTGCTTTTGGCCATGCCACTTTCGAAACAGCACTGACCTACTAAAGCGGCCTGCTGATCTCCGGCGATAGCCAGGATAGGAATTGCACCACCAAACCACTGTGGGTCTGTTTCGCCGTAGTGATGCGCCGAATCCTCTACTTGCGGCAGCAAGCTTGGTGGAATACCAAAAAGTTTAAGTAGCTCCGGATCCCATTGCTGCTGATGAATATCGAATAACAAGGTACGGGAAGCATTGGTGGCATCGGTCGCATGCACTTTGCCGTCGGTTAGCTTCCAAAGCAGAAAGCAATCCACGGTGCCAAACAGCAGTTGGCCCTGTTCGGCTTTTTGTCTGGCGTCTGGCACATTGTCGAGAATCCAGCGGATTTTGCTGGCGCAGAAGTAAGGGTCGAGCAGCAATCCGGTTTTCTTTTGCAGCTTTTCTTCCAACTTTGGGTCCGACTCTGCCATGCGTTGGCAATACTCAGCGGTGCGTCTGTCCTGCCAGACAATGGCTGGATAAATTGGCTCGCCAGTGTGCTTATCCCAAATCAGCGTGGTTTCCCGTTGATTGGTGATACCCAGGCCAATGATGTCTGTGGCTTTCAGTTGGTTTTCCTGTAACAACTGGCGGCAACAGTCCAAAACCGTATGCCATAAGTCTCTGGGGTCATGTTCTACCCAGCTTGGCTTTGGATAATGCTGAGTAAAATCCCGTTGCACCATATCCATGATGCGTCCTTTAGCGTCCACCAATACAGCTCTGGAACTGGTAGTGCCCTGATCTACGGCAAGCAAGTAACGGCTCATTGTGTTTCCTTTAAATCCGGTTGCCATAACCATATGCGAGTCAGGCTGGAATTGCATCCTGATGGATTGTCACTGGGTATTGATCTGGATACATTGAGGGTCTGTACCGGGCTTAATGTAAAAGGAATGGCCGGTGGATAAATATGACCTGTTAGTGGTAGGTGGTGGCATCAATGGCGTTGGCATCGCAGCCGATGCGGCCGGGAGAGGCCTGTCGGTGTTGTTATGTGAACAGCAGGATCTTGGCTGGGCTACTTCGTCATCCAGCAGTAAGCTGATTCATGGTGGCTTACGTTATCTTGAACAATACGAATTTCGCCTGGTGCATCATGCGTTAGCCGAGCGAGAGGTACTGCTGAAAAATGCCCCGCATATTATCCGGCCGCTGCGTTTTCGCCTGCCGCACCGGCCCCATTTACGCCCAGCCTGGATGATTCGCACTGGCTTGTTCTTGTATGACCATCTGGCGACCAGAGTTAGCCTGCCCGCTTCTGCCAGAGTCAGAATGGATGAGCAAAGCCCATTATTGGCGGACATTGACACCTGTTTCGAATATTCCGATGGTTGGGTTGATGATGCCAGGCTGGTGAGCTTAGTCGCCCAGCAGGCACGTAATCATGGAGCCGTGATTTTGCCAAGAACCCGCTGCACTGCGGCAAGGCGAGAAAATGGTGCCTGGCAGGTGGAACTGACTGATTCATTTGGACAAACAAGAGCAGCCTTGGCCAAAACACTAGTGAATGCCGCAGGGCCCTGGGTGGGCCGTTTTTTACAAGATGGGGTGAAAGAACACACCCACAACAGCATACGCCTGGTGCAGGGCAGCCATATTATTGTGCCTCGGGTTAATGACCAATCTTACGCTTATATATTGCAGCATACCGATGGGCGGATAGTGTTTGTGATCCCCTATGAACAGCAATTTTCGCTGATTGGCACCACTGAAGTGGACTATCAGGGGGATCCGGAAAAGGTACACATTAGTCAGGGTGAGATTGATTATTTGCTGGGTGTGGTGAATAGCTACTTTAAGGTACAACTAACTGCCGGGCAGATAGTGCATAGCTTCTCCGGAGTCAGGCCACTATTGGATGACCACCAGGATTCTGCTGGCAAAGTGACCCGTGACTATCGTTTTGAACTGAGCGAGGAAGACAGCGATGCGCCGTTGTTGACCGTGTTTGGCGGCAAGATCACCACCTACCGGCGATTAGCCCAAGCTGCAGTTAACAAACTGGCGACTTATTTCCCGGAAATGGGCAGACCCTGGACGGCCTCAGCAGCGTTGCCGGGTGGGGATTTCGTGCATCTCGACAGCCTTATCAAAGAGTTAACCGGCACGTGGAGCTGGTTGGATACAAAGGTACTGGGGCGCTATGCCAAACAGTACGGTACCTTAACTAACGCCCTTTTAGCCGGGTGCCAGAGTATGATGGATTTAGGTCAGCACTTTGGACAGGGCTTGTATCAAAAAGAGGTGGATTATCTGTGTGAGCAGGAATGGGCGTTAAGCACAGAGGATATTTTGTGGCGTCGCACAAAGCTTGGGTTGCACTTTAGCTCAGCACAGCGTGAGTACTTAGCTGATTATCTCGCGGGCCGCCAAATGGTGAGCTAAGGAAAGCAAGTCCCACGCTGACGCGTGGGACGAAGTGTTTAGCGTTGTTTAGCTATCCATTCATTGGTCAGCTCTTCGAGTAAATCCAGCGGTAGGCTGCCGGTACGCAGGATCTGATCATGGAAGGCGCGGATATCAAACTTGTCGCCAAGTTGCTGCTGGGCGCGACGGCGCAGTTCAAGAATCTTCAGCTCGCCGATTTTGTAGGAAAGCGCCTGGCCCGGCCAGCTTACATAGCGGTCAATCTGATTAACCACATCTGGCATAGACAGGGCGGTATTGTCAGCCAGATAATCAATGGCTTGCTGCCTAGTCCAGCCCAGTGCATGCATGCCGGTGTCGACCACCAGACGACTGGCACGCCAGGCCTCATAAGTTAACCTACCAAAATCGCTGTATGGATCCTGGTAGAAGCCCATTTCCTTACCCAGGCGCTCAGAATAGAGCCCCCAACCCTCACCATAGGCCGAGTGGTACAAGGTTTTACGGAACTCCGGCATATCCATTTCACTGGCAATGGCGGATTGAAAATGGTGCCCAGGCTCGGCTTCGTGAAAGGTCAGGGCTTCAAGGTTGTAAAGGGGTTCAGCCTTGAGATCCTTGGTACCAATAAAATAGGTTCCGGACGTAGTACCGCTGCCGTCTGAGGCGACATAGTAAGCACCGCCTCCTGGGCTCGCTTTAATGTCAAAGGTGTTGCGGGGCAGGGTGATAAACCATTTAGGTAGTTGTCCCGCCATCTTGCGGGTAATGTAGGCTGCTTTTTCCAGTAGTTGCAGCTCTGAGGTTGCGTAGAACTTCGGATCGGTACGTAGGTACTCGATAAATTGCTTAAAGTCGCCTTTAAAGCCGACCTTCTCAATGATTTCCTGCATCTCAGCACGGATACGCTTAACCTCGCTTAACCCAAGCTGGTGGATCTGCTCAGCTGGCATATTAGTCGTGGTGTAAAAATGGATAAGATATTGGTAGTAATCTTTTCCGCCGGGCAGGCCGCTGATACCCACCTCTTGGCGGCAGTTTGGCATATATTGGCCGGTAAAAAAGTCATACAGTTTCTTATATTCGGGTATCACGCTCTGTGCGATTAGCTTTTTCCCTTGTTGGGAAAGAGCCTGCTGTTGGTCGACTGAAATGCGTGAGGGCATATGCTTAAATGGTGCAAAGAACACTGATTCTTCTACATCATTCACCAGATGTTTGCTGATGGTTTGCTCGTAACCAGCAAAGCTCTGGCAGTACTGCGTGTGGCCTTTGCTGATGGCTTCCTGCAGATTGATCAGGTAATCCTGATTGTAGCGCGGAAAGTCTGCCAGACTAATCAAGTAATTGTCGTAATCCTCTTTGCTCAGAAACGACATATTGTCAGGCGCGGCAGCAAAGTAAGTGTGGTAACCAGCGTAGATAGTAAAGGGGTAGAGATGATCCAACTGTTGATAACTTTCAGCTTCGCTCTGCCTCTCATATTTGAACAATCGATAGGTCAGTTGATCGGCTGTTGACAGCTGTTGCCAGTTAATTTTTTCCAGCTGTTGGAGCATTTCCTGATTGAATGAAGCACGCCTTTGACGACCTTGCTCTGACATATCCGGTAACTTGCCATTCATGCGGAAAGTATCGGGATCTTTACGGAAGAATATTTGTTCCTTATTGGCTTCCTGCCAATGGCGTTCCAGTAAGTGCTTAAATGATGTGGTTGCTGATTCTGCCATGACTGGCTGGCTGAGTATTAGCCCCAGCAGGGTAAAAGATAATGTTGTTTTTCTCATTGGGTTCTCCAAGGCTGACGCTGGTCACGCTATCCCATTTCCCGTCGTTTGAACAGGCGCATGGGTATGAAGCCTGCGTTGCATGCTATTAACGGTTAATAAGGGTAAAAAATGGGGTGCGTTTTTTGAACAATTCAGCCGATAGAGTAGACTAAGACAGAGAAAGCCGGGCTGTATCCTAATGCAATGGAGTGTCGGCAATCGCCAACTACCGGGGAGGGAAGTATCATGTCATGCCACATCCTGTATTTTGCCTATGGCTCCAATATGTCGCAGGCCAGGCTTTCTGCCCGTATTCCCTCGGCGACCAAACTTATTGCAGCAGAGTTGATGGGTTTTGTACTGGCTTTCAATAAACCCGGCATAGATGGTTCAGCAAAAGGCAATTTGCTGCGCACCGGCGACCCAATAGACAGTGTATGGGGCGTGGTGTACCAGATTGATGCCACAGCATTGCCATTGTTAGACAGCATCGAAGGTGATGGATACATCAGGCGCACAGTGGCAGTTTACCTGGAAGATATCCGGCTCGAGGTGCAAACCTATTTAGCCACCCATATTCAACCCGACCTTAGACCCTTTACCTGGTATAAAAACCACGTGCTGACCGGTGCCCAGGAACACCAGTTACCTGCCGAACATATTGCAAGTATCCGCAAAGTGAGAACCATCAAAGACCCTTCATTGATGAGGCATCAGGCCGAGATGTCTTTATATCGCACCTCCGCGCCAGCCTGAGTTGATTTAAGAATAGCCATTTCTTAAACCATTTTGGCTGCGCTGGTCTAGGTAAGGGTTCTTAAGCAGGAAAAAGCTGAAATTTTCACCTGCATGGCTTAGAATCGCCGCCTTTTTTCGACGCGGTGAAGTAAAAAATGCTGGAGAAACTCTTCAAGTTGTCTGCCAGAGGCAGTGATGTCAAAACCGAGGTATTTGCCGGACTGACCATCTTCCTGACCATGGCCTATATCATCTTTGTGAACCCTTCCATTCTTGCTGACGCGGGTATGGATAAGGGCGCGGTGTTTGTGGCGACCTGCCTGGCGGCGGCTATTGGTTGTTTGATTATGGGCCTGGTGGCTAATTTCCCGCTGGCGCTTGCACCTGGTATGGGGCTGAACGCCTTTTTCACCTATGGTGTGGTGCAGTCTATGGGCCACAGCTGGCAGACAGCTCTGGGCGCGGTGTTTTTATCCGGCATTCTGTTTTTTGCCTTGAGCGCCTTTAAGGTGCGCGAGTGGATCATCAATGCCATTCCCAGAACCTTGAAGTTGGGCATTGCCACGGGTATTGGCGCTTTTCTGGCGATGATTGCACTCAAAAATGCCGGCATTATTGTGGCGCATCCTGTTACTTTGGTGACCTTGGGGGATCTGACCCAGTTTGTGCCGCTAATGAGCATTCTCGGTTTCTTTCTGATTGCGGCATTCACGGCCCGCAATCTGCCCGGGGCGGTGCTGTTTGCCATATTGGCGATGACCATTATTGGTTTACTGAGCGGTGACGTGCAATACAACGGCATAGTCTCAGCACCGCCCTCGTTGGCTCCAACTTTCCTGCAAATGGACATTCAAGCGGCGCTGGAAATATCCATGTTGAGCGTAGTGTTTGGCTTTCTGTTTGTTGATTTGTTTGATACTTCAGGCACGTTAATCGCAGTTACGCAAAAAGCCGGCTTGGCCGATAAAAATGGCCATGTGCCAGGGCTTGGCAAAGCCCTGATGAGTGACAGTGCGGCGACTATTGCGGGCGCTTCACTGGGAACGTCCACAACGACAAGTTATGTCGAAAGTGCGGCGGGTGTAGCGGCTGGAGGCCGCACCGGGCTCACTGCCGTGGTGGTGGGACTACTGTTCTTGTTGAGTATTTTCTTTGCGCCTTTGGCGGGTATGATCCCGGTATATGCCACCGCTGGTGCGATTTTCTATGTCGCCATTTTGATGCTGTTCAACTTGCGCGAGATTGATTGGGAAGATATTACCGAGGCTGCACCGGTTACTGTGGTATTACTCTTTACGCCGCTGACGTTTTCCATTGCTCATGGCATTACCTTGGCATTTATTACTTACGCTTTTGCCAAAGCCGTGTGCGGTAAATGGCGTGAAGTCAGTGTCAGCGTGTGGGTGCTTACGGCACTATTTGTGTTGAAAATCGCGTTTTTCGACCATTAAACCCAATTTGTGTTGGCAAATAAAAAAGGGAGCTTTTGCTCCCTTTTTTCGGTTTTATTAGCGTTACTTTGTCAGGATATCCAGAATATCCGCCAGTTCAGTTTTGCCCTGGGCAATTTCCTCAGGGGTCAAACCTGATAGTTCATGAGGGAACACTAACCACTCATCACTCTTGTTCACGTAATAGTCAGGAACGATATCAACCTTGCTGTTCTGAGGTTTGTACCAGGGGCAGGCAACACGGATATCATGAGGTGTGTTCAATCGCGACAGCTTACGAATCTGAGTTAGCAGCGCTTCAATACTGCGACCGGAATCGAACACGTCATCTACGATCAACAATTTGTCATCTGCATTCGCGTTTTCAATCAGATAGTGCAAACCATGCACTTTGATTTCTTTAGACTGCTTACCGATACCGTAATAGGAAGAGGTACGTACAGCAATATGATCGGTTTTCACATGCTTGTAATCGAAGAATTCCTGCACGGCAATCCCGATAGGTGCACCACCGCGCCAGATACCGATGATATAGTCAGGGCGAAAACCGTCCTCATAAACTATGGAGGCCAGGCGAAAAGCGTCCTGCAGCAGTTCCTGTGAGGTGATGAATTTCTTGTCCGACATACCGCTCACTCTATTTGATTAAAAAGGGCGCGAATTATAGAGGAATCGAGGAGAAATTACAGGTTTTTACGACGATCTTGCCGGCATTGTCTGCGGCGAATGTGCTTTCTAATAAGGCTGGGGAGATAGGCAGCGATAAAGTGCCGTCATATACTCAGTCATCATTGATTTTAAGGGATCCCGTTATGCAGTTGATGAAAGCCAGTTGGATTGAAGTTGAAAAATACCTACAGACATCTAAAGCCATTGTGATTCCTATCGGCTCCGTGGAGCAACATGGACCCAATGGGCTGCTAGGAACCGATGCCTTGTGTCCGGAAATCATTGCACACCGCGCTGCCGAACAGGCAGATATTCTGGTTGGGCCAACTTTTAATGTGGGGTGCGCGCAACACCATCTGGGGTTTGCCGGTACTATAACCCTGCGCCCCTCGACCATGATTGCAGCCATCCAGGATTGGACTGCCTCGCTGCGCCGACACGGATTTGAACGTATTTATTGGTTGAACGGCCATGGCGGTAATATACCCACCATCAATGCTGCGTTTTCTGAAGTTTATGCCGAGCTGAGTTTTGCTAACACCCCGCCGGTACCCGCCTTACAACTTAAGTTGCAAAACTGGTGGCAACTTGCTGGCGTCAGTGAGTTGTGTAATGAAATTTATCCCGTAGGGCATGGTATGCATGCGACAGCATCCGAAGTGGCGGTAACCTATGCCGGCTATCCTGATGCGCAGAAGCAGGTGGAAATGACACCGAAAATTGCCCCCCTTGGTGAAATAAGTCACGCCTATGCTTATCGGCAAAGTTTCCCTGATGGCCGTATTGGTTCTGATCCCAGTCAGGCCTGTGTAGAAGACGGACAACGTATTATTGAGTTTGCCGCAAAAGCGCTGATTGAGGAATTTTCCTCCTTCTCCGCGAGATAGACGGAAATACTATTCGTCCACTTGTTGCAATTGGGCGGCCGGTATTTGCGCAATAATAGCGTTATGTAATCTGCTTAGATTTATCGGTTTACTGAGGTATGCATCCATCCCTGCGGCCAGGCATGCCTCTTCATCCCCTTGCATAGCATTGGCTGTCATAGCAATGATAGGAATATGGCTGTTAGCCTGCCCTCCTTCTCCCCGGCGAATGCGGCGGGTGGCGTCATAACCATCCATCACCGGCATTTGGCAATCCATTAATACAAGCTGAAAATTTTCATGTGATGCGAGTTTTTTAATTGCCTCTGCACCATTCTCTGCCAAGTCAACTTGCAAACCCAGGCGTTCTAGCATGGACCTGGCGACCTCTTGATTAATCAAATTATCTTCCACCAACAGAACCTTGAGTTTCTGTTGTTCTGACGTGTTTGAAGTGGCGTTGGGTTTGAGCAAAGGCAACTCACACAGGCCCGATTGCCAGGTGAGTAATTGCTTGGCCAATTCGATGGGGGACAGGGGCTTAAACAGGTTGGCAAAGCTGTACTTGCTGAGCGGCATTTGACCAGCACTTTGGATTGGATAGAGGGCGAGCATTGGTAGTTTGGCTGCCCTAATAACCTCAATCAGCTCTTTATCCAGAATTAACAAGTCGGTATCAAGCAGCAGCATGTTCCATGGACGTTGATGAGCCAAGCTGTCTTGTATTTGTTGCATCAGGTCTTGAGTGGTACTGACCTGTTGAACGATAGCTCCCCAAGAGGTTAATTGTTTGGTGTATATAGCTCGCGCCAGCTCAAGGGGAGATGCAACCAAAATCTTATGTTTGGTTAAGTCTGGTACATTGGCGTCTGCCCCTTCCGAAGGTGCTAAAGTTACCTCAACGCTAAAGCAACTGCCTTTTCCTTCAGTGCTTTGCATACTTATCTCGCCCTGCATCAGGTCACACAATTGGCGACAAATGGCGAGTCCCAAACCTGTGCCACCGTAGTGGCGGGTCGTTGACACATCAACTTGAGTAAATGGGGTAAACAAATCAGCCTGGCGAGAAGCTGGGATACCAATACCAGTGTCAATTACCTCGGCATATAAACGCAACCTTTGACCAGACGACTGGGTACGACAACGCAGTAGTACATGTCCTTTGTGTGTGAACTTAATGGCATTGCCAATCAGGTTCACCAAAATCTGTCTCAATCTGCCTGGATCGCCGATAACCCATGGGTGCTGGACGTCCTGCACGTCAAGCAGTAGCTCCAACCCTTTGCTCTGTGCTTTGAGAGCAGAAGCGTTGGCAATATCTACCAACAAGTGTTTGAGTTCGAAGCGAGTGGCCTCCAACTCCATTTTCCCAGCATCTACTTTAGAGAAATCCAGTATATCGTTGAGTAAGCCAAGCAATGATTCCGCGCTGCTTCTGGCGATATTGGTACGATGTCGCTGTTCATCGTTCTGATCACCGGCCTGCATTAAATCGAGCATGCCGAGAATACCATTCATAGGGGTGCGAATTTCGTGACTCATCACCGCGAGGAACTCACTTTTTGCTTTGGCGGCTTTTTCAGCACTTTCCTTAGCACTGACTAAGGCTTTCTCTGCACGCTTGCGCTGCTCAGTGGAATGAATAGTGCCGGTTAAGGTGGCAAGTGAACTGATGAAAGCTGTCTCAGCCTTAGTCCAACTTCTTTTGCTGCCCGTATGCTCTGCACAAAGTACCCCGACAATGCTGCTACCACCGTTAATGATAGTGCATAACATAGCTTGGGGGGCTTGTTTGCTTAAGTAGGACGCGGTTAGTTCCGATGTTCGAATGTCTTGTTGGGCATCTTCCGCGGCAATATGAGAGTCCATATATAACGCTGCAAAAAAGTGCGGGTGGTCTTTTTGTTTTAATTCATCACCATGACTAAAAGTCTCAGTACTGCGCTGGAATGCGATACTGCAGTAGAGGTTGCTTCTGTCTTCGTTGAACAGCCACAGGCTCGCCCTCTCTACCTCCAGACCATAACTGAGCTGCTCTACCAGAGTGTGCTTAGCTAGCCCCAGTTCTCCTTGTAGTATTGCCGGGTGTACTGTTAGTCGGGCAAGTATCTCATTGTGGCGTGCTATTTTTTCATCGGCTTTTTGTGCGCGTTTTCGTGAATTAATATCCTGAACTGAGCCGAATAACCTAATACAGTGTCCGTCTTTGAACTCGGCATTGCAGGTTATTGAGACCCACATTTCATGGCCTTTGGCGGTAACTGCCAGCAGCTCCAATTCCCAGGCTGAGCCATCTTTTATGGCGTTAGCTATGGCCTTCTCAAAACGTTTGCGATGCTGACCGGCCTTGATAAAGTTGGCCGTGGTATCTGCTTGTGGAACAAAGTCTTCATCTAACTCCAATATGGTTTTGGTCATAGTCGACCAGTAAACCCGGGACTTGATAAAGTCTTGCTCCCAAGCACCGATACGGCCTTGTCTGCTCATGGATTCCAGCAGCTCTTTTTGCCTTGCCAGTTTTAATTCGCTGTCTCTTTCCTGAGTTACATCGCTGGCTGAAGCATATAACTTGCCTGTCGCGAGATCCGGTGTGGTGTACCAGCGCAAATAGACATAACTGCCGTCTTTGCATCGGAATCTGTTGGTAAAAGAGGTGGTTGGCTTGCCATGCCGCAAGCTTTGCAACTCTGCCTGGGTTGCTTCTGTATCCTCTGGATGAACAAACTCCATGTAAGGTGTTAGCAATAGTTCTGCTTCGCTGTAGCCTAAAACAGTCTCAAATGCGCGATTAACCCGATCAAAAAAACCATTTTTGTTGGCTATACAAAGTAAGTTTCGAGATACCTCAAAGAAGCTTTGCAACTCTTTCTGAGACCTCTCCAACTCAATACTGGCAAGCTTCTGTACGGTGATGTCAATGTGAGTGCCAACCATACGTACCGGTTTGCCTTGTGCGTCCCACTCGACCACCTTGCCCGTGTCCAGTACCCATATCCAGTTGCCGTCTTTGTGTCGCATACGGCTTTCACATATGTATCTGCTGCTTTCGCCTTGCCAGTGACGGTCAAGTTGTGTGTCTGACTTGGCCAGGTCATCGGGATGCACCAGGCTTAGCCAGGTGCTGATGGATACTGGCTGCAATTCCTCTAAACTGTAGCCTACCATTTCAGCCCAGCGTTCGTTGAACTGGGTGGTTCCACTGGGAATGTGCCAGTCCCAGATACCCACCGCCGTGCTTTCCATGACCAGCTCTAACTGTTCTCGCTGTTCTTTGAGTAAGGCTTCGGTTTTTTTCTGTTGCGAGATGTCTTCAATGATTGACCAAATCATCTCTCGTCCCTGACTGTCCTGGATCAGCATGCCATTAAGTACGACGGGAAAACGGTGCCCTTGCTTGTGAATATATTCTTTTTCGTAGGGACCATACTGGCCGGTAGCTTTTAATTGCTGGAGCTGTTTTTGTTCCTGTTCTTCATAGGACCTAGGTGTAATCTGCCAGTAGTCGAGATCTTGAATCTCTTCTTTGCTATACCCGATGATATCCAGGAGCGCCTGGTTCGCTTCCAGAAAATTGCCGTTGTTAAAGTCGTTTAAGCCAATCCCCAATGGAGACATGCTAAACAGGCCCTTCAGGCGTTTTTCCTGATCCCGTCGCTTGTTAAGTAAGCTCACTAAAAGGTATAGAAAGACAAATATGATTAAGCCCACAACAGTCAAAATGGTGCGGAATACAGGCGCATTGTCAGCTGTGGTCGGCCACCCGTCCTTAGGAATGGCGGCGATCCGCCAGGTGCTCTCAGGTAAGGTCACTTGCATATGTATCGGATGCTTAGTCAAAATGTCTGGCGAGCCAAAAAATACCGCATCGCTATCTTCAAGAGAGGAGTCCTTACTGAGCAATACTTGTAGATGACGTTTCTCATCCAGCAAGCCACTGTTTTTATAAATCTGCTCTATATCAATAACGGCAGATACCAGTCCCCAGAAGTGAGCTTGGTTCTGTTCGTCATATATGTACACCGGAATGCGGCTTATAAAAGCTTGCCCTCCTTGAACTAAATCTATCGGCCCAGCTAACACCATTTTCCCGCTCTTCATTGCCAACTCTGCACTGCGCATTTGGTCTGGATGGGTCAGATAATTTAGACCAATGGCCTTCTCGTTTCCTTCCATAGGGTAAATCATGCGAATTACCATATCCGGTGCGGCGCCAATATTACGAAGCTCGGTATGAGTGCCAATCAGATGTTGGGCGATACTGGCAAAGCGCTGTTGGTTGATATGCGGCTCTGTCTGAATGACGGCTATTAAACCCTGTACCACCTGAACATTGCTGATGATGGTGCCTTCCAACTGCGCGCGTAAAACACTGAGTTCATCGCTGACATTGCGTTGGCTGATACTAAGATAGCGACGATTGTTTAGATGATCGGCATAAAAGCCGAGAATGAATAACACCGCCAACATTAATAAGAGAAGTATGTTGCATGGGCGAGCTAGTCTTTGGGCAAACTTGAATTGGCTGCGAATTCGCTCAAGTGGTGACGTCAAGTTCGCTTATCCTTGTCTGGCATGGTCAATCTTACTACTTTCTTCTGTGTACCAATCTCCAAGAATAGTAGCAAGAACAATTTCCTGGCGTGAAAAATATCAATAAATCGCATTGAAAGCGCATTAAACAGGCCAATATTTGAAGTATAAAATAATGCGGAGTTAGTCCTATGTCAGGTGTTGTGCAAATAGTTTGTCCCCAATGCGATGGAGTGAATCGTGTTTCTATCGAGAAGCTGGCATTGCAACCCTTATGCGGAAAATGTCGGGCTCCATTGATAACGGCGAAACCTATTGAATGTACAGATGCCAATTTGCAGCGGCATATTGAGCGCAACGACTTACCTGTACTGGTGGACTTTTGGGCGCCCTGGTGTGGCCCTTGTGTGGGCTTCGCACCAGTGTATGCAGAAGTTGCAGGGCAGGCGAAAGAACGGGTTCGCTTCTTGAAATTGGATACTCAGGCCAATCAGCAAAGCGGTGCGGCTTTTGCCATTCGCTCTATTCCAACTTTGATTTTGTTTTATCAGGGCAAAGAAGTGGCCCGTATGTCGGGTGCCTTACCTAAATTGCAGTTTCAGCAATGGTTAGTTGAACAACTACAAGCATTAAATTAACAGTCGGGAGGTGAAAATGTCTCTTTCAATGTACGGTGCATCGGTACCGGTATTACGTCACGGTTTACAGAATTTGCGGGCTATTTTGGTCAAGGCGGTAGAGTTTTCTGACAGTAAAAAAGTCGCATCTGAGGTGATTGCGGGGAGCCGTCTGGCTATTGATATGGTGCCCTTAAGCAGACAGGTGCAGATAGCTTGCGATACGGCTAAAGGCTGTGGCGCCAGGTTAAGCGGGGTAGAAAACCCCAGTTTTGCTGATGATGAGAAAACCTTGCAGGAGTTGTTGCAACGGGTGGACAAAACCCTGGCATTTCTTGAACAACTCAGCCCAGAACAATTTGCTGGCAGTGAAGATAAGGCAATTCAGTTGAATTTCCCCAGTATCACATTGAATTTCAACGGCCAGGATTATCTCCAGCAGTTTGTTTTGCCTAACTTCTACTTTCATGTGAGTACAGCCTACGGAATTTTGCGCCATATTGGCGTGGATATTGGTAAAAAGGATTACCTCGGAGCCATAGGCGGAGTCTAAAAAAGGCGCCTGTTGCCAGGCGCCAAAGGGGTTGAGGAACTGGAGAATGTTGCAATAAGAAATTAGCTTAGTGGTTAGCCACAGTTTGCAGGCTGTCGGCACTCAGGCGCAGGCTGACACGACGGTCGAAACTATCACCGTCCAGGCTGGAGTTGGTATCCAGCGGCATGGCTTCACCTAATGCCATGGTGCTGATCCTTGCTGCTGAGACACCCTGACTGACCAGCAGTTGTTTCACCGACTCGACCCGCTCTGCAGAAAGACTCTGGTTATAAGTTTCGTCACCACGACGGTCGGCAAAACCCGATAATTCAATTTTCAGCTGCTTGTTGTGCTGCATGGCATCGGCCAGTTCGGCAAGCTGCTGACTGTAAATGGATTCTAACTTGCTGGAACCGGTACGGAACTGCACATGCATAGTCAGATTGGTATCCATAGCCGCGTTCTCGCGCTCGGTCAGCGACACGAGTTGTAGACGCTGCTGCTCTTCACTATTACGCAGACGACCCAGCAGTTGCTGGTTAGATGCCAGCAGCTGATTTATTTCATCTTCATTTTGCGCTAATGCGGTTTCCATGGTTTTAATTTCCTTGTCGGCTGCCACAGAGTGGCCGACAAAGATGCCTGAGATACCGCCGATAATGGCGCCCAGTGGCCCACCAGCTATGGCACCGACCACCAGGCCTGAACCAAATCCGATGTTTTCGGCTTTCTTGATGTTCTCGCTCGCAGCCATGGCTGCAGGGGCAGATAAGGCCATCATCAATCCGGATACAATTACTAACTTTTTCATCTTTGCTCTCCTTAACGAGGGATATGTGTGTTTCGACAATTCCATTAAACACACAGCAGTTGGCACAAAAGGGGAGCAAAAAGGGCAATGCACCGATGAATTGTGGCGAAATCATGGCATTTGCCATGGCCTGCTAGTTTCCCTGAGCAGTTAAGGTATAGTCCGGCACATGCAAGAGGATTGTCGTCATAGTTATGAGTAGAAGAATTGCCATTGTTGAAGATGAAGCTGCCATCCGTGAGAACTACGCGGCAGTATTGAGACGCCAGGGGTATCAGGTTGCCACCTATTCCAATCGCCGCGAGGCCATGGGTGGCTTTGAGCAGCGTTTACCGGATTTGGCCATTATTGATATTGGCCTGGAAGACGAAATTGATGGTGGATTTTTGCTATGTCAGTCGTTGCGCGGCATGTCGCCTACCTTGCCGATTATCTTTTTGACCGCGCGTGATTCCGATCTGGATACGGTATCTGGTTTGCGCATGGGCGCCGATGATTACCTGACCAAAGACATCAGTATGCCGCATATGACGGCGCGCATATCGGCGCTGTTCCGACGTATGGAAGCGCTGAGTCAGCCAGATGACAAACAACAGCTAGTGCAATGTGGCAGCCTGAGTCTGGATCTCAACCGTATGCAAGCTCGCTGGAAGGATATCGCTGTTGATCTGACCGTGACGGAATTCTGGATGGTGCATGCACTGGCGCGTTTTGCCGGCCACGTAAAAAGCCGCCAACATTTGATGCAGGACGCCCGTGTCGTGGTAGATGACAGTACCATCACCTCGCATATCAAGCGTATTCGTAAGAAATTTGTGCAGATGGATACAGCCTTTGATTGTATTGATACCGTTTATGGCATGGGCTATCGCTGGACCAGCGATAAGGATTGACAAGGGTGTCACGCAAGTTTCATTTCTTTGGTCTGCGCTTTAAGCTGCTGCTGTTGTCCGGTTTTCTGTTCAGCATTCCCTGGCTGGGTTACGAATATGTGTGGGAAATGGAGAAGTACCTGCGCGCTGGGCAGGAGCGAACGTTGTTGGGCACAGTGCGGGCGGTGGCCACCGCCTTGCACGAGCGACCCAAGCTATTTGATGCTCAGGCCAGTTACCTGAGCGTTGAAAAAGGCCGGGATCTCTATGCTTATCCCATCATTGACCCTATTCGTCTGGACGGCGATTTGTCTGACTGGCGTCAGCAACAACACGCTTTGCAATATGGCCAGGACTATGTGATTTCTCAAAGCAATGCCTATCAGCCAACCACACTCAGTTTTAAACACATGATTGGCAAGTACCGGCAGTACTTGTATGCCTACTTTGAAGTGTCAGATGATGTGGTGATTTACCGCTCGGCCAACAGTCTGAGTGTGGACAATAACGACTATTTGCAAATTGCCTTTACCACCCCAGCCGGAGACTTTCGCCGCTATCTGATTGCGACAAATAAACCTGGTTGGTTAACCCCCTATGAAATGAGTGTGGAAGTCGGGCAAACCAATAAGGCACTCAGACCGGAAACCCGAATTCAGGGCGCTTGGCTGGAAACTGAGCAGGGCTACAACATTGAACTGCGTATCCCCCTAGAGTTATTGGGCAGCAAGCTAAGTTTTGCCATCACCGACGTGGATGAACCAGGCGGCCAGCCCGTGGCGACTATTGGCACCTCCAATGTATGGGAAGAAGATAAATTGGGTACGGTATTAGTGCCTTCGCCTGAGATTGAACAGATTATTAAGGGATTAGGGCATACCAATTCACGTATTTGGGTGGTGGATCAGCATCAGCGGGTGTTGGCGAAATCCGGTGATATTAAAAACTCCGACGGTATCTGGAGTCGACCGGCCGCCACCAGAGATGACAGTTGGTGGGGTAAGGCAGCCGAGCGTTGGCTTTACCCATTGTATTACAAGATTCTGACTCGTCCTCCCAGCGATTTTATCGATGAACTTTATGATGTGGCGAACCTGCAGGGTAGCCATATTGAACAGGCACTGGAAGGTAAAGCAGGGTCCAGCTGGCGCTTAACGCCGGATAGCAAAGCGGTGGTACTGGCAGCCGCTTATCCGGTCTATATTGATGATATGGTGATGGGCGCGGTGATCGCCGAAGAGACAACCAACGGTATCCGCAGTTTACGCAACCTGGCGCTGGAAAAACTTTTCACCCTGATGTTGGCAGTGATGCTGCTTGGCACCCTCGGACTGTTTTTGCTGGCATCGAGAATATCCAGTCGCATCCGTCGCCTGCGTGACCAGGCCGACCAAGCCATTGATGAGCAAGGGCGCATTCGCAGCCAACTGAAAGCCTCCGACGTTCAGGATGAAATCGGCGATTTGTCGCGTACCGTGGCGGATATGGTGCAGCGCCTGGGCCAATACCATCACTATTTGGAAAGCATGTCTTCACGTTTGTCTCATGAACTGCGCACGCCTGTGGCGGTGGTGCGCTCGTCATTGGAGACCCTGCAGATGGAAGAGGAGAAACTGGCCGACTCGGTATACCTGCAGCGAGCGCAGGAAGGCTTGAACAGATTGTCTCTGATACTCACTAATATGAGCGAAGCCACGCGTTTAGAGCAGAGTTTGCAAACAGTAGATCGGCATAACTACCTGCTTGATGAGGTACTTGAAGGTTGCGTGCAGGGTTACCAACTGGCTTATCCTGACGCGCAGCTTCAATTAACTATGGCAGACCGCCAACTTAAGGTGGATGGAGCGCCGGAACTCTTTGCGCAACTACTGGATAAACTGGTAGCTAATGCGGTGGAATTTGCCACCCGGGGTACGCCTATCATGATCAGATTGCAGCGTCAGGGGCGTAAAGCGGTATTGCAAATCAGCAATACTGGCCCACTGTTACCTAACGAGATGCGCGGTCGGTTGTTTGATTCTATGGTGTCGGTCAGATCCGGGCAGCCAGGACAACCGCATCTGGGGTTAGGGCTTTACATCGCCAGGCTTATTACTGAATTTCATCAGGGAAGTATCGAGTTAACCGATAACTCAAAGGCGGATGGAGTCAACGTCACAGTAAGCATACCCTTGGTATGAGTTACTTTCGCTGAAAAACTCAGGCCTGACTAAGTGCCAGGCCTGAACAGATGGTCGCCTCAGAAGCTGAAACTAACACTCGCCGTGTAGTTTCGGCCAGCCTCGGCCAATGAACTCAGATCGCTACCCTCAGCGCGCCCGGCAATACTGCTGTAGCGGTTATATTCTTTATCAAGCAAGTTATTGGCTGCCAGGTTAAAACGTAAGTTATCCGTGACCCTGTAGCTGACCAGCCAGTCCAGCACACCGTAGCCACTTGAACCGGCATTGCCCTCATTGACTTTCGTCATGGCCTTGGCCCAATTGAGCACTAAATGAGAACTTAGCGCTTGCCCTTGATAGCTCAATCCCAGCAGACCAGAAAGGGGGGAAATGGAATGCAGGTAGTCATCACTTTCATCATCTTTGCCATCCTGATAGGCCGCATTTCCTTGCAGAGTCCATGCATCATTGATGTACCAGTTAATACTAAGTTCGGCGCCTTTTATGGTGACAGATTCAAGGTTTTGGTACTGGTATCTCTCAAAAATGTGTGAGAAATCGCCATTGCTGTCGAGCATGGTTTCGCTGCTTAGCAGCACAGTCGACAGGAAGTTGTCGTACTTGCTGTAGAAAATAGCACCACTAATGGCCAGTTCGCCAATGTGTCCGCGTAGACCAAACTCATAGGTGTCACTTTGCTCTGGTGCCAGATCTTTGTCGCTGGGCACTATTTCATAAGCATAGGTGGAGGTCGGCTGCAGATAGTGTTCAATATAAGCCAGGTCGTAGGCCGGTACTTTAAATCCCTGCCCGTACTGAGCATACAAATTGAGCATAGGATTGATGCTGTAGATCGCGCCCAGATTGAGCGAAAAATGCTGTTCTTCAATGACAGAGAATTCGGTGCCATCTTGCTTTTGGGTACTATTAGGATCCATTTTGTAGCTGTCAAAACGAACGCCGGGTGTCACTGTCAGACGGTCGTCAAGCAGACGTATTTCATCGTTGATAAAAACACCGTAGCGCCTTGTATCGTTAGTCGGAAACTTACTGGTGCTGAGATCGCGGGTGGTGGTGCCGTCAGCGATACGTAGCTCGTGAACAGAGCGAAGGCTTTCGGTTTGTTCAATATCTAAGCCAAAGCCTAAGGTGTGGGTGGTATTCAGTTTTTTGCTGGCGTTTGACAATAGACCCCATGTGTCTTGTTCAAACAGCGCCGTTTGCCACATGTCACGGACTTCCTTCACGCCAAACATGGGTGCATCGATATCCAATCGACCATATTCAGTATCTGCTTGGCTACTCTTATTTCTGTAGAGATTAATATCGAGGTAGTCATGCCAAGCACGTTGTGCATCGGAGTGATAGTTGAGTTTGAATGACTGGGTTTCCTTTTCTCCCTCGTTGTTCTCATGCACTATCTGATAGCCGTATTGACCCAAGCCGCGAAAATAGGTCAGTAGGCCATCTGCACTGTCACCCAGTGTGTCTTGCTGCCACAAATCAATCAGCAAACTCAGGGTGTCGGTATCGGAGAGATGGAGCTTTCCCTTGTACAGCAAACTGCGACTATCGATATCAAAAGGTGTTGCACTACCTTGGTAGTTTTGTTCCTCTTCGCCCTGTCGAAAACTGGCATTGAGTAGGTGCTCGGTGTCTGCATAGCGCAGCGCCAATGTGCCCGCTTGGCTAAATTGATTGGTTAAATCGCTGTAGCTTAGTTTAGTGCGTCCGGCGATTTGCTCGCCGTCTTCAAGATAGTCACTGGCATCTTTGGTGGTAAACACCACAATGCCACCCAAGGCATCTGACCCATAGAGGGAGGACGCCGCTCCTTTGGCTACTTCTACCTGCTTAAGGGTGTCAGTGTCGATGAACCCCCGGCCAACAACGTCGTTTAGACCATTGGCACCATACCCTTCATTCATTCGCATGCCGTCTTTAATCATCAGCACCCGATCCCCTCCCATACCGCGTACGATCACGTTTTGTGCACCGCCTGAACGCCCGGTTACGGAAACACCCGGTTCATAGTTAAACAACTGATTCATGTCGTTGATGCTCAAACTCTCAATGTCGTCCGCAGTGACCACATTGATGGCTCCTGCCACGTCTTTCAATGGCTTGGCTATGCGGTTGCCGCTGACCACGATCACTTCGTGTTCACTGACGGACTCGCCGACTTGCTCCTCAGCATATACATGGAGGGAAGCGAATAGTGCGCTGCTGACTGAGAACGCAAGCATGGCTGGCTTGAACATCATAAGGTTCCTTATATTTGCAGGTACGGGATGCGGGGCATGTTAAGTAGCAAACAATTACATGTCAATACAGATAAGAATTATTCTCACTTGCATTCGTATTGTTGCGTTTGCCGGTCTTTGCTAGAATCCCGCTGTATGCAATTTGGCCACCTTCCTATGAGCAGTAACTTTATGAATATTCAATACATTGAATCCATGATGGCAGACATTTCCGCCATGCTAATGACACCGGTATTGCTGGTAATCATTGCCCTGTTTGTTTATGCAATATTTGCGTTGGGGCGATTTGTCTCGCTTTATTCAGTGCGAAAGAAAAACGCCATTCGGTACATGCGGCAAATCGAAAACAAACAAGCCGGTTGGCTTTCTGGCTATCCGATTCACAACTATTTTGTAACCAACCCCCGTGCCTCCGAAGATGAACTGGAAGTTTACGCACTGAAAAAGCTCGAGAATCTGCGCATTGTTACCCGTGTATCGCCCATGCTGGGGCTGATTGCCACCATGATCCCGATGGGCCCAGCGCTGCAATCCCTGGCGGACGGTAATATCCAAGGGATAAGTGAGAATCTCATCATCGCTTTTGCAGCAGTTATCTGGGGATTAGTGATAGCGACGTTGACCTTTTGGCCCGCCTCGGTAAAGAAACGCTGGTTTGCATCTGAGCTGATAAACATCCGCAAGCTTAAGCCGGAGGCCTAATGAAGTTTCTCAACGAAGATGAAGAACTGAATCCCATTATCAGCGCGGTTAACCTGGTGGATGTATTCCTGGTGATCATTGCGGCGTTACTTATTTCTATTGCGCAGAATCCTCTTAGTGTTTTCTCAACCGAGGATGTGACAGTGATAAAAAATCCTGGTCAGGAAAACATGCAAATGATCGTAAAGCAGGGGAAAGAAATTAAACAGTACAAAGCCAGCGGCGAAATTGGCTCGGGGGAAGGCATGCGAGCAGGAGTGGCTTACAAGATGGCGGATGGCAGTTTTGTCTATGTGCCTGAGGATAAGGATACGCCAGTGTCTGGTTCGGAGGTGAAACCATGACCCGATGGCTGGTTGTTTTGTTTTGTTTGTTGGCATTTGCTGTGCAGGCCGAGGCGTCCACGCACCAGAAAACGGTGCTGTTGATGATGTCAGGTCATGCTGCAAAAGCAAAAGGGGACTTACTCGAATCCTTGGCGGCAGACCAGCCATTCAAGCTCGAACGTTTTAATGCGAAAGGTAAAAGCGATGCACAAATCGCTGAAGAGTGGGGGCGCGCGGACCTGATTCTGCTTGATGGTATCAATCCTGCACTGTCCGGATTTATGTTTGGCAAATATCAACCGATGCTCAGCCAGTTTCCAGATGTTCCTGTGGTGAGTCTTGGCGACCCACAAAATACGGCAATGAACCAAGGATTAAATGCCGAACAGCAAAGCATGGTGACGCAGTATTTCAACAATGCCGGACGCGGCAACTATCGTAACCTGATGCTGTACCTGAGCTCGCAGATTTTTGCGTTGACCACAGAACTACCGGCAGCGCCGGTGTCGATACCTGATGTAGGTCTTTATCACCCGGATTTCCCCCATCAGGTGAGTGATGATGAACAACGTTTTTTCGCTTCACTTAATCTAGATAAAAACCTGCCTCTGGTGGGGATTGCTATACATCGTTCAGTGGTGGATTACGAGCAGCAGCAGATTGTTGATGCCATGATTCGGGGGATTGAAAGCAAAGGTGGGAGAGCCTTTGGCTTCTTCTTTGAGGGGGAAGACCAAGCCTTGAATTACACCGAGTTATTGCAGGATGAACAGGGGAATACCCGTGCGGATTTGTTGATCAATTATCGCTCACTGCATTATGTTGAAAAACGCCGTAAAGAGTTCGAACTGCTCGGTGTACCTGTTTTGCACGTGCTGAATTACACCGAAGGGGACGAAGCGGCATTTTCTGCCGACCATGCCGGTATTTCTCCCGGATTGACGCCCTTCTTTCTGGTCATGCCGGAAGATACCGGTAGTGCTGATCCGCAAATTATTGCGGCCAGTAAAGATGGTCGCAAAGTGGTCATGCAGGAGCAGATGGATGCGCTGGTGGAACGTGCTTTCAACCATGCCAATCTGAAACATATTAATAATGCTGATAAAAAGGTCGCTACCTTTATCTGGAATTATCCTCCGGGTGAAAAGAACATTGGAGCGGCCTTTTTAGATGTGCCCGCGTCTATCGCAGAAATAGCCCGAGCCATGCATGAACAGGGGTATCAGGTGGACACGCCAGCCGCTCAGCAATTGATCGATGCGGCAGGTCAATTATTGCGGCCATATTACCGTAATGAAGATAGTAAGGGCCTAGTGGAGAAAGGCCTGGCTGACTATTTGCCATTGCAAACTTACCTGGCGTGGTTTAATCGCCTGCCAGAATCAGTGCGTGCTCCGATTGTTGAACGCTGGGGTGACGCCCAAGACAGTCATATGCTTACTGTACATAATGGTCAGCCACACTTTGTTATTCCGCGTATGCAACTGGGTAATCTAATCGTCTTACCTCAAGGGGTGCGAGGAGAGACGGCAAAGGAGCATACAGCGTCTTACCACAGTACCAAAACACCTATTAACCATAGTTATCTGGCAATTTATCTCTATGCTCGTCAGGTATTTGGAGCCAACGCGCTGATCCATCTCGGTACCCATGGTTCTCAGGAATGGCTGATGGGTAAGGAACGTGGCTTGTCAGTGTTTGATGCACCTAATCTTGCTATTGGTAATCTGCCGGTATTTTATCCCTACATTATCGATAATGTTGGCGAAGCAATGCAGGCAAAGCGTCGAGGACGGGCGACTATGCTAAGCCATTTGACTCCGGGTTTTGCTAAGGCTGGTTTATATGCAGACGTGGCTAAACTTAATGAACTGATTAACAACCATCTCATGTTGGATCAGGGCCAAACGCGGGATAATACCCGGGATAAAATCATCCAATTGGCAGATGAACTGAATATTCTCGCTGACCTGGCGCTCACCAAGCAGCAATTGGCGGGGAGCTTTGAAGAATACCTCAGCCGAATACAGGACCATCTCACCGCTCTCAGTGAACAAAGTCAACCGTTGGGTGTGCACACCTTTGGATTGCTGCCACAGGATGCACACTTGTACAGCACAATATTGCAGATACTTGGTGAATCCTTTATGCAACAGGCGGCGGAATATGAGCAGCAGCAGGGATTAACCTTGCCGGCGGCGTTGCGACTGGACAAAAACGCTGTGCTGGCATTAGAAGCGATTGACGGATTTCAACTGCTGCATGCTTTTATTACCGGTCAGCCCACGCCTAATCTGACCGCGTCACTAACAACCAAACTTAACGAAGCTCGCGAGCATTGGGACAACTTTCAGCAAATTGCGGAAGTGCAGAATTTACTTAAGGCATTAAGCGGACAGTACATTCCCGTTTCTCATGGTGGCGACCCCATCCGTAATCCGCAAGCCGCGCCAACAGGGCGAAATCTGATTGGTTTTAATCCGTCCAAGGTGCCATCACCGGAAGCCTACCAGGCAGGGGTGGCGGTTATGGAGCAGACCATCGCGGATTATGTAGCGAAACACGGACGTTATCCGCAAAAGCTGGCATTTTCCCTATGGTCTTTGGAAACCATGCGCCATCAGGGCGCGCTGGAAGCGCAGATTCTCTATGCGTTAGGAGTGAAACCCGTGTGGAATGCACAAGGGCAGATGACCGACACCGAGATCATTCCCTACAGCGAACTAAAGCGTCCCCGTGTTGATGTGGTGGTGTCGGCAACCGGGTTGTATCGTGATGCATTTCCCAATGTGATGCTGTGGCTGGCCGACGCCATAGATAAAATCGCTAAACAGAAAGAAGAAAATAACTTTGTATATAAGCACACCAATGCGTTGAAAACACAACTATTGGCAAGTGGCAAGACAGATGAAGATGCCGACTATTTGTCTTCGGTGAGGATTTTTTCCAATCAATCGGGAGCTTACGGCACAGGCTTGGCGGGTAAAGCATTGGCATCCGATACTTGGGAAGATGACTCGGATATGGCGCAGACTTACTTACGTCGAATGGGCTTTGCTTTTGGCAATGATGAAGCGCGATGGAGTGAAAATGTGGAAGATGCACAGTTATACGCAAAGGTATTATCTGGCACCGATGCTGTGATTTTTTCTCGTTCAACCAATCTTTATGCCCTTATGACGAATGATGACCCGTTCCAATATTTTGGTGGTGTTGGATTGGCCGTGCGCCATCTGGATGGTCAGACGCCGGAAATGTACGTGTCGAACTTGCGCCGTGCAGACGATGTAAAGAGTCAGACTATGACGGATTTTCTTAATCAGGAGATGCGCAGCCGCTATTTCCATCCTCGCTGGATTGGTGCCATGCAGGAGGCTGGGTATGCTGGGGCTACAGCTATCTTGGACAGAATGAACAATATGTGGGGATGGGAGGTCATGACGCCTGAGGCGGTGAGAGACGACCAATGGCAGGAGTTTTTCGATGTCTATGTGGATGACAAGTACCAACTTGATATGAAAGCCTTCTTCGAAAAACACAATGCTGATGCGTTGGCACAAATGTTGGAACGTATGCTGGAAGCTGTGCGCAAAGGTTATTGGCAGGCGGACGCGCAAACCCTGAAGCGAATGCTGGAGGAGTACCAGGATCTGGCTAGCCGCTACGATGTGTTTACGGACAATCAGAAGTTTAAGGACTTCGTTGCACAGCAAGCGGCCGGCTTTGGTTTGGCACCACTTGTCAGTGCCCCGTCGGCGGCAAACGCAGCGATAGGGGCTCAGCAAGTGCAAGGGCAGGAACTTAAAGAGGTACAGAATGATTCCACTGTTGAGCCTGACTACCGAGCATGGTATCTGATCGGAACGATATTTTTATTAGGTATGGTCAGCCCTTACCTGCAACGTCAACCAAGACGGTTAGCAGCTGTAGGTTGAATTATTCTCATTGGTGTAGAGTAAACACAGCACGTCGGCAGGTTTTCCCCCTGGACTTGTCGGCGGCTGGTCTCTTTTGCCTGCATAATTAATAGGTTAAATATTGTCAGTTGTCCGTCACTGACATATCGTAGGCTAACTACAGGGGACATCACGGGAGTGACGGATGGAATTGTTATTTGAGTACGTACTGCGCATCGAAACGTTTTTGCTTATTTTTGTGGTGGTGGTGCTTAAATCCTCCATCATCTTCGTACCGCAAAATCGCGCTTATCTAATTGAACGCTTTGGTAAATATCAGTCTACCCGTGAGGCGGGGCTGAACTTTATCGTGCCATTTATCGACCGTATTGCCGCTGACCGTTCATTAAAAGAGCAGGCGGTGGATGTCCCAGAGCAAAGCGCGATCACCAAAGACAATATTTCCCTTAAAGTGGATGGGGTGCTGTATTTCCGGGTGCTGGACCCTTACAAAGCGACCTATGGCGTGGATGACTATATCTTTGCCGTGACCCAGCTTGCTCAAACCACCATGCGTTCTGAGCTGGGGAAAATGGAGCTGGACAAAACCTTTGAAGAGCGTGACCAGTTGAACACCAATATAGTCTCTGCCATCAATGAAGCGTCTGGCCCTTGGGGGATCCAGGTGATGCGCTACGAAATCAAAGATATCGTGCCGCCTCACTCGGTAATGGAAGCCATGGAAGCGCAAATGAAAGCCGAGCGGGTCAAGCGGGCACAGATTCTTGAGTCAGAAGGTGACCGGCAGGCTGCCATCAACCGTGCTGAAGGTGAGAAGGCCTCTGTGGTGCTGGCCGCGGAGGCAGAAAAATCCGAGCAAGTTCTGCGTGCTGAAGGTGAGGCCAAAGCCATTCTGGCGGTGGCCGAAGCCCAGGCCGAAGCATTACGTCTGGTGGGGGAGGCCGCCAACACCGAGCAAGGACAAAAAGCTATTCAGTTGGATTTGGCCACTAAGGCCATCGCTGCTAAACAGGCTATAGCCAAAGAGTCTTCTGTGGTGCTGTTGCCGGAGAGTGGTACTGATGCCGCTTCTATGGTGGCCCAGGCCATGACCATTATCACCGGAATCAAAGGCAACAAGGGGGCCTGATGACAGTGTTCACTGAACATATGGCCGAAAGCTTGATGGTGCTGGGTTTAGCACTATTGGCAATTGAGGTGTTGGTGCTGGGTTTTGCCACCTTTGTGCTGTTTTTCGTCGGCTTAGCGGCGTTGGCGACAGGTTTGATGATGTATATGGGCATATTGAGTCAGGATATGTTCAGCGCTCTGGCTAGCGTGGCAATTTTTAGCGCCTTGCTAGCGCTTATCTTGTGGAAGCCACTTAAAAACTTACAAAGCAAAGGTAAACCCAAGCAAGTACAAAGTGATTTAATTGGTTATCAGTTTGAACTTCCAGAAGCGTTGCAGCCGGGTAAAAGTATGGAATATCGTTATTCTGGTATTACCTGGCAGGTGCATAGTCAGCAACCCATCGAAGCAGGACAGACGGTGCAGGTTGTAAAAGTTGCGGTGGGACGTTTGGATGTCACACCTGTGCAGGACCCTTCATGAAGCATATTCGCCTGGCGCAGGCTGGTAGTGATGATAAAAGTTATTTCTGGCGGCTTTACCAGCAGGCTATGCGCGGGCATGTCGAAAGCCAGTGGGGATGGGATGAGACTTGGCAGCGAGAGGATTTTGCTAAACGCTGGCAGGACAATGACAATCTGCTGCTGGTATCGGGTCGTCTTAATTTGGGCTATGCGCAGGTCAGCCGCGGTTCGGATGCGGTGTTGTATATCACTATGCTGATAATTGCGCCTCAGTGGCGCAATAAAGGTATTGGACGGCAGGTTTTGGTATCGCTGCAGCGAGCCTATCAGGCTGAGGAGATAACGCTGAGAGTGTTCCGCTGTAATCAGCAGGCGTTACAGTTTTATTTGAATGCCGGTTTCAGCCTGAGTGCCGAAGAACCTGATTTTTACTTGTTACGGGGAAGGGCAGAAGAGCTGCAAGCGGCCCAACCCAAGGTCAGGCGCGCTTAAAAGGATACTCAGTCGTCCTGAGCTTCTACCGCCTGCACATCTATCCCCATTTTTTCCATGATAGTACGTGCCTCCGCAGGGATGCGGTGCGGATTATCTTTTTGTAGGTCTGCATCATTGGGCAGCGGCTGCCCGGTAAAGGCGTGCAGAAATGCTTCGCAGAGTAATTCTGAATTGGTGGCATGTCGCAGGTTATTCACCTGACGACGGGTCCGTTCATCGGTCAGCACTTTCAGTACGTTCAATGGAATGGACACGGTAATCTTTTTGACCTGCTCGCTTTTCTTTCCATGCTCGGCGTAAGGATGAATATATTCGCCATTCCATTTAGCCATGTTTCTGCCTGTTTTATTGTATGTTAGATGGCAAAATTCTAACCGCTGGCAGAATTCAGTCAATCTAGAAGTCCAAACATCTTGATGTCTGAGCAGAATCCAAGTAGATTTGGCCGTCTAAACGTCTAGATATATGAGCCGATTTCCAGGAGTCACTATGGTTTCCTATGCCCAGGGCATTGATGCACTGAACAATTCGCTGTCAGAACTGCGCAATATCAATGTGTCCTTTGAATTTTTTCCGCCCAAGACTGAGCAAATGGAACAGACCCTGTGGCATTCCGTAAAGCGTCTGGCGCCTTTAAAGCCTGCTTATATGTCGGTGACTTACGGTGCGAACAGTGGTGAGCGTGACCGTACGCACGATGTGGTTAAACGCATCCAAACCGAAACCGGCGTGGCTGCAGCACCGCACCTCACTTGTGTTGATGCCAGTCGTGAAGAATTAAAACAAATTGCCCAAGACTATTGGCAGGCCGGCATCCGTAAAATTGTTGCACTACGCGGCGATCTGCCTAAAGGCGTGGACAAAACCGAACTCTATGCAGCGGACCTGGTGGCTTTGCTAAAAGAGGTGGCAGACTTTGATATTGCCGTGGCGGCTTATCCGGAAATTCACCCTGAAGCGCCCAATGGCCAGTTCGACCTGCTCAACCTTAAGCGTAAGGCCGAAGCGGGAGCCACTTCTGCTATTACGCAGTTCTTCTTTGATGCCGAGGTATTCTTACGCTTCAGAGACAGAGCGGCGGCGGCAGGTATTGATTTAGAGATAATTCCGGGCATTTTGCCGGTCACAAACTACAACACCTTAGTGCGCTTTGCCGGTATGACCAATGTGCATGTACCTGGCTGGTTGCACAAGATGTACGAAGGCTTGGACGACAACGATCAAACCACCCGTAACCTGCTGGGAGCCAGTATCGCCATGGATACTACGCGTATCCTGGCCAAAGAAGGTGTGCGTAATTTCCACTTCTATACACTAAACCGCTGCGAACTGAGCTATGCCATCTGCCATATGTTGGGTCTGCGCGCAGGTTGAAGCGCAGAATCTTAATTGAAGGGCATCTGATGATGTCCTTTTTTTTTGGCCGCGGTACACTTGAACTTGAATTAGCGCCGGAGTCAGGGCATGGACAAGTTCACACGTTTAACTCAGTTGTCAGCAGGCCAGGTGAAGTTTTTTGCTTCCGCCATGTTGGCTCGTTGCCAGCAAGACCGCATAACAGTGACAGCCGGTCATTTAGCTTATGTGTCTCTGTTGTCACTGGTGCCTTTTATTATGGTGTTTTTCACTATTTTATCGGCGTTCCCCGCATTTGGTTCGGCCCGTGGCGATTTGGAAGCCTTTATCTTCAGTAACTTTGTGCCTCACGCTGGTGGCGTAGTGCAGAAGTATGTGGCTGAGTTTGTCGGCAATGCATCGCAGATGGGGGCGGTTAGCATTCTGTTTCTGGTGGTTGTGGCCCTGATGTTGATCTCCAATGTAGATAAGACAATCAATCATATCTTTCGTACCAGCAGCGACAGACGCGCGATTTTTACTTTTGCGATTTATTGGATGGTGCTGACTTTGGGGCCTATGTTGATAGGTTCTGGTCTGGCCATCAGTTCTTACTTGGTAGGGTTGGCGGCTTTCGCCGAAGACTATACGCCTGGCATTACCACGGTATTGTTGAAAATGGTGCCCTTTATTACCTCCATGGGGGCCTTCTTTATTTTGTATATGGTGGTGCCCAATCGAGCAGTACGTGCCCGCCACGCCTTTGCTGGCGCTTTTTTGGCAACCTGTTTGTTTGAGTTGTCCAAAAAGGGCTTTGCCTTGTATGTGGCGAGTTTTCCTTCCTATCAAGTGATTTACGGTGCCCTGGCTGCAGTGCCGATCTTGTTTGTTTGGATTTATTTGTCCTGGATAGTGGTGCTTTTGGGCGCAGAGTTCACCGTTCAGGTTGAAAATCTGGCTAAGCAATCCGCCGGGGATGAACAAGTTTAAGCAGAGATCGCACAGCCCCCTACAGTTCTCCACACTTCCTAACAGTTAGATGAATATCAACTTGTTATCTTGCCCTGGCAGATATCAAGATGCTGTTTATTGACCGAGAGGGAATTATGAAAATTGGTGTGGAACAAATTACGCTGTTGCTCTTAGGTGCACTGGGAATTGTGGCATGTGGCGATCAGATAGATAAATCCATTGATGACAGACCTAAGAACAGGGACACGGCCCTGACCTTTGTTAATGCGCTAAACGACGACGCTAGGTTTTACCTGCAGCCTCAGGTGATGATTGGCGATGTGTTTCAGGAAAAGTACAAAGCGGCAGATCTGCTCAAGAACGATTATCGTAGTTATCTTTATGCATGGAACAAGGATCATCATAAGACCACTTTTGGGGTGCGTGACAACAACAGCAATAATAAGCAACATAAGCTGGACGCGAATTTAACCGACGGTGGACGAACCTGGGTCGTCGCCTGGATGAAAGGGAACGACTATCAGTTATCTGTGTTTGAAAAGTCCCCCCGTAATCGCAGTGACACTATTACCTTAAGAGTATTGGCTAGCGTTGATATGGATGTGGCGGTGGATGGGAATGTGTTGAGTCGAGCTAAGTCTGGCGTTGTGTCTGCACATATAAGCGTCGAACATTGCAGCGGTTCTTTATTTTTGGCCAATCACCCTATTGACTTGTGTCAGCAAGACTACGGCCGCTCATATTTGGCCGTAGCTGATCAAAATGGACTCAGAGTTGTTGTTGAAGAGTAGTGCCCTGATTATTGCTGCATACTCTTAATGAAATCGTTGGATTGTGATATGGCACGATTCATTTCACTAATTAACTGATTGATATCACGCTTGATACTGCCGAATTCACCTTGCAGTGAACCTATGGCGCTTGCGTTCAGGTTATGCTTTAAGTACAACACATTGTCTTTCAAGGCGCTTAACACAGGCGCCATTTTACTCTCGGCGCGGCGCATCGAGGTAATGAGTTGCTGGTAGCGGCGGCGGGTGTCTTTTAATTTAACTGTGCTGTCACGTCTGAGCTTTTCACTCTCATATTGCTCCAGCTCATCCTGCCACTCGTCAAATAAAGCTTCGGCGACATCTTCAACCTTGTCTATGCGAGTGGAGACTTTATTGGCTGAGGCTTCGCTGGCGTCATATTGGTCTTTGAGATCCTCATATACGCTTTGTAATTCGCCACCGTCAAATTGCAACAAGGTACTGAAACGTTCCAGCGCCGAACTAAATTGTTGTTGGGCATCTTCCTGCGCATCCTTGGCGTCTTCCACTCTGTCGACCAGTATATCGCGCTTCTCAAAGCCGACTTTCTCCATGGCAGAGTAGTAGGCAGATTGGCAACCTGTCAGTAACAGCCAAATGCTCAGTATTGATGCCCAGCGTAACATTATTCGTTTGCCTTGAACTTTGCTGCGTCAATAATCGCCCAGAGGTGTGCGATAGCGCCTATGATGGCCGGCACTACCAGGAACCATAAGGCATATCCACCAAACGCGATGATGGCAAAAATGAGTGCGGCTAAAATACGTCCCTGAACCAGTTGGCCCAAACCAGGGAAAAATACGTTACAGATAGCGGCTATTACATTGCCGCCGGACCCTTGTCCTGACATGAATATCTCCATTGAGCTGTTGTCTACGCAGTTAAGTTAATTCAATTATGCAGAGTAGGCAAACTTTGCCACAATCGACGACCCGGAAGATTCAGGAAATTCAGATGATTGCGTTGTTACAAAGAGTTTCTTCTGCTCAGGTCGATGTGGAAGGGAAAACGGTTGGTAAGATCGGTAAGGGCATTATGTTGTTGTTAGGGGTTGAGCAGGGCGACGACGAAGCCAAGGCCAAGCGCCTTTGTGAGCGGGTGTTGAATTATCGAATCTTTAGCGATGCTCAAGGCAAGATGAACCTCAATTTGTCTCAGGTAGGGGGGCAACTGTTAGTGGTATCTCAGTTTACCTTGGTGGCCGACACGGAAAAAGGCAACAGACCCAGCTTTTCCCGTGCGGGCGAACCACAGAAAAGTAAGCTTTTGTATGAGTACTTTGTCAGCCAGGTAAAAGCTGCAGGAATTGAATGCCAGACCGGACAGTTTGGTGCCGATATGCAGGTGAGCCTAGTGAATGATGGGCCGGTAACTTTTCAACTGCGAGTAGCGTGAAACCCCTGCAGCAGGGTTTCTTCTCATAAGCTGTAGAGAGTAAGGTAATCCAAATTGATTGAACCGTCCTTTGCGTAAAGCGCTAGTGTCTGCATATCAGGTAATTTCAGTGGGCGGGTCGCACAGAGAATCACTTTGTTTTGATACTGAGGTATCGCAAAACAAAGGGGAGCAAAGCCGCACTGAAGATGCAAGAACGCCAGCCAATCTTCAGTGTGTGTTGCCGAACTGGGTAATAAGTTAAACACCATTACACCTTGTGCAGACAAGGTTTGCAGGCAGGCTTTCAGAAAATCTGCCTGATGCAAACAATGGGGATGGTCCTGGCGACCAAACAGATCCACAAAGAGAAGATCGACTCGCTTAAATTGGTCAATGCCGCTACTGGCGTCTATTTGTGAGACCTTGTGCGGATTTAATCCAAAAAAGTCTGTAGCAGATTGAATAACGGCGGAATTATTCTCCAGCGTATGTATCTTGGCATCGGGTAGCGCTTTATGTAGGTAACGTTGCATAGCGCCTCCCCCTAAGCCCAATTCCAGGACGTACTGGGCCTGGGGGTAAAAGTAAAGGGCCAGGGCCATTGCATGTAGATGCGGTAATACCAAAGCTTGGGGATTGCCCAAATCCATCACAGTCTGTACTGTGTCACCCAGACATAGCCAACGATACGCTTGATTTTGGTAGACGAACAGGTCTGGCTCATGCCAGTAAATGAGTTCGCCATGCCTTAGTGCTTTATTCAGTTCAAACAGAGCGATACCTAGAGCCTTGCGTTGAAGGCCTTTACTATAGGGCCCTGTTTACGCTTTGTTAAGTCGTTGGTCGGATAGAATTTTGGGTGAGATAAATGTTTAAAGTTGATACGCCTAACACGGACGAAGAGTTTGCCAAGTACTTCCATTTTCGTTGGGTGATGCTGCGCAAGCCCTGGAACTATCCCGAGGGTTCAGAAAAGGACGAGTATGAGCAAGTAGGCCTACACCGAATGGTTACTAACACGGATGGTGAGGTGATTGCTATCGGGCGACTGCATTTTAATACGCCAGAAGAAGCACAGATTCGACATATAGCGGTACATCCGGATTATCACGGTAAAGGCCTGGGTAAGTTGGTTGTGTCAGCGTTGGAAGGCGTAGCGCGCAGTCAGGGTATTGAGCGTATAGTGACAAACAGTCGTGAAGTATCTACCCCCTTTTTTAAGAGCTGTGGCTTTGAAGTAGTGGGTGAAGCAACTACCGAACTTGGTCAGTTGAAGCGCGAGCAAATGGTTAAGAAATTAACTGAATTGAACGCGGTGATGTTGCATCCTAAGTGGTGTAAAGCGCTTCAGGACACGTGGTATGAAACTATCCCAATCAGCGAACAGATGGGAATCAAGTTGTATCAGTACACCGGCCGAACGCTGGAGGTGCGCGCTTCTCTAAATAAAAATATCAATCTGCATGGCACTATGTTTGCGGGCAGCATTTTTTCCCTGGCCACACTGACCGGCTGGGGGATGTTGTATTTGCAGTTAAAAGAAAAACAACTGGATGGCGAAATTGTGCTGGGGGATGCTGATATTCATTACCACAAACCAGTCAGTATGCAGCCCAGGGCACTGTGCAATATAGAGTCTGTTAGTGGAAAGTTCGACACGCTGGCAAAAGGCAAGAAATCGCCGTTTAAGTTAGTGGTTGAAATTCATGATGGCCATAACTCGGTGGCTGAATTTCGTGGTGTTTATTGGATATTGCCACCTGCAGATGAGAAAGAATAAAGGCGCCATTAGGCGCCTTTATTTTTAAGTCTTGGACTAAGCCATCGCTGCCTGAAGTTTTTTCAGCGCATTCTTTTCAATTTGACGAACGCGCTCAGCAGAGACCTGATATTTATCAGCTAAGTCCTGCAACGTAGTCTTGTCATCGGTTAACCAACGACATTGGATGATATGCTGGCTGCGCTCATCCAGAGTCTTGATTGCAGAGTAGAGACGCTGAGTTGATGATTCATCCCAGTCCGCATTTAATACGGTGGATTCTACGTCGCCGCTTTTATCTTCCAGATACTGCACTGGTGCGAAATTACCGGCTTCATCATCATCATTAGACAAATCGAAAGCTTGATCCTGGCTGCTCATACGAGCTTCCATCTGCAGCACTTCTTTTGTGCTTACGCCCAGCTCGTCAGCAACTTGCTGAACTTCTTCATGGGTGAACCAACCGAGGCGTTTCTTTGCTTTTCGTAGGTTAAAGAACAACTTACGTTGTGCCTTAGTTGTAGCTACCTTAACAATACGCCAGTTGCGTAATACAAACTCGTGGATCTCAGCTTTAATCCAATGCACTGCAAAGGACACCAAGCGCACACCGACACTGGGGTCAAAGCGTTTAACCGCTTTCATCAAGCCAATGTTGCCTTCCTGAATTAAGTCAGCTTGCGGCAGGCCATAGCCTGAATAAGATTTTGCGATATGTACAACAAAACGAAGGTGCGACATGATCAGCTTACGAGCTGCTTCAAGATCCCCTTCTTGGTGAAGACGTTCAGCTAATGCCCTTTCTTCCTCGGCGGTAAGCATATTAATCGAGCTTACTGCCTGCATGTAGGCTTCCAGACTGCCTGTCTGAGGTACGCTTAACGCCATAGAACGCATATTTGAGCTCATCGTTTACCTCACGAAAATTGAGTTGAGCCAGTGTAGCACCCAGTATGCGTGATCACCAGCCCATCTGTCTCGGATAAAATGCTCAGAATAGACAATGGGTATCGAGCAAAGTTCCTTTACTTAACCAGCCTTATATTGGGCTGTACTTCTTGTTTTTCAAGTAAACGGATATTTCTGGATCGTCGCTCGCCATTTTGAAATCTGTCATAACGGAAATTGTTTACTTCCATCATCTGCGCGAAATCCAGAAAAGCGTCCATATCACTGCGATCCAAATTCTGTTCGGAGCTACTGAGTTGGCTGTCAACATAGACTTCATCACCATTGAATGTCATATGTGCTACAGCGTCGTAGGGTTTGCCGTATTCCTCTACACGAATGGCCCTGACCATTTTGACTTCGAAAATCCAGTTCCCAACTTTAACATAGCGATTAGCGCTATTTTCCATCTTTTCCCCCTGTGAAAAGCATATGGGCCCATGCCCTGGGTAAATTTTTCAGGTTGTAAATGACGAACGTTAGGAGTAACTGCATTTGGTACTAATTCATTCCATCCTGAATGAAAAGCCCAGACTCATAACCGGGTTATCGGCCTCCGGCCGGGGGAATACATCGACTTTCCTGAATTTTTTAAAAAAACTTCAGTAGCAATCAACAGCAACTACTCGCTGTCCCTGTAGCTTGCCAAGCCATTCTCACCTATAGAATTGAAGGCTGCAAGTATTCTGGACCTGACTGTCCCGAATGTGTGGCACCTGTTCTGGGCGCTGGCTTTACCAGGTGCCGAATTTCTTTTTTACGAATATTAATCCTGTTTTTTTTTCAGATGAAAAATCAAGAGATGAAATTAGTAATGCCAGATAAATAATAGCTTTAGATGCCGCGATAAGATTTAGCGAAACCAAGTTGGGGCAGTAACTGAAGGAATTAAAACTAAGTTGATGCATTTTTATAGTGACTTAAAGCATGTCAGCTGTTTAGTTTTCTCTAGCCAGAACTATGCCAATTTAAAATACCTACTGTATTTAGATAGTTAGTTAAATTAATCGAAGATTTAAGTGGGTATTTGTCTCCAAACAGTGACATAGCGGAATATAATTCTAAGCCTTAGTAGTCGAAGAAAAATGGAATTTGAAATAAATTCAATGAAAAACAGCAGGATATGCTCTTCTTTTTGTTTATTTTTCGTTGTCGTCAAATTGAGACGGTGTCGTTCTTTACCCATGCTTAGAGTTAAACTTTGTTAGATTTCAGGGGTATTTGAGGCACAATATTGCAGAGCTTTCCCATTGCTAGTTAAGGATTCTGTCTTGGCAAAATACGCGCCGTCCTCACTCAAATCGTTGACTCTACTTGGCTTTGCACTTGTTAGCTTGCCCTTGATTCTGGCACTGGCCATGGCATTGGTAAGAATTGACAAGTTGTCTAACCAAGGAACCTTGGCGATACAGCAAGTATCAAGCCTGGTTTATTCCACAAGGCAAGTTGGGCAATTACTCAGCAATATGGAGCGCAGCGCAAGCCAATACTTGGTGTTAAACGATCCTGCGATTTGGCGAGGCTATCTTGAGCTTCGCAATGAACTATTACTACTGACCGGTGATTTAGACAATGAACCGGAATTACAAGCCGGTGTTCGCGAGCTGTTGCGCCAGGAAGCTGAACTACATGCAGCCTTGAGCGAACAGCTGGTCAACTTTGATATAGAGTTACTGCAACAGAAATATGACAGCCTCAATGAACTAGGTAATGATCTATACCGTCTCAGTCGCCAGGCTATAGACACTAAAGTGAGTGCATTGGAACAGAGTGCTGACCAACTGCGCACCACTGTGTTGCAGTCTGCACTGGTTATCCCCGCTTCTTTAGTAATAGCGCTTTTGTTTGTCAGATTGCTCATGAGGCCAATCAACCAATTGAAACCTCAGATCAGCCGTTTGCAAGAAGGTAATTTTGAGCAAAAAGTTTCTGTAGAAGGGGTACAAGAGATTCAGGAAATGGCACAGATTCTTGAAGCTATGCGTGTGCAGCTATTGGAGCTTGAAGAGCAAAAGAGTCACTTTATCCGGCATATATCGCACGAATTAAAGACTCCTTTGGCGGCTATTCGTGAGGGGGCAGAACTACTTTATGACGGCACTGCGGGAACATTGAATCCATCCCAGCAGGAAGTCTCAGGTATTATTCGTAGCAGTGTCAGCAGGCTGCAACAACTTATTGAAGATCTGTTGAACTTCAATATGGTGTTAGACAATAGTTCCTCATTGAAACCCCAGAGCTGCTATCTGTCGCACAGTTTGGAACGGGTGCTGGCAGACCGGGCTTTGGAGATCCAAGGTAAGGGATTGTTGCTGAGTTTACCGCGTGAAGATTACAGAATACCTATGCATCCCGAGCATTTACGAGTAATTCTTGATAATTTGCTGTCAAACGCCGTGAAATTTTCCCCGGTGGAGGGCAAGATCACCGTTTGTTCCGAGTTACGTGATCAGACGCTGAAGCTGGATATAGCGGATGAAGGCCCAGGTATCCCGCATGATCAGCATGATCTGGTGTTTGAGCCATTTTTTCAGGGTGCGGTAAAAGCAGATGCCAAAATCAAAGGTAGTGGTTTAGGTCTGACCATTACCCGGGAACTGGTGCGTAAATATAATGGCCAGATTCTATTGAAAGACAGCCGCAGAGGCTGCCATTTTGAAATCAGTTTACCCCTAAGCGGGGTGGAGAAAATCATTCATGTTTAATCAACGCCGTTCACCTTTGCCTTGGTTAATTATAACGGCTGCTTTTTTATTTGGTTGTGAGAGCCTGCCTACATGGCGTGCTGACGGTGTATCGCCTGTGGTAAATGCCGACAATCTGGGTGACTACTATCTACATATCGCGGCATTGGATAGCCAAGGTTTAGATAAGGAAGTCGCTCATCAACAACACTTGGCTGAGAATGGAGACGCAAGAGCGTCGCTGCGTTTGGTTTTGTTGCTCAGTTTACCAGATGGAGCGGCCAGCAATCCTCAACTGGCCCGAATGAAATTACAGAACTTGTTGTCGGAGGTATCAGCGGATGACGCGGGCTTGGTAAATTTGCTATCAGACCAGTTGCAGCAAAGTGTTCAGTGGCAAAACAAACACGCTGAACTCGAGGAGAAATATCGTCGTCTGGAAGTTGAATTGAAGAAAGAACAGCGAGACAGGCTGTGGTTGCAACAACAAAAGCAGTCATTGGAACAACAATTGCAGCAGTTGAAAGCGATTGAGCGAAACATTCTGAAGAGGGAAGCGGAAACCAATGGCAAATGAGTTAGCAGATAAGCGAGTGTTGGTGGTGGATGATGACCCATCACTGCTGAAACTCATCAGTATGCGCTTGCAAGGAGCGGGTTATCAGGTAGCGCAGGCCGACAGTGGAAAGCAGGCGTTGGGCATCATGGAAACTTTTAACCCTAACTTGGTTATTAGCGACCTGCGAATGGAAGGCATGGATGGCATGGCCCTGTTTGGCGCAGTACGTGAAAGATACCCCGGCTTACCGGTTATTATTCTGACCGCTCACGGCACAATCCCTGATGCGATTGAGGCCACGAAAAAGGGGGTCTTTTCTTATCTGACCAAGCCATTTGACAGCCAGCAACTGCTCACTGCTGCGGCTGACGCAATACGTTTGCACCCCATGGTGTCAGATGAAAATCAGCAGTCCGATGATGCAAACTGGCGTAGTGCCATTATCAGCCGCAGTGCAAAGATGGAAGAATTGCTGCAACAGGCCAGACAAGTGGCAGACAGTGACGTCAGTATCTTCATCAATAGCCAAAGTGGTACAGGTAAAGAACTGCTGGCCAAGGCCATTCATTTGGTCAGTGAGCGCGCTGATGCGCCTTTTGTGGCTGTGAACTGTGCGGCGATTCCTGAATCTCTGTTTGAATCAGAATTGTTTGGCCACACTAAAGGTGCCTTTACCGGCGCCAACCGAGAGCATGTTGGTCTGTTTCAGTCAGCCAATGGCGGTACCTTATTTTTAGATGAGATTGGCGATATGCCGCTTAATTTCCAGGTTAAGCTGCTACGTGCAATTCAGGAGCGTGAAGTCAGACCGGTTGGGGCAACTCAACCTATCAGTATTGATGTGCGTATCATCAGTGCCACGCACAGAGACCTGGAACAGGCCATTCAATCCGGCGACTTCCGGGAAGACCTTTATTACCGCTTGAATGTGGTGGAGTTGCAGTTGCCACCGCTGTCAGAGCGGCGGGATGATATTCCCTTATTGGTGAATCATTTTCTTGGTCAGGTGCTTGCACGTAGTCGCAAGCAAGTGACAGGTTATTCCGATGAAGCTATGGAGCTGTTGATCGCGGCGCCCTGGCCGGGGAACGTCAGACAACTGCAAAACGTGGTGGAGCAGACCGTGGCGCTATGTAACGGGCCTTTGATTCCTGCCGAGCTGGTGCAGAAGGCCTTGCGTGATAAGCCCAGTACATTGCCGTCCTTTGCCCGAGCCAGAGATGAATTTGAACGCCGTTATCTGGCGGATCTCCTCAAAGCTACCACGGGTAATGTCACCCAAGCTGCCCGCATTGCCGGTCGTAATCGTACCGAGTTTTATAAGCTGTTGGATAAACACCACTTATCCCCTGAAGCTTTCAGAGAGTAGTGTCTGATTGGCAGTTGAGAGAGGCTCAACTGCCAAACTTATTTAGGTTCGATCGCCCTAATGTGTTTATGCACGGATAGCAGCGAACCGGCCAGCCCCAGTAGAATTGATAAACCCAACATCAACAACAACGCCTGGCCATGTAAGCCGTCGACCTTGAACTGAGTTTGGTAGAGCTGGGTTACCTTGCTGATGCTGTCCCCCATCCACCAGAGCAGCAGGGCGACGGTTACCCAAGCCAACAAGCCGCCCAGCAACCCGTACCAAAATCCGGTGTATAAGAAGGGTCTTTGAATAAAGGCATCGGTCGCGCCAACCAGCTTCATCACCAGAATCTCGTCGCGCTTATTGAGAATATTCAAGCGGATGGTGTTGCCGATAATCAGCACCACGGCCAAAAACAGCAACAAGGCCACCACGCTTACCAATTCTTTAGCTATCCCCACCAGACCGTGAAGACGCTCCAGCCACTGAATATCCAACTGACCCACTTCGACTTCGCGCTCTTTACGTAGCTTGTCCAGCAGCAGACCGGCGGCAGTGGGAGAGGTGTGTTTGCTGGTTGGTGTAACCAACAGTACATCCGGCAGGGGGTTGTTATCCAGGTAGCTTAGTGCCTCGCCAAAACCGGATAGCTGCTGGAATTCTTCCATGGCTTTGGCTTTATCTATATGTACCACACTCTCGACTTCGGGCCACAATCCCAGCCGGGTCTGCAGTTGATGGATATCACCGGCTTGGGTGTCACGGTGCAAAAACAGGGTTATTTCTGATGCCTGGTCCCAGCCAGCGCTGACTCTTTCGGTATTCTTGAGCAGAATATACAAGGTACTGGGCAGGGTAATGCTTAATCCCAGTACCGCGATAGTCATCATGGACGCTGCTGGGTTTCGCCACAATTCACCAAGACTGGATAATGCCTGACGAACATGACTGACAAAAAACATCACAATTCGCTGTGACAAGGCAATACCGGTTCTTTCCGCGCCTTGGCTGCGGCCCTTAAATAGCAGGCTCATCATCTTCTCCCGGCCAGTCTTCGGTCAGCCCATCTGTGATCATCTGGCCTTTTTTCAGGGTCAGCGTGCGATATCGCATTCGGGCAATTAAACCAAGATCGTGCGTGGCAATCAGCACGGCTACACCCGCTTGGTTGAAATCTTCAAACAAGCGGATGATCTCCATAGACAACTTGGGATCCAGGTTACCTGTTGGTTCGTCGGCGAGCAGCAAGGGGGGTTTGTTGACCACGGCCCGTGCTATCCCTACCCGTTGTTGTTCACCGCCGGACAGGGCAATGGGCAGACAGCGGCTTTTGTCACTCAGACCGACCCGTTCAAGCACGGCACTTACTCGCTTACCGACTTCCTTATGGGTGTAGCCTTCGATAATCAAAGGCAGGGCGACATTGTCAAATACGGTCTTATCCATCAGCAGTTGATGGCTTTGAAAGATCATGCCGATATCGCGACGAATAAAAGGGATCTGCTGACGACGGATGGTATTCAGATCATGGCCGTTAATCAGCACTCTGCCCACAGTTGGGCGCTCCATAATACTGATGAGTTTCAGTAGGGTGCTTTTCCCGGCGCCGGAATGGCCGGTCAAAAAAGCCATCTCGCCGGGGGCAATATGGAAATTCACCTGGCGCAGCGCTTGCTGGCCACCCGGATAGGTTTTACTGACCTGCTCAAACCGGATCATAACTAGTCTTTCTCAGCAAACAGCGCATCAACAAATTGCGGACCATCAAAGGGGCGCAAATCATCAATGCCTTCACCCACGCCAATATAGCGAATAGGCAGGGAAAATTGGTCTGCCAGTGCAAAAATGACTCCGCCTTTGGCAGTTCCATCCAGCTTGGTCAGGCACAAGCCCGTCAGGCCAACCGCCTGATTAAACAGACGCGCCTGGCTGATGGCGTTTTGGCCGGTACCGGCATCCAGGGTCAGCATAATTTCGTGGGGCGCTTCAGGATCGAGTTTCTTCATCACCCGTACGATTTTTTTAAGCTCTTCCATCAGATTGTCTTTATTCTGCAAACGCCCGGCAGTATCGGCAATCAGCACATCCACATTACGGGACTTGGCCGATTGCAGAGCATCGAAGATAACCGACGCGCTGTCTGCGCCGGTATGCTGGGCCACCACCTGAATCTTATTGCGCTCGCCCCAAGTCTGTAACTGTTCAACGGCTGCGGCTCGGAAAGTATCGCCGGCGGCCAGCATCACGCTTTTACCTTGCTGCTGGAATTGTTTGGCCAACTTGCCGATGGTGGTGGTTTTACCCACGCCGTTAACGCCGACCATCAGAATTACAAAAGGTCCGGAGCCTGACTTGATTTCCAGAGGCTGGCTGACTCCTTCAAGCATACCGGCCATTTGCGATTTCAGCAGACCATATAAGGCATCGCCGTCTCGTAACTGGTTGCGCTTGGCTGCATCGGTTAACTGCTGAATGATGGTTGCCGTGGTGTTGATACCCACATCTGCCACCAACAGTTGGGTTTCCAACTCTTCAAACAGTTCATCATCAATTTTCTTGCCACGAAACAGGCTGGCGATACCGCTGCCAATATTATTGCTGGTGCGGGATAAACTTTGCTTGAGTCTGGCGAAGAAACCGGTTTTGCTTGCAGGCTCAGGCTCAGGCTCAGGCTCAGGCTCAGGCTCAGGCTCAGGCTCAGGCTCAGGCTCAGGCTCAGGCTCAGGCTCAGGCTCAGGCTCAGGCTCAGGCTCAGGCTCAGGCTCAGGCTCAGGTGTGAGAACTACTGGTGGTGTTTCCGGTTGTGGCTCTACTGCTGCGTCATCTTTCGCCGGTTCGGGCGAAGTCAGCTCTGGGGATAACAGCGGAGATTTGCTTTCTTCAATTACCGGGGAAGAGGGTTCCGCCTGAGGCGTGGGTTTGTCATCTACGGGCGCTGGTTTGTCTTTTTTGAACCAGCCGAAAAACTTTGACATGGGCGTTGCGGATCCTTTGAAAATCGTTGGGTTATCGGCTCTAGCCGATTAGACTGTGCGCAATCATAGCATTTCTTGAATTGACAAATGAAGCGAGCTGTTAAAAGCCCGGCTGCTGCCATGGGCAGCATCCGTATTATTGGTGGGCGATGGCGAGGCAGAAAGCTGCCAGTGATGGATTTGGATGGCTTAAGGCCAACCACAGACCGCACCAAAGAAACGCTGTTTAACTGGTTAGCCGCTTATGTGGCAGACAGTCATTGTCTGGATGCTTTTGCGGGTACCGGTGGGCTGGGCCTTGAGGCGCTATCCCGGCACGCGGCTTCTGCCACCTTTGTGGAGCAGGATCGCCAGGCCGCGCAGTTGTTGGAAAAAAACATTCAAACGCTGGGCGCTCACCAACAGGCCAAATTGATTAAAGGTGGTGTGCAAGCCTATTTATCAAGCTGTACTGAGCGTTTTGACTTGGTGTTTCTTGACCCGCCTTTCCACCAGTCTTTATTAGGCGAGGTTATCCCTTTACTGAGTGCCAACAAGTTGCTCAATCATGGTGCTCTGATATATGTGGAAGCTGAGGTTGGTGCGTTATTGCCCATACCTACCGAATGGCAATTGCTAAAACAAAAGCAGACTAAGCAAGTCAGTTATCAACTCTACCAGTACCTGGAGATAACATGCAAAAGCCCAACGGAACAGGGTTAACCAGGATTTGGCGCGCCACCCGTTGTTCCATGGATGGGATTGGCTATGCGTTTCGCTATGAATCTGCATTTCGCCAGGAGATCCTGCTGTGTCTGGTGTTAATACCTGTTGCGCTGTGGCTGGCAGACTCCCCTGTGGAGTTAATTCTGCTTATTGTTCCACTGCTGTTTTTGCTGGTGGTTGAGTGCTTGAATAGTGCTGTAGAAGCGGCCATAGACCGGATAAGCACCGAGCGCCATCCGCTATCTAAACAAGCGAAAGACTTAGGCTCTGCAGCTGTGTTTTTTACCATGTTAATCATAGTTGTGAGCTGGCTCGCTATCCTGCTGCCCAAGTTGCTTTAGAGAGCTGTCAGCAGTGGAGACCAGATTGGACAAAATCTTTAGCCCAAATAGCACCTCACGCTAGTCATATAAATCCTTACACTTTGCAACAGCCTGATATTTGGTTAGTCACTATGCTGATTTAGCCAGAATGGAGGAGCCGTTGTGCGTATATTATTGAACATGATCGGGTTTGTGCTAAGTGGGGCGCTTTTTACTGTGCAGGCTTATGCTGACCAAACCGGACAGATGTGGTGGTACGAAAAGTCTAATCTGGACGGCAGTAACGCCGCCTATATTGCCGTTTACTTTCCCGCTGAAAATCACATTGAATCGTTTAAATGGCATCCTGGTGCAGGTCGCGCAACCCTTGTCCGGGCGGTTACTCATCCACTGACTAAAAACGTTTCAAGCTTTGCCGTGGTTAGATTGAATGCGCAAGGTGAGCAACAACAAATGGCCAGTTTGTTGGAACAAGATGGCTCTTTGCAAATAGCGCTGGGTGGGCAGCAAATACAGTTTGCGTTAGATGGGCAGTATTGGCACAGCTATGATTTTGACTTCGCCAGTCTCAGCGGTTTTTTCGCCGGTAGGGCTGATGAGCATACGACACTGGCATTTGAGCGGTTAGACTTCGATTTGCAACAAAAACCGGTGCAATTTAAATCATTTGGTGAAGTGCAGTTGCAGTTTGTTGATGAACAACAAGTGGATGGAAGGACCAGCCTGCATTATTTTATTGGCGGTACGGGATTATCTGGCAAGCAGGGCGATATTTGGTTTGATAAACAAAGCAAAGGCCTTGTAGGTTATGCCATCCCTGTTGGGGATGAGCCTGGCTATGAGTCGGTAAGGCTACGCTTGCTTGAAGTTCGAACGTTAGCGTCGTCAGCCTGGCAGGCGTTTCAGCTGCAGCAGTTAGCAATGCAGTAAGGAACGGGGCTGCTTATCTTTTGAGCATGAATTTGTTCATATTCAGCCTCTTCTGATCACAGCCTCGCTCCGTAGGCCTGGTGTTATTCGCTAATTTCCAGGCCGATATTACTGATGCCTTCTTCTGTGGCCATAGTGCGCAATTGCGACATACTTTCTTTGTCCCTTTTCAGCGACTCGAGACGGTCCAGCAGCTCATTTTGAAAGGCCACTTCCCATTCCATCAGAGGGTGGGCTTTAATTTGTTTGGCGTCCAGTTCTTCTTCACTGGTAGCTTCAATAAAAGCCTCAACCGAGCCTTGCGACAGCTTGCTTATGACCACCGCACCTTGTAAATCTTCTCCCATCATTAGCTGCAACAGTGCTGCAAATGACATGCAAAGGTCGATGGCGGGGTACACGCCATAGGAGTCGAATGCATCTGCATCCGGCGTGGCTTCTTCAATACGCTCAAGGTGCACGCCCAAGTTTAGTTTGGCTTTAGGATTGGCCAACCAATCCCACACGGCATTCAGGCTGTTGCGGTATTGTTCTGCATCACCAAAGTCGCTGACTTCACAAAATAATTGATAGTTAGGCAGGCTGCGTTCCACCAGGGTGGCGCCGAAGGCCACAGCTTGCCAATCCTGCAGGGTTCTTACCCGTTGAAAGGTGTTTAACTTCATGCACTATGCTCCAAGTATTTGGCGATACCGTCCAGGAACATCTGAATAGAGATCATGGCCAGAATCATACCCATCAGACGCTCCACAGCGGTTAAGCCTCGCTCGCCCAGGATGCGATGGAACAATCCAGAAAACATAAGAATCACTGATGACACAAACCAGGCTGACACGGCGGCGATAGTCCAGTCAGTCATGCGGGTAGGATCCTGATTGGCAATCAGAATCAGCGCTGCTAACAAGGACGGGCCGGCAACCAGAGGGATAGCCAAAGGTACCAGAAAGGGTTCTGAATCTGAGCTGTGACCTGTTGGGCCACCTGGTTGGGGAAAGATCATGCGGATGGCGATCAGGAATAACACAATACCACCCGCGACACTGACGGTTTCTTGCCTGACGTTGAGAAAATCCAATACGGCCTGACCGCTGTATAAGAACAACAGCATGATAGCCAGGGAAAAAAGTAACTCTCTGGCTACAATTATACGTCGGCGTCTGGAGGGTATCCCTTTCAGTACAGACATAAAGATGGGCAGATTGCCCAGAGGATCCATGATGAAAAACAACATGATAGCAGCAGACCAGGTATCCATTGATTTCCCAGGAGTTGAGTGACATTCTTTGTGTCTGCGTATTATCTGTCAAAATAGGCAGATTTTCAGTAAGTTAATTAAAAAGACCATCATGTGGCAGCCAAGTGGTACTGACGACATACTAGACTGTGTTTGTTCGGGGGAGGCTAGTGGTAACAGGTCTGTATGAAAAACACCTATACCAGTAACGGGGATGTGAAAAATGAGTTTGATGTCAGTATCTGAAGTGGCAGATTATCTGGGCGTACAGGAAATCCGGGTTGAGCGTTTAGAGCGCGAGAGCTTGTTGGTGGCAAAAGAGAAAGATGCTGAAGGTAACCCTTTGTTTGACAGTGATGATGTACGCAGATACAAAGAATTAGCAGAGCGCTTAGGCGGTATCTGAAAAAAGGGAAGCATAGCTTCCCTTTTTATTATTGCTTACGCATCAAGTAGTGCGCGGGCAATGGTTCTAATTCCCATACCTGTTGCACCCGCTGGCATAGTCGAAGTGGCGGTATTATTGAAGGCACCGGCCAGGTCCATATGTACCCAACCTTTACCACCGTTGGCAACAAAGCGAGATAAGAAACCCGCAGCATTAGAGGCACCGCCGGCACCACCACCTTTCATGGGACGGCTGTTGGCCGTATCCGCATAAGGAGATGGGCACATTTCCTGGTGCCAAACATCCAATGGCAACGGCCATACGGGTTCCATTTCCTGTTCGGCAAATTGCTGCATCCGTACTTGCGTGTCTTTATCCAATCCGAATAATGCATGGTATTCACCGCCTAGCGCCATCACTGCAGCACCGGTCAGGGTGGCAGCGTTGATTGTCAGGGGCGCACCTGTCTCACCTGCGGCCAGCAAACCATCGGCCAGTACTAAGCGTCCTTCGGCATCGGTGTTAACGATTTCCACTGTCAGACCGTTTTTATAGGTCAGAATGTCGCCCAATTTGTAGGCATGACCGCTGATCAGGTTCTCGGCACAGCACAAGAAGAGTTTCACACGTTTGTTCAGGCCTTGTAATATCGCCAAACCCAGCGCGCCACTGACGGTTGCTGCACCACCCATGTCGCATTTCATGGTCAACATACCTTCGCTGACCTTAATGCTGTAACCACCGCTGTCAAAAGTAATACCTTTGCCAACCAAGGCCGCTGCCACCGGCTCGTCAGCCTGGCCAGTTGGATTGTAGTCAAGCTCAAGCAGCACTGGTGGGCGCTCGCTACCACGACCTACATTGTATATGCCGGTCCATCCAGCTTCTTTAAGCTCTTCTCCCACCAGTGTTTTCGCTGAGATATGGCCAGGGGCCAGCTCGGACAGCCAGTTAACCACTTCGCTGGCCAGGCTCTGAGGATAAATATCTTCAGGGGTGCGGTTGACCAGGTTGCGGGTAAATAGCAATGCCTGGTACATCTTGGCCAGTTTGTCCTGGTTGGCATCCTCTGCCCATTGGATATGGTTTTGTTTCTTGGCCGTTGTGAAGCTGCCCGCAAAAGCCCATTGCTGATCCAGGCTCCATGTGCCAGCGAGTTGCACTTGCTCTATTCCCATACCATCTAATACGCGGGCGGCTTTGCGAATGCTACGGGTTTGATCTTTATCCGCACCTGAAAGGTGAATGGTGGCGGTTTGTTTGTCGAACGATACTGGCGCTTTGCTTCCCCATAGGCTGTCTGGGGCTGATGAACTAAGGCGGACTTGCAAGCTGGACATGAAATACTCCTGTTATGCTATCCTGAGCGGCTTGTTTGCCCAGGCAGTTAAGTCCTGTCATTTTACCAGCTAAGGTGTGTGTCTCAAGCCATGCTCTTTAATCCTCCTTTAATTCGCGGTGTATTGCTGAAAAGATACAAACGTTTTTTGGCTGATGTGCAGCTTGATAACGGTGATGTCGTGACTGCCCATTGTGCCAATACCGGCGCCATGACCGGCTGCGCTGAGCCTGGGTTTGTAGTGTGGTTGTCCTATCATCCTGACCCAAAGCGCAAACTCGCTTATAGCTGGCAATTGGCGCAAACTCATCAGCTGCACTGGATTGGTATTAACACGCTAAATGCTAATCGCATCGTGGAAGAAGCCGTGCGAGTGGGGAAGGTTGCAGAGCTAAGCGGCTACCAGCAAGTTACCCGGGAAGTGAAATACGGGCAGGAAAACAGCCGTATCGACTTATTGCTCAGTTCATCTGATAAGGCTGACTGCTATGTGGAGGTAAAGTCCGTCACTTTGCTGGAGGATGGACAAGGCTATTTTCCTGATGCGGTGACTCAGCGCGGTCAGCGCCATTTGGCTGAGTTGGCTTATATGGTAGAGCAGGGCGCGCGGGCTGTGCTGTTTTTTTGTGTGCAGCATACTGGTATCCAGTCTGTAAAAGTGGCAAGCCATATTGACCCGCAATACGCTCATGCCCTTGCTAAGGCACAGGCGTCAGGAGTAGAAATCATCGCTTATGATTGCTGTTTTAATGCTGAAAAAGTTCTATTAAATCAACCCCTCGAATTTGTTAATTGAAATTGAGGGTTGATTTTTACCCGCTAAAGACCATATAAGGCTTCTGATTTTGGACAGTGCAGCACTTTATGAGCCTGTCATGATAAAAATTGCCTGGCAAAGGGCTTTCTGCTATAGATAGCCGCTTGCTTTAGCTCGGAAAGCTGTTTAGGAGACTTGGCTGATGCCAACAGAAAATTCACATAAGTCACTCGGATTATTGGCTCTGGCCGGTTTAACTCCTTACCAGGAGAAAGACGGCGAAGAGTATATGAATGAGGGGCAACTGGAGCATTTTCGCGCGATTTTGAAGGCGTGGCGTGATCAGTTGCGCGAGGAAGTGGATCGTACCGTGCACCATATGCAGGACGAAGCGGCAAACTTCCCTGATCCAGTTGATCGTGCGGCCCAGGAAGAAGAATTCAGCCTGGAATTGCGTACCAGAGATCGTGAACGTAAGCTAATCAAGAAGATTGAGAAAACACTCAAGCGTATTGAAGAAGACGATTTCGGTTTTTGCGATGCTTGCGGTATCGAAATTGGCGTGCGCCGATTAGAAGCTCGTCCTACCGCAGATTTGTGTATCGACTGCAAAACCATGGCAGAGATCAAAGAAAAGCAGATGCAGGGCTAAGCCCTTCCTCACCTGCTGTCAGAAGTGAATGATGTCACTTCCAGATTATGCCCGGCTCAGGTCGGGCTGAGATTCTGTCGAGGTTAAAAATCGCAGCTTCCCTGCTGTCATTATTGTCCCCATGTCTGAATCCTCTCTTTACATCGGGCGTTTCGCGCCATCTCCTTCCGGCCCATTACATCTAGGCTCGTTAGTTGCTGCGCTTGGTAGTTTTTTGCAGGCACGCAGTCAAAATGGCAAGTGGCTGGTGCGTATTGAAGATATTGATCCGCCCAGAGAGCTTGGGGGCGCTTCAGCACTTATCCTACAGCAGTTGCAGGAGCATGGATTGACATGGGATGGACAGGTGCTCTATCAGAGTCAGCAATCAGCGCGATATGACGCCATATTGGCAAGGCTGGCGGATGCCGGGCAAAGTTATTCTTGTCAGTGCACCCGGGCACAGATAAAAGCGGCCGGGGGGCATATTCGCTGTGCAGGTCCCCGTGAAAAAAGCGGACCTGCCGCCATTCGTTTCTTAAATCAAAAACCTGTGCATGGATTTACCGATAGGCATCTGGGTAACATTGAGGTTGGACCCGAGTTAGCCGAAGAAGACTTTGTGATTCGCCGCAAAGATGGATTATATGCCTACCAACTGGCGGTGGTAGCCGATGATATTGAGCAAGGCATCACCGAGGTGGTACGAGGGGCTGACTTGCTGGAAGCTACAGTATTGCAGATTGCTCTGTATCACGCACTTGGCGCAGTAGCGCCGAGTTGGTTGCATTTACCCCTGGCGGTGAGCAAACCAGGTTTTAAACTCAGCAAACAGAATCATGCGCCGGCTCTGCAAGGCAGGCAAGCTTTAGCTAATATTCGTCAAGCTCTGGCAATTTTGGGTTTTGGCAAGGAGTTGCTGGCCGATTTTGATCAAGTGGACAGCTTGCTAAACTGGGCCGTGGCTAACTGGCACATCTCGCGGCTTCCTCGTCACCGGGAAGTGCAACTTGAACTATCATCACACTAAGCACGTCGATTCTCTTTTTGCCCTTGCTGGTATATTATTAGCGCCCATTTTTTAGGCTCATGGGCAGTGCAGGAGACAGCATTATCATTTCCCGTGTCATAAACAAGGTCAAACAGGTGCTTTCCGGCCAGCCTGCCAAGATCAAGCTTACCCCTGTGAGCATTCCTCGTGCAGAGCATGGCATTTCTCGTCAGGACATCAGTGACAATGCCTTGAAAGTCTTGTACCGACTGCACAATGCCGGTTTTCAGGCGCATTTGGTAGGCGGTTGCGTACGTGACCTGTTACTTGGTTTACACCCAAAGGACTTTGATGTGGCCACAGACGCTGAACCTGAGCAGGTTAAGGCGCTGTTTCGCAATTGCCGACTGATTGGTCGCCGTTTTCGCTTGGCGCATGTGGTTTTTGGTAAAGAAATTATTGAGGTGGCTACTTTCCGTGGACATCACCAGTCGCAATCTGACGAGGTGGATGACAAGCAAAGCAAGCACAGCGATGAAGGCTTAATCCTGCGTGATAACGTTTTCGGTAGCATTGAAGAAGACGCGCAGCGACGTGACTTCACTTGCAATGCGATGTATTACAACATTGCTGATTTCAGTGTCACGGATTTTGCTGGTGGTATGCAGGCGCTGAAAGAGCGCAAGATCCATCTGATTGGTGATCCGGAAACCCGCTATCGCGAGGACCCAGTGCGCATGCTGCGGGCAGTGCGCTTTGCTGCCAAGCTGGATATGCAAATTTCCAAAGAAGCCGGTGATATTATTCCACATCTGGCTCCCTTACTGGCCAATATCCCGCCGGCGCGTTTGTTTGAAGAAGTGCTGAAACTGTTTTTATCCGGTAAGGGATTGGAAACCTACCGTTTGTTGCAACAATACGGCCTGTTTGCCCAGCTTTTCCCACAGTTGCAGCCCATGCTAAAAGTACCAGGTAGCAAAGAGTGCCAGTTTGTCGAGCAGGTGCTGATTAATACCGATGAACGTATTAACGCGGACATGCGCGTTACTCCTGCTTTTATTTATGCCGCATTACTTTGGTATCCGGTGGAGCTGCGCAGCCAGCAGTTGCAAGCAGACGGTGGTTTAAGCAATCAAGATGCCTTTAGCATGGCCATGAACGATGTGCTGCATCGTCAATTGCAGCGCATTATGATTCCCAAGCGTTTTACCTTACCTATCAGAGATATTTGGGCATTGCAGCATCGTCTGAGCAGACGTTTTGGTCGCCGTGCCTATATGCTGTTGGAACATCCGAAATTCCGGGCTGGTTATGATTTCCTTTTGCTGCGGGCCGGTATTGAAGGTGGTGAGTTGGAAAGTCTGGCTAGCTGGTGGACTGAGTTTCAGCACGCGGATGCTGAACAGCGTAAAACCATGCTCGAGCGTTTGCAGGGTGGAGACAGTGGCAAGCGAAATACCCGTCGACGCAGACGACCTCGCACCAGCAAGAAGCCACAAGCCTGATGAACCTTTGTTATATTGGGCTTGGCAGTAATCTAAGCCAGCCCCAGGCTCAGTTACTGCAAGCACTGCGCATGTTGAATCATCCGGATATTGGTAGGTTGGTCCGCTGTTCTTCTTTTTATACCAGCAAGCCTATGGGGCCTCAGGATCAGCCCGATTATGTGAATGCCGTGGCGGCGGTTGAAACCGTTCTGTCTCCACTGGATTTGTTAAGGGCCTTACAAGCTATTGAAAATGATCAAGGGCGGGTAAGAGAGCGTCGCTGGGGCGCCAGAACCTTGGACCTGGATATTCTGCTGTATGGCGAACAAGTGATTGAGTTACCCGATCTGACGGTTCCACACTATGGAATGGCAGACCGGGAGTTTGTGTTGTACCCGTTGTATGAGATAGCGCCAGCGCTGCAAATGCCGGATGGACAAAAGCTAACAACCTTATTGGCAAATTGTCCGGCCAATGGTCTGCTAACCTTGCTGGATAGCAACCAAGTACACGACGCTCTGGCGGTATGCTGACTTCGGTGTACCAAGGGGACGGTAATTCCGTTCTGGTGGGATAAATCGCTTGTAGCGACGTGGGGGAAACCTATGAAGAAAGTGACGATCTCAACTCTGGCTAAAATGAAGCAAGAGGGTGAGCGAATCAGTGTTATCACGGCTTATGATGCCAGCTTTGCCAAGCTATTTGACGAGCAAGGTATCGAAGTGATGTTGATAGGTGACTCTCTGGGTATGGTTTTGATGGGGGAAGACAGCACTTTACCCGTAACCATAGAGCAAATGGCCTATCACACTAAGTCGGTAAAAAACGGCGCTAAGCGTGCCTTTGTGGTCGCTGATATGCCCTTTATGTCTTACGCCACTACCGAGCAAACTTATGCCAATGCTGCCAGGTTAATGGCGGCAGGGGCTGAAATGGTCAAAATGGAAGGTGGCTCTTGGTTAGTCGAGAGTATTAAAGGACTGACCGAACGCGGTGTGCCGGTTTGTGGTCACCTTGGCCTGACACCCCAATCCGTACACAAGTTTGGCGGCTTTAAAGTGCAAGGCCGTGACGAGCAGGCTGCCGAAGATATTCTTGCCCAGGCTCAGGCCTTGGAGCAGGCCGGTATCCAACTATTGGTGCTGGAATGTATTCCTACCGAGCTTGGTCAACGAATCAGTCAGGCCCTGAGCATCCCGGTAATAGGTATAGGTGCCGGTCCACATACCGATGGCCAGGTATTGGTGATGCACGATATGTTGGGTATCAGCGCAAACTATATGCCGAAGTTTTCCAAGAATTATTTGGCCGTAACCGGTGATATTCGTAAAGCCGTCAGCTTGTATATCGAAGAAGTCAAAAATGGCGACTTCCCAACCGAGCAGCATAGTTTTAGTTGAGGTAAATGATGCAAGTGATCAGTGATATCGCCAGCCTGCGAGACATCAGACGACGCTGGCAACTAGAAGGTAAGGTCATAGGCTTTGTGCCGACCATGGGTAATCTGCACCATGGCCATTTGCGCTTGGTTAAAGAAGCCCGGGAAGTCACCGACATTGTGGTCGTGTCTATCTTCGTTAACCCCTTGCAGTTTGGTCCAGACGAGGACCTGGCTGCCTATCCGCGCACTATGGCACATGATCTGGCTGCCCTGGAATCTTTGGGGGTAGATGTTGTATTTACCCCGCAGGTTGAGGATATCTACCCGCGTGGCTTGGAGCAGCAAACTTTTGTCGAGGTTCCTGGCATCTCATATATGATTTGTGGGGCCAGTCGCCCTGGGCATTTTCGTGGCGTAGCCACTATCGTCTGTAAGCTGTTCAATATGGTACAGCCAAACCATGCTTTCTTCGGCGAGAAAGATTTCCAGCAACTCCAGGTGATTAAAGCCATGGTCACGGATTTGTCCATGAACCTAAAGATCCATGGTGTATCGACGGTCCGAGAAGGTGATGGCCTGGCTATGAGCTCCAGGAACAACTATCTGACGACGGCCGAACGGGAAATTGCTCCAGCGTTGTATCGTCACCTTAAGTCCATCGCCGATGCGATTCAACTGGGTCGCCGTGATTTCTCACGCCTGATTCAGGAGCACAAGCAAAAGCTGCTGGATGACGGATTTAAACCTGACTATATAGAGATCCGCTCGGCGGAGTCCCTATTGCATCCCAGCCATGAAGATACCCATCTGGTAATATTGGGCGCTGCATTTTTGGGACGCGCCAGGTTAATTGATAACATCCAAGTGGAATTGCAGGAATAAGCACTACACTTGTCTGGTACTAGGCCAAGGAGTGCTAAATGATTATCAGGCAAATACGCGCCGGCATAGCGATGTTGTTCGGCGCTTTATCTCTCCCGCTTCTCGCTCACCCTTTTGCTCCTCAGTTGCTGTTTAGTTATATCAGCCACCCCCAAATTAGTCTGATTCAGGACGAATTACGGCAAGCCTATTCGAATCTGGGCATTGAACTGGCTTTTACACCTGTTGCCAGTGAAAGGGAGTTTATTTTGGGTAATCGTGGCGACGTTGACGGTATTGCCGCTAAGTTTGCGTTTGCCGAAGAGCAACTGCCAGATATGGTCAGGGTGGATGTGCCGTTAATGACTGTAGAGATCTATCTGGTGTGTTCCCAATCTGTCGTCTGTCAGCACCAAGTGTTACAGGATGCCAGAAAGACCATAGCGTTGGTTGGGGGAAAAACCGTATTGAGCGAAGTGTTGGGAGATTCTCCGGTAAGACGCATTGAATTGTCATCCCACCAACAGGTACTGGATATGCTGGGACACAAACGTATTGACTATGCTCTGCTGGCGTTGTCTTACAAGCACATCCCTATGCTTGGCTCACAAGGCATACAAATCGCGCTGCCGGCCGTTTATAAAGGCAAGGTTTACCATTATTTGCACCAGCGTTACGCCGAGCAGGTTGCTGATGTTGAAAGGGAGCTGCGCTATGTCGTGGAGCGCAGCAATTCGATTAGCAAGTAGTGCTGCTGTTTATTGTGGTGAGCAGTTGCTGATATTGTGGTAATGAACAGGCCAAGCGCTCTTGTTCTGCAAGGATGTCGGCAAGGTCATCTTCACTGGTCAAGGGGTTCGCCAGTACCACTCTGAAGACGTTTATCGGGCCGTCATAAGCCGCAATCTCCAGGCGAGTGCGAGAAACAAATGAATGTCCTGATTCACGCTGTTGTTTTTGAATGGCGACGGTTAGCTCGTCAAGCAGCGGATTCAATTGCGCCGCCAAGGCCGCGTCTGCCTGTAGACTGGATTGCACCACTTCTGGCACAAAGCGGTAGGTCAGCAAACATAAAACCGGGGAGGTAGTCAGTTGAAAGTGTGGGTGTGCTTCAATCATGGCAGCGAAGGCTTTGGCTTTTTCGATGCTTTGATCAATCAACAGTTCGTACCCGTTTCTGCCGAGAATATGTAATGACGCATACAGCATCATCGCCATACCGTTACGCGAACCTTCCAGACTGGTGGCGCCCAGATCTTTTGAGCCCTGGCGCAGAATGTATTGCGCGTGATGACGGACCTGATTACCCGCATCAGGATCTTTAAACAGCACCATACCGGCCCCCATGGGGACATACATCTGCTTATGGGCATCCAAGGTGACGGAGTCTGCCCGTTCAATTCCTTTGAGCAAGCCGCCATAGCGGCGCGAAAACAAGGTTGCACCACCCCAGGCCGCATCTACGTGTAAGTGGCAGCCCAATTCAGCCGCGACATCCGCCAGTTCATCAAGTGGGTCGATGTGACCGGTCTCTGTCGTACCGGCCAGGGCAACCAGGGCCATGACTTTGCCTCCCTGGGCCAGTATCGTTTGGCCCTCTTTAAGCGCAAGTTGCGGATCTAAAGTCTGATTAGGGCAAGGCAGCGTCAACAGACTCTGACGACCCAGACCCAGCACATCTACCGCTTTACCCAGTGAATAATGACCGCGTCGGGAGGTGATAACAGAGAGTTTTTTGTAGCCGTATTCTTGCATTCCTGCCAGCAAGCCATCTTGGCTTATACCGCGGAATTGCTCTCTGGGGGCAAAAAGCCGGTTGCGGGCTACCCACAAGGCCGAAATATTGGCGATGGTGCCGCCGCTGCAAAAACTACCCAGGCTGCGGTTAGCATTGTGCAGGTACTGCTGGTAGAAACTGTCATCATGTTTGTAAACCAGACGGTGAATCATACCCAGCACCTGACGCTCCAGAGGCGTAAAGGCCTTGGACGTTTCAATTTTGACCAGATTCTGGTTAAGGCCTACCAGCAATTTAGCCAAGCTCAGATGAAAATAGGGGAGCGCTGAGGTCATATGGCCGATAAAGCGGGGGGAATAAGTATTGACCGAATGGGCTACCAGCTTGTCTAGTAGCTGTTCTGCATGCTCGGAGACAAACTGGGGCTGCTCAGGAATGAGTGACTGGTTGAAGTCCTGCTCGATATCCTCCAGAGAGCGGTTGCTGGCGACAACGTGCCTGGATAGAAAATCTGCCAGGTTGTCAGACAAATGGCGCTCTATTTGTGCCAGCTTGGAATCCTGACCTTCTGGCTTGGTAAAAACTCGATACAGATGTGCCAGGCTGGCTTGGGCGTTGGTCACTGACATTCTCTATTCAACCGTCCGGACGCGGACTTTACCCTTTTTCCCCTCTGGCGTCATCCACTGCAAAGTGAGGTGGACAAATTGGTATCCGCCCGGCAATAGCGCTGCTATATTGAGATTATCGGGTTGATAAGAAGAAATTGCATGCGAATTAAAGAGATAGCTGGTTTGTTCGATATGGAGCGTATCGTGCCCTATTTCCAGCCGATAATGGATCTGCAGCATCATGCGGTGTGGAGTTATGAGTGCCTGGCCCGGCTTGTCACCGATGACGAACGAACCTTTTTACCCAGTGAGTTTCTCTACCTGGTGGAGCGTCATCAATGCTTCGGTGAGCTGAGCCAGCGGATTTTCTATAACTGTGCCAGTTATTTTCGTAACAACAACATGGCCTTTAGTATCAATATCAGCCAGCAGGATATTGTGGAGCCCGGTTTTGCCAAGTTCCTGGCTGAATTTCTGGATAACTATCCCGACCCCAGCAGGGTGACCCTGGAGTTGATGGCATCTACCGCGTTTGATTATCGTGATGACTTTATGTCCTTCCTGGCCATATGTAAGACGTTGAATGTCAGATTGTTTGTTGATCATTTTGGCGCTATTTCCAGCAATATCACCAGTATTCTTGACTTGCCCATAGACGGCGTAAAAGTCGATGGTTCGTTGATTCGGCAAGTCGTCAAAAGCCAGGAAGCGCTTGATTTTGTTGGTTACCTGAACCAATTGGCTGATGAGCGCAATATCGCCGTAATTGCCGAGCATATTGAAGACCAAAGTGCACTGGAAGCAGTGCAGGGGTTGGGAATTCGCTATGGACAAGGATTCTATTTCAGCCGTCCCCAGGCTTTTTTAAATTAATCAGTGCTTTTGGTCATGAAGCGCGATGGCCGCGATTCTTGACAGTTGTAAATAAAATGTAGCAGGCCATCTTCGTCCGGCGAATTGACCAGCCCGGTAAGGATAAGGTACTTATGCGTTTACCTTAATACTGCCAAGGACTTTTCATGCAAGATCATGCCTGCGTTCCCCTGACGGATTATCAGGAATTTTCCCCGGACGAAATGCTCGCTCGGGCCCAAGCTTTTTATGCCAGTTGTCAGCGCCGTCATACCATTCGCTCCTTTTCAGATAAGCCGGTCAGTAAAGAACTTATCGAAACTTGCATACGCTCAGCAGGAACCGCGCCAAGTGGTGCAAATCATCAACCCTGGCATTTCGTAGCAATTCAGGATGCTGATGTAAAACGTCAGATTCGCGAGCAGGCTGAAGCCCTGGAGCGCTCCTTTTATGAAGGGCGTGCCGGCGAAGAATGGCTGGGGGCACTTAAACCCTTGGGGACCGATGCGCAGAAACCTTATCTTGAAACGGCGCCCTGGCTTATCGCTGTGTTTAGCCAAAAGCGTGGTGGCATTCATGCGCAAGATAATCAGCAGAACTACTATGTGCATGAATCTGTTGGACTGGCCACGGGGTTTCTGATCCAGGCGTTGCATCAAGCGGGATTGGTGACACTGACTCATACACCCAAGCCCATGAGCTTTCTTACTGAAATATGCCAGCGCAATCCGGATAACGAACGTCCCTTTATGCTCTTGATCGCGGGTTATCCCGCCGAGGACGCCACAGTGCCCGAACATGCCTTGGTGAAAAAAGACCTGAGTGAGATATCTACCTTTCTCTAAAGTAGGTTTAAAAAGAAAAGCCCCGCATCGGCGGGGCTTTTGTGTTTTTAGGGCAAGTCGACTTCCAACTGCCAGCTTTGCTGACCACTGGCCCAGTACTTACGTTCGAATGGTGTCATGGGTTCGGCCGCTTGATATAGCGCTGGTGTGGCTGTCACGCCGGCTATAGCCAATGCCAGAGCAAACTCTTCAATATACAAAGGCCAATTACTGCGCACGGTTAGGGTGCCGCCTAGCTTAAGAATATCGGCAAAGGCCGCCCCCCCATGCCAGCGACGTTTAACGTGCATAGATTTGGGCCAGGGATTGGGGTAAAGCAGGAAATGTCGTTGCAGTTTCCAGCCACTTTGATAAGCCAGACGCCAGAAGTCGTTTAAATCAGCGCGCAGCACCAGATAGTTGTCCTGATCCACTGCATATCCGCGCTCGTGCTTGCTGGTGCGCAGAGCAGACTTATCTACGCCAATCACTTTAGCCTCTGGATAGAGTGCTGCGATAACGGCAGTGCTTTCCCCCACGCCGCAGCATGAGTCCATAATTAATGGTCCTTGCCAGTCGCCCAGCCAGGCTTGTGCCTCAGCAAAAGCATCCAGTGTGTGCTGGCTGAAAGGCTTTTGCGATTGGCTGCTCAGGTGACGCCGAACCAGCTCCTCTAGTTTTTCATGTGGGCCATCTTGGTTACTGGTGACAATTTTAGACTCACCCATCAGCTACGGATCCCCACGCCTTTATTGATTAGATGCCATGCGGTGGCGAATAGCGCCAGATTAAAGGCTAGCAGCACCGCAATAGAGGTGCCAATGCCCACATCAGACACACCCAGGAAACCATAACGGAAGCCATTTACCATATAGACGATGGGGTTTGCCTTACTTACCCATTGCCAGAATTCAGGCAGCAGGGTTAATGAGTAAAACACGCCGCCTAAATAGGTGAGTGGGGTCAGCACAAAGGTCGGGATCACACTGATGTCATCAAAGGTTTTGGCATAAACCGCGTTCACCAATCCAGCCGCGGCGAATAAGGTTGCGGTTAATACCAGTGTGGCTACCAGCATCACTGGGTGGTGAATTTGTATATCCACAAATAACAGTGACACCAGGGTTACAATCAATCCGACCAATAATGCGCGGGCGACACCGCCTCCCACGAAGCCGAGGATGATGATCCAATTAGACAATGGAGCGACCAGAAGCTCTTCGACGTTACGCTGGAATTTGGCGCTGAAGAAGGACGATGACACATTGGCGTAAGCATTGGTGATCACCGACATCATAATCAGGCCGGGCACAATAAACTCCATATAGCTGAAGCCACCCATCTCGCCAATGCGACTACCGATCAGGCTACCGAAAATGACAAAGTAAAGGCTCATGGTGATGGCGGGCGGTACCAGGGTTTGCACCCAGATGCGCAAAAAACGTGTACATTCCTTACGCCACAGGGTTTTAAGGGCAGTTAACTGCAAATTAGCCATGTTGTGCCTCCTTGGAAGCCGAAGCTTGGGTGCGACCGTCTTCGACCAGGCGAACAAATAGCTCTTCTAGTCGGTTGGATTTATTACGCATACTCAGCACTTGAATGCCTTGTTCGGAAAGTTGGCTGAATACGCCGTTCAGGCCCGTTGCTTTGGGGACATCCACTTCCAATGTATGGTCATCAGTTTGACGGTAGGTAAAGCCCTGCAACTGCGGTTTCAGGCTGTTCGCGGGTAGATCGAGAATGAAAGTTTCAATATTCAGCTTGGAAAGCAGACCTTTCATGCTGGTGTTTTCGATGATGCGACCTTTGTCGATAATGGCGATATTACGACACAGCATCTCCGCTTCCTCCAGATAATGGGTGGTCAGGATAATAGTGATGCCTTGACGGTTTATCTCCTGCAGGAAAGTCCACATGGAGCGACGGATTTCTATATCTACGCCGGCTGTGGGCTCATCCAGAATCAGCACTTTGGGCTCGTGCATCAAGGCCCTTGCGATCATTAAGCGACGCTTCATACCACCGGATAAGGTACGCGCCGCCATGTTGCGCTTTTCCCATAAATCCAGTTGTTTGAGGTATTTTTCAGCACGCTGCAAGGCGAGTGGACGTGGGACCCCATAATAGCCAGCCTGATTACAAACAATCTGCAGTAAGGTCTCAAACTGATTAAAATTGAATTCCTGCGGCACTAAGCCGATATGTGACTTGGCCTTGACCAGATCTTTATCCATATCATCGCCAAATATCATTACTTTGCCGTCTGACTTGTTAACCAGACTGGCGATAATGCCAATGGTGGTCGACTTACCCGCCCCGTTGGGGCCCAGTAGGGCAAAAAAGTCGCCTTCCTTTACTGTCAGGTCTATACCTTTAAGGGCTTCTACATTACCTCTGTAGGTTTTACGCAGCCCCTGAATTTCCAAAGCATTTCGCATTATTAGAGTATCCAGTTTGGTGTGGCAGGATTGTGGCTTAGGATTAATCGATCGTTCAAAGGTTGGGATGGCCGGGACACTTTTCAAGCGCCAGCTTATCTTAAACAGCAATGAAACCCGAGACGAATACCGAAGCTAAGTACTAGTGAGATAAAAATATGGTGTTAAGCTTTGAAGGTAAAAAACGGTTAGAGGAATGAAGGTGTTGCGCAGGATTGGCTTTATAGGTTTCGTCTTGCTGCTTATTGTCGCAGCAGTCACGATGTTTTCCTGGAATATCAGCAAGGAACGTGAGCGGGCCATTATAGATACTGATAGAAAGTTGAAAGATCAGGTGAGCCTGCGTGCCGAACACTTGCAGGAATCCCTGGATAGCCTTAAGCGCAATGTTATGTTTCTTGCCTCTGTGCCACCCATATCGGGCCTTGCTCGCTCAGAGAGAAATGACGGCTTCGATACACTAGGTAATAGCTCCAGTGAGGTATGGAAAGACCGTCTTCAGCAGATTTTCATCGGCTTTATCCAAAGCCACCCCTCGGTTATGCAGGCCAGGTATATCGGCCGGGCAAATAACGGCAAAGAACTCGTCAGGGTTGATTGGGTTGATGGCAAGGTGCAAGTCATCCCGGAAGCCCAGCTGCAGCCTAAAGCTAATCGAGATTACTTCACCGAAGCGATGATACTGGCTCCAGGCCAATTATACATCTCTGAGATTAACCTTAATCGAGAGTATGGGGAACTGGAGATTCCCTATCGCCCCACCTTACGCATTGCCACCCCCGTGTGGGATGAGGAGGAGGCTCCTTTCGGTCTGGTCATTCTGAATATTGATGCGAATGCGCTGCTTGATAACCTTAATGAAGGAATCGGTGCCGATGAGCCTTTGTATTTAACCAATCAACGAGGTGATTTTCTGCTTCACCCTAACAGTGATGTCAGTTTTGGTTTTGATAAAGGACAGGTCTGGCGTTGGCAGGACGAGTTTGAACAAGGTCAAGCGCCATCCGGTCATTTGCTTGTGCGAAAGGGCAATGAAGTATTCTATGTTGTTCAACACAACTTGGCATTAGACGATGTCGATCCCCGACGGTTTGTGACGCTGAGAATGCTTTATTCAGAAATGGCAGTAAATGAAATAGCCGCCGCGGCTACAGGCAAGCTGTTTGCCAGCATGCTACTGGGAATGGGGGCGATCGGTTGTTTAGTGTTGCTTTATTGGCTGAATGTGCGGCAAAGGCAGCAGTTGCAGGAACAGCAGGGACGTTTGGCAGCGATTGTTACCAATAGCCAGGATGCGGTGATAAGCGCGGATCTTGATGGTGTGATTACCGATTGGAATCTGGCTGCTGAACGTATTTTTGGTTACCGGCAGGATGAGGTGTTGAAACAAAACTACACCGATTTAATGGTGCCAGAAGACAAACGTGATGAGTCTGAACGTGCTTTGGAAATGATCCGTCAAGGCAAGATGGTGTTGCCCTACGATACGCTGCGAAAGCATAAGGATGGTAGCCTGATTGAGCTCTCTGTGTCTGTTACGCCGGTGTTGGATGACAACCAAATGGCCATTGGTGTGGCGGCTATTATGCGTGATATCGGCCGGCAAAAAGCGGTTGAGAGACAAATTCAACAGCTCAACCTGGAATTAGAGCAGCGGGTAGCAGAACAAACTGCCGAAATTTCAGAAATGCACCGCTTACAAAAAGCCATTCTTGCTCAGGCTGGGCATGCAGTGATCGCGTCTGATCTTGAGGGCACCATAGTGATGTTCAACCCTGCCGCCGAGAAAATGCTTGGCTATGCGGCTAAGGACATCATCGGTAAGCAAACGCCGGCGATTTTTCACTTAGAATGGGAGGTTGTTCAGCGGGCAGAGCAATTTAGTCAGGAGTTGCAGGAAGACATCCAACCTGGTTTTGATGTGTTTATCTGCAAGTCTCGACATGGATTGCCGAACGCTCATGAATGGACTTATGTTCGGGCAGATAAAAGTGAGCTCCCGGTGTTGTTATCTGTTACCAGTTTGTTGGATGAGAAAGGACAGATTACCGGCTATTTGGGCATGGCCTCAGATATCACTCAGCAAGTCAGGGCGCGCCGTGAATTAGAAAGTACCAAAGAACATTTGCTTAAAGCCGTCGAGGTAGGGGAGTTGGGGGTTTGGCAATGGGATGTTGCCAGCGACAAGCTGGAATGGAATGAGCAAATGTACCGCATCTACCAACTGCCAAGTAACCATGTTCTGACTTATAAAAGTTGGTTTGACACTCTGCACCCTGATGACCGTGACACTGCGGTCGAGACGCTGACGGAGGCACTGGCAGGCAATGGCACTTTTAATCCTGAGTTTCGTGTCGTCAGGCCAAATGGGGATATCCGTATCGTGCAGGCTTCGGCGGCCATGGAGTGGAATCAACACCATGAGGTTGTGCGTGTTGTAGGTATCAACAGAGATATCACGGTTCAGCGTACTTATGAAGAAACTCTGCAGGCGGCGAGACGCGAGGCCGATAGCGCGAATCGCGCTAAGTCGGTATTTTTGGCCAATATGAGCCATGAAATTCGCACCCCCATGAACGCCATTCTGGGGTTGTTGCAACTTTTGATTAAGAGCAGATTGGAGTCGAATCAACTGGATTATGTCAGAAAGGCTGAGTCTGCCGGCCGGCTGCTGTTAGGCATTCTAAATGACATTCTGGACTTTTCGAGAGTCGAAGCCGGCAAACTGGAACTGGATCCGCAACCATGTAATTTGGATGTGTTGATGATGGAGGTCGGTTCCATTGTCGCTGCCGACATAGGCAAAAAACAACTGGAGATTCTCTTTGATATTGATACTAACACGCCCAGGCTGGTTATAGCGGATAGCCTGCGACTGCAACAAATTTTGGTTAATTTAGCTGGCAACGCAATTAAGTTTACCGAGCAAGGCGAAGTAACGCTGTCGCTCAAGTTACTAAGTCGAGAGGGTGACAAATTACGCTTGGAATTCAGGGTCAAGGATAGCGGAATAGGTATTGCCGAGAGTCAGTTGCAGCACATTTTTGATGGATTCAGACAAGCTGAGAGTTCAACCGCCAGACGCTATGGCGGATCTGGACTGGGCTTAGCCATCAGTCAGAGATTGGTACGGCAAATGGGGGGGGAGCTCAGCGTAAGCAGTGAACTGAGTAAAGGCAGTGAGTTCTACTTCACATTGCCGTGTCAGTTGGCCGAAGAGCGAGATTGGCGCAGTTTGCCTAAAGACCTGAAGGTGCTGATTGTGGATGATAATGCTGGCGCCAGAGAAGTGCTGACTAGCATGGTTGAATCTTTCGGTTGGCAGGCAGAAACCTTGTCTCAGGGGGATTTGGCCATCAGCTACATGGCGAAAGGGGGCAATCGTCCACCTTGCGACCTGTTGCTTATGGACTGGGTGATGCCCGGTATGGATGGCTGGGAAACCTGTGAGTGTATCCGTGCTATGTACCCGTCAGACAAGCTGCCAATGATTATTATGGTCACGGCCCATGGTGATGAATTACTGCGGCAACATGATCTGCATCGCGGCGATATTATTAATGCGCATCTTTTAAAGCCTGTAACCCCTTCAATGTTGCTTGATGCTGTTGCAGATATTGTTGTTCAGAAACAACGTTTTACTTCGCCGGCTGCAGTTGGCCGAACGCGTTTAAAAGGACTGACCCTGTTATTGGCTGAAGACAATCCCACCAACCAACAGGTAGCCACAGAATTGTTGCAACTGGAAGGAGCGGAAGTAGTTGTTGCCCACAATGGGATTGAGGCCGTTGAGAAAGTGGCCGACCCGGCATTGGATTTTGATCTGGTGCTTATGGATATCCAAATGCCGGAAATGGATGGTTACGCGGCGACCCGAGAGATAAGACAAGTGCTGGGGAATGATAGCTTGCCCATCATCGCCATGACTGCCAATGCAATGGATACCGACAAGATTGCAGCCAGTGAGGCTGGCATGAATGACCATATAGGTAAACCTTTCGAATTAGATCACTTAGTAGCCTTGATTCTGAAGTGTCTGGGAAGGTCAGACGAAGAGATGGCTATGACTGCAGCTGTTGTTGAGGAGCATGAACTTGCTTTGGACTCTGCTGTTGCTATCAAACGGATGGGCGGGAATCAGGAGGTATATGGCAAAGCACTGGCAAGCTTCCTGAAGGATGAACCCCTGTTGGTCGCTAAACTGCCTATTGAACGCCCGGTACAAGATTGCTCGGTGGTTGCCGATGTTTTTCATACGATCAAAGGCATGACTGCCATGATCGGCGCGAATTGCGCTAGCAAGACAGCCAGTCAGCTAGAAGTGCTGCTGCGCAAAAACAGTGAAGGAGACTATCAGCAACTGTTGGAAAAGCTGCAACAGCAGCTGAAAAAGACAACCGAAGAAGTACAACAGTGGCTCGATGTGAATCGGATACCAGCTTCGGGTATGCCTGAGCTCGATGATGTTGAACTAGGTGAGGCACTGGTCAGGTTAGAGAGCTTGTTGGAAAGCTCAGATGTTGAAGCCTTGCAACAATTTGAACTGCTCGCGGGGCCTTTGCATGAAACCCTGCCCGAGCTGGCTTTGATTATTGAACAGGCCTTGGAAATAATGGACTATGAAAAGGCCTTGATAGGTTGTCGGCGGGCACTGCAGTTATTGCAAGTGCCCCAAAATGCAGGTCAGGAAGAAACGCAGCCTGAGTAATCAGGCTGCGTTTTTATCTTTACAGCACATACGTAGGACCAGGTAACCAGCCACCGCTGAAAGCAATGAACCGCCAAGTATGCCTACTCGCTCATCAAAGGCTAATTTCATTCCAGTTTCTTCAAAGGCTAATGAACCTATAAACAAACTCATGGTAAAACCTACACCGCAAAGTAATGCTGTTCCATATAACTGCATCATGCTGATATCTGAGGGGAGCTTGGTCAGTTTTAATTTGATTGCGACATAGCAGAAACCAAAAACGCCCACTTGCTTACCAACAAACAACCCGAGCAAAACCCCAAGGGTTACTGGATGTGCAATAGACTCCATACCCATATCTGAGAAATTGATGCCAGCATTGGCGAAGGCAAACAAAGGCAGGATGACATAGGCTACGGCAGGATGAAGGCTGTGCTCCAACTCCTGGACCGGAAGATATCCGGCTTTTTTCTTGTCATACATGGGAATGAAGAAGGCCAGTAGTACACCTGCCAACGTAGCGTGCACACCAGATTTAAGCATCGCAACCCAAAGCACAACACCAATCAATACATAAGATGCGATTTCTGTGACATTGCGTTTGTTCATCCACCACAGTACAAACAGACTAAGGCCAGCTACTATCAAAGGCCCGGTAGAAATATTGTTAGTGTAAAACAGCGCGATAATCAAAATGGCGCCGATGTCATCAATAATGGCCAAGGACACCAAAAATATTTTCAGGCTGGTGGGAATTCGGCTTCCCAGTAGTGCTAGCACACCCAAGGCAAAGGCGATATCTGTAGCAGCCGGAATCGCCCAGCCTGATAAGGCATGATCATCACCGATGGTGAAAAATACATAGATAGCCGCTGGAACAACCATGCCGCCCAGCGCACCAATAGCCGGAAGCATTATGTTGTCAGGTTTAGATAACTGGCCGGAACGTATTTCGCGTTTTAATTCCAAGCCAACCAGAAAGAAGAAGATCGCCATAAAACCGTCGTTGATCCATAGCAACAGCGGCTTGGCAATTTCCAGTTTGCCCACTTGCACGGCCACCGGAATATTCAGAAATGAGTCATACAGCGCAGCCAGTGGAGAGTTGGCTACGATAAGGGCGAGGGCGGCGGCAATCATCAGTAAGATGCCGCTCGCTGACTCCAGTTTGAAAAAGTCCTTCAATGCATTCATAGGGGCGTGACTCCATTATTCGTTATAAGGGGGCTGGTCTGCGTCCCGGTATTATTGTCAGCTATTCCTGAGGCCGCCGCCAGTAAAAGCGGTTCAAGTTTGCTGGTCAGTGCGCATATTTATGGCTTAACTGATTGATTTTCAAGTGGTCACCTGACGGCTTTACGACGGAATAACAATTCCTAAGGGTTCAATCACTGTAGACCTTGGTGGCGCTTTGGCTGAGGGGCAGTTTAATGTACAATCGCGCATCTGTTTTTCCAGCCTGCAGGCTAAGGCATAGAGACCTTACCCGGTTGGTTTGCTTTTTGTGAATTAATGAGGAGCTATGATGCCCAAAGTCGCCATTGTGATGGGGTCGCAGTCAGACTGGCCTACAATGCAGCAGGCCGCCCTGATGTTGAAAGAGCTAGGTGTGGATTTTACTGCCAGAGTTGTGTCTGCGCACCGCACACCTGATCTGTTGTGTGAGTTTGCCAATAGTGCGGCCGAGCAGGGCTTTGAGGTCATCATTGCCGGCGCTGGTGGTGCTGCGCATTTGCCTGGCATGATTGCGGCGCATACTCATTTACCCGTATTAGGCGTGCCAGTAAAGTCAAAAGCCTTGAGTGGTGTTGATTCGCTGTATTCTATAGTGCAGATGCCTAAAGGTGTTGCTGTGGGTACTTTGGCTATTGGAGAGGCCGGTGCGGCCAATGCCGGATTACTGGCAGCGCAAATACTGGCCATTAGTGATAAAGCGCTCACTGAACGCATTAAAGCATTTCGCAAGGCTCAGACGGACATGGTTTTAGCTAATCAAACCCTGGAGTTGCCTGAATGAAGGTATTGATCTTTGGTGCCGGTCAGTTAGCCAGGATGATGTACCTGGCAGGGGCACCGCTGGGAATTGAAGTATCAGCCGTTGATGTAGGGGCAAGGATTGTCGTTAATCCGGTCAGCAAGATGCCATTGTCCATAACCTTGGATGAAGCCATGCTTGATGCTGATGCGATCTCTGTGGAGTTTGAACATATTCCCGAAGATCTTCTGGAGCAAGCGCGAAAAACAGGCAAGTTATTGCCTGGAATGGAAGCTATCCTGACAGGGGCTGACCGGGTGCGGGAAAAGCGTTTGCTTGAGCGTTTGGCTATCCCTAACTGCGCTCACCGAATCGTTGATGATATAGCACAATTGGATGATGTCGTTGATGCGCTGGGTGAGAAGCTTATCTTAAAAGCCAGCCGCGATGGGTACGATGGTTATGGCCAGTGGCGTTTGGCCTCTCGCCAGGATTTACCTGCCCTGAAACAGGAATTGGCGGGACTGGATTTGCATACTGTTCCCCTTGTAGTTGAGCAGATGTCCCTGTTTGACCGAGAAGTGTCATTGGTTGGTATACGCAGTAAAGACGGCCAGGTTAAGTTTTATCCGCTGGCAGAAAATCTGCATCATCAGGGGCAGTTGCATGTGTCTATCGCTCCGGCTCCAGGGTGCAGTGCTGCATTGACAGCGCAAGCTGAGGATATTTTCACGCGTCTGGCTGACGGACTGGGTTATATCGGCGTCTTGGCTGTTGAGTTCTTCCAGGTTGGGGAGCAACTCTTGGTCAATGAAATTGCCCCGCGCGTGCACAACTCCGGGCATTGGAGCATGCAAGGCGCGGATACCTGTCAATTTGAGAATCACCTACGCGCTATTTGTGGTTTGCCATTAGGTGATACGCAGGCTTCCGGTACCAGTGCTATGGTCAATGTGATTGGCTATGAAAAACTCAATTTGGAACTGCTGAAGATTGGCGGTTGCCATTTGCATTGGTACGGCAAAAGCGTCCGAGCCAAACGCAAGATGGGGCATATTAATCTGGTTGGCGAAAACTATGCGAAGCTCGGCCGGATTATGTTGGATCTGGCAGATTATCTTCCTGACAGCCACTTTCCGCATTTGCGCGCAGAAGGTCAGAAATTGCAATCCATCTGATGAAGGGCCTTACGGCCCTTTGTTGTATCAGGATGGAGTCTTGTAAAAGTGTTTTTTGTCCCGATAATCTCAGGTAACACCATCTGGATGTCTAATTTTGGAAAGAATTGTGGAAAATATTATTCACGTTGATTTGAACAATTTTCAGCAAGTGATGTTGGAAGCCTCTCAGCAAAAACTGGTTATGGTTGATTTTTGGGCTGATTGGTGTGAACCATGCAAAAACCTGATGCCAATACTGGAAAAGTTGGCAGGCGAGTATGCCCAGCACTTAATTTTGGCCAAGGTCAACTGTGATGAGCAGCAACAAATTGCTATGCAATTCGGTGTACGTAGCCTACCTACCGTCATCCTTGTCAAAGATGGACAGCCTATAGACGGTTTTGCCGGGTTGCAGAGCGAGTCTGAGATTCGTGCCATGCTTGAAAAGCATTTGCCCAGTCCAGCTGACACCCTGCTGGAACAAGCGCGTTTGTTACTCGATGAAGGCGATGCGCAGCAAGCCTGCGGTTTGGCAAAACAAGCCCATGATTTGGATACACAACGTGCGGATATTAAGTTTGTATTGATCGAAGCTTATTTGCTGCTTGGCCGTATACAACAAGCTAAGGAATTGTTGGCTAGCATTGGCGTGGTTGATCAGGACGCGCAGTATCAAAGCCTGAAAGGGCGGATTGAACTTGCAGAGCAAGCCGCAGAAAGCCCTGAAATTAAAGCGCTGCAAGATGCCTTGGAGCAGCAGCCGGATAATCTGGAGTTGAAAGTAAAGCTGGCTGTGCAATATCAGCAAGCCAATCGGGTTGAAGAGGCACTGAGTTTATTGATGTCTGTGCTGCAGCAGGATTTGGCTTTCGGTGATGCCAGAAAAGTGTTGCTTGATTGCCTGAATGCCTTACCAAGTGGCGACCCATTAGCAAGTCAGTACCGCCGCAAGTTATATAGCCTGTTATACTAGCCTGGAGCGGGGATACCCGCCTTGCCTGAATATCTGTTGGTCGCATTTGGTTGACATGCGAATAGATTTTGGGCAGTTTTCATCCCCCATTTTCTCACCCGATGAATATTTGCCGGGTTGAATAAGTAGTTGGAACTATCTTGAGTCTGAAATCCGTGCTCAGAATATTCGCCTTGGCTTGTTTGTTAAATCTGTTCAACAGCGTCTCTGTATTGGCTTCAGATGGCCGGTTACATGATTACTTTCGTGAGCAATGGACGACGCTGGATGGTTTACCCCACAACACCATTAATAGCATTGCTCAAACAACGGATGGTTACTTGTGGTTTGGAACCTGGGAAGGGGTCAGCCGGTTTAACGGTAGAAGCTTCAAAACCTTTGGGCGAGGTGATCGTACTAAGCTACCCGATAATGGTGTGTATACCCTGGAACAGAATTGTGACGGTGGATTACTGGTGGCCAGTGCCCGGGGTGGGATAAGTATTCAGCATAATGGTGCCTGGCAGGCGCAGGAGATTGCACCGGCCCTGATTCGCAGCATGCTATGTGACAAACAAGGGAATCTCTGGTTTGGCACTGATGGTGCTGGGCTAATCCGCCAGGACAACGAAGGACATCGAACCTACTTTGCCGCCGAACAGGGACTCAATTCATTAAGCGTATTCAGCTTGCAAGAAGATGCGCAAGGCCGAATATGGGTGGGAACGGCTAACGGATTATTTTTGGTCGATGAGGAGCTGAATCTTTCCTTAACTCCCATTCCAGGCCTGCCATCAGGGCCAATTTTTGCTCTGACATTGGACAACCAGCAGCGGCTTTTGGTCGGTACAGAGGCCGGTGCTTATCGACAGGATCTCGACAAATTCACCCTTTTGCATGATCAACTGACTGATATCGCAATATCAAAATTGCTGGTGGATGAGGATGAGCTATGGCTTGGAACTATAGGCCATGGCGTTTACCGGCTGGGCCGATACGGTTTAGAACACCTTGGTCAACAAGATGGCCTGCCGAACGAGCGTATCACCGCCATGTTCAAGGACAGTGAAAACAGCCTTTGGCTAGGCACCAATGGTGGCCTGTTCCGTTTGCGCGACGCGGCCTTTCGAACCCTGACACAAGCGCAGGGGCTGACGGATAATTTTGTACGCACAGTATTGGTTGATACGCAGCAGCGGGTTTGGATTGGCACCAGCAAAGGCGTCAATCTTATGGACGAGTCGGGTATCAGAGTGCTGAGCGGTGAGCGGATAAGTCAGACCATACTGAGCCTGGCAGAAGCACCTGAGGGCGGCCTTTGGGTAGGCACTTTTACCCATGGCTTGGTTAAATGGCGAGATGGTCAGGAAGTAGAGTTTATCGATCGTGATGACGGGCTGCTCTCTAACGAGGTCCGAGCCATTCTACCAGCCAAAGATGGACGACTTTGGGTTGCCACCGCATCGGGAGTGAACATCTTTAAGGGTAAACAATTTAAGACTTTAAAGGTTGAGGATGGGTTGCCCAGTGATTTCGCCGTAGCCTTACTTGAAACCAGTCAGCATGGTATTTGGATTGGCACCGCGACGGGAGTTGCCCGTTGGCAAGATGGTAAGCTGTATCCTCTGGATATTAGTGGTTTGGATGGGGCGCAATTTGTTTTTGACCTTTATGAGCAGGCAGATAAGCAGGCTCTATGGATGGCAACCGACCGTGGCCTGATTCGCTATCGATACCGGGATGGCCATTTAGCCATACTAGGTCGAGACATTGGAATGCCTTTTGATAAGTATTTTCAAGTGAGTGAAGATTTACTCGGGAATCTGTGGCTGAGCAGTAATCGAGGGGTTCTCAGACTGCGTTTTGCACAAGTGGCAGGCATTCTGGACGGGCAAGGTGGACAGGTGGAGTACAGCTTGTTTGGCGAATCTGACGGTATGGTCAGTGCACAGGCCAATGGTGGTTCAAATCCCGCGATGAGTCTGAATGCACAAGGTCATGTCTGGGTTGCTACCTCCAAGGGCGCGTCTGTGGTTAAGCCCGAGCGCCTCAGGCAATTTGGTGATTACAACATGCCGGTTGTTATAGAACGTGTGCAGGTTGATGGCAAAGACTACATCCCGTCTGAGCGACTCATTCTGCCTGAAGGCGTGAGCCGTATAGAATTTCAATTTGCCGGTTTAGGTTATGTGGTGCCTCAGCGCATTCGGTATCGCACCCGCCTGGATGGCTTTGATCAGGCCTGGGTGTCAAGAGGTACACACAATAGTGCCGAATATACCAGTCTGGCACCGGGTGAGTATCGCTTTCACGTGATGGCTAGCTATCCAAATGGCGAGTGGGTGGGCACAGATGCGCAAATTACCTTCTATATTCCTCCCCGATTATGGCAGCGGACGGGCTTTTGGCTGGCCTTATCCGTCGTATTTGTTTTATTGCTGATAGTGGCCGTTAAATGGCGGCTACTGGCATTGCAGCGTGCTTCGCAACGTCTGCAATACAAAGTGGAAGAACAGACATTGGCATTGCGGCAGCAGACCTTTTCTCTTCAGCAAGCGAACAGGGATAAATCACAGTTGCTGGAACAGATCCGTCAGCAAGCTGAAGCGTTTGAACAACAAGCCAGACAGGACAGTCTTACGGGGTTGGCAAATCGTCGCGCATTTGATGAAGCCTTACAGCGCGAATTTTCGCGCGCGAATCGCCAAACTGCACCCTTCTGCTTGTTGTTACTGGATCTAGACCATTTTAAGCAGATTAACGACAACTGGTCGCACGCCGCTGGTGATACGGTATTGCAACTGGTAGCCAATACGTTACGTCATCATAGTCGTGAAGTCGATTTGGTTGCCCGTTGGGGGGGCGAAGAATTTGCTGTGCTACTGCCCAATACGGATAGAGAGGCTGGTGTTAAGTTGGCGGAAAGATTGAGGTTAGCTGTTATGCATATAAATTGCAGTGAAATAGCGGCGGGGCTGACCCTCAGTGCCAGTCTGGGGCTGGCTGAATACCGCCATGGGCAAGACACTGAACAATTGTTGCAAGCAGCGGATACGGCACTTTACCAAGCTAAGCAAAGCGGCCGAAATATGACTCGCGTAGCGCCATAGCCTTACTTTATCGAATTGTGATTGTCTCGTGATACTTTTGCGATAATTTCCGCTGATGCTTATTCCTCAACCATATGAAGAGGAAAAGCAATGAAAACCAAACTTTCTGTTCTTACCACAGTGTTGCTGGTTTCAACCACCAGTCACGCTGCCGATCTTGAAATACAAGTTCAGAATCTGACTCAGGGAATTTATTTCACCCCGCTCCTGATTAGTGCACACACTGACGAGATGATGCTGTTCCGGGCTGGCGAGCAAGCCAGCGCCGAACTGCAAGCTATGGCTGAAGGCGGCAATATTGAGCTTTTAGCTAATCAGATGGGTAATGGTGGCGCGAATAATTTGGAAAATCCTGCGGGGGGATTACTTGGTCCTGGCATGATGGCCAGTGGCATGCTCTCCAATGATGAAGGCAACACCAGTTTGTCGCTGGTCGGCATGTTGTTACCTACGAATGATGGCTTTGTTGGCCTGGATAGTTGGCCGATTCCATCTGAACCTGGTACCTACCACATTTACCTGAATGGCTATGATGCCGGTACTGAAGCGAATGATGAGGTACGTGGTAGTGGTATGCCAGGAGAAGCCGGGTTTCCTGTGCCGCCACCTTTGGATGCGATGATTGGTCAGGGCGGTCTGGGTGTAACCACTGAAGAGGCCAACCAAACCGTACATATACATCGCGGCAATCTCGGTGACAGTGATGACACCAGCGGAGAAAGCGATATTAACAGCAGCATACAGCGTTGGTTGAATCCGGTGGCCAAGATCACCGTGATTGTTAACTAAGGAGAGTGTGATGAAGCTGACTTATTCAACTATACGATTAGTGCTGGGTTTGGCGTCATTAGGTGGGCTCAGTGCCTGCGGCAGTGACAATGATCCCGAGGTGAGTAATCCGCCCCCCACGCCTCCTCCTATCGAGATGAAAACCTTTGAAGTGACACTCAGTAATCTGACCCATGAACAGCCTTTGTCTCCTGCCGCCTTGCTGCTTAGAAATGAGGGCGCACTGTGGGAAGTTGGCCAAATGGCCTCAGTGGAACTTGAGCAGATAGCAGAAGGTGGCGATAACGCCGGGTTGCTGGCACTTGCCGGTAATAAAGTCACAGCATCAGCTGATGCCCCGCTAATGCCCGGCATGAGCCAGACCTTTAGCCTCCAGCTTGAGGCGGCGGAGTCCGCAAATCTGACGTTGGTAACCATGTTGGTGAATACCAATGATGCCTTTGCCGGTCTAACTGGACTGAATCTGGATGCGATGCAGCTAAGCGAAAGCTGGAGCATGACATCTGGTGCATATGATGCGGGCACAGAGGCTAACTCTGAATTAGCCGGTACTATTCCTGGTCCAGCTGATGGAGGTGTTGGCTTTGATGCTATGCGGGATGACATGGACTTTGTTGCTATGCACCCTGGTGTGGTTAGCCAGGATGATGGTAAAGCCGATTCAGTGTTAACTCAGGCGCATCGCTTTGATAACCCTGTTATCAGGATACACATTACCCGGGTGGAGTGACATCACTATGACTGACAAGGTGCTGCTTGTTGAAGATGATCTGGATATTGCTGAGCTTGTTAGAGTCAATCTTCAGGAAATCGGCATACAAATAAAGCACATTAATCTGGGCCGCCAGGCGGTGGCAGAAGCCTTGTCAGATGAATATAGGTTGCTGCTGCTGGATTTGATGTTACCCGATATTAACGGCCTGGATATTTGTCGTCAGGTGCGACAAGCCAGGCCCGCTCAGGCCATTCTGATGCTAACTGCAAAAGATACTGAGATGGACAGAGTGGTTGGCTTGGAGCTAGGGGCTGATGACTATATGACTAAGCCATTCAGTGTCCGGGAGTTGCAGGCCAGGGTGCGTGCCCAGTTACGAAGGGCTTCATTGCTTAGCCAGCAACAACCGATGGACGCAACTACTAAGTTGCATTTGGGGCGGCTTTGCATCGATCAAGCACAGCATGTGGCCAGTTTGGGTCAACAGACCTTAGAACTTACCGCAACGGAATTTGAGCTGCTTTATTATCTGGCCCGCCATCCCAACCAAGTGTTTAGCCGCAGCCAGTTGCTTGAGTCTGTGTGGGGGTACCATCATAGCGGTTATGAGCACACGGTGAATTCCCACATAAATCGGCTGCGCAATAAAGTGGAGCAAAATCCAAATCAACCGCAAATTATTCAAACCGTATGGGGAGTCGGGTACAAGTTAAGTCCGCAGGGAGTTCGGGCATGAATTTGTCCCTTTACCAACGCTTGGCTTTATCTCTGGTATTGGTATTTATGCTGATGTTAGGCGTGTTTTATTGGTGGAGTAGTGAGCTACACGCGCGCACCCGGCTGGAAGCTGAGCAGCGTTTACACCTGGATTTGGCTGCGCATCTGGTACACGACAATCCACTTTTGGCTGAAGGTGTTTATGATTACCAGGGGCTGGAAAACTTATTTCACACGCTGATGCTGCTGGGTCCCAGTTTTGAATTCTACTATCTGGATCCAAACGGCAAGATTCTTACTTACTCCGCCGATGCCGAGAAAATTCGTCGCACGACAGTCAGCCTGGCACCTATCATGCAATTACTAGAGCATCCTGATACAGCACCGGTACTGGGTGACGACCCCAGGAATCCTCTTGGGCAGAAAATATTCTCGGTGGCACCGGTTAACAAAGACGGTAAGTTGCAAGGATATCTGTATATGATCATTGGCGGCGAGGCCTATGATTCAGTGCTCGCTAAGGTGTGGGAAAGTACCGCCTTACAGCAACTTGCCTTATGGGTGGGAACCACCCTGCTATTTTTGTTGGTCGTGCTTCTGGGGTTGTTTCGCTTTTTCACCCGGCCGTTGCAGAAACTCACTGCTACCATGCAGGCTTTTCGCGCCAGTGCCGAGGTGCAGAAATTAGAGCAATGTACTGGCCGTAACCACAATGAGGTACAGCAACTGGGTTGCGCGTTTCAGGAAATGACAGCACAAATTAATACCCAGTTTGAAAAAATGCGGCAACTGGACGAACAGCGACGGGTATTGCTGGCCGATTTATCCCATGATCTGCGAACACCTTTGGCCAATCTACAAGGCTATATCGAGACGCTGGCTTTAAACGAACAAAGCCTGAGTGAGTCTGAGCGCAGGCGCTTTGTTGAGGTTTCACTTAAGAATGCTCGTAATCTCAAGCGCCTTATTGACCAAATTTTTGAACTAGCTTATTTGGAGGGGGGGCAGATCACCCTAAGCCAGGAAGCTTTTCCGCTCGGTGAGCTGCTGTATGACGTGGTCGCAAAGTTCGCTCTGAGTGCGGGAAAAAAAGGCGTTGAACTGCATATCTTCCCTGAGCATTGTGGTTGCCAGGTATTTGCAGATATTGCCAAACTGGAACGGGTGTTGACCAACTTACTGGAGAACGCGCTGCGCCATACTCCTTGCGGAGGGCGTATTAATATTCGCTTAGTTTTACGGGATGGCAAAGTTCGCGTAGAAGTGCAGGATACCGGTGTGGGTATTGGTCAGAACGAACTCGCCTACATCTTTGATGCCAGGTATCGTGCTAGCAACAGCCGTGAAGATCGCACCTTGCATACAGGGTTGGGGCTTGCTATCAGTAAAAAACTGATGGCGCTGCTGGACTCTGAACTTAAAGTACAAAGTGAGTTGGGTAAGGGAACCTGCTTCAGCTTTGAATTGAAACAGGCTTCTTATTGATCGACCTCAGCCTTTCAGGCGAGCTGCAAATTTCTGCCTGAATTTGGCGAGTTTTGGAGCTACCACCATATTGCAGTATTGATTCTGCGGATTGTTGCGGAAATAGTCTTGGTGATAGTCTTCTGCCTGATGATAATTACTCAGCGCGGTGACCTCAGTAACAATAGGGTCTGGCCAGATATCTTGTTCTGCCAACTCTTTTATCAGAGATTCTGCCACAGCTTTCTGTTCATCATTATGATAAAAAATCGCACTGCGATACTGGGTGCCAACGTCATTGCCTTGGCGGTTCAGTTGCGTTGGATCGTGTAAAGCAAAGAAAATTTCCAGAATATCCCGATAACTGAGCTGGTCGGCATCATAGTTTATGCGCACCACTTCGGCGTGCCCTGTATCACCCTCGCAAACCGCTTTATAAGTCGGGTTTTGCATATGACCGCCAGCGTAGCCGGAGTATGCCGACTCAATGCCCTGCAAGGCATTAAATGCCGATTCAATACACCAGAAACAACCACCGGCTAATGTAGCCTGATGAATAGTTTTTGCCATTTTTACCTCTTGCGTGAAAAGCCCGCATCAGTGCAAGCTCAATTAACGTTCGCGTCGTAGATCAGACCGGAATTATCATCATAATATCTCAACCAAAGTGCGCTTTAGAAGTCAGCTCGTTATTCTGCTGAAGCTTTGTTGCCAACCACTGATAATCCGCGGCCTGCTGAGGGCACGAATATTTACGTTTACGGCAAAGACATTTTGTTACTTGGCTGTTAACATCGGCCATCCGGAACACAACTACAACGATAAACTCCAGGAGTCCACGACGTTATGAAGCGTGAAGAATTCAGTTCCAGCCTGGGATTCGTCCTGGCTGCCGCAGGGTCGGCAGTAGGCATAGGCAATTTGGTCGCATTCCCTGTTATGGCAAGTAAGAACGGCGGTGCCGCTTTCTTGATTATGTACGCCATCTTCGTATTTTTTATTTGTTTACCCGTGATGCTTGCCGAGATGAGTCTGGGCCGTCATACCCGGCAGAACCCACTAGGTGCCTACACAGAGATAGGTCAGAATCGTGCCTGGCGCACGGTTGGCTGGATGTCGGTTATCACGCCCTTTATGATTGGTGTGTTTTATTTGGTCATCACTGTATGGATATTCGGCTATCTGGCCAAATCAGTGCTGGGACAACTGAAGGTTCTGGCCGCTCCAGAGAGTTTTGGCGTTTTTATTAACAGCGATGAGCTGTTTATTTATATGGCGGTGGTCATTGGCCTGACGTTCCTTATTCTGCAAGGGGGCGTGAAAAAGGGCATAGAAAAGGCCGCTAAGGTGTTGATGCCTTTGCTGTTCCTGATGCTGATAGCCTTGGTTATTTATGTGATGACGCTGGAAAACGCGGTGTTGGGAGTGAAGTTCTTCCTTATCCCTGAGTTCGATAAGTTAACAGGCAAAGTATTAAATGGTGCATTGGCACAGGCCTTCTTTTCCTTATCACTGGCCATGGGCATTCTGATCACTTACGGTTCTTACATCCAAAAAGAAAACAACATTGTACAGGCCGGTAAAATGGTAGCCGGCTTGTCGCTACTGGTAGCGGCTTGCTCAGGCTTATTGATTTTACCAGCGGTATTCTCATTCAACCCTGACGTGCAGCTCAGCACTTTGTCTGAGTCGAGCATTAGTATGATCTTCACCTTCCTGCCGAAGATTTTCCTGGCGCTGCAATCCGACATTGGTTATTTCGGTGCGTCCTTTATCGCCAGCTTTTTCTTTCTGTTGGTATTCTTTGCCGCCCTCACTTCGTTGGTCTCCATTATTGAAGTGCCGGTTGCCAGCCTGATGGATGGCAAAGGTGTCAGCCGTCGTAAGGCGCTGTTCTTCCTTGGCGGTGGCATGGTCTTGCTTGCGATCATCTGTGCCTTGTCATTTGGCCGGGTTGAGCTGTTCTCCAACCTGACTTCTTATGGTTTGAATGCCGCGGGTGAGCCGTTGACTAAGTCGTTCTTCGATGTGGTGTACGATATTTTCTATGAAACTATCTTGCCACTTAACGGCCTGTTGCTGTGTTTATTTGTTATCTACAAATGGCGTAAGCAGAACTTTGATGCGGAAATCAGCCAAGGTAACGGTACCTTTGCAGGGTCCTTGCTGCAGAAGTATGTCAACTTCTCGCTGGGGACTTTTATTCCTGTGATCTTGGCAGTTATCTTCGTAAACACTGTCTCAACGGTATTCTTTGGCAAGAACCTGTTGTTCTGACAGAGACTTCCTTGAAAAATAAAGGCAGCCAAGGCTGCCTTTATTTTTTCAGTTGAGCTCTATAGGCATATCGAAAGGGCTTGGATATTGCAGCCTGACTCCTAATTTTTTCAAACTAGCTTCCGCATTGATCCATCGTCCTTCGTCCAGGGTAATCTCCTGACTGAATTGGGGAGGAGGCAGGCCGGCTTTCACCGCGGCCCAATTATAGAAATCTGCTCTGCTCGGGTGCCCAGTAGCGCTAAGATGAAAAAGCTGCTGCCACTGCTCCTGTTGAATGATGGCCGCAATCACTGTGATGACATCCTGCAGATGCACCAGGTTGACCTTCTGCTCGCCCTTATCCAGCGCTCTGCCGCTGAGTTGTTTGACTGGATGTCGCTCGGGGCCGATCAAGCCTGCCAGACGTAACACACTGCCTTGGCCACTTTCTAATACCTGTTGCTCTAATATGACATGAGCTTGGGCTGATGCAGTCTGGGGTAGTGGCAGTTGAGTTTCGGTTATTTCACCTGCGACTTCACCATAAACGGATGTACTGCTGACAAAGAGAATTTTACTTTGCTGTTCTGTAGCTTGCTGAATCAGGGCTGTCATATCGCTGACAAAAGTCAGTTCATCAAACTGCCTGCGTCCCGGCGGGAGATTCAGTACTAATACTTGTGGTGGATTAGCAGACCAAGGTAAAGGTTCACCAAGTGTGAATCTGTGGGCGCTGATGCGTTGCTCTGACAACAGTTTAAGTTTACTGTCACTGCGGGATGTACCTAACACTGTATACCCACTGTTTATGAGTTGTTGTGCCAGGGGAAAGCCCAGCCAGCCACAGCCGCAAATGCCAATTGTTTTAAACATACAAAAAAAGCGGCTTTCGCCGCTTCGGGAGAATGAAAGGTAAGCGCAGCTTACATGGATTGGCTGGACGCAGAAACCTTGATCATATCTAAGTTAGCCAATGCAGGAATCTCATCGTTAATTTCACTTTCCAGACGGTCAAGTGCTCTTAAATCTACGCACAGCACTTCCGCTTTAGCCTCGATATCATCAGCTTTCGCTTCCATGTCGGCTTCTAGTTGCGCCCCAAAGCTTTCCATACGTGCTTCAAACGCCTTCATATCACCACCACTGAATAGCATCTCTTTACCTAAAGCGATCATCAAGCTTCCCATTGAGCGCTGAACCAGGCTTTCTATGCGTTGCTCAAATTCTTTTTCGAAGTCTTCGCCTAGAAATTCGCCGTCTTCAAATCGTGCAGAGTCAAAACGGATACTGCCGTCTTGCGCGTAGAATTCAGTGGTTAATTTACCCCTTAGGTTTTCAATCTCTGCTGACAAGTCAGCAACCAGATCATTGTCTTCACCCAATAATTCGTTGAAAGCGCGATTAATTCCTTCGTTGGCCAGAGAAACAGCATCCAGCGCCAGGTTGGCAACCTTAGGTGCCAGGGTTTCGACCTTTTGATGATAACTATTCAATAGGTACAGTTGATCAGCATCTAAGTTCATTGCGTTGCCATTCAGGCGAGCGCTATGGCCGTCCAGCAAAAGGCTGCGATTATCATCTAACTTTAAGGTGAGATTGCTGTGGTTCAGCGTCATATGTCCTTTAATGTTCATATTGCAATCCTGGGCCATGACAGCAGAACTGCACAGTATGGTTGTGGCGGCGATAAGTGCTTTCATATTCGTATCCTCAATGAGCCAGTGCTTTGTATGATTACAGCAACCCTTATGCCAAAGATTAAATCTCTTTAAAAACAGGTGGATAGGCTTTATTTTTAATGCGGGGAAGGGTGAGGTATGGTTAACTTTGTTAAGTGTTAGTGAATTACGCCATAAATTAGGCAACAAACAATTCGCTTGAAGTTGCAAAAAATTTGATCCAAGCCACTGATCTCTAGGCGGCTTTTGGTGCATAATAACCTCAGCTTGAACGATATTGGGGTGAATTATGAGCAACTGGACCGAAGCCGTATTATTTGGCTTGGCACTGATGGCCTTTGTTTTGGGCTTTAGCAGCATCATTATGGCAATGATCCACAAGCCTGTGTTAGTGGATGATGTAATGAAAGAAAAGGTTGAGTATGGCTTTTTCGGTGTGACTGGCTTGGTACTGTGCATCTTGTTTAGTTACGCTATTTAATATTTTAGTTTTGGTGGCACGCACAGCCGCGCTGTTGCTGTTTACCAGAACAAAGAGATGAAAAAGGGGAAAGAGAAATCTTTCCCCTTTTTTATGGGCAAGGCATTTTTTAACGATAGCAATGACAGAGCGACGTTGTTGGTTTTACTGACGATATAGTGGGCTCACAGCTCAATAAAACCCATATCTTGTTCAGCAACTGGAGGGACTTGCCATTAGGCTTTTTCTCTTCTAGCTTCTAAACAATAGACTCCTCCGTTACCGGGGATGTTAGCATGGCTGACTCAGTAGCTGCCCACAGGGTATCGTATTGCATCCTTTGTTTCTTAGCTGCGCCTGCCGTTTCAATTGCTCAAACCCAAGAAAGTGTCGCCGCTAGTCTATGGAAGATGAGCTTAGCCGAACTGATGCAGATTAGGGTGGTGGAAACCGGTTCTTTAACCGAAACCAGCCGTGCAAAAATCCCCGCTGCAGTAACCCGAATACATCAAGCCGAAATCCAGGAATTGGGCGCACGTTCTTTGCTTGAGCTACTTGAAATGACGGTACCTGGGCTTCAGGTAATTCGGCACTTTTTCGATGTGCCGCATATCGGTTTGCGCGGAATCACCAGTGACCGTGAAGACAAAGTTATGATCCGTGTCAATGGTAGAGTGATGAATGAACGCACTGCTCGTGGAGCGATAACTGAGAGGGACTTTCCCTTGATGAAAGATATCGAGCATATTGACGTGATTCGAGGTGCGGGCTCTTCCATGTACGGCTTGGGTGCCGTTGCCACCGTCATTGATATTACGACTTTTGATGCTTTCACGAGCAACAAGAATAGTGTGAGTATTCGAGGCGGCGCTGGGATGGCATTTTATGCAGTGGATGCCAACTTTAGTAAGCTGTTTGAAAATGATATCGGTGTGTATTTCAATGCTGAATTGGCGGATGTTAGAGGCGCTGACGACGATGATTCGCCGCTTATTCATGGTATTGACGCGATTAGCAAGGCCACGGGTGAGACAATCCAAAGAGGAGAAGCCTTTCCCACCATATCTAGGGATGGTGAAGCCTTCGAAGGCAAGACCTTTGTTAAGGCTCATCTGGGTATAGATTACAAAGATACTAAGGCTTGGTTGAGATATACCAGAGGTGGCAGGGATTCTGCCACAGTATTCTTCTGGCAGGCGTTGCCACCGGTTGGTGGATCAGAGCCTGAAGAGCAGTTATCGAAGGTGGGGTATGAGCAAGTTACGGCAACGTTGCAGCAAACCCATACGCTTTGGGATGGATTCAGTGTTGACTGGATGTTCAGTTTTGATCAGACGGATGTGGTTAAAATTGAACCAAATCCTAGTGCTAACATTGCTGATTATGGCGAAGATGAGTGGTTCTCCAGACTTGTTGCAAACTGGCGGGCATCCGAAAATTCAGATCTGGCAGTGGGGCTAGAGTTTGCATACGAGGAATTCGGTTTACGCCGCCAAGACAAGGCTGCTTGGTACACCAAAACCGGTTCGGTAATCGGCGAATGGCAATGGCGCCCCCATCCGTTTTGGACGCTTTTTTTAGGTGGGCGCATAGACACGCATACCTATACCGATGTGATGTATTCTCCGCGCGTGTCCATGGTTTATTCCAATGACGATATCAATGTTTTCAAGTTTCTGATGACTAAGTCGCAACGGATGAAAACTTCTGCTCAGTTGCGAGACGAAGAGCTGCAAGGTAGTTCCGGTTCCAGGCCAGAGGTACTTAAAAGTATCGAGGCTCGTTATGAACGAACAACAGATGAAGCCTCTTTGGGCTTAAGTGCCTATTATATTGATCTGGACTCTTTGGGATGGGATCAGGCTAATAGTCGCACTACGCTGTTGGGAACGCAAACTCAGTGGGGGCTGGAAGCAGAGTGGAGCATCCAAACTGGTTCGCATCGGCTAAACATTTCGCAAGCTTATACTAAGCTGATTGACTTCAAGTTATTGCAACCAAATACACTGACTTTTGTAACGGCAAAACCCTACGGTTTCGGCGATGATTTGGCCGACTGGGGCACTCATACCTCTAAAATCTGGTACACCTATTTTCTCAATGAGCAGGTCAGTTTCATTTCCACCTTAAGAGCGATTTGGGGCTTCGATGGCTCAAGGGATTTTCGAGATTTCAGAGTGGCCACGCATAGAGACAGATTTGTGTCTCCTGACTGGGAGAAGGGTTATCAGGAACAGGTATTTCTGAACTTTGGTATGCGTTACAAATTAAAAGATAGATTTACCCTGGCCGTAGATCTGCACAATGTGCTTGGTGTTTTTGATAAAGATCTTAACAAGCGTTCTTATCGAGATTCCTATGGCGGCTACCGCTCAGAAGCTGTTGCCGTTTCTCTTGGTTTGAATATTGATTTTTAATCTTGTGTTTGACTGGATTTTTCATCCTAGGTGAATAGACACCATATGCATCATGTACTGTTGCGGCTTAGCACTTTTGCACAGTAGATTATTAATAATTCGTAGCAGCAAAGCTTGCATGGGTAGGTGAGGACAGCCTCATACCTACCCAACTTCTGATGTGTAGCTAATCATGCTTAGCCAGTCTTTTAAGCTTTATTGTGGTAGGTATCCACACCCAGCATTTTATACAGCAAGCAAACACCGGTAGACGAGCTTACCCACAATACTACCCCTAGTGCGGCTAATATCAGGCTGGTGGTATTAGAGTACAAACCCTCTACAGCAAGAGCCAACAGGATACAGGACAGAATTGAACGAACGGCTGTATCCAGAATGCCAACATTGTCTTTATCTTTCATCGTTTTTCTCCGCCGATTTGATGGCATCATTATCTGGTTTGAACAAAAATTGAACTTTGACACCAGTCAAATTCCTGAACGCAATAAATTGTTCCAGATCAAATTTGTCTTGTGATGGTGACAGGGCATATAGTGAGGCTTCAGCAGGGAGAATGCGGATGGATGTAACGATAAGCGCAGTGTTTCTCAACGCGCTGGTGCTGGAAGACGATGGTATTACCCAGGAATTGTTGGGACATGTTCTGCGTGACATGAACTTCGCTGATATCAGTTTTTTTGGCGACGGGCGCCCGGCTCTTGAACATCTTAAGGATATCGGCAGTGGCTATTATGATTTGGTTATTTGCGACTGGCATATGCGAGAGATGAATGGTCTGGGTTTTTTGCAAGCTTTTCGGAAACTTGAACCGCAAACTCCCTTCCTTATGCTGACTGGTGACGCTACCCGGGAAAATGTCGTCGAGGCTTCCAAAGCTGGCGTTACTGAATTTATTGCTAAACCTTTCTCCAGGAAAGAATTACAGGAAAAGCTAGCCAGGGTGTTGCGTGAAAAATTGCAACGAGATTACCGGCAAGACATTATTGATTAAAAAGTGGGTTGTATGGATTTTGATCAGATAATCGATCGGCGTGAAAGCTGCTCGTTTAAGTGGAATAAATACGCTGGCAAGGACATCTTGCCTGTATGGGTTGCTGACAGTGAATTTAAATGTGCGCAGCCTATTTTAGATGCCCTGCACCAGCGGGTAGAGCATGGCTTACTTGGCTACACCCTGCCAGCTCAGTATGAACCAGCAAAAGTAGCTATTAAGGATTGGATGGCACGCCGACATGATTGGCAGATTGAAACCGACTGGATCGTCTGGACGCCAGGTGTGGTACCTGCCTTTAACGTAGCTTGTAAAGCCTACTGTGAAGAGGGTGACAAAGTATTAGTGCAAGTCCCCAATTACCCACCATTATTAGCCGCCCCGGGTCTGAATAAGTTACAAAGAGTAGATATTCCTACCTTGGAGAATGCTGGCCGCTGGGAATTGGATTTTGAAACTCTGGAACGCGAAGCGGCCGATCCTAAAGCCAAGCTACTGATTTTATGTAACCCCATGAACCCGGTTGGCGCAGTATTCAGTGAAGCTGAACTGCAACGAATTGCCGAAATCTGTGAACGCCACAATCTAATGTTGTGTTCAGATGAGATTCATTGTGATTTGGTATTGGATGAACAGGCGCGACATATTCCAGCCAGCAAGCTAGAGAGTTTACAAGACAATTCAGTAACGCTGATGGCTGCCAGTAAGACCTTTAATGTGGCAGGCTTAGGTGCGTCTTTTGCCATCATCCCGGATGCCCGTGTGCGCCAGCAGTTTGTGCAAGCTGCCATGGGGATTGTGCCTTGGGTCAATGTGTTGGGGCTCTATGCTACCGAAGCGGCCTTTAGTCAATGTGATGACTGGTACGAAGCGCAGCTAAGTTATTTGCGGGGTAATCGTGATTACCTGATGCAAGAGATTAATAAGATCCCTGGCCTTAAAATGCTCACCCCGCAAGCGACCTTCCTGGCCTGGGTCGATGCCAGTGGTTTGGGAGTCGAGAATCCGCAAAGCTGGTGTGAAGAGCGAGGGGTAGGCCCTTCACCAGGGGCTGACTTTGGTGATAAGCAGTTCTTCAGGATCAACTTTGGTTGTCCGCGTAGCCAGTTGGAGCAAGTGGTCCACCGTTTGAAAGCCTAGCCAGGCTCGTACGAAGGGCAGTTTGCTTATGTATTCTGTCTTTTCGCCGATAAAGACAACAGACTTAGAAGAGGATTGAAAATGAAAGCCATTGCCGGTCTGACCCTGATGCTGTTGTCTTTGTCTGCACAGGCCGAAGAGCTAAAAGCGGTGCAGTTGTATTCTCAGGATGAACTGATTGGCATGATTCGGCAGAACACCCATCTTGATAGAGTGGTGCTGGATAAATGTCAGTTGGTACAGGATATTGAGGCACGTGCTGACACCCTGTTAGTGCCAGCCTATCAGTTCCTGTGGGGCGATATGTTAGCCTGGGGTGTATGTGTAAAAGCCGATCCTGAGCGTGGCGTAAACTTTATGAAGCAGGCCGCGCAGCAAGGCTTACCTGAAGCATTGGAGCAATTAGGTCGTTACTACGCTTTAGGTAAGTTAGTTCAGCAAGATAAGCAAAAGGCCGTGGTGTTTTTGCGTGAGGCCGCGGGCCTTGGCAATCTCCAAGCACAAATACGTTTGGCTGAGTTGTTTATCGAAGGCTATGGCAGCCCCTATGATTACGAGGATGCCTACCACTGGCTGTATAATGCCATCACCAGTGATAAACCCACTCACCAGAAAATTGCACACTGTTTGTCTGAGCTGGAAAAACTGATGCATCCCAAGGCCGTACGTGCCGCTAAACGCGAGTTAGACAGTTAGTTTCAGGTTTATTTGGCTTCCTTAATCATAAGGTCTGAACGGACCGCCTGAAATTCCTTACTACTATCAAAGCGCGAGTTCGCTATACTAGGCACCTAAACCTCATATAACGGACTCCGCATTTGTCTCAATCTGACGATCCCTATTTCCAACGGGAACAGGAAAAGTACGAAAATCCTGTCGCCAGCCGCGAATACCTGCTGCAAATTTTAACCGAACACAACAAGCCGCTGTCCTTTCTAGAAATCTGCGAGTTGGTGGATGCCGCCGACGAGGAAAGCCGGATCGGTATTCAGCGTCGACTGCGTGCCATGGAGCGGGAAGGTCAAATCTTGTTCAACCGCAACAAGAAATATGGCCTGGCAGATAAAATGGACCTGATACGCGGAAAAGTGCTGGGACATCGCGATGGATTTGGTTTTCTGAAGCGCGATGACGGCCAACCGGACCTGTTTATTCACAATGCACAGATGCAGGCATTGCTGCACGGCGACATTGTGCTGGTGACAGAGAGCAGCCAGAATTTCAAAGGTAAGAAAGAAGCGCGCATCGTACGTATTGTCGAGCCACGTAGCGAAGCCATTGTCGGTCGTTTCTTCCTCGAGCATGGTTTGGGGCTGGTGGTACCGGACGATAGTCGTATTTGTCAGGAGATTATTATTCCTCCTGAGCATGTGAATGGTGCCAGACAAGGCCATGTGGTGGTGGTGGAAATTATCCAGCGTCCAATGAAACGCGTGAATGCCGTCGGTAAGATTATCGAAGTGCTGGGTGAACATATGGCACCCGGCATGGAAATTGAGATGGCACTGCGTACCTTCGATATTCCGCATAACTGGCCAAAAGAGGTTGAGAAGCAGGTCAAAGGCCTAACCGAGCAGGTGCCGGAAGAGGCCAAGCAAGGACGTGTCGATTTGCGTGAGATGCCACTGGTCACTATAGACGGTGAAGACGCCCGGGACTTTGATGATGCGGTGTACTGCGAGCCTTTGGAAGATGGTGGCTGGCAGCTTTGGGTCGCCATTGCCGATGTCAGCTATTATGTGCGCCCTGGTACGGCACTGGATAAAGAAGCTATTGAGCGAGGTAACTCGGTGTATTTCCCCGAGCAGGTGGTGCCAATGCTGCCGGAAGTACTGTCCAATGGGCTTTGTTCCTTAAACCCGCAAGTTGATCGTTTGTGCATGGTCTGCGAGATGCAAGTTTCCAAGTCCGGACAACTTAAAGACTACCGCTTCTATGAAGCCGTGATGAATTCTCATGCCCGTCTGACATACAGTAAGGTATGGGACATCCTGCAGGGAGACAAGGAGCTCTATCAGCGTTATGAACCTTTAGTACCGCACCTGCGGCATTTACACGATTTGTTCAGGTCCCTGAAAAAAGCCCGTGGCAGACGCGGTGCTATCGAGTTTGAAACCCAGGAAAACAAATTTATCTTTAATGCCCAGCGCAAGATTGACCATATAGTGCCGGTGGTGCGTAACGACGCGCACAAGATGATTGAGGAATGTATGATTCTGGCCAACGTCAGTGCGGCCAATTTCTTGCAAAAGCACCAGGCGGAAGGCTTGTACCGAGTGCATGACAAGCCCGACCAAGACAGACTGTTAAGTTTCCTTAGTTACCTTGGCGAAGTGGGAATTCCACACGGTATTGGAAAAGATCCAAAGCCTGAGGACTTCTCCAACGTGGTAGATAAAATTGCCAACCGTCCGGATCAGGAGTTGATCCAAACCATGTTGTTGCGGTCGATGAAGCAGGCTGTGTATGACCGCGAAAATGTTGGTCACTTCGGTCTGGCACTTGACGCCTATGCACATTTTACCTCACCCATTCGTCGCTACCCTGATTTGGTGGTGCACCGGGCGATTAAAGCGATACTGGATAAGCTGGCATCACGTAAGAGCAAAACTGGCGGCAAGGCATACTCCGACGAAGAGGTCTCGCAATTGGGCATCCAATGTTCAATGACCGAGCGCCGTGCCGATGATGCCACCCGCGATGTGGCTGACTGGCTGAAATGCGAGTTTATGCTGGATCATGTGGGCGACAGTTTCGATGGCGTGATTGCTTCGGTAACCAGTTTTGGTTTCTTTGTGCGATTGAGTGATTTCCATATCGATGGTTTAGTGCATATCTCCGCGCTGGAAAACGATTACTATCACTATGATGAGTTAAAGCAGCATTTGATCGGTGAAAACTTCGGCACAGTCTACCGCCTCGGTGATCAGCTCAGGGTGAAAGTGGCCGGGGTTAATCTTGATGATCGCAAAATCGACTTCGTGTTGGATCAGCCTATGGGTAAAGGCAAAGGCGGTCGCAAGGTGATGATTAGAAAGGCCAAGAAACCTAAAGCCGAGGAAGCAGCAAAATCAGCCTGGCCAACGGGCGGCAAAGCGAAAGCCCCGGCCCGACAAGGCAGGCGCAGCGAGTCACCAGACAGTGAACAGCGTAAGGGCGGCCGCAAGGCGTCAGGCAAACCAACCAGTAGGAAAAAGAAGTAAATGGCGCAGCAAGAATGGCTATATGGCATCCACGCTCTCGAATCGCTGCTGCAGCGTGAGCCGGAACGTTTGATTGAGCTTTTTGTGCTGAAAGGGCGGGAAGATGAGCGCCTGACCAATATCATCAATCAGGCCAGGCGTTTTGGTGTCTCTATACAGTTCTGTCAGCGTAAAACCCTGGATGACAAGGCTCAAGGTGAGCAACACCAAGGTCTAGTTGCCAAGGCCAGGCCAGGTCGTCAATATGATGAGAAGGACTTGGATGAGATTGTGGCACGTAATACCACACCGTTTTTGTTGGTGCTTGATGGGGTTACCGACCCGCATAATTTGGGGGCATGTCTGCGTACAGCGGATGCTGCCGGTGTACATGCTGTCGTGGTGCCAAAGGACAAGTCTGCGTCTTTAACGCCAACGGTACGTAAAGTGGCGTGCGGTGCAGCCGAGGTAATTCCTTTGATTCAAGTAACTAATTTGGCCAGAACCTTGAAAGAGCTTCAGCAGGCCGGTGTATGGATTGTGGGAACCGCAGGCGAAGCAGAGCAGGACATATACCAGTCTAAGCTAACCGGTCCCATTGCATTGGTTATGGGGGCAGAAGGTAAGGGAATGCGCAGACTTACGCGCGAACACTGTGATGAACTTATCAAACTGCCCATGGCGGGCTCGGTATCTAGTTTGAATGTGTCGGTGGCAACAGGGATTTGTTTATTTGAGGTGGTAAGACAAAGGCAGATGTAGCCTTTCGGGCTCGCACAAAATAACTCATTGGGGGCTAGGGTGTTAGGTTGTGATTTTTACCCAATAGATGCTAAACAGATAGACAAAAAGCAATTGTTCTTTATAGAGTTTTTCCAGTAGTGAGCCGACATCAAGCCTTAATTTTGCGCCTGAGAAATATATATACGGGGTACTGGTTGCCCCCTGTGCTAGTTTGGTTATTTATCTCCAGTTCTGCACTGGCCGAAGAGCGCAACGTTATCGCTGCCGCTGAACTCAGCGGACTATTTCAAATCGGCGATAAAGGTAATGAGCCGACAGGTGTCTATTATCATTTATTGTCACAAATCCTCTCTGAAACCGATTTGGCGCAACGCTATCAAGTGGTAGTGATGCCAATGAAGCGAGCCAAAGCCAGTTTTCTACAAGGTAACTTTGCATGTTATTCCCCTGGGGTAGAAACCTTTGAAGAGGCAGAGCGTAACTTGCTACCGCGTGACTTGCTAAGTAGCCGCGCATTTAATATGGCACTGGTCAGAGTCGTTTCGACTAATGAGCATCATCTGGTAAGTAGTGTGGATGATGTCTCAAACGAAGATGTGATCAGTTTGGTCAGAGGCGTTCCGATTAGTGAAACCATGCAAAAGATGATGGCTAAGGCTCGGAAAACCTTTATGGTGCAAACTGAGCTAGAAAACTTAAAGCTGCTCGTTTCAGGTCGGGTAAATTTAATTTTTGCGTTTTATCCCGATATTGTTTTTGCCTACAAGGAACTGGGGTTAAAAGAGCACTATCCTTATGCAGAATATTATTCTCCTCTAGTCATCCGCGACAACATCATTTGCCATGCTGAGCATAGACAGGCCTTTGCGTTAATAGAGGCAAAGATTAATCAATATCGACAAGACGGTACCTTGAAGAGAATTTTGCAGGACTTCTACTTAGATGACCCTATACATCCATAACCCCTGAATGTTCCTTCTGGTTTACCAACCGCCCAATCCAAGGCTAAGAAGAGCTCCGTAATCTTAAAAGGTGCTTGGGTACGGTTAGAGTGAAACTCCGTTAGCAACGAAATCTATCCTTCTGCCCGTTTTCCTACGCTAAAAAAGCGCCAGTGTTTAGGCGCAAAACCCAATTAAATGTGGCTTTGTTAATGGGAATTGTAAAGCTATGTAAAGATTGGTAATGATTGTGAATCCTCGAGAACTTGCTTGTTTTCCCTTGGTCTCTTGGAGGTCAAGCTGACCTTATAAGTAACGAGGACCCTAAATGTATTTTAAAGCTCTTTCTGTTCCGCTGCTGGTTTCAGCATCTGTCTTAGCCTTGGCTGGCTGCGGAGGCTCCAGTAGCGACGATAGCGTGTACCCTAGCGCCTATATCCAGTTTTATAACGGTTCACCCAACAGTGCAGATACCGACCTTTATTTGGGCGATACTGAACTTGGAGGAGCTGCTTACGGTGATGCATCTGGTTTGAGTACCGTCGATGCAGGCGATGCTACCCTGGCGCTGAAACGCACTGATGCTAACGACAAAGTGGTTGAAGTGATGAGCAAATCGATAACATTAAGTGAAAGCCACAAGTCCTTGTTTATGCTTATCGGTGATTATGAAGCACCAACACTGGTTGAACATAAATTTGAGCGCCAGGAGCTAACAGATCATTTTATTTTGTACGCAATGTCTGCGGTTGAAAGTACCAATTACGATCTTTATATGGCTGAAGCGGGCGCGCCTTTCGACGATGCCAATAAAATTGACAGCCTTAGCTTTGGTGACGTGATTGAGGGTAAGTATTGGGATGCTGATAGCGCCAATCCCAATTGGGACAGCGGAGACTATGTGGTGTTTCTGACTGAACCTGGAAAAACTGAGGTTATTTACGAGAGCCCAACTATTAAATTCAGTTATGACACTGAGTACACCATGGTGGTCCGTCAGTCTGCTGGAACATCACAGAACAACCTTTCTGTCGATTTGATTATCAACTCTACAACAATTTCCAGCTATAAAGATGTAAGAGCCGGAGCGCAGTACAGGGTGTATAACAGCTTGGAAGAGCAAGGAATGACCGTCACAGTCAAAGGTACTGACACTGACAATCAAGACGCTCTGTCCAGTCGCGAGCTGGGCGAGTTTCACTCTGTAAGGTATGGTGATTATCAGATTTCTGCAGTCACCGCTGAAAGCAACGCGTCTTTTAACAACCGTCTGCTAACCCTTAATCAAGGTGACGCTAAGACGGTTGTAGTCTATCTGAATAAAGAAGATAAACTCACCACTCTGGCTTTTGAAGAAAGTGATCTTCCCCAGGTATACGAACATGAACTGAATGTAGTCAATTTGGTAAAAGACTACGCTAATGTCGACATCTATTTTGTCCGTCAGGACGAAACCGTTGAAACTGCACAATACAAGATCAAACGCTTGGGCTTTGCCAATAGCGAAGATATTACGTTACCCAGCGACTATTTTGAGATTATCGCTTTGCACGACGACAACAGTGGCAACCAGACACTACTGTATCGTACCGAGACCTTAGCTATTGATGAAGCGGTTAACTATATGGTGTCTATCGAGCCAGATGTGAGCTCTGCCAGCGGCTATCGAGTGGTGCTTTTGCCGTAGATATCACAACAATATCAAATTAAAAGGCCTCGACTTTGAGGCCTTTTTTCTTCTTATGGGTGAAATTAGCAGGAAGCGCCCCAATCTTGGAACAATCAGAAAAGTGAGAACGCCCTAGTGGGCGAACTTTCGCCAAGAATGCATTTGAAGATAACCTAACCATTTGAATATAAAGGTTTTGTTTTGTTCTGTTTGCGGCATTGGAGAGCCCACCGATAAAGGAATAGACCGCTAGGCGTTTTTTTCAACATTTCGGGTATCGCCGCAAATTCTTTTCTGTTATTATTTCGCGCCCTTTTTATAGGGGTATGACTATTAAAGCAGCTAACGGCCTGAGAAGGCCTTAACAACAGCGGAGCACTAACAATGATCCAAATGCAAACTAGCCTGGATGTTGCCGATAACTCCGGCGCTCGCAGGGTAATGTGTATTAAGGTTCTTGGTGGCTCGCATCGCCGTTATGCACATATCGGTGACATCATCAAAGTTACCGTCAAGGAAGCAATTCCTCGCGGTAAGGTAAAAAAAGGTGACGTACTGAATGCAGTGGTGGTGCGTACTAGAAAAGGCGTTCGTCGTCCTGACGGTTCTCTGATCCGTTTCGACAGCAACGCAGCCGTGTTGCTTAACAACAACAAGCAACCTATTGGTACGCGTATCTTTGGCCCGGTAACCCGTGAGCTTCGTGGAGATAAATTCATGAAGATCATCTCACTGGCCCCAGAGGTACTATAAGGAGTCACGATAATGGCAAGAAAAATTCGTCGTGATGATGAAGTTGTCGTATTGGCCGGTAAAGACAAAGGCAAAACAGGCAAAGTCCTGAAAGTGCTGGTTGAGTCTGACCGTCTGGTAGTAGAAGGTGTGAATGTGATGAAGAAACACCAGAAGCCTAACCCTCAGTTAGGTGTTGCTGGTGGCATCGTAGAGAAAGAAGCATCAATTCACGTATCGAATGTAGCGATCCTGAATCCTAAAACGGGTAAAGCTGATCGCGTCGGTTTCCGTTTTGAAGACGAGAAGAAAGTGCGTTTCTTCAAGTCAAACGGTGAACTGGTTTAATTAATTGGAGAGTACGATGGCGAAACTGCATGATTTCTATAAAGAAACAGTAGTGGCAGAACTTGCTAAGCAGTTCGGTTACAAAAGCGTCATGCAAGTCCCTCGGATTGAAAAAATCACCTTAAACATGGGTTTGGGTGAAGCTGTAGCGGATAAAAAGATTCTGGAAAACGCAACTGCCGACATGCAGGCAATTGCTGGCCAGAAGCCTGTTGTAACCGTTGCACGTAAATCCGTAGCGGGTTTTAAAATCCGTGAAGGTTATCCGATTGGCTGTAAAGTAACCCTACGTGGCGAGCGTATGTGGGAATTCCTAGAGCGTTTGATTTCAATCGCTATCCCACGTATCCGTGACTTCCGTGGTCTGAATGGTAAATCATTCGACGGCCGTGGAAACTATAGCATGGGTGTTCGCGAGCAAATTATCTTCCCCGAAATCGACTTTGATAAAGTTGATAAGGTACGTGGTATGGATATTACTATCACTACTACTGCCAACACGGATGAGGAAGGTCGCGCTCTGCTGGCTGCTTTTAACTTCCCATTCAAGAAATAAGGTGTAGGGTTATGGCAAAACAATCAATGAAAGCGCGCGAAGTAAAGCGCGCTAAGCTGGTAGCCAAGTACGCCACACAGCGTGCTGAGCTGAAAGCCATTATCAGCAGTGTAAACTCTTCTGACGAAGAGCGTTGGGACGCCGTGCTCAAGCTGCAATCATTACCTCGTGACTCTGCCCGTACACGTCAACACAACCGTTGCCGTATTACTGGCCGTCCTCATGGTTTCCTGCGCAAGTTCGGCCTGAGCCGTATCAAACTGCGTGAGGCCGCCATGCGTGGTGAAGTCCCTGGTCTGAAGAAAGCCAGTTGGTAAGGAGTAGCTAAGATGAGTATGCAAGATCCTATCGCGGATATGTTTACCCGCATCCGTAACGGTCAGCTGGCCAGCAAAGTGTCTGTCACTATGCCGTCTTCCAAGCTGCGTGTTGCGATTGCCAAGGTTCTGAAAGAAGAAGGTTACATCGCTGACTTCCAGGCATCTGGTGACGTTAAGCCGACCTTAGAAGTAACTTTGAAGTACTTCGAAGGTAAGAAAGTGATTGAAACTATCGAGCGTGTCAGCCGCCCTGGTCTGCGCATCTATAAGAAAAAAGATGAGCTGCCAAAAGTAATGGGTGGTCTGGGTATCGCTATTGTTTCAACGTCCAAGGGTGTGATGACTGACCGTGCAGCGCGTAAAGCCGGCATGGGTGGTGAAGTCATCGGCTATGTAGCGTAACGGAGGATTATTCGATGTCACGTGTAGCAAAAGCCCCAGTTGAGATTCAGGCAGGCGTAGAAGTAACTATCGCCGGTCAGGTAGTCACACTGAAAGGTAAGAACGGCACGCTGAGCCGTGAGTTCAACGGTGCAGTTGAAGTAGTTAAAGAAGAGAACAACCTGAAAGCTCTGCCTCGTGAAGGCGCAGTTGATGGTTGGGCTCAAGCTGGTACTGCTCGCGCACTGCTGAACGGCATGATGATCGGCGTCACCAACGGTTTCGAGAAAAAACTGCAGCTGCAGGGTGTTGGTTACCGTGCTTCAGCACAAGGTAACAAACTGAACCTGACACTGGGTTTCTCTCACCCCGTAGTCTACGAAATGCCTACTGGCGTTAGCGTAGAGACTCCTACTCAGACTGAAATCGTCGTTAAAGGCGCCGACAAGCAGCAAGTAGGTCAGGTTGCAGCTAACATCCGTGGATACCGTCCACCAGAGCCTTACAAAGGCAAAGGTGTTCGTTACGCCGATGAAGTTGTGCGTCGTAAAGAAGCCAAGAAAAAGTAAGGGGTTGATACGATGGATAAGAAAACAGCTCGTTTGCGTCGCGCGACTCGCGCTCGCAAAAAGATCAGTGAACTGGGCGCAACCCGCCTGGTAGTACACCGTACTCCCCGTCACATCTATGCACAGCTGATTGCCGCTAACGGCTCAGAAGTGCTGGCGGCTGCCTCTACTGTTGAAGCCGATCTGCGTAAAGACCTGAAAGTAACAGGTAATGCAGATGCTGCTACTGCAGTGGGCAAAGTGATCGCACAACGCGCAATCGAAAAAGGTATTACTGAAGTGTCTTTCGATCGCAGCGGTTTCAAGTATCACGGTCGAGTGAAGGCATTGGCTGATGCTGCTCGCGAAGCAGGTCTTCAGTTCTAGGAGTAGATTATGGCTAAAGTAGAAGTTCAAAACGGTGAACTGTTAGAGAAGCTGATTGCCGTAAACCGTGTAGCCAAGACTGTTAAAGGTGGACGCATCATGAGCTTCACCGCGTTGACAGTAGTTGGTGACGGTAACGGTCGTGTTGGCTTCGGTTACGGTAAAGCCCGCGAAGTTCCTTCCGCGATTCAAAAAGCGATGGAAAAAGCGCGTCGTAACCTGGTTACTGTAGGTCTGAACGGTAATACCCTTCAGCACCCAATTAAGGGTCGTCATTCTGGCTCTCAGGTTTACATGCAGCCTGCATCTGAAGGTACCGGTATTATTGCCGGTGGTGCGATGCGTGCAGTACTGGAAGTCGCTGGCGTACAGAACGTACTTTCAAAATGTTACGGCTCTACCAACCCAATCAACGTAGTGCGTGCAACTATCAATGCCCTGGTGGATATGAAGTCTCCAGAGCAGGTTGCGGCTAAGCGTGGATTGTCCGTAGAACAGATTTTGGGGTAATGAATCATGGCTAAGACAATCAAAGTAAGACAAACCAAGAGCTCAATCGCTCGTCTGCCTAGCCATAAGGCTACGTTGACTGGTTTGGGTCTGCGTCGTATTGGTCATGTTCGTGAGTTGGAAGACACTCCTGCTGTTCGCGGTATGATCAACAAAGTCAACTACATGGTTGAGATAGTTGAGGAGTAACTCATGCATTTGAATACGATTGCTCCTGCACCTGGAGCTAAAAAATCATCCAAGCGTTTGGGCCGTGGTATCGGTTCTGGTTTGGGTAAAACCGGTGGCCGTGGTCACAAAGGTCAGACTTCTCGTTCTGGCGGTACCGTACGCGCTGGTTTCGAAGGCGGTCAGATGCCTATTCAGCGCCGTCTGCCTAAGTTCGGTTTCACCTCTCGTAAGTCTCTGGTTACTGACCAAGTTACGTTGGCTGAAATTGCTAAGGTAGAAGGTGAAGTTGTGTCACTTGAAACTTTAAAAGCTGCAGGTCTGGTTAAGAAAGACGTGCTGCACGTTAAAGTAATGAAAAGTGGTGACATCGCTCGCGCTGTTACTGTAAACGGCTTGAAGGTAACTAAAGGCGCCCGTGAAGCTATCGAAGCTGCTGGCGGTAAAGTAGAGGAATAAGCTAAATGGCTAAACCAGGATTGGATTCAGGCGCCAAAGGCGGTTTGACCGAGCTTAAATCAAGGCTGTTGTTTGTCTTGGGTGCGATTATCGTATTCAGGCTTGGTTCTTTCGTGCCTATTCCTGGTATTGATGCTGCGGTGCTGGCGAGTTTGTTCGAACAGCAGAAAGGTACCATCGTAGAAATGTTTAACATGTTCTCCGGTGGTGCTTTAGAGCGTGCATCAATCCTGGCGCTTGGCATCATGCCTTATATTTCAGCGTCCATCATCATGCAGTTGTTGACGGTTGTTCATCCTCAGATGGCGGAACTGAAAAAGGAAGGTGAAGCAGGTCGTCGTAAGATCAGCCAGTACACCAGGTATCTTACCTTGGTACTGTCGATCTTCCAGGCAATAGCCATTGCCACTGGCTTGCCAAACCTGATGCAGGGCTTGGTGATTAATCCTGGTTTCGGCTTCTACTTTACAGCAGTGGTCAGTCTGGTCACCGGAACTATGTTCCTGATGTGGCTGGGTGAGCAAATCACTGAGCGTGGTATCGGCAATGGGATCTCCATTCTGATCTTCACCGGTATAGTTGCAGGTTTACCTTCAGCTATCGGTCAAACTGTGGAGCAAGCCAGACAGGGAGATTTGAACTTCCTGTTCCTGGTACTGATTGGTGTGATTGTCGTCGCGGTGACGTATTTCGTGGTGTTTGTTGAGCGTGGCCAACGTCGTATCGTGGTCAACTACGCTAAACGTCAGCAAGGCCGTAAGGTATTTGCTGCGCAAAGCACGCATTTGCCACTGAAAGTCAACATGGCGGGTGTTATTCCACCAATCTTTGCTTCCAGTATCATCCTGTTCCCAGGTACACTGGCGAGCTGGTTTGGTCAGAATGAAGCGCTGTCCTGGTTGCAGGATGTGTCTTTGATGTTGTCCCCTGGGCAACCTCTGCATGCCATGTTGTATGCAGCAGCGATAATTTTCTTCTGTTTCTTCTATACTGCGTTGGTGTTCAACCCGCGCGAGACAGCAGATAACCTGAAGAAATCCGGTGCCTTTGTGCCTGGTATTCGCCCTGGTGAACAGACATCTCGCTATATCGATAAAGTGATGACACGCCTGACTTTGGCCGGTGCCCTGTACATTACCTTTATTTGTTTGGTGCCCGAGTTCATGATGATTGCCTGGAACGTGCAGTTCTACTTTGGCGGTACATCTTTACTGATTATCGTTGTGGTAATCATGGACTTTATGGCACAGGTCCAGACCCATTTGATGTCTCATCAGTATGAGTCTGTTCTGAAGAAAGCCAATCTTAAAGGCTTCGGTCGATAAGAAAGGCATTTACGGAGTAACGAAATGAAAGTTCGTGCATCTGTCAAAGCGATTTGCCGTAACTGCAAAATCATCAAGCGCAACGGTGTTGTGCGTGTGATTTGTAGCAGCGACCCTAAGCATAAGCAAAGGCAAGGCTAATCAACAACAAGCTCTTTTTGAGAGCTTAATTTGCAATTTTGTCGTTGGATAAGTATCCTAGCGGGCTTTTTAGGCTGACGACAATTTAACTATAGGAGTGCTGTTAGTGGCCCGTATCGCTGGCATTAACATCCCTGAACACAAGCATGCCGTCATCGCTGTCCAAGCGATCTTCGGTATCGGTGCTACACGTGCGAAGAGCATTTGTGCGGCCGCTGGTGTTGCAGAGACTACCAAGATCAAAGATCTTGATGAAACGCAAATTGACAAGCTGCGTGACGAAGTAGCCAAGTTCACTGTTGAAGGTGACCTGCGTCGTGAAGTGTCAATGAGCATCAAACGTTTGATGGACCTAGGTTGTTTCCGTGGCTTGCGCCACCGTCGCAGCTTGCCTGTACGTGGACAGCGCACTAAAACTAATGCGCGCACCCGTAAAGGTCCTCGTAAGCCGATTAAGAAGTAAGCGGGGGGATTTATGGCAAAAGCACCAGTACGTACTCGTAAGCGCGTAAAACGCCAGGTCGCTGATGGTATGGCTCATATCCATGCCTCTTTCAACAACACGATAGTGACTATCACTGACCGTCAAGGTAATGCCCTATCTTGGGCAACTTCCGGTGGTTCAGGCTTCCGTGGTTCACGTAAGTCTACGCCTTTTGCTGCTCAGGTTGCTGCCGAGCGCGCCGGTGTTGCGGCCCAGGAATACGGTTTGAAAAATCTTGAAGTGTTCGTTAAAGGTCCAGGTCCAGGCCGTGAGTCTGCGATCCGTGCCCTGAATGCTACGGGTTACCGTATCACTAACATTACCGATGTGACTCCTATTCCTCACAACGGTTGTCGTCCACCTAAGAAACGTCGCGTATAAGCAGCGTTTTAGGACAGTTGGAGAAAGATCATGGCAAGATATTTGGGTCCCAAACTCAAACTTAGCCGCCGCGAGGGAACAGACCTGTTCCTGAAAAGTGGCGTTCGAGCAATTGACTCGAAATGTAAAATTGATACTGCGCCTGGTCAGCACGGTGCCCGTCGTGGCCGTTTGTCTGATTATGGTGTGCAGTTGCGTGAGAAGCAGAAAGTTCGTCGTATGTTCGGCGTGCTGGAAAAGCAATTCCGTAACTACTACAAAGAAGCAGCACGTCTGAAAGGCAACACAGGTGAAAACCTGCTGCAATTGCTTGAACAGCGTCTTGACAACGTGGTTTACCGCATGGGATTCGCCAGCACTCGCTCTGAAGCGCGTCAGTTGGTTAGTCACAAGGCCATTCTGGTCAATGGTAAAGTTGTTAACGTTCCTTCTTTTAGCGTATCTGCTGAAGACGTTGTGTCTGTTCGTGAAAAAGCTAAGAAGCAAGCTCGTATCGTGGCTGCTCTTGAGCTTGCCGATCAGCGCGAAAAGCCTACTTGGATAGAAGTGGACAGCAAGAAGATGGAAGGCGTATTTAAGCGCATTCCAGAGCGTAGCGACTTGTCTGCCGAAATTAACGAACAGCTGATCGTCGAACTTTACAGTAAGTAAAGAAGGTCAAAGAGAGGAAACAATGTCGGGTTCTGTAACTGAATTCCTTAAACCAAGGTTAGTCGAGATTGATAACGTATCCAAAACCCGCGCTAAGGTAACACTTGAGCCTTTGGAGCGTGGTTTCGGTCATACACTCGGAAACGCATTACGTCGTATTCTGCTTTCATCCATGCCTGGTTGCGCGGTAACTGAAGTAGAAATTGACGGTGTATTGCACGAGTACAGCACTAAGGAAGGCGTCCAGGAAGACGTTATCGAGATTCTGTTGAACCTTAAAGGTTTGGCCGTTCGTCTCGAAGGTAAGAATGAAGCCACCTTGACCCTGGTTAAGTCTGGTGCAGGCCCGGTAGTTGCAGGCGATATCCAGCACGATGGTGACGTCACTATCGTAAACCCAGAGCACCAGATTTGTACGCTGACGGGCGAAGCCTCTATCAGCATGCGCATTAAGGTGGAAATGGGCCGTGGTTATATTCCTGCTGCTACCCGTCGTACCTCTGAAGAAGACGACAGACCTATTGGTCGTTTGTTAGTGGATGCCTCTTTCAGTCCTGTAGAACGTATTGCATACAGTGTTGAGTCTGCTCGTGTTGAACAGCGCACAGACTTGGACAAACTGATTATCGATATGGAAACCAATGGCACTATCGACCCAGAAGAAGCCATCCGTCGTTCTGCTACTATTTTAGCTGAGCAATTGGATGCCTTCGTAGAACTGCGTGATATTAAAGAGCCAGTGGCTAAAGAAGAGAAGCCGGAATTTGATCCGATTCTGCTTCGCCCAGTAGATGATCTGGAATTGACTGTACGTTCTGCCAACTGTTTGAAAGCAGAAGCTATCCAGTACATTGGTGACCTGGTCCAGCGCACAGAAGTAGAGCTGCTCAAAACCCCTAACCTGGGTAAGAAGTCTCTGACTGAGATCAAAGACGTGCTCGCTTCTCGCGGACTCTCATTGGGTATGCGCCTGGAAAACTGGCCACCAGAGAGTATTGCTGAGAAAGACTAATCAGGTCGCAAGTTAAACTGATTTGTTAAGAAGGAAAGAACCATGCGCCATCGTAAGAGTGGTCGTCAGTTAAATCGCAACAGCAGCCATCGTCAAGCGATGTTCCGCAATATGGCAGGTTCTTTGGTGAAACACGAAATCATCAAAACTACTTTGCCTAAGGCGAAAGAACTGCGTCGCGTTATTGAGCCTCTGATTACACTTGCTAAGCAAGACAGTGTTGCAAATCGCCGTTTGGCCTTTGCTCGCACTGGTGATAAAGAGGTAGTAGGTAAGTTGTTTAATGAACTGGGTCCTCGTTATACCGAGCGTCCAGGAGGCTACATTCGTATTTTGAAATGTGGTTTCCGTACTGGTGACAATGCCCCTATGGCATATGTTGAACTGGTAGACCGCCCAGTTGCAGAAGAAGCAGCTACCGAAGAAGCAGCAGCTGAATAAGTTGTCTGTTAAATAAAAAAACCGGGCTAAGCCCGGTTTTTTTATTACCTGAAGAAAATCGTTAGTCGCCTTTCAATATTGCTGCAACTTCTTCAGCATTTGCTCCAGCATTAATTGCGTACTGGGTAAGTTGTTCATCCGTTAAGCCTGCGCTGCGAGCCGTCTCAAGAATTCGCTGTAGATTATCATGATGGGAAGCGGACTCTTTGATTGCAGTAGTCACCACTTCATCTGCATTATCAGGATACGCCGCTAATAAAGCGTCTACTATATACTCGCCAACAAATGGAACGGCTTCCATCGCGGTTTTAATAATATCAACAAGCTTATTAGGATGAGCTTTGGCAACAGAGCGCACTATGGCATCCGCCGAATTTGGCTCAGTGACCACCGCTACCCTGACAATATCGTCTAGCTCTTCAGGTGTGGAATAGACGGCGGCGCTAGCAACAAAGTCAACATAGCTGGGTTCAGCGTTAATAGCTGTCTCTACTATATTAGTGCAACTGGTGATGCCTTTTTCCAGAGCAATGCGCACAACGTCCTCTGTTAATGCAGGCTGTGCGGATATAGCGGCATGGATCACCTCTTTATATTGATCCGGATACAAATCCAAGGCGGTACCTACTACTACCTCTACATCTTGAGGGTAGTGACTGACGATACTCTTTATTGCCCGGCCTATCGACATGTTCTGTGCGACTTGCCTTTGAATAAATTCTATTGTTTCCCTGTTCTTATTTGTTGTCTCGGTAGTTTCTGTTGCTACTGCCGTCGTCCCTGTTACGGCTAATAACATTACCGAATATAATAATTTTCTCATGAACAGACTTCCGAAGGTGTCAAAACGACTGAGTCTCGACTTGGACTCTCGTACGGAAAAGGAGTTCAAGAGTAACAAGAAATAAACAAAACGAAACAAAAATAAGCCAATTGGCTGGAAAATAATCGGTTGAACTACAAAACTTAATAAATCTTAAAAAACCAGTTGACGGCTTCGCTGAAATCTCTAGAATGCGCACCACTTCGACGGGGTAGCCCGGCAAGCCAGGAAGGCAGAAGGATTCAAGGAACGGCAAGCAACGAAAGAGTTAAAAAGTT
>NZ_JAHDJU010000006.1:0-68404 GCF_018531185.1 Bowmanella yangjiangensis
CCGTGTCAAGCAACTTTTTAACTCTTTCGTTGCTTGCCGTTCCTTGAATCCTTCTGCCTTCCTGGCTTGCCGGGCTACCCCGTCGAAGTGGTGCGCATTCTAGAGATTTCAGCGAAGCCGTCAACTGCTTTTTGCAAAAAACTTTTCGTTCGCGCAGATATTGAACAAAACTTAAGGAAAGCCCTGGTTTTGACTAGGTTCTATGGTTGTGAATCGTTTAGTTGGCGTTATGTAAATTAATCGGTAACATAGCGTTGCTACATCATTTTTCTAATTACATTTTAGGTAGTTACATGAAATCACCGGTTCTTCTTTATATAGTGATTGCAGGATTGCTGGCCGTGCTGGGCTATTTTCTCCTGCCTGCACAAACAATGAATGCAAACCAAGCATTAGCACTAGGCCTTGTTATCGGCGGCATATTAACGCCTTTATTAGCTGGTCAATTCTTACGCCAAAGGTCTTCCTCAACATCTACAGACAGCAATGAGCACTCCGATAGTAAAACCTTATATGTAGGTAATTTACCCTATCGGGTCAACGAACAAGATGTGAAAGCACATTTTGCTCCGCACGGTACCGTTATCTCAGTGAGACTAATGAAGGACCGACGCACCGGCAAAAGAAAAGGCTACGGATTTGTCGAAATGGTTGGTGACACTGAACTCATCGTCCGCACCTTGAATGATACAGAATTCCAGGATAGGACATTGAAGGTTCGCATGGCCAAAGACAAACAAGAAGAGTAGTCAGCACGACAATTAATAAAAAGGTTCGCATTGCGAACCTTTTTATTATGCATCCTGTGCCTTATCTTTCGGCTCTAAAGGTTGTGTCAGCGGCAGATTATCCTGCAAGCGCTGATTGAAGTTATGGAATCTAGTGATGGCATCAAGTAGATCAGGCGTATCCACCTTCAGCATCTTATTAACTAATCCAGTTATAATATTGTCATAGGTAGAATTGTCATAAAGCTCCTGCTTAGATTGCTCGACAACTTCTAGCATTCTGTCCAGATAATGAGAGACAGGTTTTACATACCCCTCCATCTCCTTGAACTTTTCGTCGCCAAGTAATACTGACTCATAGGTCTGCGTGACTTTGAATTGTTCCTGTCGACTCATCTGTAGCGCGTAACTGGTAATCTCAGTTTCATCAAATCCCAGCTTCAACGCTTGCTCAAATGCTGACTCTACATCTCCGTTAAAGAACTCATCTGCCAAATCAGCCGTTTTATCGACAAGATCCCCAATAGCTCTTAGCTCGTCTTCGTCCAACTCACCTTCAACAGAGAACCCAAACCCATTTTTTTCATAGAAAAGTACTTGCTGCTCAGCCTTCAGCAGCAGCTTGTCTTCCGACTTTTCCTGCCTTGCCCGCTCTTCATCTATATCCGAATTCTTAGACTGAGTATCTTTGCGCTCTTCTTTTGCGGCTTGCTCAGACTGACGTGCCAGGGTCAAACTGCGATTTAACTCGAATTGACGGAGAGAATCGAAACTAATCCGAACTTCATCACCATCCTGAGTCCGTATTGTGAGCTCACTTGAATCCTGACGGCTGTAACTGACCGAATCTGAATAACGAAGTGCTACTTGCTGTTCATCGCTATCCTTATCTTCAGTACCAAAAATCTCTTTCTCGAGATTATTGATTCCTTCTTCTATTAGCTCCCTACTCTTTTTAATGCCAGAGGAAAGCTCTTCATTCATAAAACCGGCCAGATCTTTCTCAGCCATCTGCACGCCTTTGAGTACACCACTGCGCGCCTGCTCAAACATTTCAGCCAGCTTTTCATCTTCCATACCTTTAGCCTGAGCGTGCTTAATAGCCCCTCCAACAAAGCGTAAGACGTTTTTAGCAACTTCTTCAAAATCGAATAAGCTCTTATTATCCTGCTCAGGCTTACGCACTGGCAGACTCGGACGGCGCTCATCCAGTACCAACGACTGGCTTAACGCGCTGGAAAAAATCTTCAGCCCAATAAACCGCCTGGATTGCTCCGAGTTTGATAATGTCACTTCATTCTGATGTTGATCCGTTGATTGCCTAACCCCATCATCCCTGGATGGTCCATTTGGCTCAGAACGGCCAACATGAGGCGCGTTCTGATCAAGCCGCGCCTTGAGTTCGCCTAAATTCATAACAATGTCCTCAATACCTCTCGTCTTATTATCGGCCAACTTTGTACAACTTTTAGTCTAATGCTTAAAATTTTATCAATACAGATCCTACTTTGAGCATGGTGCGGTTTGCGTGCTGGACTAAAGGCATTACAATCTGCGGCCTTTAAGCGGAGGTATCATGCGACCAACTGAGATAGATAGCCGTCAATATGACGCCCAATTGGCGGACAAAGCCAACCAACTACGTGGCCTGTTTGAGCATCACAACATGCCCCCGCTGGAGTTGTATCCATCTGCATCTTTACACTACAGAATGCGAGCTGAATTCAGAGTGTGGCATGATGGGGAAGATCTTTATCACATCATGTTTGACAGCCAAACCAAAGAAAAATATCGCGTCAATCACTTTCCTCCAGCCAGCCAACTGATCAACGATGTAATGGGCGATTTGCTTGAACTGTTAAAGCCCAACGACACACTAAGACGTAAGCTTTACCAAATTGACTACCTCAGTACGTTAAGTGGCGAAATACTGGTTACTTTGGTCTACCACAAGCCGCTGGATGAAGAATGGCAGCAAGAAGCGCAAAAACTTCGCGACATTCTGCGCAACAAATACTGTTTAGATCTGGTGGGACGGTCACGCAAGCAGATGGTTCTTCTGGAACGAGACCATGTCATTGAGGCGCTGAATATTAATGGCCGAACCTATCAATTCAAGCAAATCGAAAACAGCTTCACTCAACCTAATGCCCAAGTGAACTGCAAGATGATTGAATGGGCACTTGATGCCACCCGAAATCTCAATGGCGACCTACTCGAGCTTTATTGTGGGCTGGGTAACTTTACGCTGCCACTGGCACAAAACTTTGAAAGGGTATTAGCCACAGAGATCTCAAAGGCGTCGGTTGAAGCAGCAAATTACAACGCGAAGCTGAACCACATCGATAATGTCACCGTGATTCGTATCTCAAGTGAAGAATTTACCGAGGCACTGCAAGGGAAACGCCAGTTCAGACGCCTTGAAGGGATACAACTTGAGGACTTTGACTGCCAAACCGTATTAGTCGATCCCCCAAGAGCCGGACTGGATCCTGATACCTGCGAATTGGTTAGCCACTACCCAAATATCTTGTACATCTCATGCAACCCGCAAACCCTGTTGGACAATCTGGACACACTGGGACAAACCCATGAAGTGACACGCTTTGCCCTCTTTGATCAGTTTCCTTACACCCATCATGCGGAGTGTGGTGTTGTTTTGAGAAAAAGAGCTTAATTCAGCCCTCTACTTGCTAGCATAAAATGCCGCCCCTCTAGCAATAAAGCGCAATTGCTGATTTAGCCTTTGCGCATGCTCTTTTCGCTGGGCGTCGGTGGCGTCGATAGCTTCAGCACCGGCACTAAAAACTAACTTCACCATGGCCTCGGCCTGCAAGCTTGCAAGTTGACGGCTTAACCCAGTATGGCTGGCAGTATAGTCAGTCAGCTCTTCAATAAAGTGTTGGATCTCTCGCAACACGGCAGCCCTGAACGCAGGCGAAGTCCCTGAATGTTCCCGCAATAAAAGCCTGAACTCATTACTATTGGAGACGACAAACTCCATGAAAGTGTTTACAGAGGTGCTGATGACACCACCCCCTGCATCTATTCTTGATCTTGCCTGACGCATCAGCTGCCTTAGCGCTAAACCGGCTTCATCCACCAGCGTTAGCCCCAACTCATCAATATCTTTAAAATGGCGGTAAAAGGACGTCGGTGCAATGCCAGCCACCCTGGCAACTTCTCGTAAGCTAATGCTCGACAAACTTCGCTGTTCATCCAACAAGTTAAACGCAGCATCTATAATCGCGCGCCGAGTTTTTTGTTTCTGCTGCTGACGAGTCATCATATTCGGGACAGGTGTAAAAGCTAACGAGTGTAACATCAATTTTGCTTCTTCAAAGTAGCAGATTTAACGCATTGGCTTGCCAAGACAAGTCGAACTGGCTAAATTAGCGCACAACTGTACGCTGAAATTTTTAACTGATGCAAAAACCTGCTCTGATTCTTACCAATGTTCTGTTGTTTATTATTACCAGCCTGATTAGTTTGATTCTGGTACCGCTGGAGGCCTACCTTCATGGTTTTGACGCCATAGAAGTTGGCGCTTGTATATTTCTTATCTGGTTTTCAGGGCTTTCCATCACGGCTGGTTATCATAGGCTGTGGTCACACAAAGCCTATGATGCACACCCTATTGTCAGAGTTGTGCTGGCGTTGGGAGGGGCTTTAGCCCTGCAAAACAGCATTTTACACTGGGCTTCGGATCATCGAATTCACCACAAACACGTAGATGACAATGACAAGGATCCCTATTCAGCCGGTCGCGGCTTCTGGTACTCACATATCGGCTGGATGCTACGAGAGTACCAGGCCAGTCGCTATCATGATTACAATAACTGTCGAGATCTGCAGAAAGACAAAGTAGTGATGTGGCAGCATAAACACTATCTCGCCATTACCTTGTCCACTAACTTCGGCATCCCGTTGTTACTTGGTTGGTTGAACGGCGATATCTGGGGCATGCTATTGATCGCTGGGGTGCTGCGTCTGGTGATAGTGCATCATGTCACTTTCTTCATTAACTCTCTGGCACACATATGGGGCAGACAAACCTATACTGACAAAAACAGCGCCCGGGATAATGGCATCTTGGCCTTTTTTACCTTCGGAGAGGGCTACCATAACTTTCATCATATCTTTGAAAATGACTACAGAAATGGCGTTAGATGGTGGCATTTCGACCCCACCAAATGGCTAATCCGCTTACTTTCCTGGTGCGGGCTAACTTATGGTTTGCGCCGCTGTCCGGAGGAACGCATTGAGAAAGCCAGAATTGAAATGCAACTTAAAAACGCGCAACGAAAGATTGCCAGCAGACCAGATGCACAACTGCTGACGGAGCGCGTACAAATTGAATATGAGCAGCTAATTCAGAAAATGTCCGATTATTACGCCATCAAGAAACAACGCCTTGACGCCAAGAAGCGCGAATTGCTGGCAAACTACGAAAAGTTGGAACTGGATTTCAGATACCGAGAGCTAAAAAAAACATTGGAGTTAGCAAAACGTCGTTGGTTGGAAGTACACACGTTGCGCTTTGCATGAGACTAAAGTCGGCTTCCCTGCCAAAGGGAAGCCTTGCTTTCCAACGCAATCTCGGTAACGCTATGAATCTACATATGTTTGTCGGAGCTTAGCGTTGCCAGCCAGCAAAATCCCTAACCAAAACATCCATCCCTCTTTTCAATTCGACGCCGTCGTTATTGGCACCGGCCCCGGCGGTGAAGGGGCAGCCATGCAATTGGCAAAAGCGGGCAAACAGGTTGCTGTCATCGAGCGTCACGAGTCAGTGGGCGGTGGCTGCACACATTGGGGAACGATTCCCTCCAAAGCATTAAGGCATTCGGTAAGCCGACTAATTGAGTACAATGCTAACCCCTTATTTAACGATGCCGATCGCAGCCGCCATCTGACCTTCAGCGAAATCCTTAAACATGCTGGTTCTGTCATTCGCGAGCAAAGTCGGTTGCGCGGCAGTTTCTACGACAGGAATGCCGTAAAAATCATCCACGGTGAAGCGGCATTTGTTGACGCCCATACGCTGAAAATCACCCGGGAAGATGGCTCCATCGATCAAATCACGGCCAAACAGATGGTGATAGCCACAGGCTCTCGCCCCTACACGCCTAAAGACATAGATTTCAACCACCCTCGTATTTACAACAGTGATTCTATCTTGTCACTCAAGCATGACCCCAAGTCCATCATCATTTATGGTGCAGGGGTAATAGGTTCAGAATATGCCAGTATTTTCCGAGGACTCGGTGTCAAAGTTGATCTAGTCAACATGCGCGACCGCCTCCTGTCATTCCTGGATGCCGAAATATCAGATTCCCTTAGCTATCACCTATGGAATAACGGGGTAGTGATACGTCACAACGAGACCTATGAGACAGTCGAAGGACGCGACGACTCCGTTATCTTGCATTTAGCCTCAGGGAAGAAAATGCGAGCTGATTGTTTGTTGTTTGCTAATGGTCGCACCGGTAACACAGACATGCTGAATCTATCTGCGCTGGGTATTAAAGCCGATTCTCGCGGGCAGATCCGAGTTGATGAAAACTATAAGACCGAGGTCGACAACATTTATGCGGTAGGAGATGTAATCGGCTATCCGAGCCTTGCCTCTGCGGCATACAACCAGGGCCGTTTTGCCGCACAAGCCATGCTAAGCGGCGGATGCCCATCAAGTTTGGTTGAAGATATTCCTACCGGTATCTATACCATTCCAGAAATTAGCTCAGTGGGCAAAACCGAACAAGAGCTGACGGCAATGAAGGTGCCCTATGAAGTGGGGAGAGCCCAATTTAAACACTTGGCTCGTGCACAGATTGCCAACACTCAGGTGGGCAGCCTGAAAATACTTTTCCACCGGGAAAGCAAAGAGATACTCGGTATCCATTGTTTTGGAGAGCGCGCCTCAGAAATTGTGCACATCGGCCAAGCCATTATGCAGCAAAAAGGCCCAGCTAACAGTATCGAGTACTTTATCAATACGACATTTAACTACCCGACCATGGCCGAAGCATACAGAGTAGCGGCAATAAATGGCTTAAACAGAATCTTCTAGTTGATTGGTCAGGAACATAAGCAAAAAAACCGGGATTAACCCGGTTTTTTAATGTGTCATCAATGATTACTTGCGGTTTGCGGCGAGCAGCGCTGCACCCTCTAGTGCATCACGATGCGCTACCACCTCTATCAGGTATTTCTCTGGATAGAATTTGATGGTGGCCATCACATTATCGCTTTGCGACTCTGAGCGCTGATAAATAGTCTGCTGTACATCACGGTACTGCATATTCTGGTTGATTTTACTTTCAACACAGTCGCTATTTATCGCCAGAGTATCTGAGGCAACACAATCAAATAGCTTGTTTGACTGTTCGGCTGCTTGCACCATACTGCTTGCCGCCAACAATGAAACCAGTATTGTAAATTTACGCATAACAGACTCCTGCAACAACTCATCGTAGAGTGTATATACATATTTGCAGTTTTCTGACTTGAATGCAATTTATCCAAAGCACATTTTTATGACAGAAATATGACAATCATTCAAAAAGGTGGCTGCTTGAAAGATAAAACCATCACTGTATTACAAGAAATTCGTCAATGTCGCTTGTGTGAACCTGAATTACCTTTGGGCGCTAACCCTGTCGTTAGAGGGGCTGAACACGCAAGATTAGTTATCATTGGGCAGGCACCAGGAACTAAAGTACACCAAAGTTCTATTCCCTGGAACGATGCATCAGGGGAACGTTTGCGAGAATGGCTGCAACTTCCTAGTGAAAAATTTTATGATCAGCACCAGGTAGCTATCATGCCAATGGGCTTTTGTTATCCAGGGAAAGGGAAAAGTGGCGACCTACCACCCCGCAAAGAATGCGCGCCAACCTGGCATCAACGCTTACTCGACACATTGCCTGAGCGCAGACTGACCTTGCTAATTGGCCAATATGCCCAGCAATACTATCTGCAAGACAAACTTACACTGACTGAGCGATTGAAAAACTACCGGCAGTATCTGCCGGAGTATTTTGTGCTGCCGCATCCTTCACCAAGAAATAACATCTGGCTGAAACGTAATCCTTGGTTTGCCGATACCTTACTCGAAGATTTACAGCAAAGAGTGAAAGCTGTACTAGCTAAGGATCACACGTCGTATTAGTTTCTTACCTGATAGTTATCAAGAAACACGGTCAATTCGTCGAAAGGCATCGGCTTGGCGTACAAGAAACCTTGGGCTTCATCACAGCCCAAACGAAGCATGTAACTGGCCTGTTCGCGTTTCTCCACCCCTTCGGCAATAGTCTGCAAGCCTAACTTATTACCTAAGGTCACAATGGTTTCCGCAATAAATGCGCTCTTGCCAGCATTGACCTCACTTACAAATGAACGGTCAACTTTCAACCTATCCAATGGCAGTTTTTGCAAATAGCTCATAGACGAAAAGCCAGTACCAAAGTCATCGATAGCGATAGTGACGCCAAACTCTTTCAAAGCTTTCAGAGAATCCACCACAATTTGTGGTTCATCCATCACCACGCTCTCGGTAATTTCCAGTTCCAGAGATTTGGGATCAATCTTGGTTTGAATCAGGCATTGTTTAACCAGAGAAATAAACTCGGGATCGCGAAATTGAGGCATGGAAATATTCACGGCGACCCGCAAATGAGGAAATCCTCTTTCCTGCAACAAACGTAATTTGTTACAGGCTTCTTCCAGTACCCAAGCGCCAATATCAATGATAAGCCCGCTATACTCAGCCAAAGGAACAAACACAGCTGGGGAAACGTACCCCCCTTCCTTCGCGGGCCAACGCAACAAGGCTTCCATCCCGACCACAGACTCACTAACCAAGTCCACCTGAGGCTGATACCATAACTCCAACTTACGCTCAGCAAAATCCGAACGCAGTTGTCGAATCATGCCTAGACGCCAAGTGGTCTTCTCCTCCATCTCGGGAGCATAATATTCGTAATTAGCAGTCAGGCTTTTCTTAGCCCTATTCAATGCAATATTGGACTGTTTTAGAATATTCAGGCCATTGTTTTCTTCATCCAGCAAACGACACAGACCAACTGTAACGTTGACTGGTAAGGTATGATCCCCTGCTTTGAAAGGGGAATTGAAAACTTTGGAGATTTGCTCTGGGTTGACCTTAGAATCAGAGCCAATCAAACCAAATACGTCAGCGCCGATACGCCCCATTTTGACGTCTTGGCCCATGGCACTTTGCAGGCGTTCCGCAATGGCAATCAGTAATAAGTTGCCTGCATCTTGACCCAAACCGTCGTTGATATCAGAAAAGTGATTGACGTCCACCAATGCAGCAACCTGGTTATCCAGGTCAAAACTGCTTTTCTGCATCTGGTCGAGCATATTGATAAATTCATTACGATTAGGCAGCTTAGTCAGCATGTCCCTGAACGCTGCATTTCTGAGCTGGTGAAATAAATTCACATTCTCATAGCCCACAGAAATACTGGACATAAACACTTCAAGTAACTGGCGATGCAGCACATTGATGGCAAAGCCAACCTGTACATATACCGCCGCTTCATAGCCACTGCTATTCATGTACAGTACGGAAAAATCTTTTTCGTAGATGTGATCCCGTTGTTTCAAACACTTCGCTACCTGCTCGACAATTTTTTCGTCGTGAATGCTGTCCAGGCGCTCATTAATATACGATGCAAATGGACCGGCTGCGCCGAGAACATAAACGCTATCATCGTCCTTATCTAACACCGAACCAGCCCTGGCACACACCACGCCGCCAGCATCTAGCCCAATCAACGAGCTGATCTGGGTGACAACACCTTCGCAAAATCCTTTGATAGAATGCTCTTCGAGCAGATTGGCAGCCGATGCAATAATCTTTTCCAGCCCGACCCGGCTTTGATTAATAGTTAATATTTGTTGGTAAGAACGAAGGGAAGCGATGATGGTGGTGACGAGTTTACTGCGGGTCAATTCGGTCTTGGTTTTGTAATCGTTGATGTCATACTCTTTGATGACACTTTCTTCAGGCGCGTACCCTGGCTGACCGGTTCGCAGGATAATTCGGGGTTCGTTGAGTTGCAGTTCTTCGCGCATACGTCTGGCGACCTGCAAGCCCGCATCATCGGTTTCCATCACGACATCGAGCAACACAATGGCAATGTCACTACCATGCTCGCTGAGCACACTTAAGGCCTGCTCGCCTGAATAAGCATGCATGAAATTCAAACGCCGCCCATTTAAGGCTAGATCGGCTAATGCTAATCTCGTAACTGAGTGAATTTCTTCATCGTCATCGACAATAAGGACATTCCAAGCATCGCTTGATTCTTGCTCTTCTGCAGAAACCTCATCTTCTTCCAGAAAAATCAGTTCATCGTTCTCGTAATTTATTTGACTCATCTGCCTTTCCGCGACCCGAACCAAGAGACCAAATCATCCTCTTTTAACTAACAATATCCTAATATTCAGGAAAGAGAAACTCTAAGAAAGCACACAGCAGCTATCAGCTAATTCTTGCGGCCAGAAAAACAAAAGCCAAGTAACATCCGATACTAGTCATCCTCACCACAAGACCCTAAGATGAAAAGGAAGTTTGTAGCTAGACGGCCAAAGTTTCATGAGCAAAATTGATCCTACATCTCAAGCTCCCCTGGTTGCGAATATACCAAGTACTGCACCTAAAAGAGCAACCGCACAAACATCCACGCATTCGCAATCAGGGCCATCCAGCAAGGCGTTAAAAAGCAGGATGCTGCATTGGTTTGCGCAAACAGGTATTAGCCTTGCCGGTAACTCCGGGCTAGAGCTTGATATGAGTCGTAAAGCCATCAGACGCAGAGCCATCCAGCAACAGAGAAGGGTGCAGAACCTTGAGCGAATACTTAATCTGGCAATAGAGTATGCACCCACTCAGGGCCAAGAAGACAATCTTGACCCTGACTGGTTCTTTAGTTTTATCAATATGGCGGAAAATATTCACTCACCCGCAATGCAGGAATTGTGGGCCAAAATATTTGCCACAGAAATTGGCCAACCGGGTTCTTTCTCTCTGCGCAGTTTAACCATATTGCAGCAGTTGACCCAACGAGACGCCCGCATATTCTCCCTTGCAGTGAGTCTTTCCTGTCGCAGAACAGGCGACTACAGCCCTAAATTACTCTTTGGCTACTATCAAAAACCAAGCTTATTGTCGTTACTGCAATTTAAACGTGGGGCGCAATTAAATCTGGCGCAATTCGGCCTGACCTATCCAGATTTATTGGCTTTAATGGACTTGGGTTTAATTTATAGCAGTGAAATTGAATCGGGTGAGCTTAGCACAGTCAGTCGCAATGAATGGCGGATCGGTAGTGAAACCTTACATATGAACCCTCGCAGCCGCGGAATTTTGCTGAATTACTATAAATTCACCGCCGCCGGCGCTGAGTTATCCAGGCTGGTGCCAACCAAGGCCCAGCCCGAATACATCTTGGCACTGAAGCGGATACTAGGCAACGCGTTCAATATCCAATGAACGCCACGTTGCCTTCCAGCTTAAATACCATCACCAAATTCGTGTAAGCCACATTCCCGCTTTAAACCGAAGAAGCGCGTTTCTTCTTCAGTCATACCAGCCTCTAACGGCCTTGAGGTATGCCAGTCGCCAACAGACACATAGCCTTGCTCCCACAAAGGATGATAAGGCAAACCGTTGTCCTGCAGATAGTAATGCACATCCTTATTGCTCCAATCCAGAATCGGGAACACCTTGAAGCGTCCACCAGTCAATTGCAGATATGGCAATTTTTCCCGGCTGCTGGACTGACTGCGACGCAATCCTGAAAACCAGGTGTTTACCTGCAATTCCTTGAGGGCGCGTTGCATGGGTTCTACTTTGTTCAACTTGTTGTAGGCTTCAATACCAGGCAAGCCCTGCTCCCATAGCTGACCAAACTTACGTTCCTGCCACGCTGGCGACAAATCGGCACTGTAGACTTTCAGATTCAGATTCAGGGTTTGTGTCAACTCATCAATAAAGTCATAGGTTTCCGGGAACAGATAACCGGTGTCAGTCAGCACCACTGGAATATCTGGCTGCGCCTGGGTTACCAAGTGCAACATCACAGCGGCCTGAATGCCGAAACTGGACGACAGCACCGCCTGCCCTGGTAGCTGAGTCAACGCCCATTGCACCCGTTGCTGCGCAGTCATGGCTTCCAATTGCAGATTTATTTCAGCCAACTCTTCGCGGCTGATATCTGTGCTCAAGCCTGCCTGGGTTTTAAGTGCGGCATTAGTCATAAAAATCCTTAGCGGAATTCACCACGGCTTTCACTACGCCAGCGCGGATCACAAAGTCACCAAAACTTTCCTGTGCCTGGCGCTTTGCAGCCCACTGACCAATCAGGTTGTCCAGCTCCTGCATAATTTCCTGTTCGCTGATGTTCTCCCGGTACATTTTGGGGATACGTGTTCCATAGCGATCCCCGCCCAGATGCAGGTTGTACTTGCCAGGACCTTTACCCACCAGGCCAATTTCAGCCAGCATTGCACGGCCACAACCGTTAGGGCAGCCAGTCACACGAAAGACAATATGCTCTTCAGCCATACCGTGTTTTGACAGGATCTGTTCCAGTTCAGTCACCGCGCCGGGTAAGTAGCGCTCAGCCTCAGCCATCGCCAAAGGACAGGTGGGCAAAGCCACGCAGGCCATTGAGTTTTGACGCTGTACGGTAACATCCGGCTCAATCAAGCCGTGCTCCTGGGCAATCTTTTCAATCTCAGCCTTTTGCTCTGGTGCAACACCGGCCACAATCAGGTTCTGATTCGCTGTTAAACGAAAATCGCCCTGATGAATTTTGGCAATTTCAGCACAACCTGTTTTCAGGGGCTTACCCGGAAAATCTAGAATACGGCCGTTTTCAATAAATAACGTCAGGTGATGTTTGCCATCCACACCTTCCACCCAGCCAAAGCGGTCACCACGGCCGGTAAACTCATAAGCACGACTTGGGGCAAAAGTGACACCCGCGCGTTTTTCAACCTCAGCTTTGAACGTTTCCACGCCTACTCGCTCTAGGGTGTACTTGGTTTTGGCGTTCTTACGATCGCTTCTGTTACCCCAATCGCGTTGCGTACTCACTACCGCTTCAGCCACAGCCAGCGTCTTATCCAGCGGGATAAAACCAAAGTCGTCAGCTTTGCGCGGGAAAGTCGCCTTGTCACCATGGGTCATGGCCAGACCGCCACCCACCAGCACATTGAAGCCAACAAGTTGACCATTCTCGGCAATGGCCACAAAGTTCAGATCATTAGCATGTACGTCAACGTCATTTTGTGGCGGGATCACCACGGTAGTCTTAAACTTACGCGGCAAATAAGTGCTGCCCAGAATGGGTTCCTCATCTGTCGTCTCCAGCTTCTCTTCATTCAGCCAGATCTCAGCATAGGCACGCGTCTTGGGTAGCAAGTGCTCACTGATTTTCACCGCCCACTCGTAGGCTTGCTGATGAACCTCGGACTCCACAGGATTCGACGTACACAGCACGTTACGGTTCACGTCTCCAGCGGTGGCAATAGAGTCAAGACCAACGCGATTGAGCATTTGGTGCATAGGCTTAATATTTGGCTTTAGCACACCATGAAATTGGAACGTCTGCCTTGTTGTCAAACGAATACTGCCGTACAAGGTGTGCTGCTCGGCAAACTCATCAATGGCCAGCCATTGCTGAGGAGAAATAATGCCTCCCGGCAGACGACAACGCAGCATCACATTATGCAAGGGCTCCAGCTTTTGTTTGGCACGTTCAGCACGAATATCTCGGTCATCTTGCTGATACATGCCATGGAAGCGAATCAACTGGAAATTGTCGCCGTTGAAGCCTCCGGTCAAATCATCTTTAAGATCCTGCGCGATGGTACCGCGCAAGAAATTACTCTCCCGCTTGAGTCGCTCGTTGTCGGAAAGCTTTTGTTCCTGATTGTCACTCATTAGTACACATCTCTCTGATAGCGCTTCGCTTTGCGCAGGTCATTCAAATAAGCTTCGGCTTGCTCTGCGGTTAATCCGCCTTCTGCCGAGATAATCTTTAGCAAGGCATCATGCACGTCTTTGGCCATGTGGTTAGCATCACCGCACACATACAAATGTGCGCCCTGCTGCAGCCAGGCAAAGACTTCTTTGCCTTGTTCAAGCAAACGATGCTGAACATAAATTTTCTCTGCCTGATCACGAGAAAACGCCAGACTCACTTTGTTTAACAGACCTTCTTTTACCCAACGCTGCCATTCCACCTGATACAGGAAGTCCTGAGTAAAATTCGGGTTACCAAAGAATAGCCAGTTTTTGCCTTCGGCTTCCTGTGCTTCACGCTCTTGCATAAAGGCGCGGAAAGGCGCAATGCCGGTGCCGGGACCAACCATGATCACTGGGGTATTCGGGTCAGCAGGCAACTTGAAGTTATCATTGGCCTCGACAAATACTTTTACCGTTTGGCCCTCTTCCAGCCTGGAGGCCAGGAAACCAGACGCGCCGCCTTGCCGGATTTGCCCATCTTTTTCATATTCCACCAAACCAACGGTCAGATGTACTTCATCTTCAACTTCAGACTGACTGGATGCGATGGAATACAATCTGGGCGTAATGGGTCTTAACAAAGACGCGAATTGCTGTTCATCTATCTTGCCTGGATAGGCTTTGACGATATCTACAATCTGATGCTTCGCCAGGTAGTCACGCAGCGCCCCTTTGTCTTCGGTCAAGCTTAGCAAAGACGCATTTTTCACCAGTTCCGCATAGCCTTTGACAAAAGTGGGATAGCTTTGGGTCAGCTCAAACTTATCAACCAATGCCTCTCTGAGCGCTAGCAGCTCATCCCCTACTTGCACCGGAACATCACCGTTCAGGTTCAAGCTGCTAAGGAGTTCTTCCACCAGCTTCGGATCATTGCTGAACCAAACGCCCAACGCATCACCGGCCTGATAATGCAAACCCGAACCATCCAGAGATATTTCTATGTGGCGAATGTCTTTCACCGAATCCCGGCCAGTTATTTTTTGAGATGCCAGAAGCTCAGCCGTGAAAGGGTTCTTTTTGTTGAACTGACTGACTTGCTGACTTGCCAGGCTTAAGCCCGGCATAGGCACGACCTGCCCTTGACTGGCAGACTTCAACTCCTCTTTCAGAAGCTCGGTTAGGCCTTCACGCCAGGTGGCTACATGGCCGTCATAATCAACATCACAATCGACACGGTCAGCCAAACGCACGGCACCTAAGGCAGCCAAACGCTCGTCAAAGTCTTTAGCGGTCTGGCAGAAAAACTCGTAGCTGCTGTCACCCAGCCCCAGTACCGCGTACTTGAGCTGAGAAAGCTTGGGTGCTTTCTTGCTAGCCAAAAACTCATGTAACTCGGCTGCATCATCAGGCGCTTCACCTTCACCATGAGTGCTAACCACGATCACCAGATGTGTTTCTTCCTTTAAGCGTTTGCTCTTAAAGTCGGCCATATTGAGCAATTCAACGCTCAGGCCAGCCGCTTCCGCAAAAGCTTTGTATTCGGTTGCCACCCCTTTGGCGTTACCCGTCTGTGAGCCATACAAAATGGTCAGCCGTCCTGCTGGTGCAGTTCCTGCAACTTGTGCCACTTGTGGTTGATGACCATGCGCCAGTCCCGCCAGATAGCCGCTCACCCAAGTAAGCTGATTGCCATTGAGTGGTGCAATAGCCTGATGCAATGCGGACCACTGTGCATCATTCAGGACTGAAACAGGCACTGATGCCTGGGATGTAGATGAAGACATAATTATGCTAACCCTATTCTCGATGAGCGTAGGGTAGCGAGGAGGCTTAAGAACAGGAAAGAATTAAATCAAATTCGTTATTACAGAAAGTGATAAAATCAGATTTTTATATAAAATTTTATTGAGCCTTCCCTGGCTCGGCCCTAATTAGATTTAGAAGTGCAGTTCAACACCGGCAAAAACGCCCTTGAATTCCATATCGGTGTATATGTCATCCATATCATCCAATTCCAGCATGTAAACGCGATAACCAAGCTGCAACGTCATATCTACCGCCAGATTATCCATCAGGCTATAAGTTATGGCTGCCTGATAGTCATATAGCTTATTGTCATCCAGGGCCAGAAAGTTTCCTTGCGCTTGAACTCCAAGCCCGGTTAACGGCAGCCCAACTTCGACCTTGCCATACAGCAACGGCACAATACCGGAAAAGCTCTGTTGCGCTGTGATTGAATTACCCGTTGTCAGTAACACACCATCGACATCCCGAGCCGTTATCCCAAGATCAAAACTAACAATGTCATTATCAAAGATTTCGTAGTAGAGCGTGTAATCGGTACTGTCCATATCAAGGTCGGCGCCGATTTGGCTACCCGCTGCAAAAGTTTCACCAGCAAAAGTAAAAGAAGACGCCAGTATGGTATCTCCTTGGGTTTCCAATTTCTGGCGGCTGATACGAATATTAGGAATCAACGGGATTGGATGTTCGAGGGCCACATAATAAGAGGCTAAGGTTTTATCCTTAAAGGAAAAATCTGTGACCAATTCGGTATTGGCAAAGCCACCCTCAGCCTCTGCACGCCACCCCTGCGCCCCAACATACAAACCTAACAAGGTGTCGGCCTGTGCGGGTAACACAAAAGAACAAAGGGCGAGCGGCAATAACTTTTTAAACATGTTTTATCCTTGGCTAAGTAATTCGTTTAGATCGATAAGGGCAGCATCGGCACGGGAAATATAATTGGCCATCACCAACGAATGGTTGGCCACCAGACCAAAACCACTGCCGTTTAAAATCAATGGACTCCAAACTGTCTGCTGTGTGGCTTCTAACTCTCGAATAATTTGCTGCAGACTGACCCGGGCATTTTTCTTTTCCAGCACGTCGGCAAAATCGACCTCCACTGCTTTGAGGAAATGCAGCAGCGCCCAGCTAGCACCCCGCGCTTCATAGAATACGTCATCCAGCTTCCACCAACTGGTTTTCAGGTATTGGGAGCTACGGGATGGTGTAGACTGACGAGCATTAGGGTCTCCCGCCAGATCGGTATTCAGACGCTCCTGACCAACACTTGCGCTTAGCTTTTGTGACAAGCTGCCCAGGCGCTTCTCAGCCTGCTTCAACCAATCTCTCAGATTATCAGCACGGGCATAAAACTGTGCACTATCATCCAGAGGACTGGCCAACTTGCTCAGATAACGCTCCAGTGCTTCGATACCTTCGCCGTACTCGGACTCTGCCGGCGGCAATAACCAGTTGCGGCTGTCGGTATTAAATTTTGGTTGAGCTACCAGTAGATCAGGATTTTCCATTGATTGGGATTGCGAACGGCTCAGGTCTTTACGCATGGCCAGACTAAGGTCCCGCACCATCTCTAGTGCGCCATATTCCCAGGCTGGCATATTGTCCATCATTACAGATGGCGGCATCACATCGTTGGAAAGGTAGCCACCTGGTTTATCCAACAAAGTGCGGCTTACGCGGATCAACGTGGCGGTAGTGACATAGCCAGGAGCCAGTTGCACTCCTTTTGACTGGGCGTCACTCTCCGCATGCACTTTTACATCAAAGGTATCAGGCTCACTGCTCCAATAAACAGCCAGCAAATAAAAAAATACCAGCAACAAGGTCAATGCCAGCAATAGGGTTCTTGTACTCAGATACTGTCTCATGGGCACTCCCAAAAGTTTCATTAGTGATGGTGAGAGTGGTCAACCTCAGCCACAGCTGATTTAACCACGGCGCTGACTTCAACTTGCTCACCATTGGCAAACATCAGGGTGAAAGGAATCTGCTGCCCTTCTTTAAGCGGTGCTTGCAAACCAAATAACATCAAGTGTAAACCACCGGGCTGAAAGGTCAGGGTCTGCCCTGCAGGCACAACTACTTGTTGTTGATGAACCATCTTCATCATACCGTCTACCATTTGATGATCATGCAATTCTGCTTTTTTCACCGCAGCGCAGCTGGCGCCAACCAACACCCGGTCTTCGCTGCCTGTATTGGTTAGTGAAAAATAACCCGCTGTATTAGGGACACCGGGGGGAAGCAAACGGATTAGGGCGTTATCAACTTTGACTTCAGCAAATGCAAGGGCGGAAAAACCAAACAGCAATACGGTTAACATGAAACGCATTCTGCAACTCCTGTTGTTTATACAAGGGAAATCCATCGATGCAGGGAATTATTCAGGAATTCTGTATGAATGCCAATGACCCAGCGCATGAATCGCCGGGTCAACAGGTTAAACTTGATCGGTAGTTTTCGCGTCACGTACCAGCCAGACAATAATCAAAACCCCTAGCAAGGCTGGCCAAAGTGCCCCAATTCCTGCGATGAGTAAGGCGCCCAATACGCAAATAAACACAAAGGCTAATGCACCAATAAGGCTGACAGCTAACATCAGACCTAACACGATAAAAGTAATCGCCAGTAGCACGCCACCAACTAGTGTCACTGCCGGGGACATTAGATCATCATCCAGATAGAGATGAACATGTCCCCAAGAGTCCGCCACCATGCCTAAGCAATAGACCAGCAAGGTGGCAATTAAAATTGCGACAATAAAGTTCTTAAACATGGGTTACCCCTTTATCGAGCCGGCAATACCATGGCAGCAATAATGTAGGCCACTAGCACCACCAAAGGCAGGTGGAAGAAAAGCACCAGTGCTGCCAAACGGATCAACCAGGGCTCTGTTCCCCAGTGTCTGGCCAAACCTGCACATACACCTGACACTTTGGCTCGAATCTTATCTTTACGAATGCGTTGGTCGTCGTACAACGTTGTCATGTTCTTCTCCTGTCAATATCCGGGGATAAGGGGGCGAAGCCCCCTTAAGCAACCTTCTTCTGAATTTTCTGCTTAAGCGCATCCAGCTCGGCTTGCATCTTTTCGTCAGCTTCCAGTTGCGCAAACTCTGCGTGCAATCCTGGCTGCCCGGCTGTCAAATCGTAGGCCTCAAGCTGAGCTTCTAACTGCTCAACACGATGCTCATAGTGGTCAAAGCGTTGCATCACTTGCTCAACTTTTTGCGTGTCATTGCTGACCCTCACTTTCAAACGGGCAGCCACTGACTCCTCTCGCATTAGCAGTGTTTTCTGCTTAGTGCGTGCTTCACTCAGCTTCTCTTGCAGACGCACACTGTCCTGCTGAAGCTGCTGCAATGCCTCCTCCGCTTGCTGTAACTCGCCACTCAGTTGTTGGGCTTGCACCTCAAACTTGTGCTTTTCCGTCAACGCCAGTTTGGCTAGATCTTCCCGATCTTTACCTAAGGCCATTTCCGCTTTGTCTTGCCATTGCAGGACCTGTTCGTTAAGACGGTCCAGCTTGCGCTGCAAATCTTTCTTCGCAGCCAGGTTACGTGCAGCTATGGCACGCAGTTCAACCAGGGTTTCCTCCATCTCCTGTACGATAAGACGGATCACCTTTTTAGGATCTTCAGCTTTATCTAACAGGGCATTCAGGTTGGCTTGTACAATGTCATTCATTCTTGAAAAGACACCCATTTCACTTCCTCCACGCTTGTTGCCCTTAGTTTTGGGCTTATGACTAAATCACTCCCAATCACTATTACAAGCCTTATGCCAACTCAACAAAACCGAGTAATGCATTGTTTTTAAATGATTTTACTCAAATCATCTAACTAAGGTTATTCACACGCAAAATCGCCAAACTTAAAATTTGGTCAAATCAACCACATCACTGGTTAATTCCACCAAGTAAAACAAGCACAATTTGAAAAGCGCCTTAAAGCAAGCACGAGCAGGGGCCGATTGGGTTTGCCAAAGTCTTTCGCTGGGAAGAAAATGTGATGCCACTTTTACGGGAACAGGGAACAGGGAACAGGGAACAGGGAACAGGGAACAGGGAACAGGGAACAGGGAACAGGGAACAGGGAACAGGGAACAGGGAACAGGGAACAGGGAACAGGGAACAGGGAACAGGGAACAGAATAGTAAAGAGACAGAGAGAGTAAAGTAGAAAAGACGGTCCTACAGCTTAAAGACCGTCTTGGGGAGAAAAAGTTGGCGGCTTAACTAGCAAACGTTCTACGTAGCTAAATACCAGCGCACCAACCAAAAATGCCATCAGGGGTATCAGCAGCAAGCTGAGCAAATGCATCTGATCCAACATAAGCTTATTCTGCCTGCTTAGCTGGTTCTGGTTGCGCTTTCTCATTGCGCTCAACCAACTGCATTTCCTGGGTATCTTCTTGCAGTGTAAGTACATCGGCAGCTTTGCTCACCGCCTCTTTCACACTGTTGCTCATTTCCTGAGTTGTGGCACTCACGGCGGAACTGAGCACATGAGCGACAAGCTCCTGCAATGATACTTCGGTTGACTGAGCGCTGGCGCTCATTGAAGATACCAACAACACAGTGGCAGCGGTAAGTTTCATTTTGCTAAACATAAGGTTCTCCAAATCGGTTCATGTGTTAAGTCGCAATAACTGACGAAATAGTTGTTGCGAGACACATGCCAACTCGAAGAAAAATCACAAGACACTGAAATTAATAGATATTTTATCAATAAAACAGAAAGCGCATGAATTCTCAAAACACCACGCGCTCAAATAATGGTCATATTAACAATTTGGTAGTCAAATTAACCAACTAAGACTATTCGCTGTATTTGATGCCTGCCTGACGAGCCTCTAATGCATCGAGTAATAGCTGTCCATCTGTTGCGCGTGTGCCATTCTCACTCAAGTAGCGCCGCCAGATTCTTCCGCCAGGTTGCCCTTGGAAAATACCCAGCATGTGCCTGGCGACGTGCCAAACTCTGGCTCCCGATGCAACCTGTTCGTTGACATAGGGCACCATAGATTCAATTACGGCTTCGCGGCTAGGAATAGCATGTGCGTCGGCATAAAACTCCCGGTCCACTTCGGCGAACATGTAAGGGTTAGCGTAAGCTTCCCTGCCAATCATGACACCATCTTGATACTGTAGATGTTGCTTAGCCTCTTCCAGCGTTTTCACTCCCCCATTTATCGACAAATGCAGCTGGGGGAAATGCTCTTTGAGCAGGTACACCCTATCGTACATTAACGGCGGAATCTCCCGATTTTCTTTAGGGCTCAAACCTTGCAACCAAGCCTTTCTGGCATGAATGATAAAAGTATCGCAGCCAGCGTCCGCTACCCGGCGAATAAAATCATCCAAATGGGCATATTCATCCATATCATCAATACCAATGCGGCATTTCACCGTAACAGGTATTGCAACCGCCTTTTGCATTGCCGTGATACAGGCTGCAACGGTATCAGGCTCAGCCATCAAGCAGGCGCCAAAGCGACCATTTTGTACCCGATCTGACGGACAACCTACATTGATATTAACTTCATCATAACCGCGTGCCTCGGCGCGCCTGGCGCACTCTGCCATATCAGCGGGATCGGAACCGCCCAGTTGCAGAGCAACCGGATGCTCGTCACTGTTGAAGCCCAAATAATCACCTTTGCCAAACAAAATGGCCCCGGTGGTGACCATTTCGGTATACAAAAGTGTATGCCGGGTGATGCGGCGCATAAAATAGCGATAGTGGCGATCTGTCCAATCGAGCATGGGCGCTATGGAAATTCGACGGTTGAAAGAAACATCAGCCATGAGAGATTTTAACCCTTAAATAACAACAGCTTACCTTTTCTTTCTGGCAAAACTGGAAGAATACAAACGGCGGTTTTTGGCATCAAGTTTCCCTATTTCTCCCTCCTCGGGGGAACAAAAACCCCTTTTTGGGGGAACAAAAATCAGGGAGTGCCAATGGCCAATTATACCATTTCAAAACGTCAGAGAAAGAACGCGACGGTTTACTGCGCACGCGTGCGGGTAAAAGAAAACGGGGTAGTAACTTTTTCAAAATCCAAAACGTTTATTCATAAGACGGCGGCAATCAAATGGGCAAAAGAGACTGTCTATAAAGTCGAGCACAACACCAACAACACGCCATTTGAGTTAATTGACTGCACGCTGAAAACGCTGATTGAAAAGTATCAGGTTAAAAAGAATGCATCTGACCGGCCTTTGCGCCGTACAGCCAATTATTGTTTCAGACAAATCTGCACTTTCCCCATCGCAGATAAGCTAGTCACACATATTACCTCCGCCGACATTGTCGATTTTTGCCGACAACGCAAAGAGTCGCAGAGTGCTCCTTCTCCTCAAACGCTCTCTATTGATGTTTCCTGCCTGCGTAAAGTGCTGCGGGTGGCGAAATCAATGTTTCATGTAAATGTCGACGAGCGTCCTGTGATTGATGCATATCCGGCGCTTCATGACCTAAAGCTGATAGCGCGTTCAGCCAGACGAGAACGTCGCCTCGAACAGGGGGAGATGCAGGCTCTGCTGACAGAACTCACCAATCGCAGCAAACACCACTGCTGTATCATCCCGTATGTGGATATTTTCAGAATTTCGTTACTGACATGCTGTCGAATTAGTGAGGTCTGCAATATGCGCTGGGATGACCTGGACAGAAACAGCCGAACAATCCTGCTGCGAGACAGAAAAAACCCAAATGGTTCTCAGGGAAACAATTCCAAACTACCACTACTGGGCGAGGCGCTTGAAATCATTGATAGACAGCCCAAAATGGACGTTAAAATTTTCCCCTATAACCCGCGTTCAATCACGGCTGGCTTCAGGCGGACCAGGAAAAAACTGGGGATCAAAGACCTGCGTTACCATGATTTACGCCGAGAGGGGGCCAGTAGGCTCATCCAACTGGGTATGTCAGTAGAGGAAGCCGCGAGGATAACAGGTCATAAAGATCTCAACATTCTATGGCAGGTTTACGTTGTTATTAATCCCGACCAGTTTAATAGGTTCAGGGACGTCAACATCCTCGGCCAGTAGAGGAACAAAAACATCCAAAGTACATTTTTCAAACTGAAATTGTGTATAAATCATCCATTGGCGTAAGTTTTCGAACTATTTACGACATTGCGAGTGAAGCCTAGTGACGTAGGCCGCAATATGCAGATAATAGGTAACCTCGATGTATTTCATGAGGTTACCTAGTCGTATGGCGTTCTACACAATCACAGAAAAAACCGCCAGGGGCGAGGCCGTTTTCGCGGCCCGTGTCAGAGAAAAGTCCAAATATTATCCGCAGGACACCACAAAACGATTTCCATCGTACGAACAAGCCCTTGATTTTGCTGAACGCATGAAAAAACAGTATGAAGCCAATGTATCGGAGATAAAACAAAAAGCACGACTTCCTGGTGTCTCAACCCGAGTTTTGTTTTGCAATCAATCACTGCCTATACCGGATGTAAACTCGACGCTGCGGGCATTTATCGAACTATTTCTGCGCCAGCAATCTCAGGTTCCGACGCCAACAGGTCGCAGTAGCCAGGCGGCATTGAGAGCAATCATCGGTAAATCGGCTTATGACGGCTATGCCATCGCCAGTATGCGCCTAATTGATATTCAATACCGGGAACTGAGCAAGTTTTGCCAGGAGAGAACCGCGCTGGGCGCGAAACCGTCAACAATTGCCTCGGACCTGTCGGCAATCATGCGCGCTGTCAGAGAAGTTGGCCACGCTTGCAATATTAAAAATGTGTCGGATTCAGTTTTTGGTATCCATCTGAAACAACTGAGACGAAATGGTTTCATTGGCAACTCCACCACTCGTACACGCAGACTAAATAATGGTGAATATGAAAAAATATCCACGGCATTAAGACATGCTCAACAAAGAAGCGGCTCCAACGTTGATTATGAGGCAATCTTTATTCTGCTGATTGAGACGGCACAGCGGGTTGGAGAGCTACTGACATTAACCTGGCAGGATATAAACTGGGACACCAGTGAGGCGCTTGTCACGCCCAATAAACTACGACGTAGTAGCGGGGACTCACAGGACAATAAAAGAACAATTCCACTCTCAGAGCTAGCCAGAACAACTCTGAAAAGACTGAAGGAAGCCACTCCAAATGCAGTGGGTACAATTTTTCCCGTGAAAGCTAGTACCGTATCATCCAGATTTACACAAATGCTAAATCACATTGGGATTGAGGGATTGAGAACACATGACTTACGCAGAGAAGCCGTTTCCCGGCTGTTGGAGGATGGTTTATCAAAAGAGACCGTCATGGTAATCACTGGCCATAAAGATTCCAGAATGGTCGAGGATGTATACAACCAGATGCGGGCTTCTGAGGCAATCAGAAAACAAGAATTGAAACGTATGGATTAAAGTAAACTTTACTAGAGCTTATCTGAGCTAATATTTCACCAATCATAATTGCCCAAGACTAAGAACCAAGTTTACTCAAGCAAGGCTTCAAAATCTTCAAGAGGCAGCGGTTTACTAAATAGATAACCTTGTCCAAACTCGCATTTCAAATCTATTAGCGCTCTTTTCTGCTCCTCTTCTTCTATACCTTCACCGATAAGTGTTAGGCCTAACGAAGAAGCGAGATATGCTATGGTTTTTACGATGTCTAGGCTTTGCTTATCCAAAAGCATATCTCGCACAAAGGATTGGTCAATTTTTAGCACATCTATAGGAAATGCTTTCATGTAAGATAAACTAGAATAACCCGTCCCAAAATCGTCGATAGCTATAGATACCCCTTGTCCTGAAAGACTATTTAAAATATTTTGCGTTTCTTCAAAATTGTCCATCAACGCACTTTCTGTCACTTCCAATTCAAGCAGCTCTGGTGCCAAACCTGTTTCTTGAAGCAATTCAGCTACATCTTCACTTAGGTTAGATTCAACAAATTGCTTTGCTGCTATATTAACTGACAATCTGATACGGTGACCCCGTCGGTGCCAATTACTCGCCGCTTGACAGGCTTTTCGCATTACCTGATGTCCTACCTGATTAATCAAGCCAGTTTCTTCAGCAAGGGGAATAAAATGTATAGGGGATACAAGATTGCCTTTAGCATCACGTAGTCTAACTAGTGCTTCGGCCCCTATAATTCGTCCAGAACACAACTCAATTTGAGGCTGATAATGTACTTCAAGCCCATTATTAGTAATGGCAGCTCGAAGCATCAGTTCTACATTATGGCGCTGTAACAGTTGTGCCTCCAATTCTTCTGAAAAATAGCAATAGCGATTACGTCCCTCTTTTTTTGCTCGATACATTGCCACATCAGCATGGCGCATTAGACTTTCCTCATCATCTGCATCCGTCGGATTCAGGCTAATACCAACACTCACTGTCATTCGATATTCCTGAGCCTCAATGATAAAAGGGTCGCCCATTTCTTTAACAATTGCTGTTGCAATACTATCTACAATTCCTGAATTACGAATACCGGGAACGACCAAAACAAATTCGTCACCTCCTATCCGTGCTAACGTGGCACTAGTATCTACCAATGATTCAAGCCTTTTTGCCACTTGCTTGATGATAAGATCTCCATGATGGTGACCAAGAGAATCATTGAGGTATTTGAAGTGGTCGATGTCTATTAAAAAAACTGCAACCAGTTTGTTGGTGGAACGCACCATTTTGCAGGCCTGTCCAAGCCGATCATGCAGTAAAATTCTGTTGGGCAAATCGGTAAGCTGGTCATGATTGGCTAAATAGCTCATCTTGACGGCCATGGCAATTGACTCACTTACGTCATGAAACACGATTATTGCACCAATTATATTGCCGTCATCATCACGTATTGGGGCAGCCGAATCTTCTACTCGATATACTTCCCCATTTTTACTGGTGAGCTGGCTATTTAATGCCATTGCCACAATGCGTTTTTCTTGAAGTGCTAAACTGATTGGGTTGATACCAGGCTTTTTGGTGTCTGCATCACAAAGATTCATCACCGATTCTATATGTATCCCTTTTGCCTCCCTCGACAGCATTCCTGTCATTCTCTCGGCGATAGGATTCATAAAAGTCACCCGAGCATCAGTGTCAGTTGCGATTACAGCATCACCGATTGAATTTAACGTTACTTTCAGCCGTTCCTTTTCCAGCATTAAATCGTGCTTGGCTCGCCTAACAGTTGTTACATCAACCAATGTCAGCAAATAGCCAATCTCTTCATCTAGTACCCGCCTCTTAGTTAGGTAAACTTGAGCATACTCTATACCTCCGATGGCTTCAGGTATGTAAGCTGTAAAAGTATCTCTAGGAAGCTCCTCCATAATTTTCTTTTGAACAAGATTGAAGAGACTGGCAGGAAAAATATGTTGCATTTGTTGACCAGCCATTGCCTTGGCATTAATACCAAACCAATCACCTTCAAAATCATTACTAAACCAGTTGGCTAATTCTTTAGACCAACAAGAAATAAAGACCGGTACCTGAGTTACCAGTTCATGCAGATCGTCCTTTGCTGTCCTTAATGCCTTTGTTTGCTGCTGTAAGATCAACTGATTCTTAACCCTTAGTCGACAGAGGCCAAAATCAATGGGTTTACTTATAAAATCGATGCCACCTTGTGCCAGTGAATGATACTCATAACTTGACTCACTGTGAGATGTTACAAATATCACTGCACATTCCGCTGTATGTTGGTTGGCCTTTAATCGACGACACACTTCAAAACCATCAATACCAGGCAAATCAATGTCGAGCATCACAACATTGGGGTGATTAACATATGCTATTCGAAGTGCTTCCTCACCGCTTTCAGCATGTAGAATCTTACCTAACGTCTGTAAAGCGTCCTCCAAAATAATCCGATTAACAGCTTCATCATCAACAATCAAAATGGTCGGAAAGTCTTCACGTTGTGGGTTAAACAGCATTTTTTAGCAGTCTCCATACTGGCGATTTAAATGAGTATCGACTATTTTCAAAAAAGTTGCTGAAAAGCAACGACCATGAACAGCATAAGTCATTAATATGATGAGTGTTTAGCAAGTGTTATTTAAGGATGCTCCTCTTGCAAAGGCTAGACGACTCTCTACATCCGTTCAAAACAACTACAGTTTTAGTTGTCGAAGACGAACCCATCACTAGAACAATCATTGCTAACTACCTTGACGGCTTTTGTCATGTTGCAGTTGTCGCTAATGCTGAAGAAGCACTTCAATATTGCTCACTTACGCCTCCGGATCTCATTTTGAGTGATGTACTAATGAGAGAGATGGATGGGTTAGAACTATGCAGACAACTAAAAACTATGCCAGATGTATCCCATATTCCCTTAATTTTTATCACCTCACTTAGTGAGGACGTTGAGGAGCAAGCCTGCTGGGAAGCAGGATGTGTGGATTATGTAGTTAAACCAGTTAACGCCATTACCCTCACCAACAGAGTAAAAACCCATCTAACCCTAAAATTACAGACAGACTTTTTAAAACAACAAAGTCTTCTCGATGGTTTGACCAGGGTATACAACAGACACTGGCTGGAAGATGCAGTACAGAGGCTTATCCGTCAGTCAAGTAGAGAGTGCAGTTCCTTTTGTTTGGCTATGTTTGATGTGGACTGGTTTAAAAAATACAACGACCATTTCGGCCATTTACAAGGAGATCAATGCCTAAGGGAAGTTGCTAAGGCCTTAAAAAAAGCACTTCTTAGACCTTCAGATGCAGTTGTTCGCTATGGAGGAGAAGAATTTATATGTTTGCTACCTGATACTGATATAGAAGGTGCAGAGTGTGTAGTAAATCGTATCAAAGACGCGGTATGTAAATTAGAGTTAGCACATCCAGAGTCGCCATTTGGCATAGTGACCCTTAGTGGGGGACTCTCCCAACTTGATAATTCGGACCTCGAGAATTGGGAAGCTTGGCTAAAGCGTACAGATGAACTTCTATATAAGGCTAAAGCAACCGGACGAAACCGAGTCTGTATTGCATCGGTTCGTAATTAGTGTGATAAAGCACGGGAATAGGGATATGAATAAAAAAACTGTACCGGCATTAAAGTCTTCTGTCCTGACCAGCTACTTCTTACCTATTTCTTTAGTCATTGTGGTTAGCACCTCAATCCTCATGACAGCTTTCTTCGAATCTCGACTTGCTGATGAGATAGCGGAGGAAACAGACCAACAACTAACTCAAAGTTTGGCTTTGACGGCCAATTCTATTAACGACGCACTAGAACAATACAGGAAAGATCTGTTTTTCCTGCATGCTACTCCGCCCATTTCTGGATTGGCAAGGGCGACCGAGAATAATGGTTTAGACCCTCTGGATGGAACAAGGTTGGAACAGTGGAAGTTTAGACTAAGCACTATTTTTAAAGCATTGATGCAGAACAGGACCGAGATTGCACAATTGCGAATAATCAGTACCGAAAATTCAGGCTTGGAAATTGTTCGGGTTGACAGAATAGCTGGAACCTTAGAGGTAATACCACCGGAGCGCCTACAAAATAAATCAGATAGCGATTATTTCAAAGAAATCAAAGGTTCATCGCCAGGCCAAGTGTATATTTCGAATATTAGTCTTAATCGAGAATACGGGAAAATTGAATTCCCTTATCGCCCAATGATACGTCTTGGCTTACCGATATTCTACAATTCAGGGGCGCAGTTTGGTTTTTTGATTATAAATATAAATGCCACCTCCATAATTAGCCGCTTATCTGAGCATTCATCAAGAAATGAATTAATCATGTTATTGGATAGCAAAGGTCGTTTTGTTTATCACCCGGATGAAACTCTACAATACTCGAAAGATCTTAATCCGGAACTAACAGTCGATTCACTATATAGCATAGACGTTTCAGGAAGAGGAACAAAAGGAACGCTAGTCTCAAAAGACAATGAGAGCGCCTTTAGTTTCATGCAAAAAGATATAAGAATTGGCGCAAGTCAAGACGATGGAGTTTTACGATTAGTAATTGGACTTTCTCAGGAACGCATTCACCAATTAATGATGCAAGAGCGAATCTCATCCTATGGCTTTGTTTTTGTATTGTCCGGCATTCTCTTAACAATTCTTTTGATATTGAATGGTAAAATCCGCTCTCAGATTAGACTATCTGAGACAATGGCAGAAACCGAAGCAATAGTAAACGGTGTATCCGATGCCATATTCAGCCTGGATTTAGAAAGAAAGGTCAGAGCCTGGAACAATTCCGCAGAGCGTTTATTTGGTCTCGCAGCATTCAATATACTCGGAACTGAACTTCGGGAATTAAGTATTTTTAATAACTCTGACGTCACGGAGGCAATAAACGAAACGATGGAAAAAAAAACAATTAATATTGTCGAGTATCACCTGCAAACGACTACCGGATTAATTGACGCCAAAGTGTCAATTTATCCGATAATAACCAGTGTAGGTATATTGAGAGGTGTAGCAATTACAATAGAAGACATATCTGCACAGAAAATGATAGAAATGAAAAATGAACTGGCAAAAGCGGAGCTGGAAAAACTAGTTAATGAGAGAACAGCAGAATTGGCTATTGCGCATCAAAAAGCGGTTCAAGCCAGTGAGGTAAAGAGTGCTTTTATATCGAATGTGAGCCATGAAATGCGTACGCCGTTAAACGGCATAATAGGGACAATTCAGCTACTAAAACGTGACCCTATGACTGGCCGCCAAAAGAAATACTTGGCAATGACAGAAAGCAGCACTCTCACGCTAGCCACATTGATTAATGACATCTTAGATCTATCAAAAATTGAAGCAGGTAAGCTCGAAATTGATATTGCACCTTTTAGCTTAGTACATATGCTTGAGTCACTGGCTGACTCTATGGCGATAAAAGCACAAGAGCGAGGTTTAGAGTTCATTTTGGATTTGTCAAACTTGCATGTGGATGAAGTAAGAAGTGACATTCTCCGCCTTAAGCAGATTCTTACTAATCTTCTATCTAATGCATCCAAGTTTACAGATCATGGGTTCGTAAAACTCACAGTTTTCGACAAGTCGGATGCCGAAGAGCAAACCAGATTGTACTTTGAAGTACAAGACAGCGGCGTAGGAATTGCTGATGAAAATAAACACAAAATATTTGGGGCATTTAGCCAAGAGCACACTGGTGTCACCGAACAATATGGTGGAACCGGACTAGGCTTATCGATTTGCAAACAACTATGTCATCTGTTAAATGGTGAAATTGAGTTTGAATCAAAAAAAGGCGAAGGTAGTTGTTTTCGTTTTTATATAACTCTACCAGTGACGCCATCACAGACAGAACATTTATCGTTTGCACTCTCTGGCCAGCATATCGCAGTATTTGTTAAGCATCCCATATTGCGTGATGTTATACAACGTACCCTAACGAAACTGGGTGGCGTATGCTGTCTACCGGAAGGAATAGAAGGGATTAGGCAGACTTTAGAAGAAGCAGACATGTGTATCATTGAACCCGATTACACAGACTGGGCAAAGATAACAGACAGTTCATTTAGAGACGACTTAGAGTGTTTTTTGCTACTCGATCCCCTCAGCGTAGAAGATATAAGCTTCACTGCAAATCACAGGGTATTGAACAAACCGTTTTCGCAGACTGAACTGCTTGAGAAGCTAGCCGGTAAGAAGTCAGATCAAATCAGAGCTTCTAATACCTTATCAGCCAATGATACCACTCTCTCTTTGAAGGGCCACACCATACTCATCGTGGATGACAATCATATCAATGTTGAGGTTGCTAAAGGGCTTATCGAACCGACATTGGCCCGCACTCTTGTTGCCAACACTGGCGAAGAAGCTCTACAGGTATTAAGAGATAATCCTTTCGTTGACTGTATCCTTATGGATTGCCAGATGCCAATTTTGGATGGTTTTGAAACAACTAAAAAAATTAGAAGTGGCGAGGCCGGTGAGCAATGTATCAAAATTCCAATATTAGCCATGACAGCAAGTGCCATGTCGGGAGAGCGCGAAAAATGCATCAGCTCTGGTATGAATGATTATATTACCAAGCCAATATCTGCCAGCATTCTTGAAGCAAAACTAAGTAAATGGAGTGTAAAGATTAAAAGTTTTCAAACTCACTCGGTTGTTGAAGATCCCGAACACCCTATTTGGGATAAACAATCTGCCCTGACCAGAATGCAGAACAATCACATTTTATTTAACAAAGTAGTCAGAATGTTCATTGACTACTCAGCCGAGAAAGTAGGCGCTCTCAATATTGCAGTAGAGATGCAGGACGCCGAAGCCGTAAGAAAAGCAGCTCATGCATTTCGTGGACTAGCGGGAGATATAGGTGCATCAATGCTGGCATTTGAATTGAACAATTTAGAAAACGCTGCGAAAAAGGGTAATATTGAATTATTCACTTCAGCTTTAGCCAAGATCCAAAGTTCATATAATTCTCTCATGGAAGAACTGTCGAGGTTTGAGCTTACTGAAGCCAGTTAGACCCACTCTCGTTGTCTATCAGTAAGTAAAGAACTTTTTCCAATGTACCATTTGATTAATCACTCCACATAGAAGTTAATACAAGAATCTCGATGTTAGATTCTTGTCTGCAATGAACTGTGAGTTCAATTGGTCGATGCAATCGCAGTTCATGGAGAAAAAAGTTGTCAGAAAAGACCATGTAAGCCTGTAGAATTCTAACGCTTTCAAATATGTGAAAGAACTTTTTTAACTACACTGTCCAGCTCGAAAGGCTTGCCAATGTGATCATTCATTCCTGCATCCAAACAAACTTGAATATCATCGACAGACACATTGGCTGTCATAGCGATAATTGGCAAAGACTGAAATTCTGGCATCTTTCTTATACGAGTAGTAGCTTCAATACCGTCAACATCTGGCATTTGCATATCCATAAGCACCAGTTGAACCCTATCACTATTTTCCTTGAGAATTGATATACTTTGAGCGCCCCCTTCTGCATTGATAACTGTGGCCCCTTCAGATGAGAGCAACTCATCTGCGACAATTCGGTTAATGTCATTGTCATCAACTAATAGAATTGTCACACCACACAGACGCTGATTATTCTGTGTATCGTTAGAGACATCTGTAACAGGGTTTCGGCTATCTTGCGGATTTATTAATTCACTTAATTGACGTGGTGTCACAGGCTTAGTAATAAAATCATCAAATACTGGTGTATTCACACTTAACTCTTTTTCCAGTTCATCTCTTCCGTGCGCCGTAATCATAACAATTCGTGGTTGTTTGCGCGAAATCGAATGTTTCCGTATTACCCGAGCGGTGTCTAAGCCACTGATATCTGGCAACCTCAAATCAACGAGTATCAAGTCGAATGGGTCTGCATCAACGTTATCTGCAAAGATGTCAATGCCGTCTTCCCCTGTCTTAGCTTTTTCAACAGTAAAACCGAATCGTTGGAGATACTCCGACAGTATCTCCAACGCTAACGGGTTATCATCAATTACCAACGCACGTTTATGAAGCGAGAGTGATTGGCTTGATTCTCTATTCGTATCCTTGTTTTCACTGCCCTCCCTCAGCGGTAGGGTAAACCAGAAATAGCTGCCAACGCCTTCTTCACTTGTAAACTCCAGCTTCCCTCCCATTAGGTGAGTCAGCCGTTTTGATATCACAAGCCCCAAGCCAGAGCCGCCAAACCGTCTGGCGGTAGAGGGATCGGCCTGATTGAAGCTTTGAAATAATTTGCTTTTTTGTGCATCTGATATGCCAATGCCCGTGTCTTTTACGCCAAATAAGATTTGCTCATTTGCATCAAGCTTAACAATTACTGTGATTGTTCCCGAAATGGTGAACTTTAATGCATTGCCAACCAGATTTATTAATACCTGTTTTAACCTAAGACTATCGGCAAGGATTTTACGTGGAACGCTTAGATCAATGTCATACAGTAGTTCAACGTTACTTTTCATCTGACTACCGCTGAATACCACAGTAAGTTCTCGGATAAGGGATTCCAAATCGACCGGATGCAAGTCTATGTCAATTTTCCCTGCTTCTATCTTCGAATAATCGAGAATATCGTTGAGTAATTGTAAAAGTGACTTAGATGCTGATTGTGCCTTGCTAAGATAGTCTTTTTGCTTATCAGAAAGAGGGGTCTGGTTAATTAACTGTAACATACCAATAACGGCATTCATCGGTGTCCTAATTTCATGACTCATATTAGCAAGGAAATTTGACTTTGCAGCACTCGCGGCATCAGCTTGTTCCTTCGCGTGTCGCAAACTCTGCTCCACTTCAATCTGACTGGTGACATCGACGTTGATACCAATAACAGAAGTAACTCTATCCGCAGTGTCTTTTACACATCGAGCTTCGGCCTTAACATGTTTAATTCGACCATCAGGTGTGACTAGTCTGAAGATCGTGTTGTATTCCACTCCTCTTAAAACGACATCCATCAACGCAGATTCAGCCGATTCTTTGTCGTCTGGGTGCACTCGGTTTCGCCAGTGTTGATAAGTAACACCTTGTGATTTAATGTTCTCAGTGTACCCGTAAATCTCAAACATCCGCTCATTCCAGTTTAGCTCGTCACTTAATAAATCCCAGCGCCAAATCCCAAGCTCCGCAACGTTGGTGGCCATAAGCAAGCGATCTCTTGTTTCTACCAGTGCAGCTTTTATTTGCATTTGCTCTGAGATATCGGTGGCAATTAAGAGGTAACCTGAGACCTCACTTTTTTCACCCTTGATGACCGTTATTACCATTGATACAGGTACAACTGTTTTATCTACCCGAATGAGGTTACTTTCAAGCCTTTCAATACCTTCTGATTCTGCGACCGCAGTTATCGCAGCAATACCGACGGGGCAATATTCTGAGCCACTTGTTGAGGTCAAAGTTCTAGCATTCAGTTCACTTTCTGAGAACAATTTGAGAATACTGTGTCCAATTACATTATCGGATTTGTATCCGAGAACTTGCTCGGCACCATGATTGAATAAACTGACAATGCCATCCTTTGAAAAAACGATGATCGCCACTTGAGAAGCTGCATCCAATACGGACTGTAGTAGCCGATTAACTTTCTGCAGCTCAGCGGTTCTGGAAAGCACTTGTTTCTCCAGAACCAAATTAGCATTTTGAATGGTCTGCTCCGCTTCTTTTTGCAGAGTTTCGTTACGTATAACGACTGAGTAGCCTTTAGCAGCTTCGTCTCCATTGCCAATAACACTGATAGTTATGGATAACCATTGCAGCATTCCATCACGCTCTTGCTGCACATGAAAAGTACGCACACGCTCTCCCGATGCCAATTCGGAGAATATCTGTTTTAATTGGGGGTGGTATTTCGAATCAAGCAATCCACTAAGTTCATTACCTTTCTCCATACTTTGGTGCTCAGAAATTAGCTCCCTGGCAGCGTTATTCCAGTTCAAAAGGTGTCTATCCACTGATAGTCCTATTATTCCATCAGCCGAATGCTCAACTATCGATGCAATTCTGGCTTGCTCTTCTAAAGCAGCCTGCTTGCTTCTTCTCCCTAATGACATTACGTAGACAAGTGATGCTAATAGAAGGGTGAGGGCAATACCTCCAGTCAAATAATGAATGCTGTTCTTAGGATTTAGCCGACTGAAAAACGCAGGCTTTATGCCAAACTCAAACTTCCATTTCCTCCCAAAGACTTCTGAAACTGAGGATTCCCATTTAACAACTTCGTCAACGTTAGGCTCACTTGAATAAAAGTACCCATCAGATTCTGAATCTGTAATGTCTTGGATGCGCAGAAAGCTTGCTTTCTGATCTACCTGAATATCAGCGAGCACTTCAGACATAATTAACGGAGCATAGCTCCAACCAAATGCTAGGTTTTGCCGCTTCTCAATCGGAGGGAGGGTGGGAGTTTGATAGATTGGCATAAGAATCAGGAATGACTGTAAATGCAATCCGGATGCTTGCACGAGCGTTATTGGCCCGGTTATTTGAACTTCCCCTGTAGTCAATGCTTTAGTTGCCGCTTCCCGCCTATTTCGTTCGGAAGCTATATCTAAGCCGACAGCTTTAAAGTTGCGCTCAACAGGCTCTATGTATTGTATAACATAGCGGTCTCCCGGATTCGTGGACAATTCCAGCAGGTCAAAAGTAGGCCAGCCATCATTTCTGGCCTGTTGTAAAAATGACTCAACATCATATTGAGAGACCTTACGGATTACACCAAAGCCTCGGGCACCTGGAAAGTTTTTGTTGTAGTTGCGTGTTTCTGTGTACCTTAGAAACGATGAGCGAGAAAGGTTATCCAATCCAACCATATGGACAGCTCCACGAACACCATGTAGTCCATACTGATACAATTTCATTCTGTCTAGCACAGCAGACACGGCCTTGTCATGACTATCTAGTAGAGCTTCGTTTATTCTCGACGTAGTTGCTCTCTCAACCTCCCATGAAATAATCCCAGTGACAACCAAGCCCATAAGAAGAGTGCCTATAGTTAACCATAACGTCTTTCTGCCGGGCATATCCTTTGTCATATCTGTCACTCTGTATTCAGGGTTCGACAACGTAAACTTGTCATTCTCTACCCAAAGATTCAATGAGTATCACGTAAATTAACTGAATTTGCCTGAAATATTGAGTTGTAGAGTTGTTTCGAAGTGGAACTCTAAGCCAGAGTTTTGCAGTATGAGCTGAGATTTTGTAATACAGAGTTGCTCAGATAGATATGGTTTACTCATATAACAAAAAATCAAAAGCGTGACGAGTCACGCTTTTCATCGGAGCAAACTAACCAGTTAATACAACGCTAGAGTTGCGATGTTTCCTTGTTTTGCTTAGCACGCTTTTCTGCTTCAGTTTGCTTATTGAAGGCCTGCGTTAACTCATCGCGAAGGTAGTTCATGCTCATATCAAAGCCCATATGGGGTGCATTTAAGCTGATTTCTGTTGCGCCATCGCGATAAGTCGCGGACTTATCCCCCACAAAGGGAATGCGCTGACTGACCAGCTTGTACTTGCCGCCAATCGCCTGGTTTAAGTAATCAAACTTTGATTTGTTGAAGGTGGTGAGCACGCCGACCAGTACGCCATTTTTGTCGAAAATGGCAGTCAGCTCTTTGAGACCTTCAAAGCTAACCTCCCCTGTCGGGATATCGTACATATTGCCGAGGCTGTACTTGTTAACACCGGTCTGTTTGGCCGAGTACATGGATTTTACCTGGTCTTCAGTTGTCGTGCCCAGTTCCATTTTAAAAATGGCCGGGTCTGCATAAGACAGTGCGCTAAACAGAGAGAAAGCTAACGCGATTCCCTTTTTCATGGATGAATCCTCATTGATTGGGTTTCCAGATAACCGTTTAAGTAAGGGGTTTAAGGGGCAACAGCGGCCAGATAGCCCTGGTCGTTAAACACTTCACCACTGTCCTGCCAAGGGGTGGTTTCCAGCTTGGGATAGCCTTCCAGATATTTGACGTCACCGCCTGCGCGCTTTTTGATTTCCCGTACCACATCCAGCACGGTCTTCTCGGCCCAGGCTTCAGGTGTGCCAGAGATGGCATAAGCAGCTTTTCTGGCCAGTCCATCCAGCCCCAGGAAACCGCCGCCTTCTTGTTTGGTGTAGTTTGCGTAGACATCCAGAGCATAGCCGCCCTGGTATTCCCACAGGCACAGGTTAAATGACATAGAGAAGGCATTATCTACGTCCTTCTGGGCGGTTGCCGTCCACACCGCCCCATCACATTCTGCGGTTTTCAGCATATTGGCGAAGGAGCTGTTCATCTGCATGGCCAGTTGCATCATGCCGCCCATTTGCGACCCCATGCTTCCCGCCATATTGGCAGGCTTAAACCTGCCGGGTTTTTCTGGCTTCTCGCCCATCACGATAGGATTTTTCTCATTCGCTGACTGTACGTTGTGCCCCAGGCCATCACTGGCGGCTTCGACAACCATATGGCGGTCTGCACCGGTTTTGATGTCGAACACGCGATACAACTCAATGCTCTTTTGCTTATCTGTTGACGCATTGTTCAATGAGTTCATGGTTGACGAACAACCCGTTGCCATTGCCGCTGCAATAGCCACTGCAACCATCCCAAGTTTTCTCATAGCATTCCTCTGACTTTGGTGTTGTTGGATAAATACCAATCATTTATATCGGTTATATATCCGATTTTCGGTTATATTAATTGCTGAATTATCGTTTGCAACATGAAAACGATCTTCGATGCAAATTACCGCAAGCTAATAGGCTGGCTCACTGCTGAACGCAAGTTTCAGAAAATCAGTCAACCAGAACTCGCCACACGACTAGGATTTGCGTCAAACTCTTACATCAGCAAGCTAGAAACGTTCGAGCGCAAACTTGATGTCATGGAGTACGTCAGGATTTGCGAGGCGTTAAACCTCGACCCTCTCGAAGGCATTCAACTGTTAACAAAGAAACCTACCGGTCATTGATCGCTGATTTCTTAATTGCGCCACATCTCTACTCTCCCTCATATAGAAAAAGCCTGCTCGGTGAGCAGGTTGAAGTTTATGAGGACAGGACGTTGCGGATTGTCTCCGTCTTATTATTAATAAATGGGCACAGGGCATCAGCTGGTTAGCTAGCCTTCAAATCGCCTTGTAACGCTAACAATTAAAGCCAGTCTCCATGGCCATTATCCGAGATGCCAGCATCCCAATCACCGGCCCCGGCTGCATCATCGAAAGTAATAAACTCATCCTCAATCACCATAAAACCACTATGGTCAGCATGCGAAGCAAGGGAGCATTCCTCATCCAAAATGATGGTGGTCTGGTCGAGCAAATCTGCTCCGAATACCGAGCAGTTTTGGCTTACCTCAATAGTGTCAATGTCGTCTAAATCGCAGGTACCTGATGCAGGGATTAACTGCGACGATAACGACCCTGGTGACGGCAGTGCTAACACGACATTAGGCGACGATATGTCGCCCACATCCCCGCAGTACCCAAATAATTGCAGACTTAAAAGTGACATAAGATTTGCTTCAACCCTTTGTAGTAAAATCATTCAATGGATTGAAATTTAAGGGGATTTATGCTAATTTCAATTTCATTGACTGCGATAGCTCAGCAGCAATGAAATTGCGAAAAACATCTGCATTCCTCCCCTGCTTTTACACGCTTTTTTCACCCTGTGCGCACCGTCATCTTGGCTTTTGCCTTCGTTTTTTATATGGCAGAAACGCGCATAGCGACACACTAGTGATGCCGTCACTTTTCAGCGCACAAGCAACGCGTTAAAAACGCCGGATTTCGATAGAAAGCAGGCAAGCATGGCAGCTATGAAATAGCTCAATAAATCGCGCAAACAGACATCTGCGCAGCACGATTTCTGTTGTAGCAGCGCATGTCCGGTGTGCCGGACTAACCCAGTTTTTGTTTTTGCCTAAGCAAAAATTTCGGAGCAGGTGCGAAGTACCGGATTCGAAACCACATCGCTGAGGCACGCAGCGTGGCAGGCACAAGAATTGAGGAAATTCATTTCAGCAATACACCGCCTGACATGGCAAAAAGTGGGTTAGTACGGCGCAAGCCGGACATGCGCTCTTAGGCTTTTAATGTTAGCGACAAGGTCGCGTGATGCCAGCTCGTTGCGCATGCAACACCAGAGCTGGCAGGGCATTGAAAGCCGTTCTCGCCCATTGGACGCCAATGGGCGAGTCGCGTTATTGGTACACCCATCGGTTACCTGTGTAGTACCGCGTTGGCAATGCGTGTACCTACTGACGTACCGAACAAAAAGTGCTGAACAGACAAAATTTGTCACCTCCGTGCCTTCTTGTTTAGAGCCAGTCAACACGCAAGGAGATGACACCATGACCAGTGACCGTAATACCGATAGTAATACGTTGCGTAATCGCTATCAGCGCTACTTCGATATCAATATGTTCTACCACCCCTGTAATTCAAACCGGCTTACCGGACAACGCAGGCGTGAGTTGTGCGTCATCATTGCCGCCAGGTTTGGCATTGTCAGCCCCATTGTCATCAGTGAGGTATTTCAAATGACCCGACGTAAGGCCCTGCTGTTTTTAAACAAGCTCGTCGATGAGAAGCTTTTAGAGCTGGTTGTCACACACCGGGCCTGTGATGGGCGGGTTTATGTTCTGGCTTATGCAGGTGCCAGCTATGCCTCAGAGCTGATGAAAATTGACGTGCCATTTCGCTCCAGCAGTCACCCGTCTACCCAGGTTAATCTCAATAGCGTCGTTCATGATTCCATACTCTCGTATGTACTGCTCAGTGGCATACAAAACTGCTATGCAGACGGCACCCCAAATCCGTTGTGGTATGCATTTGTATCAGAGCTGGAATTTCGCAGACTGTACCCGGCATCGGCAGTGAAAAAAGTCGATGGCGTGGTTTTGTGCAACGACGGCTCAATCGCGGCAGTTGAGCTGGAAAACTCGTTTAAACGAAAAACCCAGCATCAGGAATCCATATACAAATTCCGGGATGCCATCCATGGCAATCCCAAACTGTATGACAAAGTGTTTTTTGTTGGCGGTTCAGACAAAGTATTCGCCGACACGAAAAGATTTCATCGCCAGTTGCTGGACGAATTACCACATAAACAAGACAGAAAAAAAGGTGGCAATGGACTTAGTAAATTAGAGGCCGACAGCCTTCGGGATACGCTGATTTTCAGGACAAAATTCACGTCGCCAATCACCTCGCTGTTTTATTCATGAGAGCAAGCGTGACGTATTAAAGAGGGCATCCAATGGATGCCCTAGAAAGTTACTGTGTATATCGACGCCGAACACCTTGTTCAATGATGTAAAACAGCGTTGCCAGCATATAGCAGGCGACTATCCCCCAATACCCCATAACGCCTGCGCATGGGTAACTGGGGTGCGGGGTGAAAATAGCTAACATCTCCGCCAGCCATATCAGCATTATCGCGTCGCCCACATATTTGAGCGTTTCCGACGTTTTCGCCAATACAAAAATGACTATTTTTTGGCCTCTTAGCATGCAGTGCTCCTCTGTGATTGTCCTGCATGCATATAAAGGTTCCGAGCGCGCGAATTCGCGCTGCATATGAAAGAAGGGACGCAAAATGCGTCCCTTCCAATACTGGCCTCCAAATTAGGCAGTTGCCCCGCTCACCAACGTCACAACAATTTCGCGCATTCGCGTATGTAGTGCTGATAATGTCCCTAGCAGTATCACTCGCTACAGTCAGGCACAACCTGGCAGTAGGCGCTCAGCCATCTGGCATCGCAGAAATTAGCCCCGGAGAGTCTAGGGAACCCCGAGTAATAGCGGTCTTCCGAGCGTTGGTTTGGCAACCAATGAATCATGTCCCTAACTGTAGATAGGGACATGGAGGGGAAAATTCTCTGAAAAACTCAGCGACGCTAAAATTTTATTAAAAGTAATAAAAAAACGGCCCCATTGGGGCCGTAGAGTTTATTCTGCATCCAGCAGAATCATGCGCCATCGCAAATAGGCTGCCTCTATCCATCCCTCTGCATCGACACCAAAAACGGTTTCAAATTCGTCAGAAAAATGAACCAGAAACATGGCAATTTCCTCGCGCAGTTTATACAGAGTTTCAACCATAGCGATGCCCCTGCGGTATTTGCCCTGCCGGTCGTTGAGTTCGTCAATCAACTGATTGCTGAGACTGATACCCAGCCACCGCCCAACTGCGTCCCTATGCAGGTAGATATAGCGATCAAATTGCAATGCCAGATTCTGATCTGTACGCACTAGATTGGCCAGCAGGAGTATGGTCGACGTGTCACCTGTAAATGGTGACCGGCTCGCCCGCTGATATAGCCTGATAATTGAAATAGCGTTACTCATAGTTTTCTCCTTTGTTGTCCTCACATACAACTAGTTCCGCGAGAAGAAAATTTTGAGTAACACTATGAATAACAAGTCCGACACATAATTTCCGTCATGGGTTTCTATGTAATTTCGTGGACAACCACTAACACGAGGAAATTGCTATGAACGAAATACCATTTGAATTCTGCATTGAACCGGCGATTCAGATATTTGAACCAATGCCACTTGATATGGATGAGGATTGCATCGCACTGTATGAGGGCGATGGGGAATATATCCATTATGTCCGGCATTACGGTGCTCAGGTCGAGTTCATTGTGGTCAGCGATGGCCTGATAGGTCAGCTACCTGAATGGCTGAGACCATCAAGCCGGGTATTTGTGCGTAAAAATTTTTATGCATTAAAGCAGTTCCGCGCAGAGATCCGTCAGTATGTGATCGAGTCAGGACAAAACCGCCATTTCAGCTATCTATTCCAGTCGTCGCTAGGGGAGTTTTTCGACGATCTATAGGTAGCACGACTAGTGGCCGACTATATGTCGGCCATTTTTTTTAGTATTGTCAGCATAATCTGGATTTTTTCATCTATCGCTAGAAATCTAAAATGCGACCGTTACTGAAACACTGACGAACTCGTATATATATAGGAGACAATGATGAATCATCCAGATGCACAATCTAATCTGTCTGTTGGTCTGTGGAAAAACCATCTAGTGGGTTGGCTGTTCACCAGCTATGGCAGCGCAACGGTGCCATACCAGCAAGTGGCGTCGGACTATTTTGGGTGGACGTCAGCAAAAACAGCTCAGGCAAAAATTGCTGAAGTTCGGAAAGCAGGTCTTGTGATTAGCGATCTAGAAATGGGCAGTAAGAGACATATAGTGCATATCTCCGATTTAGCTGATTTTTTGTTGGCAAAACGAACTGTCAGCATAAGTGACTAGACGAATTTATTAAGTTCGAAAAACCAGCTCCGGCTGGTTTTTCGCGCTTTATAGGGCACGACTCTGTGACTATCAGGGAAGAAGCTACTCTACTTGCACTTGCGTTGCTGAAACTTTTCAGGAAAATCGGTCGCTGAGCGTCCTCGGGTTGGGGGACAAAATAGGGGAACAAATTACCAAGCCTGCCCGGCAAGCCAGTTATTCTAAGGGGTTAAGCCCGTATTTCCGTCCAATCGAGCATGGGCGCTATGGACATGCGCCTCGATTCATTCAAAGAAACAACTGTCTTGGTGAGTTCGCTATTCGACGCCACGTCTTGCTTGTCATTCATAATTCAATATTTCTGGGTTCTGTAAAAGTTGTCGAACAGACTTTGCAGCCACAATATGCTTTTCGGTTACTCAGCATCATCGCCTTGGAGTATTCGCAGATGAAACAAATAACCGAGGGGGATTTTACCTAAGAACTGCTCTGTTGGGCACTCGCGGCAGGCTGCGATATTGTTTGACCTTGTTACGCCATAAGATTTTTCGTCCACATCGCCCATATTGGCCAATTGATAAACTTCTCACCTGAAGCACTCAATCACCTTCACAACATACTGATAACACGCCTTTTCACAGGGTGTTACTATGCTACACTAGCGCCAGAGTGCATAGCTGACATGACCTGATGAATCACCAAAAATTGATCGAAAAAGCCAGACGATACTGTGAAGGGAAAGGCGCCCGTTTTACGCTGTTGCGGGAGAAGGTTTATGGCCTGCTGCTGCAAAAACAGGGAGCCACTGGTGCTTATGAACTACTTGATGAGCTCAAGGAGACCGAGAGTTCAGCCAAGCCAGCGACTGTTTATCGCACCCTGGATTTTCTGCTCGAGTTTGGCCTGGTCCACAGATTAGAGTCCACCAATGCGTTTGTAGCTTGCCATCATTTTGGTTGTAACCACCCAGTGCAATTCCTGATTTGTGATACCTGTGGCGAAGTGCAGGAAATACAATCTGAAGGATTAAAAGACACCCTGGATAACCAGGCGAAGGCTTATGGATTCAAGGTGGAGTCACAGACTATTGAAGCACACGGCACTTGTGCAAGCTGTCAGAATTGAACGAAATAAATATAAATAACAAACTGTTATCTTTTTATTGAGCTAGACATCAGCGGCACTGTTGACCATAGTTAATGGGCTACTCCCCCATCGTTATAGTGGCGTGCTACAGCGGCAAAGGATGACATTGATGTATTCAGCGCCTAAGAGCGCTTCAGACAAGGTCGAAAAACAACTATGAATGTTGAATTTATTAACCCTTTTATATCCTCATTGCTCAATGTGCTGGAAACCATGGCACAAACCAAACTGCAGCCAGGAAAACCTAAAAAGAAGGGCGACGAAGTAGCTGTAGGCGATGTGTCAGGATTGATTGGCATGGTAGGCCCACAAGTGAAGGGCTCGTTCTCAATTTCTTTTGACGAATCCCTGGCACTGGAAATTATGCAGCGCATGTTGGGTGAAAAACCATCCAAGATAAATCCGGAAGTCACCGATATGGTGGGTGAGATTACCAACATGGTCACAGGCGGCGCCAAGCTTGAATTGTCCAGCAAAGGCTATGACTTTGATATGGCCACCCCTATAGTGGTATCCGGCAAGCAACACACAATTACCCACAAAGTAGACGGCCCGAAAATCATTTTGCCTTTCACCAGTGATGCCGGTAAGGCCCACCTGGAGATTTGTTTCGACAAACTATGAGTCAGTGGCAACAACAGCTCATTCGTTTGTCGGCCAGATCTCGCGGATTTTATCTGGTCACCGACGAGATTGTTGAACAGTTCAGCGCCCTGCGCAGCTGTCGCATTGGCCTGTTGCACTTACTGTTGCAACACACCAGCGCCTCTTTAACCTTAAATGAAAATGCCGATCCCACTGTCAGAGGCGATTTTGAACGCTTCTTCAACCGCCTGGTTCCCGAGCATGCCAATTATTTTCAGCATACTTACGAAGGACCAGATGATATGCCCGCCCATATTAAAGCCAGTGTACTGGGCACCAGTCTAACCCTGCCAGTCAGCAACGGTCATTTAGCACTAGGCACCTGGCAGGGCATTTACTTGGGGGAACATCGCGATCAGGGAGGCAGTCGCACAATTATTGCCACACTAACCGGCCAGCTCGACGACTAACCACCAGCATTTAAACTGGTATTTCCAGTTAGTCATTGAACTTGGTACAATCAGCACCAGCAGCCATTTAGAGCTCGCCCATCATAATATCCTCTCCTCAAATGAGGAGACGTTGCCCAAACAGCAAGGCAACCAACCTTCAGGAATAAGTAGTAACTGCTGAATTTTTGATTACGCTTGTATTGGCGTATCTATCATTAAGGGACCACCATGAAAAATAATTCCTTAGCAACTGCTCTTATTCTCAGCCTGATTCCAGCACTGGCACAGGCCAATGAGCCCACCGAGTACGAAGGCTGGGTAGCCGGCTTCGGTGAATACTATAAGGTAGACAGCGACAAGCCGTTGCCCTCAGGCGGGCTGGACGACGGCACCGGCATAGGCGCAGAACTTGGCTTCAGATTTACCCCTAATTGGGGTGCCAGAATCGAATGGTCTCATTTGAATCTTGATTCAGAGTCAGGTCTGACCGATGAGTCCGGCGACCGTGTAGGTATTGATGCTTTGTATTTCCTTGACCAGAAACAGACTTATGTTTTTGGTGGCTTCAAGCATGAAAACCTGCAGGAAAATTACCGCATGATGAACTTGGGTGTAGGTCGTCACTGGGACCTTACCGAGAAATGGAAACTGGTCACTGAGGCCGCGGCCTATTATGACTTCGGTCAGGACTTCAAGGATTACAGTGTAAAACTGGGTCTGGCGTATACCTTTGGTCATAAGTCTAAGCCAATGCCAGCGTCTGAGCCTGTAGTTACACAAACTGCAGCACCTGTAGCTGAACAGCCTAAAGATTCAGATAACGATGGTGTTAACGACGCGCAGGATCGCTGTGCCAACACGCCCAGCACCGATAAAGTGGATGCGACAGGCTGCAGCATCTTCATGGAAGAGAAAGTCGAAACCCGTCTGGATATTCTGTTTGCCAACAACAGTTACGAAATTACTGACCCGGACGATGCACAAATTCAGGTGTTCGCACAGTTTATGCGCCGCTTCCCTAATACACAGGCAGTCATCGAGGGCCACACCTCTGCACCTGGAGACAGTGCCTACAACCAGAGTCTGTCAGAAAAACGTGCTAAAGCCGTCAGACAGTTGCTGATTGACCGTTATGGTATCGATGCTGGACGTTTGGAAGCCGTTGGTTATGGCGAGAGCCGCCCACTGGATTCAAGCAATTCAGCAGAAGCCCACCAGCGTAACCGTCGTATTCACGCCACGGTTAGTGCGATGGAAAAGGTTAAGGTTACCAAATAACCAAAGACTAAAAAGGGCGCCAATTGGCGCCCTTCTTTTATGCGACCTTAATACTCGTCGGCAATTTCAGGGCCGGCATAATTGTCAAAGCGCGAGAATTGCCCCTGAAAGGTCAAACGGCAGGTACCAATAGGACCATTCCGCTGCTTACCGATGATAATCTCAGCCACACCTTTATATTCACTGTTCTCGTGATAAACCTCGTCACGATAAATAAACATAATCAGGTCAGCATCCTGCTCGATAGAGCCTGACTCACGCAAATCTGAGTTAACTGGGCGCTTGTCAGCACGTTGCTCCAGGCTTCGGTTAAGCTGGGAAAGAGCCACCACCGGAACCTGCAGCTCTTTAGCCAGGGCCTTGAGCGAGCGAGAGATTTCGGCAATTTCCAAGGTACGGTTGTCACTCAATGCCGGTACTTGCATAAGCTGCAAATAGTCCACCATGATCAGCGCTAACCCACCACGTTCTCTTGCCAATTTACGCGCACGGGTGCGCACTTCCATCGGCGTCAACCCTGAAGAGTCATCCACAAACAGGTTGTCCTTGTCCTTCAGCATGGCCATGGTATTTGAAATTCGCGCCCAGTCCTCATCGTCCAGTTGTGCGGTACGAATTCGGGTTTGATCAACCCGGCTCAGGGACGCCAACATCCTCATCATGATCTGTTCGGCCGGCATCTCCAGACTAAATACCAGTACGGGTTTTTCTTCCAGCAGCATGGCATTTTCACAGAGGTTCATGGCGAAAGTGGTTTTCCCCATAGACGGACGCGCTGCCACGATAATCAGGTCTGATGGCTGCAGGCCGCTGGTCTTCTTATCCAGATCCTTATAACCCGTGGATACCCCGGTAACTTCCTTATTGTTTTTAATCAGGGCTTCAAGGCGGTCAATAGTTGTGGTTAGAATGGTTTCAACATTCTGCGGCCCTTCGTTCTTGCCAGAGCGTTTCTCGGCAATCTCAAAGACCTTGCTTTCGGCCAAATCCAATACATCAGAACTGGTGCGTCCCTCGGGATTGTAGCCGGTGTCGGAAATTTCGTGGGCCACGCCAATCAATTCACGCAATACCGCACGTTCTTTAATGATCTGCGCGTAGGCTACAACGTTTGCGGCACTTGGGGTGTTTTTGGCCAGCTCGCCCAAATAAGCAAAGCCTCCCACGGCCTCAAGCGCCTCTTGCTGTTCAAGCTGGTCAGAGACGGTAATCAGATCCACCGGCTGACTATCCCCCAACAATTTGAGAATAGTGCGGTAAATTGTCTGGTGGGCACGGTTGTAAAAGTCTTGCTCGATCAGAATTTCGGCGACTTTATCCCAACAATCGGGTGCTATCAGCATACTGCCGATGACCGATTGCTCAGCTTCTATCGAATGGGGTGGGATCTTAAGCTTTTCGACTTTGCTGTCGCGCTCTTTGTGAGAAACAACTTTCACTTATTACCGACCAGATTAATTGCCATGATCGCTATTATGCGCGAAGAGGCTTCGGGAATGAAGCCAAAGCATAGACAAGTGTGGTTATTGACTTGACCTAGCGGAAGAAATTTATTCCTTGCTCTTAGCTTCCTTGGCTGAGAAGCCAGCCCTACCAAGGATCACTACCTCCAAAGGAGGTGGTTTAAGACTGACAACGAAAAACAGGCCCGCAGGCCTGTGTTGTTATTTGCTGTCTAGTGAGATTCTGCCACTCACTGTGGAAATCCTGACTTTGGCAGAGCTCTCGCCAGTGCGAAACTTCAACCAGCGACTCGGGCCATATTTGGCTTTTTCCATCTTGTCACTGCTAAGGTGATTAGCAAAATGGCCTCCTGCATGGCCTTCAAGGTCAAAGCGTGCGGATACCTTATCCTGAAAAACCAGCTCAAGATCGCCGCTCACGGTACTGCCACTCACTTCGCCATCTTCCAGCAAGGTTAAGCTGATGTTGGCATCGCCACTGACAGTTTGCACCGATAGGCGTTCAACCTTCCCTAAAGCCAGTTTGACTTCGGAAGTAACATTCTCAATTTTCACTCTGGGAGCAGAAGTACTGGCATCGATATCACCGTTGACAGACTCGTAGCGAATCTCTTCGCCTTGCGAGTTTTTGTCAACAATGTGCCCATTGACCGATGACAACTTGATATCGCCTTGTAAACCACTGCTTTCAATGCTGCCATTCACTGTTTCTATGCGTATCCTACCTTTGATATCCCGTACTTTAACTTTACCGTTGACCGAAGATAACTCCGCGCCTCCCAAGAGTTTTTCCGCTTCGACATTAGCGTTAACCGTGTCGTAGCTCACCAAACTGCCGGTAGGCACAAAGATCTGCAAGTCATCACCTTCGGAGTTTTTCCAATCATGCCAGTTACCGTTAGGCATCTTAACTTTAACGATAATCTCATGACCGTCTCGTTCAAAGATCAGCTTATCCGCTTGGTCACTCAGCTCACCAACAACTTTCACCTGCTTTTTGTCCCAGCCTTTGATCACCGCCTGACCAGAGAGATGCTCGATACTGACACGGCCATCAGCCTTCGCATCGAGGGTGAGATCCACTTTTTCGCCCGCCAGGCAAAGGTGACTGACTAACGACATTCCTGCTGCAATTAAAAATCTGTTCATATACGACATCCTATATTTTCTGCCATGTGGGTGCGTGTACCCGTTCAATTAAGTCAATTTGTTGCTGATAAACCTGCTGCAACATTCTCAGCAGCGCCGGATTATTGGGATCTTCCTTCAGTGCTTGTTTAATCGCCGCAGCCGCACCATCCAGCTCATCCACTTGCTGCTGCCAATTGTCAGTCAGAGCGGGCTGGCCATCAAAGGAGGCCAATAATGCCTGCTTCTGCTGCTGATGCTGCTGACTTAAAACCTGCGCCAGTTGCTCTGCATCTGAGGTAACAGGCAGTTGAGAAAGCCCCAACCATCCCACCAGACCAATGGTTGCTGTGGCGGCCGCCATTCCCCAATAGCCAGTTGCTCGCTTTTGAGTGCTATTCTCAGGCGTCTGCCCCAAAGCGTGCTCAATGCCAGGCCACAGGTCGCGTTCGGGTTGAATATCATCAGGCAATGCGCTCAAGTTGCGTTGCAACTGCTGTTCAAATTCTTTATTACTCATAACCCATCCACTCCGATAAAAGCTGCTTGGCACGATGAAACTGTGCCTTGCTGGAGCCAACTGCCATATCCAACAGTTGGGCAATCTCTTCATGGCGATACCCTTCAACTGCATGCAGTACAAACACCATTCTTGCCCTCTCTGGTAAGCGCCGGATATAGGTATCCAGGTCGACATCACCGGCAGAGCCTTCGGCGACTTCATGCACGGCATCAGTACTTTCCAGATTAAACATTCGCTGCCACCAACCCCGCTGTTTACGCATGTAAGAGACACAAACATTTGACGTTACCGAATGCAACCAGGTGCTGAATTTGGCGTCTCCCCGATAGTTGTCCAGCTTACGCCACAGTTGGATGAAGACCTCTTGGGTCGCATCTTCGGCTAACGCTCTATCAGCGGTAAGCCTGTAACACAGGGCGTAAACTTGCCCCAGATGCATCTGGTACAGTTTATGGTAAGCCTGACGGTCGCCCTGTTTGACAGCCTCCACCAGACTCAGCAATCCACGCTCAGCGAATTGCTCCTTTGCTTCGATTAGCTGTCCCTGAGTTTGCAATGTGTTTCCACCATTGTTGTTATTCTGTTGGTTGTATCTTTTCCATTAGCAATCTAATGGAGTTGATTGTATGTCGCAGGGTAAGGGAGCAAGGTTTAAAGCGGCAAAACTTTTTTTCAAAGCCAGACAAAAAGCCTCAGTATTCAGGCAATCCGACTGGTCTTACTGGAAATCCCGCGCGGGATCGGGGATGATCCGCCACATTATTCAGAGACTGGCAGCGCCAGAACGCAGGATTGGTTTGATGACATCTAAAAAACGCCCTTTATATATTCCCTATGCCGGCCCTTCCCTGCTGGAAACCCCTTTGCTTAATAAAGGCAGTGCGTTTAGCGCTGAAGAGAGAAAAGCCTTTAATCTTAATGGGTTACTGCCACCCCGCTATGAAAGTATCGAAGAACAGGTAAGCCGTGCTTACATGCAGTATTCCAGCTTTGATACCCCCCTGAATAAACATATTTACCTGCGGGCGATCCAAGATAACAACGAGACCCTGTTCTACCGCCTGCTGGCCGATCATCTGGAAGAGATGATGCCGATTATCTACACCCCCACAGTGGGGGATGCCTGTGAACAGTTTTCTGATATTTATCGTAGTTCACGCGGCCTTTTTATCTCCTATGCTGAACGCCAGCATATGGATGATATTCTGCACAATGCCACCAAGCGCAAGGTAAAAGTCATAGTCGTCACCGACGGTGAACGTATCCTGGGCTTAGGCGATCAGGGCATAGGTGGTATGGGTATTCCTATCGGTAAGCTCTCTCTGTACACCGCCTGTGGCGGTATCAGCCCCGCCTATACCTTACCTGTGATGTTGGATGTAGGTACAAATAACGAAAAACTGCTCGCCGACCCAATGTATATGGGCGCGCGTCATAAGCGTATCAGCCAGGAAGAATATGACGCCTTTATGGAAGATTTTATTCGTGCGGTGAAGCGTCGCTGGCCGGAAGCCATGATCCAGTTTGAAGATTTCGCCCAGCAAAACGCCATGCCGTTGCTGAATCGCTATCGCAATGAAGTTTGCTGCTTCAACGATGATATTCAGGGCACCGCAGCAGTGACTGTAGGTACTTTGTTGGCCGCCTGTCGAACCAAAGGCGCCAAGCTTTCCGAGCAAAAAGTGGTGTTTGTGGGGGCAGGCTCTGCGGGTTGCGGAATTGCCGAGCAAGTTATCCAGCAGATGTGCGCAGAAGGTATCTCTGATGCTCAGGCCAGAAGCCAGATCTTTATGATTGACCGTTTTGGCCTACTTACTGACGGGATGGAAGGACTGCGTGATTTCCAACAGGCGCTGTGCCAGGCCAAGGATAACATTGCCGATTGGAACTTCAGTGGCGAATATGCCTCGTTACTGGATGTGATGCATTGTGCCAAACCCGACATCCTAATTGGTGTGTCAGGCCAGGCAGGCTTATTCACCGAGCAAGTCATCCGAGCTATGAAGCAAGGTTGTGAATTGCCCATCATATTCCCACTGAGCAATCCCTCCAGACAGGTAGAAGCCCGGCCGGAACAAGTCATTGAATGGACCGAAGGTGAAGTAATTATCGCCACCGGTAGTCCGTTCGAGCCAGTTACTTATCAAGGCAAGACTTACCCTATTACCCAATGTAACAACAGTTACATCTTCCCGGGTATTGGTTTGGGCGTGCTGGCCACAAAGGCCAAGCATATCTCTGATGAAATGCTGATGGCAGCCAGCACCACACTTGCCGAAGCATCGCCTTTGGCAAACAAGGGTAAAGGCGCTCTGCTACCACCGTTGACCGAGCTAGCCCAGCTGAGTAAAGACATTGCCTTTGCGGTAGGTAAGGTGGCTCAGCAACAAGGGTTGGCGCTGGAAATGTCCGATGACATGCTGCAAGACAAAATCAACGCCAACTTTTGGACCCCAACTTATCGTCAATACCGACGCACCAGCATTTAACCTGGTTAGGGGCGCTCAGCACTGAGTTGTCTGAGCGCCGCTAAAGCTTCTTCCGCCCGCTCCGCTGGTACGAATAGGTGATCGTGGAAAAATGCCGAGACCGGATTCACTCCCATCCCCAGTGCAGCCAGATGACGAGTTATTCGCGCCAGAAAGCCCACTGCATCCAGAGATGAATGTACGTTTAGGGTGATCATCCGGCAGGCAAACTCATAGCGGAGCCCAAGCACCTTGGCTTGCTCTATTGGCAGAATTGCCGTCCAACCTTCCTGCTCTTCAAACAGCATCTTAGCGCCTTCAGGTAAGGGGGAATGATGAGGAAGAAACGCAAATACGTAGCATGGGCCTTGCAACTCTGGCTGCATGCTACTAATCAATACATCTAAATTGCTGATAGCGGACATAATTCTCTCCTTCAATGACTGAGCTTCAATAACACAATACCGCTGGCCAGCAACAGCAGAGCCAAGGCTTTCATCCACCCTAGTCCTTCACCCAACCAAAGAATACCAACCACAGCCGCCCCCAATACGCCGATACCTGTCCAAACCGCGTAACCCACGCTAAGGGGAAGTGTGCGTAACGCCATAGCCAGCAAGCCCAAACTGAACAGCATAGAGACAATAGCGATAATTAGATAACCAGGCTCGGATAAGCCCTTGGATTGCTTAAGGGCAACAGCCCAGACAACTTCGAGTAAACCTGCGACAAACAGAATCAACCAAGCCATCAGTGAATTCTCCACTATGGCAGGGTCGTCCCTGCAAAAAAGCCTTGTGCGAATAGTGCAGACAGGGTCGTCCCTGTCAGGCGGGAGGCCATTAAAGCAAAGCGGATTGCACGGGTCAATATTGTTGAGTGCCAGACTGCCTGCTATACCTGTCTGTATCATCCATTTCAATGTTAGCTTGAATGGTTACTGTCCGTCGTCATAAAGACCGCTGCCAGGTTTGCTTAAGGCCTAATTGTTCAGCCACCTGGGGACAAACAAAGTTACTGATAGTGGTTCTTGGGTCAGTGGCACTGATTGTCGCTGTTGCCTGGAGTCTGGCCGGCGCTTGGCTGATCCTACCTTTTGCCGGATTGGAAGTGAGTTTACTAGCGTACCTGGCCTATAGGGTCTGTAGAGACACTTACAATCAACAGGTGTTGCATATTGAGCCAGGCCATGTGGTGCTGGTACAAGGGCGAAATCACAATGTCAAACAGTGGCGGCTGAAACGTGCACAAAGCTGCTTTGTCATTTCTGCCCCGGTTCATTCACTGTCTCCCAGAATGGTGGAACTAAAAGACCAACACCATTCCTGCGTCATTGGGGAAAAACTCAATCAACAGGATAAAGAACAACTGATCGATATCATTACCCACTTGGAAATTCCCTACCGCATGGCAGGAAAAACAAAGATCACTGCCATACAGGATTGGCAGTAAAACGAGTCATCCTGAAGGCAAAGTTTAGACATAAAAAAACCGCCGTAAGGCGGTTTTTTAAACAGCGTGGTGCTTAAGCTTCAGCGATAATAATCACTTTAACTTGAGCAACAACTTCTGAGTGAAGTTGCAGATCCACTTCGTACTCACCGCACTCACGCAGTGTGCCGTGTGGCAGCTTAACTTCAGCTTTAGATACTTCAACGCCAGCTGCAGTCAGTGCATCAGCGATATCACGAGTACCGATAGAACCGAACAGCTTGCCTTCGTCACCAGCAGGAGAAGCGATAGTTACTTCAGCCAGCTCAGCAACTTTAGCAGCACGGGCTTCGGCAGCAGCCAATTGCTCAGCAATCTTAGCTTCCAAATCAGCGCGACGCTGCTCGAACTTCTCAACGTTGTCCTTAGTGGCAGGCACAGCCTTACCTTGAGGGAACAGGAAGTTACGGGCAAAACCTGATTTTACAGTGACTTGGTCACCCAAACCGCCCAGGTTGGCGATTTTGTCTAGTAGAATGATTTCCATCTTTGCTACCTCTTAGTTACGCCAACAATTACTTGTGAGAATCAGTGTAAGGCAACAAAGCCAGGAAGCGCGCACGCTTAATGGCAGTTGACAACTGACGCTGATACTTGGCACTGGTACCGGTGATACGGCTAGGAACGATTTTACCGCTCTCAGTGATGTAGTTTTTCAGCAGGCCAGTGTCTTTAAAATCGATCTGCTGGATGCCTTCTGCCGAGAAGCGGCAGTACTTACGACGTCTGAAAAAACGAGCCATCTTCTAGTCTCCTAATCTGTTATTCCGCGTCAGCTTCTACAGCTGCTCTGTCTTCACGCTTCTCGCGACGCTCTTCTCTGGCCATTGGTGATGGCTCAGTTACAGCGTTCTTAGTGCGCATAACCAGGTTACGCAACACGATGTCGTTGAAACGGAAAGCAGTTTCCAGTTCTTCAATCGCAGCAGCAGTAGCTTCAGCGTTGATCAGAACATAATGTGCTTTGTGCAGCTTCTCGATAGGATAAGCCAGTTGACGACGGCCCCAGTCTTCCAGACGGTGAATTTGTCCACCATCGTTCTTGATGATACCGGTATAACGCTCGATCATACCTGGAACCTGCTCACTTTGGTCTGGATGGACCATGAAAATAATTTCGTAATGACGCATGTGTGCTCCTTACGGTTGTAGCCTCTCGCAGCTCAGCCAGACTGCTTAAGACAAGGAACTAAAATAGTTAGGCTGAATAAGGGCGCGCATTGTATATAAAGCGCACTGCTGACACAAGTTAATTCTGCGTGTTAAGGGGCTAAAAGCCGCAGTATCAAGGGACTGTTGATAAAAAGGCATCAAAAGGGAGTTGCATCGGATTGTCGTGGATGGCTTGTTTGTTTGGGCTATCAGTCAGGCAATGTCATAGAGCCTTCGGTAGGCTATTTTTACATCTTGAGGATAAAAGGCGAATCAGCCACGCCGATTCGCCCATTCGCTTAGTGAAACTGGGACTTAAGTGCTAACTCAACATCCCGCCAATCCACGATTTTGAAGTTTTGCGGTGACCCTGGCATCTGGTTACGGCCATCCTGAACCACCAGCATCCCTTTAGGATATTCAGCTCCAAAACTTGCCGAGCTCACCTCAAGCCCATCGGTTTCAGACACGCCATCCAGGCCTTTTTGTAAATCAAGGCCAATGCGAAAACGTCCTAAATAGCGAAAGTCAGGCTCCAGAGCATAGGCCAGATAGCTATCATTGCCCTGACTTGATACGACCAGAATAGCCTGTTGGTCCTGACGATAGATCCCCATCCCTTCGACATCGGCATGCAAGAGTTCACCGGTTGTAGCCATTTTTTCCAGCGACGCATCCTTAGGCTCTGCTTGTGTACGCCAGATTCCAGCAGCCTCTTCCCCCAAATACAACATACCGCTCACATCATCGGCCACGCAGCCTTCTGGTTGGCTGGCAACGGCGAACTCTCTGACCAGCTTAACCTCCAACTGCCGCTGATGCTCAGTAATACGATACTGCTGAAAGCGCCCATCGGTATCGTTTATAAACACATATGTGCCGGTACCCGACTGATACATACACAAGCCATAGACTTCAGTGAGACTGGTTGGCGCTTCCAGCAAATGGCTCACATGACCAGAGAGTGGGTCAATGCCAAACAAACTAATGCTGTTTAGCGTGCGGTTACTGGCCACGGCTAAATCCAGGGTTTTACCATTGAGCGAAAAGCCATGGCGGACATCCACGTTGTTCAGTCGTCCCACAGGTAAGCTCTGCAGCAAACTGCCATCCAGTCCATAAACCATTAAGCCAACCCGCTTATCGGTGCCCAAAATCCGGCTCTGCTCAGGCGCGTTGCTATTCAGCCAGATAGCTGGGTCGTCCGCTGCATCACCGAAACGAGCAACAGGTGTGGTTTGGGCGCTGGGACTAACCACGGCAATCTCTTCGTAGCTACCCTTTGAAGCTTGTGAGTACCCACTGACTTTGGCGCTCACATAAGCATCCTGGCCTTCGTCGTAAATAGTGAGTTGTAGCCTCTGCTCCTCTACTTGCACACCTACCGCTTCGGGTTCTTTCACACCGCTGATTTGCCAATGCTTTGCCTCTGCGTCTTCAGAATAGACTGACAAACTGCGGGCTTTCGGACTGATAACCAGCAAAGCGCCGTCATCGACCAAAGCCAGATCGGTTATCTCGCCTTGCAAATCACCAAAAGGTGCAAGCATTGCCACAGGCTCACGTACAGGGTCTGCTTCCATGCTGGCCGGATAACGCCACACGCCGACATTCTCCTCCGCCACATACAAATTGGCAGAAGCCGTATCAGCCACACAGTCCTTGGCATTTAAAACGCCGGGGAAATTTCTGACCTGCACATCTACCAATTGCCGACGCTTGGCATCATAAATCAATCGTTCATGGGCCATGCCCTGCACATCAATACTAAATAATGACAGATGTCCGCTTTGTGGATGGGCGTAGACACATAAAGTCTCGAGCTGCGCATCCTGAGGGGATAAGTCAGATAACCAGCGCAGCTCTGGCTTCTGCCAATCCAACGCCAGTATCTGCGTTTTAGCCGATTCATTGTCTATGCCAATCACCAAGTCCACCAGCGTATCGCCTACCTGAATAGATGGCTGCCAGGCAAGGGTTTCAAAGTTACCTGCAAAGCTGGCTCGCACTTTTTTCTGCTCATCCAGCAACATTAACCCACGACTTTCACTGGTTATGAGCCAGAACTGACTGCTACCGTGAACCAAAGGCTGTACCTGTTGACCTTGCAGGTTCTCGGCCTGATAAAAAGGCACTGTCTGCAGTACCGCGTCCGTTGCTGATGCGCCACCAGTCACCAGGGCCAACGTCAGCGCACTTAAATACTTTTTCATAGTTTTAAATTCCAGGGCAGGAGCCAAGCACTTGCCAGCTCCTGTTTTCGATTACAGTGTCCAGTTAAAACCGAGCTCGAAGGTACGGCCGTATTCTTCGTACTGCGCGTTAACACTGCGGCGGCCAAAATAGTGGTAGTACGGCTCATCATTAAGATTGATGGCGTTGAAATAGAGGTGCATTTGCGGACTGAGGTAATACTTACCGCTGAAATCCAATTGTTGGTGAGCGTCTTCCATCCGCAGCATGTCGCCGTCGATCTCCTCCAAGTTCTCACTCTTATGGCTAAGAGTAAGACGCAAGCTCCACTGCTCATCCTCATAGCCAAAGGTAAGATTACCCACTTTGTCAGATTGATTAGGCAGGCTGGTTTCAAAGCGTTCACCGTCCAGCAAGGTTACCGCTTCAGAATCCGTCAAGGTGGCATTGGCTGCTACCAACAAGCCGTTATCAAAGCTTTTCACCCAGGACAGTTCGACACCCTGCACTTTGGCACTTTCGCCGTTGATAGGTTGGGTCACTTCCTCATAGCCCTGCCAAGCATCCAGGTGAGACACATCGGCTAAGATCACGAAGTTATCAATGTCCTTGTAAAAATATCCCGCAGACAACACGCCGATGTCTCCTGGATAGTATTCGAGGGACAGATCCAGGTTGGTGGATTCAAACGGTTTCAGTTCTGGGTTACCAACCTCCGCCTCACGCTCGGTATCGAAACCACCGTCGTCATTTTCTTCTGTTTTGGACTCAATGATTTGAAAGGCTGCCGAATCTTCAAACTTAGGTCTGGCAATGGTTTGCGTATAAGCAAATCGACCAATCAGCTGGTCACTAAACTCGTAACGCAGATTCAAACTAGGTAGCAGGTGGTGATAGTTTCGCTTGCCCTGCCAGGGGCTGTTCACCACTTTTTCTTCGTCAGTCTGCTCATCTTCGATAAGCTCAACCCGCTGGCCGTGCGTAGCGAAGTCCGTCTGCTCGTATCTTAGTCCTGCGACCACGCGTAAGTTGTCGATATCTATTTTACCCATCAGATAGGCGGCCAGGATGTCCTCATCACTCTGATAAGACGCGCCTTTTGACTCCAGTTCAGAGTCAAGTTCTGCCAGCTCCAGATTGCTTCTGTTGGCATTGAAGTAGCTACGTAACCCCTGGCGATTCAAACCCTCGCCAAAGTCGCCCAATCCCCAGTCGGGTGTGGATGCGGAAAACTGCGCTGCCTCTAAGGCATCAAAGTCGCCATCGTAGATAGAGATATTGGCATTGGTTTGTTTTTCCCTGCTTCGATACTTACCGCCAAACTTGAACTGTGCCGAGTGGCCCGCTAACTCGAAGTCATGACTGACATCCAGCTTAAAACTCAGCTCTTTATCTTCAGATAAATTATCTTCAAACGAGATTTCATCGACTTCATAGTTTGCCAGTGACTTGGCAGCATCATCCTGCTCTAAAACAGGGATTTGCCCTTGAAAGTCCGAACTAATGGCAAAACCGTCACCCTTGAATTTGTAGTACAGGGCTGCAGGTTCATCCTCTGACGATTCGGCATAACCAAGCTGGTAGCTCAGGTGCCATTGTTGCAATTGATGCTCGCCACCTGCAGTAAAAGACAGAATCTCCTGTTTCTCATACCTGTCTTTACTACTGCGTTCTATCTCTGAATCGTCACCATCGAAGGTAAAGGTATTGGCTTGACGGTATTCATCATCAGAAAAACGGCTATATAAAGAACGCAGATAATACTGATTGTCGAAGTCCGGGCGAAAATCCAAGTTCAGCGCGCCGCCTATGCGTTTGCGGTTAATCTGATAAAAGCGCTGTTCAATTTCGTCATCACCATTGCTTTCAATATTGTCTGAGCCGAAGTCTCGATCAAACCAGGATAAGGCCACTGCCACCCCTAGCGAATCCTGTAATCCGGCAAAATCCATTACCTCGGTATAGCTACCTGACACTTTGGGACTGGTTTCACTGCGCAGTTCGTTGCGACTGGCTTGCATCGTTAGACTGGCGCTACGCCCAGCTCGGTCAAAGGCACTCAGGCTTTTCACCTCCACTGAACCACCAATCGCATCGGCATCCATATCGGATGTCACGGACTTGGTCACTTCCAATCCTTCAATCAGTTCAGAAGGGATCACATCCAATGCCACCGAGCGCACACCAGCTTCCGGCGAGGGAATATTCATGCCGTTGATAGTGACATTGTTGAGGTTTGGGTCGATGCCGCGAATGCCAACAAAACGTCCTTCACCTTGGTCGCGTTCAATGGATAATCCAGGTAAACGTTGCAGCGCTTCGGCGGCATTCTGATCCGGAAATTGTCCGATTGCATCGCTGGATACAATGGATTTCAGGTTGTCGGCGCTGCGTTGCATGTTTAATGCGTTGGCCTGCCCGGCGCGCTGCCCATAAACAATCAACTCATCCAGTTTGGGCTCATTCAGCCCTAAGCTAAAGCGCTGCTGTAGGGTTTCACCATCCAGAATACGCACTTTATGTTCGCTTTTTGGGGCGCCCAGATAGCGAATTTCCAGGGTATAGTCACCGGGAGGCAAGGCATTGAAGCGAAACGATCCGTCACCTTTAGTGACAGTGCTGACATTGAGTTCTTTAATACGGATGCTGGCGCCTTCAAACCACGCTTTGTTGTTGGCGTCACCTAAACGTCCCAGCAAGTTGCCTTCTTCAGCCATTGCCTGGGCACTGATCATGGCCGCCATACAGGCCAGCGCCACTTTGCTTTTATATATTTTCATCTGCGAGCCTCATTGATGTGAGTGGTGTCGCAGGCAAGCTAAATTTTATGCATGACGCATTTATGACAAGCAGACAATCAGAATCAGACACACCTGCTGTTGGCAGGGGGTTTGACGCTTTTAAACAGTCAAATTGAGCTGATATGACCCCCTTCCCATAGGTGAATCCGCGGGGCTTCAACTCACCCAAGGCTCTAATGCAAATTGGACCATCATATTTGTGTCATCTGCCTGAGCCAAAATGACCCTGCATTACACACCGGACATGAATTAGCATCCGGACTTTCCCAGGCGTCGGATACATTATGAATTACTCTCTTTTGCCATTTCACAGCAAGCGTATTGGCTTGGTGTTATGTATTGCCCTGTCCGCTATTCTCTTGAGTGTCTCTCAGGGGGAGCTCAAAACCTGGCAGGAGATATCCTGGCTGGATATTATCGGTGAAGGTGGCGTGGCGGTTCTAACCCTGGTTTGGTTGTTTTTTCTGTTTGTCAGCCGCCCTCCCGGGCGCGTCACCGACATGCTGGTTCTTGGCCTAAGCTGCTTTATGTTTTCCGCTTTACTGGATTTGTTGGATGAATTTATCCGGCAATCAAGCGGGCATTGGCTGAGTGTGGTGGAGTCCATTCCCGCGCCCTTTGGCATGATTATGATGACCTGGGCTTTATATCAATGGCATCAGGAACAACTCACCCTGAATGAGCAACTCCGACGCAGAGAAGCTCAGTCCCGCCAGCATCATCAGGTGGATTGGGTAACAAGACTATACGACGCTGATTACCTGCGAGAACATTTAGCTAAACAGTTACAAGCTAGCCACAGTCTGTCTGTGCTGATGCTGGACATTGACAACTTTGACCAGTTCAATCGTCGTTATGGCAGTCAGGAAGGCGACCGTCTGCTACGCGAAATGTCAGAGTTGATCCTGATGAATATCCGTCAATCCGATCTTGTCTGCCGCTACGCCGGGGATAGATTTATCATCCTGCTACCAGATACGCCCCGTGCAACTGCCATCACATTGTCCGCACAAATCAAAGAATCGATACGGCATTTTGCTTTTAAAACTTTTGGCACCGGTGAAGCCGTGTTTCATACACTAAGCAGTGCATTAGTTAGTGCGGTAAACACCGACCAGGTAGAGCCCTTATTGCAGCGTTTAAACCGGCAGTTGGAACTTAGCAGGCAGGGGAGCTAAGCCAACCGTGAAGGCCTATGCTACCTTGGAGGACAAGTACTTTCCTGCTCAACAGCTTGCTGCAAGCCTGATAGACCTTGCGGCTAACCGCGGTGTTGACCGAAACAAATTGCTAAGGGGCACCGGTATTTTTTATGAAGATATCAGAGCAGGTACAGTACTGTTGAGCGCGGCACAAATGCTGCGATTGATGGCAAATGCCAGACAACTAATGCCAGGTAAAGATGCGGCCTTCCAGCTTGGCCGACGCTTGTTCCCGGGAAGTTACTCGCAGGCCGCGAATTTATTGCTGCACAGCCAAAATCTACGGGATGCATTCCGGCTATTTTCATTGGTGAAAATGCAGCTATTTCCTTTTGTTCAAGCACGCTTATTCAATCACCAAAAACAATGTTTTTTGCTACTGGACGATGCCATAGGTTGCGGAAACGAATTCCAATTTGTGATTGAGACATATTGCGCAGCTTTAGTCTCAGCCAGCCGCTTGCTGCTAGGCCAGCGTATTCCCTTCTATTTTGATTTTCCTTTTCCCCGACCGCGTTACATTCAAGAATTTGAGGAAAATCTGGGTTATAGGTTACGTTTTTCACAGCCGCTGTTATGCATCCGCTTCGATCAGGAATACTGGTTAAAGACCTTTCCCCAAGCAAGCCAAACCTTGAAATGGCATGCATTAGAGCAACTTCATTCAACTGCACGTTCACCACGCTTAGGGTTTCTTGAAGTGATACGCCAAAACGTACTCCACAACAAAAGCACCAACCTCCAGGACATGGCCGACATTTTGGCCATCAGTGCCGCCACTCTGAAGCGCCGTTTGAAACAGCACGGCACCAGCTTTATGCAGTTGCAGGACGATGTAAACCGGCAGCAAGCCTTGTATCTTCTGCACGTTAAAGGTTTGAATAATGAGGATATTGCCGCACAAATGGCATTTAACGACATCCCTAATTTTCGACGAGCTTTCAAACGATGGACAGGCTCGACGCCAAGTCAAGCCAGATTAAGCTGGAAGTTAATTGATTTTTCCGGTTGAAAAACCATCAGTCAGGAGTAAAATCTGCGGCCCGTTTAGTGAAAACTTCACTATACTTTCACACTCGTTGAATACTGCGTCGGTAGGCTGATGCAGCCGTAGTGTATTTCGGCATACAGTATTGAAAGGATTTGTATATGCTCGTGCTCACGTTACTTTTTGCAGTAGTGGTATTTCTGTTGCTGTACTCTCTCGCTCAAGACAAAGGCAAGAACACCAAGCACTTTCGTAATATGGAAGATTCACTGAGTGCAAACGTGTCTATGAAGAAAAAGGCCCTGCGTATGGGCGACTCGTTGTTCTAATGTCTTGCTCCTGCCGGGTGTAGCTCAACCCGGCGGACTTTCCTTCCCTCACCAGCCTGTTATTCTGTCCCTCATCTTCTGCTTTCGTGACTAGGCGTACTATGCGATTTGGCCCAGGTTTACTGATCACCGCAGCCTTTATCGGCCCCGGCACTATTACCACCGCCAGTCTGGCGGGCGCCAATTTTGGTTTTAGTTTGCTCTGGGTATTATTATTTGCCGTGATTGCGACCATTATTTTGCAGGGCATGGCAGCTAAACTGGGCTTAGCAACAGGTCAAGGGTTGGCTGAATCACTCAGGTCGCAACTCCCCGTTGGCATACCCCGCTATTTAAGTGCCTTTTTAGTTGTCAGCGCTATAGGCATAGGCAGTGCCGCTTATGAGGCTGGAAATCTTACCGGAGCAGCCCTGGGCCTGAATGCCATATTTTCAGGTTCAGTACAACTTTGGGCCTTATTGCTCGCAGGCATTGCCGCGCTGCTGTTATACAGCGGCAAACACAATGTGTTGGAAAAGGTGCTGATGGGACTTGTCATTATGATGAGCATCGTCTTTATCACTACCATGTTTTTGTCCCGCCCAGACCCTGCGGCCTTGTTATCCGGACTGGTTATACCGCAGATCCCGGATGGCTCGCTGACTACCTTGCTGGCGCTGATAGGCACCACTATCGTGCCCTACAATCTATTCTTGCATGCTAGTTTAATGGCCAAACGCAACAGCACTGACTGGCAGAAAGACCTTCCCGGCATGAATGCTGATAATGGCCTGTCAATTGGTTTAGGCGGGTTGATAACCCTGGCGATAGTGGCTACGGCCAGTGCAACCTTTTACGGCAATGCCCTGGCCGGCACCCCCAACAATGCTGCCAGCATGGCAAATCAGCTGGAACCTTTGTTAGGTTCTGCTGCACAGGTTTTCTTTGCTACAGGCCTGTTTGCCGCCGGATTAACCAGTGCCATTACCGCTCCCTTGGCTGGGGCTTATGCTGTGTGTGGCATGCTGGGCTGGTCAACCGATCTGCGCTCACGTCCCTTTAGACTGGTATTGCTCGCCATTTTGCTATGCGGGGTCATCGGCGCCAGCCTCTCCATGAGTCCCTTGGCCATCATTTTATTTGCCCAGGCCACCAACGGCTTGCTGCTACCTGTGGTGGCGCTGTATTTATTATGGTTAATGAACCGCAAAGCCTTGTTGGCAAATCATGTTAATAGTCACTTAGCCAATCTCGCTGGCGCTGCGGTTGTGTTGTTTCTTTGCGGGCTTAGTGGCTACAAGCTTTGGTCGCTGCTTTGATAACTCAGAGCAGCACCAGGTCGTCACGATGCACGACCTCCTCATGGCCAGCATAACCAAGTACAGTTTCCAATTGCTGGCTTTGCAAACCTTTAATTTTGCTGAGTTCACTGGCGCTGAACAAACTCAAACCAATCGCCAGCAAATCATTTTCAAAACAGATTTCCACCGCGTCGCCAGCGGCGAACTGACCTTCGACAGACGAGACTCCGACAGGTAATAAGGATGCCCCGCGCTGAATAAGGGCCTGCTTTGCTCCTGCATCAATATGGAGTTTGCCTTTGGCCTTCAGACTGTGCCGCAACCATTGCTTTTTTGCCCCGCTTCGCGACAGAGCAGGAGAAAACAGCGTACCAGGCACCAAACCTTTAGAGAGAGCCTCAAAAGCGGCCGCCTTGTAGCCATTCACTATTAAGGTTTGAATGCCATTAGCACTGGCTTTTTGGGCAGCCTGTAGCTTGGTTTGCATACCACCAGTTCCTACCGACGAACCACTGCCACCGGCCAACGCCATTATTTCTTTGCTCACCGACTCAACCGAGGTCAACAGTCTAGCCTGGGGGTTGCTTCGGGGATCAGCGTCATACAAGCCGTCCACATCGGTACAGATAATCAGGGTATCGGCATCAGCAACCAGCGCGACTAAGGCACCTAAGTTATCGTTATCACCAAATTTCAGCTCCTCAGTGGCTACCGAGTCATTCTCATTGACTATGGGTAGAATCTGATGCGCCAGCAACTCACGTATGGTGCTTTTTATATTCAAATAGCGGTCGCGATCTCGAATGTCACCATGTGTCAGTAGAATCTGTGCCGTAGGGAAATCGAATAAACGGGCCCAATTGGCCATCATTCGAGTCTGTCCTACAGCCGCCATTGCCTGCTTTTGCGCCAGGGTTGGCTTCTGCTCGGCACTCATTGCATTCCGGCCAGCGGCGACCGCGCCGGACGACACCAGCACGATCTCCTTGCCCTGGCGACGGCTGGCATTAATAAACTGAGCCAGCGCCAGCAAATATTCGGTTCTGCAGCCGGCGCCATCCGGGGCTATAAGCGCACTCCCTACTTTGATGACGGCACGTTGCCAGTTAAATTTTGTTACTGCTGCTTCTGCCTGACTCATTGGCCTGCCTGGATTAACTTTGAGATATAACGAGGGTGCGCATAAAATACGTTGCTTATTCGGTCTAAGGCAATATCAAATGTGGCGAAATTTTATAGGCGTGTTATCGATAGTTGGTTATACCCTGAACACCCTGTTCTGGTTTGTACCCATTATGTTGCTGTCAGTGCTCAAGCTTATTCCCATCGCTCCGTGGCAACGTGCACTAAGTCGTTGGTTAGATGGTTGTGCATCTAATTGGGTTAAGGTTAATACACTTAACCAAAACCTCAGCAGCCGGGTAAAATGGGATGTTCAAGGGCTGGAAGGGCTAAAACGTAAAGAATGGTATCTGGTGATTGCTAATCATCAGTCTTGGGTCGACATCCTGGTCTTACAACGAGTATTCAGCGGACGCATTCCCTTCCTTAAATTTTTCCTTAAAAAAGAACTACTGTGGGTGCCTTTTTTGGGGCTAGCCTGGTGGGCATTAGATTTTCCCTTTATGCGTCGTTATAAGCGCAGTTTTCTGGAGAAACACCCACACTTAAAGGGTAAGGATCTCGAAACCACACAGCGCGCTTGTGAGAAATTCAGCCACATTCCTGTGAGTATCATGAACTTTGTTGAAGGTACCCGTTTAACGCCATGCAAACTCCGCTCACAAGCCAGCCCTTACCAGTACTTATTGTTGCCAAGAGCTGGAGGCATTGCCTTTGTGCTTAATGCCATGGGTGACAAGTTGCACAAGCTGCTTGATGTAACCATCCATTATCCGCAAGGTATACCCAGCTTCTGGGATTTCGTGTGCGGCAAGGTTAAACAGATCCAGGTTCGCGTAAACGTTATGCCTTTAGAGAACCTGATGCCGGCCAATTATTTTGACAACGCCGAGCAACGACAAGAGTTTCAGCAATGGCTTAACCAGCGCTGGCAGGATAAAGATAACGCGCTTAAGCAGTTAGCGGCAGGCCAACAATGCTGAGTATGTTACCCGGCTTATTGCTGTTGCCTTTTCACGCTTTGCTGCAGATCTTCAATCTCATGGGTTGGGGTTCGCTTATTATCCTACTCGGTATTATTAAGCTTATCAGTCCAGTCCAAAGTTTGACTCACTTGCTAAACCGGTTACTGAACGCTGCGCTGAGGGGATTTGCGATATGCGGCGTGTGGCTGATAAATCTGTTTAACAGGGTTGAATGGGATTACGAGATAGAGGGCAACCTCAGACAGGATGGCTGGTACTTGGTTATGGCCAACCATATTAGTTGGCTGGATATCATATTACTGATGCACTTTTCATGTGGACGTATTCCCGCAACAAAGTTTTTTATCAAACAAGAACTTATTTGGATGCCTTTTATTGGGCTTGGCGCCTGGGCTTTAGACATGCCCTTTATGCGTCGCTACAACGCCGAGTTTATTGCCAAGTATCCTCACCTTAAAGGTAAAGACCTGGAAGCAACCAGGAAGTCCTGTGAGAAGTTCAGCACGATTCCGACTACGGTTATTAATTTCGTAGAAGGGACACGCTTTACCGAGCAAAAGCATCGAACTAAGGCCAGTCCATACACCCACCTGTTATCACCAAAAGCTGGGGGGGTAGCTTTTACCTTGGCTTCAATGGGTAACCTGTTTGATGACATTATCGATGTTACATTGATTTACCCCCACAATAGCAAACATGTCATGATGGACATGTTATGTGGCAGGTTAACCAAGGTGGTACTGAGAGCCAAAGCCATTCCTTTGGCAAGGCAATTGGTTGGTAATTACCAAGAAGACGATATTTTCCGAGCCCAATTTCAAGGCTGGCTTAATCAGCTTTGGCAGGACAAGGATAGCCTTATCCAACAACTAAGGGACGATAGCTAAATGAAAGAGAAGCCAACACAAATCAGCCAGTTAATTTTAGATAGCGCCAGCAAATGGGGCATAGAGATTAATTCCGGCTCACCGCTTTTTACACTCTTCTCTGTGTTGATTCTGTTAGGAGTTTGTTGGTTAGCTTTTAAGATCACCCGACGTTTGTTTAGTGGCAAACTAGCCCGCCTGATTCTCGCAACCAAGGCGACTTGGGATGATGAATTACAACGGCATCACTTTTTCCGGCGTGGCGCGCACCTTGTTCCAGGGGTGTTGCTTTATGTACTTTGCCCATTGCTGTTCGCCCACGCTCCACTGCTGTTAGCATTACTACAGAAACTGGCTTTCATTTATATCCTACTAACAACTGTCATGGTGATGAGCGCTGTGCTTAACACCATAGAGGATATTTACGACTCGTCCAGACTGGCTCAACGTGTGCCTATTACGGGTTTTATTCAGGTCGGCAAGCTCACGCTTGCGCTTATCGCCATCATACTGATTGTTTCCAACTTATTGGAAAAGTCGCCAGTCCTGATCATGTCGGGCTTAGGTGCAGCGGCCGCCATACTCTTGTTGGTATTCCGTGACACCATTCTCGGCTTTGTAGCGGGTGTACAGATCGTTGCTAACCGCATGGTAAATAACGGTGACTGGATAGAATTGCCTAAGTATGGCGCGGACGGCACAGTTTTAGAACTGGGACTTACAACGGTTAAAGTGCGCAACTGGGACAACACCATATCAACGGTACCCACCTATGCGCTAATTGGAGACTCGGTCAAAAACTGGCGGGGCATGCAAGAATCTGGCGGCCGCAGAATAAAAAGGGCCATAAACATAGATATTCAAAGTGTACGTTTCTGTGACCAGGATATGCTGGATAATTGGGAAAAAATCCGCTTTATCAAAGATTACATCAGTGAAAAAAAGCGTGAGCTTGCCAAATACAATCAAGACAACAGCATCACAGAGCAGGATCTACTAAACGCCAGGCGCCTGACTAACATAGGTACCTTCAGGGCCTATATGGTTAGATATCTGCAGAATCACCCGAAGATCAATCAAGATATGACCTTAATGGTGCGCCAGCTTGCACCGACAGAACTAGGATTACCACTAGAGATCTATTGCTTTAGTGCCGACAAGAACTGGGTGAACTATGAAGGCATTCAGTCAGATATTTTCGACCATCTGCTCGCGATGTTGCCGAGCTTTGGCTTACGCGCTTATCAGAGAGTAAGTGACCGGCCACCTATGCAGTAATTTTTTGACAATGGGCAGAAGGCATAACAAATCCGTTCAAATACATTGACTAAAAGACAGCCTGCTGTAGTGTAAAAAATCTTTAATAAATTCGTTATTCAAATATAACTGCTTGAATAGCAAACCTAATTTCTAACAACTGAGGCTAGTAGTCATTATGATTAAAAGAACGTTAGTCGTTGCCATGTCGGTGTTGCTCGTGGCTTGTCAAAATGATGAGGCACCTGCAACCGGTCAAGCGGTGAGCGAGGTAGCAAATACACAAATAAACTTAGTGCCCTACCCCACCTCAATTACGCAATCTGCTGGTCACTTTACTTTTTCAGGTAGCGTTAAACTGATTACCGATGACAATGCACCAGATAGCGCAGCTGCCATTTCTGCTTTGCTCTCACAGCTAGGTATTAAGCAGGGCGAAAATGACAGCGCTGTCATCAGGTTGGTGATCGATCCTTCCCTGACCCTAGGTGATGAAGGGTACCAGTTAGCTATAAACCAAGGTATCGAGATTAAGGCTGCAAACGACGCAGGACTATTTTACGGAGTACAGAGCCTGCGTCAGTTATTACCAGCTAAAGCACAAGAACAGTATGTTCTGCCGCATATTCGCATCGAGGACCAGCCCCAATATGAATGGCGAGGCAGCATGTTGGATGTCGCCCGTAACTTCCAGAGCCTTGATTATCTGAAGCAACATGTCGAGCGGATGGCTAGTTTCAAACTTAACAAACTGCATCTGCATTTAACCGATGACCAGGGATGGCGACTGGAAATTAAAAGCTGGCCTAAGCTAGCGACGGTAGGAGGCTCAACCCAAGTGGGCGGTGGCCCTGGTGGATACTACACTCAGGAACAGATGCGGGAATTGGTTGAATTTGCAGCCCAGCATCAAGTTGAAATCATTCCTGAGATCGACTTACCTGGCCACACCCAGGCAGCGATAGCCTCTTACAACGAGCTCGCATGTGGTTATGTGACAGAAAGTCCGGTTCAGAACCAGTGCAAAGACATGGTAGGAGACGCTAGGCTAGGTCTTTATGAAGGAACCTGCGTTGGCTTTAGCGCACTATGCACTAGCGAGAAGCCTGATCTGACCTACCGCTTTGTGGAAGAAGTGCTAACAGAAGTAGCTGCGATTTTCCCCTCCAAGTATCTGCATATAGGCGGAGATGAAGTACTGAATGAGGAGAAAGCCAGTTTCGCCGGATTTATCACCCAGGTAGATAAGATTGTTGCCTCTTTGGATCGTGAAGTATTAGCCTGGGAAGAAGCGTCAAAGGGAGATATTCGTCCTAGCTCGTTATTGCAGTTATGGAACGATAACTACGATATTCAGCCAGCCTTGGATAAGGGTATTCATTTGGTACTTTCGCCCTGCAGTTATACCTACCTTGATCATGGTAACTATAACGGGCAACCGGAAACCTATACCTGGTGTGCTAAAGAAGGCGTTCCTCTAGAAAGGGTATATAGCTTAACGCCCGAAAACTATGCCCAAGCAGTAGGTGTAGAGGGAGCAATGTGGTCTGAGCTTGTCCGTGACGAAGCAACTGCAGATAACAGAAACTGGCCCCGTCTGGCTGCTATTGCTGAGGTTTCCTGGACACCACAAGCGCAACGCAACTATGAGCAGTTTACTGGCCGACTGTCAGAACTTCGCGGCCATCTTGACCAACTAAACATCCAGTATCACAAGGAAGCCCAGTTAAACTGGCAATAACATTAAGTTTAAGCAGAAGCCCAGCCCTAAGCTGGGCTTTTTTATTCCAATGAACTTCGTGTGTTATTTTCAAAATCAGAAGCGTAGAGACATAAATGAAACTGTCTATCACGCAGAGACATCTGCTCAGAAACCCAAGTCTCATATGCATTGGATAAAGTTAGCATTATTAAACGTTCATTTAGAAAAATCCTATTCGCTTAACTTTTGTTTCGCATACGCTTAGTTGAAAGCTTGATTCTAGTGAAGATTGGACACAGCAACCAAGATTAACCTTCAACAGTTAGAAAAGACTAAGAGCTAGGCAGCCTGTAACTCAGGAAGTGGAGCACCCAAATAACTTAGAACGAAGCACTACACAGAGGATTACTCCAAACAAGGAAAATGGATGTTTTACTGAAAGAGCCCGTTATCTACTAGGATGCAGCAACTGCTGCCGAGTACTGTTCATTATATAAGGACGAGCGTTTGAGCCTGAAGGGTATTGTTATTCAGCCAGACCGTGGAATTGGTACGTTAGCACTTTCTTGAAGAAGGGCTACCCGTCTGATGTTGCGAGACAACGGTGAAGGGTACAGCGGGTAAATCGCGCGCAATAAAAAAGGGCCATCCAATCGGATAGCCCTTCTTCGTATTGGGAGCCTGGCGGTGTGCTACTCTCACATGGGGAGACCCCACACTACCATCGCCGCTGTTACGTTTCACTTCTGAGTTCGGAAT
>NZ_JAHDJU010000007.1:0-5298 GCF_018531185.1 Bowmanella yangjiangensis
AAGCCTCACTTAAGCCGCCTGATAAGGCACTGTTCTTTAACAATTAGCAACGAGACAATCTGTGTGGGCACTCGTTAACGAGTGTCGGCTCAAGAAATTCATGATTTATATTTAATTGAAGAGTTTGATCATGGCTCAGATTGAACGCTGGCGGCAGGCCTAACACATGCAAGTCGAGCGGTAGCACAGAGGAGCTTGCTCCTTGGGTGACGAGCGGCGGACGGGTGAGTAATGCTTAGGAACTTGCCTCTTGGAGGGGGACAACAGTTGGAAACGACTGCTAATACCGCATGATGTCGCAAGACCAAAGGGGGCTTCGGCTCCTGCCAAGAGAGAGGCCTAAGTGAGATTAGCTAGTTGGTGGGGTAAAGGCTCACCAAGGCGACGATCTCTAGCTGTTCTGAGAGGAAGATCAGCCACACTGGGACTGAGACACGGCCCAGACTCCTACGGGAGGCAGCAGTGGGGAATATTGGACAATGGGCGCAAGCCTGATCCAGCCATGCCGCGTGTGTGAAGAAGGCCTTCGGGTTGTAAAGCACTTTCAGTGGGGAGGAAAGGTTGGTGGTTAATACCCATCAGCTGTGACGTTACCCACAGAAGAAGCACCGGCTAACTCCGTGCCAGCAGCCGCGGTAATACGGAGGGTGCGAGCGTTAATCGGAATTACTGGGCGTAAAGCGCACGCAGGCGGATTGTTAAGCTAGATGTGAAAGCCCCGGGCTCAACCTGGGAATTGCATTTAGAACTGGCAGTCTAGAGTCTTGGAGAGGGGGGTGGAATTCCAGGTGTAGCGGTGAAATGCGTAGAGATCTGGAGGAACATCAGTGGCGAAGGCGGCCCCCTGGCCAAAGACTGACGCTCATGTGCGAAAGCGTGGGTAGCGAACAGGATTAGATACCCTGGTAGTCCACGCCGTAAACGCTGTCTACTAGCTGTCTGTGGCTTTAAGTCGTGGGTAGCGCAGCAAACGCGATAAGTAGACCGCCTGGGGAGTACGGCCGCAAGGTTAAAACTCAAATGAATTGACGGGGGCCCGCACAAGCGGTGGAGCATGTGGTTTAATTCGATGCAACGCGAAGAACCTTACCTACTCTTGACATCCACAGAACTTGGTAGAGATACCTTGGTGCCTTCGGGACCTGTGAGACAGGTGCTGCATGGCTGTCGTCAGCTCGTGTCGTGAGATGTTGGGTTAAGTCCCGCAACGAGCGCAACCCTTGTCCTTAGTTGCCAGCATTAAGTTGGGCACTCTAAGGAGACTGCCGGTGACAAACCGGAGGAAGGTGGGGACGACGTCAAGTCATCATGGCCCTTACGAGTAGGGCTACACACGTGCTACAATGGCGAGTACAGAGGGAAGCGAGACCGCGAGGTGGAGCGGATCCCTTAAAGCTCGTCGTAGTCCGGATTGGAGTCTGCAACTCGACTCCATGAAGTCGGAATCGCTAGTAATCGCAGGTCAGCATACTGCGGTGAATACGTTCCCGGGCCTTGTACACACCGCCCGTCACACCATGGGAGTGGGATGCAAAAGAAGTAGTTAGCTTAACCTTCGGGAGGGCGATTACCACTTTGTGTTTCATGACTGGGGTGAAGTCGTAACAAGGTAACCGTAGGGGAACCTGCGGTTGGATCACCTCCTTACGAAAAGAGCTGCGCTTGTTAGCGTAGTGTTCACACAGATTGTTTTGTTGCCAAGAAGAACGAGCAAGATATTGGGTCTGTAGCTCAGGTGGTTAGAGCGCACCCCTGATAAGGGTGAGGTCGGTAGTTCAAGTCTACTCAGACCCACCAATCATGGGGCTATAGCTCAGCTGGGAGAGCGCCTGCCTTGCACGCAGGAGGTCAGCGGTTCGATCCCGCTTAGCTCCACCACTCTATTTGATAGAGGGTGAGACAGATACTGATAAGCTCGTTGCTAAGGAAGACAGCCTTAATGAATGTGCACTTTAGAGTGTGGATTGATTAAGGTTTTTTAAACCTTAACTGTTCTTTAACAATTTGGACAAGCTGATAAAGAAAACATCCAGCTAAATAAGCGAAAGCGAATTTAGCGATTGTATGTAGCGTCATTGGTATTCTCGAAAGAGAAACAAGATGGTTGCTGGCTGTATGACACAAATTACGACGTGATTTGGGGTTGTATGGTTAAGTGACTAAGCGTATACGGTGGATGCCTAGGCAGTTAGAGGCGATGAAGGACGTGTAAATCTGCGAAAAGCTGTGGTGAGCTGATAAAACGCATTTGAGCCACAGATGTCCGAATGGGGAAACCCAGTGTGCTTGCACACTATCATATACTGAATACATAGGTATATGAGGCTAACCGGGAGAACTGAAACATCTAAGTACCCCGAGGAAAAGAAATCAACCGAGATTCCCTTAGTAGCGGCGAGCGAACGGGGACCAGCCCTTAAGCAATATCAAGATTAGTGGAACACTCTGGAAAGTGTGGCCGTAGCGGGTGATAGCCCCGTACACGAAGGTCTAGTATTGTGAAAACGAGTAAGACGGGACACGTGTTATCCTGTTTGAATATGGGGGGACCATCCTCCAAGGCTAAATACTCCTAACTGACCGATAGTGAACCAGTACCGTGAGGGAAAGGCGAAAAGAACCCCTGTGAGGGGAGTGAAATAGAACCTGAAACCGTATACGTACAAGCAGTGGGAGCACCTTCGTGGTGTGACTGCGTACCTTTTGTATAATGGGTCAGCGACTTATATTTTGTAGCGAGGTTAACCGCATAGGGGAGCCGTAGCGAAAGCGAGTCTTAACTGGGCGCTTAGTTGCAAGGTATAGACCCGAAACCCGGTGATCTAGCCATGGGCAGGTTGAAGGTTGAGTAACATCAACTGGAGGACCGAACCCACGCCTGTTGAAAAAGGCGGGGATGACCTGTGGCTGGGGGTGAAAGGCCAATCAAACCGGGAGATAGCTGGTTCTCCCCGAAAGCTATTTAGGTAGCGCCTCGGACGAATACCTACGGGGGTAGAGCACTGTTTGGGCTAGGGGGTCATCCCGACTTACCAACCCCATGCAAACTCCGAATACCGTAGAGTACTATCCGGGAGACACACGGCGGGTGCTAACGTCCGTCGTGAAGAGGGAAACAACCCAGACCGCCAGCTAAGGTCCCAAAGTTCTAGTTAAGTGGGAAACGATGTGGAAAGGCACAGACAGCTAGGAGGTTGGCTTAGAAGCAGCCACCCTTTAAAGAAAGCGTAATAGCTCACTAGTCGAGTCGGTCTGCGCGGAAGATGTAACGGGGCTCAAACTAGACACCGAAGCTGCGGCAGCATACTTAGTATGCTGGGTAGGGGAGCGTTGTGTAAGCCGTTGAAGGTGAACCGGGAGGTTTGCTGGAGGTATCACAAGTGCGAATGCTGACATGAGTAACGATAAAGGGGGTGAAAAACCCCCTCGCCGGAAGACCAAGGTTTCCTGTCCCATGCTAATCAGGGCAGGGTAAGTCGGCCCCTAAGGCGAGGCAGAAATGCGTAGTCGATGGGAAACGGGTTAATATTCCCGTACCGGTGTTATCAGTGATGGGGGGACGGAGAAAGCTATGCAGGCCTGGCGTTGGTTGTCCAGGTGAAAGTGCGTAGGCTGGCATTTTAGGTAAATCCGGAATGCTAAGGCTGAGACACGAGACGAGCCACTACGGTGGTGAAGTTGCAGATGCTCTGCTTCCAGGAAAAGCCTCTAAACTTATGATAACACTGACCGTACCCCAAACCGACACAGGTGGTCAGGTAGAGAATACCAAGGCGCTTGAGAGAACTCGGGTGAAGGAACTCGGCAAAATAGTACCGTAACTTCGGGAGAAGGTACGCCCCTGGACGTGAAGGACTTGCTCCGTAAGCGTCTGGGGGTCGCAGTGACCAGGTGGCTGGGACTGTTTATTAAAAACACAGCACTCTGCTAATTCGAAAGAAGACGTATAGGGTGTGACACCTGCCCGGTGCCGGAAGGTTAATTGATGGGGTTAGCTTAGGCGAAGCTCTTGATCGAAGCCCCGGTAAACGGCGGCCGTAACTATAACGGTCCTAAGGTAGCGAAATTCCTTGTCGGGTAAGTTCCGACCTGCACGAATGGTGTAACCATGGCCACGCTGTCTCCACCCGAGACTCAGTGAAATTGAAATCGCCGTGAAGATGCGGTGTACCCGCGGCTAGACGGAAAGACCCCGTGAACCTTTACTACAGCTTGGCACTGAACATTGACCCTACATGTGTAGGATAGGTGGGAGGCTTTGAAGCATTGTCGCCAGATGATGTGGAGCCGTCCTTGAAATACCACCCTTGTATGTTTGATGTTCTAACGTTGTCCCGTAATCCGGGATGCGGACAGTGTCTGGTGGGTAGTTTGACTGGGGCGGTCTCCTCCCAAAGAGTAACGGAGGAGCACGAAGGTCGGCTAATCCTGGTCGGACATCAGGAGGTTAGTGTAATGGCATAAGCCGGCTTAACTGCGAGACAGACACGTCGAGCAGGTACGAAAGTAGGTCATAGTGATCCGGTGGTTCTGTATGGAAGGGCCATCGCTCAACGGATAAAAGGTACTCCGGGGATAACAGGCTGATACCGCCCAAGAGTTCATATCGACGGCGGTGTTTGGCACCTCGATGTCGGCTCATCACATCCTGGGGCTGAAGTCGGTCCCAAGGGTATGGCTGTTCGCCATTTAAAGTGGTACGCGAGCTGGGTTTAGAACGTCGTGAGACAGTTCGGTCCCTATCTGCCGTGGGCGCTGGATGATTGAGGGGAGCTGCTCCTAGTACGAGAGGACCGGAGTGGACGAACCGCTGGTGTTCGGGTTGTGATGCCAATCGCATTGCCCGGTAGCTACGTTCGGAATCGATAACCGCTGAAAGCATCTAAGCGGGAAGCGAGCCCCAAGATGAGTCATCCCTAGAGCTTTAAGCTCTCTAAAGGGTTGTTCAAGACTAGAACGTTGATAGGCAGGGTGTGGAAGCGTTGTAAGGCGTTAAGCTAACCTGTACTAATTGCCCGTGAGGCTTAACCATACAACGCCCAAGTGACGTTGTGATGGCCAGCCATCTTAAACCAATAGACGCTACAGAATTCTTTATCCGGTGATGAGAACTCATCACTGATGCTTGTCCCAAATTGTCACCAGTTTTGCCTGGCGGCCATAGCGTTACGGAACCACCTGACTCCATTCCGAACTCAGAAGTGAAACGTAACAGCGGCGATGGTAGTGTGGGGTCTCCCCATGTGAGAGTAGCACACCGCCAGGCTCCCAATACGAAGAAGGGCTATCCGATTGGAT
>NZ_JAHDJU010000008.1:0-1318 GCF_018531185.1 Bowmanella yangjiangensis
CTTCACTTTGAAAGCGTCGATCAGAAAGACCATCTTGGGGTTGCCCTCCAGGGAAGGCAGCTGCCCACCATCCGGGGCCTCCAGGTCAAACCTTTGCAGCAACCAGGACATGACGAGGAAGAGCTCCTGGCGGGCCAGGGTCTCGCCTAGGCAAGAGCGGGGTCCTGCTCCGAAGGGCAAGTAACTTAGCGATGGAGAGATGAGCTGACTCTTTGTAGGGTCCAAGAAGCGCTCCGGCAGGAACTGGTCTGGCCGGTGCCACTCCTTCTCACTGTGATGCAGTGCCCACAGATTGATGATGACGCTTGTGCCCTTGTCAATGGCAAACTCGCCAATGCTGGAATCAACGACAGCCTTGTGGGGGATGAGCGTGGGGGCCACAGGCCGGATGCGGAGCACCTCTCGGATGGTGGCCTCCAGCAAGAGGAGCTGGTTCCGGTCACTCATAGTTGGTGTGCGGCCGAAACCTACATTCTGGTCAATTTCCTCCTGGATCTTCTTCTGCAACTGAGGATTGTGTAGCAAGAAGGCCACAGTCCATTTCACCACAGACGTGGTGGTCTCTACGCCGGCCCCAAAGATGTCCCCTACGGTGGTGAGAATGTGTTCATCTGAAAGCAGTTTTGGGTCCCGGTCTGAGGTAGTGTTGTTATTGTCCAAGTTCATCTTGGCTTGGATCAGTATGTCCAGCAGGTTGGTGATGGAGTCGCTGCTGAAGTTCTCCTTACATTTTCTAAGGATGTCTTTCAGCAACTCATCTCGCATTTTAACACAGTTCTTCATTTTTTCCACGATTTTGTTGGGGAAAATCTTCAACCCGGGGAATATGTCTACCATATTATCCACTCCCAAAGAATCCAAGATGCCGTCGTTGTAATTCTTTATGATCCTCAGAGCGGGATCTCCATTCTTGTAGGAGGAGTTGAAGCAGATCAAGCAGATTATGTTGGTCACCGCCAGGAAGAGAGGAAAGGACAAGTCTATGGACTGCCCATTCTGGGTGGCCAGGAAATCACACAGTAAACTGTTTTCCTGACAAATGATCTTCTCTAGCCTCTGGTCGCCATCCTTGAACAGTGCAAAGGTGGCCAGTACCAGCTTCCTGTGCAGCTGCCAGTTGGCACCATGGTCTGCGAAGGCGATGCCCTTTCGGTTGTTAGACAGGATGTCCAGAGTCACCACTTGGGGCCGCCCAGAGAATTCCTTGCCTTTCTTGACAAGCACCTCCTTGGCCAGCTGGTGGTGGCCCACCATCACCGTGGTCTTGGTACCCATACGAAAGGAATAGATGGGGCCGTATTTTTTCTGCAGCTTGAAG